>CAVOUC010000036.1:0-77895 GCA_963699485.1 uncultured Alphaproteobacteria bacterium | reverse complement strand
TGCGGGCGCCCGAGGCCGCCATTAGGGTGTCGCCCGCGCGCGGGGCCTGCGGGCGCTGATCGAGCGTGACGGCCCGGTTTCCGGCGGAGTTGAGACTATTCGAGCGCGGTCGGGACCGGCCGCGGCCGCGCGGCGCCGCGCGATGGCGGGCGCCCCCGAGACAAGGAGGATCACGTGGCTGTGAGCGCGAAGAACTGGATCGTCGAGACGGAGTGGCTCGCCGCCCATCTCGATGCCCCCGACCTCATCGTCTTCGACGCCTCCTGGCACCTGCCGACCGCAGGGCGCGACCCCAAGGCCGAGTATCTCGCCGAGCACATCCCGGGCGCGCTGTTCTTCGACATCGACGACCTCATCGACGAGACGTCGCCGCTCCCGCACATGCTTCCCTCGACCGTCAAGTTTGCTTCCCGCATGAAGAAGATGGGGGTCGGCGACGGCATGCGCATCGTCGTCTACGACACGCTCGGCCTCTTCTCGGCGGCGCGCGCATGGTGGACGTTTCGCGCCATGGGCCATCAGGACGTCGCCGTCTTGAACGGCGGGCTCAAGAAGTGGAAGGCGGAGGGGCGCCCGCTCGAGGACGGCCCGCCGGTTCCGCGCACGGCGCGCCACTTCACGCCGCTCTTGAACGGCTCGCTCGTGCGCGACATCGACGACATGAGGTCCTATGTCGCCAAGGGCGACATGCAGATCGTCGACGCGCGCCCCAAGGGCCGCTTCGAGGGGACGGAGCCCGAGCCGCGGCCGGGCCTTCGGCTAGGGCACATTCCGGGCGCCAAGAACGTGCCGTCGGCGACGATCCTCAACGCCGACGGGACGCTCAAATCGAAGGGCGAGCTCGAGAAGATCTTCCGCGATGCCGGGATCGATCCGCAGGAGCCGGTGGTGACGACGTGCGGCTCGGGCGTCACCGCCTCGATGCTCTCCCTCGCGCTCGCCGTGGTCGGCCAGACGAACGCCGCCGTCTACGACGGCGCATGGGCCGAGTGGGGACAGACGGGGCGCGAGACGCCGGTCGAGACCGGTCCGGCGAAGAAGTAGCCGACGCCAAGGAAACCTTGGCTCGCGCCTTAAGTGTCGGGAAAATACTGAAAGACCCAGGTCTCGGTCAGCGCCGTTGTGCCCCGTTTAAGGTAGGCGCGCATGTCGACGACTTCGGGGCCCGCGACATCGAGATCGAAGAGTGCCCGCCAGCGCTCGCGCTGATCGACGACGGGGTGGGCGTAGGCGTTGGACACCTCGCCGCGCGAGTTCGTGACGACGACCTCGACGCCGTCGTCGCGGCCGAGCCCGTCGAGCACGGGGCCCTGAAAATCAATGACGAACTTGCGCAGCCCGCTCGGACGGCGCGCGCCGGGGCGCCCGCCACGGCCGGTCCACGTGGCGGTGGCGCGCGCGAGATTGGCGGGGAACGGGATCGCGTCCAGCCACGACAGGCGATAGCTGTAGCGGCGCACCGCGCCGGCCCTGAACGGCTCGCTCGGGCACCAGTAGACGGCGATGTTGTCGTGGATCTCGTCGTCGGTCGGTATTTCGAGAAGATGCACGGCGCCTTCGCCCCACGGCTCGGCCGGCTCGACCCACACTGAGGGTCGGCGCTCGTAGAAGACGCCGTCGTCGAGATAGTGCACGAAATCGCGGTCGCGCTGGAGGAGGCCGAAGCCCTTCACGTCGCGGTCGACGAAAGTGTTGGTCGTCACGCGCGGAGGATTGTTGAGCGGGCGCCAGATGCGCTCGCCCGCGCCCGTCCAGAGCGCAAGGCCGTCCGAATCGTGGATCTCGGGCCTCCAGTCGAGCGCCTGGCGCGCGCCCGTCTCCCCGTACCAGAACATGCTGGAGAACGGCGCGATGCCGAGCCGCGCAATGTCGCGGCGCGCGAACAGCTCGGCCTCGATCTCCATGACGACGCGAGGCACGTCGCTTCCCTCGCTCGTCCGACGGGCCGTCATCCTGTAGGCGCCGGCGACGCTCGGGCTGTCGAGGAGGGCGCAGACGAGAAAATGGCGCCCCGGCGTCTTGGGGCTCCTCGAGCCAGAACGTCGGTGAAGCGAGGGAACTCCTCGGGGGTCGCGAGGCCGGTGTCGATGGCGAGGCCGCGGGCGGAAAGTCCGTACTGGTTATAGGGACCGGACGTGCGGAAATACGAGGCGCCGAGAAACGACAGCCAATCGGTCTTGAGATCCCGGTCCATGACACGAAAGCCGGCAAAGCCAATCCCGTCCGGGAGCGTGCGCGCCGGGTGATCGGGGGGTGCATCGAAGAGCGCGGCGCTGTAGATCACCTCGCGCGCGAGCTCCCGCTCGACGAGGTGGATGCGCACGGGATCGCGGAAGGTATCGCTGAGGTGGAAGAGCTGTACCGGGTAAAGCTCGCCGCCGAGCATCAGCGTGGAATCGCTGCGGAAGCGGATCTGCTGATAGGCGTCGTAGTCGATGCGCGACAAGGGCTCGAGGCCGGTTCGCTCGGCCGGACGCCATGGCGAGGCGGCCAAGGCTCTGGCTGTCTCCTTCAGCTTGTCGAAGGAGAACGGCTGTGGCTCGCCGAGCGCGGCGCGCGTCGGGGCGAGGGCCGCACCTCTTGCATGAGTGACAGGCGCCAGCCCAGCGGCGACCACGCCGCCCGCGAGACGTTTGAGGAGTTCGCGCCGATTGAGCCCGGCCATTGCACGCTTCCGAGGTCTTAGCAGAACTGGGCAGATAGTCCGAAACGGTGAACGGTGCAACGGAGGCAGAGGAGATCGTCTGAGATGGGATCGTCCCGCGATCCATGAGCCGCTCTACATTGCGCGACTGGACATTGCGAGACTTGGCGCGCGGCCATGTCGATGCCACATTTGACTTGCCGTCTCGGCAGACGCTTGTGCGACGCTCTGGACCTGTGCCATTAACCTCAAATGCTTATGAAAATCGCTACCTCGACGCGGTCTTGCGCGCGGCCTCGAGCTGCCGCGATGGCCTCGCTCGCGCTATGCCTCTCTGCGGGAGCGGCGGCCGCACAGGCGCCCCCGCCGCCGCCGCCCGTGACCGTTGCCCAGCCGATCGCCAAGCGCATCACGACCTGGGACGAGTTCTCCGGCCACTTCGAAGCGATCGAAGCCGTCCAGGTGCGGCCTCGCGTCTCGGGCTTCATCGAGGAGGTCCACTTTAAGGACGGCGAGATCATCAAGGCGGGTCGGCCCCTATTCACCCTCGATCAACGCCCCTTCAAGCTCGCCGTGGAAGCTGCGCAAGCCGAGGTCGCGCGCACCAAAGCCCAAGTCGCCTTCCAGGAGACGGAAGTCGACCGCGCCGCCCCCCTCGTCAAATCGGGGGCGGTGACGGAGCGCGACTATACGCAGCGGGCCGCCAACCTCGCTATCGCGCAAGCCCAGCAGCAGTCCGCCGAGGCCGCCCTCAGGACGGCTGCAGCTCAATCTCGAGTGGACCGTCGTCACGGCCCCCGTCGAGGGGCGAATCTCCGACAAGAAAGTCGATCCCGGCAACCTGGTGGTGGCGAGCGAGACGGTGCTCACCACGATCGTGTCGCTCGATCCCATCCACTTCGTGTTCGATGCTTCGGAGGCCGACTATTTGCGCTACGCGCGCCTCTATAAGAGCGGCGCGCGGCCGTCCTCGCGCGAGGTTGCCAACCCGGTGCGCGTCAAGCTCGCCGACGAGGATACCTTCAGCCACGAGGGGCGGATGGACTTTCGTCGACAATCAGATGAACGGGCGGTCCGGCACGATGCGCGGACGCGCCATCCTCGACAACAAGGACGAGCTGCTGGTGCCTGGCGTGTTCGGGCGACTGCAGCTATTCGGCGGCGACGTCGACGCGCTTCTGATCCCCGACGCGGCCGTCATGTCCGATCAGATGCGAAAGATCGTTCTGACCGTGGACGCAGACGGGAAGGTCGTCGCCAAGCCGGTGAAGTTGGGACCTCTCGACGACGGACTTCGCGTCGTCAGCGCGGGGCTCGACAAGGACGACAGAGTGATCATCGACGGCATTGCAAATCCCATGGTGCGGCCCGGAGTGATGGTCGCGTCCGAGCCTGGCGAGATCAGAGCGGTCGCCGCCGACCAGTGACGCGGCGGCAACCGGCATAAGGCACCACCGATGCGCTTTCCGCACTTCTTCATCGACCATCCGATCTTTGCCTCCGTCCTATCGCTGATCATCCTCATCGTCGGCGCCATTGCGGGTCTCTCTCTGCCCATCGCCGAATACCCGGAGATCGCGCCGCCGACGGTGAACATCAGCGCCACCTATCCGGGCGCCTCCGCGCAGGTGATCGCCGAGACCGTCGCCACTCCGATCGAGCAGGAGGTGAACGGCGTCGACGACATGCTCTACATCACGTCGCAGTCGACGGGCGACGGACGGCTCTCGATCAACGTCGTGTTCAAGCCCGGCACCGACATCGATCAGGCGCAGGTGCTCGTGCAGAACCGCGTTCAGGTCGCCGAGCCGCGCCTTCCCGAGCAGGTTCGCGCGCTGGGCCTCGTCGTGCGCAAGGCCTCGCCCGATCTGATGATGGTCGTGCACATGATCTCGCCGGACGGAACGCGCGATCAGCAATACATTTCGAACTATGCGACGCTCTACGTGAAGGACGTGATCGCGCGCGTCGACGGCGTCGGCGATGTGCGCATCTTCGGCGCACGCGACTATTCGATGCGCATCTGGCTCGATCCCGACAAGCTCGCCGGCGCGCTCGCTCACGGCCACCGACGTGGTGGCGGCGGTGAGAGCGGCCAATCTGCAGGTGGCGGCGGGCGCTATCAACCAGCCGCCGGCGAAGTCGCCGGGAGCATTCCAGTTGACGGTGAAGACGCTCGGGCGGCTGACCGACACCGAGCAGTTCGAGAACATCGTCGTGCGCGCGGAGCCGAACGGCTCGTTCATCCGCATCCGCGACATCGCCCGCGTCGAGCTCGGGTCGCAGGACTACACCGTCAACGCCTACCTCAACAACAAGATGGCGACGGCGCTCGTCATCTATCAGCGGCCCGGCTCCAACGCCTTGGCGACGGCGGCTGCCGTCAAGCAGACCATGAGCGGAGCTCGCCAAGGATTTCCCGCCGGGCGTCGCCTATACGATCGTCTACAACCCGACCGAGTTCATCCAGTTCTCGATCGACGCCGTCGTGCACACGCTGTTCGAGGCGATGGCGCTCGTCGTGATCGTCGTCATCCTGTTCCTGCAGACGTGGCGGGCGGCGATCATCCCCATTCTCGCCATCCCCGTGTCTCTCATCGGCTCGTTCGCGGTCATGGGCGCGGCCGGGATCTCGCTCAACACGCTGTCGCTGTTCGGCCTCGTGCTCGCGATCGGCATCGTCGTCGACGACGCCATCGTCGTCGTCGAGAACGTCGAGCGCTACCTGGCCCAGGGCCTCTCGCCGAAGGAGGCCGCCCACAAGACGATGGACGAGGTCGGCGGCGCGCTGATCGCGATCTCGCTGGTGCTGATCGGCGTGTTCCTACCCACGGCATTCATTTCGGGACTGCAGGGCTCGTTCTACCGGCAGTTCGCCATCACCATCGCCGGGTCGACGGCGATCTCGTGCTTCGTGTCGCTGACCCTCTCGCCGGCCATGGCCGCGCTTCTCTTGAAGCCGCACACCGAGCAGAGGAAGCGCGGGATCCTCTATGTGCTGACGGCGCCGGTGCGCGGCTTCTTCGCCGGCTTCAATCGCGCCTTCTCCGCGCTCTCCCACGGCTATGCCTGGCTCACCGGCCGCCTCATTCGCATGGTCACGATCCTGCTCGTCGTCTATGCGGGGCTCCTCTACCTCACCTACGATCGCCTTGCCGCGACCCCGACCGGCCTCATCCCGCAGCTCGATCGCACCTACTTCATCGTCGCCTTCCAGCTCCCGCCGGGATCCGCGCTCGACCGGACGGACGCGGTGGTGCGCAAGGCGGCCGACATCCTCAAGGGCCGCCCCGGCGTCGAGGACGCGGTCCAGTTCGTCGGCTTCGACGGCGCGACGTTCACCAATGCGCCGAACGGCGGCGTCATCTTCGTGCGCCTCAAGTCGTTCGAGGAGCGAGAGCGCGAAGGGCTCACCAAGGATCAGATCCTGGCCGACCTGCGCCAGCAGATGGCCGGCCTGCGCGAGGCGTTCGTCCTCGTCATCGAGCCGCCGTCGGTCCCGGGGATCGGCACGGGCGGCGGCCTCAAGGGCTACGTGCAGGATCGCGGCGGGCGGGGTCTGCCGGCGCTCGAGGGGGCGGCGTGGACGGTGGCGGGCACGGCGGCGCACACGCCGGGCATCGTGCAGGCGTTTACGCTGTTCAATACCAAGACGCCGGAGATCTATGCCGATATCGACCGGACGAAGGCCGAGCAGCTCGGCGTTCCGATCAGCCGCGTGTTCGAGACGCTGCAGATCTACATGGGCTCCGACTACATCAACGATTTCAACGTGCTCGGGCGCACCTACCGCGTCACGGCGCAGGCCGACAATCCCTATCGCCTGACGCTCAGGGACGTGGCCAACCTGCGCACCGTCAACAACGACGGACAAATGGTCCCGATCGGCTCCGTCGCCACCTTCCAGGACACATCGGGGCCCTATCGCGTGCCCCGCTACAACCTCTACCCGGCGGCCGAGGTCCAGGTGGCGCTGGCGCGAGGGTTTTCGTCCGGACAGGGGATCGCCGCGATCGAGCAGATCGCCGACAGCAAGCTCCCGACCGGCTTCGGATTCGAGTGGACCGAGATCGCCCTGCAGGAGAAGCTCGCGGGAAATACGGCCGCGATCGCCTTCGGCCTGGCTGTTGTTTTCGTTTTTCTCCTGCTCGCCGCGCTCTACGAGAGCTGGCTGTTGCCGCTCGCCGTCATCCTCATCGTCCCGATGTGCATCTATGCCTCTATGATCGGCGTGAATTTCCGCGGCCTCGACCGCAACATCCTGGTCGAGATCGGTCTGGTCGTGCTGGTCGGCCTTGCCGCAAAGAACGCGATCCTCATCGTCGAGTTCGCCAAGCAGGGCGAGGAGCAGCACGGCCTCAACCGCTTCGAGGCCGCCGTCGAGGCGGCGCGCACGCGCCTGCGGCCCATTCTCATGACGTCGCTCGCCTTCATTCTCGGCGTCGTGCCGCTCCTGCTTGCGACCGGGGCCGGCGCCGAGATGCGCCAATCGCTCGGCACGGCGGTCTTTGCCGGCATGCTCGGCGTCACGCTGTTCGGGCTCGTGTTCACCCCGGTGTTCTACGTGCTCGTGCGCAGCTTTTCGGGCCGGGGTGCCGCCGCCGTGCCCAGCCCCGAGCCCGCGCCAGAAAGTCCGCCCGCCTGAACGGCTTGCCGACAGAGACGATCAGTCCATATTGCGATTGATCTCGGCAAAGCCCGCCTAGTATATGTCGCAGTCCTGCGCCGACCGAGCGCCACCAGCCGGCGGGGGTGGCCAGCGGACGTGGTGAAATTGGTAGACACGCGAGATTTAGGTTCTCGTGGCCAAAAGCCGTGGGGGTTCAAGTCCCTCCGTCCGCACCAGTTCTTCGAGGGGGCGGGCGGGAGACGGCCGGGGCCGAGACAGAGAGGCATGGAGTTGGATGCAAGTCATTGAAACGAGCGCTGAAGGCTTGAAGCGTAAGCTCAAGGTCGTGGTCGGCGCCGACGAGCTCGGCGAGCGCTTCACGACGCATCTCGGCAAGATGAAGGACCAGGTCCAGATCAAGGGCTTCCGCAAAGGCAAGGTTCCCGTCGCCCACATCAAGAAGGTGTTCGGGCGCTCGCTCATGAGCAACGTGCTCGAGGAGACGATCCGCGAGACGAGCTCGAAGGCGATTGCCGAGCGCAAGGAGCGCCCCGCCATGCAGCCGGCGATCGCGCTGGCCGAGGGGCAGGGCGACATCGAGCAGGTGTTCGAGGGCAAGGCGGATCTCGCCTACGAGATGAGCTTCGAGGTGCTGCCCGAGGTGAAGATCGCCGACTTCGCCTCGCTGAAGCTCGAGCGCCTCGTCGCCGACGTCGACGAGGAGGCGATCGCGACCGCGCTCGCGGGGCTCGCCGAACGTAATCAGACGTTCCATCCCGAGGAGGGCCGCGAGGCCGGCGTCGGCGACCGCGTCACGATCGATTTCGAAGGGACCGTCGACGGCCAGCCCTTCGAGCACGGCAAGGGCGAGGGCTTGAGCCTTGTCATCGGCAATGCGGGCTTCATTCCCGGATTCGAGGAGGGCTTGAAGGGCGCCAAGAAGGGCGAACGGCGCGAGGTCAAGGGAACGTTTCCGGAGAATTATCCGGTCGAGGCGCTCGCCGGCAAGGAGGCTGTCTTCGACGTGACCGTGAAGGAGGTCGAGAAGCCGGTGACGCCGGCGATCGACGAGGATTTCGCCAAGCAGATGGGAACCGAGAGCCTCGATCACCTGAAGAAGCTCATCTCCGAGGGCCTGAAGCGCGAGTATGATCAGGCGGCCCGGCTCAAGATGAAGCGCGAGCTCTTGGATGCGCTCGAGAAAGCCCACGACTTCGAGCTGCCGCCGACCCTCGTCGAGCGCGAGTTCGAGGCCATCTGGAAGCAGCTCAACGACAGTCTCAAGTCCCAGAACAAGACCTTCGCCGACGAGGGCAAGACGGAGGAGGAGGCGCGCGCCGAGTACCAAAAGTTTGCAGAGCGGCGTGTGCGCCTGGGGCTGGTCGTCGGCGAGATCGGCGACAAGAACAAGATCGAGGTCACGAAGGACGAGATGCGCCGCGCCCTCATGGAGCAGGCGCGCCGGCTGCCGGGCAAGGAGAAGCTGGTCTACGAGTACTTCGAGAAGACGCCGGGCGCTATTCAGGAGCTCAGAGCGCCGATTTTCGAGGATAAGGTCATCGACTTCATTATCGCGGCCGTAAAGCCCGTCGAGCGCAAGGTGTCGCGCGAGGAGCTGATGAAGCGGGTCGAGGAGACGACGAACGCGTAAAGAGGCGAAATTGCGCGCGGGCGCACAAGCTTAAGGCATGGTTCGCACGCAATACTTGCTGCCGATTGCGTCGCACGCGAGCGCGAAGGGGTGCCGCGAGCCGCATGGGGTCTTGACGCGGGCCGCCTCAATGCTGATCTCTTCCCGTCAGGCTTCGAGCCGGGCAATCTTCTCGGGTGGCAAGACCGGTCGCCGGAGCCGCCAGCAGACAAAACAAGTGAGACGCTAATGCGCGATCCCGTCGCAACGTTGACGAATACCTTCTGGCCGATGGTCGTGGAGCAGACCGCCCGCGGCGAGCGCGGCTATGACCTGCCGTCCCGCCTCCTCAAGGAGCGGATCATCTTCGTCACCGGGCCGATCGAGGACCACATGGCGGCGTCGATCTGCATGCAGCTCCTGTTCCTCGAGGCCGAGAACCCCAAGAAGGAAATCTCGATGTACATCAACTCGCCGGGAGGCGTGGTGACGTCGGGGATGGCGATTTACGACACCATGCAGTTCGTCAAGCCGCCGATTGCGACGCTATGCATCGGCCAGGCGGCGTCGATGGGGTCGCTCCTCCTGTGCGCCGGCGAGAAGGGCATGCGCTATGCGCTCACCAACGCGCGGGTCATGGTCCACCAGCCCTCCGGAGGGTTCTCCGGCCAAGCGTCGGATATCGAACGGCACGCGGAAGACATCATCAAGATGAAACGCCGACTGAACGAAGTTTACGTCAAGCATACCTCGCAGCCCTATGAAATGATCGAGAAGACCCTGGATCGCGATTACTTCATGACTGCAGAGCAGGCCCGCGATTTCGGCATCGTCGACCGCGTGCTGACGCAGCGCGAGGAGGTCGAGGCCAGAGCCGGAGAGCTGAAACCGGTTTAGGCCTCCCGACAGGGTCTCCCTTGGCCTTTGCGATGGGCAATCCAGGGGATGGCGCGACAGGCAACGGGTGCTGGCCCCGTTCTTGCTGTCGTCCTCTGAAGGGCTTGTTAAGCGTCTTTCGGGTGATCCGGCGGCCGCGCGCAGCCTTAAATGTGTTGTAATCGTGACGCCGGAAATCCCTGGGAGTGGAAGAGACGTTAATCGAATCTTGATCTTGAGAAGGCTAGCGTGCTCAGATTGGGCTTAGAGGATTGAGTGCCCCGCGGCGGGCATGGCCGCGCGCTCCGTAGGTAGCACTGTGAGGTTCGAACCGGAATGCCGGGCGCTGACCACGGGTGAGAGAACATAATGGCTCAGGAAAAGAACACCCTCTATTGCTCGTTCTGCGGCAAGAGCCAGCATGAGGTGCGAAAGCTCATCGCCGGACCGACGGTGTTCATCTGCGACGAGTGCGTCGAGCTGTGCATGGACATCATCCGCGAGGAGAACAAGAACACCCTCGTCAAGTCGCGCGACGGCGTCCCGACACCCCAGGAGATCTGCTCGGTCCTCGATTCGTATGTGATCGGCCAGGACCACGCCAAGCGCGTGCTCTCGGTCGCCGTCCACAACCATTACAAGCGCCTGAACCACGCCGCCAAGAACAACGACGTGGAGCTCGCCAAGTCGAACATCCTGCTCATCGGTCCGACCGGGTGCGGCAAGACGCTGCTCGCCCAGACGCTCGCGCGCATCCTCGACGTGCCCTTCACCATGGCCGACGCGACGACGCTCACGGAAGCGGGCTACGTCGGCGAGGACGTCGAGAACATCATTCTGAAGCTCCTGCAGAACGCCGACTACAACGTCGAGCGGGCGCAGCGCGGCATCGTCTACATCGACGAGGTCGACAAGATCTCGAGGAAGTCCGACAACCCGTCGATCACCCGCGACGTGTCGGGCGAAGGCGTGCAGCAGGCGCTTCTCAAGATTATGGAGGGCACGGTCGCAAGCGTGCCCCCGCAGGGTGGACGCAAGCATCCGCAGCAGGAGTTTCTGCAGGTCGACACGACCAACATTCTCTTTATCTGCGGCGGGGCATTCGCCGGGCTCGAGAAGATCATCTCGCGGCGCGGCAAGGGCACGGCGATCGGATTTAGCGCGCGCGTCATGGGGCCGGACGAGCGGCGCATGGGCGATGTCCTGCGCGAGGTCGAGCCGGAGGATCTCCTCAAGTTCGGCCTCATCCCGGAATTCATCGGCCGCTTGCCGGTGATCGCAACGCTCGAGGACCTGGACGAGGCGGCTCTCGTGCAGATCCTGACCGAGCCGAAGAACGCGCTGGTCAAGCAGTACCAGCGCCTCTTCGAGATGGAGGACGTGAAGCTCACGATCACGGCCGAGGCGCTCAAGTCGATCTCGCGCAAGGCGATCGAGCGGCGCACCGGCGCGCGCGGCCTGCGCTCCATCATGGAAGGGATCCTGCTCGATACGATGTTCGACCTGCCGGCGCTCAAGGGCGTCGAGGAGGTCGTGATCGGGCCCGAGGTTGTCGAGGGAGGCGCACGTCCACTCAGGATCTACTCCGATCGCGCCGAGGAGAAAGGGTCGACGGCCTCTTGAGACCAAGGCCGTCGGCGACTTGCGGAGGCGGCGCCCACGGGCCGCGCTCTTGATACGCCCCGGCGTCTTCCCATGTTTTCTCTAGAAAAGGGCCGTGTCGGAAACTCAGACGGGTTCAGCTGGACGGCATGATCTTAATTTGAGGCGGATGGCGAAATGAGCGATGAAAAACAGACCCGTGATCGCGGCGGAGCAAGGGAAATCTACCCGGTTCTGCCGCTGCGAGACATCGTGGTCTTTCCCTACATGATCGTGCCGCTGTTCGTCGGCCGCGAGAAGTCGATCAACGCGCTCGAGGAGGTCATGCGCGCGGACAAGCAGATTCTGCTTGCCGCGCAGAAGAACGCCGGCGACGACGATCCGGCCAACGATGCCATTTATCAGGTCGGAACGCTTGCTTCCGTGCTCCAGCTCCTGAAGCTCCCCGACGGAACTGTGAAGGTTCTGGTCGAGGGGACGGCGCGCGCCCGGATCCTGCGCTACACCGCCAACACCGCCTACTTCGAGGCGGAGGTCGAGCGCGTCACCGAGACCGTCGGCTCGAAGGAGGAGATCGAGGCGCTCGCGCGCTCGGCCGTTTCCCAGTTCGAGAGCTACGTCAAGCTCAACAAGAAGATCTCGCCCGAGGTGCTCGGCACCATGGCGCAGATCGAGGACTATTCGAAGCTCGCCGACACGATCGCTTCCCACCTCGCGATCAAGATCGCCGACAAGCAGGACGTGCTCGAGACGGCAGTGATCTCCGAGCGGCTCGAGAAGGTCTATACCCTCATGGAGAGCGAGATCTCCGTGCTCCAGGTCGAGCGCAAGATCCGCTCGCGCGTCAAGCGCCAGATGGAGAAGACGCAGCGCGAGTACTACCTGAATGAGCAGATGAAGGCCATTCAGAAGGAGCTCGGCGACACGGACGAGCGCGACGACATCGCCGAGTTCGAGGAGAAGATCGAGAACACGAAGCTCTCGAAGGAGGCCAAGGACAAGGCGCTCGCCGAGCTCAAGAAGCTCAAGCAGATGAGCCCGATGTCGGCCGAGGCCACCGTCGTGCGCAACTACCTCGACTGGCTGCTCTCGATCCCGTGGGGCATCAAGGGCAAGGTCAAGAAGGACCTCGACGAGGCGCAGCAGGTTCTCGACGCCGAGCACTACGGCCTCGAGAAGGTGAAGGAGCGCATCCTCGAGTACCTCGCCGTGCAGGCGCGCACCAACAAGCTCAAGGGGCCCATCCTCTGCCTCGTCGGCCCGCCCGGCGTCGGCAAGACCTCGCTCGGCAAGTCGATGGCGAACGCGACCGGCCGCGAGTTCGTGCGCATGAGCCTCGGCGGTGTGCGCGACGAAGCCGAGATCCGCGGCCACCGGCGCACCTACATCGGCTCGATGCCCGGCAAGGTCATCCAGTCGATGAAGAAGGCCAAGCGCGTCAATCCGCTGTTCCTCTTGGACGAGATCGACAAGATGGGGCAGGACTTCCGCGGCGATCCGGCGGCGGCCCTCCTCGAGGTGCTCGATCCCGAGCAGAATGCGACGTTCAACGACCATTACCTCGAGGTCGACTACGACCTGTCGAACGTCATGTTCGTGACGACGGCGAATACGCTCAACATTCCGCCGGCGCTCATGGACCGCATGGAGATCATTCGTCTCGCCGGCTACACCGAGGACGAGAAGGTCGAGATTGCCAAGCGCCACTTGATCCCCGGCCAGCAGCAGGCCCACGGCCTCGAGCCGGGCGAGTGGACGATCAGCGACGACGCGCTCCTCGAGATGATCCGCCGCTACACGCGGGAAGCCGGCGTGCGCTCGCTCGAGCGCGAGATCGCCAAGCTCGCGAGGAAGGCGGTGAAGGAGATCCTGACCGGCGCCAAGAAGACGGTGAAGGTCACGGCCGCCAACGTGAACGACTACCTCGGCGTGCAGAAGTTCCGCTACGGCGAGGCCGAGCTCGAGGACCAGATCGGCATCGTGACGGGCCTCGCCTGGACCGAGGTCGGCGGCGAGCTGCTCACGATCGAAGGCGTCATGATGCCCGGCAAGGGCAAGATGACGGTCACGGGAAACCTGCGCGACGTGATGAAGGAGAGCATTCAGGCGGCCAACGCCTACGTGCGCTCGCGCTCCGTCGAGTTCGGCATTTCCCCGTCGCTGTTCGAGAAGAAGGACATCCACGTGCACGTGCCGGAAGGCGCGACGCCGAAGGATGGCCCCTCCGCCGGCGTGGCGATGGCGACCGCCATCATCTCCGTGCTCACCGGCATCCCCGTCCGCAAGGACGTTGCCATGACGGGCGAGATTACGCTGCGCGGGCGCGTGCTGCCGATTGGCGGCTTGAAGGAAAAGCTGCTCGCGGCGCTGAGGGGCGGCATCAAGACGGTGCTGATCCCGGAGGAGAACGTGAAAGACCTCGCGGAGATTCCCGACGAGGTGAAGAAGAAGCTCGAGCTCGTTCCCGTGGCGCGCATGGAGGATGTCGTGAAGGCGGGCCTCGTGCGGACGCCGGAGGCGATCACGTGGGACGAGACCGCGGCCGAGGCGCCCGTTCCCGAGGATGGGTCTGGCGAGCCGCGGGTGACCGCGCACTAGCGAGCGAACATTTCGGATCGACGAAACGCGACGATCCAGAATCTTGCGCTGAACTGTTATCGCGTCGGGCCGATGAGGTCCGACGCGATCATTTTATCGTGGTTACCACGCTCGCGCCCGCGTCGGGAAAGGATTAGGAAACCCGCCAATATTGCGCCAAAAGCGCGGATTTGCCCCTTGACGGGGCCGATTTTTCGGCGCTTTTGTGCGGTCTCCGCTGCTTAAGCAGCACATCATGCGCGTCGGCCGGCAGCCAATTCTGCCTGTGCTCAGCGCCAATCACAGTCATCCGAGACATTCCAGTCACGAGGACGGAGAGAGATGAGTAAGAAAGATTTGATCGACGCCGTCGCCAGAGAGTGCGAGCTCACCAAGGAGAAAGCAGGGACGGCAGTCGATGCAATGCTCGCCCACATCAGGACCTCGATGAAAAACGGCGACGAGGTTCGCATTCCGGATTTCGGCACCTTCAAGGTTGCCAAGCGCAAGGCGCGCGAGGGTCGCAACCCGGCGACCGGTGCAACGATCAAGATCCCGGCCTCACGGGTCCCTAAGTTCTCCCCGTCCAAGGGTCTCAAAGACGCCCTCAACTGAGGCTTTGCTTTTGCGCAATTCGAACGCGCCGTGAGGGTGGCCCGCGGCGCGTCTTCGTTTCGCTCACGCGCTCGACCCGGACCGCCTGTGGTGCGTCTCGCCGCCATGTCAGGGACATGCTTCGGCAGGACCCGCCTTGCGGTCACGGGCCTTCGGCCCGATGATGCATGACGATGGTGCGGGCGGTTAGCTCAGCGGTAGAGCGCCTCGTTTACACCGAGGATGTCGGAGGTTCGATCCCTTCACCGCCCACCATTTGCGCGCTTCCCCCGCACGGCGCGGGGCGTCTCGCCGAAACGCGCGCGAAACAGCCGATTGAAATGGGAGACATCGGAGAACCCGGCCTCGAGCGCGATGTCGGAGATGCGCCGCGAGGCGCGCTGCGGATCGGCCAAGAACTCATAAGACCGCATCAGCCTGAGCTCGTTCAGGTGCTCGGTGAAGCGAACTCCTCCCTGCTCGAGGATGCGCTGCAGGTAGCGCGGCGAGATGCCCTGCGCCTGCGCAATCGACGCGACGGTGAGCGACGGATCATGAATGCGGGCCGCGATGTCGTCGAGCGCCGCTGCGAGCCGCGTCGCCCGAATTGCCGCCGGATCGGCATCGATGTCCGCGCTCAATTGCTCCGCTGCTGCCAGCTTGGCAAGCTCCAGGATATGCCGCCGCGCAGCGCCGCGAACCTCCGGCGATAGCGCGGCTGCACTTTTCTGCAGGCTTCCGAGGTAGGACTTGAGGAGACGCAACGCGCTGGACGACCGCGACCAGCGCCGCGCGATCAGGCGGTCGAGATCGAGCCCGCACGACCGGAGCTCATGGGCGGAAATCAACACCGATGTGAAGCTGAATGTCTTGGCGGAGCCGAGCGTCCCAGGTTCCGACACCCGCAGGAGGGTGGCCTCGCCAGGCTCGATGGACATCTCGCGATCCTGATGCGTGACGGCAAGCGCGCTGCCGCGCGACATCACCAGGGCGAACGCGTCGGTTCCATCCTTCACCAGCTCCTGATCGCGAAACGTCACGCCGGGCGTCATGCGTGACCGGGTCACGCGCAAATCGGGCTCGTTGATGACAGGGTCGATGGAGGCGCGGAACGGCTCGTCAGACAGCGGGCGGAAATCCAGATTTAGGAGGCGCCTGCCGACGAGGTCGCGCCATTCGCGAAGCGGATCACGCGTCCCGGCCACGAGAAAAATCCCACGGGGCAGACAAAGGAATTAGGTCGTAGGCAATTTCATCCGTGTACTACCACGCGGAGCGCGACTTTGCAATTTGCGCACTCGAGCAAAAGCATCGAGGCCGCTCTAGTCCAAGAAAAGGAAATTCGCCTCTGCGATACTCTCGCGATGCGATCGGCTGCGTGCGTTGGAGCGAGGCGCGGTTCGATACGGTTACATACTAGGAGCAACCGGCAGGTCCGTGCGAGGTGTCACTCGCGGGACGCGCGATCAACGCATATTGCTCTCCTGAGCAAATGGTAGGTGCTCGCATTTTGTGCAGCCGTGAGTGGGCTCGCCGCCTTCGCAAGGAGGCTACCACTCAAGACTTAGGAGTGCGTCATGGCGGTGAAGTTTGGCAATGCGAAGAAGAACACGCTTACCGGTACGGCGCTCGCCGACCAGCTTTTCGGCCTCGGCGCCGACGATGTGCTGTTCGGCCTCGGCGGGGCCGATCTGCTCGATGGCGGTCTCGGGCGCGACACGATGCGCGGAGGGCTCGGCAACGACATCTATGTCGTCAGCCAGTCGAACGACAGGGTGATCGAGCTCACCAATCAAGGCATCGATCTCGTGCGCTCCACCGCCTCCTTCACGCTCGGCGCCAACGTGGAGAAGCTGGCGCTCTTCGGCACCGGCAATCTCAACGGGATCGGGAATGCGCTCCACAACACGCTGACCGGCAATTCGGGCAAGAACACCCTCAACGGCGGCTTGGGCAATGACACGCTCGAGCGGCGAGGCGGGCGACGATACTCTTAGTGGCGGCGCCGGCAATGACAGCCTGTTCGGCGGTGCCGGGTAACGACCTGCTGGTCGGTGGTCCCGGCAATGACCGTTCAATCGGTGGCGCCGGCAACGACCTGCATCCGGCCGGTGACGGATCGCTACGGCAAGCTCGTCAACGGCGGCGTCGGCAGGATACCGTCGACTACTCGGGCAATACGTCGGCGTGCATGCCTCGGTCTTCGACAACGTGCGAGGAGACGGTCTGATCACTTCGACATCGAGAACGTGATCGGCACCAATTTCGCCGACAGCATGGTCGGCGATAGCGCGTCAACGCGCCTGGCGTGACGTTTCGCGGGCTCGCCGGCAAGGATACCATGTCTGGGGGTGGCGGCAGCGATACTCTGGAGGGCGGGGCGGGCGATGACATTCTGCACATGGAGTACGGCAACAGCGGGCCTGGCTGCAGAAGTCGGGCACCGACAGATCGACCTCTTCGTTCGCAGGCAGGACCCGCTGTTCTCGCGCTGCTCCGATGGGGCTTCGATACCACGTCCTCGACGGCGACGAGGGCCTCCGCGCGGGAGCACGCGATCCTCACCGATTTCTTCCGGCCGCCCCCAATCTGTGCTTGAGGGGGATTTGACCCCCAACCTCTATTTCGATGATAACGTTTCTTCGGAGGTGATGCGGAATTGTCGCCAGTTCGGAAACCCAAATTTAATCAGTTAATCCCGGACAGCGAGACTGGGAGCAGTCGATTCGAGGTCAGCTCCTGTGAGGCGACTCGGTTTCCATGAGATCAGCTTCGTTTTGGCTTTCAAGACCTGCCGATTCGCTTCACTGCTTGGGCTTTGCGCAGCGACGAATCGCTCGCCGCGCCTCCTCGCGCCTGTCACTCGGCCGTGATAGGACATCGTCGCCCCGCCACGCCGCGGGCGCTTGTCCACCCGTCCCAAAGAGTTCCCATGACCCTCTCCATGTACGCCGCCTCGGTCCCCGTGTTCACGAGGCAACTCAAGTCGCTCGACGCGATCCTCGACAAGGCGGTGAGCTATGCGGAGGCCAGCAAGTTCGATCCCGCCATCCTGCTCACCGCCCGCCTCTATCCCGACATGTTCACGATGACGCGTCAGGTGCAGATCGCGACGGACGCCGCCAAGGGCGCGGCGGCACGGCTCGCCGGCCTTCCCGTTCCGAGCTTTCCCGACACGGAGGCGACGTTTCCCGAGCTCAAGGCCCGCATTGCCAAGACGCTCGACTTCATCGGCAGCGTGAGGCCCGACCAGATCGACGGCTCGGAGGGGCGCGAGATCAAGCTCAAGGTGGGTCCGCCCGACCGAGCCGAGGAGCTTGTCTTCAACGGTCAGGACTATCCTTCTCACCTTCGCGCTGCCGAACTTCTTTTTCCATGTGACGACGGCCTACGTGATCCTGCGCCACAACGGCCTGGACATCGGCAAGCGGGATTTCTTGGGGGCGTGAAGCCGAACGAGCGCCCCGGGGCAGGCGCCCCGTTCCCTTGACTTGGGAGGGGCGAACACGTATCTCGGAACCTCTTGAGACGGCGCGCCCGCGAGGCGCGCCGCTCGGGAATGCGGGAGTAGCTCAGTTGGTTAGAGCGCCGCCCTGTCACGGCGGAGGCCGCGGGTTCAAGTCCCGTCTCTCGCGCCACTTTTTTCTGCCGACACAAGCTGAGGAAGCGCTCCGCTCTAGGCCACGGGAGTGCTTCGTAGGTGCGCCGGCTGCAGGCGCGCGGGCCGCCCTTGGGCGCCTATGGCCCGCGAGGCGCGGTTCCTGGGCGCTTCGCGCCGCTTCCTCGACGGTGCTTTCAGTTGCCGCATGTGTGATCTACGCCGAGGAGCAGTTGCGCCCGCCTTGCCTCTGCGATAACAGGAGCTTACCTGAATATCGGACTCGGGCCCCGTCCTCCCCGCCGCGCGGCACGCGATAAGGACCCCGAATGAACGAGCTGTTCAACGCCTATCTTCCGCTCGCCATCTTCATCGGCGTGGCGCTGGCCATCGGCTCGGCCCTCATGCTGGCGCCGTTTCTCGTCGCCGTGCGCAATCCCGACCCCGAGAAGGTCTCGGCCTACGAGTGCGGCTTCAACGCCTTCGACGACGCGCGCATGAAGTTCGACGTGCGCTTCTACCTGGTCTCTATCCTGTTCATCATCTTCGACCTCGAGATCGCCTTTCTCTTCCCCTGGGCGGTCGCGTTCAAGGACATCGGCCTCTACGGCTTCTGGTCGATGATGATCTTCCTTGGCGTCCTCACCGTCGGCTTCATCTACGAGTGGAAGACGGGAGCGCTCGAATGGGATTGATCGCACCGCGAGCGGCCGCTCTGGAGCGGCCCAAGGAAGGGGAGGGAGGGCGAGGCAGTGCAGGTCTCGTGAAGCCCGGCGACGCAGCCTTCACCGAGATCTCGAACGAGCTCGCCGACAAAGGCTTTCTCGTCACGTCGACCGACGACCTCATCAACTGGGCGCGCACGGGCTCGCTCATGTGGATGACGTTCGGACTCGCCTGCTGCGCGGTCGAGATGATGCAGGCCTCGATGCCGCGCTACGATCTCGAGCGCTTCGGCTTCGCCCCGCGCGGCTCTCCGCGCCAGTCGGACGTGATGATCGTCGCCGGCACGCTCACCAACAAGATGGCGCCCGCGCTGCGCAAGGTCTACGACCAGATGCCGGAGCCCCGCTACGTGATCTCCATGGGAAGCTGTGCCAACGGCGGCGGCTACTACCACTACTCCTACGCGGTAGTGCGCGGCTGCGACCGCATCGTGCCGGTCGACATCTATGTGCCCGGCTGCCCGCCGACGGCGGAAGCGCTTGTCTACGGCGTGCTGCTTCTGCAACGCAAGATCCGCCGCACGGGGACGATCGAGCGCTGACCATGGGAGAGACCTCAGCCGCGCTCAAGGAACACGCCGCCGCGATCCTCGGCCGGTCTCTTTTGTCCTCGCGCATCTCCCACGGCGAGCTCACGCTCACGGTCGAGCGCGACGCCATCGTTTCCGTCGTCAAGAGCCTGCGCGACGATCCCCGCTGCCGCTTCGAGGTCCTGATCGACATCTGCGGCGTCGACTGGCCCGAGCGCGAGCGGCGCTTCGACGTCGTCTACCATCTGCTCTCGCCGCGCTTGAACCAGCGCATCCGCGTGAAGCTCGAGACCGATGAGGATACCCCTGTTCCGTCCGTGATCGAGGTCTTTCCGGCGGCAAACTGGTACGAGCGCGAGGCCTATGACATGTTCGGCATCCTGTTCTCGGGCCATCCCGACCTGCGCCGGCTCCTCACCGACTACGGCTTCCAGGGCTATCCGCTGCGCAAGGACTTTCCGCTCACCGGCTACGTCGAGGTCCGCTACGACGACGCGGCCAAGAGGGTTGTCTACGAGCCGGTGAAGCTCACGGCCGAGTTCCGTACGTTCGATTTCGAAAGCCCGTGGGAGGGGCCGCACTATCCACTCCCGGGTGACGAGAAGGCGAGCGGACCCGATACGCCAGCCAAGGCATGATCGCATGCCCTCCAAGCTCGCCCCTGGTGCAAAGATCACGTTCCGCTTCACGGTGCCCGACACCAAGACGGTGCCCGCACCTCTATCCCGAATTCGGAGGACTTCAGGGCGATGCCGGGCGTGTTCGCGACCGGCTTCATGGTCGGCCTCATGGAGTGGGCATGCCTCGAATTGCTGAAGCCCTATCTCGGCGAGGGCGAGGGGTCGCTCGGCATTCACATCAACGTCTCCCACATCGCCGCGACGCTGCCCGGCCAGACGGTCTCGGTCGAAGCGCAATGCACGAAGGTCGAGGGGCGGCGCGTCACGTTCTCGGTTCGAGCTCACGACGGCGTGGAACGGATCGGCGAGGGGACGCACGAGCGCGTGATCGTGCCATGGGACGTGTTCAGGTCGCGCGTTGCGGCCAAGGCGAAGGCCGCCGGCGTCGCGCCGCTCGGGTGAGGTGAAGGATCGAGTTCATGGCTGAAACCGAGATCCGGCCGTTCAACATCAACTTCGGGCCGCAGCACCCGGCGGCGCACGGGGTCTTGCGCCTCGTGCTCGAGCTCGACGGCGAGGTCGTCGAGCGCGTCGATCCGCACATCGGCCTCCTGCACCGCGGCACCGAGAAGCTGATCGAGCACAAGACCTACCTGCAGGCGATCGGCTACTTCGACCGGCTCGACTATGTCGCGCCGATGAACCAGGAGCACGCGTTCTGCTTAGCCGCCGAGAAGCTGCTCGGCATCACGGTCCCCCGCCGCGCCCAGCTCATCCGCGTCCTCTATTCGGAGATCGGCCGCCATCTCTCCCACCTCCTCAACGTCACCACCCAGGCCATGGACGTCGGCGCACTCACCCCGCCGCTGTGGGGCTTCGAGGAACGCGAGAAGCTCATGGTGTTCTACGAGCGCGCGTCCGGCTCGCGCATGCATGCGAAATACTTCCGCATCGGCGGCGTGCACGAGGACCTGCCGCCGGCGCTCATCGACGACATCTACGACTGGTGCGATCCTTTCGTGCGCGTCCTCGACGATATCGAGGGCCTCTTGACCGAGAACCGCATCTTCAAGCAGCGAAACGTCGACATCGGCGTCGTCAAGCTCGAGGACGCCTTCGCCTGGGGCTTTTCGGGCGTGATGGTGCGAGGCTCGGGCGCGGCCTGGGACCTGCGCAAGGCACAGCCCTACGAATGCTATAGCGAGCTCGATTTCGACATTCCGATCGGCAAGAACGGCGACTGCTACGACCGCTATCTCGTGCGCATGGCCGAGATGCGCGAAGCGGTGAAGATCATGAAGCAGTGCTGCGAGGCGCTACGCTCGGCCTCGGGCGAGGGGCCGGTGACGGCGGCCAACCCCAGGGTCGTGCCGCCGCGGCGCGCCGAGATGAAGCGCTCGATGGAGGCGCTCATCAACCACTTCAAGCTCTACACCGAGGGCTTTCACGTGCCGGCGGGCGACGTCTACGCCGCCGTCGAGGCGCCCAAGGGCGAGTTCGGCGTCTATCTCGTGTCCGACGGCTCGAACAAGCCCTACCGCTGCAAGATCCGCGCCCCGGGCTTTCCGCACCTCCAGGCGATGGACTTCTTGAACCGCGGCCACATGCTGGCCGACGTGTCGGCGATCCTCGGCTCGATCGACATCGTGTTCGGCGAGATCGACCGGTAGCTCGAGGCGAGAGGGGCGGAACTGGAGAAGGTGGAAAGCGATCTGCGCAATGTCACCGAGGGAGCCAGCACGCTTTGGAAGCTCCGGGCGCCGGTGCCCTTTCCTCAGTATAAGCTTTGGCTTCGTGATCCGCTCGGCGCAAAGGTCCTGACGATCGGCAACCTGAAGGGCGGCGTGGGCAAGACGACGATCGCCGCAAATCTCGCGGCCTATGTGAGCGAGAAGCTCAAACGGCCCGTTCTCATCGTGGATCTGGACTACCAAGCGTCCCTATCCAACGCGTTGCTCCTCGGCACCGGACGCGAGGACACCGAGTCGCAAGTCGAAAGGCTGTTCGAGGTATCGGCCGACCTGATCACCGTGGAGCGGGCCAGCATCCACCTTGCCCCCGAGCTCAGCCAGGTTTGGCTGGTGCCCGCGAATTACGACTTCTCCGCGATGGAGAATACGCTGCTCCTTAAATGGCTGCTCAGGGACGAGGGCGGAATTGACGTTCGCTATCGTCTGGCCAACGCCTTGCTGCGGCCGGAAGTGCGGCAGGGGTACGACCTGATCATACTGGATATGCCACCGCGACTGACGCTCGGCTCAATCAACGCTCTCGTTGCGAGCCATTATTTTCTGGTTCCGACAATTCACGATACGATTTCGGCGGAGTCTGTTGCGCAATTCCTCAGTCAAATGCGTGGCCTCAAAAAGGACTTGGATCTCGATCTCGAGCTTCTGGGAATCGTGGGGACCATGACTCGCGGCCCGGCGCGCACGGCCCGCGAGGAGAAGGCGTGGAATTTGGTCAGAGAAGGGGCAAAGCAGTGGCGCGATGACGAGGACCTGTTGATCCAGAACTCCGCTGCCACGCCGTGCCGACATTGCCGCGGCCATGGGCGAGTATATAGCATATACACTTCCGGGTGCCGACGGCGATTCCGTGCGGGAGTATTTTGATCCGCTGTTCTCGGCCATTTGCAGGAGAATCGGGATAGAGTAATTGGAGAATTATCACTCTATGTGTGGTGACATCTGCACCGCGGGTGCCAGTTGAGCGTCGCCTGCCCTGGCGAGGACGCTTATCGATGTCTATCTTGAATACGTTGTTTGGACTCAACGCGGATGACATGGCCAAGCGCAAACCAATCAATGAGGATCTCGTCCGAGAGTACGTCGATCGCTTCACTAAAGCTCAGACGAACCGTTCGACCTTCGAACGCATCTTTGCGGAATTGAAGGAAGATGATCGACCGAGAGCCGCGGACGTGATCGAAATCTCCCACCGTTATGGCAGAGGCGGGCCAAAGCCCTCCTCGAAGGCGACCGCCCTCGCCGCGATCTCCAAGCGCTTCGTCGAGATCGTGCGGTTCCACGCCAAGAACAAGATCGCCGAGAAGGCGCGCCCCTGGTGAGCGCTATCAGCGCCTTACTTGATCCCAATCATGGGTCGGGGCGACGTTCGCGCGGCCGGGGCAGTTAGCAGGCGTCGGTCGCGGGGCCCTGGGCGCTCCTAAAGCAGGAACCAGCTCGCATCGGGGGCGCCGCCGCGTTCGGTCACGATCTTCATTTCCGCGACCGGGTCGGCATCCGTGTTGACGTAGATGACCGTCGAGACCGTGCCGACGATATACCCGACCTCGCCGACGACCAGGCCCGGAAACCCGCCGATCCTGATGTCTCCAACGAAGGTGAATGCCTGGTCTCCGGGAGCCGTCGGATCGGCGTCGATGCCTTGCAGATCGATCCGGTCGCCCTCGCCTGCGCTGAAGTCGACGATGTGGTCGACGAAGTCTGTGTTGGTGGAGTCCTCTCCTTCGAAAATATCGCCCCACACAAAGGTGTCGGCGCCCGCGCGCCCGGTCAGGCGGTCGATGCCTTCCATGCCGCGCAAGGTGTTGTTGCCGATATTGCCCTCGAGATCGTTGTTCCCGCCGTTGCCGATTGCGGTGAGGCCGTTCACCCCGAGCAAGGTCAGCCCCTCGACCTCGTTCGGCAGCGTATAAGTGACCGTGCTGCGCACGAGATCGTGCGCGCTGGCGTTCGCAATGGGATGGCTGTCGATTTCGAAGATCGCGTCGCGAGCATTGTCGACGTAGTAGGTGTCGTCGCCGCGGCCGCCGAGCATCCTGTCTACGCCCGTTCCGCCATCGAGGGTGTCGTCGGCAGCGCCTCCGAACAACTGGTCGCTGCCCCCGAGGCCGTAGAGCTTTACCTCCCAATTGAAGCTGACGGCGGTCTGCCGGCCATCAATGATGTTGGCGAGCCCATTGCCGCGGTAGACGTTCTGCGAGCCGTCCGTATCGAGCACGGTGAGGTTCTCGATGCCCGCAGTGAGGGTGTAGCCGGAACGCTCCGAGACGCGGACAGTATCGGTTCCGCCGCCGGGGATGCCTTCTTTCACTATGTCGGCCCCCGGGCCGACGCAATAGATGTCGTTGCCGAGGCCGCCGACCATGAGGTCGGAGCCGTCGCCGCCATCGAGCCGGTCGTTGCCTAGCCCGCCCTTCAGCGTGTCGTTTCCAGCCTGGCCGAAGAGGCTGTCGTTGCCGGCTCCGCCGTCCAGCGTATCGCCCTGATTGCCGCCGGCAATGTAGTCGGCGGCGCCGAGACCGAAGAGCGCGTCGAAGCCGCCGAGGCCGAACAGCCTGTCCGCGAGCGCTGTGCCCCGAAGCACATCACTTCCGTTGGTGCCTACCTTCCTCACCATTGATAGTCCCCCGTTCCCAGCCGACGCCGCCCGGCATGCTAGGCATCGAATATGACACTTCGCTCCGGGGCCTCGGATGTGTACGCACTATTTCCCGGCGGTAGAAGGGAACCTAACCGGACAGGCAACGTAGGGTTGGATTCTCGTCGGGCGGTGAGCAGGCGATCTTGGCTACCTCATCCCGATCACGAGCCGGGGCGCGTTCGCGCGGCCGGGGATGCGATACGTGCCGTCGGAGCTCAGCACATAGGTTCGCCCCTCGCCCGTTGCCTTGATGCGTGCGACGAGGCGGCGCCCGCCGGGGTGGACGTGCGTGACGATCGCGGCACGCCTGCCGTCCGGTCCGATCTCGGTCGAGAGAAGCCCTATCCTCGGCGGCGGCTCATTGAAGTCGAGCGCGAGATTGGGGACGCGCGAGCGAAGACCCTGGCCGCGGATCGTACGCCGGCGCCGTCGAACCTTAGATGGGGGACGGCGAGGCGCAGTGGAGCTTGTGGAGGACGAGACGCGCGCGGCGGGCTGAGGCCTCGCCGCCGGTGCGGAGGGCTCCGGCGCGGTAGCGGGCGCCGATGGCGCCGGCGCGGCCTGAGCTACGGGCTTCTTGCGCTTCAGCCATCCGAACATCGACCCCTCCTTCGGTTCAGACCGCGAGCAATCTAATGGACTCGCTCAAAATTTCACAGGTTGAGCTTTCGGCAGATTGCCTGAGGATTAGGCAGTTCTGCGGTGCGAAGCGCAATTCACCGTGCAACCGCTTAACCTCGCGCGGGCGCCGCCCTGGCGAACGCCCTGAAATCTTGCGAAAAGGAAGGGTCCGGGCGCGGCGTAGCCACAGGACGACGAGGCGCGGGCCGGGATGCCCGCGCCAACGGGAGGCTCAAGACATGATCGACAATCTCTTTCTCTTGGCCGTCGGCGCACTGGGCTGGGGGCTCTCGCTCGTGAGCTATCGCTTTTTCGCCACCCGCCTGGGCTGGCCGATGGGCGCGCTGCATATCGACTTCCCGGCCGTGCCGCTATTGCTCGGTCTCGTCTCGGTTGCCTTCGGAGCTTGGGTCGCGGTGGTGCGCGGCCCCGACGGCGGCGGTTGGATCATCGCGCTCTTCGGCGTGCTGCTCGCCGCCTTCTGGATCGGCTTCCTCAGAGTGGGCTCGCAGATCTCGCTCATCCTTGCGCCGCTCGCGACCATCCTCTTGATCGTCGTCTGGCTCGCAGAACCGATCCATACGGAGCGGTCGGAGTGGAACGCCGCGCCGGGGCACGCGACGGCGCATCTCGACGGATGAGACGAGGCTTGACGCTGCCGCGACATCGCAATTTGCGTTCAAGTTTTATTGCGGATTGCCAATCTTCTTCGACCTCGTGCTGATATTTTAGATCGCAGTTGCAGCGGCGTGTCGCGCGCCCCACATAAGTGCGGGCTAGTCTTTTCGCAGGCGCGAAGCCCGCTTGCTTTGCAGCGGGGATCGCCGTAGTTGAACTCGGTGATTATCGCTGGGTGATCCTGGGGCTGACGCTTCTCGCTGCCTGAGCGTTCCGTGTTGTGTCGGGCCCGTCGCCAGTCCCGCGGCCCTCGAGGCAATCACGTCAAGTGGGAGCCATTGATGGCCGTCCGCCGCCTTTATCCCGATCAGCCGCCATCGTTCGCGTTCACTCCCCAGAATCTCGCCTGGGCAAAGGCTGCGATCGCCAAGTATCCGCCGGGAAAGCAGGCGTCCGCCGTCCTCCCCGTGTTGTGGCGCGCGCAGGAGCAGGAGGGCTGGCTCACCGAGCCGGCGATCCGAGCGGTCGCGGACATGCTCGGCATGGCGCATATCAGGGTCTACGAGATCGCGACATTCTACACGATGTTCCTGCTCGCCCCGGTCGGCCGCAAAGCGCATGTGCAGGTGTGCGGCACGACGCCCTGCATGCTGCGCGGAGCCGGCGCGCTCATCGATCTTTGCCGGCGGCGCATTGCCGAGCACGCCCATGAGCTTTCGGCAAACGGCGACTTCTCCTGGGAGGAGGTCGAGTGCCTGGGCTCGTGCGCCAACGCGCCTTTGGTGCAGATCGGCAAGGACACGTATGAGGATTTGACGCCGGCGCTGCTCGACAAGGTGCTCGACGGCTATGCCAAGGGAGCGCCGCCCAGGCCCGGCTCCCAAATCGGGCGGCAGGCCTCCTGTCCGGCGGGCGGCCCGACGACCCTCAAGGATCCTGCCCTTTACGACGGCTCGGGGGTTGGCGCCTGGCGCAAGCGCTTCGCCGAGCTTGCCGACGCCGCACCGGCCGGGCCGCCCGAGAAGCGGAAAGGATGAGCGCCGTCATGTTGCTCGAGGACAAGGACCGCATCTTCCGCAATCTCTACGGCTTCCACGACTGGGGCCTCAAGGGCGCGAAGCTGCGCGGGGCTTGGGACGGCACCAAGTTTTTCGTCGACAAGGGGCACGACTGGATCATCGGCGAGGTGAAGGCCTCCGGCCTGCGCGGACGCGGCGGGGCGGGCTTTCCTACGGGGCTCAAGTGGTCGTTCATGCCGAAGAGCGATCCCAGGCCCTCTTATCTCGTCATCAACGCGGACGAGAGCGAGCCGGGCTCCTGCAAGGACCGGGAGATCATGCGCCATGATCCCCACCTTCTGATCGAAGGGGCGCTGCTTGCGTCCTTCGCCATGCGCGCCCACACCTCCTACATCTACGTGCGCGGCGAGTTCATCCGCGAGCGCGAGCGCCTGCAAGCCGCGATCGACGAAGCGTACGCGGCAAAGCTCATCGGCAAAGGCAACGTGCACGGCTGGGACTTTGATCTCTACGTCCACCACGGGGCTGGGGCCTACATCTGCGGCGAGGAGACGGCGCTGCTCGAAAGCCTCGAGGGCAAGAAGGGCCAGCCGCGCTTGAAGCCGCCGTTCCCGGCCAACGTCGGCCTCTACGGCGCGCCGACGACGGTCAACAACGTGGAGAGCATCGCCGTCGTCCCCGATATCCTGCGCCGCGGCGCAAACTGGTTCGCGAGCCTCGGCCTGCCGAACAATACCGGCACCAAGCTGTTCCAGATCTCGGGCCACGTGGAGCGCCCGTGCGTGGTCGAGGAGGAGATGGGCATTCCCCTGCGCCAGCTCATCGACGTGCACGCGGGCGGCGTGCGCGGGGGATGGGGCAATTTGCTCGCGGTCATCCCGGGCGGCTCGTCGATGCCGCTCGTCCCCGCGGCTCAGTGCGAGGACCTGACGATGGACTTCGACAGCCTCGTCAAGCTCAAGAGCGGCTTGGGAACGGCGGCCATCATCGTCATGGACAAGTCGACCGACGTCGTGCGTGCGATCGCCCGCATCGCCCATTTCTACAAGCACGAGAGCTGCGGCCAGTGCACGCCGTGCCGGGAGGGGACGGGCTGGATGTGGCGCGTGCTCGAGCGCATGGCGCGAGGCGAAGCGGAAAAGCGGGAGATCGACCTCCTGTTCGACGTCTCCAAGCAGATCGAGGGGCACACCATCTGTGCGCTGGGAGACGCCGCGGCCTGGCCCGTGCAGGGGCTCTTGCGCAACTTCCGCCCCGAGATCGAGCGGCGCATCGACGAGTACCACGCGAACCACCGCGAAGCGGCGGAGTGAGCAACCACATGCCGAAGCAACTTATCATCGACGGCAAAGAGATCGAGGTCGAGGACGGCATCACGCTGCTCCAGGCCTGCGAGCAGGCCGGTGCCGAGATCCCGCGCTTCTGCTATCACGAGCGCCTGTCGATCGCCGGCAACTGCCGCATGTGCCTGGTCGAGGTGCAGGGCTCGCCGAAGCCGATCGCGTCGTGCGCCATGGGCGTCAACGACCTGCCGCCGAACAAGGACAACTCGCCGAAGCAGATCAGCACGACGAGCGCGCTCGTGAAGAAGGCGCGCGAGGGCGTGATGGAGTTCCTCCTGATCAACCACCCGCTCGACTGCCCGATCTGCGACCAGGGCGGAGAATGCGACCTGCAGGACCAGGCGCTGGTCTACGGCATGGGCGGCTCGCGCTACCACGAGCAGAAGCGCGCGGTCGAGGAGAAGTACCTCGGGCCGCTCATCAAGACCGCCATGAACCGGTGCATCCACTGCACGCGCTGCGTGCGCTTCATGACGGAGGTCGCCGGCGTCGAGGAGCTTGGCCTCATCGGCCGCGGCGAGGACGCCGAGATCACCACCTATCTCGAGCGCGGGATCCTCTCGGAGCTGTCGGCCAACGTCAACGATCTCTGCCCCGTCGGCGCGCTGACTCACCGGCCGTGGGCCCATAACGCGCGGCCCTGGGAGCTCAAGAAGACCGAGAGCATCGATGTCATGGACGCCGTCGGCTCGGCCATCCGCGTCGATTCGCGCGGGCGCGAGGTGATGCGCATCCTGCCGCGCAACAACGATGCGGTGAACGAGGAGTGGATCTCGGACAAGACGCGCCACGTGGCGGACGGGCTCAGGACCCAGCGGCTCGACCGGCCCTATGTACGCAAGGACAGCATGCTCGTTCCAGCGACATGGCCCGAAGCACTCGCCGCCATTGCCGAGAGGATCAAGGCGACGCCGGCCGGGCGGATCGCCGCCATCGCTGGGGATCTCGCCGGTGCCGAGGAGATGTTTGCGGTGAAGGACTTGTTCCAGCGGCTCGGCTCCAAGAACATCGATTGCCGCCAGGACGGCGCGCGTCTCGAGCCGAATCTCGGCCGCGCGAGCTACCTGTTCAACACGACGATCGAGGGCCTCGAGCAGGCCGACGCCATCCTGCTCGTGGGGACGAACCCGCGCGTCGAGGCCGCCCTCCTCAATGCGCGCATCAGGAAGCGCTGGCGCCAGGGCGGCCTCTCCGTCGCTCTCGTCGGCGAGGGCGCCAATCTCACCTATCCCTACGATCACCTCGGCAAGACGCCGCAGGCTCTCGCCGCGGTAGCCGATGGCACGAGCGCGTTCGCAGGCGTCCTGCGCGCGGCGCGCCATCCGGTGGTCATCGTCGGGGCCGCGGCGACGGCGCGCGACGATGGGCGGGCACTGCTCGGCACAGCGGCCCGCATCGCGCTCCAGGCGATGGAGGGGAAGGACGCCAGCTGGCGCAGCTTCAACGTGCTGCATACGGCGGCCTCGCGCGTTGCCGGGCTCGATCTCGGCTTCGTGCCGCAAGACGGCGGCCTCGACGTGCGCGGAATGCTCAACGCCGCCGGCAACGGCGCATTGGACCTCGTCTGGCTGCTCGGCGCCGACGAGATCGACATGAACCGGCTGGGGCAAGCCTTCGTCGTCTACCAGGGAAGCCACGGCGATGCCGGGGCGCATCGCGCCGACGTGATCCTTCCCGGCGCCGCCTATACGGAGAAAAGCGCGACCTTCGCCAATACCGAGGGTCGCGTGCAGATGACGAAACGCGCCGTGTTCCCGCCGGGGGAGGCGAAGGAGGATTGGACGATCCTGCGCGCGCTTTCGCCCCTCGTCGGACACACGCTTCCCTACGACACGCTTCCGGTGCTGCGATCCGCCATGTACAAGCAGGCACCTGTCCTCGGGCGCCTCGACGAGGCGATCGCGGCCGACGGAAAGGGGATCGAGGCCCTCGCCAAGGGGGCGGGCGCGATGAAGGAGGAGCCGCTGCGCTCGGGCGTCAGTGACTTCTATCTCACCAATGCTGTGGCGCGGGCTTCCGCGGTGATGGCCGAGATGAGCGCGCTGAAGAAGGTGGCGGGAGAGGGCGCGAACCTTTTGGCCGCCGAATGAGAGGTATGCGCGGGAAGAGCACGAGGCACGGAGCGCGGGGGCACCGATAGGCGCGGATTTCGGCGGGGATTGATGTCGGACGAGACTTGGCGATTGCTGGTTGACTACGGTTGGTGGCTCCTGGTCACCGTGGCCGCGAGCGTGTTCGTGCTCGTGGCGCTCCTCGTCTGCATCGCGTTTCTCCTGCTCATGGATCGCAAGGTCTGGGCCGCGGTCCAGATGCGGCGCGGCCCCAACGTCGTCGGTCCCTTCGGGCTCTTCCAATCGTTCGCCGACCTCTTGAAGTTCGTGTTCAAGGAGCCCGTGATCCCGGCCGGCGCCGACAAGGGAGTCTTCCTGCTCGCGCCGCTCGCCACCGCGACGTTCTCGCTCGCCGCCTGGGCCGTCATCCCGATGAACGAGGACTCCTGGGGCAAGTGGGTGATTTCCGATCTCAACGTCGGCGTGCTCTATCTGCTGGCGATCTCCTCGCTCGGCGTCTACGGCATCATCATGGGCGGCTGGGCCTCGAACTCGAAATATCCCTTCATGGGCAGCCTGCGCTCGGCGGCGCAGATGGTGTCCTACGAGGTCTCGCTCGGCTTCATCGTCATCACCGTCCTCCTCGTCGTGGGCTCGCTCAACCTGACGGCGATCGTCAACGCGCAGCATACCGGCCTCGGCACCAGATTTGGGCTCCCGGCCTCGGCGCTCGACTGGTACTGGCTGCCGCTCTTCCCCATGTTCGTCATGTTCTTCATCTCGGCGCTGGCCGAGACCAACCGGCCCCCCTTCGACCTCGTCGAGGCCGAATCCGAGCTCGTCGCCGGGTTCATGGTCGAATACTCCTCGACTCCCTATCTATTGTTCATGCTCGGCGAGTACGTGGCGATCACGACGATGTGCGCGCTGACGACGATCCTGTTCCTCGGCGGCTGGCTGCCGCCGCTCGACGTCTGGCCGCTGAACGCGGTCCCCGGCATCTTCTGGTTCGCGGGCAAGGTCGTCCTCGTGTTCTTCATGTTCGCCATGGCCAAGGCGATGGTCCCGCGCTATCGCTATGACCAGCTCATGCGGCTCGGGTGGAAGGTGTTCCTGCCGCTGTCGCTGGCGATGGTCGTGGTCGTCGCGGCCGTGCTGCAGTACTCGAGAGCGGCGTGAAAGGATAATCCCATGGCGAGCGCTCAGGCCGTGAAATCGCTGTTCCTCGCCGAGTTCGTCTCGGCGTTCTTCCTCGCCATGCGCTACTTCTTCGCGCCGAAGAAGACGCTCAACTATCCGTTCGAGAAGGGGCCGCTTTCCCCGCGCTTTCGCGGCGAGCACGCGCTGCGCCGCTATCCGAACGGGGAGGAGCGCTGCATCGCCTGCAAGCTCTGCGAGGCAATCTGCCCGGCGCAGGCCATCACCATCGAGGCGGGGCCAAGGCGCAACGACGGCACGCGGCGCACGACGCGTTACGACATCGACATGGTGAAGTGCATCTACTGCGGGCTGTGCCAGGAGGCGTGTCCTGTCGATGCGATCGTCGAAGGCCCGAATTTCGAGTTCGCGACCGAGACGCGCGAGGAGCTCTACTACGACAAGGCGCGGCTGCTGGCGAACGGCGACCGCTGGGAGCGCGAGATTGCGACCAACCTCGCGCTCGACGCGCCGTACAGGTGAAAGACGGGGCTCATGGCACTGACGGCGTTTTTTTTCTACCTGTTTGCCGTGTTGGCGCTCGCGTCGGGGACGATGGTGATCGTCGCCAAGAACCCCGTGCACGCCGTGCTGTTCCTGATCCTGACCTTCTTCAACGGCGCGGGCCTCTTCATCCTGCTCGGCGCCGAGTTCCTCGCCATGCTGCTGGTCATCGTCTACGTGGGCGCGGTCGCCGTGCTGTTCCTCTTCGTCGTCATGATGCTCGACGTCGACTTCGCCGAGCTCAAGGCCGGCTTCATCAGGAACGCGCCGGCTGGCCTCTTGGTCGGCGGCGTCGTGCTGGCCGAGCTGATCCTGCTCTTTCTGGCGCGCGGGTTCGGGGTTGCGGGCGCCACGGCGCCGGCGGCGGCGATGCCGCAGGATCTCAGCAACACGGAGGCGCTTGGGCGCATTCTCTACACGAAATACGCCTACTACTTTCAGGGCGCGGGGCTCGTGCTGCTCGTTGCCATGGTCGGCGCCATCGTGCTGACGCTGCGCCACAAGGCCGGCGTCAAGCGCCAGTCGATCGCGGCGCAAGTGGCGCGCGGGCCGGCGACGGGCGTCGCACTGGTCAAGGTCGCGCCGGGCAGCGCGATCATTCCCGACGCGAAAGGCTGAGGGCGGGGCGAGGGAGAGCGGGGAGGCAATGGAAATCGGGCTTGGCCATTACCTGACCGTCGCCGCGTGCCTGTTCACGCTCGGCATGCTCGGCATCTTCCTCAACCGCAAGAACGTCATCGTCATCCTGATGTCGGTCGAGCTGATGCTGCTCGCCGTCAACATCAACCTGGTCTCGTTCTCGCACTTCCTCGGCGACCTCGTCGGCCAGGTGTTCGCTCTCTTCGTGCTGACGGTCGCGGCCGCCGAGGCGGCGATCGGGCTCGCGATCGTCGTCGTCTACTACCGCAACCGGGGCTCGATCGCGGTCGAGGACATCAACATGATGAAAGGTTGAAGGCGCCGGCATGATCTACACGGCGATCGTCCTCCTGCCGTTTCTGGGCGCGGCCATCGCGGGGCTCCTCGGCCGCGTGATCGGCGCGCGCGCCTCCGAGCTCGTCACGACCGCGCTCCTGATGGTGTCGGCGGTCCTCTCCTGGATCGTCTTCGTGCGCGTCGGCTTCGGGGGCGAGACCGACCATGCGGCGCTCGTGAGGTGGATCACGTCGGGCGAGCTCGACACCGCCTGGGGCTTCAAGATCGACACGCTGACGGCGGTGATGCTGATCGTGGTGACGACGGTCTCGGCGCTGGTCCACCTCTACTCCATCGGCTACATGGCCGACGACGACGGCCGGCCCCGCTTCTTCTCCTATCTGTCGCTGTTCACGTTCGCCATGCTGGCGCTCGTGACCGCCGACAATCTCCTGCAGATGTTCTTCGGCTGGGAGGGGGTCGGCCTCGCCTCCTACCTGCTGATCGGCTTCTGGTACAAGAAGCCCGAGGCGAACGCCGCCGCCATCAAGGCCTTCATCGTCAACCGCGTCGGCGACTTCGGCTTTGCGCTCGGCATATTCGGCCTGTTCGCCACCTTCCAGACCATCAGCCTCGACGCCATCTTCGCCGCCGCCCCCGGCGTGGTCGGCAAGACCATGAGCTTCCTCGGCTACGAGGTCGACACGCTGACGCTCCTCTGCCTCCTGCTCTTCATGGGGGCCATGGGCAAGTCGGCGCAGTTCCTGCTCCATACCTGGCTGCCCGACGCCATGGAGGGTCCGACCCCGGTCTCGGCGCTGATCCACGCCGCGACCATGGTGACGGCGGGCGTGTTCATGGTCGCGAGGCTCTCGCCTCTGTTCGAGCTTGCGCCGACGGCGCTCGAGGTCGTGACGCTGATCGGCGCTATCACCGCCTTCTTCGCCGCGACCGTTGGCCTCGTGCAGAACGACATCAAGCGGGTCATCGCCTATTCGACGTGCTCGCAGCTCGGCTACATGTTCGTCGGTTGCGGGGTCGGCGCCTACTCCGCCGGCATCTTCCACCTCTTCACGCACGCCTCCTTCAAGGCGCTTCTGTTCCTCGGCGCGGGCTCGGTCATTCACGCCATGCACCACGAGCAGGACATGCGCCACATGGGCGGGCTGAGGGAGAAGCTCCCCATCACCTGGCTCATGATGCTGATCGGCACCCTCGCTCTGACCGGCGTCGGCATCCCGCACGTCGGCGGGTTTGCGGGCTTCCACTCCAAGGACGCGATCGTCGAGGCGGCCTATGCCGCCCACACACCGTCCGACTACGCCTTCTGGCTTCTGGTTGTCGCCGCGTTCATGACGTCGTTCTACTCATGGCGCCTTATGTTTATGACATTCCACGGGAAATCGCGCGCCGACCACCATACCTTCGAACACGCCCACGAGAGCCCGCCGACGATGCTCGTGCCGCTTGCGCTGCTTGCCCTCGGCTCGGTTCTTTCGGGAATCCTCTTCCAGGGCTTTTTCGTCGGCGAGGACCGCGCCGCGTTCTGGGGCCAGGCGCTTTACGAGGCGCCGGGCAAGGACATCCTCCATCACGCGCACGAAGTGCCCCCGTGGGTGGCGCTGTCGCCGACGATCGCCATGATCCTGGGCTTCCTGCTCGCCTATCTCTATTACGTCCTCGCGCCGGGCCTGCCTGCCGCGACCGCGCGCGCCTTCCGGCCGCTCTATCTCTTCCTTCTCAACAAGTGGTACTTCGACGAGCTCTACGACTGGCTGTTCGTTCGCCCGACGCTCTGGCTCGGGCGCTTCCTCTGGAAGGAGGGCGACGGCGCCATCATCGACGGGGCGATCGACGGCACGGCGCGCGCGGTGGGCTGGATCACCGGGCGGGTCGTGCGGCTGCAGACCGGGTACGTGTACACCTACGCCTTCGCCATGCTGATCGGCGTGGCCGCTCTCCTCACCTACTTCATGTTTTCGGGCGGGGTGCAGCAATGAACCTCGGCTCGGCGCCCATTCTCTCGATCGTGACGTTCCTGCCCTTGGCGGGCGCGGCCTTCATCGTCGCCCTGCCTAAGGACGCGCTCCAGAACATCCGCTTCGTCGCGCTCTGGACGACGCTGATCACGTTCGCGGTCTCGCTTCTCGTGTGGCTCGAGTTCGATCCCGCCTTGCCGGGCTTTCAGTTCGTGGAAGAGCGCGAATGGCTCGGGGCGATCAAGTACAAGATGGGCGTCGACGGCATCTCGATGCTGTTCATCGTGCTGACGGCGTTCTTGATGCCGCTCTGCATTCTCGCCTCGTGGGACAGCATCAAGGATCGCGTCAAGGAGTACATGATCGCCTTCCTCGTGCTCGAGACGCTGATGCTCGGCGTCTTCTCGGCACTCGACCTCGTCCTCTTCTATCTCTTCTTCGAGGGCGGCCTCATCCCGATGTTCCTCATCATCGGCGTCTGGGGCGGCCCGCGGCGCGTCTACGCGAGCTTCAAGTTCTTCCTCTACACGTTCCTCGGCTCGGTCCTCATGCTGCTCGCCATGATGGCCATGTACTGGCAGGGGGGAACGACCGACATCCCGACCCTCATGAGCGTGAAGTTTCCGCCCGAGACGCAGTGGTGGCTGTGGCTCGCCTTCTTCGCCTCCTTTGCCGTGAAGCTCCCGATGTGGCCCGTGCACACCTGGCTGCCGGACGCCCATGTCGAGGCGCCGACCGCGGGCTCGGTCGTGCTCGCGGCCGTTCTCCTGAAGATGGGCGGCTATGGGTTCCTGCGCTTCTCGCTGCCGATGCTTCCCGATGCGAGCGCCACCTTCGCGCCCGTTCGTGTTCGCGCTGTCCGTCATCGCCATCATCTACACGTCGCTCGTAGCGCTCGCCCAGGAGGACTTGAAGAAGCTCATCGCCTATTCGTCCGTCGCCCACATGGGCTTCGTGACCATGGGCATCTTCAGCTTCACCCAGCAGGGCGTCGACGGCGCGATCTTTCAGATGCTCTCGCACGGGATCGTCTCCGCCGCCCTCTTCCTCTGCGTTGGCGTTGTCTACGACCGGACCCACACGCGCGAGATCGCCGCCTACGGCGGGCTCGCCGACCGCATGCCACTCTATGCCGCCTGCTTCATGGTGTTCACGCTCGCCAATGTCGGACTGCCGGGGACCTCGGGCTTCGTCGGCGAGTTCCTGACGTTGCTCGCGGGCTTCAAGGTCTCGACGCGTGTCGCCTTCTTCGCGACCACGGGCATCATCCTGTCGGCCGCCTATGCGCTGTGGCTCTACCGGCGCATGATCTTCGGGGCGCTCGAGAAGCCGGCGCTGAAGGCGCTGGCCGACCTCTCCCCGCGCGAAATCGCGGTCCTCGCTCCGCTGGTGATCCTCACCATTTTCTTCGGCTTCTATCCGGCGCCGGTGCTCGACGTGACGGCGCTGTCGGTCAAGAAGCTCGTCTCGGGTTTCGAGTCGTCGCTCGCGGAGGCGGCACGCCCGCCGGCTGGACCATGAGGGGGCAGCGATGACGGAGCTCGAGCGCCTGGCACCCGCGTACCCCGAGATCGTGCTCGCGATCGGCGCGATGGCGCTCCTCATGCTCGGCGCCTTTCGCGAGGGCGACGCACGCGGCAGCGAGGCGCCGGGCTGGCTCGCCATCCTGATCCTCGCCGCCGCGGCCTACCTCGTCGCCGGGCAAGGTCCCGAGACCGAGCGGCTCTTCTGCCGGCGCGTTCATCGTCGACGGCTTCGGCCGGTTCATGAAGCTCTTGATCCTCGGCGGCTCGGCGGCCTCGATCCTGCTGTCGTTCGAGTATCTCAAGCTAAAGAGGATGCAGCGCTTCGAGTTTCCCGTGCTCGTCTTGCTCGCCGCCGTCGGCATGATGATGATGGTCTCTGCGAGCGATCTCATCGCGCTCTACCTCGGCCTCGAGCTGCAAAGCCTGTCGCTCTACGTGCTGGCCGCGATCCGGCGCGACGACACGCGCTCGAGCGAAGCCGGCCTCAAGTACTTCGTGCTCGGTGCGCTGTCGTCGGGGATGCTGCTTTACGGGGCCTCCCTTCTCTACGGGACGACCGGCGCCACCGGCTTCACCGAGATTGCCGCCGCAGTCGCGCGCGAAGGGGCAGGCAACCTCGGGCTCACCGTCGGGCTCGTCTTTCTCCTGGTCGGGCTTGCCTTCAAGGTCTCCGCCGTGCCCTTCCACATGTGGACGCCCGACGTCTACGAGGGGGCGCCCACGCCGGTCACCGCCTTCTTCGCCGCGGCGCCGAAGCTCGCCGCCATGGCGCTCCTCACGCGCGTCGTGGCCGGCGCCTTCGGCGGGGCCGCCGATCAGTGGCGCCAGATCATCATCTTCCTCTCGATCGCGTCGATGCTGCTGGGCGCATTCGCCGCCATCGGCCAGACCAACATCAAGCGGCTCATGGCCTATTCGTCGATCGGCCATGTCGGGTACGCCCTCGTCGGGCTCGCCGCCGGCGGCGAGCAGGGGCTCGAGGGCCTCCTCGTCTATCTCGCGATCTACCTCGTGATGACGCTCGGCACATTCGCCTGCATCCTCGCCATGCGCCGCGGCGACGGGATGGTGGAGGACATCTCTTCGCTTTCGGGGCTCGCCGAGACGAACCTGCCGCTCGCGTTCGTGCTGGCGATGCTGCTCTTCTCGCTCGCCGGCGTGCCGCCGCTCGCCGGCTTCTTCGCGAAGTTCTATGTCTTTGCCGCCGCCGTCAAAGCCGGGCTCTACCCGCTCGCGGTCATCGGCGTGCTGGCCAGCGTGGTAGCCGCCTTCTATTATTTGCGCATCGTCAAGGTGATGTTCTTCGACGCGCCGGCCCCCGCGTTTCACGCGGTCGAGCCCTACACGCGCTTCGTGATGGTGCTCGCCGGCGCTTTTCGTGCTCTTCTACGCGGTATATCCGTCGGCCCTCGTCAATGCGGCCTCAGCGGCCGCAAAATCGCTTGCATTCTGAACACGCGTGATGCCGCCTTCCTCTGCGACCTGCCCGTCCGCGTACAACGTGGTCACGTTTCCGACCCTCGATTCGACCAACGCGGAAGCCATGCGCCGCGCGCTCGCGGGCGAGAGGGGGCCGCTCTGGATCGTGGCGGAGCGCCAGACCGGAGGGCGCGGGCGCTCGGGGCGCTCCTGGGTCTCGGAGCCGGGCAATCTCCATGCGAGCCTGCTCACGGTCCTTCCGGTCTCCGCCTCCGAAGCCGCTCAGCTCTCGCTCGTCGCGGGCGTCGGCGCGATTGATGCGATCCGCGCGGCGACGACGCTCGAGAAGGCCGCCGCGCTCCGGCTCAAGTGGCCGAACGACGTTCTGATAGGGCGCGCGAAGGCGGGGGGCATTCTGGTCGAGAGCAGCATCGTCGCGGGCGGCCTCGCGGCAGTGATCGGGGTCGGCATCAACGTCGCGAGCCATCCCGCCGGTCTCGACCAGCCGGCGACCCATCTCGGCGCCCATGGGTCCACCCCGGATCCCCCAAAGCTCCTGAACTTCTTGGCAGATCGTCTCGCGCACTGGCTCGCGGTCTGGGACGTGGGCCGGGGGTTCGGCGCAATCCGAGAGGCCTGGCTCGAGCGGGCCCACGCCGCGGGCGAGCGGCTCAGCATCAATACCGGGCAAGGGCCGGTCGAGGGCCTCTTCCGGGGGCTTGCCGCCGACGGCGCGCTGCTGATCAGCGACCAGAGCGGGGCCGAGCGGCGCTATAGCTTTGGAGACGTGACGCTCCCGGATTGATCGTCTATGTGACAGGTTGCCGAGGATCAAGGAAAGGGGCGCACGCGCCGATGGCTCAAGAGAGGGAACGGCGGGGGCGTCAGTCCACGGACAAGGAGCTGGTCTTTCTGGGCCTGGGTGGTCTCGGCGAGATCGGCATGAACGCCTACCTCTACGGGATTGGCCCGCCCGACCAGCGAGCGTGGCTGATGGTCGACCTCGGCATCACCTTTCCCGAGGGCGAGTTCGATCCCGGGATCGACGTGATCCTGCCCGACCTGCGCTTCATCGAGGCCGAGCGCAGCGCGCTTGCGGGGCTCGTGATCACGCACGCGCACGAGGACCACATCGGCGCCGTGATCGATCTCTGGCCGCGCCTCAAAGTCCCCGTGTATGCGACTCCGTTCACGGCCGGGATGCTGAAGTCGAAGCTCGCCGAGTACGGCGCGCGGCTCGAGATACCGATCGTCGAGGTGCCGCTCGGCGGACGCTTCGACGTCGGCCCCTTCAACGTCGAGCTCGTGACGCTCACCCACTCCATTCCCGAGATGAGCGCGCTCGTCATCCGCACCGAGCTCGGTCTCGTGTTCCACACCGGCGACTGGAAGTTCGATGCGACGCCCACCATCGGCGAGCCCGCCGACGAGGAAAAGCTCAAGGCGCTGGGCGAGGAGGGCGTGCTGGCGCTCATCGGCGATTCCACCAATGCCATGCGCGAGGGGCGCTCGCCGTCGGAAGCAGACGTGGCGAAATCGCTGGCCGACATCGTCAAGGCGGCGAAGGGCCGGGTCGCGGTGACGACGTTCGCCTCGAACGTCGCGCGCGTCAGGGCGGTGTCGCACGCCGCCCGCGCCGCGGGTCGCACCCTCGTCGTGGCGGGCCGGGCGCTACACCGGGTGATCGAGGTCGCGATCGACACCGGCTACCTGCCGCAAGGGTTCTCCTACCTCGACCAGCAGGAGTTCTCGACGCTTCCGCGCGACAAGATCGTGTGCCTGTGCACGGGGAGCCAAGGCGAGCCGCGCGCCGCCATGGCGCGCATTGCCGACAACGATCATCCCGACATCTCCCTCGACAAGGGCGATCTCGCGATCTTCTCCTCGCGCACCATCCCCGGCAACGAGAAGGCAGTGGAGCGCATCCAGAACAGCCTCGTGCGCATGGGATGCGAGCTATTGACCGACACCGACGCGCTGGTTCACGTCACCGGCCATCCGCGGCGCGAGGAGCTGAAGCAGATGTACGCCTGGATGCGCCCCAAGATCGTCGTGCCGATGCATGGAGAGGCGCGCCATCTCAAGGCACATGGCGATCTCGCCAAAGGGGCGGGGGCCGAGGTTCAGCCCGCCTTCAACGGCGAGATTGTGCGCTTGGCGCCGGGACCGGTGCGCATTGTCGACGACGCCCCTGTAGGGCGCCTTTTCCGAGACGGCTACCTGATCGTCCCCTCCGACGAGGGACCGGTGCGCGAGCGGCGCAAGCTGGCAAGCGTAGGGATTGTTGCGGTTGCCCTCGTCGTGTCGAGGCGCGGCGAGCTTCTCGCCGAGCCTCAGGTGGCGCTCGACGGCGTGCCGGGAGAGGCCGCGGACGGAGAGCCGATGGCGGAGATCGTGCTCGGCGCCATCGAGGGAACGCTAAGGAGCATACCGCCGCCGCGCCGGCGCGATCTCGATGTGCTTGCGGAAGCCGTGCGCCGCGCCGTACGCGGCGCGGTCGCCGACGCCTGGGGCAAGAAGCCCATTGCCAAGGTGCTGCTCAGCGTGGTGGATGCTAAGAGATAGCCCGCGCAGGGCTCGCTCCGGCAAGCCGGCTTCAAGGCAATCTCGCGCTTAAGCTCCAAGGTTCGCAATGATTGGTCGTCTCAATCACGTTGCCATCGCCGTCAAGGATCTCGCGGCCGCCTCGGCCGTGTACAAGAACGCGCTCGGAGCGAAGGTGACGGACCCGCTGCCGCAGCCCGAGCATGGCGTGACCGTCGTGTTCATCGAGCTGCCGAATACGAAGATCGAGCTTCTCGAGCCCTTGGGTCCTGCGTCGCCCATCGCCAAGTTTCTCGAGAAGAGCCCGGACGGGGGCATCCATCACGTCTGCTACGAGGTCGACGATATTCTGGCGGCGCGTGATTTGCTCAAGTCGCAAGGCGCGCGCGTTCTCGGGGACGGCAACCCGAAAATCGGCGCACACGGGAAACCGGTTCTCTTTCTTCACCCGAAGGACTTCTGCGGGACGTTGACGGAGCTCGAGCAGGCCTAAGTGGGGGCAATAGGCAATGGGGCAATAGGCAATAGCCTCATGTTCCTATTGCCCATTGCCGATTGCCTATTGCCAAATTCGGATCAGCAGGGCCGCATCAGAGAATGACCTTCGTCTTCGGTCTCGCGCTCTATGCCATGATCTGGTGGATCGTGCTGTTCGCGGTCCTCCCCTTCGGCGTGCGCACGCAGGCCGAGGCAGGCGAAGTGGTTCCGGGAACGCCCGAGAGCGCGCCCGCACAGCCGCGCCTCGGCCGGGTCTTTCTCGCTACGACCGTGATCGCCGCCATTGTCTTTGCGCTCGTCTGGGGGACCATCACCTACGACTGGCTTGGCCTCTATCCCCATGCGCCGTCCACCCCGGTCCCCTAGGCCGGAGCAGCCGGAGCAAATGCAAAGAGCAAGGCGAAGGCCTTGCTCTTGCTTTTTCAGAGGCTTTCTCAGGCGAGGCGGCGCATCCTCGACGCCGTCCCCTCCGCAGTCTTCTGGCCGCCTGCTCGAACTTCGAGGTCCGGGCTTAAAGCGACTGTTCTCTCCCTAGACTTGGGCTCCCAGCCATCGTCGTCATTGGCTACGCACCCCTGTCACTTGACGGCGGCACCATAACCGAAGGGCGGCGCTATGTCACGGGGGGCCGCGACAAAAAAAGGCCGCTGCCTAAGGAATTTGCAGCCGCAAGCCGATGTGGACAACTTCGGGGCGCAAACGTGTGCTGACGACGGCCGTCCACACACTTTTCGGTCTCGGCGCCGGATAGATTGCCCTTGTCCTCAATCCTGGTTATTGACGCGCAAACAGGCAGAAGCCAAGCGCGTCGCGCACGCCGTGCATGGCAGTTTTGCATGATTGGGCCCTGCCGCGGCACCACCGGGGCGTGAGCCTCCAGCGATGACGGCTTTTCGGGGCGACATGCACCTTTCCCGCTATTTCCTGCCGGTCCTGCGCGAAACGCCGAAAGAGGCGGAAATCGTCTCCCATCAGCTGATGCTGCGCGCGGGCATGATCCGCCAATCCTCCGCCGGCATCTACACATGGCTGCCGCTCGGGCTCAGGGTGCTGAAGAAGATCGAGGGAATTGTCCGCGAGGAGCAGAACCGGGCCGGCGCGATCGAGCTTCTGATGCCGACTATCCAGTCGGCGGACCTGTGGCGCGAGAGCGGTCGCTACGAGGCGTACGGCAAGGAGATGCTGCGCATCAAGGATCGCCACGAGCGCGACATGCTGTTTGGTCCGACCGCTGAGGAGGTCATTACGGTGATCGTCCGCGATTGCGTGAAGAGCTACAAGGACCTGCCGAAAAACCTCTACAACATTCAGTGGAAGTTCCGCGACGAGATCCGCCCCCGCTTCGGCGTCATGCGGGGGCGCGAGTTCCTGATGAAGGACGCCTACTCCTTCGATCTCGACAAGGCGGGCGCGCGCAAGACCTACCAGCGCATGTTCGTCTCCTATCTGCGCACTTTCGCACGCATGGGGCTGCGGGCCATCCCGATGAAGGCCGACACCGGTCCGATCGGGGGCGATCTCTCCCACGAATTCATCATCCTAGCCGAAACCGGCGAGAGCCAGGTCTACTGCCACCGGGATCTGATCGAGAGGGAGGTGCCGCCGGCGGACACCGATTTCGACGGCGATCTCAGCCCCATCGTCACGGCCTGGACCAGCCGCTACGCGGCGACGGACGAGATCCACGATGAGGCCCGCTTCGAGGCCGAGGTGCCCCCCGACCAACGCGTGTCGGCGCGCGGCATCGAGGTCGGTCATATTTTCTACTTCGGCACGAAATATTCCGATGCCATGGGCTGCCGCGTCCAGGGGCCCGACGGTCAGCAGGTGGCGGTCGAGATGGGCTCGTACGGGATCGGCGTATCGCGTCTTGTAGGCGCCATTATCGAGGCCTGCCATGACGAGGCGGGCATTCAATGGCCTGTGCCGGTCGCGCCCTTCGAGGTGGCGCTCGTCAACTTGAAACCCGGGGATGCCGCGACCGACAAGGCGGCGACCGATCTCTACGTCAAGCTCGCCAATGCGGGTCTCGACGTTCTCTACGACGACACCGACGAGCGCGCGGGCGCCAAGTTCGCGACCATGGACCTGATCGGCCTGCCGCTCCAGCTCATCGTCGGGCCGAAGGGCGTCAAGTCGGGAGAGGTCGAGGTCAAAGTTCGCAAGTCGGGGACGCGCGAGACGCTCGGTCTCGAAGCGGGATTGCAGCGCGTGATCGAGCAAGTGAGGAACGAGCGCACGTTGGCGTGATGGGAAGATGCCTCTGCCGTCTCGAGGGAGAGGAGAAGGAAAGCAATCGGCTCATGACAGTAGCGACGGATACGAGGCCCTTCGCGCCATTCGAATGGCTGCTCGCCACACGCTATCTGCGCGCCCGCCGCAAGGAAGGGCTGGTCTCGGTCACGGCGGTCGTCTCCTTTCTCGGCATCATGCTCGGGGTGGCGACGCTCATCATCGTGATGGCGGTGATGAACGGTTTCCGCAAGGACCTCTTCTCGAAGATCCTCGGTCTCAACGGCCATATCGTCGTCTACCGGGTGGGGCAGAACTTCACCGACTACCCGGAGATCGGGGCCATGCTCTCGTCGGTGCCGGGGGTCAAGCGGGCCATGCCGGTCATCGAGGGACAGGTGCTCGTCTCCTCGCCGGTCCAATCGCTCGGCGGGCTCGTGCGAGGCATCGAGGAGGAGAGCCTCAAGGCGCTGCCGCTCATCGCCGGCAACATCCGCTACGGGACGATCGACGGCTTCGACAATCAGACGGGAATCGCCATCGGCATGCGGCTTGCGAATGCGCTGCGCGTCAACGTCGGCGACAAGATCACGATCGTCTCGCCAAAGGGCGCGCCGACGCCGTTCGGCATCGCGCCGCGAGCCAAGCCCTATGCCGTCTCCGCCATCTTCGAGCTCGGCATGTCTGAATACGACAAATCGATGATCTTCATGCCGCTGGCGGAGGCGCAGAAATATTTTTCCAAGCCCGGCGAGGTCGACGTGATCGAAGTGGTCGTCGACAATCCCGAGAAGGTCGACGCCTATTCCGATGATCTCAGAGCCGCGGGCGGCGGCGCCGTCGTCGTGACCGACTGGCGCCAGCGCAACGAGACCTTTTTCACCGTGCTCGAGGTCGAGCGCAACGTCATGTTCATCATCCTGTCGCTGATCGTTCTAGTCGCGACGCTCAACATCATCTCTGGCCTTCTGATGCTGGTGAAGGACAAGGGGCGCGATATCGCTATCCTGCGCACGATGGGGGCGTCGCAAGGCGCGGTGATGCGCGTCTTCCTCATCACAGGGGCGACGATCGGCGTGCTCGGCACCTTCGCCGGGCTCATTCTCGGGGTGGTCTTCTGCTGGAAAATCGAGCAAATTCGCCAATTAGTATCGTGGATGTCTGGCACGAAGCTCTTCGACCCGAACGTCTACTACCTCACCAAGCTCCCGGCCGATGTTAATCCCGCCGAGACGACCTTTATCGTCGTCATGGCGCTCCTGCTCTCGGTCCTGGCGACGCTTTATCCCTCGTGGCGGGCCTCGCGGCTCGATCCTGTCGAGGCGCTACGCTACGAATGAGCATGAGGGACGTGGCGAACATCAACGGACCGGTTCTGAGGCTTGAAGGCCTCCGCCGCACCTTTCGCCAGGGCTCGCGCGAGATCCATGTGCTGATGGGGGCGTGCGCGGAGCTCTATGCCGGCCAGTCGGCCGCCCTTGTCGGGCCGTCGGGGGCCGGAAAGTCCACGCTTCTCCACATTGCCGGCCTGCTCGAGACGCCGGACGCCGGCCACGTCTTCATCAACGGGCGCGATTGCTCCAAGCTCGACGACCAGGGGCGCACCCGCGTGCGCCGCGCCGAGATGGGCTTCATCTATCAGTTCCATCAGCTCCTGCCTGAGTTTTCCGCGGAGGAGAACGTCGTCATTCCGCAGATGATCCTGGGCCGGAGCCGCAAGGCGGCGGCGCGGCGCGCGCGCGACCTCTTGTGTGCGGTCGGGCTTGCCGACCGCCTCGATCATCGCCCGGCGCAGCTTTCGGGCGGCGAGCAGCAGCGCACCGCGATCTGCCGTGCGCTCGCCAACAATCCTAAGCTCATCCTCGCCGACGAGCCGACCGGTAACCTCGACCCGCGCACTTCCGAGGTAGTGTTTCACGAGCTGATCGGCCTCTTCCGCCACCAGGGCGTTGCGGCGCTGATTGCGACCCATAACCTCGACTTGGCTTCGCGCATGGATCGCGTGCTGCGCCTCGAGAACGGCGTCTTGGTCGAGGTCGGCCCGGTTGAAATGGCGCTGCGCTGAGGTCGGCTCAGGCGTGGTGCCTGCGGGGACGCTCAGGGACGGTGTTGGCGGGCTCGGTGTCCTCTTCCTCGGGCACAGAAAACTGGCGATCGGCCGGGAGAATCCCGAGGAACGACCGCCAGAATGGGTGCTTCGAGGCACGCTCCTCTGAGCTTGTCTTGCTTTTGGTGACAGTGATAATGCCGAGACGTGCAAATGCGGACATGGCTTCGAGCCTCCTCGCGCAACGTCGATGTGGCCGCCCACGCACACGGCTTCCTCATCAAGACTAGGACATGCACCCCGGACGCGCTGTTACCGCGGGAACATGCGGCTTTTCCGCAGCGCTGTGGAAATTGATGGAGTGCGATACAAACGGCTCGCGGGATGGGAGCCGTTTGTCCTAGATTTGCGGGCAATGAACGCACCGATTCCAGCAGGTCTGAACACGATTCCAATCGCTCCAAAGCCACCGGGCTATGTGCACCTAAAGGTGCACTCGTCCTATTCGCTGCTCGAGGGTGCGCTGCCCATCGTCAAGCTGGCAAAGCTCGCGGAGGCGCACGGCTTCCCCGCCTTGGGGCTCACCGACACGGACAACCTGTTCGGTGCGCTCGAGTTCTCCGAAAAGCTTGCCGGCGCGGGCGTGCAGCCGATTGTCGGCGTTTCGCTTGCGATCGATTTCGCCGACGCGCCTTCGACGGGGAGCGCCCTCGCGGTTCCCGCGCCCGCTTCAAAGCCGGCGGGCCGCGATGGCTTACTCACGCTTCTCGCCATGAGCGCGGAGGGCTATGCCAATCTCCTCAAGCTCGTAACGTCAGCGCACCTTGACGTCGCCCTTTCGGATGCGCCTCACATTGCGATCGAGGCTCTCCAGCGCCACACGGCGGGCCTGATCTGCCTCACCGGCGGGCCGGCCGGCCCAATCGACGCTATGCTGCCGATGACTCGCGCCAGGGCTCGCGAGCGCCTCACGCGGCTCGGCCATCTCTTCGGCGATCGCCTCTATGTCGAAATCCAGCGCCACGGGCTTCCCCGAGAGGCTGAGGTGGAGCCGGAGCTGCTCGCGCTCGCCTACGCACTCAAGCTTCCGCTCGTCGCCACCAACGAGGTCTACTTCGCGACCCCCGACGACCACGAGGCGCACGACGCGCTCCTCTGTATTGCCGAGGGCAGCCTCGTCTCCGAGGACAAGCGCCGGCGCGTCTCGCCCGAGCATTATTTCAAGAGCGCGGAGGAGATGGCGGCGCTGTTTGCCGACCTTCCCGAGGCGCTCGCCAACACGATCGAGATCGCGCGCCGGTGCGCGTTCAGGCCCACGGGCCGCAGCGCCGATCCTGCCGCGCTTCGTAAAGGCAAGTGCCGGTGCCTCCGGCGCTGACCAGCTCGCCGCCGAATCCGCCGAGTTGCGCCGCCAGGCCGAGGAGGGACTGAGAGCGCGTCTCGCGGCGCAGAGGCCGGCGGCAGGCTTCAGCGAGGACGACTATTGGCGCCGGCTCGCCTTCGAGATCGAGATCATCTCCAAGATGAAGTTTCCCGGCTACTTCCTGATCGTCGCCGACTTCATCAAATGGGCGAAGGCCCATTCGATCCCCGTCGGCCCGGGGCGCGGCTCGGGCGCGGGCTCGGTCGTCGCCTGGGCTCTCACCATCACCGATCTCGATCCGTTGCGCTTCGGGCTCCTCTTCGAGCGCTTTCTCAATCCGGAGCGCGTGTCGATGCCCGATTTCGACATCGACTTCTGCCAGGAGCGGCGCGACGAGGTGATCCGCTACGTGCAGGAGAAGTACGGCGCCGACCGCGTGGCGCAGATCATCACCCACGGCAAATTGCAGGCGCGCGCCGTGCTGCGCGACGTGGGGCGCGTGATCGAGATGCCCTACGGGCAGGTCGACCGGCTCTGCAAGCTCATCCCCAACAATCCGGCGAACCCGGTGACGCTCGCCGAGGCCATCGCCGGCGAGCCCAAGCTGCAAGAAGCCCGCGACGCCGAGCCGCTGGTCGCGCGCCTGTTCGCCATCGCCGGCAAGCTCGAAGGCCTCTACCGGCACGCCTCCACGCACGCGGCCGGAATCGTCATCGCCGACCGGCCGCTCGACGAGCTGGTGCCGCTCTACCGCGATCCCAAATCCGCCACCCCCGTCACGCAGTTCAACTGGAAGATGGTCGAGGCGGCGGGCCTCGTGAAGTTCGACTTCCTGGGCCTCAAGACGCTCACCGTCCTCGACAAGGCCGTGAAGCTCGCGCGCCGCGGCCGCGGCGTCGCGATCGATCTCGCGGCAGTTCCCCTCGACGACAAGGCCTCGTTCGATCTCCTCGCCAAGGCCGATACGGTGGGCGTGTTCCAGCTCGAAAGCACGGGCATGCGCGAAAGCCTGAAGCGGCTCAAGCCCGACCGCTTCGAGGACATCATCGCCATGGTCGCGCTCTATCGCCCCGGCCCCATGGACAACATCCCGACCTACATCAACCGCAAGCACAAGGAAGAGCCGGTCGACTACCTCCACCCGATGCTCGAGCCGATCCTGCAGCGAGACCTACGGCGTCATCATCTACCAGGAGCAGGTGATGCAGATCGCCCAGGTGATGGCAGGCTACAGCCTGGGCGATGCCGATCTCCTGCGGCGCGCCATGGGCAAGAAGGACAAGGCGGAGATGGCCAAGCAGCAGGCGCGCTTCGTCGAGGGCGCCATGCGCAACGGCGTCGGGCGCGATGACGCCGTCTACATCTTCGAGCTCGTCGACAAGTTTGCGGGCTACGGCTTCAACAAGAGCCACGCGGCGGCCTACGCGCTCGTCAGCTACCAGACAGCCTACATGAAGGCGAACTTCCGCGAGGAGTTCCTCGCCGCCTCCATGACGCTCGACATGGGGAATACCGACAAGCTTGCCATGTTCGTGGCGGAGGCGCGCCGCAGCGGGATTGCCGTGCTGCCGCCGTCGGTCAACGAGTCCGAGGTCGATTTCCTCGCCGAGCCGCCGCTTTCTCCCTCTCCCCCGTAGACGGGGAGAGGGAAAAAGTGGCCCGTGGCGCCATCCGCTATTCGCTGGCCGCCCTCAAGAACATCGGCGCGACGGCGGTTGCGACCGTGGTCGAGGCGCGCAAGGAGAAAGGGCCGTTCTCCTCGCTCGGCGATTTCGCCGCCCGACTCAACACGAAGGCGTTGAACAAGCGCGGCCTCGAGACGCTCGCGGCCGCAGGCGCCTTCGACGCGCTCGAGCCGAGCCGGGCCCTTGTCCACGCCAATGTCGACAGCATGCTGGCGCTCGCCACGCGGGTCTCCGACGACGCGGCGCTGGGAACGGCCGACCTTTTCGGGGGCTTCGGGTCTGCCGGCGGGGCGGCTCTCGACGGCGCGGCGCGCGCACCGCTCGATCTGCGCCCGGCCAAGCCGTGGACGCCGATGGAGCGGCTACAACACGAGTTCGATGCCGTGGGGTTCTTTCTCTCCGGCCATCCGCTCGATGCCTACGAGAAGGTCCTGAAGAAGCTCGGCGTGCGCCCCTACGCCGAGTTCGAGGCCTCGATCGATCGCGGCTCGGGGGCGGGTCGGCTTGCGGCGATCGTGCTCTCGGCGCGCGAGCGCCGATCGCAGAAGGGCAACAAGTTCGCCTTTGCCATGTTCTCGGACGCGACGGGGCAATTCGAGGCCGTGATCTTCTCCGACACGCTCGCGTTATGCCGCGAGCTGCTCGAGCCCGGCACGCCCGTGCTCCTGACGGTCGAAGCCGAGCGCGACGGGGAGAGCTTGAAGATGCGCGTGCAGGCGATCGAGGCGCTCGACAGGGCGGCCGCCAGCCTCGCGCAGGGCCTCGGCATCGTGCTCGACGAGGCCCTGCTCGCAGCGCGCAAGGCGGCGCTGGAGGACTTGAAGTCGGAGCTGCGCCCGGCCGCCGACAACGGCCGCAAGGGCGGGGAGGTGCGCCTCCTCCTCACGCTTCCCGACCGGGGGCGTACGATCGAGATCGCGCTTGCCGGCCGCTACGACGTCTCTCCCGCCGCCGCCGGGCGGCTCTCCGCGGTCCCGGGCGTGCTCGACATCGTCGAGGGGTGAGGCACGCGGCATCACTTCACGAACCGGTCGTAGAGGCCGAGCCCGACCTCGAGCATGATGAGGGCGATGATGTACCACTCGAGCCGGTGGCTCGTCCTCGTCGCGATGAGGTCGGTGATCGTATCGGCCGTCTCGCGGATCACCTCGAGCTTGCGCTCGATGACGCGGCTGCGCGAGGTGAGGTCGTACTCGTCGACGAGCTTGGCCCAGAAGCGCTCGAGGCGGGGATGATCCCAGAGCACGTCCGGTTTTTCCTCGAGGTCGATGCGGCCCGCGAGCCGATGCTGAATGGCGAGCGCCTCCCCGATGCGCTCGAGCAGCTCGGCCTGGGGGCCCGGCGGCAGGCGGCGCTGCTTCAGGCTCTCGGCGATCTGGCCGATGCGCTCGAAGGTGTTGGCGATGCGCCGCTCGTCCCAGGCGAGCGAGACGCTCTGGGCGAGGGCGGCGGCGACGAGAAGCAGGCGGTCCTGGTCGGCGCTCTTGAGCTGCAGCGCCCCGGAAGGCCCCACCAGCTCCTCCTCGTCCGGCTTGACGACGAGGCGTGCCGTCTCGCTCTCGCGCTCGGCAAGTGGGCTCACGACGCGGTCTCCGAGGCTGCGGATCAGGTCCTCCTCCTCGAGCGGGGTCATGTTGAAGAAGACGGCGGCCCCCGACCGGAACAGCGCGACCGTGCCGCCCGAGCGGGTGCGGAAGGCGAGCGGGCTCGAGGAAAAGGTGTCCTCGCGCTCGAGGCCCTTGATGTCGATGCGCTCGCCGAGCTGCAGCGCGCGCACATGCGTTCCCGTATTGTCCATGAGTGCCTATCCGGCGGCGGGGCCTCGAGAAAAGCTATTCGGGCGAGGGCCGAGGCCGCTTGTCAAGGCCGGAGAATAAGGCTAGAAGCCCCCCATCTCACACGCGGACCTTGCGCTCGGCGGATTGAAAGCCCCGTCACGCGCTCCGGTGGATGGCCCAGCCATTCTCTCACGGGTCCGCGGAGGCGTGAACCGGAAAAGGAAGCTCTGCACATGACCGTGCCGGCGTTCAACATGCGCCAGCTCTTGGAGGCTGGCGTTCACTTCGGCCACCAGTCCCACCGCTGGAACCCCAAGATGGCGCCCTTCATCTACGGCGCCAGGAACAACATCCACATCCTCGACCTGACCCAGACGACGCCGATGCTGCATCAGGCGCTGACCAAGGTCTCGGACACGGTCGCCGGCGGCGGGCGCGTGCTCTTCGTCGCCACCAAGCGCCAGGCTTCGGATTCGATCGCGGATGCCGCCAAGCGCTCGGCGCAATACTTCATCAACCACCGGTGGCTCGGCGGCACGTTGACGAACTGGAAGACGATCTCGGCCTCGATCCGCCGCCTGCGCCAGCTCGAGGACATCGTCGCCGATCCGCAGGGCCGCACCAAGAAGGAGGTGCTCAACATCACGCGCGAGCGCGACAAGCTCAATCAGGCCCTCGGCGGCATCAAGGACATGGGCGGCGTGCCCGACCTCCTGTTCGTCATCGACACGAACAAGGAGAGCATCGCCATCAAGGAGGCGAGGAAGCTCGCAATTCCAATCGTTGCCGTGGTCGACACCAACTGCGACCCCGACGGCATCGACTTCCCCATTCCGGGGAACGACGACGCCGGGCGCGCCATCACGCTCTATTGCGACCTCGTCGCGCGCGCCGCGATCGACGGCCTCGAGAGAAGCCAGTCGGCCGCCGGTGTCGACGTTGGAGCCTCCGAAGCGCCGCCCGCCGAGGTCGTCAAGGCGTTCCGCGGCATCGACGCTCCGCGCGGGGAAGCGGACGATTTGAAGCGCATCACGAGCATCACGCCCAAGCTCGAGCAGAAGCTCAATGACGCCGGCGTTTTCCACTTCTGGCAGATCGCCGATCTCGACGCCGAGAATCTCGCTCTCCTCGACCGGCTGCTCCGCACCAAGGGCCAGATCGAAAAGGAAGAGTGGATCGCTCAGGCGAAGAAGCTCGTCGAAGCCTCCGCCGTTTAGGAGTTTTGTTCCAATGGACGTGCCTCTTCTTCCCCCTCCCCCTTGCGGGGAGGGGATAGGGGTGGGGGGATGTCAAGAGACCGGACGTTGGTTGTTCGTCTTCACCCCACCCGACGCGTCGCGCGTCACCCTCGCCGTCAAGGGGAGGGTGATAAGTTGAAAGGTGGATTGGCTTGACCGGTCTAACGTATCCAATCTGTGGGCGTTGAACATAGCGCCCGCCAACCGATGAGGTCGCAATGACCACGATTTCGGCAACGATGGTTAAGGAGCTGCGCGACAAGACGGGCGCCGGCATGATGGACTGCAAGCAGGCCTTGACCGAGACCGGCGGCGACCTGGAGGCCGCCGTCGATTGGCTGCGCTCGAAGGGACTGTCGAAAGCCGCCAAAAAGTCGGACCGCATCGCGGCGCAGGGCCTCATCGGCGTCGTCTCGGACGGCACGTCGGGCGCGCTCGTCGAGGTCAACTCGGAGACCGATTTCGTCGCCAGGAACAGCCAGTTCCAGGACATGGTGCGCGAGATCGCCAAGCTCGCGCCCAAGGCCAAGGGCGACCTCGCGGCGCTTCTCAAAGCCTCCTATCCCGGTACGTCGGAGACGGTCGAGACGCACGTCAAGGAGGCGGTCGCGACCATCGGCGAGAACATGGGCGTGCGCCGCACCGCCGCGCTCGCCGTCAAGGAGGGCGTGGTCGCCGACTACGTGCACAACAAGGCCGCCGACGGCCTCGGCAAGATCGGCGTGCTCGTGGCGCTCGAGAGCAAGGGGGACAAGGGGAAGCTCATGGAGCTCGGCCGCCAGCTCGCGATGCATGTCGCCGCCGCAAGCCCGCTCGCGGTGACGCCCGAGGAGCTCGACAAGGCCGCGATCGACAAGGAGCGCGCGATCTACCTCGAGCAGGCGGAAGCCTCCGGCAAGCCCAAGGAGATCGTCGAGAAGATGGTCGAGGGGCGGCTTAGGAAGGAGTTCTTCGGCCAGGTGACGCTCATGAACCAGGTGTTCGTCATCGACGGCAAGGCCACGGTGGCGGAGGCGCTCAAGGCGGCGGAGAAGACGGCGGGCGCGCCGATCAAGGTCGGAGGCTTCCTCCGCTATGCGCTGGGCGAGGGCATCGAGAAGAAGCAGGAGGACTTCGCCGCCGAGGTGGCGAAAGCCGCGGGCGCCGCGAAGAAGTAGTGCAGGATCGATCCGCGCGAGAACGAGTGTTTTGATGGCGGCGCCCTCCGCCGGTCGGCTCGTGCTTGTGCCTTGCGCGGCTCGACTTGCGCTGTAATGCTCTGAGTCGGTCGCCACTCAGCCGACATCCCCGCGCAGGGCCGAGAGGTGCGTGCTCGCACCTCACCGGCGCGCGGGGCACGGAGGGATTTGCACATGACCGCCGGCGAAGGTCTTAAATACAAGCGCCTGCTGCTTGAAGCTCTCGGGCGAGGCGCTGATGGGCAGCAATGCCTACGGCATCGACATGGGGGTGGTCGACCGGCTCGCGCGCGACGTCGGCGAGGCTCAGGCTGCCGGCTGCCAGCTCGGTCTCGTCATCGGCGGCGGCAACATCTTCCGCGGGCTCCAGGGCGCGGCCAAGGGCATGGACCGCGCCACCGCGGACTACATGGGCATGCTCGCCACGGTCATGAACGCCCTTGCGTTCCAAGGTGCGCTCGAGAAGATAGGCACGCCCACGCGCGTGCTCTCCGCGATCCCGATGCCGACCGTGTGCGAAGCCTTCACACGCCCGCGTGCACTGCATCATCTCGAATCGGGGCGCGTCGTCATCTTCGCCGCCGGCACGGGGAATCCCTTCTTCACCACCGATACGGCGGCAACGCTGCGGGCGATCGAGATGAATTGCGATTGCGTCGCCAAGGCGACTCGGGTCGACGGCGTTTACTCTGCCGACCCGAAAAAGGACCCGACCGCCGTGCGCTTCGATCGGTTAACCTATTCGGAGGTGCTGTCCCGCGACCTCAAGGTGATGGATGGCGCGGCAATCGCCCTTGCCCGGGACAATCGACTTCCGGTAATTGTGTTCTCGATCGAGGGAGCGGGTAACCTTCTCAAGGTTTTGCGCGGCACTGCGCGCGCGACCGTGATCGAGAATGGTGCATAGCGGGCCTCCGCGTTCCGGGAGGGGAGCGAGGCGCGCAGCGCCAGCGAGGTACTAGGAACATGTCATCGCTCAACGACTACGACATCAAGGAAATCGAAAAGCGCATGCGCGGCTCGCTCGAGGGGTTGAAGCGCGAGCTTGCCGGCTTGAGGACGGGGCGCGCGAGCGCCAACCTGCTCGATCCGGTTTACGTCACCGTCTACGGGGCGAAGATGCCGATCAACCAGGTCGCGACCATCACCGTGCCGGAACCGCGCATGATCACGGTGCAGGTCTGGGACCGCAGCAACGTGCAAGCCGTCGACAAGGCGATCCGCGAGGCAAATCTCGGGGTCAATCCGATCGTCGACGGGGCGATACTTCGCCTCCCCATTCCGGCTCCCACGGCGGAGCGGCGCCAGGAGCTGGTCAAGCAGGCGCACAAGTACACCGAGAACCACCGCGTGGCGGTGCGCAATGTGCGCCGCGATGCGATGGAGCTTCTCAAGAAGCTCGAAAAGGACGGAAAGATGAGTCAGGACGAGCACCACAAGAACTCAGCCAAGGTGCAGGAAATCACCGACAAGCTCATAAAAGAGATCGATCAGACGCTGGCCGCGAAGGAAGCCGAGATCCAGAAAGTTTGAGTACGCTCAAGCGTGCGTGCGCTCACGAAATTCGGCGGCGCGCGGGCCGGGTCCCGCCTCAGCCTTTGGACAGAGAGCTAGAGACTTCCCTTGGCCGACCAGAGACACAACTTCGAACGGGCGGGTGAGGCGCGGACGACGCCGCGCCACATCGCAATCATCATGGATGGCAATGGCCGCTGGGCGGCCGAGCGCGGGCTGCCGCGATCGCTCGGGCACCGGTCCGGGGTCGAGGCCGTGCGCCGCACGGTCAAGGCGGCGATCGAGCTCGGCGTGCCGTTTCTCACCCTCTACAGTTTCTCGTCCGAGAACTGGTCTCGTCCCGCCGACGAGATCGACGATCTCATGGGGCTCATGAAGCGCTTCATCCGGTGCGACCTCGCCGAGCTGCACCAGAATAACGTTCGCCTCCGCGTAATCGGGGAGCGCGACAATGTCGAGCCGGAGATGATGACGCTGATCGACGAGGCGCGCGATTTGACCCGGGAGAATACCGGCCTCACCCTCGTCATCGCCTTCAACTATGGGGCGAGAGCCGAGATCGCCAAGGCGGCCCGCCGCCTTGCCGCGGACGCGGCGGCGGGAACGCTAGATCCGTCGCAGGTCACGCCCGAGCGTTTCGAGGCCGCCCTTGATACGCACGGCATTCCCGATCCCGACATCCTGATCCGCACCAGCGGAGAGATGCGCCTGTCGAACTTCCTCCTCTGGCAGGCGGCGTACGCCGAGCTCGTATTCTTCGATGCCTACTGGCCGGACTTCGGGCTCGAGCTGCTCGAGGAAGCGATCGCCCAATACCGCGCGCGCGAGCGCCGCTTCGGCGGTCTCTCGAAGCGCTCGAGCGCGTGAGACGCCTGTGATGATCGATCTCAGTCGCAGGAGTATCGTAGGATTGCCGGCGTCCCATGGCTCGCGAAGCCCGACAAAAGCTCGCAGCGAAGCTGGACGAAACTCGCGATCGGGACACTAGCGCATGGAGGAGGAGATTTCCGTCGAGCCGCCGCCGGCAGAGGATATGCACCCGCCCTCTCCCGACCTTGCCGCGCGCCTCGTCTCGGCGATCGTCTTTGCTGTTGTCGCCATAGGCTTCGCCTGGGCCGGCCAGAAGCCCTTTGCCGTTCTCGTGCTCGCCGTCGTGCTCATCATGAGCTGGGAGTGGGGGCGGATCGTCCGAGGAACCGAGAGAGACCTGACGCTCCTCGTTCACGGCCTGGCGGTCGCCGCCGCGACGATCCTGACGGCGCTCGGGTATGCGGCCATGGGGCTCGCCGTGGTCGTCATCGGCGCCATCATCGTTCTCCCTCTCGAATTCGGAGCGCGCCCTCTGATCTCGGCGGCAGGCGTCCTCTACACGGGGCTGCCGGCGGTCGCGCTGCTTTGGATGCGCGGCGACGAGCCGATGGGGTTTCTTGCTGTCCTGTTCATCCTGATCGTCGTTTGGACCAGCGATACGGCGGCCTTCATCGTCGGACGGGCGGTCGGCGGACCGCGGCTCGCGCCCCGAATCTCGCCGAACAAGACCTGGGCCGGGCTTGCGGGGGGGATCGCTGCGAGCGCGCTGGCGGCCCTCGTGTTCGGCTTTGTGGCCGGGCTGCCGCTGGCCAGGCTCGCCCTTTCCGGCCTCGTCATGGGACTGGTGGCACAGGGCGGCGACCTCATGGAATTGGCCCTGAAGCGTGCTTTCGGCGTCAAGGATGCGAGCAACCTCATTCCGGGCCACGGCGGGTTCATGGACCGCATGGACGGCGTCGTGGCGGCTGCCATCGTGGCGGCCCTCGTCGGCCTGTGGGTCGATCCCTCGGCGCCCGCAAGCGCGCTATTTTCGTGGCTCTAGACCGCGTTCGCATCAGAGCCTATCAATTCGGGGCGCAGCTCGGGCTCTGCCTTTGCAGCCTCGAGCGTGCACTGCGCACGTCGGGGGCCGTCGACGATCACGAATACCGGGGGTTCAGGAAGCCATGATGCGCTCCGCCGCTGCCGCCAAAGTCGGACCCAAAGCGTTGCGCGAGCGGGCGCTTGCGCCTAAACGCCTGACGATCCTCGGCGCCACCGGCTCGATCGGGGAGAGCACGCTCGACCTCGTCGGGCGGACGCCCGAGGCGTTCGAGATCGTCGCGCTGACGGCGCAGAGCAACGCGGCGCGCTTGGCCGAGCTTGCCATCCGCCACGGCGCCCGCCTCGCGGTCGTCGGCGAGGAGAGCCGATACGCGGAGCTCAAGGAGCGCCTTGCCGGCACGGCGATCCGCGCCGGAGCGGGCGAGGCGGCGCTCATTGAGGCCGCGGCCGAGCCGGCCGACTGCGTGATGGCCTCTATCGTCGGAGCAGCGGGCTTGAAGCCGACGTTTGCCGCCGCCCGCCAGGGCCGGCGCGTCGCGCTCGCCAACAAGGAGTGTCTTGTCTCCGCGGGACAGGTGTTCCTGTCCGAGATCGAGCGGGCCGGCGCCGAGCTCATTCCGGTCGATAGCGAGCACTCGGCGGCCTTTCAGGCGCTCGGCGCCAACCCGCCCGCCGGCATCGAGAAGATCATTCTCACGGCCTCTGGCGGTCCATTCCGAACATGGGACAAGGAGCGGATCGCGCGCGCAACGCCCGAGGAGGCGCTGCGCCATCCGAACTGGTCGATGGGAGCGAAGATCACCATCGACTCCGCGACGTTGATGAACAAGGGCCTCGAGCTGATCGAGGCCTATCACTTGTTTCCCGTCGAGCCCGCCCAGCTCGATGTCGTCGTGCATCCTCAGTCGATCGTGCATTGCCTCGTCGCGCTGCGCGACGGCTCGGTGCTGGCCCAGCTCTCGCCGCCCGACATGCGCACGCCGATCGCGCTGGCGCTGGCGTGGCCCGGCCGCATGGCCGCTCCGACCGCGCGTCTCGATCTTGTCGCGCTGAAGAGCCTGACTTTCGAGGCGCCCGACGAGGATCGGTTTCCAGCGCTTGCCATCGCCCGTGCCGCCCTCGCGCGCGGCGAGACGGCGCCGGCCGTTCTCAATGCGGCGAACGAGATCGCTGTCGAGGCGTTCCTCAACAAACGGATCGGCTTCCTTGATATCGCCGCAACGGTTGCGTCCTGTCTCGACGCGGCCGAGGGTCGCGGCCTGATCCGCCAGGCATGCAGCCTCGACGACGTCCTTTTCGTCGACCGGGAGGCCCGCCTCTTGGCGAGGGCGTTTGTCTCTCGCTAGGGCCGGCCTGCCATCTAGTATAGCGGCGTGGGCGTACTAAGTATTACCCTGTGTTTTTCGGCGCTCAACTCCGATCGCGTCGAGTTGATCTTCTGCTTCGGCCGCAGATCGTGATAGGGAACGTCGCGAGACGAGCCTAGCGGGCGGCGCCGGGCGAGTTGGGACAAGGGAAGAGAGGACCATGATCGAGAGCGTCGTATTCGGCTTGGGCAACCTTCTCTTCACCGCCGCCGTGTTTCTCGGTGTGCTGACGCTCGTCGTCTTTGTCCACGAGATGGGCCATTTTCTGGTCGCGCGCTGGTGCGGGGTCGCGGTGACCACCTTCTCGATCGGCTTCGGCAAGGAGCTGTGGGGGTTTGATGACCGGCAGGGAACGCGCTGGCGGGTCGCAGCAATCCCGATCGGCGGCTACGTCAAGTTCATGGACGACGAGAACGCCGCGAGCCAGCCCTCGCCCGACCGCCGCCCGGGGGCTGCGCCGGAAGGCTCGTTCCACGACAAGCCCGTGTGGCAGCGCGCGCTTGTGGTTGCGGCGGGCCCCTTCGCCAATTTCCTTTTCGCTGCCGTCATCTACACGGTCCTGAACCTCGCGGTTGGCGTGCGGACGATCTCGGCGCGCATCGATCAGGTCGTGCCGGGCATGCCCGCCGCCGCGGCGGGCCTGCAGGCAGGCGACGTGATCACCGCGATCGACGGGTGGGCGATCGAGGGCCTGGACGACGTCATGCGCATCGTCGGCACCAATGGCGGCAGGGCGCTCGAAATCGAGGTCAATCGGCAAGGCCAGCGCGTCACGACGAGCGTGACCCCGGTCGTCAAGGAGCAGCGCGACGACCTCGGAGTGACGCTGAGAGTAGGCGACATCGGCATCCGCCGCGAATTGCCGGCGCGGGTGGGCGAGGTGGTGCCCGACATGCCGGCTGCCCGGGCCGGGCTCCAGTCCGGCGATCTCATCACGGCAATTGATGGTCAGCCGATCAAGAGCTTCGACGACATCGTCCAGATTGTCGGCGCCTCCGCCGATAAGGATCTCCTCATAACGATTACCCGCGGCGGGGAGACGCGCGAGGTGCATGTGACGCCGGCGCGCGTTTCTCAGAAGGACGCGAGCGGGAAGCTCGTCACACGCGGAAAGATCGGCGTCGCGCCCGAGCCTCCCCAGCCGCACCCCGTCGGCCCGTTCGCGTCCCTGCGCCTCGGCGTGAAGGAGACGATGGGCGTCATCACGCAAACGTTCCTTGGCATCACCGACCTGTTCTGGGGGCGCCAAGGGCTGGACCAGGTCGGCGGCCCGATCATGATGGCCGAGGTTACCGCACGCGTTCTCGACCATGGCTTCGAGTGGGTCTTGCGGCTCATGGCGTTTTTCTCCGCCAATATCGGGCTGTTGAACCTGCTGCCGATCCCTGTCCTCGACGGCGGCCACCTTATGTTCTACGGGATCGAGGCCGTCCGCCGCCGCCCCTTGAGCGCGCGCGCTCAGGAGATCGGCTTTCGCATAGGCATGGCCGTCGTGCTGACCCTCATGCTGTTTGCGACGTCCAACGATCTTTTCCGGGTCGGAAAGCGGCTTTTTGGTGGCGGCTAGAAACTTGGATTCCTGACGTATTCTTGCCACTTCCCAACAGCTTACTGAATCGTTAAGAACCAGTACTGAGCGACTGTCTGCTCCGTGATTCGCGGCGCCTCGACTTTCAGGGGGTTGAGGGGACGGGAGAACGTTCGACGGGTTCGGCCCGAGACCTTCAAGCCGATGGGTCTCGAGTCATTGGGGGAATTGGCAATCAAAAAGACGAGGGGCAGATCCGCGGATGCCGCAGGTTCGGATCATGTCGAGGGGGGCCACGCGCCTTTGTCATTGGCTGGCCGCTGTCAGCCTCGTCTTGTGTTTCTCCCAGGTCTTTCTGGGCCCCGGCCATGCCTACGCGCAGGGCGTAATTCGCGAGATTCGTGTCGAAGGCAACAAACGCGTCGAGCCGGAGACGGTGCGCTCTTATCTCCAATTCTCGCCGGGCGACGCCTATGACCCCGGCAAGGTGGACGGCTCGCTGCAGGCGCTGTTCGCGACCGGCCTCTTCGCCGACGTCAGCATCGATCGCGTGGGCCAGGACGTCGTCGTGACCGTCGTCGAGAACCCGGTCATCAATCAGGTCGCGTTCGAGGGCAACAGCGAGGTCGACACCGATACGCTGAAGGCAGAGGTGCAGCTCAAGCCCCGCTCGGTGTTCACCCGCGCCAAGGTGCAGGGCGACGTGCAGCGCATCCTCGACGTGTACCGGCGGCAGGGCCGCTACGCCGCCTCCGTCGAGCCCAAGATCATCGAGCTCGAGCAGAGCCGCGTGAACCTCGTGTTCGAGATCGACGAGGGCAATGCGACGAAGGTGAAGGGTATCAATTTCACCGGCAACCATGCTTTCAACGACAGCCAGTTGCGCGACATCATCTCGACGACGCAATCGGGATGGTTCGACTTCCTCAAAGGCACGAGCGTCTACGATCCGGACCGCATGAGCCTCGATCGGGAGCTTCTGCGCCAATTCTATCTCAAGAACGGCTACGCGGACGTGCGCGTCGTGGCAGCGACCGCCGAGCTCGATCGCGACGGCTCCGGCTTCTTCGTCAATTTCGCGATCGAGGAAGGCGAGCTCTACACGTTCGGTAGCGTGACCGTCGAGAGCGTGCTGCCGGGGCTCGATCCCAACAGCCTGCGCGACGAGGTCCTTACCGACGAGGGCGAGACCTACAACGGCTCCGACATCGAGAAGTCGACCGAACGGCTCACCCTAGTCACGGCGGAGCAGGGCTTCCCCTTCGCCCGCGTGCGCCCGCGGGCGACGCCCGACATTGCCAACCGGACCATCTCGCTCGTCTATGCGATCGACGAAGGGCCGCGGATCTACATCGAGCGCATCAATGTCGTCGGCAATACGCGCACCAAGGACTACGTGATCCGGCGCGAGTTCCGCCTGGCGGAGGGCGACGCCTATAATCCGCTCATGGTCGATCAAGCCAAGAAGCGCCTTCAAACGCTGGGATTCTTCAAGTCGGTCGACATCAAGCGCCGGCCGGGATCGGCCCCCGACCGCGTGATCCTCGATGTCGAGCTCGAGGAGCAGTCGACGGGCGAGCTGTCGTTCGGGGCAGGCTACTCGACCTCGGAGGGCGTGATCGGCGACGTGAGCATCACCGAGCGCAACCTGCTCGGCAACGGTCAGTATCTGCGGCTCGGCGTGTCGGGATCGTTCGAGCGGCTTCAGGCCCAGCTGTCGTTCACCGAGCCCCGCTTCCTCGACCGCAACATGGCGGCAGGCTTCGACATCTTCCACAAGGACGTCGACCAGACGGAGGAATCGGGCTTCGCGAGCCGGCGCACCGGCGGAACGCTGAGATTGGGCTTCCCGCTGTCCGAGAGCCTTTGGCTGCAGAACGGCTACACGTTTGACTATTCGAGCATCTACGACGTGAACGACAACGATCCCAACATCTCGTTGCTCGTCAGGGAGACGTTCGAGCGTTTTCCTGACAACACCACATCGGCGTTCAGCAGCGGGCTCACCTACGACAAGCGCAATATCCCGAAGAACCCGACCAGTGGTTATTATCTGCAGCTCACGGGCGACTTCGCGGGCGCGGGCGGCGACGTCCAGTACGGGCGCCTCAACACCGAGGGGCGCGCCTACTACCCGATCACCGAGAAGATTACGTTCGTCGGACGCGCGGTCGGTGGCCAGATCGAGGGCTGGGGCGGCGACGACGTACTTATCACGGACCTCTACTTCAAGGGCGGCGAGACCATCCGCGGCTTCGAACGCAGCGGCTACGGGCCGCGCGACCTCAACACGCAAGACGCGCTGGGCGGCAAGACCTACTGGGCGACGACGGCCGAGATCCGCTTCCCGCTGCCGTTCCTGCCCGACGATCTGGGCTTGAGCGGCGCCGTGTTTGCCGACGCCGGCTCGCTGTTCGACGCCAACGACCTGGCCAAGGAATTGAATCAACAGTGCGTCCGGGGCAACAAGAACACGCTCTGCCTCGCCGACAGCAGCTCCATTCGCTCCTCTGTCGGCGCCAGCGTCATGTGGGCCTCGCCGGTCGGGCCCATCCGCATGGACTTTGCCAAGGCGCTCACCAAGGAAGACTTCGACAAGGAAGAGTTCTTCCGCTTCGGCGCCGCGACGAAGTTCTAATCGCCGTCGAGCCCATCGGGCCTGCCAGTGCCCTGCTGCCTGTGGGCGGAGCGTGCCTGGGCCGCTTCTCACCGTCGCCCCCGCGAAGTTCGTGATACATGAGGTTGAGGGCCGCCGGGCGGCCCTGCCGGCGGAGGCGGCGGCGCGCGGAGGGCGGAGGTGATCGACGCAATGGAACATCCCGGTTTCTTCGCAAAGGCCGGGCCCTTCACGGTGGCCGAGGTTGCCCGCGCCGCCGGCGCCGAGCCGGCTTCGGGCGCCGAGGGGGCACGCGCGCTCCTGGGCGTGGCCCCGCTAGCGGAGGCGGGGCCCGGCGATGTCTCCTTCCTCGACAACCGCAAGTATCTCCCTCGCCTCAAGGCGACCGGAGCGGGGGCCTGCCTCGTCGCTCCGGCCCTTGCCGACCGCGTGCCGGCGGGGACCGTCGCGCTCGTCACCAAGACACCCTACAGGGGCTTCGCGTTGGCGCTTGCCCTCTTCTACCCGGACGCCTTCTTCCCCAAGGCGGCGGCCGCCGGCCCGGGTCCGCCCGTCGATCCGACGGCCGTCCTCGAGGAGGGGGCCGTCGTGGAGCCCGGCGCGATCATCGGACCCGAGGCGAGGATCGGACGCGGCACGCGTGTCGCCGCGGGCGCCGTAGTCGGCTACCGCGTGACGATCGGGCGCGGCGGCTACGTGGGGCCGCTCGCCACCGTCACCCATGCCCTCGTTGGCGACCGCGTCGTCCTGCACTCGGGCGTCCGCATCGGCCAGGACGGGTTCGGCTTCGCGATGGGGCGCGAAGGGCACCTCAAGGTGCCCCAGGTCGGCCGTGTCATTATCCAAGACGACGTCGAGATCGGCGCCAACACGACGATCGACCGCGGCGCCCTTAAGGATACGATCATCGGCGAGGGCACCAAAATTGATAATCTGGTGCAAATCGGGCACAACGTCGTTATTGGACGGCACTGCGTGATCGTGGCCCATACGGGAATTTCGGGCTCGACCGAGCTCGGCGATTTCGTCGTCATGGGAGGGCAGTCCGGAACGGTCGGCCACATCAAGATCGGCAGCGGCGCCCAGGTGGCGGGAGCTTCCCATCCCAAGGACGACGTTCCCGCGGGAACGAGTGTCGGGGGGACGCCGGCGCGCCCGCTCAAGCAATGGGCGCGCGAGCTTGCCATCCTGCAGCGCCTTGCCGCAGCCAAGGGGCTGCCGCCGGAAGGCGGAGAGTCCCCTTAGAGACAGCTCGGGACGGGAGAAGCGCCCCAGATGGGGGCTTCCCGCAACGAGGTCGACGGAGCGTAGAGGCGATGGACGAGCATACGAAGAAAGAGGCCCTGAAGACGGCGGACATCGTCCGCGTCATGAAGCTGTTGCCGCACCGCTATCCGTTCCTGCTGCTCGACCGCATCTACGACATGAACGGCGACGAAAGCTGCGTGGGCATCAAGAATGTCACCATCAACGAGCCGTTCTTCCAGGGCCATTTCCCCCAATACCCGGTCATGCCGGGCGTGCTCATCATCGAGGGCTTGGCCCAGACGGCGGGGGCCCTCTGCGTGAGCAGCCTCTCCGAGGACTATAAGGCCGAGCTCGTCTACTTCATGGGCATCGATCGCGCGAAGTTCCGCAAGCCCGTGCTTCCCGGCGACCAGCTCCACTACCACGTGCGCAAGATCCGCAATCGCGGCCGCGTCTGGCGCTTCTACGGCGAGGCCAAGGTCGAGGGCCATATCGTGGCGGAGGCCGAGATCAGCGCCATGCTCGCCGACACGGCCGAGGCAAGGGCATTTGCGGCCTCCAAGAGCGGCTCGTGAGCAGCGAGAGCGGCGCATGAGCAACGTCCACCCGACCGCCATCGTCGAGGAGGGAGCAAAGCTCGGCGAGGGCGTCCGGATCGGTCCCTTCTGCGTCGTGGGCGGGGAGGTGTCGCTCGGCGACGGCGTCGAGCTCTTGAGCCACGTTGTCGTCGCGGGACGCACGACGGTCGGTGCGAGAACACGCATCTTTCCCTTCGCCTCCGTCGGCCACCAGCCCCAGGACCTCAAATACAAGGGTGAGCGATCGACGCTCGAGGTCGGCGCCGAGTGCATCATCCGCGAGGGGGTCACCCTCAATCCCGGCACCGAGGGCGGCGGCATGAAGACCGTCATCGGCGACCGGTGCGCGTTTCTCGCCAACTCGCACGTGGGCCACGATTGCCGCGTCGGCAACGGGGTCATCTTCTCGAACAACGTGATGCTCGCCGGACATTGCTCGGTCGGAGACTTCGCCATACTCGGCGGCGGGGCGGCGGTCATCCAGTTCGCGCGCATCGGAGCGCACGCGTTCCTCGGCGGCATGTCGGGCCTCGAGCACGATCTCATCCCCTACGGCATGGCGCTCGGCAATCGCGCGCACCTCTCCGGCCTCAACATCGTCGGCCTGCAGCGGCGCGGCTTCTCGCGCAACGACATCCACGACCTGCGCCGCGCCTACCGTCTGCTCTTTGCCGACGAGGGCACGCTGCTCGAACGAGTCGAGGATGTCGCCGCCGAGTTCAAGGCGCATCCGATCGTGATCGAGATCGTCGAGTTCATCCGCGCGGGCGGCAAGAGATCCATTTGCACCCCGCGCGAGACCGCGGACGCGTGAGCGCGATGCCGCCACGCCCGGGCCAGATCGGCATCCTAGCGGGCGGCGGCAGCTTACCGCGCGAGATCGCCGAGGCGGCGGCCCGGCGCGGTCTCGGAGTGCATATCGTTGCGATCGACAGCGAGGCCGGCTCGGACTTCGGGTCGTTTCCGGTATCACGGGTGGGCTTCGGCGAAGTGGGCGCAATGGTACGGGCGCTGAAGGCGGCCGGCGCCGAGCGTCTCGTCATCGTCGGGCGGGCGCGCCGGCCGGACCTCTCGCGGCTCAAGACCGATCTCGGCTTCTGGCTCGCGCTCCCCCGGATTCTCGGCCTGATGGCGGCGGGCGGCGATGACAGCGTTCTCAGAGGCGTCGTTGCGTTTTTCGAGAGCCGGGGGCTCGCCGTCGTCGGTCCCGCCGAGGTGGCGCCGGAACTCGTCGTCGGAGAGGGTCCACTAGGAGCGCTCGGCCCGTCGGCGGCCGACGCGGAGGACATTGCTCTCGGTTTCGCCGTCGTCGGCGCCCTTGGGTCATTCGACATCGGGCAGGGTGCCGTGGTTGCAAATGGCGAGGTCGAGGCGATCGAGGGCGCGGAGGGCACCGACCCCATGCTCGCGCGGGTCGCGGAGCGGCGCAGAGGGAGCGGCGCGCCGCCGCGCGGCGTGCTCGTCAAGCGGTCGAAGCCGGGTCAGGAGCTTAGGGTCGACATGCCGGCGATCGGCCCCGATACGATTGCCGCCGCGGCCGCGGCAGGTCTCAAGGGCGTCGCCGTCGAGGCAGGGCGCGTGCTGGTTGCGGACCGTGACGCGCTCGTCGCGCGCGCCGCCGAGGCTGGTCTCTTTGTCGTGGGGATGTCCGGACGAGCGGCACCTGGGTCCCGTGCGGCTCCCGGTGCCCGCGGCGGTGTCCGAAAGTACCGCGCCCTGACGCGGCGCGGCCCCGGCAGGAGTGTTGTGCGCGATATCGAGATCGGGGCCGCCCTGCTCGAGGCCCTTGCGCCGCTCGCGCGCGCCCGCGCCGCCGCGGTGGCGCGCCGTCACGTTCTCGCAATCGAGACAGGAGAGGGGGTTGCGGCCGCGATCGGGCGTGCCGCACGGCTGCGCCAATGGGGCCGACGTGGCTCCGGACGCAGCGGCGCCATCGTGCTCGCCGACGCGGCCGGTTTGACCGAGGCCGCGCTCGAGGCGGCAGGCAAGTCGCGCCTCGGCGGGCTTGCCGTGCTGGCTCCCGTGCCGCCCGGTCCCTCCCTTGACGGGCTCGTTGCCCGTGCCGAGGCCCTCGGCCTCTTTGTCGCAGCGGTCGAGAGCGCGGGAGGTGGGCCGTGAGGGCGACGAGGCAGCCGCGCTCCGAGTTCCGCCTGTTCCTCATCGCGGGCGAGCACTCGGGCGACGCCCTCGGCGGCAAGCTCATGGCGGCGATCAACCGCCGCCACAAGGGCCGCGTGCGCTATCTCGGCGTCGGCGGCGAAGCCATGGAACGCGAGGGACTGATTTCGCAGGTCCCCCTTTCCGACATCGCCGTCATGGGACCGCTCTCGATCCTGCCGCGCCTTCCGCGCATCGCGCGCCGCATCTTTTCGACCGTCGGCGCCGCCGTCGCCGCCGACCCCGACGCGGTGGTCATCATCGACAGTCCCGAGTTCACCCATCCGATCGCCAAGCGCATCCGCAAGCGCCGGCCCGATCTGCCGATCATCGACTACGTGAGCCCCAGCGTCTGGGCCTGGCGGCCGGGCCGCGCCCGCAAGATGCGCCGCTACGTCGACCACGTGCTGGCGCTCCTGCCGTTCGAGCCGGAGGCGCACCGGCGCCTCGGCGGTCCGCTCTGCACCTACGTCGGCCACCCGCTGGTCGAGCGGCTGGATTGGCTCCGCACCCTCGACCCGGAGCCGCTGAGCGCGCGTCTTGGGCTCGCGCCGGACCGGCCGGTCGTCGTCGTGCTGCCGGGCAGCCGGCCGTCGGAGGTCACGCGGCTCATGGAGCCGTTCGGCGACGCCTTGCGTCTCCTGTTCGAGCGCGGGGTGAAGCCGGAGGTCATCGTACCGGCCGTGCCGTCGGTGCGTGCGATGATCGACGCCGGGCGCAAGACCTGGCCGCTGCGCCCGCACATCGTCGACGGCGAGGAGGACAAGTTTCGCGCCTTCAAACTGGCGCACGCCGCCCTCGCAGCGTCCGGCACCGTGACGCTCGAGCTTGCAGTCGCCGGGACGCCGATGGTCGTCGCCTACAAGGTCGATGCATTAGCCGCGCGGCTGCGCTTCCTGCTCAAGGTTCCCTCGATCGTGCTTGCAAATCTCGTCTTGGGTCGGAACGTCTTCCCGGAGTTTATCCAGGAGGCGTGCACGGGCGAGGCGCTCGCGAGCGCGCTGGCGCCGCTGATCGGCGACGGCCCCGAGCGGGACGCGCAGCTCGCGGGCCTCGCGGAAATTTCAGGTCGCATGACGACGGGCGGCGCGGCGCCGAGCGAGCGGGCCGCGGACATCGTGCTCGGCTATGCCGCCTTCGGGCGGAGCTGGGACCCCGAGGACGAAGAGGCTCTTCGATCGCCGTCTCAGCCGCCGGGTTTCGGGAACTCGCGGCGCGCCGGGCCGATATAGAGCTGCCGCGGACGGCCGATGCGCTGCTCCGGGTCCTCGATCATCTCCTTCCACTGGGCGATCCAGCCCACGGTGCGGGCGACCGCGAACAGCACCGTGAACATGTCGACCGGGAAGCCGACCGCGCGCAGCGTGATGCCGGAGTAGAAGTCGATGTTGGGGTAGAGCCGCTTCTCGATGAAGTAGTCGTCCTGCAGCGCGATGCGCTCGAGCTCCATCGCTACCTTGAGGAGAGGCTCGTCGCGCTTGTCGAGGGCGTCGAGCACCTGATGGCAGGTCTTCTGCATCACCTTCGCGCGCGGATCGTAGTTCTTGTAGACGCGATGTCCGAAGCCCATGAGGCGGAAGCCTGAGGTCTTGTCCTTCGCCTTCTTGATGTACTCGGGAATGCGGTCGACGGTGCCGATCTCCTCGAGCATGTTGAGAGCGGCCTCGTTCGCGCCGCCGTGTGCCGGGCCCCACAGGCAGGCGATGCCGGCCGCGATGCAGGCGAAGGGATTGGCTCCCGACGAGCCGGCGAGGCGTACGGTCGAGGTCGAGGCGTTCTGCTCGTGGTCGGCGTGCAGGATGAAGATGCGGTCGAGCGCGCGCGCCACGATGGGGTTGACGATATAAGGCTCGCACGGGACGGCGAAGCACATCTGCAGGAAGTTCGACGTGTAGTCGAGGTCGTTGCGCGGATAGATGAAGGGCTGGCCGATCGAGTACTTGTAGGCCATGGCGGCGATGGTCGGCATCTTGGCGACCATGCGATGAGAGGCCGTCTCCCGCTGCTTGGGATCGGTGATGTCGGTACTGTCGTGATAGAAGGCCGAGAGCGCGCCGACGACGCCGACCATGACCGCCATCGGATGCGCGTCGCGGCGGAAGCCGGTGTAGAAGCGCGTCATCTGCTCGTGCACCATCGTGTGGCGCGTGATGGTGTTGCGGAACGCCTTGAACTCGTCGTTCGTCGGCAGCTCGCCGTAGAGCAGCAGATAGCAGACGGCGAGGAAGTTCGAATTTTCGCGCTAGCTCGTCGATCGAATAGCCGCGATAGAGAAGCTCGCCTTTGTCGCCGTCGATGAAGGTGATCCTCGACGAGCAGTTGGCGGTCGAGGTGAAGCCCGGATCGTAGGTGAAGCAGCCCGTGTCGCGATAGACCTTGGCGATGTCGATCACGTCGGGGCCGATCGTGCCGCTGCGGACCGGAAGCTCGGTCGAGGTTCCGTCGTGGACGAGGGTCGCGTTGCGGGTTTCGGCCGGCTGCGCCGCGCCGCCGAGCTGATTGCCGATCTGAATGCTCATGCTTGCTCTCCTTGAGGCAACGCGCTCCGGCTCGAACGCGCAGTCGACAACAGCCGGGCAGTCGATATTGCGGTGCAACTTGAGCATAGCGCAGGCGCAGCAGATTGGCCATGCATTCCGATCAGGCAACGCACGGAAATTGGGCAAGCGGAGACCCGTTCAGCGCGCATCCTTGAGTCGCGCCAGGCTTTCGTCGCGGCCGAGCACGGCCATCACGTCGAAGACCGGGGGGGAGACGGAGCGCCCGGTGAGCGCGGCGCGAACCGGCTGGGCGACCTTGCCGAGCTTGAGTCCCGTCTGATCGGCATAGACGCGCACGGCCCCCTCGAGCGCCGGGGCCGTCCAGTCGTCGACCGCCTCGAGCCGGGGGATCAGCGCCGCGAGCGCAGCCCGCCCGTCCGCGTCGAGCAGCTTTGCGGCCTTCTCGTCGAGCGCGATGGGGCGATCGGCAAAGAGGTAATGGGCTCCGTCGATCAGCTCGCGCAGCGTCTTCGCCCGCTCCTTGAGGCCCCCCATGGCCGCCGCGAGACGCGCCCAGCCGTCGCCTTTGTCGAGCTTCGCCTTGATGGCGGGCCCGCCCTCGATCAGCGGCAGGAGATCGCCGATGCGGGCCACCAGCTCGGCGTCGGAGGCGGCGCGAATGTAATGGCCGTTCAGGTCCTCGAGCTTCTTGAAGTCGAAGCGGGCGGGGCTCTTGTTGATGCCGTCGAGATCGAACCATTCGACCAGCTGCGAGCGTCGACATGATCTCGTCGTCGCCGTGGCTCCAGCCGAGGCGCACGAGATAGTTGCGCAGCGCCGCCGGCAGATAGCCCATCTCGCGGTAGGCCTCGACGCCGAGCGCGCCGTGGCGTTTCGAGAGCTTGGCTCCGTCGGGGCCGTGGATCAGCGGCACGTGCGCCCACGCCGGGACGTCCCAGCCCATGGCCAGGTAGATCTGCGTCTGGCGCGCGGCATTCGTCAGGTGGTCGACGCCGCGGATGACGTGCGTGATCCCCATGTCGTGGTCGTCGACGACGACGGCGAGATTGTAGGTGGGGTTGCCGTCGCTCCGCAGGATGATGAGGTCGTCGAGATCCTTGTTGTTGAAGACGACGCGGCCCTGCACGCGGTCGTCGACGACGGTCTCGCCCTCGCGCGGCGCTTTCAAGCGCACGGCAAAGGGCGCGCCGGCCGGCGCGTCGGTCGGATCGCGATCGCGCCACGGACGAGCGGATGGTGAGCGGGCGCTTCTCGGCCTCGGCCGCCTTGCGCATCTCGTCGAGCTCCTGCGGCGTGAGATAGCAGCGATAGGCGTTGCCCGCGGCGAGCATCGCCTCGGCGACCTCGCGGTGGCGGGTGGCGCGGGCGAACTGCGAGACCGGCTCGCCCTCCCAGTCGAGCTCGAGCCAGCGTGAGCCCGTCGAGGATTGCGGCGACCGCCTCCGGATTGTTGCGCTCGCGATCGGTGTCCTCGATGCGCAACAGGAAGCGGCCGCCCTTGGCCTTGGCGTAGAGCCAGTTGAAGAGCGCGGTGCGCGCGCCGCCGATATGCAGATAGCCGGTGGGCGACGGCGCGAAGCGAACGACGGGTTTCCCGCCGCCCGGCCGTTTGATGTCAGCCATTGAACTTCCGCTCTCGGAGCGAGTGGGGACGCGTGCGAGGCGTGTAGCACGAGCCGTCTCGGGCGGTAAGGGTGCAAGGGGAGGCGCGCCGGGCTCATGACGGTCGGGGCCGAGACCTATGGGCGCACGCGCCGAGGAGAGCGGTTCGCCGCCGTGCAGAGAGCGCTCGCGGGCGTGCTGCCCGGCCGCCTCCGAGCGAGCCTCGAAGCCGAGCGGGCGCGCTGGTTCGTGTGGCTGCCGGTTCTTTTCGGCGCCGGCATCGTCGCCTATTTCCGCCTTCCCGCCGAGCCGCCGCTCGCCGCCGCGCTCGCGGCTCCGGTCGTCGCGGGCGCGCTCGCCTTCGCCTGGCGCGGAGACGCGATGCGCGCCGCCGTGGTCGGGAGCCTTATCGCCGCCGCGCTCGGCTTCGCCGCGGCCAAGGTGCGCAGCGATCTCGTACGCGCGCCGGTCCTCGAGCGCGAGATGCGCGCGACCAATGTCGAGGGCTGGGTCGAGCTTGCCGAGCCGCGCGCCGCCCGCGGCGTGCGGCTCACGCTGCGGCTGACCGCGGTCAAGGGCCTTGACGAGGACGCGCTCCCGAAGCGAGCGCGGATCGGCGTGCGAAGCGGGGCCGAGGATTTGAAGCCTGGCGACTTCGTTTCATTGCGCGCGCGCCTCTCGCCACCGGCTCCGCCGTCGCTCCCGGGCGACTACGACTTCGCGCGCTGGGCCTGGTTCCAGGGTCTCGGCGCCGTCGGCTTCGCGGTCGCGGCCCCGCGACTTGCCGAGCCGCCCGGGCCGGTGCCGGCTTCGCTCGCGCTCGCGGCCGCGATCGAGCGCGTGCGCCTCGCGATCGGCGCGCGCATTCGCGCCGCGCTCCCGGGCGAGAGCGGGCGCCATCGCCAATGCCCTCATCACCGGCGACCGCGGCGGCATCTCGGCGGAGACGACGGACGCCTTTCGCGATTCGGGTCTCCTCCACATCATGTCGATCTCGGGCCTGCACATGGCGGTGATGGCGGGCGCGGTGTTCGCGCTTCTGCGCACAGCTTTCGCAGCCTTCCCCGCGCTCGCGCTCCGCTATCCGATGAAGAAGTGGGCAGCTGCGGCGGCGGCGATCGCGGCCTTCGCCTATCTCCTCATCTCGGGCGCGGCGAGCCCGACGGTGCGCGCCTTTCTCATGATCGCCATCATGTTTCTCGCCGTGCTCGCCGACCGCCCGGCGCTCGCCATGCGCAACGTCGCGATCGCGGCCCTCGTCATCCTCGGGCTCTGGCCCGAGAGCGTCCTCGACGTGGGCTTCCAGATGTCGTTTGCGGCCGTGGTGTCGCTCGTCGCCGTCTACGAAGTTGTGCGCGAGCGGCTCGAGACGGGCGAGCGGCGCGGCGTCGTTGTCCGCCTCGCGGCGTTCTTCGGCGGCATCGTGCTCTCGACCCTGGTTGCGAGCCTCGCCGTCGCGCCGTTCGCGGCTTATCACTTCCACAAGAGCCAGCAGTTCGCGATCCTCGCTAATCTCGTCGCCATTCCGATCTGCAACCTTGTGGTCATGCCGGCGGGCCTCGCGACGCTGGTAGCGATGCCGCTCGGCCTCGAAGCGGTCCCGCTCGCAATCATGGCGTGGGGCATCGCGGCCATGACCTGGGCGGCGCAGACGGTCGCGGCATTGCCGGGCGCGGTCGGGCGCATCCCGGCCATCTCCGACTGGGCGTTCAGCCTCATGGCCGCGGGCGGGATCTGGCTCGCGCTGTGGCGCACGCGCTGGCGGGCGCTGGGCCTCGGCGCGGCGGTCTGCGGGCTCGCGCTCGCGCCGGCGCGCGAGCGCCCGGACATGCTGGTGGGGCACGGCGGCGAGCTCGTCGCCCTGCGCACGGCCGATGGCGCGCTCGCCGCGCTTCCCGGGCGCCGCTTCGGCTTCGACCTCAAGCGCTGGCTCGAGCACGACGGGGATGCGCGGAGTGCGCGGGACGCGGCGCGGGGAGACGGCTTTCGCGTGCGACGGCACGGGCTGCATTGGCGCGGTGAAGGGCGTGCGCGTCGCGGTCGCGACGCATCCTGCCGCTCTCGCCGACGACTGCAAGTCTGTTGGGATTCTCATTGCGACGGTAACGGTGGCGGACGGCTGCAAGGGGCCGCGCGTCGTTCTCGATTGGAGGACGGTGAGGCGCGAAGGCACGCACGCGCTCTACGTCGAGACCTCGGGCGAGATCCGCGTCGAGACGGTGGCCGAGACCCGCGGCGACCGCCCCTGGGCCCTGCGTGCGACAAAGCTCCGTCCTTCCGGCCACGCGGCGCAGAGCCGGGACTCCACTCCGTCATTCCGGGCGAAGCGACCCCGGACTTCCGGATCGGGCTCCGGCGATGCCGTCGCCCGTCCGGAATGACGGGGAGAGTGCTCAATAGCGGCGGATGAGGCCGACGAGGCGGCCCTGGATGTCGATCTGGTCGGGGCCGAAGATGCGCGTCTTGTACTCGGGGTTCGCCGCCTCGAGCGCGATCGTCGAGCCCTTCTTGCGCAGGCGTTTCAAGCGTCGCCTCCTCGCCCTCGACGAGGGCGACGACGATGTCGCCGTTCTCGGCCGTGTCGCAGCGGCGCACGATCACCGTGTCGCCGTCGTGGATGCCGGCCTCGATCATCGAGTTGCCCTTCACCTCGAGCGCGAAGTGCTCGCCGTTGGTGAGGATGTCGGGCGGGCAGGCGATGTCGTGGGTGTGGTTCTGGATGGCGGTGATCGGCACGCCGGCCGCGATGCGCCCCATGACCGGGACCGACACCGTGCGCGCGTCGATGACGTGGGAGGGCGGAAGGCCGAGATCGCGGCTCCGCGTCTTCGAGCCCTCGATGACGCTTGGCTGGAAGCCGCCGCGGCGCTGGCCCTCGCCGTTGCCCCCTTCGGGCAGCTTCAAGACCTCGATGGCGCGCGCCCGGTGCGGCAGGCGGCGGATGAAGCCGCGCTCGACGAGGGCGGTGATCAGGCGGTGGATGCCCGACTTCGACTTGAGGTCGAGGGCGTCCTTCATCTCGTCGAAGGAGGGCGGCACGCCGTCCGCCTGCATGCGCGCGTTGATGAAGAGCAGGAGCTCTTTCTGCTTCTGGGTCAGCATGTCGGCGTCGCGCCCCCCTCGGCTGTCCTCTCGGCCGGGCCGCGACCGGGCCCCGAGCCGTTGCATAAACAAAGCGTGAACGTACACTACCCGTTCTCGCCGCGTTCCGCAAGGGGGGGGGTGCTGAGGGCGGAGCGAACCGAATTCACGCGATTTGCACGAGCTCGCCGCGCTTGAGCCGATGCGTCGTGTAGACGGAGCTCCGCGACAGCATCTCGACGGCCTTGACGGTGGCCTCGGGCGCGACCCGCACGCGCCGGCGCACGGTTGCCACCGCTTCCAGTCGGTTCGGCTCCGCGACCAGGTAGCGTTGAACTTTTCCCGGCTCGTCGCTCCCGTTGGGGCTCGAAACCTCGACCACCCAGCCGAGTGCTTGCTTTTCCATAGGTCACCCTACCACGAGGCAGGATTCGGCCCGCGTGGTCTTCTGCCAGAAAGTCGCCTGTTCATCTCGCTCGCGGGCGCCGGGACCGGTTTTCAAGGGCTCGCTGCTTCACGATTTTGTGCGCGGCGGCCTTGTTGCACTGCAACCCGAATGCCCCGTGCGCGTTAGGACCCTCGAGCAGGCAGGTGGCCTGCGCAGCAAATGGTGTCGCAATGCGTACGCTGATCAAGATCGTGAGGGACCGAGACCAATCCGTCCTCGAGCAGGATGTGGCCGAGGTCGCCGACGGGAGCGCCGTCGGCCGGGCCATCGGCGAACTGCTCACGCGCATCCGCAGCGCGCATCCCGAGACGGACTTGAGCGCCTTCACTGTCAAAGTGAGGAACGAGGCCGGCACGTTCGCGTAACGGCCGCGCCCATGAGAAAGCCCCGGCCGCACGCCGGGGCTTTTTCTTGTCCGCGATCTTCTGCTGCAGTGCATCGAAGTCTGCAGCATATAGCCGCGCCGGCGCGTCAAACTCTCATCACGAACGGCCCGCACTGTTCCCGTCCCGGTCGATCGAGAAAGAAAAGATCAAGGAACAGCCAAATGCGCAACCTCGATCAGGCGCCCGTCGTGCTCGGGACGCTGCCTAAGCCGGACTTCGACTGCTCGGCCGAGCCGCTGCCCGATAACATGCGCGTGCTGTTGTGGGTCATCGACGGCTCGGAGCGGCGCCAGCGCCTCACGCAGGATTGGACCGGCGCACGGCCCGGCCGCGCGCGCGCAGCGCCTCCCAGGAAGCAGCGCCGCCCCGGCTAGCGTAATGCGGCGATTGCCGCCATAGTCGAGCGATGAAGCCGAGCGACGGTCTCCTCACGTCGATGATCAGCGCGGTCTACGCCTTGCCGTGGGCGTGGCTCGTCTCGTTCGCTCTCTTCACCGCCGCCGTGACGCTCGCGACCGGACATTTTCCGAGCTACGGCAACCCGGACCCCAAGAGCGTCTCCGATCTCAATCTCCTCTACATGCTGACGGTTGAGCTGCTGTTGCTGGCCGTCGTGTCGCCGGTCCTCGTTGGGGTGCACGTCGCCTGGCGCGCCCTCGAGCGTCACCCGGTCGAGCCTCAAAGGCTCATCGCCTTCGGAACAGGCGTGACGCTCTCGGCGGCCGTGCTCCTCGGCGATGCGTTCGGGCTCGGCACCTGGCTGTTCGATTGACGGTCCGGCTCAAAAGCGGATCCGCTCGATCTCGACCGCCGCACCCGCGGAGAGAGGCGCGGCGTCGGGCGCGCGCAGAATGAGGCAATCGGCCCCGGCAAGCGCCGGACATGAGCGAGCTGTCCTGCGAGGGAAGCGCGGTCACGCGGAGCGCGCCGCTCTGCGTCGCGCGAGAGGTTCGCGCGCATGAAATGGAAGCGCGGGCCGTTCCTCTCGAGCGCGTGGGTCAGAAGCGCCGTCTCGCGCGCCGCCGGACGATCCCTCCGCCCGAGCAGCGCGTCGATGAGCGGCACGAGGAACACGCGCCCGCAGATCATGGCCGAGACGGGATTGCCCGGAAGCCCCAGCACGCGCGTCGCGCCGAGCCGGCCGAACAGCAGGGGCTTCCCCGGCCGCATCGCGACCTTCCAGAAATCGATCGACGTGCCGCGGGCCTTCAGGGCCGGCGCGACGAGATCGTGATCGCCGACGGAGGCGCCGCCGATCGTGACCAGGACGTCGGCGCCTTGGGCCTCAGCGATGCGCGCGGCGATCTCGCCCTCGTCGTCGCGCGCGATGCCGAGGAGGCGGGGCGAGCCGCCGGCCTCGGCGACGAGGGCCGCGAGACCCACCGGGTTCGCCGAGACGATCTGATCGGGGCCCGGCCGCGTGCCGGGAGGACACGAGCTCGCTGCCGGTGGCGAGAATCGCGACCGTGGGCCGCTTGCGCACGGAGAGTTCGCCGTGGCCCATGGCGGCGGCGAGCATGAGGGCGGCCGCGTCGAGGCGCCGACCGGCGGCGAGCAGCATCTCGCCCTCGGTGAAGTCGATGCCCCGGCCGCGCACGTTCGCGCCCTTCTCGACGCCCTCGCGGATGAGAACCGCGTCGCCGTCGCGCTCGGCGTTCTCCTGGATGACGACGGTGTCGGCGCCCTCCGGCAGCGCCGCACCCGTGAAGATGCGCACGGCCTCGCCGCGGCCGAGGGCGCCGGAGAAGCCCTGCCCCGCCGCCGACTGGCCGATCACGGTAAGACGCTGAGGCAGGCTCGCCAGATCCGCCGCGCTGAGCGCGTAGCCGTCCATGGCCGACGCGGCAAAAGGCGGCTGCGTGAGCCTCGCGGCAAGATCGGCGGCGAGGACGCGGCCGCCGGCCTCGTCCACGGGGACGGTCTCGGCGGGTGTCGGCGCGACGCCGGCGAGGATGCGTCCGAGCGCCTCGGCGACGGGGAGGAGCGCCATCCTACGCTCTCGGCTTTTCTGGCGACGCGCGATACCTGCCCGAGCGGCCGCCGGTCTTCTCGACGAGGTGGATGGTCTCGATGCGCATGCCGCGGTCGGCGGCCTTGAGCATGTCGTAGAGGGTGAGGGCTGCGACCGCGACCGCCGTCAGCGCCTCCATCTCGACGCCGGTCTGGCCCGCGACCTTGACCTCGGCGCGGATGCGGATGCCGGCGGGGGCGCGCGAGGTCTCGAAGTCCACCGTCGCCTTGGTGATCGCGAGCGGGTGGCAGAGCGGGATCAGCTCGTGCGTGCGCTTGGCGGCCATGATGCCGGCGATACGCGCGGCGGCGAGCACGTCGCCCTTCTTGGCTTCGCCCGTTTCTACGAGGGCGAGCGTCTCGGGCGCCATGGCGACGAAACCCTCTGCGGCGGCCGTGCGGTGCGTCACGGCCTTCTCCGACACGTCGACCATGCGCGCCGCGCCCGCTTCATCGAGGTGCGAGAGCTTCCCCATCACACTGTCTCCCGGGAAAGAAGCGCGCGGGTGGCGGCGGCGACGTTGGCTTGGCGCATCAGGCTCTCGCCGACGAGGAACGCACGGACGCCCGCCTTGGAAAGGCGCGCGATGTCGGCGGCCGTGAATATCCCGGACTCGCTCACCACGATGCGGTCCGCAGGGACCCGAGGGGCAAGGCGCTCGGTCGTGCCGAGCGTCGTCTCGAACGTCTTCAAGTTGCGATTGTTGATGCCGACGAGGCGGGCCTCGAGGCTCAGCGCTCGCTCGAGCTCGGCTTCGTCGTGGACCTCGACGAGCGCGTCCATGTGCCAGTCGCGGGCGGCGGAGACGAGCTCGGCGGCGAGCCCGTCGTCGACCTCGGCCATGATGACGAGGATGCAGTCGGCACCCCACGCGCGCGCTTCCACCACCTGGTAGGTGTCGATCATGAAGTCCTTGCGCAGCGCCGGGAGGGACACGGCGGCGCGGGCCTTGGTGAGAAAGTCGGGCGCGCCTTGGAACGAGGGCCCGTCGGTCAGGACGGAGAGGCACGTCGCGCCTCCCGCCTCGTAGGCGCGCGCGAGCGCTGGGGGATCGAAGTCGGCGCGAATCAGCCCCTTCGACGGCGAGGCCTTCTTGATCTCGGCGACGAGCGCCGACGCGCCCGCCTTGATCTTGGCCTCGATCGCGCCCGCAAACGGGCGCACGCGCGGGGCAGAGCGGGCATATTCGGCCATGACCTGGAGCGGACGCTTGGCCTTGGCGGCAGCGACCTCCTCGCGCTTGTAGCGGGTGATTTTCTCCAGGATATCGGCCATGAGCGAAAGAATACGACGGGGGCGGAGCCGTTGCTACCGGCTCGATCCCATAGGGTCAATCGGCGATTCCAGTTGATGGTATGCGCCCCGTCCCGCGCGAGCCATTGTTGCGGGGTCCGAATCGCTCGTTTCTTGCGCCTTGAGACCGGCGTGCCGCATTGAAAGCCCGGCGAGCATCGAAATGAGCCTCCTCTTTCGCATCATTTATTCCACTTACGCCAAGGGGACCCATCACAAGCTCGCCCTCGACGCGCTGGGCTATCTGCAGGGCGACGATGCCGAGGGCTGGCGGCGGCTCGCTCTCAAGCACGTCGAGCTTTATCTCCGCGGCGCCAAGGCGCCCGACGACGAGTTCAAGGACTTCAAGAACCATGTGCTCCACCCCCGCGACGGCTTCTGGGGCGGCGCGGCGGAGAAGGTCGAGAGCTGGTATCGGGACCTCGTCGCCGCGCTCTATGCGCAGAAGTGGTCGGAGGCCATCTGGTGCGCGGGCGTGCTCAGCCACTACTACACCGATCCGCTCATGCCCTTTCACACCGGCCAGTCGGAAGCCGAGAGCAGCATTCATCGGGCCGCCGAGTGGAGCATCAGCCGTGCCTACGACGGGCTCAGGGCCGAGGCACTCGCCAACAATGGGCCTCCCACGATCTCGATCGGGGATGGGCCGCGCGCGCTCGGCGATCTCGTCCGCACCAATGCAACGCATGCAAACCGCTATTACGAGAAGCTGCTCGCGCACTACGACATCAACAAGGGCGCCGTCGATCCGCCGGCGGGGCTCGACCCTGTCTCGCGCCGGATCACGGGCGAGCTCCTGGTCGCGGCGGCGGCTGGTTTCGGCGCTGTCCTCAATCGAGCGATCCGCGCGGCGGGCGTCGCTCCGCCAGAGGTGACGCTCTCCGTCGAGACGGTGCTCTCGGCGCTGAAGATCCCCGTCAATGTCCTCGCCAAGCGGCTTGCCGATGCCGAGGACCGCCGCATCGTCACGGCTATGCACGACGAGCTTATGGCCAAGGGCACGGTCGAGGTGAACCTGCCCGAGGACGACCGCACCGTGCGCGATCTCCATGCAGCCGAGGTCGGAACGAAGATTCCGCGCGCGGCACGGGCGCGCGCCCCGGTTCGTACGCCGGCGGCCAAGCCGGTAGCTCGCTCGGACGCGGAGACAGAAGCGCACCGGCCGCCGCTTCTCGCTTCGGACGATCTCGAAAGAGCACCATCGATCGGTCCGAAGACGGCCGAGCGCTTCGCCGCGATCGGGATCAAGACGGTCGCGGACCTCCTCGCCGCCGACCCCGGCGAAACGACCGCGAGACTCGACACGAGCCACATCGCGGCCGATGTGATCGCAGCCTGGCAGGCGCAGGCCCGCCTCGTCATGGCCATCCCGCGGCTCGCCGGAACGCACGCCCAGCTTCTCACGGGAGCCGGGTTTGCGACGGCGGATGAGATTGCCGCAGCCGAGCCGGCCGCGCTTTGCGCGGCCGTCCTTGCCTATGCGGCTACGAGCGAAGGCCAACGCATCCTGCGCGACGGGCCGCCACCTGATGTCGAGAAGATACGGGGGTGGATCGACAG
>CAVOUC010000035.1:0-47295 GCA_963699485.1 uncultured Alphaproteobacteria bacterium | reverse complement strand
TCAAACGAGCGAGACAAGCTCAACAGGCTGCCCGAGCGGAACGGCACCGGGCTGCGCACCCCAATCGCTGTAGTTGCGCATCTCTCCGGTTTCACGTACGCGACGCAGCCGCTCCAGATCGATCGGCCCGAACCCATTGCGCTACATTGAGTTTGCCCTCGGCGAGGACGCCCGTATCCGACACGCCGTGCTCGGACGGAACGTAGATACCGGCGGCACCTGCGTTCAAATCCACCGCCGGCGACCACAGCGCATTGCCGACCGTCGGGCTCTGCACCGTCGCGATCGTGTTCTCGAGCGCGCGCGCCATGGAGCCCGTGCGCACGCGGTGGTAGCCGGACACCCGCTCCGTGCAGGACGGCACCAGCACGATCTCCGCGCCTGCTTCCGCCAGCGCGCGGGCGAGGAGCGGGAACTCGCTGTCGTAGCAGATGGCGACGCCGATGCGTCCGAGCGCCGTCTCGAAGACGCGCAAGGGCGCGCCCGCCGAAACGCCCCAGTCGCGCTCGAACGGCGTCATGATGAGCTTCTCCTGCTCGCCGACGAGCCCGGCCGGCGTCACGAGCTGGGCGGCGTTGACGAAGCGGCCGTCGCTCTTTCTGACCGGCCCGGAGCCCACGAGAATATGGACGCCGTGCGTCTTGGCGAGTTCGGCGTGGAACGCGACGCGCTCGGGCGCGAGCTCCGCGACCTTCTCGAGCGTGGTCGCGAGATCGGAATAGACTTCGGGTCCGAAGCAGGCGGCCTGCTCGATCGCGGCGTACTCGGGGAAGACGAGCAGCTCCGCCCCCGTCGCCGCACCCTCGGCGACCCAACGCGCGATCTTCTCCCCCACTCGTCGAGGGACGCGGGCTGGTCGATCGGGTATTGCGCGGCGGCGACCTTGAGGGACGTGCGTGCGGGCATGAGCGATTGTTCCATCGAAGGCTCGTCCCCTCTCCCAGCTCTTGCGGGGAGAGGGTTAGGGTGAGGGGCAGGATCTTGCGAACTCGCCTGGGGCTGCCCCTCACCCCGACCCTCTCCCCATCGCGAAGGGCGATGGGGAGAGGGGGCTCATAGCGCCTTCATCCAGAACTGCATCTCATGGTCGGTCTCGTCCGGCCGGTCGATGTCCTTCCACCGGTAGGTCGTGATCAGGCCCGCGACCGGCTCGTAGCCGCGCTTCCTCCAGAAGCCGTCGAGAGGCACGTAGTCCTCGGGCTTGAGCGGATGGTCGGCGGGCCGCACGACGCGGCAGAACGTCGAATGCGTGAACCCGCCGAGCCTACGGCCATGCGCCTCGCGGTGGTCGAAGAAGGCGTGCCCGAGCCCGTGGCCGCGGTGGCTCTTCAGGAGCACGGACTCCCCGCAATAGAAGATCTTCGCAATATCGTAGCCGGCACGTCTGAACGGCTCGCCGAACTCGTCGGCGTGCTCGATCATCGGCGCGGCCGTCGACGCGCCGACCACCTCGTCCCCGTCGCGCGCAACGACGACCACGGCGCCCTTGGCCGTGGCGAGCTTCGCGAGATAGTCCTCCTCGTATTCGAGCGTGCCGTCGTAGAGATAGGGCCAGTCGCGGAAGACGGTGATGCGCAGGCGCGCAAGCTCGGGAAGCACCGGGTTGATCTCGTCCCCGGTCAGAGAGCGCACGTCGATGGCCATGAGGCGAGCCTCCTTCCTTCCTCGCGAGCGAGAGAGGCCCGCTAGCCTCTATACCGCGCTTCGCGCCGGGAGCCAGGGTCGTAGTGGGGGTTGGCTACCGACCGTCAGGCCACCTGGGCGATCCAGTCGGTCAGATTGTAGTAGGTGGTGACGCGGGCGATCTTGCCGTCGCGGATGGCGAAGAACGTGCCGGCGGGCAGAACATAGGTCTGCCCGTTGGCCGGCGGAAGACCCTCGTCCGTGTTGAGATATTTCCCGTGGACGTTGAACTCGGCGGCGGCGCGAGCCCCGTCCTTGGAGACGAGCACGACGAGGTCGCGCAGTTCCTCCTTGTAGTGATGGGTCATGCGCGCGTTGAAGGCGCGGAACTTGTCCTTGCCTTGGCGGCGCTCGCCCTGGTTCACGTCGTGGATCACGTCATCGGTGAGGAAGGAGAGCATGCCCTCGCTGTCGCCCGCGTTGAAGGCGTCGTAGTAGCGGCGGATCAGCTTGGCCGTCTCGATGCGTGCGTGGCTCTCGGCGTCGCTCATGTCTCTCTCCCGTGCCCGGCCTCTCGGTTTCGCGGCGCCTCCTTAGCAGGTCGGAGGGTCCGCGGCCATGCGCCAAAGCCAGGAAAGAGGCGACAAAGGGCGCCCCGAAGAGGACGCCCTTTGCCTAGAGTTAATGCGGCCTCGCGCTATTTCTTCTTCTCCTTGCGCACGCCCTTGAACGGCTTCGGGTCGGCCTTCACGTCCATGAATTTGCCGCTCTTGTCGTCGCGCTTGGTCCAGGTTCCGGTGAGAGGGTTCGGGGTCTGCGACCGGGTCTTGACCGCGCCGACGCGCCGATCGTCACCCGGTGTCTTGTTCTTCGCCATGGGGGCTCTCCTTGTTGCGACGGGCCCGGACCCTAGGCTGATTCGGGCAGTCCGGAACCGCCCCTTTCGACGATACACCCAACCGCGTCCAGGGTCAGTCACCGATCAGATGTAGGACGATGTGCCGGGCGTGGGGCGCATGCCGGTGCTCGAAGAGATAAAGCCCCTGCCAGGTGCCGAGCGCGAGACGGCCGTCCGCAATCGGGATCGCGATCGACGTTTGCGTGAGCGCCGCCTTGACATGGGCCGGCATGTCGTCGAGGCCTTCTGCTCTATGGACGAACAAGGGATCGCCGTCGGGCACGAGGCGGCGGAAGAACGCCACGAGATCGCGCTGGACGTCCGGGTCGGCGTTCTCCTGAACGAGGAGGGAGGCCGAGGTGTGGCGGCAGAAGGCCGTGAGAAGCCCGGTCGTGATGCCGCTCTGCGCGACGGCCGCCTGCGCCTTGTCCGTGAACTCGACGAGGCCGGCGCCTCGCGTTGCAATCGAGATCTCACTTTGGTGCTGGCGCATCTGGCTTAGCCGGTTCCGGTATCATTTTGCTGCGAAAGCCGTATATTACTGCGATGAGCAGAGCATTCGTCAAAGAGCACGAGGACGAGGTCGGGGAGCTTCCCGACCGGCTGATCTCGCCCCATCCCAATCTCGTGACCCGCAACGGCCTCGCGCTGATCGAGGCCGAGCTCGAGCGGGCGGAGGCGGCCCACGCGGCGGCCGTCGCCGGCGGCGATCGTCCGGCCATTGCGGCGGCGGCCCGGGACCTGCGCTATTGGAGCGCGCGGCGCGCCTCCGCCGAGGTCATCGAGCCGCCCGCGGACGCGCGCGAGGTGCATTTCGGCGCGAGCGTGACGATCGCGCGCGAGGCCGGGCGGCGCCAGACCTACCGCATCGTCGGCGAGGACGAGGCCGATCCGGCCCAGGGGACGCTGTCCTACGTAGCGCCGCTCGCGCGTGCCCTCATGGGCAAGTCCGTCGGGGACGTGGTGCCGGTCGGGGCCGGCGAGGTCGAAATCGTGGCGCTCGGCGGATAGGCCGTGCAGCGATATTGCGAAGCGGCCGCAAGACGGCTTAGCATTCGCGAAGCGCTAAGAATTGGGGGCCACGGCATGATTGGACTGAAGCGAGTGTGCGGGCTGGCCTTAGCCGCCTCTCTGGGCGTGCTGCTCGCGGCCTTTCCGCCCTATGCCGTTTCGATGAGCCAGGTGGTCGAGGTGAAGGTCGGCATCACCACGCTCACCCGCACCCAGCAGGTGGACCTGTGGCGGCGCGTCGAGGAGTACGCCACCGTCGACGCGCTCGAGGAATTCTGCGGACGAAAGCTCGGCCTCGTGAGGCGAACTTGGGCCGCGATCAGCCCCTGTGTCGAGACTTCGTCGCTGCAGAAGGTTGCGGGCGTCTTCCGGGCCAAGAAGAAGACCTACATGGAGGCGTGGGAGAAGGCGCACGGGGAGCCCGAGAAGAAGAAAGCGCTCTGCGACGGCTGGTCGGCGAAGCTCAGCGAGTATTCGAGGATCATCGACAGCCACATCGCGGAAGCTCGCGGCATGTGCGACGCCTGCCTCTTCTGCTGACGCGGGACGGGTCTGGCTTTCCCACTTCCTCGCGACTACGTTCCTCTAGAGCCCCCGAGGGGCTGGCGGGAGCGGCTATGAGCTGGCAGCCGACCGAGGATCCGAGACCTGGCGACGCGCGCTCCTGCGACGCGATCGAGCAGGTGATCGTGCCCCGCGCCCGAGACCTCGGCGGCTTCGAAGTGCGCCGTGCGCTGCCGGCCGCGGGACGGCAGATGGTCGGCCCGTTCATATTCTTCGACCAGATGGGGCCCTCCGAGTTCCTGCTCGGGAGAGGCCTCGACGTGCGCCCCCATCCCCATATCGGCCTGGCGACGGTGACCTACCTCTTCGACGGCGAGGTCGTCCACCGCGACAGCCTCGGCACGGAGCTCGCGATCCGCCCCGGCGAGCTCAACCTCATGACGGCGGGGGCCGGCATCGTCCATTCGGAGCGCACGGGCGCGGAGGAGCGCGCCAAGGGAGGCTCGCGCCTCTTCGGCATCCAGGCGTGGGCGGCGCTCCCCAAATCGCACGAGGAAGGGGCTCCCGCATTCGTTCACCACGGACGCGACGAGCTGCCGCGCGTGGCCGCGGACGGCAAGACGGTGCGCGTGGTCATGGGCGCGCTTTACGGCGTGCGCTCGCCGGTCGAGTTTCCCCATGAGAGCTTCTACGCGGAGGCCGTGCTTGCCCCTGGCGCGGTGCTGCCCCTCGATCCCGACTACGAGGAGCGCGCCCTCTACATCGTCTCGGGCGAGATCGACATCGCGGGAGCGACGTTCAGCGCCGGCCGGCTCCTCGTCTTCCGTCCCGGGGACCGCATCTCGATTCTCGCCCTCGCTCAAGCGCGCCTCATTCTACTCGGCGGCGAGCCCATGGACGGGCCGCGCCATATCTGGTGGAACTTCGTGTCGTCGTCGAAGGACCGCATCGACGCGGCCAAGGCCGACTGGAAGGCGCGCCGCTTCGCGCCCGTCCCCGGCGATTCGGACGAGTTCATCCCGCTCCCGGAGTGAGTTCCGGGCCTGGCGCAAAAAGGCCTCAAATGAGCGCTTGCTACCGAGGCGGAACCGACGTCCTTCGCCTCCAAGAATGCACAAGGGTCTCCTCCATGACCTCCAGGGAAATCTTCGCCGCCCTCATCTCCGCCCTCATCCTTGCGCTCACGGTCGCGGCGTCCCCGAGCCTCGCCGCCTCGCGCGAGGAGATCGATATCGATGTGCGCGCCGCGCTCGCCCGCTTTCGCGACGATGTCGGAGGCTCTGGCGAGCTCCTCTCGCGTGCTTCCGCCGTGCTCGTCTTCCCCTCGGTGGTGAAGGCCGGCTTCGGCTTCGGCGGCGAGTACGGCGAAGGCGCGCTGCTGAGGCGCGACCACACGGAAGGCTATTACAACACGGTGTCGGCGTCGTTCGGCTTCCAGCTCGGCGTTCAGGCGAAGACCGTGATCATCGTCTTCATGACGGAGGATGCGCTGAGGAGCTTCAAGCAAAAGTACGGGTGGAAGATCGGCGTCGACGGCTCGGTGGCGCTGGTGACGGTCGGCGCCGGCGGCTCGATCGACACCAATCAGATCACGCAACCGGTCGTAGGCTTCATCCTCGACCAGAAGGGCCTCATGTACAATCTCACGCTCGAGGGCTCGAAGATCACGCGCATCAGCAAATAGCCGAGCGGCTCACGCACTCAGCGCTCCTTGGCGTACGTACCCATGAGAGCAGCCGAGGCGAGCACGTGGCCGTTCATGGCGCGCTCGACGTCGGCCTTGAGCGGTCTTTTCAAGTTGAGCTCGGTGTCGAGGGCATAGAGCTTGAAGAAATAGCGATGCCGTCCGATCGGCGGGCACGGGCCGCCATAGTCGGCCCGCTTCCAGTCGTTGAGCCCTGCGTGGGCACCCGCGGGGAGCGAGGCTATCCCTTCCCCAAGCGCCGTCGTGCCTGGAGGAAGATTGTAAAGAACCCAATGCACCCAGGTCATGCGCGGCGCCTTGGGGTCCGGCGCGTCCGGGTCGTCGACGATGAGGGCGAAGCTCCTGGTCGCGGCGGGCGCGCCCTTCCAAGCGAGCGGGGGCGATAGATCGTCTCCCTCGCACGTATATTTCCTCGGGATCGAGGCTCCGTCGCCGAAGGCGGGAGAGGTGAGCTCTAGGGTCATCGGAGGGCCAGGGTCGAGCCGGGCTGCGCTTGCCAAGGGAGGCACAAAGCTAGCGCCGGCGTGGTGCTCTGCGCAAGGCCGGCTCCTCCCATCGAGGGCCTTCGGGTTTAGCGCTTCACTTGAGCATACTTGGCCGGGCCGAGGCCGTGAGCCGCGCCCGCCACACCGGAGGCCTTTTCAACCGCATAAGCCAACTCCCGCCATGGTAGGCTGCTACAAGGGATGCCTCGGGCATTTCCGGCGGCAACGGACGCGATGCAAATGGGGGGCAGAGATTACGTGCACCTCGACGGCTTGATCCTGTGGCTCGTCGATTTGGTGAAATCGAGCGCGCTCATCCTGATCTTGGCTGCCGGCGCGGTTCCGGCCTATTTCATTCACGTGTCGGCCTGGACCGATCGCCGGGCGGAGGGCGAGGGAGCCGCTCTCGTCGCTTTGCCGGCGTTTCGCCCGGTCGCGGCTCCGGTGGCGGCGGCCCCGGACGAGAATTCGATACCGCTCGACAATCCCGTGGCGCTCATCCGCGAGCTGCAGAGAGAGCTGAAGCGGGTCGGCTGCTATGACGGCCGCACCAACGGCACGTGGACGGCCGAGACGCGGCGCGCCATGAAGGACTTCACGGGGCGCGTCAATGCCGTGCTGCCGGTCGAGAAGCCTGACCCGATCCTGCTCGCTCTGGTCAAGTCGCATGAGGACGGCATGTGCGACGTCGATCAGGCTCCTGATCCGGCCAGCCAGCTCCAGGACGCCTCACCCCGTCAGGAGGGGACCGTCACCGGCGCATTGACGGCGGTCGCTCCGCAGCCGAGAGCGCCCCTAGAAACTCAGGAGGCTCGCGCCCCTGAGACGTCTGCCGTGTCCGCGCGCGAAGAAAGTACGCATGGCGAGGCTGCCGCCGTGGCGGGGGAAGCGCCGGTCGAGCCCGCTGCGGCTCAGCCGGACGGCCTTGCGCCGGACGCGATCCAGCGCGAGCGTAGAGCGCGCCCCTCCGGCAAACCGAAGTCGCCCGCGGCAGACTTCTCACGCTCCGTGACCAAGGGCTTCAAGAACCTCGAGCGTGCGCTCAATTCAATATTCAATTAGCCGGCCGCGGGCTATCGTCGGCAGGCGCGGAGCGGCACCATGATCGTCATCGACAGCAACGGAAAGCGCACCGTCATCACCGGCTGGCGGGCTTGGCTCGTCGGCGCCGCGCTCGTCGTAGGGCTCACGGCGCTCTTCGCCGTTCTTGCCGTCGTCCTCCTCGGCGTAGCCCTCACCGTGGGCGCGCTCCTGCTCATCGCGATCCCGGTCGCGATCGCCGTGGCATTCCTCGCCTCGCTCCTGAGCAAACGGTAGTCGCCGCCGTGGCCGGCCGGAGCGGCTGGCACGGGTCAGATCATGGACGAAGAGAATGGGGCTACCGGTCGCCGGCCACTGGTTCGAGAGAGAGCGGATCGGTGACGACATCACGCTGATCTACGAGCCCCATGTTGTCCCGCTCATGCGCTGCAACATCTGGCATGTTCGCGGCCGGGATCGCGACCTGATGATCGATACCGGCATGGGGATCGCGAGCCTCAGGGCGTTCGCTGAGGAATTCCTCGACAAGCCCGTCACCGCGGTCGCGACCCATGTCCATGCCGATCACATCGGCTCCCATCACGAGTTCGGCGAATGCCTGGTGCACGAGGCAGAGATCGATGGGCTCTTGAGACCGAGCGGCGGTTTCAACCTGATCGACGAGAGTTTCGATGTGGACGATCTCGCCACGATGCTGCTGCCCCCGCTCGAGGGCTACGAGGTCACGGGGCCGCTGATCACCGCGCTGCCGCATACAGGCTACGATCGCGCGAGCTTCCGCATCCACCCCGCGCCGGGAGCCCGCGCCGTGAGCGATGGCGACGTCGTCGATCTCGGCGACCGCGTGTTCGAGATCCTGCATCTCCCCGGCCATTCTCCGGGCAGCATCGGGCTCTGGGAAAGAGCGACGGGGACCCTGTTCTCCGGCGACGCGATCTATGACGGCCCGCTCATCGACAATCTCCCGCATTCCGACGTCGCGGACTACATACGCACCCTCGAGCGGCTCCGGGCGCTACCGGTCGCCGTGGTCCATGCCGGTCACGATCCGAGCTTCGGCGGCGAGAAATTGCGGGAGCTTGCAGAAGACTATCTCCGGAAGCGGTCCTCGAAATAGGGCGAGGATCGTCGGCGTCGCGGTGCTGGGGGCGAGGGGCACGCTCGCCACCCTGATGACGGCGGCCGTCGTTGGCGTGCTGACGCCGGGGTAGTGCCCGCGCGGCAGGGCTCAGGCAGCTCGGCGCGAATTCGCTTGGCGGGCCCAATCCGGGTCAGCGGCGCGCCTCTCTCCCATGGAACACCCGCAACATGACCAATCGCTTGCCGTCGAAGCGATATTGGAAGACGTAAGCCGCATTGAGAACCTTCAAGACGATCTGTCGATATTCGTCTCGACCACCGATCGGCCTGCCAGCCTTCGGATGTCGCGCCAATAGCTCCGCCTTCTCGATGATCTCCTGCGCAATCAGCGGCGCGAGAGACGGATAACGTTCGTGAAGAAACGCTGCAAACCGGTCGAGGTCGGCGAGTGCGTCTGCCGACCACTCGACCTTCATGGGTTACGCCAGGGCCGAAAGCTCGACATGCCCCAGGTCTCGAGCCAGCGCACGACCTTCTCGTTGGCGACGGCCGCGGCGCCGTCCTCGACGCGCTGCCAGCGCCGCTCGAGCTCTTGAAGCTGGTCGGAGAAGTCGGCTTCGGTCGTCTGCTCGGCGGCCGCGAACTCGGCCAAGAGCTGTGAAACGCTGATGCCGAGCTCGGCCGCTCGCGCCTCCAGGGCCTCGGCTGTGGTCTCATCGACCTCGATCATGCGGGGTTTCGTTTTCATTCGAATAGTCTAACCCAGCTCCCTCGACAGACAAGGCTGACCTTCACTCCTTGTCCTTCCCGCTCTCGACGTGGAAGCGGTGGAGCAGCCGATGGTAGAGGGGCGCGAGAATGAAGCCCGTGGCGATGACGATGACGAGGCCGGAGAAGATGGCATAGAAGCCGGCGAAGAGCTTGCCGGCCGTCGTGTGCAGCTCTTGGACGGGGCCCATGCCGGAGAGAATCATGGCGGCGTTGACGAAGGCGTCGGCTGGCCCCATGCCCTCGGTCGCCGAGTAGCCGATCATGCCGATGACGAGGCCGCCGACCGTGAGCGCGAGCCAGATGCCGAGCGCGCGCGCCATGCGCTCCACGAAGGCGCGGCGCGGGATGACCTTCTCGGTTCGATGCTCGAAGTGGGTGAGGGTGGGCATTGAGTATGAAGCCCGTGTTTTCCGATCCTCTCGGCGGCGCCTTGGGCTCGATCTGGCGGCCGCCCTTAGGCCATGGCCTCGCGGGGTCAATCCGCCAGCCGACTTGATCTCCTGATGGAGCCACGGATCGCGATGCCGTAGAAAAAAAGCGATTGTCGGCATCGCGACCGACCTTAGTTATCGAGGAAGCTCCGGAGCTTGCGCGACCGCGACGGGTGCTTCAGCTTGCGCAGCGCCTTGGCCTCGATCTGGCGGATGCGCTCGCGCGTGACCGAGAACTGCTGGCCGACCTCCTCCAGCGTGTGGTCCGTGTTCATGCCGATGCCGAAGCGCATCCTGAGCACGCGCTCCTCGCGCGGCGTCAGCGAAGCCAGCACCCGCGTCGTCGTCTCGCGCAGGTTCGACTGGATCGCGGCGTCGATCGGCAGCACGGCGTTCCTGTCCTCGATGAAGTCGCCCAAGTGTGAATCCTCCTCGTCGCCGATCGGCGTCTCGAGGCTGATCGGCTCCTTGGCGATCTTCAACACCTTGCGCACCTTCTCGAGCGGCATCGCGAGCTTCTCGGCGAGCTCCTCGGGCGTCGGCTCGCGGCCGATCTCGTGCAGCATCTGGCGGCTCGTCCGCACGATCTTGTTGATGGTCTCGATCATGTGCACGGGGATGCGGATCGTCCTCGCCTGGTCGGCGATCGAGCGCGTGATCGCCTGCCTGATCCACCACGTGGCGTAGGTCGAGAATTTGTAGCCGCGGCGGTACTCGAACTTGTCGACCGCCTTCATGAGGCCGATGTTGCCCTCCTGGATCAGGTCCAGGAACTGCAGCCCGCGGTTCGTGTACTTCTTGGCGATCGAGATGACGAGGCGGAGGTTGGCTTCCACCATCTCCTTCTTGGCCTGGCGCGCCTCGCGCTCGCCCTTCTGCACGGCTTTGACGATGCGGCGGAACTCGGTGATCTCGAGGCCGGTCTCGGACGCGAGCTCGTGGATGTCGCGGCGGATGCACTCGATCGACTTCCGCTCGTGGCGGACGAGCTGCGCCCACTTCTTGCCGCTCTCGGTGATGCGGTCGAGCCAGGTCTGGTCGAGCTCGTTGCCGAAGTACTCGTCGATGAAGGTCTGGCGCGGCACGCCGTAGCTGTCGGCAAGGCGCATGAGGCGCCCTTCGAGGCCGACGAGGCGGCGATTGATCGAGTAGAGCTGCTCGACGAGGCTCTCGATGCGCGCGTTGTTGAGCGACAGGCTCTTCACGTCGGAGATGATCTCCTCGCGCAGCTTGTCGTAGGCCTTCTGCTGCTGGCGCGAGCCCTGCTCGCCCGCGACCTGCTGCTCGAGCTTCTTGTCCTGCTGCTTCCGAAGCTTCTTGTAGGTGCCGGCGATGCGGTCGAAGGTCTCGAGCACCTTCGGCTTGAGCTCGGCCTCCATGGCGGCGAGCGACAGCGCGTTCTCGAACTCGTCCTCGTCCTCGATCTCGCCTTCGGGCGGCGTCTCGCCGTCGGGCCCGGGGGCCGCCGCCTGCTGCGGCTCGGGTGGGGCACCCTCGGGGAGGGCGGGCGAGACTGGGAGCGGCGGGGGCGTCTTGGCCTCCGGACCCTCGTAGGTCGCCTCGAGATCGATGATGTCGCGGAGCAGGATCTTGCCGTCGTTGAGCTCGTCGCGCCAGATGATGATGGCCTGGAACGTCAGCGGGCTCTCGCAGAGCCCGGCGATCATCGCCTCGCGGCCCGCCTCGATGCGCTTGGCAATCGCGATCTCGCCCTCGCGCGACAAGAGCTCGACCGAGCCCATCTCGCGCAGGTACATGCGCACGGGATCGTCCGTACGCTCGGTCGGCTCGGCGCGCGTCTCGGCGCGCGCGGGCACGGACGCCTGGGTGACGGCGCGGCTTTCCTCTTCTTCGGCGCCCTGCTCGTCGGGCGCGGCCTCGGCGTGCTCCTCGCCCTCCTCGGTCTCGACGACGTTGATGCCCATGTCGGACAGCATCGCCATCGTGTCCTCGATCTGGTCGGGGGAGACCTCTTCCGAGGGGAGCACGGAATTCAGCTGGTCGAGCGTGACGTAGCCGCGCGCCTTGGCGCTCTTCAGGAGCTTCTTGACGGACTGGTCCGAGAGGTCGAGGAGGGGGCTATCGCGCTCCGTCGTCTCGGTCGCGGGTCCCTGTTCCTCGTTCTTTGCTGGATTTGCCATTTGTCTCAACCATCGCCGATTAATGGAAAACAAGGCGCCGCCGCCCGGCGCACGGCATGTGCGCGCTCATGGCGTCGGGCCCATCGCATGTCGCAGAGATCGCGGACGTTTTGCGTCCCCCCTGTTCAGTCATGGCCGCGGATCGTCCTCGGCCCCACTAGCGGACATCTCCGCCCCGATCAGGCGTTCAAGTTGACCTTGAAGCTCGCAGATCCGGGCAAAGGCCTCCTCGCTGCGATCTTCGTGCCAAGTCCGCTCGGCCGCCTCTAGCGACCGTTTCAGCCCGACATGCCGCTCGTGCAGCGCGAGGGCGTGGCGCCAGCCATCCTCCACCTCGGTGCGTTCGGCGTCAGGTTCGGCGAACCTGTCACACTTATGCGAAATCGAGCGCTCGACCAAGGTCAGAACCCGGCCGACGCCCGTTTTGCTCAAGTGGGATTGAAGAATTCCCGTGTCAAGAGAATTGTCAAGGGCGTGTGCCGAAAGAATGGCGTCGCGTAGCCGGGAAAGCGCAGGGGAGGTGAGCTCGAGGCCGGCGATGGTCTCGGCGTATTCCTCTATAAGCCACGGATGGTTAAGCAGGGCGCGCAGGAGGAGGGCCTCGCGCGCCGGGACCGCCAGCCCCCCGGCAACGATCGCGCTTTTTTTGAGACTGTGGCTCGGGTTGGCACGCATTTGCGCATGACCCGGCGCCGCCCCCGCGCGCGCCCGGCCATAGGCGCTGGCGCCGGCCTTGGGCCCGAACGCCCATCCCTGACCGGCCCGAGAGGGCGAACGGTCCCACGGGGCCGGCCGACGGGAGCCCGTGGCAGGTGTCGAAACGCCCCAGGCCTCGGCCAGCCTCCGGCCGAGGTCGCGCCGGTAGTGGGCGCGGATGGCCTCGTCGCCGATGCGGTCGATGAGCGCACGGAGCTGCTGCTCGAGGCCCGCGCGCCGCTCCGGCGTCGACCAGTCGCCCTGGCTCCACTCGCGCTCGAAGAGAACGTCGATCAGGGGTCGCGCGCGGGCGAGGACCGCGTCCATGGCGGAGGCGCCCTGCTGGCGGACGAGGTCGTCGGGATCGAGCCCCTCGGGCAGGAAGGCGAACATGAGGCTCGCGCCGGGCTTCAAGAGCGGCAGGACGACGTCGACGGCGCGGAAAGCCGCCTTGCGGCCGGCGCTGTCGCCGTCGAAGCAGAGCACCGGCTCGGGCGCCATGCGCCAGAGGAGCTGGATCTGGTCCTCCGTCAGCGCGGTGCCGAGAGGCGCGACCGTCTCGGCAAATCCCGCCTCCGACAGAGAGATCACGTCCATGTAGCCTTCGGCGACGAGGACGCGGTCCTTGTCGTGGGCGGCCTTGCGCGCGCGATGCGCATTGAACAGCACGTGGCCCTTGTGGAAGAGCGGAGTCTCCGGGGAGTTCAAGTATTTGGCGGGCTGAGACGGATCGAGCGCGCGTCCCCCGAAGGCGATGACGCGGCCTTTCAGGTCCTGGATCGGGAACATGACGCGGTGGCGGAAGCGGTCGTAGGCGACGGGAATGTCATCACCTGCGATCAGCATACCCGCCGCGATCATCTCCTCGACGGTGAAGCCGGCCTTGGCAAGCTCGTCGCGCAAGAACGAGCGGGAGTTGGGGGCATAGCCGAGTCGAAACTCGGCCATCGTCTCGCGTTTCAACCCTCGCGTCTCGAGGTAGCGGCGCGCTTCGCCGCCGGAGGCGCCGGAGAGAGCCTGCGTGAAGGCCTTGGCCGAGGCTTCGAGCAGCGCGTAGAGCCGCTGGCGCTCGTCCTCGCGGCCCGCGTCGCGGGCGTCGGGTTTCGGCAGCGCGACGCCCGCTTCCCCCGCGAGCCGCTCGACGGCCTCGGGAAAGGCGAGCCCTTCCGTCTTCATGACGAACGTGAAGATGTCGCCGTGCTCGCCCGAGGCGAAACAATGATAGAAGCCCTTCTGGTCGTTGACGAAAAAAGAGGGCGTCTTCTCGACCTTGAACGGCGACAGGCCGGAATATTCGCGCCCCTTCTTCTTCAGCGCGACCTTGCGCCCGACCACCTGGCTCACGGGGAGCCGGGCGCGGATCTCGTCGAGGAGCTGGGGGGAGAAGCGCATGGCGGCCTTCATGGCGAATCAGCAGTGAGGCTTACGCGATTCGCGCATCGGTGGGCTTGACGGGAGGCGCTGCACCCGTTTTCCACAGGGCAGCTGGCATGAGGCATCAGGCAACAGCGAGTGCAGGCCCCTCCTGCCTGCTGCCAGATGCCTATTGTCTATTTCAAAAGCTCTTTCACGATCGCGCTGGCTTTCCCGAAGTCCATGGTGCCGGCGAAGCGCTGCTTGAGAGCCCCCATGACGCGGCCCATGTCCTTGGGGCCCGCTGCGCCGAGCTCCTTGATCAGAGCCTCGATCGCGGCCCCGGTTTCCGCCTCGCCCATCTGCTTCGGCAGGAACTCCTCGATCACGGCGATCTCGGCTTTCTCCTTGTCCGCGAGGTCGTTGCGGCCCGCGCCCTCGTAGGTCGCAATGCTTTCGCGGCGTTGCTTGACCATCTTCTGCAGGAGCGCCTGGAGGTCCGTGTCGGAGACCTTCTCGCCGGCTCCGCCCGCCGCGCCGGCGCCGATGCCGAGATCGCGGTCCTTGATGGCGGCGTTCATGAGCCGGAGCGTCGAAAGGCGCGCCTTGTCGCCCGATTTCATGGCCACCTTCACCGCCTCGTTGATGCGCTCGCGCATGGCTTGATCCTCCTGAGATGCCGCCCATTTAGGCTGAGGGGGCTGCCGCGGCAAGCATGTCCGGCAAGTCGTTTGACCCGCGGCCGCTCCTCGCTTAGCTTCCGCGCGGCCGAAACCTCACGTCGCACCGGGCTCTCTCGCGCTCTTTGGCGCAGTGCGCCTCTCTGCGCCGACCATCGGGATCGAAACGGCATGGCAACCACTGCGCCTGCGCCCTGGACCGAAATTGCGCCGACCGCGCGCCTCGTGCTCGACGACGGCACCGTCATCGCCGGCGTCGGTCTCGGCGCGACCGGTCAGGCGGTCGGCGAGGTCTGCTTCAACACGGCGATGACGGGCTACCAGGAGATCCTGACCGATCCCTCCTATGCCGGGCAGATCATCACCTTCACGTTCCCGCATATCGGCAACATCGGCACCAACAACGAGGACACCGAGACCTCGAACCTCGCGGCGCGCTCGGGCGTGCGGGGCTGCGTGCTGAGAGCCGACGTCACCGATCCCTCCAACTACCGGGCGACCGAGCACTTCGACCAGTGGCTCAAGGCCCGCGGCATCATCGCGATTACCGGCGTCGACACGCGCGCGCTGACGGCACGCATCCGCGAGAAGGGCATGCCGAACGGAGTGATCGCCCACGATCCCAACGGACGCTTCGACATCGAGGCTCTCAAGGCCGAGGCGAAGGCTTGGCCGGGGCTGTTGGGGCTCGATCTGGTCCCCGAGGTGACGAGCGGGCAGAGCTACACCTGGGACGAGACGCGCTGGGTGTGGGGCAAGGGATACGGGCGCCAGCAGGCGCCCGAGTTCCACGTCGTCGCCGTCGACTACGGCCTGAAGCGCAACATCCTGCGCTGCCTCGCCTCCGCCGGGTGCAAGGTGACGGTGGTGCCGGCCAAGACCTCCGCCGAGGACATCCTCGAGCGAAAGCCCGACGGCGTGTTCCTGTCGAACGGCCCCGGCGATCCTGCCGCGACGGGCGAATACGCCGTGCCCGAGATCAAGAAGCTCATCCGCTCTGGGCTGCCGATGTTCGGCATCTGCCTCGGCCACCAGATGCTCGGCATCGCCGTCGGCGGCAAGACCAAGAAGATGCACCAGGGCCACCACGGCGCGAACCACCCGGTGAAGGACTTCACGACCGAGAAGGTCGAGATCACGTCGATGAACCACGGCTTCACGGTCGACGGCGACACGCTGCCCGAGGGAGTGGTCGAGACCCACGTCTCCTTGTTCGACGGCACGAACTGCGGGCTCGAGCTCAAGGGCCGCCCCGTGTTCTCGGTCCAGTACCACCCGGAGGCCTCGCCCGGGCCGCAGGACAGCCATTATCTTTTCACGCGCTTCGTCAACAAGATGCGCGAGAGGAAGGGGCTGCCGCCGAAGCCCGAGCGCTGAGGGGTCGCAAAGGCCTTAGGCATTACAACGGCGTAACTCGCCATTCTGAGACCCTGCCGCTAGGATCGCCAGCCGTCGGACACCAAGAAAGCGATCATGCGAAATATGAGGCATATTCTCTCCTTTTTGCTCGTCGTCGCGGGCGGGCACGGCGCGCTTGCGTGCGACAGCAAGGCCGAGATCGAGGCGGCCTTCACGAAGCAGCAGAAGGCTCCCGCCTGGCGGACCGTCATCACGTCCGAGACCGAGGCCGGCCAGCAGGAGCAGTCGTTCGAATACATTCCACCGGACAAAGTCTACCGGAAGGTGCTCGTGGCCGGGCAGGAGCCGGCCATCGAGACGATCGGCATCGGCCAATGGGCCTGGAGCAATCAAGGCAACGGCTGGGGCGAGCTGCAGCCTGCAATCGCCAAGTTGATCTCCGAGCAGACCAAGAAGTCGATCGAGGACCCGCCTCAGGTCTCGGCGGACTTTTCATGCCTGGGGAAGGTCTCCTACGAGGGCAAGGAGTATCTCGGATATCGGACGGCGCCGGAAAAGGCACCCGACGGCGTCGAGCTCGCGCGTACGATCTACATTGATCCGGCGAGCGGATTGCCTGCGTTCAACATCATCGCGCCGGTCAAGGACGGGGGAGCCGCGATCCGCAAAGAGGCCTTCACCTACCCCGCCGACATCGTGATCGAGAAGCCGTTTTGACGGCATCCCTGCGTGCCAGAGAGAAAAGGAGATGGTGACATGCGTCGATGCCTCGCGGCTGGCGCCTTCGTCGTCGGCGCCCTGCTCGCCGCCCCGGCCCTTGCCGACTGCTCGACCGAGGTCGCGCTGGCGGTCCAAGCCATGGGCAAGCAGAAATTTCTGCACAAGGAAACGCAGGCCATCGGCGAGAGCGGCCCGTTCAAGATGACGGTCGAATACCAGTTGCCCGACCGCATGCGCCAGGTCTTGACGCCGCTGACCGAGGGCAAGGAGGTCGAGGCGATCGTGGTCGGCGACAAGGCGTGGACGAACAACGGCGAGGGGTGGAAGGAATCTCCGCAAGCCGAAGCCCAGCAGCTCGTCACGTACATGGTCAAGAGCAGCTCGCAGATCTACCAGGAGGTCGGCAAGTTCGAGTGTCTCGGCGCCGAGACGGTCGAGGGGCGCAAGCTCAGGGCCTATCGCGGCCTCGACGATGTGCCGAAAATTCCGGGCAAGGAGGGGACCACGCCGACGCAGGCGCAAAAGAACGAGGCCGCGCGCATCTTCTACCTCGATCCGGAAACGGGCCTGCCGGCCCGCAGCATCTTCGCGCGCAAGGACATGCTCGACAAGCCGCTCTTCAAGGAGGTCTACACCTACCCCGCCGACATCAAGATCGAGCCGCCGGAGGTGAAGAAGTGAGGCGGATTACGATTAGCGCTTCGCCCCGCCCGCCAAGGTCGGGCCGGTCGCTTACTGAGCGCGCCCTTGCGGGCCGCTATAGCCAAGCGCGGCCTCATAAGATAAAGGCGTGCCTCGGCATGCCGAAACGCACAGACATCAACTCCATCCTCATCATCGGCGCAGGGCCCATCGTCATCGGGCAGGCCTGCGAGTTCGACTATTCGGGCACGCAGGCCTGCAAGGCGCTCAAGGCCGAGGGCTACCGCATCGTGCTCGTCAACTCGAACCCGGCGACGATCATGACCGACCCCGAGCTCGCCGACGCCACCTACGTCGAGCCGATCACGCCGGAGATCGTCGCCAAGATCATCGCCGCCGAGCGCCAGGCCCACCCCGAGGAAAAGCTCGTGCTGCTGCCCACCATGGGCGGGCAGACGGCGCTCAACACTTCCCTTGCCCTCCACAAGCAGGGCGTGCTCTCCGCGCTCGGCGTCGAGCTGATCGGCGCCAAGGCGGAGGCGATCGACAAGGCCGAGGACCGGCTCCTCTTCCGCGAGGCCATGAAGAAGATCGGCCTCGAGACGCCGCGCTCCATGATGGCGCACAATCGGGCGGACGCTGCCGCCGCGCTCGAGTTCGTCGGGCTGCCGGCGATCATCCGCCCCTCGTTCACGCTGGGCGGCACGGGCGGCGGCGCGGCCTTCAACCGCGAGGAGTTCTTCGAGATCGTCGAGCGCGGCCTCGACGCCTCGCCCGTGGGTCAGGTGCTGATCGAGGAGAGCGTGCTCGGCTGGAAGGAGTTCGAGATGGAGGTGGTCCGCGACAAGGCGGACAACTGCATCATCGTCTGCTCGATCGAGAACGTCGATCCGATGGGCGTCCATACCGGCGACAGCATCACGGTGGCCCCGGCACTCACGCTCACCGACAAGGAATACCAGATGATGCGCGACGCCTCGATCGCGGTGCTGCGCGAGATCGGGGTGGAGACGGGGGGCTCGAACGTGCAGTTCGCGGTCAATCCCGCGGACGGCCGGCTGGTCGTCATCGAGATGAACCCGCGCGTCTCGCGCTCCTCCGCGCTCGCCTCGAAGGCGACCGGCTTCCCCATCGCCAAGGTCGCGGCGCGGCTCGCGGTCGGCTACACGCTCGACGAGCTCGAAAACGACATCACGGGGGGCGCGACGCCCGCTTCCTTCGAGCCGACCATCGACTACGTCGTCACGAAAATTCCGCGCTTCGCCTTCGAGAAGTTCCCGGGCGCCGACCCGACGCTGACGACGGCCATGAAGTCGGTGGGCGAGGTGATGGCGATCGGGCGCACGTTCGCCGAGAGCCTGCAGAAGGCCTTGCGCTCGATGGAGACGGGTCTCGCAGGCCTCGACGAGTTCGCGCTCGAGGGGCTGGGCGCCGGCGACGACAAGAACGTGATCCGCGCCGCGCTCGGACGCCCGTCGCCGGATCGGATCCTCAAGGTGGCGCAGGCGCTCCGGCTCGGCCTCGATCCCGAGCACGTGCATGCCTCGTGCAAGATCGACCCCTGGTTCATCCAGCGCATCAAGGAGATCGTCGAGGAGGAGAGGCGCGTTGCCGTCCACGGGCTGCCGGCCACGGCCGGCGCCATGCGCCGCTTGAAGGCCAAGGGGTTCTCGGACGCTCGCCTCGCCAAGCTCGCCGGTCTCACGGAGGGCGAGGTGCGCGCCAGGCGCAAATCGCTCGGCGTCGAGCCGGTGTTCAAGCGCATCGACACCTGCGCGGCCGAGTTCGCCTCGCCCACCGCATACATGTACTCGACCTACGAGGCCGGCCTCTCGGGGGAGCCGGTGTGCGAGGCGGCGCCCACCGCGCGCGAGAAGATCGTCATCCTCGGCGGCGGGCCGAACCGCATCGGCCAGGGCATCGAGTTCGACTATTGCTGCTGCCATGCCTGCTTCGCGCTGACGAAGGCGGGCTTCGAGACCATCATGATCAACTGCAACCCGGAGACCGTCTCGACCGACTACGACACGTCCGACCGGCTCTATTTCGAGCCGCTGACGGCCGAGGACGTGCTCGAGATCATTCGGACCGAGCAGGCGAGCGGCACAGTGAAGGGGGTCATCGTGCAGTTCGGCGGCCAGACGCCGCTCAAGCTCGCCGGGCCGCTCGCCGAGGCGGGCGTGCCGATCCTCGGCACCTCGCCCGACGCCATCGACCTTGCCGAGGACCGCGACCGCTTCAAGGCCCTGATCGACAGGCTCGGCCTGCGCCAGCCCGCGAGCGGCATCGCGCGCAAGCCGTCGGAGGCGGGCGCCGTCGCCGAGAAGCTCGGCTATCCGGTCGTCATCCGCCCCTCCTACGTGCTCGGCGGGCGCGCCATGGAGATCGTCTACGACAGGGTCGAGATCGACCGCTACATCTCGCGGCTCTCGGCGACGCTCGACAGGCCGTCCGAGCTCGTCGTCTCCGACAAGCGGCCGCTCCTCATCGACCGCTACCTCGCCGACGCGATCGAGGTCGACGTCGACTGCCTCGCCGACGGGCGCGATACGTTCATCGCCGGGATCATGGAGCACATCGAGCAGGCGGGCATCCACTCGGGAGATTCGGCGTGCTCGCTGCCGCCCCATTCGCTTGCCCCCGAGACGATCGCCGAGCTCGGGCGCCAGGCGCGCGAGCTTGCGCTGGCGCTCGGCGTCGTCGGCCTCATGAACGTCCAGTTTGCGATCAAGAACGGAGAAGTCTACGTGCTCGAGGTCAACCCGCGCGCCTCGCGCACGGTGCCGTTCGTCGCCAAGGTGATCGGCCTTCCGGTGGCGGCAATCGCGGCCGAGATCATGGCCGGCAAGCCGCTCGCGAGCTTTGGGCTCAAGCCCGCGAGCCTCGGCCACATCGCCGTCAAGGAGGCCGTGTTTCCGTTCGCGCGCTTCCCCGGCGTCGACCCGATCCTCGGCCCCGAGATGCGCTCGACGGGCGAGGTGATGGGTCTCGACCGCGATTTCGCGGTCGCCTTCGCCAAGAGCCAGCTCGGCGCCGGCCAGGCCCTTCCCATGAGCGGCACGGTCTTCGTCTCGGTCAAGGACAGCGACAAGGACGGCGTGGTCGCCCCGCTGAAGGAGTTGAGGGCCATGGGATTCGACGTGATTGCCACCCGCGGGACGAAGCGGCACCTGGAAGCGAACGGTGTTCAGTGCGAAGCCGTCAACAAGGTGCTGGAAGGGCGCCCCCATATCGTGGACGCAATCAAGAACGGCGACGTCGCCCTGGTTTTCAACACGACGGAGGGCGCCAAGGCGGTCGCCGACAGCAAGGACATCCGGCGCACGGCCTTGCTTCACCACATTCCCTACTATACTACTTTGGCGGGAGCGGTCGCGGTGACCCGGGCCATCAAGGCCATGAAGGCCGATATCCTCAGAGTGGCTCCGCTGCAGGCCTACGTCGGCCGCCCGTCGTGATTTGAGGGAACCGTCCGGGGAGCGGCGCCGGCGCGGTCCTGTCCGCGATCAGTCCCATCCGAGTGAAAGGGATTCGAATTTTATGGTTCTGGCATCGGCCAGGCCGACTGGGAGACGTTAGCGATGTCGATGGAACGTGTTCCGATGACGATCGAGGGCTACAAGAAGCTCGAGGCCGAGCTGCATCGGCTGAAATCGGAGGAGCGCCCGCGCATCATTCAGTTGATCGCGGAGGCGCGCACGCACGGGGATCTCTCGGAGAACGCCGAGTACCACGCCGCCAAGGAGGCGCAGGGCTTGAACGAGGCCAAGGTGGCCGAGCTCGAGGACAAGATCTCGCGCGCCGACATCGTCGACACGGCAACGCTCTCGGGCTCGACCGTCAAGTTCGGAGCCACCGTGACGCTCGTCGACGAGGACACCGACGAGAAGGTCAAATACAAGATCGTCGGCGACATGGAGGCCTCCGTCCGCGACGGCAAGATCTCGATCTCGAGCCCGATCGCGCGCGCGCTTATCGGCAAGTCGAAGGGCGATACGGCGGAGGTGCTGACGCCCAAGGGGCCGCGCTCCTACGAGATCCTCAAGGTCGAGTGGAAGTGACGGGGTGCGCGATCGTTCTTGATGGAGACGCTTCGCGTCCATCAAGAACGTCGATCGCTATCTAAATTCAAAGTATAGAGCACGATTCACGCCTGACATGGATCGCGGAGGCGATTCCATGTCAGACGATCGTGCTCTCGCCGCGAACATCGATGTAGCGAAGGAACAGGTAGTGGACGTGAACTCCGACGTCGCCGGGGAGGCTTCGCCCTCCGCGTTCCGCTACCGACGCTTCGCGCTCTACTGGTCGGCACGCTTCCTCGCCGCGTTCTCGATCCAGATCGTGTCGGTGGCGGTCGGCTGGCAGCTCTATGACCAGACGCGCGATCCGTTTCTGCTCGGCCTCGTCGGCCTCGTGCAGTTCGCGCCGTCCCTGATCCTCGTTCTCGTCACCGGGGCCGCGGCCGACCGGTTCAACCGGCGCCGCATCATGGCCGCCTGCATCGGCGTCGAGGCGGCCTGCGCGGCGGGCCTCCTCGCCCTCGTGCTCGCCGGGTCGAGCGCCGTGTGGCCGGTGTTCGTCATACTTCTCATGTTCGGGATCGCGCGGGCGTTCTTCTCGCCCGCCATGCAGTCGCTGCTCGCCAACCTCGTGCCCCGCCATGTGTTTGCCAACGCCGTCGCCTGGAACGCCTCGTCGTGGCAGACGGCGACGATCCTGGGGCCCGTCGCCGGCGGCCTTCTCTACGGGGTCGCCGCGGAAGCCGCCTACGGCACGGCGGCCCTCATGTTCGCGACCGCGGCGACGCTGACCCTCATGATCGAGAAGCCCGAGCAGAGGACCAGCCCTCAGCCGGCGAGCTGGGATACGATCTTGGCGGGCTTTCGCTACATCGCGAGCCAGCCCGTGGTGCTCGGCGCGATCTCGCTCGATCTCTTCGCCGTCATCCTCGGCGGGGCAACCGCGCTGCTTCCGGTCTACGCTCGCGACATCCTCGACGTCGGCCCGTGGGGGCTCGGCCTCCTGCGCTCGGGGCCGGGCATCGGCGCGGTCGCCATGGGGCTCTGGCTCATCCGCAATCCGATCCGCGAGGCGAGCCGGACGCATCATGTTTGCCGCCGTGGCCGTGTTCGGCCTCTTCACGATCGTGTTCGGAGCCTCGACCATCGTCTGGCTGTCGATCGCGGCGCTCATCATCATGGGCGCGGCGGACATGGTGAGCGTCTACGTGCGCTCGACGCTCATTCAGCTCAGGACGCCGGACGAGGTGCGCGGCCGGGTCAACTCGGTCAATACGCTCTTCATCGGCGCATCGAACGAGCTCGGCGAGTTTCGCGCCGGCACCATGGCGGCCCTCATCGGCGCCGTGCCGGCGGTGATCGTCGGCGGCGCCGGCACGCTGCTCGTGGCGGCGCTGTGGGCGCGCTGGTTCCCCGAGCTGCGCGAGACGCGCCGCCTCGACAAATGAGGTGTGAACGGCGGCCGCTGCCTCAGGAGATGAAGTCGCCCGCCGTAAGCGTGAGCGTTCCGAGCAGCACGATCTGAGACTCGGGTTGAGGACTGCCGTCGACGTCAAGGCTGACAAGCGTAATTCCCGCCGTGTGCGTGTAGCTGATCTCGGGCCCGGCGGTGTCAAAAAGCCCGTCGAGACCCTTGAACGCGAACACTCCGAGCGGAAGAGCGGTGAGATCGATCTTGTCGACGCCAGGCGTGAAGTCGGTGATGGTGTCGCTCGCTCCGAGAGCAAATGGCCCCGATTCGGATTCGCTCAGGTACTTGAAGAAGTCCGTGCCGCCGTTGCCGGTCATGATATCGGCACCGCTCACTGCCGATGATGACGTTGGCCTCGTTGTTGCCGATCAGCGTGTCGCCGAAGGTGAAATTAAAGGTGCCTGTAATATTCTCGATGCCGGAGTAGGTATCGCCCGCGGCCTCTCCGCCGGCCCCCACCCCGGTAAGCAGGTTGACCGACACCGCATTTTCCGAATTGTACTCGACCGTGTCGATGCCCGCTCCGCCGATCAACTTATCGGCGCCTAGCTCTCCCCTGAGCGAGTCGTTCCCTGCGCCGCCGTCCAGGGTGTCGTTGCCGTCGTCGCCGCTGAGATCGTCATCGCCGCCGCCGCCGAGCAAGGTGTCGTCGCCGCCCCCTCCATCGATATCGTCGTTGCCGCCGAGACCGCTGAGGACATTCTTGCCGTCGTCACCCTGGATCTCGTCGTTCGCCTTGCCGCCGATGATGTTTTCGACGCCCTGCAAGGAGTCGAGCGCGTTATTCGCCAAAACGAGGCCCAAACCGAAAAAGCCTAGGGACGCGAGGACGGGACCCGTCGCAGTCGCGTAGCTCGCCGTGTCGCTGCCCGCTCCGCCGATGAGCACGTCGAGTCCGGCGCCTCCTATCAGAGTATCGTTGCCGGCTCCCCCATTGAGAATGTCAATTCCGACGCCGCCATCGAGGACGTCGTTGCCCAATCCGCCTGACAAGCGATCGTCGCCCGCGTCGCCGAAGAGCTTGTCATTGCCGGAGCCTCCGTCGAGGCTATCGAGACCGACGCCCCCTCGCGCCGTATCGTTGCCGGCGCCGCCGAGGACTGTGTCATTGCCTGCGTCGCCGAACAGCACGTCGTTGCCGAGGCCGCCGTTGAGCGTGTCGTGGCCGCCACCGCCGCGCATGACGTCGAGGCCCGCGGCGCCGAGCAGAGTGTCGTCGCCGGCCTCGCCAAAGAGGACGTCGTTGCCGGCTCCTCCGTCGAGAGTATCGTCGCCGCCAAGCCCGCGAAGGACATCGGCCGCGCCGAGACCGGATATGATGTCCGAGAGATTGGTCCCGAGCAGGACGTCTTTAAGCGCAGTCCCCTTGATGACGGCCATGACGCAAACCCCCAATATGAACCCACCACATTGGGGTCTTAGCAGCTCGTCACGATCGTAATATTACAGTCTCAATTCAGTCGGCCCGGCCGGAGATCGGAACTCCGGGGGCGAGCTTCGCGCGGCGTATGGCGAGGCTCGTTTTCACGCTCGAAACGTTCGGCGCGGCCGTGAGCTGGTTCAGAACAAAGTCCTGAAAAGACGGGAGATCCGGGGCGACGCACTTCAGGATGTAATCGCTCTCGCCCGCGAGCATGTAGGCCTCGCGCACGACCGGCCAGCCGAGCACCCGGTTCTCGAACGCGCGCAGATCCGGCTCGGCCTGGCTGTGGAGCCCGACGAGCGCGAACGCGGTCAACTCGAAGCCCAGCATCTTCTCGTCGACGAGAGCCGTGTAGCCGGTGATGACGCCTGCCTGCTCGAGGGCGCGCACGCGCCTCAGGCACGGCGGCGCCGAGAGGCCCACGCGGCTTGCCAGCGCCACGTTGGTCAGCGCGCCGTCGGCAATCAGCTCTTTCAGGATGCGCCGGTCTGTGGCGTCGAGACGCAAGGGCAAGGGACTTGCTCCGGCATATGGAATGCAACGCCGTGTGATAGCGCCGACGGTCTGCCCGAGCAATAACTGGAACGTAGCACTCGGATTTTGGCTAAGTAAATTTCGTGTGTTAGGACGGCGGCGGCCTCGACAAGCGCGGCAGGACCGGAGAGAAGTCAGGCGATGCAGCACGCGCGCGCGCCCTTCGAGTCTCGCCCCCTGGCCGGCGCCCGCGGCTGGGTCATTACCGACGGCAAGGCCGGCATGGACGTGCAGGCGTGCGGCGTGGCCGACGCCTTGGGGCTCGACTACGAGATGAAGCGGGTGGCGCCGAGGGGGATCTTCAGGCTGTCGGCGCCGTGGGGGCCGGTGAGCCCGCGCGAGCGGTTCGGCCTCGAGGGCAGCCAATTTGCGCCGCCCTGGCCCGCCATCGCCATCGCCACGGGGCGTGCGAGCATTCCCTATATCCGGGCGCTGCGCCGCAAGGCCGGCATGCGCACGTTCACCGTCGTGCTCCAGGATCCGAAGACCGGGCCGGCGACCGCCGACCTCATCTGGGTGCCCGAGCACGACCGCCGGCGCGGGGCCAACGTCATCACGACGCCGACCGCGCCCCACAGCTTCTCGGCCGAGCGGCTCGCAGCGCTGCGTGCCGGCGCGGACCCTGCGATCGCCGCGCTCCCCGCCCCGCGCATTGCGGTGATGCTCGGGGGCAAGAACGCGGTCTACAAGTTCACCGACGACGACGACGACCGGCTCGCGGGCGCCCTCCATTCCCTCGGCCTGCTCGGCGCGAGCTTCATGGTGACGCCGTCCCGGCGCACGCACCGGCGGCTCATCGCCACCGTTGACGCCGCGACGCGGGACTTTCCGCGCGTCATATGGGACGGCAGCGGCGACAATCCTTACGCGAGCTACCTCGCCCACGCCGACGCCCTCGTCGTCACGGCCGACAGCGTCAACATGACCGGCGAGGCCTGCGCGACGGGAAAACCGGTCTACGTCTTCGAGCCGTCGGCCGGATCGGCCAAATTCCGCCGCTTTCACGAGGCCCTGAGAGCGCAGGGCGCGACGCGGCCGCTCCCCGAGCGCGTCGAAGCCCTCCCGGCCTGGGACTACCCGGCGCTCGATTCGGCCCGTATGATCGCCGGCGAGATCGAGCTGAGATGGCAGCGCCGCTCGCGCATGCTATCGGGACTGATGAGCGACGGCACGGGCGATCGGCACGCCGGGCCAAAACCCTGACGAGGACCTTTTTCCCAATGGCGCACCTCAACATCGACAAGCTCAAAGCCGCAAAGCTCGAGACCGAGCCCTACGCCTACACGATCGTGCCGGGGTTCCTTTCGCCCGAGACGGTCAAGCGCATCAACGCCACCTATCCCAAGATCGAGAAGGGCGGCTCCTATCCGATCGAGAGCCTCGAAGCCAACATGGCCATCAAGGAGGTCATCGACGAGCTCGATCGCGCCGAGTTCGAGGCGGCGATCGCGGAGAAGTTCGGCGTCGATCTTGAAGGTCGCCCGAAGATGTACTCGCTGCGCGGCTACACGCGCGCCAAGGACGGGCAGATCCACACCGATTCCAAGGACAAGATCATCACCGTGCTCCTCTATCTCAACGAGAACTGGCAGCAGCCGGGCGGGCGCCTGCGCATCCTGAAGAACGGGCACGATGTCGACGACTACGCCGCCGAGGTCCCCCCGGACAACGGGACGCTGCTCGTCTTCAAGCGCTCCGACACCTCCTGGCACGGCCACCATCCGTTCGAGGGCCCGCGCCGGTCGCTGCAGATGAACTGGATGACGAGCGAGGGCTCGCTCGGCTGGCACAAGGTGCGCCATACGATCTCGGCTGCCGTGAAGAAGCTCACGGCCGCGGAGTAGCGCCGGCCCGGAAGCCGCATGATCAATCTCGGCGCACGCCTCCACGCCACGTCATCCCCGCGGTTAGACATGCACGACGCTTGTGCGGTTCCGGAGAAAAGCTTGCGTTTGCGCTTGCAGGCCACATCCACGGTTTCGAAGCCGTGACGCCTGGGCACAATTCCCCTCCCCTTGACGGGGAGGGGTCAGGGGTGGGGTGAAGGGCTTGGAGAGAGGCATCTTCTTTCTCGACACGAAAGCCACCGGGACTGATGTCAAGACGAGACCTCACCCTTTGTCGTCCCCCCACCCCCGCCCCCTCCCCGCAGAGGGGGAGGGGACCAGAGCAGGCATGGCCCCGCCATGACCCAGGCATGACGTTGAGAATGCAGGAACCAGTCAACACCGTTGCTCGACGGGAGGAGCAGTCGGTCACGCCGCAGCGCCTCGCGGCCGGCGGCACGATTGCGGGCGCGCCCGCAAGCCCGATGAGAAGAGCCTGGCTCGCCCTCGAGCTCGCGGCGATTTTCGGCTTGATGCCGCTTGCCATGCACTGGGCCGTCCACGGCGAGCGCATTCCGATCTTCGTCGCCCTCCTCCCGGTGCTCGCGGTCGCACTCGTCATGCTCGCGGCCGACCCGCGCTTTGCTCTCCGGGGCGAGTTCACGCGCGGCTTCAGCTGGCTCACGCTGGCGTCGATCCTCGCGCTTTTCGCCGCGGGCGGCGCGGCGACAGTCTGGTGGATCACGCAAAATCATCCAGGCTGGCTTCTCGAGTTTCCGCGCAACCGGCCGGAAACCTACAAGCGCATCATGCTGCTCTATCCCCTGTTCTCGGTCGCGGCTCAGGAGCTCGTCTACCGGACCTTCTATTTCCACCGCTACGGGCCGCTGTTCGGCAATCAGTGGTGGCTCGCGATCCTCGTCAACGCCGTGCTCTTCGGCTTCGCCCACGTCGTGGTCGGCTCGACATTTGCAATCGTCTCGACCGGGATCGGCGGGCTCGTGCTCGCGGCGCGCTATGCGGCGACGCGCTCCTATTGGGCCGTCTTCCTCGAGCACACGCTCTGGGGCTGGCTCGTCTTCACCGTGGGGCTCGGACGGTTCTTCTTTACCGGCGTGTCGAACCTAAATTAGACCTTGAGAATTATAATGCGAAGGGCAAGGGCGCATGCACAGCGGCCACGGACACGCCCTCGGGCATCCGAAAAATCATGGCGAGAGCCTCAAGCCCGCCTATGACCGCACGTTTGCGCTTGCGCACCGCGCTCAACGTGGCGATCGTCGTCCTCGAGCTCGTGTTCGGGCTGCTCGCGGGCTCGATGGCGCTCATCGCCGACGCCGTCCACAACGCCTCCGACGTCGCGTCCCTGTTGATCGCGTGGGGCGCGTTCCGCCTCGGGCGGCGCGCGCCGACATGGTCGAAGACATACGGCTACGGCAGCGCCTCGGTGCTCGCGGCGCTGGCCAATGCCGCGCTCCTCCTCGTCGCGCTCGGCGCCATCGCCGTCGAGTCCGTGCGTCGGCTGTGGGAGCCCTCGCCCATCGAAAGCGGGACCGTCGTCTGGGTGGCGTTGGCGGCGATAGTGATCAACGGCGCGACCGCGCTCCTCTTCTGGCGCGGACGGAGCAGCGACCTCAACATTCGCGGCGCGTTTCTGCACATGGCGACCGACGCTGCAGTCTCGGCAGGCGTCGTCGCGGGCGCGCTTCTCATCGGCTGGACGGGCTGGCTTTGGATCGACCCGGTGCTGAGCCTTGCTATCGTCGCCCTCATCTTCGTCGGCGCGTGGGGACTGATGAGGGAAGCGGCCGATCTCGCTATGCATGCGGTGCCGCCGAACGTCGACCGGGGCGCGGTCGAGCGCTACCTCGCCGGCCTGCCCGGAGTGACCGACGTGCACGATGTCCACATCTGGGCGCTCTCGACCACGGAGACGGCGCTGACCGCGCACCTCGTGCGCCCCGAGGCCGGGCTCGACGACGCGCTCCTCGCCGAGGCGGCGGCCGAGCTCAAGGCCCACTACGCCATCGCCCACACGACGCTGCAAATCGAGTGCGGGGCGAGCGAGTGCGATTGCGCGCTCGTCTCGCGGACGCACGGTGCGACCTGACGTCCGAACGCTACCGGCGCCCGGCTTAGAACGTCGGGCTAGCTCGCCCGCTCTTGTACCGAGGGCGGACAAAATGCTCGAATGCCGAGCGCGTCTACTTCGGGCCAGGAGCCGACTTGTGCTGCCCACCGCCTCACGGCTGAGACGCTGCCGACCTCGTCGATCCAGACCGCGAGAGTTGAACTCTCTATCCTCGCTCACAATCCTCGCTCACAGGGCCGGCGTGGCTTCTACTTTGCACTTCGTCACGTCGTCGTGCTTGACCTTGCAGCGGATCTCGCGGTCATGCGCGGTCGACCAGCGGACGTAGACGCCGCAGTCCTCCAGCACCTCCCGCTTCCAATCGGCAATCGCGGCGTGGGTCGCGGCGTGCGCCGCGTCCGGGCCGACGCCAGGCACGCGGGCCTCGCCCTCCCTATCGCCATGGCAACCGCGGGCCGTGGCACCGGCGAACGGAATCAGCCCCGTCCCTGCGGCAATGACAAGGGCGGCGAAGGCTGAACACGCAAACTTCTTCATGACGAACCTCCTTTTACCCGTTCTTTCGCCACGCGGCATTTTGGTGCGACGCGGCCTCCAAGCCGTTCTAGTCTAAGGCTCGGTACCACTCGGGGATCCATTGAGAATTGATTTAAGTCTATTTCCCGACATGATCGAATGCCGTCAGACCTGCCACAAATAGGCGGCACCGCGGCGGCCGGGTTGAGGTTCGCACGCGGCCGTGTTCATTGTCGTTTCTAGTTTTGGCTGAGTAAGCCGTCTGAATCGTGTTGATGTGCAGAGCCCTGAGGGAGGGAGAATAGGCATGGTGCGCCAATTCCTGATGGGCGGTGCCGTCAGCATTTGCAACATCATGATCCATGCTCTGGTCATGACGGTAGTGGTGAGGACGTCGCAAGCGACTGCCGCTGTGATTGCGCTTCGGCCGAACCTGTTGTTGATTGCCGTGATGGTCGCGACCGTTTCTGTATTGATGGCCGCGCACACGTGCGAAGTCATCGTTTGGTCGCTGGCTTACGGTCTTGTCGATGCGGCCCCCGCCGAGGCGCCTCATTTGTACTTCGCCTTCGTGAACTACACGACGCTTGGCTACGGCGACGTTCTTCCGGTGGAGCGATGGCAGTTGCTTGGGCCGATGACCGCCATGAACGGCATACTGTTGTTCGGTTGGTCGACCGCCGTCATTTTCGAGGTTCTGCGGAAAGCAATGGAGGGCAACGCCTCAAGGTGATGACTGAAGGCGCTCTTGGGCGAGGAAATGCTGAATAATGGCCGTTGACAAGCATAGGAACCCTAGACCGGCGGCGCTGACCACCGAAACCGTCGATCTGGCGATACGCTTCGGCCTTCTCGCCCTGCTTGGCTACTGGTCGTGGGGGATCATCGCTCCGTTCCTGACAATCGTGCTGTGGAGCGCAATACTGGCGGTCGCACTCTATCCGCTCTTTGATCGGCTCTCTCAGTGGCTGGGCCGCCGCTGGCTGGCTGCGGCGCTGGTCACGCTGCTTAGTTTGTTGGTTGTTGTTGCGCCGGTGACGTGGCTCGGCTTTGGCATGATCAGCGGCGTCAAGTTCATGGCAAACGAAATCGACGCCGGCCTGCCGTCAATTCCATTGCCCAGCGACTCTGTGAAGGACTGGCCGATTGTAGGCGAGCAAGTCTATCAGCTCTGGAGTCGTGCCGTCACCGACATCAAGGCACAACTGGTCGAGTTGGCACCACTGATCAAACCTGTGGGCACCAAGCTGCTCGAAATCGCGACGAACACGATGTTCGGGCTTCTCAAGTTCCTCGTCTCCATAATCGTCGCGGGCTTCTTGTTCTGTCCAGGCCCGCTTCTCGTGGACGGTCTTGCTCAATTCATGGAGCGAGTCTTTCGCCCCCGCGGATTGGAGATGGTGCAACTGGCCGGCGCTACCATACGTAACGTGTCGCGCGGCGTGATCGGAATTGCACTGCTACAATCGTTCCTGGCGGGGGCCGGGTTTCTGGCCGCTGGCCTTCCAGCCGCCGGCTTCCTGGCCTTCCTATCGCTGTTGCTAGGGATTGTTCAGATCGGACCAGCGATCGTGTTTTTGCCGGTCATCATCTGGAGCTGGACTGCCATGGACACCGCGAACGCCTTGATGTTCACCGCCTACATGGTTCCGGTTGGCCTTCTCGACAACCTCCTCAAGCCCATGCTGATGGCACGCGGGCTGTCTACGCCAATGCCGGTGATCATCGTTGGAGTGATTGGGGGAACGATAGCATACGGAATCATCGGCCTATTTTTGGGTCCGATTGTTCTCTCCGTCGTTTGGGAGCTGGTGACCGCCTGGCTCCATGCAGGTGATCGAGGATCCGGGAGACAAGATACGAAGTGACGGACGCGTATCGCTTCGGTCGTTTCCGCGAGCGGACACGGCCCTGACACCCTGCAAATGTCCCCTTCCGGCCCAGCAATAGTTGAAGCAGCGGGCGAGATAGCTGAACGCAATTGCAACGGAGACGGGCATCCGCGTTGATCTGCCATTCAGTTCAACTCGCATGTGCGGCCGACTGCATGCGCTCGTCAGAAGCTATCCCTTGGTCCAAGTCACAGACCTCGGCAAAGGAGTATAATGAAGAATTTATCGAGCCAAAAAAACAAGCGGAGGTAGCCAAACATGACAAAGGTGGTTCGAGAACGAGGAGGATTGTCTACGTCGGCGAGATCAGGACTGGCATTGACCTTGATGGTCGGGATGGCGACATTCTCGGTCGCGAGAGCTGACGAAAAGGAGGCCAAGAGCTTGCTCAAGGCGATGTCCGACTACATGGCCGCTCAGCAAGCCATATCATTCGACTATGATGCCAACTTGGAGATCGTTACCGCGGACAAGCAGAAACTCGCGCTGGCGAGCTCGGGTACGGTTGCTCTCGCCCGGCCCGACAAGATCCGCGCCATGCGATCCGGCGGGTTTGCTAATGTCGAGACTGTTTTTGACGGAAAGACGCTGACGGTGTTTGGCAAGAACAAGAACGTCTATGCTCAGGCCGACATTCCCGGCACCATCGACCATCTGGTCGACGAGTTGAAGGACAAATACGATCGGCCCCTTCCTGCTGCAGACTTGCTTCTATCCAACGCCTACGATCAGTTGATGCCGGATGTGGTCGACGCAAAGGATCTTGGCAGCGGTGTGATCGGCGGCGTGGAATGCGATCATCTCGCCTTTCGAAACAAGGACGTCGATTGGCAGATCTGGATCGCCCAAGGGGACCACCCCTATCCTTGCCGGTACGTCATTACGTCCAAGCTGGTTGCCGATGGTCCGCAGTACAGTGTCCAGGTCCGGAACTGGAAAACCGGTGGTGAGGTCGCGTCGGACGACTTCAGTTTCAAGGCTCCAGCAGACGCCAAGAAAATGGACCTGAAAGAGCTCAAGACGGTCAAGAATATGGATGAATTGCCGAGCAATTTTGTCAAAGGAGCCGCCCAATGACCACGTTGAAAAAATCTGCCTTCTTGCTGCTGTTAGGCATGGTCTGGCTTGGTGGACTCGAGCCTGTTAAACAATTGTCGATCCCCGGCGTTGGTAGCCTCGTCTCGACTGCCAAGGCCGAGGTCGGACGTCCACTCACGCCTGTCAGTGTCGCCGGGGTAGCGCGACGGTCCGCGCGTCGTTGAACGTCCGGCGTATCTAGTAATAGCAAAGTCTCTAATCACACGAGAGCTATGCGCGCCAGTGTGTGCTTTCCTGGGGGCGCATGGTCCCGTGGCGGGGGGCAAAGTGACCTGGAGCCAGTGGTACGCACTCCGGAGCTATCTCAGATCCTCGCTCTGGGTCGTGCCCCTCATCGCACTTCTCTTCGAGCAAGTGGCATTGCAAGCGGTGTTTGCAGTCGACGCACGAGTTGATTGGATTCCCGCGTGGCCCTTGGAAAAGCCTGGAACCAAGGCGGCAGTTGAGACGATCATCACGCTTGCGCTGTCATTCATCGTATTCACCTTTGGCTCGATGCTTGTCGCGATTCAGGTGGCAAGCGGGCAATTGACGCCGCGGATCATCGCGACAACATTGCTGCGCGATAACGTGATCCGGTTCACCGTGGGTCTCTTCGTTTTCACGATGCTGTACGCGATCGGCGTGGTGTCGCGGATCGAAGCGACCACGCGCGGCCTGCCTATCTGGGTGGCAGCCGCCCTTGGTCTCGGCTCGATCGCGGCTTTCCTCTACCTCATTGATTACGCCGCGCGCCTGTTGCGTCCGGCCAGCATCGTATGGCGGGTGGCGGAGGAGGGCCTCGCCGTTATCGAGGGCGTCTATCCGGATCCGTTCAAAGACACAGTTGTCCCCCCTCCTCAGCGCCCGAACTTTGGTTCCCCCAGCCAGATCATCCGCCATGAGGGCAGCTCCGCCATCTTACTTGCCGTGGACTTGAAATCGCTGGTAGCAGAAGCGCAGCGAACTGACGGAGTGATCGAATTCGTCCCCCGCGTCGGGGATTTCGTTTCCACGGGCGAACCGGCTTTTCTGCTTCATGACGGTGCCGGGGCGATCGGCAAGCACAAGTTGCAGGGGGCGGTTGCATTCGGGCCGGAGCGCACCATCGAGCAGGACTCGACGTTTGCGTTCCGTGTCATCGTAGATATTGGGATCAAGGCCTTGTCCAAGGCGATCAATGATCCGACGACCGCCGTGCTCGCCATCGACCAGCTTAACCGCCTGCTGCGAAGCGTCGGCAAGAGGGATTTGCGAAATGAGCAAATCGTTGATGAGGCTGGCCGGCTTCGCGTAATTTTCCCGACGCCGAACTGGGAGGATTTCGTCCAGCTTTCATTCCGGGAGATCCGCCTCTACGGCGCGGAGAACTTTCAGATTGCACGGCGCCTGCGCGCGATGATCGACAATCTTATGGAAACACTGCCGGAGCGTCGCCGGCCCCCCTTGCTTCAGGAGCTCGATCTGCTCGATCGCACGATCGAGAAGCTCTACGTTCTCCCGGAGGACGCGGCGCTTGCCCGGATCCCGGACACTCAGGGAATGGGCGGAGCATCGCACACGTAGCTGGACATGGCGCCGTGAAATGAAAACGGTCGAAATCACTTACCGGTATGAGGCGCGAAGCACGCTCGCGAGACCTCGACCACCCGATAGCGATGCAGCGCTACTGCGGCTGAACGCCGGCAATCGGGATTTCGCCGCGCTCCTTGACAGCCTAACGAACGAGAACACCTTGACGCAGCGGATCGTTGAGGTCGATGCGCGCGATCTGGGCCTCTTGCCGAAGCGACATAGCGGCCGATACGAGGGCGCCTGAGCAACGACCGTTTGCCGCCATTCTCGGCTGTTCGGATGCCCGGGTACCGGTCGAGCTCATTTTCAACGAAGGGCCGAATGATCTCTTTGTGATCCGTGTTGCCGGCAATGGGCTAGGCACAGATGTGCTTGGCAGCCTGAAATATGCCGTTGAGCACTTGGGCGGCAGCCTGAAGCTGATCGTCGTTCTGGGTCATAGTGGATGCGGCGCGGTAACGGCGGCCGTCGATGTGTTCCTAAACCCGGCCGATTACCTGCCGCTCGCCACCACGCACTCGCTTCGCAATATTCTGGATCGATTGCTTGTTGTCGTTCAGGCATCCGCAAGGAGGATACTGGATGTCTTTGGTCCTGAAAGCGCACGGCGTCCCGGATACCGGCAGGCGCTGATCGAGTCGTCGATCGCGACCAACGCCGCGCTTGCTGCCTATTCGATACAAGAGGAAATTCGGACAAGCGATCCAGCCGACCTGCGCGCGGCTTACGGCGTGTACCTGCTCGAGACCCGTCAAGTCTGGACGCCAGGCCTCGGGAAATCGAAGGCAGTGGGATTGGCTGCGCCGCCCCGCGACCTCGCTGGATTTGTCGAACTGGGTAATGCCTTGGTGAAGTCAGACCGAATTGCGTCACTTATCAAGTCGGATGGGACTCGATGCGACTAGGAATGCGGAGATGGCGAAAGAAAACGCTCTGACCGGTGTAGGTCTAAGAACGCCAAAGGCTGCCGCTATAGCGGGCATCATCTTCTCTATCCTTCTGATCATCATATTCTGGCTGTTGCGAAGTTCTGTGCCGGCCGATCCTCTGGAACCCGGTGCGTGGCTCAATACGAACTCGAGAACGATCGTCATCGCTTTGAACCTGGTCCCGTTTGCCGGCATCGCCTTCCTCTGGTTCCTCGGCGCGCTGCGCGACCGGCTTGGCCAGCTGGAAGATCGGTTCTTCGCCACTGTATTCTTCGGGAGCGGTCTCTTGTTCCTGGCCATGCTATTTGCTGCGGCCGCGATATTGGGCGCACTCGTCCTGGCCTTTGCCGCCCAGCCAAATGAGCTGATCAACTCCACGACCTTTTATTTCGCCCGTGCCGTCGCCTACAACATCATGAACGTCTACGCGATCAAGATGGCGGCAGTGTTCATGATCTCAACGTCGACGGTCGTGATCTACACCCGCATCGCGCCGCGCTGGATTGCCGTGCTCGGTTATGCGCTGGCGCTGACACTTTTGCTTGGCAGCTATTTCATCAGCTGGAGCTTTTTCGTTCTGCCCCTTTGGGTCTTCCTGATCAGCCTCTACATCCTGATTGCCAATTTTAGCCAACCGATTGAGGCGTCCCCGGACAGCGACGGGTAAGCAGCGAGCTCGAGATCCGCCACCTCCATGAGAAGATCGGCCACCTGATCAACAAAGCCGTTGAGAAGGTTAGGCCGTGGCCAGCACATCGAGCCCTGAACGGATGGTATCGACGGTCGGTTTGATCACCGAGCCAACACCCGGTATCGCCAGCGCCTTATCGAACAACTGATTGAGGGCCGGCTTCACGGCGGCAATGGCGCTTGCTAAGCTCTTGCGCGTTTCCGGTGTGAGCTGGTCGATTAATCCGGTCACCCTGTCGAATTCATCTTTGGAGCTGGTTAGGGCCGGTAGGGCTGATTGCGCGGTGGCCTCGTCCTTGATGCCTTCAAGCGACGAGCGCAGGCCATTGACGGCCTTTGTCAGTTGCGCCCCAAGATCGACGTCGCCGACCTTGACGCCGTTGAGCGAGCGGAATGCCTCGGTCGCGTCTAGGCCAGCCGGCTTGAGCGCCCCTGTCACGATTTGCTCCTCTGCGGGCTTCGGGACGGTTTGCTTTTCGACCGTCTTCGTGGGGGTCGGGCCCGAGGAGAGGACGTACCAAGCCAACCCACCAAGCGCCGCTGCAATCAACACCGGTAGTAACCAGGTCGATTGCATCTTGGCCACGTCGGCCTCGTAATATGCGACTCTTTGGTCCGCCTTCGCAATGTCATCGAGGATTTCGGTTCCGCTGAGATAATCCGAGAAACCTTTGGGTAGTGCCTGGGCAATATTCTTCTTTTGCGAGGCGAGGAGCTCGGCGGCGCTAAGCCCCGTGCTGCTCTGCTGTTGACCCAGCACGCCCATCACCACAGGTCCAAGCAATCCCAATAGGCTTTTTGAGCCATCTGCTCCGATGTCAGCGAACTTTCCCATCGCATTGGTGAGTTCGTTCGTGGTCGTGCGGCCAAGAAGAGAGGTAAGGGCGTTGAGGCCGCTGTCAATCACGGCCGCTTGGCCAGCTTCGCCGATGACATTGGCCAAGTTTGTGAGAGTTCCTGGTTTTTGATTTGCAACAGCGGCATTGAGAGTTGCCGCTCCTTCCCGCGTCGAGGCGCGCGAGCTGAACGCGGCAAGCAGCCCCGGAACGCCGGCGCTGACTGCCTTCTCAACGACGCTTCTATCGAGGCCCAGGGCTGATGCGATACGAGCGCGCAACTCGGGGGTGAGAACTTGAGAGATGATTGAGATGAGGTTGGTCGCCATGGGACCTCTCCTTGAGAGACAAGTCCCCCCAGTTCCGGTATTGGCACCCCACAAGGGCAGTTCTTCAAAAGGACCCGAAGCGTTTGTTCTGCTTTCGAGGCGCGAAAGCCATAATAGAGAGGTCGCTCGGCAAACTGCGATCGGCCCAAATAGCTCGTGCATTCAAAGGATACGCCCACGTTGCCCAACGTGTACAGTCCCCGATCTGGGGACGGCTTCATTCGCATGCGCGAAAGACTTAGCAGATGCGAAAAGGCTCACTTGATATCATATTGAGCATTGCGCGTTCGTGCGGGTCGACGCCGCGCTCACTCAAGATTCTGAGGAGGTTGAACCCCGGCTAGGCTCGTCTAGCACTTATACACTCCAGCTGCGCAACGGCGCACTGTGCGCCGTCCTACCCCGGCAACGCTGACAGGCGTCAGTGGACGCCCGACTCTCGCATCGGCAGACGAGACGAAGCCGTGTACGCCGGGGATCGAAAGCTGCTCTCCAAGCTCGAGTCCAGCGAGGCCGATGATCCCCGCCAGCAGAAAGATGCCAAAGTGTTTCGACAAGGTCATTGGGCGCCTCCTATCACAAAATGCTTCGGCAATTCATCGGTATCGGCAAGTTCATCCAGGTCGACCTTTTTGGCGTTCGTTGAGTTTTTAAAGCCGAAATCATCCGACGCGACTTCGTCCCCGGTCTTCCAGTCTCTAGTTTGAATGCTGTATTGCGGTCCATTGGCAACGAGCTTGGAGGTAATGACATAGCGGCAAGGATAGGGACGATCACCTTGCGCGATCCATATCTGCCAATCGACTTCCTTGGCCCGAAAAGCGAGGTAATCGCATTCAGCGCCGCCGATGACGCCGCTGCCGAGGTCCTTAGCCTCAACCACATCCGTCATCAGCTGATCGTAGACATTCGACAAAAGCAAATCTGCTCCAGGGACGGGGCGGAATTTCTCCCTCACCTCATCGATCACTTGGTCGATTGTGCCGGGAGCATCGAACTGGGTATAAAGGTTCTTGTTCTTGCCGAGGAGCGTCAGGGTTTTTCCGTCGAAAAGCATCTCGACGTCTGCAAACCCGCCGGAGCGCGTGATGCGAAGCTTGTCAGGCCGATTGAGCGCGACTTGGCCTGAACTCGCAAGTGCGAGTTTCTGCTGATCTTTGGTGACAACCTCAAGGTTCGTATCAAACGCGAACGATATGGCCTTCTGCGCTGCGAGGTAATCAGACATGGCCTTAAGCCGGTCCTTGGCGTAGGCCTCATCGGCTTTCGCTCCTGGCGGCGTCCCCAATCCAACCATCAAGCCCAACACCGCGGCTATCTTGAGCAATTTTCGGCCTATCTTTTTCATCTGAGCGCACCTCTTCAGTGTGGATAGAGTTTTTCCCCGACATACCGAGAGGCGGACAGGCTCCGCAATCGTGGCTCTCCTGAAGGCAGGGTATGGCGCACGGGTGCGTTCAACGTTGACCTTTCTCAAGCAAAGTCAATCCAACTAAAGAGTGAGTGCTTTTCCTAGAGCGGTGAGGACGCTGCACGGTTGATGGCACGACGGGGAGGGTCAGCAGCAATCGTGGTTGCGACGTCCGCTCGACGTCGGCTCTCCCGCCAGCAGCAGCGCCGCCGGTCCTGAGCTGCTGGATCTCGGCGAGGCGCTGCTACTGCTTTTGATCAGGTGGTCGATCTTCTCATGGAGGTGGCGGATCTCGAGCTCAGCCTTGAGGTTCACCTGGTCGTCGTTGAGCGAGCGCAGACGCTCGTCCGCTCTCGTGCCGAGGGCAGACAAAATGCTCGAGTGCCGCCACGTCTGCTTTGGGCGACTAAGAAGTCACTCCCGACCAATTCTACGTCGCCCGCTCCTTCATCAGTCGGAAATAATGTTCGGCGTGCTGATACCAGTTCTCCGTCTGAATCGCGTCGCCAGCCGATGCCGCTTCGCGGGCAAGGGCGAGGTAGCGCTCATAGTTCCTATGCGCATTTGCATCGGTCATGCTTTGCCGCTGTTGCCGGCGCACGTGTTTCGGCTGTGTCTTTCGTTGTGACGTGGAATTGCTATCCCGCATGACACTCCTTGGCTCGAAGCTCCCGCGCATCCCCCGGTCCTTCCTCAGGCAACCGCTGGGGCGTTGGTGCTTCTCTAACTGGTTAGGTCGCTTCCTGACGCTTAATGCAGAATCAGCCCCGGCCGACTCCGTTCCTTCAATGCATCCCTTAACGCATAGAGGCGGTACAGACGGACGATAATCGCGCTGATGTCAGACGATCCTCGACCTCCAACGACCCGCGCGTCGTAAAACCCGCCGTTCACCAGCGCCACTTCCGCTTCGGAAATCATGCGCTCAACGAGTTTTGCTTGCTCGGTTGCATTCAGCATGGGCGTTTCACTCGCGTGCTCGTTCTATCAACGTACCACAAGGGCGCCTCGTTCCTTCAGTCCTTCGCCTCGAAGGCTTCGCCGTGTGGACGGCGGCCGCAGTTGCAGTCGGGTGCAAGTCATGTGTCCGGCCGGTTTCGCGGTGTGCATGACCGCCGGCCCTGATGTGATCCGCATCGGGTTCCCAGTTCTTGGGTAGGCTCGCCAGAACCCTATCGCAACTCGCCTGTCAGAAACTGCGCGCGGCCATGGCCGAAGGACCAGTCCGCGTCCGTGTTCTCCACGACGGAGACTACCACGTCGGCGGGTGGGATGGCGCAAGCCTTCTCAAGCTCCTCGGTGAGCAGGCGGTAGAGCGCTACCTTCTTCTCCTGCGTGCGCGGACGGCTCACCACCTGCACCACCACGACTTTGTCAGTCCGCGGGATGTCGAGCCCGGTGTCCTCGATGATCATATGCGAGCGCCGATGCTCCTGCAGAATCTGATAGCGGTCGCGCTCAGGAACCTTGAAGGCAGCGACGACGGCTCGGTGCACCGCATCGAGTAGGGCTTTAATCTCTGCTTCGCTGCGGCCTTCGATCACGTCGATTCTGATGAGCGGATCAGCTCCCTCGCCGGCGAGGACGCCTATCACGCCTCTTGGGACGCCGAAGCTCGCCATGAGCAGGGCGCCGCCTTCGATGAAATAGCGCCTCGAGGTTTTGATGCGTCTCTCCCTGCCTGAAGATTGGCGTCAATCGCTCGCGGCTCGCGCCGTCATAGGGCAATCAGCCCTCTTCGAGTTGCTCATATTCGGCGCGCGCCCGGCGGGCGCCATATGAGCGAATAGTATCATCAAAGTTTCGGTGCGTATCGAGCTAAAACTGGATCGCTCGGTCCCGGTAATCGGGACAACGACGCCTCTACCGCTGAAGGTTCAGATAGGCAGCGAGGGTGAGGTCCTGTTGTCATCAAGAAGCGTGGGTGAAGCAATGACCGATGATCCGCTCGTGTACGCCCGCCGCCTCCTCAGCCGGCATTAACGGAGGCCCTTCATGAGCAGCGCAACAGCCCCGTCCACGTCGCAGGCCTCGAGCCGACGGACCAGCTCGTCCGTGTCGATTGTGTCGGCATCCTCGGCGGCCCGGATCATCTCTTCGACGATCGGGCTGCGGCGGGGTTCAAGCAGGTCGGACATTGTAGCTCCCTCGGTTGGTGAAGAGAGCATCGGTCCGGTAAGGCTCGTTGCTAACGTTCGTGAGGTCTTCGACATTCACTCGCTCCGGTCAACGGACAGATCAAAGAACTAAGCTGCTCTGACAGGAAGGAGAACGCTTGCGAAACCGAACGACCCGTTCAAGGACGCTAAACAAATGCGGGAAGCCCTCTGCTATTGCGCTGGTGCAAGCCCCGTCGAGCCCATCACCCAGCTGCTGAGATAGGTCGCAACTGACGATCGGCCCGCCAGCAGGCTAGCGCCGCCGGTCCTGCATGATCTCCAATTGGAGCTGCTGGATCTCGGCGAGGCGCTGCCACTGCTTGTTGATCAGGTGGTCGATCTTCTCATGGAGGTGGCGGATCTCGAGCTCGGCCTTGAGGTTCACCTGATAGTCGTTGAGCGAGCGCAGGCGGTCCTTCGCCTCCTGGCGCTTCTGGCTCATCATGATGATCGGCGCCTGGATCGCGGCGATCGTCGACAGGATGAGGTTGAGCAGGATGAAGGGATAGGCGTCGAAGGCCGTGCGTCTCGCCCTCATAGACATTGAGCCCCATCCAGGCGGCGAGGAATATGGCAAAGACGATGAGGAAGCTCCAGCTGCCGCCAAAGCTCGCCAGGTGGTCGGAGAGCCTCTCGCCGAACGTGCGCTCCTCCTCGTATTCCGCTTCCACGTTCTCGGCGAGCGTCTCGTGCGTCGCCAGGCTCTCGGCGACCTTGCGCTCGATCTCGGAAAGATCGCCGCTCTCGTCCCGGAGCAGCTCCTCGACGTAGAGCGAGCGGTAGCGCGCGAGCTCGGGGCGGCCAATGAGCGCGTCCTGCGATAAGTCCGGGAAGTCGCGGCGGATGCGCTCGGCGAGGCTGGGGCGGATCGTCTCCAGATTGACGAGCTCCCGGCGCGAACATTCGCGGCCCGAGATGGCGCAGGGCGTCTTGTCGGTCTTGGTCGAGTTGACACGGCTGGACATGGCACGGCCTCGGGAGTGCTCAGGCCGTGAGGTGGAGCGGGCTCGAGGTTTCGGCAATGGCAGCGTGGCTTAACTATCGGTAATTCGGCCAATCGCGACGATTGAGCTTGGCGGCCCGATCGGATAGAACGCCGAGCAACCTCCCGACCCCCTTGAAACGAGGCGCCCGAATGGCCGCAGCCCACCAGTACGTCTACCACATGCACAAGCTGTCCAAGACCTACCCCGGGGGGAAGCAGGTCTTGCGCGACATCTCGCTGTCGTTCCTGCCCGGCGCCAAGATCGGCGTCGTCGGCTTGAATGGCGCCGGCAAGTCGACACTTCTGAAGATCATGGCCGGCACCGTCGACGATTTCCTCGGCGAGGCGCGGCCCGCCGAGGGCATCAGGGTCGGCTACCTGCCCCAGGAGCCCGAGCTCGACGCGCAAAAGGACGTGCTCGGCAACGCCATGGAGGGCGTCGCCGACAAGAAGGCGATCCTCGACCGCTACAACGAGATCGCCGCCAACTACTCGGAGGAGACCGCGGACGAGATGACGGCCCTTCAAGACCAGATCGACGCCGGGAACCTGTGGGACTTGGATACGCAAGTCGAGCAGGCGCTCGACGCCTTCGCTGCCCGCCCGGCGACGCCGACGTGAGCAAGCTGTCAGGAGGCGAGAAGCGGCGCGTCGCCCTGACGCGGCTCCTCCTCTCCAAGCCCGACATCCTGCTCCTCGACGAGCCGACCAACCACCTCGACGCCGAGAGCGTCGCCTGGCTCGAGCGCTACCTCAAGGACTACGCGGGCTGCGTCATCCTCGTCACCCACGACCGCTACTTCCTCGACAACCTGACCGACTGGACGCTCGAGCTCGACCGCGGCCAGGGCGTGCCGTGGAAGGGCAACTATTCGAGCTGGCTCGAGCAGAAGGCCAAGCGCGCCGAGGTCGAGAAGGCGCAGGAGGAGGGGCGCCAGAAGACGATCGCGCGCGAGCTCGAGTGGATCAGGGCCTCTCCCAAGGCGCGCCAGGCGAAGTCCAAGGCGCGCATCACCGCCTACGAGCGCCTCGTCGAGGAGAGCGGCCGCGAGCAGACCGGGCGGGCCACGATCCAGCTCGCGCCGCCCCCGCGCCTCGGAGGCGTCGTCGTCGAGGCCGAGGGCCTGTCGAAAGGCTTCGGCGACCGGCTCCTGATCGACAATCTGTCGTTCAAGCTGCCGCCGGGCGGCATCGTCGGCGTCATCGGCCCGAACGGCGCCGGCAAGACGACGCTGTTCAAGATGCTGACCGGGGCCGAGAAGCCGGACAAGGGCTCGATCCGCTTGGGCGACACGGTGAAGCTCTCCTACGTCGACCAGAGCCGCGATCACTTGGACGACAAGAAGACCGTGTGGGAGGAGATCTCGGGCGGCCTCGACATCATGAAGCTCGGCGACAAGAAGGAGGTGAACTCCAGAGCCTACTGCGGCTGGTTCAACTTCAAGGGCCCCGACCAGCAGAAGAAGGTCGGGCTGCTCTCGGGCGGCGAGAGGAACCGCGTCCACCTCGCCAAGATGCTGAAGGAGGGCGGCAACCTGCTCCTCCTCGACGAGCCGACCAACGACCTCGACACGGAGACCTTGGGCGCGCTCGAAGCCGCGCTCGAGGATTTCCCGGGCTGCGCCGTGGTCATCAGCCACGACCGCTTCTTCCTCGACCGGCTCGCGACCCACATTCTTTCCTTCGAGGGCGACAGCCACGTCGAGTGGTTCGAGGGCAACTTCGAGGCCTACGAGGAGGACAAGAAGCGCCGCCTGGGTGATGCCGCCGTCGAGCCCCACCGCATCAAGTTCAAGCGCTTCGAGAGGAAGTAGTCGCCCTGCTTCGCTCCTAGATGTCATCCTCGGGCTCGTCCCGAGGATCCAGGAGTCTGGGAGCCCGCAAGTGGCGCGCCAGGACTCCCGCGACAAGCGTTCTACTCTGCTGAGCGCTGGATGCTCGGACCAAGTCCGAGCATGACAAGAGGGCAGCCCGCTCCGCAATCCCCTCTCCCCGCATGCGGGGAGAGGGTCAGGGTGAGGGGCAGGTTCTAGCGCTGCGGCGTGCGGCTGCCCCTCACCCCAACCCTCTCCCCATTCCGCTCCGCTTCATGGGGAGAGGGGGAAGAGGCGATGCCGCCGTCGAGCCCCATCGCATCGAGTTCAAGCGGTTCGAGTGCAAGCGAGAGCGATGTAAAGCGACAAACCGGTGGATACTGGGCCACGGCTGCTGATGGAGCTAACAGCGGTCCTGAGTGCTGCGACAGAAAGCCGTTGCGAGCTGCTGCGGGGCTCGCGACGCCATTGTATCGACGCCCGCCACGCCTATAGATACCTACATGAGCGTCGAGCTAGTGCCCGAAAGATTTCAGGCTCGCTGTTTTCTTCAGCCACATCGACATGGGCTTCCTCAATCGGCGACTCGCGATTAGCGCGCTCGGCCCGATCCGGGACGACTTCTTGCAGCGGCAGAGGTCGGGCGACGACCATATGACGGTGCTCGCCAATGACCATCTCCTAGTGACGATGCTCATCGACGTCTGCACCGAGTTGCAAGTCCCCACGTTGACGGGGGCCATGACGCTCGGGAGGCCGACGCACACGTTCATGAGCATCGAAAGGCTGGAGCGCTGCCCCGAGATTTATCACGCTAGGCGCGCGAAGCACGCCGTCCACTTTGATATCGATCCCATCAAGAGCGTCAACGTAGCCTACCACACCAGCCACATTGTAAGCGACACCGGACGCATGACCCTGGCAGTTGGCTATCAGAAGGGCTATCGGCAGGCGATGATTGGGCTGCTGCACGACAAGGGAGATGAGTTCGAGATCGAACCGATCGTGATTGGAGCCCCTTGGCTTGATCATCCGCGCAACAACGAGGACGGTGGTCGTGCCGTCTGGTATGGCTACGACTATGGCGAAATCCTTCCGGAGGACATTGCGGAATTCGCTCCCATGAAGGACGTCGTAGTTTCCAGCGCGGACGAATGGATGTCCGTGATGGAGAACATCCCAGAGGAACACGTCAAGAAATCGATCGCCTCCTTGCTCAAGGAACCGGTCAAGAGCGACTGGGGAGGCGAGGAAAATGACCATTTCTCGGCGAATGTCACTGTTGCGGGAAGACGTCGGACCGCCGCATTCCTCTTGAAGGGGCCGACAAGGTTCCAGGAGATGACGCCGGCAATGTGCGGCAAGAACGGCGACCAGATCTATCGCTTGGCGAAAACAGGTGCCGATATTTCGGTGGTGCAGCATGCGCACCTCGTGGGGGCTGCTGTGCGTGAAACGCTTCGGTCGATGGTCGTGACCCCTGGTCGTCCGCGGAAGTTTTGCGTAATGGACGGACAGGCGACATATCGGCTCCTAAAGGCCCACGCATTGTACCCCACGAAGACCACAGGCTATGTCAGCTGACGCCGTCAGCACTCGGCGGTCTTGTCGTAAGCAGTAGTTTGGCGGCCCACCCCCCGCGCCCCACTTATCCCCGTCCTCTCCGCCTGCGCTATAGTTCCTCTGTCCCCTTCCCGAACGGGGCGTGATCGATCCGTCGGGTTGCGCGGAAGGGGAACGGCGCCCGGAAGGGTCGGCTTGTCCTCGGACTTCTCCCGAGGACCTGCTCACGGAACGTGTTCCGTCGAGCGGCGGGGGCCGGATGTCCGGGCCGCCAAGAGGCATGAGTTTGCTTCATAGGCTTCGGCCGCAAGGCCGGACGCCCGGGAGAAGCGGGAAGCGCGAGCCGGATCGTCAAATCGTCGTAGTGCGGGCGTCGAAAGGCTGCCCACAAGACAAAGGCGCAGCGTTCCGATGCCCGCGCTCCCGTTCATGGAATCGCCTCGGGCTCTCGAAGCCGCGGGAGATAGGCGCGTGGGCACACGCACATCTGTCATCCCGGCCGAGGACGCATGTCCGAGAGCCGGGACCCAGGGGCCACTTGCGCAGGCGCATCCGGCCCTGGGTCCCGGATCGCCATGCGGCAGAAATATGCGACCGAACGTCAAACGTTGCGACCGCATGGCGTCCGGGATGACAGAAGGGGCACGCGTCGCGGCGTGCGCCACTTACCAGAGGAATTGGAGTGCTCATGACCAAAACAGCCACGCCCTACCAACCCACCGACGCCGACGCGATGCGGGTCGAGATTCTCCTGAGGCAGCTTGCTGCGCAATGCCCCGATCCGCGCCGCTGCAAGCGCATGCGATGCCGCCGCTCCGGCCGGTGTGACGAGATTGCCAAGGTAAAGCGCGACTTTGCGCATGTTCTCGGACGAAGGGGTCGGGTGGGTCGCGCCGCGCCGCGCGCCGAGCTCGAGCGGCTGTGAGGAGAGCTTCCCGTATGCGCTGGCGGTAGTCCAAAGCGGCCGGCTTAGCGTACCTTGGGCCGGTCAACGCTTGTCGAGGAGGACTTCGCGTGAAGCTCGCCCACGCGCTGTTGAGCGCGCTCAAGGACTACGGAGCCTGCGAGATCTTCGGCATTCCCGGCGACTTCGCGCTGCCCTTCTTCCGCGAGATCGAGCGCAGCAACATTCTGCCGCTCATTACGCTCTCGCACGAGCCCGCCGTCGGCTTTGCCGCGGACGCCGCCGCGCGCTACCGCTCGGCCCCCTGCGTCGCCGCGGTGACCTACGGCGCCGGCGGCCTCAACATGGTCAATGCGGTCGCCCAGGCCTATGCGGAGAAATCCCCCGTCGTGGTCGTGTCCGGCGCGCCGGGCGCCGACGAGGGAACGCTGGGCTTGGGCCTGCATCACCAAGTGAAGCATCTCGGCACCCAGCACCTGGTCTACACGGAGGTGACGTGCGCGCAGGCGATCCTCGACGACGCTGGCAAGGCCCCCTCCGAGATCGCGCGCGTGCTGACGGCGGCGCGCGAAATCTCCCGCCCGGTCTATATCGAGCTGCCGCGCGACATGGTCGAGGCCGAGGTTGCGCCCGTCCCGGGGCCCGATGGTCACGGGCACGACCCCGACGCGGCGCGCGCGGCCGCGGCCGAGATCCTCGAGCGCCTCGAGGCCGCCCGTGCGCCGGCCCTCCTTCTCTGCGTCGAGGTGCGCCGCTATGGGCTCGAGAGCAAGGTGAGCGATCTCGCGCGCCGGCTCGGCATTCCCGCGGCGACGACCTTTCTCGCCCGAGGCCTCCTGGCCGGCGCCGACGCCCCGCTCATCGGCTCCTATCTGGGCCTTGCCGGCGACGCCGCGGTACGCGCGGCGATCGAAGGCTCGGACGCGCTCCTCATGCTTGGCGTCGTGCTCTGCGACATGAATTTCGGCGTCTCCGAGAAGCTGATCGACCGGCGCGCGATCATGCTCGCCTGCGACCGCACCGTGTCGCTCGGCCATCACATCTATCCCGAGGTGCCGCTCTCGGCCCTCGTCGATGCGCTCCTCGAGCAGGCAAAGCCCATCGGCCATGCCGCGGGCCGGCGCGCGGCCTATCCCACGGGGCTCGCGCGCGACGAGAGCCCGATCCTGCCGCAGGACATCGCCTGCGCGGTGAACGATCTCTTCGCGAGGGAAGGGCCGATGCCGATCGCCTCCGACGTCGGCGACTGCCTGTTCACGGCCATGGACATTGTCGACACCGAGTTCGTCGCGCCGGCCTACTACGCCACCATGGGCCCCGGCGTGCCCATGGGGCTCGGCGTTCAAGTGGCGAGCGGGAAGCGGCCGATTATTCTCGTCGGCGACGGCGCCTTTCAGATGACCGGCTGGGAGCTCGGCAATGCGAAGCGGCTGGGCTTGAACCCGATCGTGCTCGTCTTCAACAACGCGGCGTGGGGCATGCTCAAGGTCCTGCAGTCGGATACGCGCTACAACGATCTCACCGACTGGCGCTTCGTCGACATCGCGGCGGCGCTCGGCGGCAAGTCGTGCCGGGTCACGACGCGGCGCGAGCTCGCGGAGGCGCTCGACCGCGCGCATCGGGACAAAGGAAATTGGCAGCTGATCGAGATCATGCTGCCGCGCGACGCCTATAGCCCGACCTTGCGCCGCTTCGCCGAGGCGATCCGAAAAAAGAGCGTCCTCGCCAAAGGCTGAAAGCGGGAGGCGGCGATGGCTGAGACATTCGACTACCGGCAGAACGTGCCGCTCGAGACCCAGGACATCATCCGCGTGCTCGTGTCGTCGAGGATCAGCCGTCCGACGGACGACCCCGCGCGCATCGCGCGCATGTTCGCCAATTCGAACCTCGTCGTCTCGGCCTGGCGCGGCGATCGTCTCGTCGGCGTCGCACGCGCGATCACCGACTTCGCCTACTGCTGCTATCTCTCGGACCTCGCGGTCGAGCGGGAGTTCCAGGGGCAGGGCATCGGGCGCGAGCTCATCGCGCGGGTGCGGGCCGCCATCGGCGAGGAGGTCTCGCTCATGCTCTTGGCCGCGCCGGAGGCCGAGAGCTACTACCCGCCGCT
>CAVOUC010000034.1:0-107066 GCA_963699485.1 uncultured Alphaproteobacteria bacterium | reverse complement strand
CAGCGCGACGGCCGCCTCTCCAGCATCTGCCTCGATCGCGATCGAAGGCTTCACGCTCTGATCGAGCTCGGACGGATCGATGTCGCACGCGGATGACGTCCACCGTCGGTGGCACCGGGTAGCGGCCCGCGGCGAAGGTGCCCCGCGCGACCCGACGATGAGGAGCACATCGATCTCGCCGAGCAGCGGCGGCACCGCAAGCATCAGGAGGGCCAGTGGGTGGCTGGCCGGCACGGCGCCCTTGCCCTCGGTCGTCATGATGACCGGGGCACCCGCGCCGAGCCGTTCAGCGAGCGCGAGCAAGGCAGGTCCGGAGCCGAGCGCACCGCCGCCCGCGAGGATGGCGGGCCGCGCGGCATGCGCCGACCGATCGGCGGCAAGCTGCGCCAGCGCGGCGTCGGGCTGCTTCGGCGAGGGCAGGACCGGCAGATCGGGCCACTCGACGGCCGCCGTGCGCAGCATCGTGTCCCAACCGACCTCGAGCGCGGTGGGACGCGGTCTGCCGTTGCCGAGGAGCGCACCGAACACGGCGTCGACGAGTTGCGGGCACGTCTTCCGGACGTGTCGCGAACTCGGCGCGACCGATCACTCCTTCGATCACGGCGTGCTGGTCGGGGATCTCGCTGCAGCACGCCGCGCCCCGCGGCCGAGGTTCGGCCGCGGGCACCTGGCCGACGATGCACAGCACACGGCTGCCGCACGCGTAGGCGGTCGCCAGCCCCGCGGCCGCGTTGAGCACGCCCGGCCCTGGCACCACGGCACACACGCCCACGCGTCGCTGTGACGGCGCGGCGTAGCCGTCCGCCATGTAGCTCGTGGCCTGCTCGTGGCGGGTGTGGATCACTCGGATCGCCGGCTCGACGCGCGAACCCCTCGTACAGCCCGTCGAGCTGCACGCCCGGAAGCCCGAACACGACGTCGACGCCCCAACGCCGCAGCCCCTCGAGCAGTATTTGCCGCCGGAGCGCTGCGCTCGGCGTCCGACGTAGGCCACGAAGTCGCAGCTGATGAAGCTGCCGCCACCGGCCGCCAGCTGGGTGTGTCGCGGCGGAACGCGAAATCGGCGTCCGGGAAGTGCTCGACCCAGGGCCCGTTGATCAGGTCGCGGAGCTTGAGGTCGGGCACGTAGAACGTCATCTTGGCGATGTCGTCCCACGTCGCGCCGCCAGCGTCGAGCATCTCCCCCACGTGATGGAACAGGTTCACCAGCTGCGCTTCCGGATCGTCGGGGACGTCGTCGGCGCCGGGGTTGCGCGGCGGGATGATGCTCGACACGAGCAAGGGCCCTGACCCGCGATGCTGTCGGGATCGGGTTCACGTGGTGAACGCTGGTCGCCTCCACCGATCGTCGGACCATTGGTGTCCCCCTCAGTGCTCGCGGCGCGGCGAGCCACGCTTCGAACTCGGCCCGCCGATCCTTCGCGATCGGGAAGGTGCCGATGGTGCTCTCCCCCGCGGCGACGCGCTCGAGCGCCCACTCCTCCTCGATCTCCTGCTTCACCGAGGCCTCGGCGATCTCCGCCGCGAGCGCCGCCGGCAGCACGACGACGCCCTCACCGTCACCGACGAGGATGTCGCCGGGGACGACCGTGACGCCCGCGCAGGCGATCGTCACCTGGTGCTCGAGCGGCACGTGCAGGCGCCCCCACGTCGCGGCATGCGACGACTGGTGATACACCGGCAGGCCGATCGTGCGGATGGCGGGTGTGTCGCGCAGCGCGCCGTCGGTGACGACGCCGGCCGCTCCGAGCAGCTTCGAGCGCATCACGAAGATGTCGCCGATCGTGCCTGCATGGGGCTCGCCGCGGCATCCATGACCAGCACTTCGTCGGGCGTCAGGCTCTCGATGGGCGACGCTTGCCGCGTTCTGCCCCCTCGTGAGGTCGGTCAGGTCCTCCCGGGCGGGCACGTACCGGAGCGTGTGGGCGTAGCGACCTGCGCTGCCCCTCGACGACCGGCTTGAGGCCGCTGAGGAAGGCATTGCGGATGCCTCTGCCTTGCAGCTGCTGGGTGAGTGTCGCGGTCGGACAGCTCGCCCGAGCTGCGCCTTCAGCTCGTCGGTGAGGGTGACCGGCCGCGGATGCACGGTGTCGGACTCGGAAGGGTCGGGCGCTGAAGGGTCGAGGCATCGGCGCGCGTGAGTGTCAGGTTCGCTGTCATAGTGGCGGCAGTAGTCAACCACGGGACGGACCAGGAGGACCCGGGTGGGCACGAGCATCCTCGGCAACCGAGTGCAGCGCGTCGAAGACGTCCGGATGCTGACGACGGGCGGCGTCTACGTCGACGACCTCTCCCTCGACAACGCGGCCTGGCTCACCTACGTGCGCTCGACCGAGGCGCACGCGCGCATCCTCTCGATCGACGTCGACGAGGCGAAGGCCGCGCCGGGTGCATCGCGGTGTTCACCGGCGAGGACCTGACCGGCTCGGGGCTCGCACCGAACGTCAACCCGAGCTTTCCCGAAGCGATGCGCCGTCCCTTCGTGGCCGTCGGCACCGTGCGCTACGTCGGCCAACCCGTCGTCGCGGTCGTCGCCGAGGACCGCTATCAGGCGGCCGACGCGGCCGAGCTGGTCGTCGTCGACTACGACCCGCTGCCGGTTGTCGTGGATCCGGAGGTGAGCACCCGTGACGAGGTGCTCCTCTTCCCCGATGCCGGCACGAACGTCGTGCAGCGGTGGCCCGCGGAGGAGGAAGCCGACTTCAGCGAGTGCGAGGTGATCGTCGAGGAGCGCATCGTCAACCAGCGGTTGACCGCGGCGCCGATCGAGCCGAGGGCAGGGGCGGCCTACTGGACCGATGACGGTCGCCTCGTGCACTACTCGGCGTGCCAGGGCGCGCATCCGACCAAAGACCTCCTTGTCGGGATCTACGGGCTCGATCCCGCGGAGGTGCGAGTCGTCGTTCCCGATGTGGGGGGCAGCTTCGGCGCAAGTCACGCACGTCTGCCGAAGGCTCGCGATCGGCTTCTCACGCGGGCGTCGGCCGCCCGGTCAAGTGGACCGAGACCCGCTCGGAGAACATGGTGGCGATGCCCCACGGGCGGGGGCAGGTGCAGCGGGCCAAGCTCGGCGGCACCCACGATGGCCGGATCACCGCGTATCACCTCGACGTGGTCGGCGACGACGGGGCGTTCCCGCTCATCGGAGCGGTGCTGCCGATGATGACGATGCGGATGGTGACCGGCGTGTACGAGATCGCCAACGTGTCGTTCACCGGCGTCGCGCGGTGACGAACGCAGTGTCGACGACGGCCTACCGCGGGGCTGGACGGCCGGAGGCGGCGGTCGCGATCGAGCGCATGGTCGACCGGTTCGCAGCCGAGATCGACATGGACCCCGTCGAGGTGCGGCGCCGCAACCTCGTGCCGAGGTTCCCGATCGCTACACGACCGGCATCGGCACGGTGTACGACATCGGCGACTACCCGAGGCCCTCGAACGTGTGCTCGCCGCCGCGGGTTACGACGAGCTTCGAGCCGAGCAGGCTCGCCGGCGCGCCGCGTGACGACCCGATCGCGTTGGGCATCGGAATCGCGGTGTACGTCGAGATCACCGCCGGTGCGCCTGCGAGCGAGTTCGGATCGGTCGAGCTGCTCGAGGGAGGCCGAGTGCGAGTGCGCAGCGGTGCGACGCCGCTCGGGCAAGGGCACGACACCACGTGGGCCATGATGGCGGCCGAGCGCACCGGCGTGCCGATCGAGCGCATCGCGGTCGTCCACGGCGACACCGACCAAGTGCGGTCTGGGGGCCTCACCGTGGCTCACGTTCGGTGCAGATCGGCGGCGCGGCCAATCGACACCGCGACCGCGACCCGTGGTCGATCTCGCGCAGCGGGCCGCCGACCTCCTCGAGGTCGCGGTCGACGACACCGTGTTCGACCGCGAGCGCGGCGTGCTTCCACGTGATCGGCACGCCGTCCCGCACGATCGACTGGCGTGCGATCGCGCGCGAGCCGAAGGTGACGCGCTCTCGGCGAGAGCGATGTTCACGGGCGCGATGCCACGTTCCCGTTCGGGGCCCACCTCGCGGTCGTCACCGTCGACACCGAGACCGGCCGCACCCGGCTCGCGCGGCTCGTCGCGGTCGACGACGCGGGCACGATCATCAACCCGCTGCTCGCCGAGGGCCAGCTGCACGGAGGGATCGCGCAGGCGATCGCCGAGGTGCTCTACGAACGCGTCCAGTTCGACGACGACGGCAATCCGCTGACCACCAACCTCGCCGACTATCTCATGGTCTCGGCGGCCGAGCTGCCGTCGTTCGACCTGCACGGCATGGAGACGCCGACGCCGGTGAACCCGCTCGGCGCCAAGGGCATCGGCGAGTCGGGCACCATCGGCGCGATCCCCGCTGTCCACAACGCGGTCTGCGACGCGTTGTCGCATCTCGGCGTCCGACATCTCGAGACGCCGTTGTCGCCAGAGGTCCTGTGGTCAGCACTCGAGGGGAGCCGCTGACTCGACCCTGGGTTACGCTCGCAGGCACACCGATCAGGGGGTGATCGACTTGTCGACTCAATCGTCAACTAAGCCGACCAAGGGCGCCAGCGTCAGCCATCTCGTGCTCAACGTGCGCAGACTCGAGGCTTCGCACCACTTCTACACCGAGCTGCTCGGCTTCGATCAGTCGCGCAGAGCTCACGCACACGATGACGATGCGGTTCTACCGCGGCGACGAGTCGCACCATCACGACTTCGCCCTCGTGCAGGTCGTCGATCCCGACTCGGCGGGCCCGCCCGAGCCGTGGTCGATGGAACCGCGGCGGGTCGGCGTCAATCACATCGCGATCGGGTATCCCGACCGCGGTGCATGGCTGAGCCAGCTCGAGCACCTGAAGGCCAACGGCGTCGAGTTCATCGTGCGAGGCAACCACGGCATGACGCACTCCGCGTACATCGCCGATCCCGATGGCTACGGCATCGAGGTGCTGTACGACCTCCCCGAAGAGGTGTGGTCGGGCGACGTCACGCCGCGCTCAACTACTTCGAGTACCTGCCGGCCGAAGAGGCCCTCGAGGACACGACCGACTACCAGAGGTTCGGGCCCGATGAGCCCGAGCCCGTCGGCGTCCCCGGTCGCATCGTCACCCGCGAATCGCACTGAGCCGCGGCCATGGGCGCGCGCACGGGTGAGGAGTTCCTCAAGGGTCTGAAGGCACGCAACCGCGAGATCTGGCTCGGAGACGAGCGCGCGTCGAGGACGTCGTCGACCATCCCGCCTTCTCCGGCGCTGCGCAGCAGCTCGCGGCGGTGTTCGATCGGCAGCACGAGTATCCCGACGACTGCCTGATGCCCGATCCCGAGACGGGCGAGCCGATCAACGTGAGCCACATGATCCCCCGCTCGAAGAGGATCTGAAGCGCCGCCACAAGGGCCTCGTGCGCATCGCCGAGGCCTCGGTCGGGCTCATGGGCCGCACGCCCGACTACATGAACGTGACGTTCGCCGGCTTCGCGGGTGAGCGCAAGCGCGTGGATCGGTGCCGATGGCGGCAACGAGGAAGGCCACGACAACCTCGTGCAGTTCCAGAAGCAGCTCGCCCGGGAAGACATCTCGCTCACGCACACGCTCGTGCACCCGACCGTCAACCGAGCGACCGACAACGTCTTCCAGGGCAACCCCGTGCCGCTGCACAAGGTCGGCGACACCGAGCACGGCATCGTCGTACGGGGTGCTCGCATCCTCGCGACGCTCGCCCCGTTCTCCGATCGAGTACGCGGTGTACCCCGGCCACCCCCTGCCGCCCGACGCGCCTCCCGAGATCCTGGCGGTTCCGCTGATCGACACCGGATTCTCGTTCCTCCGACGAGTCGTGCAGCGACGATCGTTCAGCTCCGCGGACCGTGAGCACCTGCACCATCGACTGATGCGGCTCGGTCACGGACCGCGCCGCGCCGTGCTCATCCTGTGTCTCTGGACGGCTCTGGCTTCTGCCGCCGCAGCTCATCCCGACGTACACCAACCTCGTGGGAACTGGTGCCGGTTCCGCCGCTGGCCGCCGCTCGCGCTGCTCCTCTTCACCTACTTCCACCCGCGACTGCGCCGTCGGGACGACGACGAGGACGCAGTCCAGCGCCGCCCCGGCCGACCCGGCGAACGACGCCGCGGAGTCGGTCGTCGACCTCGCCGACCGCCGGCGACTCAGGGACGGGACCGCCTAGCCAGGATCCTTCGTCCAAGTTGACCTGGGGCGGGTCTCCGGGTACTTTGAGAAATAATTCACAAGCGCGCCGGTCAAGGGTTTGCCGGGGCGCCGACGGGTGGAGGAGAGTCCCGGCGGTGAAATCGCTCCGGTGGGTGCGGTGGCAGGGAGCCCCTTCCGCCGACGATGACGCGATTCAGCCTGGCGACCGGCGGGACATCTTTCTCGCAGGCAAAACGGCCAACGAGCGAGAGACCGGCCTCGACAGCGAGGATATTCGCGAGGCTCGCTTGGTTGATCCCAATACCGGCCAGCCGATCGAGCTCGCCGAAGACGATCAGGCCCACTACGAGGCCGAGGACTTCGAGCAGACGATCCAGATTCCCGCGCGCGTTCAGGCGATTGCGGAGGATTTCTTCCACCGCCTGGTAGCTACCGGAAGCCCGCACCAAAAGACCGTGGTTTTCTGTGTGCGCGACCACCACGCCGACGAGGTCGCGATCGCCCTCAACAATCTCTATACCGAGTGGTGTCGAAGGCAGAGTGCGCGTCCGGTCGACTCCTACGCCTTCAAGTGCACGGCGGAGGCCGGCGGCTCGAAGCTGATCCCCTTGTTCAAAGACGCGCCGCGCAGCCACTACATAGCGACCACTGTCGACCTGCTGTCGACTGGCGTCGACGTTCCCGCCATCCGCAATATCGTGTTCAACCGCTACATCCGAGCCCATGCGCCGCATCGCCGCCCGCTACGGCGTCGCGCATTCGACGGTTGCCGCCCACGTCGTGAACGAGGGCTGGGTCGAGCGCAAGCCCGCGGGCGTCCGCGTCGTCCCCAAGCCGGCGCCCGACGCCTCGGCGCCCGAGCCTGCCGGCGCGCTCGTCGCCCTCGCCGTCGAGCGCTTCGAGCCGCGCGAGCCGGACACGGCGGAAACGCGCATCCGCCGCATGCTCGGCATCATCGATCTGCAACTCGACCTGATGGAGAGACACATGACCTCGGGCCAGCCCGTGACGACCCAGGACTTGGAGCGCCAGGCGCGCGCCTTCGGCGCCATCGCCGGCAATCTCGAGAAGGTGACGGAGGCGGCCGCTGACATATTCAGAGACCCCGGACAGGACGGCGCCGCCGATGGAGCGCGCGACGCCGACAGCATACGTCGCGAGATTGCGGAACGCCTTGAGCGCCTCAACGCTCAGTGGCTCGCTCAGGAGCGTGCTCGCTGAGCTTTCGCTGCGCGATCTCGATCGCATCTTCTACGACTGGCCGGTCTGGGCGCGCGACGACCAGCTCCCGCCCGAGCGCGGGGCCGGGGGCGAAGCGTGGCGCGTGTGGCTCATCCTCGGCGGGCGCGGGGCTGGGAAGACGCGCGCCGGCGCCGAGTGGGTGCGCGCGAAGGCGCTGGGGATTGAATGCGAGCCGGCGGGGCGCATCGCGCTCGTCGGCGAGACGCTAGCCGAAGTGCGCCGCGTGATGATCGAGGGCGTCTCGGGCCTGCTCGCCGTCCACCCCGCGCACGAGCGCCCGGCGTTCGAGGTCTCGAAGATGCAGCTCGTGTGGCGAAACGGGGCGATCGCGCAGGCGTTCTCGGCCGACGATCCCGACAGCCTGCGCGGGCCGCAGTTTGCCGCCGCCTGGTGCGACGAGATCGCCAAGTGGCGGCTGGCGGAGGCGGTGTGGGACATGCTGCAGTTCGGCTTGCGGCTCGGCAAGCATCCGCAGGTGGCGGTGACGACGACGCCGCGGCCGATCGCGCTTCTGAAGACGCTGATCGCGGACCGGGCGACGGTGGTGTCGCGCGCGCCGACGGCGGCGAACGCGGTCAACCTCGCGCCGGCTTTCGTCGCCGAGATGGAGCGGCGCTATGCCGGCACCGTGCTCGGACGCCAGGAGTTGCTCGGCGAGATCGTCGCGGACCAGGCCGGGAGCCTGTGGCGGCGCGACTGGATCGAGGCGGCGCGCGTGGGCGCGTGCCCGGAGCTCGCCGCGGTGGTGGTGGCGGTCGATCCGCCGGTGACGGCGACGGCTGCTTCCGACGCGTGCGGGATCATCGTTGCGGGTGTCGGCGAGGACGGGCGGGGCTACGTCGTGGCCGACCGCTCGCTCCAGGGGCGCACGCCGGACGCCTGGGCGCGGGCGGCGATCGCGGCTTATCACGACGTCATGGCCGACCGCGTGGTGGCGGAGGTGAACCAGGGCGGCGATCTCGTCGTCTCGGTGCTGAAGCAGATCGATCAGGGCGTGCCGGTGCGGAAGGTGCGCGCCACGCGTGGAAAGTGGCTGCGCGCCGAGCCGGTCGCCGCCCTCTACGCCGAGGGGCGCGTATCGCACGTGGGAGCTTTCGACGTGCTCGAGGACCAGATGTGCGCGTTCGGGGCGGACGGTCTCGCGAAAGGCCGCAGCCCCGACCGCGTCGATGCGCTCGTGTGGGCGCTGACCGACCTCATGCTCGAGCCCCGCGCGCCGCCCCGCGTGCGGATGCTGTGACTCCCCCTCTCCCCGCCTGCGTCCATGCGGAGCATGGCTTCGCCATGACGAGAGGGTCGGGGTGAGGGGCATCGACTAGCCGCAGCGCAAGATCTTGCCCCTCACCCTAACCCTCTCCCCATGAAGGATGGGGAGAGGGGATTTGACGGACAAGCCTCGACAGGACCTCCCGATGTCGCCCATCTCCGACGCGCTGGCGCGCCTCTGGCCGCGCACGCGCGCCTCCTCCCGCGACGAGAAGGCGAGCCGGACCGCGCCCCTCATCGCGATCGAGACCTTGGGCCGCCCGGTGTGGACGCCGCGCGACTACGCCGCCTTCGCCCGCGAAGGCTACATGCAGAACGCGATCGTCTACCGCTCGGTGCGCATGATCGCCGAAGCCGCCGCCTCGATCCCGCTCCTCCTCTACGAGCGCGACGAGGAGCTCGCCGCCCATCCCCTCCTCGATCTCCTCCGCCGCCCGAGCGCCCACCAGACGGGGACCGACTTCTTCGAGGCCTGGTACGGGTTCCTGCTCGTTGCCGGCAACGCCTACGCGGAAGCGGTCGCTGCCGGCGGGCGGCTGCGCGAGCTGCACGTCTTGCGCCCCGACCGCATGAAGGTCGTGCCGGGCATCGACGGCTGGCCCGAGGCTTATGAATATACCGCGGGCGGAGCAACGGTGCGCTTCGGCGCGGAGCCGGTGCCCGCCGTGCGCCCGATCCTGCACGTGCGCCTCTTCCATCCCGCGAACGACCACTACGGCATGAGCCCGATCGAGGCGGCCGCCGCCGCGATCGACCTGCACAACACGGCCGCGCGCTGGAACAAGGCGCTTCTCGACAACTCGGCGCGGCCGTCGGGGGCACTCGTCTACGCCGCCGCCGAAGGACGCATGACGGCCGAGCAGTTCGCACGCCTCAAAACGGAGCTCGAGCAGGGCTTCCAAGGGGCCAAGCAGGCCGGGCGCCCGCTCTTGCTCGAAGGCGGGCTCGACTGGAAGCCGCTCGGTCTCTCGCCCAAGGACATGGACTTCGTGGACGCCCGCCACGGTGCGGCGCGCGAGATCGCCCTTGCTCTCGGCGTCCCGCCGATGCTCCTGGGAATTCCGGGCGACAATACGTACTCAAATTATCAAGAAGCGACGCGGAGCTTCTGGCGACAGACCGTGCTGCCGCTCGTCTGCCGCACGGCGAAAGCGGTCGCGGCGTGGCTCGCGCCGGGCTTCGGCGGCGGCCTCGAATTGAAACCCGACCTCGATCAGGTCGAGGCGCTGTCCGCCGAGCGCGAGGCGCTGTGGGCACGCCTCGAGCGCGCGAGCTTCCTCACCCTCAACGAAAAGCGCGCGGCGGTCGGCTACGGCCCGGTCGAGGGTGGCGACGCCGAGCGCGCGCTCCCGACGGAAAGCGGCTCGCTTCTCGTTCTGAGGAAATACCGCCCCGACCAGGCCCGCGCCCCGCGCGGCACGCCCGAAGGCGGCCAGTGGGTCGATGAGGGCGGCGGGGGTGGGGTCTCGGGCGGAGACCGGTCCCGCAGCGATGCGCTCACGGACGCCGGCCACGACGACAGTGGCACACGCGAAAGCGATCGTGTCCGCGTCGCGCAAGCTGAAGAGCCGTCCGGTTACAGAGTTGATCTCCATGAGCATCGACAGCGGGGTGGTCATACAATTGAGGAGCATGTAGGAAAGACTGACGCCTACATGCTCGCAAGTGTTCGCGGTGATCGCGGCTTCTTTTATGCTCGCAAGCGGCACGGGTCCTTCCCATCGGTGGAGGCTGCAACAAAGCTCGTGAGCTCTACGTTGGCGAGGAATTGCGAGATAGTAGATAGGGTTGCGCGAGGCGAGCTGGATGACGCATTTATAACGGCAGAATTTGGCTCGCGAACAGGTAGGGAAGCTTTCAGGCCGGCCGAGAATTCAGAGCCATATCTACGCGACACGAATGGGGTTGGCGTCTTCCTTGTTCACGATCCGGAGGAGTCAAGCGGGTTTACAATTATTTCTGCCTACCCCAGAAATCCGGAGTAAGCCATGGCAATCGATCCGCCCCGGGCATTCAATGAAATGCTTCGGAGATTTCACCAGGATGTCGAGAAAGAATGTCCCACGCTAGACGCTTTGGCAACATTTGCGGTTAGGGGCTTGCGTGGAGAGGATCAAGACGTGGTCGTTCGGTTTCTCGAGGAGATGTTGAGCGGAAGCCATTCAGGCGGAGAGCTGGTCGCGCTACTGCGCCGCTCACCGGCCGATATTTACTTATCTGACGCTCGGCAGGTGGTCGAGCTCCTGAGTTCGATGCGCGCCAAACTCAGATAGCGTTTGGCGCGCGGGAGATTCTACGGTCGGACGGGGCAACAATTGGGGTGCGCAGAAGTGATAAGAGCGGCTTGACTATGGACATAATTGATAGCCTCGAGAATTCAGACTTGCCCGCAGGAATGAGGGTCCATTTCGATGATTGATATGCAGCGAGAGCGCCGCCCGGGTGAGACGGTGGCCGAGTACATCGAGAACCTCCCTTACGAGATTGACAGCGATGGCGAGGGTCTTTGGAAAATCGTGCCTGGCGGCCGCAGCTTTGGCTTCGAGGACGACGATCTCGCGGAATTTGTTCGCTTGTGTGTAAATCGCCTCTTGGAAGCTGGTGCTGTACCGGTTCGACACAACGAGGACGGCGTACTCGAGTGGAAGGAGCAGACGCAGTACGGTACGACGCATGAGGAGATTGCCGATGCGATCGTGGCCGAGTGGCTGGCCACTGGCGGCGGCAATCCTGAGTGGGGCTACCTCTGGTTCGTGACGCGCGAGGTCTTGGAGACGAGCCGCCGCTGGCAGGCGGGCCCGGCAAAGTCCCAATCCAAATAGCGTCTCGGTCCTGAGGCGGCGGCCGCCGCGATCGACACCCCCAACAGGGGCGCGGTGTCAGGCGCTCAAGGACATGGAATTACCTCAGGAGGCGTGCCGGAAGGGCGAGCTTCGTCACATCGACGAGAAGCGCGGTGGGACATGGGTCTGTGGATAGGGTAGCGGCTCTAGTAGTGAAACTTTCTAGTCGCAGCATATAGAGGAAGATGCTCGCCAATGGAGCGCGCGAGACCATCCTTGAGCGCCTCCGCCGCGCTCGGTCGCCTTCAACGCGGAGTCCGTCGACGTTCCGTTTCGACGTCATCGTGGACTTGCTTGTAAAGGTCCGTATCAAGCATCTTTTTTTGGCACACCTCGACATGCATTCAGCACTTTTCATAGTATCTCCAGTAAGCCAAGATCGAGACAAAGTGCGCTGGCCGGCCTCGCCGGAACGCTCATGACGATCTATGGCCGCGTGCGCGCCGTCCAGCCGCTTGAGCGGCGCGCCCTCACCCTCAAGCTTTGACCAGTTGCGTCTCCTTTCCTGCATCGACGTTGGACCTGCTCCCCTCCCCCTCGCGGGGAGGGGGCGGGGGTGGGGGGATTTGAAGAGGGAGAAAGGATATTGATGGAGCCCGCCCGTATCGCCAGAGACGCATAAGTTTCTCCAAGCTCCTCACCCCACCCCTAACCCCTCGTCATGGCGAAGCCATGCTCCGCACGGACGTCAAGGGGAGGGGGATCCTCAGTGAGGAGCCGGCTCGTGGCCGAAGTATCGCCGCGCGTGGAAGCTGCGCGTCAATGATGTGTGTTCATGGGGTATTCAGGCGCTGCCGATTAGGGGTATTACTCCTCCAGCCCATGCAACCCATGACAAAGACCTTCGCCCGATTTGCCACTTTCTTCGCCGCGCTCGGCGTCGCCTTGGGCGGCGCGCGAGCCGGCGAGGACGGCTGCATCGGCGACTGGTCGGTCGCGGCCCCGATCGTCAAGCAGGAGGGGCTCATGACCATCGAGCGCCTCTCCTCGCAGGCGCCCTCGACTCTCGGCGGCGCCATCGTCAAGGCGATGCTCTGCGGCGAGAAGGGCAGCTACGCCTATCGTCTCGTCGTGCGCACCCCGGGCGGGCAATTGAAGACGGTCACCGTCAATGCGCGGACGCCTTTTTCGAGCGCTAGGATTGCCCCTTAGAGGACATTATAGTGAGCCCGCGGCATGGGTGGCGATCTACAACTCTAAGGGACCGGCGTGCGCATCCTGGTCGTCGAGGACGATAAGGACCTGAACCGGCAGCTCGTCGCCGCTCTCTCGGGCGCGGGCTACGCCGTCGACACCGCCTTCGACGGCGAGGAGGGCTGCTTCCTCGGCGACACCGAGCCCTACGACATCATCATCCTCGACATCGGGCTCCCCAAGCTGGACGGCATCTCCGTCCTCGAGCAGTGGCGGCGCGCCAAGCGCAACATGCCGGTCATCATCCTCACTGCCCGCGACCGCTGGAGCGACAAGGTCTCCGGCATGGATGCGGGTGCCGACGACTACGTCGCCAAGCCCTTCCACATGGAGGAGCTCCTGGCGCGCGTGCGCGCGCAGGTGCGCCGCGCTTCCGGCCACGCGACGAGCGAGATCGAGTGCGGTCCCGTGCGCCTCGACACCAAGACCTCGCGCGTGACGTGCGACGGCCAGCAGATCAAGCTCACCTCGCACGAGTACCGCCTGCTTGCCTACCTCATGCATCACGGCGGGCGCGTCGTGTCGCGCACCGAGCTCGTCGAGCATCTCTACGAGCAGGACTTCGATCGCGACAGCAACACGATCGAGGTGTTCATCGGGCGGCTCAGGAAGAAGCTCCCGGTCGACGTGATCGAGACCGTGCGCGGCCTCGGCTATCGGATGACTGCTCCCTCCGATGAGGCTTAACTCGCTCGCCTTCCGCCTCTTCGCGACCTCGGCCGTATGGACGCTTCTTGTCCTTCCCATCGCCGGGATCATCATCTACCGCCTCTACCGCGACGACGTGCACGCGACCTTCGACGGGCAGCTCGAGAAGCTCGTCAACGCCATTGCCGTCGACAGCATGGACTCGCGGGGCTCCGAGCCGGTCCCGCCCAACAACCGCTACGAGCCGCTGTTCGAGGAGACGCATTCGGGCTGGTATTGGCAGATCAAGCCGCTCGACGTATCGGCAGGCCAGCCGCTCGTCTCCGCGTCGCTCGCGACCGCCTCCCTTCCCTCGCCCATCGAGGACGGCGTCGAGCCCGATGCGAACGGCGCGCGCTGGATGAACGCGACCGGTCCCGTGGGCGAGCCGATCCGCATGGTCGAGGTCGTGGACACCGTCAATCACGTTGCCAGCGCGCCCCGCTATTCGATCATCGTCGCCGGGCCGCGCGAATGGCTCGAGGCCCGCGTTGCGAACTTTCTCACCCGGCTCACGATCGCGCTCACCCTTGCTGGCCTCGGCCTCGTCGGGGTGACCTTGTTCCAGGTGCGGTTCGGGCTCTTGCCGCTGCACCGGATCGAGCAGGGGCTAGCCTCCATCCGCTCGGGCGAGGCCTCCGAGCTCCAGGGCGAGCTTCCGGCCGAGATCGAGCCGCTGCAGGCCGAGCTCAACGCGCTCATTCAGTCGAATCAGGACATCATCGACCGCGCGCGCACGCAGGTCGGCAACCTGGCCCACGCCTTGAAGACGCCGCTCGCCGTGATCACCAACGAGGCGCGCGAGGACAGGGGGACGATCGGCACCAAGATCGCCGAGCAGGCCGCGATCATGCGCGACCAGGTCAACCACTATCTCGACCGCGCCCGCGTCGCGGCCCGCGTCGGCGTCATCGGGCGCGCCACTCCGATCGCGCCTCTCGTCGAGCGCCTCGTGCGCGCGCTCGAGCGCATTCACCGCGACAAGGACGTCGACATCCACGTCGATTGCCCCCAGGACCTGCGGTTCCAGGGCGAGCGCCAGGATCTCGAGGAGATGCTTGGCAACCTGCTCGACAACGCCTGCAAGTGGGCGGCGAAGTCCGTCTCGCTGACGGTTGCAGCGCAGGGCACGGAGGGCCGGCGGCTCGAACGGCGCGTGATCATCACGGTCGAGGACGACGGCCACGGGCTGTCGGCGGACGAGCGGGCGCGCATCGGCAAGCGCGGGCAGCGACTCGACGAGACGAAGCCCGGCTCGGGGCTCGGCCTCTCCATCGTGAGCGACCTCGTCCAATCGTACCGCGGCAGCCTCGAGCTCGGCGAATCGGAAAAGGGCGGGCTCTCCGTGCGCCTTGATTTGCCTGCCGTTTGAGGCCCTGTGGCCGGATTGCAAAGGGGGCGAGCCACAGACACAACAGCCGCGGGAAAAACGCCGAACTTTCGCCCGATTCCGAGTAGAAATGGTAAGAGCGCGTGTTGCCAGGGGGACTATAGAGAGAAGAAATACGCTCCCCGCCCTGCCGAAGGTTTGCAGTGTCCGGGACACAGGGGGAACGTCACACATCCACGAGGGACTCTACATGCGCTTAATGCGCAGCTTTGCTCTGCTTACTATCGTCCTAGGGCTCGCGGCCTGCGGGCCCGACGGGCCCACCAAGGCGGACACCGGCCTCGCGGTCGGCGCAGTCGCGGGCGGCATTCTCGGCAACCAGATCGGCAAGGGCTCTGGCAACATCGCGGCAACCGCGATCGGCGCCGTGATCGGCGGCATCGTCGGCAGCGAGATCGGCCGCTCGCTCGACCAGCAGGACCGCATGCTCGCCCAGCAGGCCGAGTTCGACGCGCTCGAGCGCGGACAGTCCGGCGTCTCGCGCCAATGGCGCAATCCCGACAACGGGCGCTACGGCGAGGTCATCCCGAGCCGTCCCTACAAGCGCGGCACCGTCGATTGCCGGGACTACACGCACAAGATCTACATCGACGGGCAGAGCCAGGCGCTGCGCGGCACGGCGTGCCGCAATCCCGACGGCACCTGGAGCAACGTGACCTGACGGCCGGGCGCATGGACGCGGGGAGGGACGCGAAGCTGCGTGCATTAGCCCTATTGCCGCGAGTTCACGAAACGCGACTTGTCACGCCCGCCCGGCCTTCCTATTGCATGGCTGAGGTCGGTGTCGTGGTTCACCCATGCTTCTCTGGATCGGCTTTGGAGTTCTGACGGCCGGCGTCGTCGCCGCGCTCATCGCTCCGTTGCGGCGCGCTGCCGGGCCGCCCGCCGCGGGCGCGAGCCACGATTCGGCGATCTACCGCGACCAGCTCCAGGAGATCGAGACCGAGCGCCGGCGCGGGCTCTTCACGGCGGATGAGGCCTCGGCGGCGCGCGCCGAGGTCGCGCGCCGGCTGATCAAGAGCGCCGAGGCGAGCGAGCCTTTGGCGGCGTCTCCGCCGGCGGGCGGAACGGGGCGTCCGCACGATCGCCTCCTCTACGCGATCGCGGTCGCGATTCCGCTGCTGTCGGTCGCGGTCTATTTGGCGATCGGCTCCCCGCAAATTCCCGGCCAGCCCCTGGCCGAGCGCCAAGACGCTCCCGGGGAGGCGTCCGTCGCCGAGCTCATTGCGCGCGTCGAAGCGCGCCTGCGCGCGGAGCCGGAGGACGGCAAGGGCTGGGACGTGATCGCGCCCGTCTACCTGCGGCTCGGCCGCTATGGCGACGCCGTCCACGCCTACAGCCAGGCGAATCGCATTCTGGGAGAGGACGTGCGCCGGCTCGTCGGCTTCGGCGAGGCGAGCCTGCTCAAGAGCAACGGCGTCGTCGGCGAGGACGTGCGGCGCGCCGCCGAGCGCATTCTCGCGCCTCGAGCCCGGCCGCCCCGAGGCCGCGATCTGGCTCGCCCTCGCCAAGGAGCAGGACGGCGATCTCGCCGCGGCGGCGCGAGCGCTATCGCGAGATTCTCAAGAGCGCGCCCGCCGATGCGCCCTGGCGCAACGCGGTCTCGGATCAGATTGCGGCGCTCGAGGCGAAGATGGCCGGCCGGCCGGTGCCGCCGCCAACTCCGGCGCCGCAGGCCGCGCCCGGGAGTCCGTCCGCCGAGGCGATGGCGCGCATGGAGGAGATGAGCCCGGAGGAGCGCGCCAAGACGATCGACGGCATGGTCGCCGGGCTCGCCGAGCGCTTGAAGCGCGACGGCAAGGACCTCGGCGGCTGGCTCAAGCTCGTGCGCGCCTATAAGGTGCTCGGCCGCGACAAGGACGCGATGTCGGCGCTCGGCGAGGCGCGGCGCACGTTCGAGGGGGACCGCGAGTCCCTCGCTGCCCTCGACGAGCTGGCGAAGAGCCTCGGGCTCGGGTCTTAAGTCAAGCGCTATTCGAGCATCGAGAGCGAGAGCATGACGAGGAAGCAGAGACGAGGCATCCTGATCGGGCTCGGCGTCGCCATTCTCTCGCTCGCTGCGATCCTGATGATGGTCGCCTTCCGCCAGTCGATCGTCTTCTTCCACACGCCGAGCGACATCGCCGAGGCCCCGGTCGCGCCGGGGACGCGCTTTCGACTGGGCGGGCTCGTCGCCGAGGGCTCGGTCAAGCGCGGAGAGGGCACGCACGTCGAATTCTCCGTTACGGACACATTGAAGACCGTCGCCGTCGTGTACGATGGCGTGCTCCCGGACCTCTTCCGCGAAGGCCAGGGGGTGGTGACCGAAGGCACGCTTTCGCCCGGCGGCGTCTTCGTTGCCGACACGGTGCTCGCCAAGCACGACGAAACCTATATGCCGCCCGAGGTGGCCAAGGCGCTCCAGGAGAAGGGCGTGAAGCTCGGCAAAGGCGCCACGCACAAGGCCGGAGGCCTAGCGCAATGACACGTGCAATACGTCGTAGGTTGGGTCGAGCGTCAGCGATGACCCAACATCTTCGCACCTCGAACCACGTTGGGTCTGCGCTTCGCTTGACCCAACCTACGCGCGTTGACCGACGCGAGTGCCGTTCAATGATCGTCGAGCTCGGACATTTCGCACTCATTCTGGCGCTTGCCGTCGCCGCCGCGCAGATGGTGGTCCCTGCCTACGGCGCGCGCGTGCGCGATCAGCGCCTCATGGACTTTGCCGAGCCCGCGGCGGTGAGCCAGCTCGCGCTCATCGCGCTCGCCTTCCTCGCGCTGGCCCAAGCTTACGTCAGCTCCGACTTCTCGGTCGCCAACGTCGCCGAGAACTCGCACTCGACGAAGCCGCTCCTCTATCGGATCTCGGGCGTGTGGGGCAACCACGAGGGCTCGATGCTGCTCTGGGTGCTGATCCTGGCGCTGTTCGGCGCCGCCGTCGCCGTTTTCGGCCGCAATCTTCCGCCGACGCTCAAGGCGCGCGTGCTGGCGGTCCAGGCCTCGATCGCGTTCGCCTTCCTCCTCTTCATTCTCGCGACCTCGAATCCGTTCCTTCGCCTCGAGCCGGCGCCGATCGACGGCCGCGGCCTCAATCCCATCCTGCAGGACCCGGCGCTCGCGTTTCACCCGCCGTTCCTCTACACGGGCTACGTCGGCTTCTCGATGGCGTTCTCGTTCGCGATCGCGGCCCTGTTGGAAGGGCGCATCGATGCGGCCTGGGCGCGCTGGGTGCGGCCGTGGACGCTCGCCGCCTGGATGTGCCTCACGATCGGCATCGCCATGGGCTCGTGGTGGGCCTACTACGAGCTCGGCTGGGGCGGCTTCTGGTTCTGGGACCCGGTCGAGAACGCCTCGTTCATGCCGTGGCTCGCGGGCACGGCGCTGCTGCACTCTGCGCTCGTGATGGAGAAGCGCGAGGCGCTGAAGGTCTGGACCGTGCTGCTCGCGATCCTCACCTTCTCCTTGAGCCTCATGGGAACGTTCCTCGTGCGCTCGGGCGTGCTCACCTCCGTGCACGCGTTTGCCGTCGATCCCGGCCGCGGCATCTTCGTGCTCGCGATCATGACGGCCTTCACCGGCGGCGGGCTCGCGCTCTTCGCCTACCGCGCGCGCGACCTTGCCCAGGGCGGCCTCTTCGCGCCGATCTCGCGCGAGGGCAGCCTCGTCCTGAACAACATCCTGCTCACGACCGCATGCGGCACGGTGCTCGTCGGCACGCTCTACCCCCTCGCGCTCGAAGCCGTGACCGGCGACAAGATCTCGGTCGGGGCCCCCTACTTCAACATGACGTTCGGGCCGCTGATGGTGCCGCTCCTCCTCGCCATGCCGTTCGGGCCGTTTCTCGCCTGGAAGCGCGGCGACGCGCTCGCCGCGGCGCAAAGGCTCGTCGTCGCGCTCGTCGCGGCGCTGCTCGCGCTTGCCATCGCCTTCGCCGTCTATTGGCCGGGGCCGTGGCTCGCGCCGTTCGGCATCGCGCTCGGCGTGTGGGTGATGGGCGGGGCGCTCTCGGAGATCCTCTTGCGCGCGCGCTTGGGCGAGGTGCCGGTGCGCGATGTCGTCCGGCGCCTTGCCAACCTGCCCCGCTCGGCGATCGGCACGTGCCTCGCGCATTTCGGGATCGGCCTCATCGTCGTCGGCATCGTCGCGACGAGCGCCTACCGCAGCGAGCGCATTCTCGTCATGAAGCCCGGCGAGGCGACCGAGATCGCCGGCTATACGCTCGTCTTCCGCGGGGCGGCGCCGCACAAGGGGCCGAACTACACCGAGCAGACGGGCCTGTTCGACGTGACGCGCGGACGGCGCGCCCGTGACCGAGCTCGCGCCCGCGAAGCGCCTCTACGACGCCCCGCCGCAGCCGACGACGGAAGCGGGCATTCATGCCTCGTGGCGCGGCGATCTCTATGCCGTGCTCGGCGATCCGCAGCCCGACGGCGGCGTCGCGGTGCGCCTCTACTTCCACCCGCTCGTGCGCTTCATCTGGATCGGCGCGCTGAGCATGTTTCTCGGCGGCGCCGTGTCGCTCTCCGACCGCAGGCTGCGCGTGGGCGCTCCGACACGCGCGCGCCGCCGCACGCTTCCGGCCCCGGCCGAGTGAGAGGGCGCATGGCACCGGCAATCGCACGTTGGACGGCACTTGTGCTTGTCGGGATCGGCATGCTCGGACCGATCGCGCCGGCGCACGCCGTGCAGCCCGACGAGCAGCTCGCCGATCCGGCGCTCGAGGCGCGGGCCCGCGCGATTTCCTCGGAGCTCAGATGCCTCGTCTGCCAAAACCAATCGATCGACGACTCGGATGCGCCGCTCGCGCGCGACCTTCGCCTTCTCGTCCGCGAGCGGCTGAAGGCCGGCGACAGCGACGGGGCAGTGCAAGATTTCATCGTCGCGCGCTACGGCGAGTTCGTGCTGCTGCGCCCGCCCTTCGAGCCGGCGACGCTCATCCTCTGGCTCACGCCCGTTGCTCTCCTCATTGCCGCGGGCCTGTTGGCATGGCGGCAACTGGCCCGCGGACCGGAGCGCGCGGCGCCCGCCGCCGCCCTGAGTGAGGACGAGGAAGCAAGTCTCGGCCGCGCGCTCGCCGAGGCCGAGCGCGACGGCAGTTCGTCGCCTTGAAGACTTGAGTTTGAGTTGGATCAAGGGGCGAGGGGGAGTGCGCTCGTGCGTCCGCTCGACTTTCTCTCGAGGCCGATGGTTCCCGTGACGCCTGGCGCCATGTGATGGGAGAGCCGCCCCCCGGTCTGCTCGGCGCGCAAGGCGGAAAGGCGGCGCGCGAGAGCCTCCGTGGCGAGCCCCGTCTCTGGGCGCCCCTGCGATCGCTCGAAGGCACGGATCGCCTCGCGCATCGCGGCGCCATAGACGCCGTCCTTCGGCCCCGTGTAGTACCCCCATCCGGCGAGAAGGACCTGCAGGTCGCGCAGGCGCGGGCGCGAGGCGACGATGTCGGCGCCGGCGAAGGCCTCGAGACTGTCGGCAAGCGTCGCACCACCGACGCCGGTGTTGGCAACGGTATCGGTCCTGTAGCGATGGATGACCTCGCCATTCTGCATGAGGACGCGCGACTGGACGTAGGTCCCGACGTTGATGCCGACGACCTCGGGTCCCTTGGGCCCATCGACGAGGAGCGGCGAGCCCGAGGAGGCTCCGCCCGTGTCGCAGGTGTGGAGGACGACCTCCTCCGCATTGGAGAAATCGCGCGAGATGGCGTCCCAGTCGGCCGTGCCGAATTGCCGGCGAATGGCGCAGGGCGCCGCATAGGCGAGCTGCCAGTCGGCGAAGTCGCGGTGAAACGCGACGTGGTAGACGCGCTGGGCCGCGGACAGCTTCACGAGCTCGCTCGCGGGACGGCGGCTCACGGTGAGTGCCGCGCCCTTGCAGACGGGCTCGGCGAGGCGCACGAGCCCCCAGTCGTTCGAGGCATCGATGGGGGGGACGACGCTGAGGCGCATCGAGCCTGCCATGACGTTTTGGGCCGCGGCTCCGGTCCTCGCGCCGGCGATCGAGACCGACGATTTCAATCCGCGAGCGGGAAGGCGGAAGGTGAAGCCGGCGAGCGGCGGGGGACGCTCGCCGCTCGTCCGGTAGAGGCAGTGGGCGGCGGTGGCGATGATCGCATCGCCGACGCAGAACGCCGTGCAGACCGATTGCGAGCGGCCCTCGTAGAGAAGGCCGATCGACGCGCCGAGCCGCTTGTGCGAGGAGGGAAGGGCGACGCGATCGTCGGTGCCGAATACGGCAATCCGTTCGATCGGGGAGGTCGGGGCGAGGCGCGAAGCGGCAGGGGGGCCTGAAAAGGCCGCGGCCGGCGCCGCAAAGGCTAGGATCGCGAGGAGGGTGAGGAACACGCCGACCAACGGCCGGGCCGCACCGGGCCTCCCGAGTTGTGGCCCCCTCGAAGCGCTTGACGTCATCGTTCCGGTCTCCCGGCGTGCCCCCGCCGGCCCTTCATTACCAACTCTTAAGGCAGTCGAAAGGCAACTGTAAGGCCAGCCGCTATAGGGCTTTTTTGTCCTGGAATTCTTGGCCATCTCTACGAGGAGATCTCTTCGCATGCCGATCGATCCGCACATCCCCGGACCAGCAAATTCCGCGCCAGCCCATAACCGACGCAAAGTAGCGACGAGGGTTCTCGCCGCGGTCGCCGCAGCCGGACTGCTCGCGGCCGTGGCCGGTGCCGGCATCGGACCGGTACTCGCCCAGTTGAAGCCCGATCAGGGCACCGTCGAGACGCCGTTCGGGCGCGCACCCCTCTCCTTTGCCGACATCATCGACAAGGTTAAGCCCGCCGTCGTCTCGATCTCCGTCGTCAACGGCGGCGGCGCCAAGGTGGCGTCGAAGGAGGGCGGCGGCAACCACTTGCCGGAGGGTTTCCCCGACATTCCCGAGGACAGCCCGTTCTACGAGTTCTTCAAGAACCTGCCGAAGGAGTTCAAGGGCATGCCGCAGCAGGAGCGGCCGAGCCAGGCGCAGGGCTCGGGCTTCCTCATCTCGGCTGACGGCTTCGTGGTCACCAACAACCACGTCGTCGACGGAGCGACCAAGATCCAGGTGAGCTTCGACGACCAGGAGAAGCTCGACGCCGAGCTCATCGGCACCGATCCGCGCACCGACCTCGCCCTCCTCAAGATCAAGGCGACGAAGCAGTTTCCGTTCGTGAAGTTCTCGGAGAAGAACGTCCGCGTCGGCGACTGGGCGCTCGCCGTCGGCAATCCCTTCGGCCTCGGCGGCACGGTCACGGCCGGAATCGTCTCGGCGCTCGCGCGCGATATCGGCTCCGGGCCCTACGATTTCATGCAGATCGACGCCGCGGTGAACAAGGGCAACTCGGGCGGGCCCACCTTCAACCTCGACGGCGAGGTGATGGGCGTCAACACGGCGATCTTCAGCCCATCGGGGGGCAACGTCGGCATCGCCTTCGCGGTCCCGGCGCGCACGGCGGTCGAGGTCATCGAGCAGCTGAAGAAGAGCGGCACGGTGAGCCGCGGCTGGCTCGGCGTCAAGATCCAGAACGTCGACGACGACACGGCCTCCGCTCTCGGCCTGGCCGAGGCCAAGGGCGCGCTCGTCTCCGAGGTCACCGCGAGCGGCCCGGCGGCCGGCGCCGGCCTCAAGGTGCAGGACACGATCCTCTCCGTGAACGACGAGAGGATCAGCGACAGCCGCGACCTTGCGAGGAAGATCGCCGCCTTCTCGCCCGACACCACCGTCGACGTGAAGGTCTGGCGCGGCAACAAGGAGGAGAACGTCAAGGTCAAGCTCGGCAAGTTCCCGGGCACCACCGAGGAGATCGCCAAGCTCGAGCGCGGCGAAAGCGGAGCGCAGGAAGAGCACGGCAATACCGAGCTCGACCAGCTCGGCCTGACGCTCGCTCCGGCCAAGCCGGGCAAAGAGGGCGTCTCGGTGATGGAGGTCGATCCGGGCTCGGATGCCGCCGAGAAGGGGATCAAGGCCGGCGACGTGATCCTCGAGATCGCGGGCGAGCAGGTCACGAACCCGGACGACGTGGTGGCCGGCGTCAAGAAGGCCAACGACCTCGGCCGCAAGGCGGTGATGCTCCACATCAAGTCGGCCGACCAGAAGAGGATCGTCCCGGTACAGCTCAAGAAGGGCTGATAACTATCGCGATGAAGAAAAGCGAGGCGGCGCACTTCTCAAATGGGGTGGGCCGCCTCATTGTATCCGGGCTAGAGTGTGAGGTCGCGGGAGGGCCAGGCCGCGGCGAGCCTTGAGGCGACGATCGATGCGCGTTCTTGTCATTGAAGACGACCGGGAGACGGCGAGCTTCCTGCAGAAGTCGCTCAAGGAGAGCGGCCATTCGGCCGACCTTGCCGGCGACGGCGAGTCCGGCCTTTCGATGGCGCAGGATGGCGACTACGACGTGCTCATCGTCGACCGCATGCTGCCGCGCCTCGACGGGCTCTCCGTGGTCAAGGCGCTGCGCGGCGACGGCCTGCGCACGCCGGTCCTGATCCTGTCCGCCTTGGGCGACGTCGACGATAGGGTGAAGGGCCTGCGCGCCGGCGGCGACGACTATCTCACGAAGCCCTATGCCTATACCGAGCTGCTCGCCAGGATCGAGGCGCTCTCCCGGCGCGCCGTCCCCGAGGAGCAGGAGACGCGCTACGTCGTCGGCGACCTCGTGCTCGACCGGCTCGCCCATCGCGTGACGCGCGGCGGCGAGGCAATCCAGCTTCAGCCGCGCGAATACCGCCTGCTCGAGTACCTCATGAAGCATCGCGGCCAGGTGGTCACGCGCACCATGCTGCTCGAGAACGTGTGGGACTATCACTTCGACCCGCAGACGAACGTCATCGACGTGCATGTCTCGCGGCTCAGGGCCAAGATCGACAAGAGCTTCGACAAGCCCCTGCTGCACACGGTACGCGGGGCAGGATACATGATCCGTGACGGCGCTGGCTGATCTCGTCCCTCGCGCGTTGACGACAACCGCCTTCCGTCTCGCCGCGACGAGCGTCGCGGCGTTTCTCATTGCCGCGGCGATCATCGTCTTCACGCTGTTCTGGCAGACGAACGCGCTCTTGACCGAGCACGTCGTGTCGGGGCTGCGCGACGAGACGGCCGAGCTCGTCGCCGAATCGAGGTCGGGCGATCTCGCCGCGCTTGCGGCCAAGGTGCAGGCAAAGAGCCGTCCCGACGGGCGCGGGCTCTATATTCTCCTCGGGCCCGCGGGCGAGAAGCTCGCCGGCAATCTCAACCGCCTGCCGCCCGAGCTCCTCGACAGTCCGCAGGGCGGCGTCTTTCGCTACGACCCGGGCCTGGACGCGCAAGGACGCAGCGACCGTCTCGCGGTTGCTATCCAGGCCGATCTCGAGGGCGGGGCAAAGCTCGTCGTCGGCCGCGACATCGAGGACCAGCGGGGCTATGCCGCCCGCGTCAAGACGATCTTCCTCGCAGGATTCGGGCTCCTCGCGCTGACCGGCCTCCTCGCCGGGCTCGGGGTCAGCCGCTCGGTCCTGAAGCGGATCGAGGACATCACTCAGACCAGCCGCTCGATCATGGCGGGCGATCTCGCCCGCCGGGTGCCGGTGCGCGATACCGGCGGCGAGCTCGACGATCTCGCGGCGAGCCTCAACGCCATGCTCGAGCGCATCGAGCAGCTCATGAACGGGCTGCGCGAGGTCTCGGACAACATCGCCCACGATCTCAAGACGCCGCTCAACCGGCTGCGCAACCGGGCGGAAGCGGCTCTGCGCGACGCGCGCGGAGCCCAGGCCTACAAGGAGGGCCTCGAGCAGACGATCGAGGAGGCCGACGAGCTCATCAAGACGTTCAATGCCCTGCTCCTCATCGCCCGCCTCGAGGCCGGCGCCATCGAGGAGAGCGCCGAGCGCTTCGACGTCGGCGCGCTCGTCGCCGACGTCGCCGAGCTCTACCAGCCGGTCGCCGAGGAAGAGGGGCTCGAGATCGACATCGACGCCGAGAGCGGGCTCGTCATCGAGGCCAATCGCCAGCTCGTCTCGCAGGCCGTCGCCAATCTGGTCGACAACGCGATCAAGTACGGAACGCGCGCCAAGGGCGACGGAATGCGCGCGATCAGCGTGCGGGTCGCGAGGCACGGCGATTTTGCCGAGCTTTCGGTGGCCGATCACGGGCCCGGCATTCCGGCCTGCGACCGCGAGCGTGCGCTCAAGCGCTTCGTGCGCCTCGAGGCGAGCCGGACGAGGCCCGGCACTGGGCTGGGCCTCAGCCTCGTTGCGGCGGTTGCGCGTCTCCATCGAGGTACGGTACGGCTCGAGGACAACGCACCGGGGCTCTGCGCCATCGTCGCTCTGCCGCTCGTTTAGCCGGGTGGGAGAGGAGGCACGGCGCCTCGGGGATGAAGGACGCGAGGTCATGTCGACCGGGCCGGGGCCAGGCGAGCCGCTCTTTGCGCGTATCAACGATGCGCCGCGGCTCCCGCCGGGCGTGACGGCCGGACCTCTCCTCGCCGGCATCGTCGAGAGAGCCGGTCCCGATTCCAGTCTCGCCCGTCTCCTTGCGGCGGAGCCCGTTCGCGCTCTTTTGGCGGGGACGCTCGCCGGCTCGCCCTATCTCAAGGGTCTCATCGAGCGCGACCCCGCGCGCCTCGAGCGATGCCTCGCGTGCGCTCCCGAGACGCACGCCGCCGCCCTCGCATCCCGCCTCGGCGACGATCTCGCCGCGGCGACCGCCGTTCCCGATGCGATGCGGGCGCTGCGCGTCTATAAGACCGAGATCGCGCTCCTGACCGCGCTCGCCGATCTCGGCGGGGTCTGGTCGGTTCCCGAGGTCACCGGAACCCTGACGCGGGCCGCCGATGCCGCGGTCCGCAGCGCGCTCAGGTTCCTGTTCGCCGCAGCGGTGCGCAAAGGCGATTGGCTCGCGCCCGCGGACGGAATTCCCGAGGAGTCGTCCGGCCTGATCGTGCTCGCCATGGGGAAGTACGGGGCGGGCGAGCTCAACTACTCGAGCGATATCGATCTCATCGTCTTTTTCGACCCCGAGAAGGCGACGCCGAAGCCGGGGCTCGAGCCGCAGGACTTCTTCGTGCGCTTGACGCGCGACCTCGTGCGGCTCCTCTCCGAGCTCACCGCCGACGGCTACGTCTTTCGCACCGACTTGCGGTTGAGGCCCGACGCGGGGGCGACGCAAATTGCCCTCTCCACCGACGCGGCGGCCCTCTACTACGAGAGCTGCGGCCAGAACTGGGAGCGCGCGGCGCTCATCAAGGCGCGTCCCGCCGCCGGCGACCTGGAGGCCGGCCGGGCGTTCCTCGCCGAGCTCCAGCCCTTCGTCTGGAGGAAGTACCTCGATTTTGCGGCGATCGCCGACATCCACGCGATGAAGCGGCAGATCCACGCGTTCCGCGGGCTCGGCGGCATCGGCGTCGCCGGGCACAACATCAAGCTCGGCCCCGGCGGCATCCGCGAGATCGAGTTCTTCGTGCAGACCCAGCAGCTCATCGCCGGCGGGCGCCAGCCGGAGCTGCGCGTGTCCGACACGCTCTCGGCCCTCACGCGGCTCGCCTCGCGCGGCTGGATCAAGGTCGACGTCTGCTACGAGCTCGAGGCGGCGTATCTCTTTCTGAGGCGCGTCGAGCACCGCCTCCAGATGGTCGCCGACCAGCAGACCCACGAGCTGCCGGAGGACGCGGGCGAGCTCGAGGCCTTCGCGCGCTTCGCGGGCTATGCCGGGCTCGACGAGTTCGCCCGCGATCTCGTCGCGACGCTGAAGAGGGTTCAAGGATACTATGCGCGCCTCTTCGAGGACGTGCCGGAGCTCACGGCCGCGGGGGCAAACATGGTCTTTGCGGGCGAGGACGACGATCCCGGAACGGTCGCGGCCCTCGCCAAGATGGGCTACTCGCAGCCGTCGCAGGTGCTGGCGACCATTCGCGGCTGGCACCACGGCCGCTATCCCGCCGTGCGCTCGGTGCGCGCCCGCGAGCTCCTGACGGAGGTCCAGCCGCTGCTCGTGACCGCGCTCGCCGACACGGCCGATCCCGACCGCGCGTTCTCCCGCTTCGACACGTTTCTGGCCGAGCTGCCGTCCGGCGTGCAGCTTTTCTCGCTTCTGAAGGCCAACCCGGGGCTGCTGCGGCTCGTCGCCGACATCATGGGGACCGCCCCGCGCCTTGCCCGCATCCTGTCGCGCCGTCGCCGCCTGCTCGATGCGGTGCTCGACCCGCGCACGCTCGGGGCTCTCCCCGATGCGCGCGAGCTCGACAGCATAATTACCGCCGAGATCGGGGCAGCGCGCGATTTCCAGGACGTGCTCGACCGTACCCGCGTGGTCGGCAGCGAGCAGGCGTTCCTTGTCGGCATCCGCGTGCTTTCCGGCGCGATCAACGCCAGCCAGGCAGGCGGCGCCTATGCGCTTCTCGCCGAGCGTCTCATCGCGGCGCTGCAGAGAGCGGTCGAGGGCGAGCTTCGCCGTGCGCACGGGGTCGTGACGGGAGGCGGCGCCGCCGTCGTCGCCATGGGCAAGCTCGGAGGTCGCGAGATGACGGCCTCCTCCGATCTCGACTTCATCGTCGTCTACGATTTCGATCCCGCGGTTCCCCAATCCGACGGGCCAAAGCCGCTGTCGCCGGTGCCCTACTACACCCGCTTCACCCAGCGGCTCATCGCCGCCCTATCGGCGCCCACCGCGGAAGGCAACCTCTACGAGGTCGACCTGCGCTTGAGGCCCTCGGGCGAGAAGGGCCCGGTGGCGACGCAGCTCTCGGGCTTCGTCGACTACCAGGTGAAGGAAGCGTGGACCTGGGAGCACATGGCGCTGACGCGCGCGCGGGTCGTGACGGGCTCGCCCGAGCTCAAGGCAAGGGTAGAGGAGGCGATCCGCTCGACGCTCGTCACGGCGCGCGATCCTGCGAAGATCGCCGCCGACGTGCGTGAGATGCGCGGGCGCATCTGGGCGGAGAAGGCGACCGAGAACGTCTGGAACCTGAAACAGGTCCGCGGCGGCCTCGTCGATCTCGAGTTCATCGCCCAGTATCTGCAACTCATCCATGCGGCGAGGCACCCGGAGGTGCTCGACCAGAACACGGCCGCGGCGTTCCAGAAGCTCAGGCAAGCGGGGTGCCTCGCCCCGCGGGATGCCGAGCTGCTCGTCGGCGCTACGCGCCTCCTGCACAACCTCACGCAGGTCTTGCGGCTCTGCCTCGAGGAGGACTTCGATCCGGCCACTGCGCCAAGGGGCTTGAAGGAGCTCTTGGCGCGGGCTGGCGACGCGCCGAGCTTCGGGGCCCTAGAGGCGCACCTCAAGACGACACTTTCCGAGGTTTATCAAGCCTTTGAGCGCTTGATCCAATGAGCGCCCCGGCGCCGAGAGACGGAAAACGCACCCACTTTCCGTTATTCGGGTTGGTACGGCGGGATCTGGCCCCGCGACGGCGCGACCAATCGTTCAAGGAGCGCATTTGACGGGGTGACACAATGGTGGCGGGCGCGGGCGAAAAGAGGCACAGTGGACTGTCTCACGCCATCCAGAGGCAGCCCGTGCCGTTGAACACGATCAGGCCCGGTTCTGAAGCGCGTGGTCGACCGGCTCCGGACAAGGCCGAGGACCGAGCGCTGCTTGCGGGCGTCGCGCGCAAGGACGCGCATGCGTTCCGCCAGCTCGTCGACCGCCACTTGGGCTCCGTGCTCGCCCTCGCACGCCGGATGCTCAAGGACGACGCCGAGGCCGAGGACGTCGCCCAGGAAACGCTTCTGAGGCTCTGGCGGGCGGGCAGCGAGCTCGATCTCGGGGCGCACGGGCTCCGGCCGTGGCTGCGCCGCGTCGCCTCGAACCTCTGCATCGACCGCGTGCGCAGCGGCCGGCGCACGGTGGTGGTCGACGAGCTGCCGGAGATCCCGTCGGCCCCGGTCCAGGTCGAGCGGCTCGAGGGCCAGGACCTCGCCGCACGCGTCGACGTGGCCCTGAAGGCGCTCCCCGAGCGCCAGCGGCTCGCGCTCACGCTCTTTCACTATGAAGGGCTGAGCCAGGTCGAGGTCGGCGACATTATGGGTATAAGCGACGAGGCCGTGGAGTCGCTCCTGGCACGCGCGCGCCGCAGCCTCAAGGCCGCGCTCGCGAACGACTGGCGCGCTCTTTTGACGGACGAGAGCTGATCGGATTTCGCTTCTGGAAGACAAGAAACTGGAACGACAAAGATGACGCAGGACAAGACCATTCGCTCCGACGATCTCGACGCGCTCGAGCAGCTCTTGGCGAGCCACGGCTCCGACCGCACGCGCTGGCCCGCGCCGGCGCGGCTGAGGTTCGCGAGCCTCGTTGCATCGAACGGGGCGGCAAAGCGGATGCTCGAGGAGGCCGAGGCTTTCGACCGCCTGCTCGACCTCGCGCCTCAGCCGAGCGCGGAGCGGATCGCGTCGGCGGCGGCGCGCATCTCGGCTGCGGCCGAGCGCGATGAGGGGCATGGGCTTTCGATCTTGCGCCGCGCGCCGCGCCGTGCGGGCCGCGCCGAGCGCGCGTGGCACTTCCCGTTCGGCCAGGGCAGCGACGGCATGGGCGCAATTGCCGCCGGGCTCTTGGCAGCCTCTCTCATCGTTGGCGCATTCGCCGGCTCGGCGGGCCTGCTGGACCGGGCGATCGAGCCCTACGCCGCCGCGGCCACGGACGAGGCCGATTCCGACGCCGATGCAACCCAGCTCGCCCTCGGCGCCGACGAAACCGGGCTCGTCGAGGAGGAACGCCTTTGACGGTCACGGGCGCCGGGGGGCCGGCGGGACCGGGCCGGCTGAAACTGCTCCTCATCGTCTCCCTTGCCTTGAACCTGTTGGTGATCAGTGCGGTGGCCGGGGCCTTTCTCATGGGCCCCCGACGCGGGCACTGGCACGGCGGCGGGCGGGGCGAGGATTTCGGGCTCTTGGGCTTTGCGCGCAGCCTGCCTGCGGACCGGCGCAGCGAAATCAGGAAGAGCGTTCAGCGCGACCGGGCGGCCTTGAAGCCGCTCTGGCTCGAGATGCGCAAGGCGCGCGAGAACGCCGCCGCCGTGCTCGTCGCCGAGCCTTACGACAAGGAGAAGGTCAAGGCCGCCTTCGAGGCCATCGGGGCGGCGGAGAACAGGCTCAAGGAAGCCGGCCTTGCGATCTTCCTCAATACGGCCGAGCAGCTCACCCCCGACGAGCGCCGCGCGCTCGGCGAGTGGTGGATCAACAAGAAGGGCCGCCACTTCCGCTTCCGCGACGACAAGGACGACGGCCCGTCCGACGACAAGCCTGCCCCCTAAAGCGTCAGGACGCATGGACCGGGATTGGAGGCTGCGCCCCGCGCAAGCTCGAAGAAGTCGGGCTGGGCGGCGCAGGGGAGGATGGTAGCCGCGCGCCAGGCCGACGTACGGTCGGAGAGCTCCACCAGAGAGGCGCCCTGCAGCTCGAGGAGCGCGCGCGCCAGGCAGACCGCGAGCGAGGCGTGGCCGGTGCCCGGCTCGCCGGGCGCGCCGTCGGCGGTGATCTCGAGCTCGACCAAATCGCAGTCGGCGCGGGCGACGAGGGCGATGAGCCCGCCGTCGCCGATACGCGCAAGCGCCTCGGAGAAGAGATTGATGAGCGCCTGGCGCAGGGGACGGCGCTCGCCCAGCACCTCGAGCCCGTCGCGGGCGATGAGCTCGAAGCGCACCCCGCGATTGGCGGCTTCCTCCGCGTAGAAGGCCCAGGCGTCGTGGGCGAGAGCGGCGATCTCGATCGGCGCGCGCTGCCCGTAGATGTGGGGCTGGGCGAGGAGCGCAGTGAACGTCAGCGTGTCCTCGGCCGATTTCAAAAGCTCGCGGCCGCAGTCGCGGATGTGGCGGGCGTACTCGCGGTAGCGCGGATTGCCGACGGGGCCGAGCAGCTCCGCGTTCATGACGTCGGAAAAGCCGATGACGGCGTTGAGCGGGGTCCTGAGATCGTGGCTCACGCGCGCCATGAGGTCGGTCCAATCCTCGCCCGTCTCACTAGCGCGGGCGCGGCGCGCACGGCTGACCGTTCCCGCCAGCTCGACGAGGCAGCGCGATTGCCTCTCGACGGCAGCCCTGGTGCCGGAGGCGGCCGTGCTCACCGGTGCAGGGTCGGGCTCGGCCGCGGGCGGGAGCGGCGCGGAGGCGGGTGAGCCGGCCGCGGCGAGGGTCCGAGGTGGCGTGTCCGGGAGGCGCACGCGAGCGGCGAGCCAGCCCAATACGCTCGAAAAGCGATGCCTCACCGCCGGGACCAGCTCGCGCCAAAGAGCTCCCCGCGGATCGGCGGACGCAGTCGCCGCCATCCCAATCTCCCGCCCAAAATGTGGTAGTCTGCCCAGCGTGATACACGGTCGAACTCAGTCCGCGTCACGCCTTTAGTTCACTGATTCGCGCGGCCCCTGTCGAGGGAGAATAAACGAGGTCAAGAAGATTATTCCAAGGCTAGTGTCCCGAATCCGAAGTTCGCACACGGCTGCTGCAGACGGGGTTGCGAACTTCGGTTTCAAAGGGACACTAGAGGGCAATGAGTGGCTAGTGTGGCTTTGGTTCAGAAGTTCCCTCACAAACCCAGCCGCAGATGGCGGGGAACTTCTGAACCGCCACACTAGCTTTCGAGCATCTTGGTCACGATCTCGTAGACGTCGCGCGACAGTCCGGATGTCTTTGCAACTCGCTGCAGCGCGCGGCGCGCATGGCCGCGGCGCCCCGCCTCGAGGGCGCGCCAGCTCCTGAAGGCGCCGAGCATGCGGGCGGCGATTTGCGGGTTGAACGCGTTGATCGCCAGCACCTCCGACGCGACGAACTCGTAGCCGGCTCCGTCGGGGCGGTTGAACTGGACCGGGTTCTGGGTCGCAAAGTGGCCGATGAGCGCGCGGACCTTGTTCGGGGAGGTGCGGGAGAACAGGGGATCGCTGGTCAGCCCCCTGACGGTCTTGAGGGTCGACGGCAGCGGAGACTGCGCCTGCGCGGCGAACCACGTGTCGATGACGAGATGGTCGTGGCGCCAGCGGTCGTAGAAGCGCTTCAACGCCTTTTCCCGGTCGGGCGTCGCCTGTGCGGCGAGGAGCACGAGCGCGTGCGCCTCCTCCGTCATGCTGGGCGCTTTGAGGAAGTGCTGATAGAGGCGCGCCCGGTCCGACGGGCGGCCGCGGGCCGCGAGCAGGGAGAGCGCCGCATTGCGCAGCGCGCGCCGGCCGGCGCTCGCGGCGTCGGGCGAGAACGCGCGGTCGGGCTTCATCTCCCCGTAGAGCTCTTCGAGCCGCGGCCCGAGCGTCTCGCCGATCAGGCGGCTGAGCTGGCGGAGTGCGCGGAAAATGAGGCTCGGGTCGACGTTGCGGGCGATCACGCGCGCAATATCCGATTGGCTCGGCAACCTGAGCAGCTCCGCCCGGTAGGCCGGGTCGAGGCCCGGGTCGGCGAGTGCGGCGCCGAGCGCGCGGGCAAAGTCGAGGCCGCGGGCCGGGCGCTTTCCCTGGCGCAGCCCCTTCACGATCTCGATCAGGGTGCGGGTCGCAAAGGTGTTTGATGCCTGCCAGCGATTGAACAGGTCGCGATCGTTGGCGATGAGAAACTCGAGATCGGCATCGGTGAGGTTGACCGTGAGGTTGACCGGCGCCGAGAAGCCGCGCAGGAACGACGGAGTGGGGCGCGACGGCACGTCGACGAAGCGGATCGTCTCGGAGCGCTTCGTCACCTCGAGCAGGCCGTCGGCCATCGCCTCGCTGTCCGCGCGCTTGAGCTCGATCTCCTCTCCGTTGGAGCCGAGCAGAGCGAGGCGCACGGGGATGTGGAACGGCTTCTTCTTCGGCTGGCCCGGCGTCGGCGGGAGAGCCTGGTCGACCTTGAGCTCGGCGGTCTTCCTCGTCTTGTCGTACTTCACCGAGCAGACGAGCTCGGGCGTGCCGGACTGCGAGTACCAGAGCTTGAACTGGGTGAGGTCGCGCTGAGTTGCGTCCTCGAAACAGCGCACGAAGTCCTCGATCGTCGCCGCCTCTCCGTCGTGGCGCTCGAAATAGAGGTCCATGCCGCGGCGGAAGCCGTCGCGGCCGAGGATGGTCTGGATCATGCGCACGACCTCGGCGCCCTTCTCGTAGACCGTGGACGTGTAGAAGTTGTTGATCTCGATATAGCTGTCGGGGCGCACGGGATGGGCGAGCGGGCCCGCGTCCTCGGCGAACTGCTGGGCCTTGAGCTGGCGCACGTCGAGAATGCGCTGGACGGTCGCCGAGCGCTCGTCTGCGGAGAATTCCTGATCGCGGAAGACGGTCAGGCCCTCCTTGAGGCAGAGCTGGAACCAGTCGCGGCAGGTGATGCGATTGCCGGTCCAGTTGTGAAAGTACTCGTGGGCGATGACGCTCTCGATCGCCTCGAAGAGGGTGTCGGTCGCCGTCTCGGGCGAGGCGAGGACGAGGCGGTCGTTGAAGATGTTGAGGCCCTTGTTCTCCATCGCGCCCATGTTGAAGTGGGACACGGCCACGATGTTGAACACGTCGAGATCGTATTCGCGCCCGAAGCGCACCTCGTCCCACCGCATGGCGCGCTTGAGGCAGTCCATGGCCCACGCCGCGCGCGCTTCCGCCCCGTGCTCGACGTAGATCCTGAGATCGACGACGCGTCCGGACATGGTCGTGAAGGAGGAGGCGATCGAGCCGAGGTCGCCGCCGACGAGGGCGAACAGATAGCAGGGCTTGGGATAGGGATCGCGCCAGACGGCATAGTGGCGCTTGCCGCCGTCGAGCGTGCCGCGCTCGACCGGATTGCCGTTCGCCAGCAGCACGGGGGCTTCGGCCATGTCGGCCTCGATCCGGCAGGTGTAGGTGGAGAGGACGTCGGGGCGGTCGATGAAGTAGGTGATGCGGCGGAAGCCCTGCGCCTCGCACTGCGTGCAGTAAATCCCGTTCGAGCGATAGAGGCCTTGCAGCGCCTTGTTGTCGTCCGGGGCGACGTAGGTGGTGATGTCGAGGACGAAGGGGCGATCGGGCGGCTCGGCGAGGACGAGGCCGGTGTCCGAGCGCTTGAACCGCTCGCTTCCGATCTCGCGCCCGTCGAGGGCGAGCGAGGCGAGCTCGAGGTGCTCGCCGTCGAGGCGCAAGGGGCCGCGCGGCGCATTGGGTGCGGGGTTCGGGCGGATCTCGAGGCGGGCGTGGACGCGCGTGCGCGCCGGGTCGAGACGCACATCGAGATCGACATGATCGATGAGATGCGACGGCGGGCGGTAGTCCTTGAGGCGGATGGGGCGCGGCGTGTCCGTCTTCATGAGCCTGTCCATATCGTCCTTGAACTCGTTTGGTCCGCCTCGCGCGGGCCCGAGGCGCTACGATCTCAGAGGAGCCCGCAGTTGTCCAAGCCAAAGCGCGCGATGGGCATAGGCCATCGCTTGTGGGAACGCCCGGCCCGTGCTCTCTCTGCCGTCGCCTGAATATAGGGTGGAGCGCGCGCAGCCGTGAATGGCGTCGGATGGGCTTGGACCGCGACGGGTCGCGCCGGCTTTGCGGCGCGCCTCGCTCTCTTCTACGGCGCGCTGTTCGTCATCTACGGAGTGCAGGTTCCCTATCTGCCGGTCTGGCTCGACTGGCAGGGCCTCTCGGCGCGCGAGATCGCCGTCGTGACGGCTACACCCTATCTCCTTCGTCTCCTTGTGACGCCGTCGGTCGCGCTCGTCGCCGACCGCCTCGGCAATCATCGGATCATGGTGATCGAGCTCGCGTGGGTCGCGCTTGCGCTCGCTCTCCTCCTTGCCGCCATGACGGGCTTCTGGCCGCTCTTTCTCGCGGCCGTCCCGTTCGCCATCGTGGTCAACACGATGTTGCCGCTGACCGAGACCATCGCCGTCGGCGGCGTCATCGCCCACGGCCTCGATTATGGGCGGATGCGTCTCTGGGGTTCGCTGACGTTCATCGCCATAGGCCTCCTCGGCGGCACGCTCGTCGACAGCGTCGGAGCGGGCGTCGCCATCTGGCTCATCATTGCCGGCGCGCTCTTGACCGTCGCGGCAGGTCACTATCTTCCGCTGCCGACCCCGGAGGAAGACACGGCAAGCCGGCCGCACCCGAAGCTTGCCGTTGCCGCCGCCCGCCGCCTCGTCGCCCATCCGCTCTTTCTCGTCTTTCTGCTCGCGGCGGGCTCGATCCAGGCGGCGCACGCCATGTTCTACGCGTTCGGCGCGCTCAACTGGCGAGCGCAAGGGCTGTCGACGACGTGGGTCGGCGTGCTGTGGGCGATCGCGGTGCTCTCCGAGGTGGTCCTCTTTGCCTATTCCGGCGCGGTCGTGCGCCGCGTCGGCGCGGCGGGCCTCCTGGTTGGCGGGGCGGCGGCCGCCATCGTGCGCTGGGGCGCGATGGCGTTCGAGTTGCCGCTCGCCGCCCTCGCGCCGCTCCAGGTGCTGCACGCGGCGACCTACGGCGCCTCCCACCTCGGCGCGATGCACTTCATCGCGCGCGCAGTCCCCGCGGCCGCGGCCGGGACGGCGCAGGCGCTCTACGCCACGGTGGCCGCGGGCGTGATGATGGGAGCCGCGACGATGGCCTCGGGCTCTCTCTACGCGGCCTTCGGCGGACGGGCCTACCTCGCCATGGCGGCGCTGGGCGCCGTCGGGCTCGCCGCCTCCGCCCTCGTGCTGCGCCGCTGGGACGGCGGCCCGCTCTGGTCGACGAGATCGCCTAGCAAGAGCTGGATTTCCCTCACCTCGGAGAGCTAGTGGAGTTTCGATGAGTCTGTTTCCCCACCGCGCCTCATGCCGAAGGCAACGCCTCCGGCATGATCGCGACCCTCCCGTCGAGGGGAGGGTAGAGCAGGCTGGGGCGTCACTTTGAACGGTCATGTGTCCTAGCCCCAGAGGTCGGGGGCGGGCGGATTGATCCATCCGTTTTCGATGACCAGCCCGTGCGGGCGGTCGCGCGCGAGAAGGAGCGGCCCGTCGAGGTCGACCCAGTCCGCCTGTTGCGCGAGAACGAGGGCGGGCGCGATGGCGAGCGAGGTCGCGACCATCGAGCCGGCCATGATCTTGAAGCCGCGAGCGCGGGCCTCCGCCGCCATGGCGAGCGCCTCAGTGAGGCCGCCGGCCTTGTCGAGCTTGATGTTGACGGCGTCGTAGCGGCCGGCGAGCGCCTCGATATCGCCGGTGACGTGAGCGCTCTCGTCGGCGCAGATCGGCACGGCATGGGGAATGCTCGCGAGCGGAGCATCGTCTCCGGCGGGCAGCGGCTGCTCGATGAGCTCGATCGCTGCCGCGCGCGCCGCATCGATGAGGAAATGAAGCGCGTCGGCGGTCCAGGATTCGTTGGCGTCGGCGACGAGGCGGGCGTCGGCGCGCGCCTCTCGCACGGCGGCCATGCGCTCTGCGTCGCCCGCCCCGCCGAGCTTGAGCTTGAGGAGGCCGAGGTGGGGCACGGCGCGCGCGGCGGCGGCCATCGCCTCGGGCGGCCCGAGGCTCAGCGTGTAGCAGGTCTCGACGCGAGAAAGCGCACTCGCGCCGGCAAGCGCGGCCGCCGGCCTCCCGCTCCGCTTGGCCTCGAGATCCCACAAGGCGCAGTCGAGCGCGTTGCGGGCGGCGCCGGCCGGCATCGCGGCGCGAAGCTCGATGCGATCGGCCACCGCCGGCGCGCGCTCGATGGCGGCGACGACGCCTGCGACCGTCTCGCCGTAGCGCGCGTAGGGCACGCACTCGCCGCGGCCGGAGAAATCGCCGTCGCTCAAGGTGACGACCACGACCTCGGCTTCGGTCTTGGCGCCGCGCGCAATCACGAACGGAGCCTTGAGCGGCCATCTTTCGATAGCGACGGCGCGCGCCAAGGCCCGGCCGCCGGCCGGCGCCGTCATGTGAGGCGGCCGCTCACGTGGGCGAGGAACAGGTAGACGCGCCCCATGTCGGAGACGAGATGGCTTTGCGCAAGCCGCCCGGTCGGGTCGCGGTGCTCCGCCTCGCGCCTGATGTGCTCGAACTCGCCGAGATAGCGTTCGATCGTGCGCTGGAGCTCGGTATCGGACCGCAGCCGCATGCTCATCTCGTCGAAGACGGCACGTCCTTCGGGCGAGTAGATGGAGCGCACCATGATGCCGCGCTGGCCGGAATTGATGCGCGACCAGATGGCGGCCGTAGTGGCGGGATCGAGCGCGCGGGCGATCACCTCGACATTGGCGTGGAACGGCAGTGCCGGCGGATGGTTGGCTCCCGCGTGGGGGCCGTCCTCGTCACGCGAGGCGCGCGCGAGGAGGTCGCCCAAGGTCCACCCCTCGCGCCCCTCGCTTGCACTCCCGCCGAGGCGCGGCAAGGCGACGGCGGCGGGCACCGTGTGCGGCGGCGGCTGTTGCGGACCTCTTGGTTGAGGCCGGTTGACGAGCTCGGAGGTGATCGACGGCGAGAGCGTGCTCAAGGCGCGCCCCATCGCCATGTCGGTCGCGCGAGCCTCCTGCGCGTAGGCGCCGGTCAGCGTCGCGGCGGGAAGAGGCGCGGAAACGTCGCGCTGGGAAGCGCGTGTCGTGAGGTTCGAGAGCTGGTCGAGGGCACGCAGCTGGTCCTGCAGCGCGCGGCGCATGGCCTCGGCGTTCTCGCGCGTGGCGACGGGGAGGCGGTCCATCTGCTCGCGAAGCCGGGCCTGCTCGGCGGCGATCTCGGCCGCGGCGTGGGCGGCGCGCTGGCGGACGTCGTCGGAGGCTTGGTCGAAGCGGCTGGTCAAGGTGTTGAGCTGCTCGTTGACCGTGGACGAGATCGACGAGAAGCGCCGCCTCAGCTCCTCGAGCGTGCGCTCGCCGCCGGCGTCGGTCTCGACCCTGAACCGCTCGAGCTCGGCGAGCGCAGTCTGCTTGGCCTGCTCCGTGCCGCGGCGCAGCTGCTCGGCGAAATCGCGGGCCCGTTTTTCGGCCTCCGTCAACGTGCCCTCGATCGACGTCGAGTAGCCGCCGACGACGCGGCCGAACTCGTCGGCCTTTCCGGAGAGCCGGTCGATGGTGTGGGTGAGCTCGGTGTGGCGGGTCTGCAACGTGTTGTCGATCTTGAAGTTGGCGTTCTCGAGCTGGCCCGCCGCCTTGACGATGGCTTGGCCCTGGGTCTCGAAGCGGCCGGTCACGTTTTGAATCTGAGCGAGCAGGCTCTCGGAGACGCCGCGCAGCATCTCCGACTGGTTGGCGAGGCCCTCGATGGCCTTGAGCGACTGGCGGGTGATGTTCTCGCTCGTGCGCCGCACGGAGTTGACCCCCTGCATCAGCGCCTCGTCGAGATCGACCGCCTGGCGCGAGATCGTCTCACCGAAGGTCTTCGCGTGGAGATCGAGGGCGGAGGTGAGCGCGCGCGCCTTCTCGCCGACGGCGGCGTCGATTGCCTTCGTCGAGCGCATGATCGACTCGTCGAAGGTCCTGAGCCGCTGGCCGAAGGCGGCGTCGAGCGCCTTCGTGCGCTCGACGAGCTGAATGTCGAGGGCCTTGGCGCGGTTCGTAAGCGAGGTGTCGAGGGCCCTTGCATACTCCTCGAACACGGCCTGCAGCCCTTCGGTGCGCGAGGTGAGCGAGGAGTCGAGCGTGCGGACGTATTCCGCGATCGAATCCTGGAGGTGCTGGGTGCGGGCGCCGAGCGCGCTCGAGAGGCCGGTCGTGAAGTGCTCAAGCAAGGATTGCAGCTGGTCCGTCCGCGAGCCGAGCGTCGATTCGAGGCGGTCGCTGCTCTGGCCCACCGCCGATTCGAGCGCCGTCAGGTTGTCGCCCGCGCCCTTGATGATCTGCGCGAGCTTGATCTGCTGGCCCGAGAGCTTGTCGATCAGCTGAGGGACGTCGGTGCCGAGCGTCTTCAGCGTCTCGGTGACGCGCTCGCTCGTGCCGAGCAGCGCGCTTCGCTCGCCGCTGAGCTCCTTGATGAGGCCGCGGATCTTGCGCTCGTTGTCCTCATAGGAGCGCTCGAGGGCGGACACCTCGTTGTGGACCAGCGCCTCGAGCTCGCCGGCGCGGCCGAGCGCCCGCGAGATGGCCTCGTTCATGAAGGCGACCTGGCGGCGCACCGCCTGGCCGAGCGAGGCGACGGACTGCTCCGCCATGCGGTCGGGCTCGGCGAGGCGTATCGCGACCTCGGTCATGGTGGAGGAGCGAAGTCTCAGCTCCTCCGAGCGCCAGGCGAGAAGGGCAAGGAACCACAGGATCGCGACCGGGACGATGACGGCGGCGGCGGTGAGCAGGATCGCCGGATGACCCAGAATTTCGCCGAGGCCGGCGCCCTTCTCGATCTCGCTTCTCAGAATTGCCGACGCAAAGCCGGTGGCGATGACGGCCCAGACCCCGCTCGCGATGGCGGCATACTTGAAGGGCGTGATGTCGGGCTTCTGGTCGAGGGCGAAGATGAGGCCGCCGATCGAGGGAGCGTCGTCGTTGGCCGCGATCTTGCCGCGCACCGGGCCGGCGGGGCGGCGGCGGGCGACACGGCGCGCCGGAGGCTCGGCGGGCGGCTCCTCGTCCGGTGCCTGGGTCTCAACGCGCTCCGCAGGGAGGACGGCAGGTCCGTTGCTCAAGGGGATCGGCGGCGGCATCGCGCGCGGCGGTGTTGAAGTAGGAGCGCCGAAGAGCGGCTCGATGCGCCCCGGTGTGGAGGGAGGCATCAGCGGCGATGGGCCCTTCTTCGGCGCCAGGTCTCTCGGCGGTGGGAAGCTGAGCTTGGCGGCGGGCTGCGGGGCGGGAGCCGCCTCCTTGTCCCTCGCCGGAAACGGCAGCGTCGGCGTGCCCGCGGGCGCGGAGGGCGATGGCAAGTCCTTGCCGGGGAAGCCGACCTTCGTCGCGGGCTTCGGGATTTCTGGGGCAGCAGGCTTGCTTGCCGCGGGCACGGCAGAAGCGGCCGGGGAAGCGGGCGCAGACTTCTGCGACCCCGGCACAGCCGGCGGCTCGGCAGCGCCCCCCGGCGCCGCGTCGGGCGTGGTCCCGACCGCCTTTTTCGTGTCTTGAGCCATCCACCCCCGTCCGTGCCGTCCGCCGCGAGCGGATCGTCCCGATGTCCCAGCCGAGTGATACTGCAATCACCCGGTTAGGCTCAAACGTCATCTATCTCGGAATGCGAGTTGCCAACGGCCGTCGGCACCATTCCCCGACTCGACGCAGATCCCTCCACCATCATGCCTAGGCGCGGTTTTGGGCCAAATAAAGATCGAAATCCCCCGTTTTCTGCGACTTTCCATAGAGTTATGCGCATTGGGCGGGTGTTCATCGGCGCGGTTTACGCAGGTTTATCACTCGGTAGGGCAAAATGGGTTGCGGCGGCGCGATCCGCCGTCCTTCCTGAAGGCTCAGATGTCCACAAAGAAAGAGTTTCCAGGGTCCGAAGAGGGGGCCGGCCTCGCCCCCGTCGATCGTGCGCATCTTGCCCGCTATACGCGCGGCGACGAGCGCCTCGAGCGCGAGGTTCTGGACCTGTTCGTCGCTCACGTTCCGGTGACGCTTGCCCAGCTGCGGACGGCAACGACGGAGAGGGACTGGTTCGTCTCCTCCCACACGCTCAAGGGCTCCGCGGCCGCGGTCGGTGCATGGCGGGTCGCGGCGCTTGCCCGCGAAGCGGAAAAGCTCGCCGATGCGGGGAGCGAAGTGCGGGCGGCGGCGATCGAGGGCCTCGAGGCGGCAGCGCGCGAGGTCGAGGCCTACGTGGCCGCCGCGCTTCCTCCTGTCGGCGCATAGATCTACCCGGCGCTCAGCGGCTCGAGGATCGCGGCATCGTCGTTCGCGGGCTTGTTCACGCGCGTCGAGATCGCCCACATCTTCATCGGCTCCGACGCAAACGGGACGAGCAGGTTGCGAGGATCGGGATCGAGCGGGCTCAGCCAGTGATCGTAGGAGGCGGCCGGGATGATGACCGGCATGCGGTCGTGGATGGAGCTCAAGAGCTCGTTGGCCGTGGTCGTGATGACGGCGAACGTACGCATCCAGGTGTCGCCCCCCGGCGCCTTCCAGTTCTCCCAGATGCCGGCGATCGCAAATGGCGCCTCGTCATTCATAGCGATGGCAAACGGCTGCTTGGCGCCCTCAGTCCGGCGCCATTCGAAGAAGCTGTCGACGGGAACGAGGCAGCGCCGGCGCTTGTAGGCGTCGCGAAACGACGGCAGCGAGGCGACCGTCTCGGCCTTGGCGTTGATCGGCTTCCTGCCGCCGGCCGGCTCCTTCACCCAATGGGGAATGAGCCCCCAGAGGAGGCGGTCGAGGCTGCGCTCGCCGGTCTCGGCTTTCTGGCGAATGACCCAGTGCTCCTGGCCGGGGCTGCCGTTGTAGCGCGGCGGCACGTGCAAAGGCTCGATCAGCGAGACGATGCCGAGTCCGAGCTGGTTCGGAGGGCTTTTTTGCGTGATGCGTCCGCACATTGGGGCAGATTGATCGAGCCGGGCTGTTCCTGCAACTCGGGAGCCCCGGCTCGGTTCGGCCCCGGCCGGGACTCGAGACCGCGCTCATGCTTGAATTCGATCGCCGCGGCGTCTAAGTCTGCCGCCGCCGCTCGTGCCTCGGCCGGGCCGAGCCAACACCGAGAACGCCGGGAGCCCTTCTCCTCATGGTCAAGATCACGTTCATCCAGCCCGACGGGACGAGCCAGACCGTCGAGGCCGAGCCCGGCGTAACCGTGATGGAGGCGGCCAAGATGAACGACGTCCCGGGCGTCGAGGCGGAGTGCGGCGGGGCGTGCGCATGCGCGACCTGCCACGTCTACGTCGACGCGGCCTGGCAGGAGAAGACGGGCAAGCCCTCCGAGATGGAAGAGGATATGCTCGACTTCGCCTTCGACGTCAGGCCCGAGAGCCGCCTGAGCTGCCAGATCAAGGTGGTCGCCGAGCACGACGGCCTCGTCGTGCGCGTGCCCGGCAAACAGTTCTAGGGAGTGCTCCCTCATGACCGTACACGAGGTCGCTGTTTCGCGCGGCGCGGGCGAGAGCCCGATCGAGACCGACGCGGTCATCATCGGCGCGGGACCCGTGGGCCTCTTTGCCGTCTTCGAGCTCGGCCTCGTCGACATCAAGGCGCACGTGATCGACATCCTGCCCAAGGTCGGCGGACAGTGCGCCGAGCTCTACCCCGAGAAGCCGATCTACGACGTGCCGGGCCTCGCGGTCGTGACAGGCCAGGAGCTCACCGACCGGCTGATGGAGCAGATCAAGCCGTTCGGGGCCACGTTCCATCTGGGCGAGCGCATCGACACGCTGGCGCGGACGGCAGACGGCCGCTTCCGGCTCACGACAGATGGCGGCAAGTCGTTCCTGACGAAAGTCGTCGTGATCGCCGCAGGCGGCGGCTCGTTCACGCCCAAGCGTCCGCCGCTCGAAGGCATAGAGGCTTACGAGGGCACGTCCGTGCACTACTCCGTGCGCCGCATGGAGGACCTGCGCGGCAAGGACGTCCTCGTCGTGGGCGGCGGCGACTCGGCGCTCGACTGGACATTGAACCTCGAACCGATCGCGAAAAGCCTGACGCTGCTTCACCGCCGCGACGAGTTCCGCGGGGCTCCCCACTCGGTCGAGAAGATGCGTGCCCTTGTCGCGGCAGGAAAGATCAGGCTGCTCATCGGCCAGGTGACGGCGCTCTCGGGGAGCGGCGGTCAGCTCGAGCAGGTGACGGTCAAGACGAAGGACGGCGAGGAGCGGCTCCCCTGCTCGGCCATGCTGCCGTTCTTCGGCCTCACCATGAAGCTCGGCCCCGTCGCCGATTGGGGCCTCAATCTCCATGAGAACCTGATCCCGGTCGACACGGAGAAATTCGAGACGAGCGAGAAGGGCATCTTCGCCATCGGCGACATCAACTGGTATCCGGGGAAGCTCAAGCTGATCCTGTCGGGGTTCCACGAGGCGGCGCTGATGGCGCAGCAGGCGCACAAGTACGTCTTTCCCGACAAGAAGCTGCTGTTCCAGTACACGACCTCGTCGTCGAGCCTGCAGAAGAAGCTCGGCGTGCGCTGAGCAAGATCGCTTCCGGATTGCCCGCATCGAAGACGGGGCTCTCGCTCGAGCAAGCTCTCGCTCGGCCGGAACGACGGGTGGGGAGGCGCCGCTCAGTCGCGGCTGTTGTCGGTCGGCAGCGTGACCTTCATGCCTTCGCTGGACGAGCTGCCGCCGCCCCACAGTCCGGACAGGAGGCCCTCGTCGGCAACCGACGCCGTCTTCGGGGGAATGACGGTGAAATCACCCGCGAGATGGCGGTTGAGGGTCGCCTTGATTTCCTTGGTACGATCGGCCGTGCAGTAGTCGGATTGATCGGCGATCGCCTTGGTCACGCCGTTGAAGGCCGTATCGTAGATCTTCTCGATCCGCGGCATATCCGCGGGCGTCGCGCCGCCATGGCTGGTCTCGGACGCGAGATAGTTCGCCTTGAGCGTCTGCGGATTGAAATTATAGCCGCACTTCTTGGCGCGCGCGGCGACGGCTGCGACGCCGAACGCCCGCGTGGTCGGGTCTGCGATCCGGGATGGACGCTGTCGTTGGGCGCCGGGGGTGCAGAGCCGCCGAAGAGCGTGGTCGGCACCATGCCGCTGCTGGAGGAGCAGGCGGAGAGAGCAAGACTGCTCAGCAGGCTGGCAACGAGCGCGCGCGTCATCGGCATCCCAAATCCGAATCTGCCCATTCCTCGCGAACAATTGCCGCCTTTTGAGGGCGCCGTCAATCGAGGTCGAAGTTATTGATTCCGCGAGAATAATTGACGGTCTCAGCAGAGCCCGAGAAGGAGCGCAATGCGCACGAGCTCAGTCGGCGTGCGGGCGTTGAGCTTGGCCCTCAGCGCCGCGCACGAGTTGGCAACGATCTTGTAGGAGACGTTGATGAGGCCGACGATTTCCGACATGGAGCACCCCGACGCCCCACTCGCGGCAACCACGCGGTTGTGCGCCGGTCGGGCTCGAGAGCTGGCCACAGATAAGTCAGACGAAATTGGCTTCGTTCTGCCAAAACTTGAGAGACCTAACCCGAGGTGATGAGGTGAACGAGGCGACGAGGTGAAATTGGGTTCGTTTTGCCAGAATGCCCCCAGACGAACGGGCTCCACAGCGCCCAGTGTTTAAGGCAGCGGCTTTTTCAATCGCACGCCGGGTCCGTTCTTTTCATCCTGGTCGATGAAGACAATCCCGGCCGCCTCGAGGGCCCGCTGGATGCGGGCCATTGTTTGCGCCGTCCCCGTAAGCTCGTCTCCCGCGGCTTCAATACGCTTGAGGGTGGCAAGGCCTATACGAGACCGCTCGGCCAATTCCCCTTGGCTTAGCTTGAGTAGCACTCGCGCAGCCCTGATCTGAAGTGGGTAGATCATGGCGCATGGCTCAGCAGTTGAGATTCTTGTTGCATTATTGGCTTTGCTGTGATACTGATTAGCTCATTACGTGGCTGATGCAGGTGGTCATGCGTATCCACATGAACTACGAAGCTGCGCTTCCCTCAGAAGCGTCCAGATATACAGTTTTGCGCGACCGCCTCCTCGCTGAGATCCCCGACCTCGACGAGGACACGCTCGCCGACACGCTCGAGGGAATCACCGATCTCAAGGAGATGCTAGCCGAGCTCGTCCGCTCGGCACTAGACGATGAAGCCCTCGCCGCGGGCCTCTCCACACGTCTTTGCGACATGAAGGCGCGCCTCGAGCGGCTGGAAACCCGCGCCAGGCGCAAGCGTCAGCTTGTTCTCGAGGCGATGACGCAGGCCGAGTTGAAGAGGCTCGAGGAGGCCGACTTCACCGCCTCGCTGCGCCAGAGCGCGCCGACGCTCGAGGTCGTGGCCGAAGAGCAAGATCCCCGTCGCCTACTGGAAGCCGCAGCCGCCCAAGCTCGATCGGCAAGGCCTGCTCGCGGCGCTGAAGAACGGCGTCGACATCGACGGCGTGGCCTTGGTCGCCCCAAGTCCTGCAACTCAGCGTGAGGACCAAGTGAAATGGCGTTCACCGAACAACAGTGTCAGGCGCTTAAAGCCAAGCTCAGATATCGTCATGTGAAGACGAGAGTCAGCCATGGGGCGACGATCGCCTACGTCGAGGGCTGGCATGTCATCGCCGAAGCCAACCGCATCTTTGGCTATGACGCCTGGGATCGCACCACCTTGTCGCCGCGCTGTCTCTGGAGCGAGATGCAGCGGGGGCAATTGCTGTGCTGCTATTCGACGAAGGTGCGCATCACGGTGCGCGCCGGCGACACGGTCACGGTGCGCGAGGGCATCGGCACCGGCGATCGGCCGCTCGTCGTCACCCGAAGTGGCGCACGAGATGGGGCTCAAGGCCGCGGAAACCGACGCCACCAAGCGGGCGCTGGCGACCTTTGGCAACCCGTTCGGGCTCGCGCTCTACGACAAGGACTTGAGCCACGTGACGCGGCGCGCCAAGCAGGCGTTGACCGCCGCCTCGCCAGGCGAGACGGAGACCGAGCCTGGGCTCGAACTCAGAACCGAGGACGGCCGCGACCAGCGCTTCGAGAATGCCGACGCCTTCGTCGCCGCCGCGCTCAAGGCCATCGCCCGCCTGCGCACGCTCGACGCTGTCTACGCCTTCTGGGAGCAAAACCTCGCCGCGTTCCGCGTCCTGCGCCGGATGACAGGCGGGCGCGAGCCCGGATCCGGTCAGCGACCATCATTGCCACCCTCAAGGGTAAGGCCCGCGCCTTGGGCTGGCCGCCAGCCGAAATCGCCCAGTGCGACAAAGCGACAGAAGTCCCAACACCAACGCGACGCAAGAGCGGTCGGCGCTTGCCTATCCGAAAGACCAGCGGCTGCGCGATAAGGCGCACCTCGCTTTCGTCGCCAGCCAACCGTGTCTCGTTTGTGGACGCCGGCCGTCGCACGCCCATCACCTGCGCTTTGCGCAACCGCGCGCCATGGGGCTCAAGGTTTCAGATGAGTACGTCGTGCCGCTGTGCAACGGCCATCACGACGAACTCCACCGAGCCGGCGACGAACGCGCCTGGTGGGCCCGTCATGGCATCATCGAGCCGCTCAAGTATGCTGCACGGCTTTGGGCGGCGTCGCGTCGGTGCGCGGCTGAAGATGAGCCGTTCCCGCCCGAAGGCTCACTGCGACGCTGAAACCAACTCCGGCTTAACGTAACGACGCCTCTGATCGACGGCATGAATTTCTTCTCGAGTGCCTCGCTGTACCCTTGGGGCGTTCAGCAGCTTTCGCTGGAATGCGACGACGGGGCGTTCCGCAGCATGAGCACGGCGCGGCAATGCAGCGGTCACCATCGCCGCGGTGACGGGTGCACCAACCCTCGACTTCGACATCATTGCGGAGCTGAATGGACGGAGCGAGTGGGCAGGGCCAGCGTTGCGGGCCCGCCCATTTGGCTAGCGCATCAGCTCGCGCATCGCCGCGTCGAGCCCTTCGAGGGTGAGCGGGAACATCCGCCCGTCCATGAGACGGCGCACCATTCCGATCGACGGCGTCCAGTCCCAATGCGCCTCGGCAATGGGGTTGAGCCACACGCAGTGCGAATAGACCGCGGTGACGCGGCCGAGCCAGGCGTCGCCGGGCTCCGGGTTCATGTGCTCGACCGAGCCGCCGGGCTGAATGATCTCGTAGGGGCTCATCGACGCGTCGCCGACGAAGATCACCTTGTAGTCTGCGGGATAGGTGTGCAGCACCTGCCACGTCGGCGTGCGCTCGGTCCAGCGGCGCACGTTGTCGCGCCAGACGTCCTCGTAGAGGCAGTTGTGAAAGTAGAAGTACTCGAGATGCTTCATCTCCGCGCGCGCCGCCGAGAAGAGCTCCTCGGCCGCCTTGACGTGCCAGTCCATCGAGCCGCCGACGTCGAAGAACATGAGGACCTTGACGGCGTTGCGCCGCTCGGGGCGCAAGTGAATGTCGAGATAGCCCTTGTGCGCCGTGCCCTTGATCGTGCCCTCGAGGTCGAGCTCCTCGGCCGCGCCCTCGCGCGCGAACTTCCTGAGGCGCCTCAGCGCGATCTTGATGTTGCGCACGCCGAGCTCGACGTCGTCGGCGAGATCGCGGAACTCGCGCTTGTCCCAGACCTTGATCGCGCGCCGGTGGCGGCTCTCGTGCTGGCCGATGCGGATGCCGGCGGGGTTGTAGCCGTAGGCCCCGAACGGCGACGTGCCCCCGGTGCCGATCCACTTCGAGCCGCCCGCGTGGCGCCCCTGCTGCTCGGCGAGGCGGCGGCGAAGCTCCTCCATGATCTTCTCCCAGCCGCCGAGCTCGGCGATGCGTGCCTTGTCCTCCGCCGATAGGTGGAGCTCGGAGACGGCGCGCAGCCACTCGGCGGGGATCTCCGCCTCGGCCGTGCCGGGGACGGTCTCGAGCCCCTTGAAGACGGCGCCGAACACCTGGTCGAAGCGATCGAGATGGCGCTCGTCCTTCACCAGGCTCGCGCGGGCGAGATAGTAGAAATCCTCGACGCGGCGCCCCGCGCAGTCCGCCTCGAGCGCCTCGATCAAGGTGAGGTACTCCTTGAGCGTGACCGGGATCCGCGCCGCGCGCAACTCGTTGAAGAACGTCGTGAACATCGCAGTCCGGGTGCCGACAGCCGTAAATCCAAGGATAGGCGCGATTGAGACTTGGGGATAGAGCTGGAGGGACCTCGCGCAAACGAAGAGGCCGCCCATGGGGCGGCCTCTCGCTATCAGATGCTGGCGTTATGATCAGAAGTTGATCAGGCCGCCGAAGGTAACCTCTTGGAGATCGTCGTAGCTGATAGCCACACCGTTGTCGGTCGAGTTGTCCTCGTAGGAGGTCTGCCGCCAGCGGAGCCACACGGACATGGCCGCCGCGTCGATTTCCTGAACCAGGCCCACGCCCCACCACTGGCTCTCAGAGTTCGTGGGACCGGTGCATCCCGTCGGGTCGAAGCAGGCCGTTGCAGGTGAAAAATTGAACACGCCACCATCATCGTTGTGCTGATACTCGCCGTAGAAGATGGTTGCGCCGAGCGGATGCCACTTCCGGCGAATACCAGCCTTGACGTACCACGTCTCCGAGGCATCTAAGGCATCAAGCGAGGCCGGGAAGGCGTCATTAAACTCGAAGTGGCCGTAGTTGACCAACACCCAGAGGCCGGTGCGGATGTGCTCACCGTACACGCCCGCCTGGAAGTAGTCGGTGTTGCCGTAGTTGACCGAGAACGGGCAACCAGAGCTCACGGCGATCGGTCCGGTGAATTGGCAGGTCAACTCCCCGTAGGCCGCTGCGGCAGCCAGCTTGAAGCCGTAGATGCTCGCCGGCGAAACGAACCGCCATATCCCAGTAGTCGTCCTCGCCCCAGCCCGCCGAGGCCGAGAACCCGGCGTAGGTCGGAGTGTCGTAGCGGACGCCATTGATCGGGATGCCGTAGCAGTCGCCGCCGTTGTTGCATGCGCCCGCATTAGCCCAAACGTTGGCGGTGTATCCATTACCGACCCCAAGGCCCGCATTGGCCGCATTGGCATCGGTTCTACGCATAAAGAACCCTTCGGTATTGAACCCGACCCAGTTGGCGACCACGAGCGAGCCCGAGCCGTCGACCAGGATCGCGGCGTTGTCCGCCGCCATCGACTGGAGGCCGACGCCGACCTTGCCGAGGTGGTCGCTCTTCAGGAACCAGAACGCCTGCAAGGTCTGGACGTAGTTGGGATGTCCATCCTTAAGGGCGCCAATTGCTGGGGCGGTGAAGAGGCCCGGCCCGTCCGGCGTGAACTGATCGGTGCCGACAAGCGTGTCGGATCCGTCAGCCTCGATGTGGATCACGTAGCCGGCGCTGTAGCCCGGCGAGATCGTGGCCTGGCCGGTGAACTTGACGTTCGTGCCGAGCGTGGTGCCGATGCCGCCAACGTAGGTATTAGCTCTCGTGGCCGTCATCCCACCAGGTGACCTGCTCGGCGACCCAGCCGGAGATGGTGAGGCTGACTTTGCGGTTGCCCTTGCGGGCCGTCGTCGCCTCAAGTTCGGCGATGCGCTCCTCGAGGTCGGCGCAGCAGTTCCCCCCGAGGTCGGCTGCAGTCGCACTGGTAGCAAGACCCCCTGCGAGCAGGCCGGCCGCCACCAAGGCGCTTAGGCTATAGTTCTTCATAGACCTTCTCCCAATCTGCGTTGGCAATCGAGATGGCGGACGCCCTTGGACTCAACTGGCACGCAAACTAGGCCGCGCTCTGCGATGTAGACGGCGCGAAGATTCCCTCGGAACCGCCGCTGGCCGGCAAACTCTGTGATTCTCCCGCTAGCAACAATTAGTCATCGCGGATTTTCCGCCGACGGCGGTACTACTGTTGCGTACGGGCCACGAGAGCGGTTTTAGACACGCGTTCTTAAGGGTTTTCTGCGTATGGACGCTTAAGAGGGCTGCTCAAACAGTCGTGGATTTCCTGGGGAGAGCTCGGCCCACGAGCGGGACCTTATAAAGAGTTCTCGCTCTCCGGCGAGGGCCCGCGCTGTCTTGACGAGCGCCCGTTTCCTGCCCCGGCAGGACTGGCCCGTCAGGCCTGAAATATGAGCAGCCCGAGGGGGCCTGAGCCTCGGCATCACGCATTGAGAAAGCAAAGAAGCCGCCCCGTAGGGCGGCTTCCTCGATTTCGACTATCCGGATATCAACTCGCTGGCAGGAGACCCTCGGCGCGGGGCTAGTCCGATACGGTGTGCCGCGGGCGTGAGCTCCCTCCCCTCGGGGCTTGGCGCGGTGATGCATCGAAGGGCGTATTGGCTAAGAGGAAAGCAAAGAAGCCGCCCGGTGGGGCGGCTTCCTCGATTTCGTGTATTTGGTCTCGATTAGAAGTTGATGAGACCGCCGAACGTGATCTCTTGGACATCGTCGTAGCTGGTCCCGACAAAGGGCGAGGCGTCATCAAAACGGGACGGTCGAGTTGTCCTCGTAGGACGTCTGGCGCCACCGCAGCCAAAGCGACATCGCCGCAGCGTCGATCTCCTGCACAACGCCCGCGCCCCACCAATGGCTTTCCGAACTGGTGGGATCGTTGAAATTACCATTATTAGCACACGACGCGCCGAGGCCGGGACTGCCCGTGAACGAGTTGCTCGGCACACGGCGATACACCTGATATCACGCCGCCATCGTCGTTGTGCTGATACTCGCCGTAGATCACGGTGTGGCCGAGCGGATGCCAGCGCTGACGAATACCGGCCTTGACATACCAGGTCTCGGAAGTCCGGATTCCCGACGCCGAAGACGTCCACGTCGACTGGAAGTTGCCGTAGTTGCCCAAGGCCCAGAGGCCCCACGGCACGTGCTCGATATAGAGGCCAGCCTGGAAGTAGTTGGTGTCGCCGAAGTTGACCGGGAACGGGCAGCCGCCGACAATCTGGTCATCCAATCTGGACTATTTGCTCCAGTAAACGGTCCAGTCTGGGCGCAGGTCGACTCGGCGTAGGCGGCCGCAGCGGCGACCTTCCAACCCCAGAACTCACCGGCGTAACGAAGTGCCGTATCCCAGTAGTCGTCCTCGCCCCAGCCCGCCGACCCCGAGAAGCCCCAGTAGGTCGGAGTGTCGTAGCGGACGCCGTTGATCGGGATGCCGTAGCAGTCGCCGCCGTTGTTGCAACCACCGGCTTGAGCCCAAATGTTTCCGGTGTATCCAAAATTGGCAGCATTGGCGTCGGTTCTACGCATAAAGAAGCCTTCGGTATTGAACCCGACCCAGTTGGCGACCACGAGCGAGCCCGAGCCGTCGACCAGGATGGCCGCGTTGTCCGCCGCCATCGACTGAAGGCCGACGCTGGCCTTGCCGAGGTGGTCGCTCTTCATGAACCAGAACGACTGCAGCGTCTGGACGTAGTTGGGGTTCCCGGCGAACAGGCCCGGGCCATCCGGCACAAACTGATTGGTGCCAGCGAGGGTGTCGGAGCCGTCGGCCTCGAGATGGATCACGTAACCGGCGCTCCAGCCGGGCGAGATCGTGGCCTGGCCGGTGAACTTGACGTTCGTGCCGAGCGTGGTGCCGATGCCGCCGACATAGGTGTTCTGCTCGTGGCCGTCATCCCACCAGGTGACCTGCTCGGCAACCCAGCCCGAGATCGTGAGGCTGACTTTGCGGTTGCCTTTGCGAGCGGTCGTCGCCTCCAGTTCGGCGATGCGTTCCTCGAGGTCGGCGCAGCAGTTCCCCCCGAGGTCGGCTGCAGACGCACTGGTCGCAGTCAACCCCCCTGCGAGGAGGCCGGCCGCCACCATGGCGCTTAGGCTATACTTTTTCATTTACCTTCTCCCGTCTACTGACTTCTAAACGGGCGCTTGACGCTTTGACGCCAACGCGCTCAACAACTCGACCAGCGGCAGAACGAGACGCGAATCACCGCTCGGGGTAGGATAGTAGGCAGAAGTCCGACGCCTGCGAAATGGGCTTAACGAGTTTGCAGACCGAATCCACAAGCATTGTGGCGCTCGATGCAACGGCGACTATGGCTGACTACAACATTCTGATTTTATTAAATTTTCCGTCCATATCTCGTCGCTCGATCGCTCGTCGGAACGTCCGTCTCGGAGGTCTTCACCGTCCGACGGACTTATCGTCAGCCAGAGGATCCCGGGGACGAGATCGCTGGTTGCCGAGACGAGACCAAGCGCTCCCCAATCGAGCCCAGACGCTAAATTTCCAGTCCTGGAGGCCATCAGTCCCGCTTGCCGGACTCGACGATGTCGGATATTCTTTGTTGCACTGCACACGGGAGTCGTGGGGAGCGGCGCGAGCGTGGGCGAAGAGGACGGCCTGCGACGGCGGGTCGGCTAAATTCGCCATAATTTTCGGGTCTTAGCTCCGAGGTCCATCGGAACAGTCTGCAGTCACTGGGCGCGGGGGCGCTCTCCGCGGGTCCGCACGGGCGCGCGGGGGCCGAGAACCGGGGTCTGGGCGAACGAAACGGACGGTTTCACAAGACTTGCGTCGGACATCACGGATGAAAAACGGGTCGGGGACGGGCGCGCTGCGCTTTGATCGCCGGGCGATAGTGATGGGGACGGCAGCGGCCAGTGCCGTGGCGACGGCGGCGGTCCTTGGCGGGGCATTCTCGCAAGCGTTTGCTCAAGGCTCCTCGGAGACCGGCGAAGGGGGAGAGCCCTTCACGGGCGACTCCGTGAAGAAGCTCGCCGAAGAGCTCGCCGGGCGCGACTTTGTGAGACCGCGCATCGATGTACCCGAGCCCTTCGGCGCGCTCACCCCCGAGCAGTATCGCGACATCCGGTTCCGGGACGAAGCGGCGCTTTGGCGGGGGGACAAGATCGACTATGAGCTGCGCCTCTTGCCCCTCGGCTGGCTTTACGACGTCCCCGTCGAGCTGTGGGTCGTCGAGGGCGGAAAAGCGCGCCAGCTCAAGGCGGATGGGACGCTTTTCTCACTCGGGCCGCTGCTCGAGAAGGCGCCTCCGGAGGCGCCGTTCGGCTTTTCGGGGTTCAAGATCGCGGCCGCGCTCAACCGCTCCGACGTCGAGGACGACGCGGTCCAGTTCCAGGGCGCGAGCTACTTCAAGGCGATCGGGCGCGGCCAGCAGTTCGGCCTCTCGGCGCGCGGCCTCGCCATCAACACGGCGCAGCCCGGCGGAGAGGAGTTCCCGCTGTTTCGCGCCTTCTGGATCGAGAGGCCGCGTTCGGGGGCCTCCGACATCGTTGTGCACGCGCTCCTGGACAGCGAGTCGACGTCGGGCGCGTTCCGCTTCGTCATCCGGCCCGGGCAATGGACGGTCTTCGAGGTCGATCAGACCCTCTATCCGCGCCGGCAGCTGACGCATGTCGGCATTGCTCCCCTCACCAGCATGTTTCTGTTCGGAGCCGCCAACAACCGCCTGCGGGGCGACGTGCGCCCCGCGGCCCACAACAGCTGCGGGCTCGCCGTCGCCAACGGCATGGGAGAGAAGCTGTGGCGGCCGCTGACGAACCCGGTCACGCTGCAGACGAGCGCCTTCCTCGACAAGGACCCCAGGGGCTTCGGTCTCTGTCAGCGCGATCGCAATCTTGCGGCCTACGAGGATCTCGAGCAGCGCTTCGATCGGCGACCCACGGCATGGGTCGAGCCTCGAGGCGGCTGGGGCGAAGGCTACGTGGAGCTGATCGAAATCCCGACCGAAGAAGAGATCCACGACAATATTATTGCCTACTGGCAGCCCGCGAAGGCACTCGAGCCCGGCTCGCCGCACCGCTTCACCTACCGGCTGACCTGGGGAGAGGAGGCGCCTGTCGCGTGGACCGGAGCCAAGGTCGCGGCGACGCGCACCGGCACGTCGCGCCACGGCGGGCTCGTCGACTTCGTGATCGACTTCGACGGCCCCGCGCTCAAAGAGATCCGCGAAATGCCGGCGGCCGAGCTCGCCGCGAGCGCGGGAAGCATTTCCAATCTGCTCGTTCAGCGCCATCCCGAGATCGGCGGCGTCAGGGTCCGTTTCAGCCTCAATCCCGGGGGAACCGAGCTGATCGAGTTGCGTTTAGGCTTGAAGCAGGGCGACCAGCTCCTCTCCGAGAGCTGGATATATCGATGGACGAAAGCATGAGCCACTCCGAGCTCGGCGACCGCGGAGGCGGCGCCGCTCCGTCCCCGGGCCCGCTGCGCCTGCCAGGCCAGGCGAGCGATCCCGCTCTTCTTCCTCCCGACGCGCCGTTGGAGATGCCCGAGCAAAGCGTCGCGGCTCGTCGCGCCCCGATGCTCAGGGGATCGACGAAGGGGGCATGGGTGGCGCGCGCAAGCCTTTTTGCCGGAGCCGGGCTCGTCACCGCCGCCTTCGCCCATGAGCTCTATGGGGTGATCTCGTTCGCCCAGACCACACCGATTCAGCTCGTGTTCCTGGTGCTGGCGACGATCTCGTTCGGATGGATCGCGGTCGGCTCGCTGTCGGCGGCGATGGGCTTCCTGCCGCTTTTTGCCGGCGAGGCCGCCGATACGCTCCCCATCCCTCCCGAGACGAGCCCTCTCAAATCCCGCACGGCGCTGCTCTTTCCCGTGCATCACGAGGACCCGGCCGTCATCGCCGGGACGATCGGCGCCATCGCCGAGGAGCTTGGCGCACTCGGCAGATCGGCGGCCTTCGACGTCTTCGTGCTCTCGGACACGCGGGGCGCGGACGAGGGAGAAGCGGAGGAGGCGGCCTACCGCGAGCTTCGCCACGGGCTCGCCGGGCAGATTCAGGTCTTTTACCGCCGGCGCGTCGAGAACACCGCGCGCAAGAGCGGCAACATCAAGGATTGGGTCGAGCGGTTCGGGGCCGCCTACGATTTCTTCGTCATCCTCGATGGCGACAGCGTGATGTCGGGGACGACCCTCGTGCGGCTTGCCGCGGCGATGGAAAATGACGCTGGCGCCGGTCTCATTCAGACCGTGCCGCGTCTCACCGGCGGCGCCACGCTTCTCCAAAAGCTCATGCAGTTTGCCTCGAACACCTACGGCCCCGCCGTGGCGGCCGGGCTCGCGGGCTGGCATCGCAGCCAAGGGAACTATTGGGGTCACAACGCGATCATCCGCACCGCCGCCTTTGCCGGCGCGGCGGGCCTTCCCGAGCTGCCCGGCCCGCCTCCGTTCGGCGGGCACATCCTGAGCCACGACTTCGTCGAGGCCGTGCTCCTGCAGCGCGCGGGGTGGGGCGTGCACATGGCGCCCTGCCTCGATGGCTCGTTCGAGGGCACGCCGCCCGCCATCGCCGACCACATCGTCCGCGACCGGCGCTGGGCGCAGGGCAACCTTCAGCACCTGGCCATCCTCTCCGCGCCGGGACTTACGGGCATGGGCCGCGCGCACCTCGCCATGGGCGCCTTCTCATATATCGTATCGGTGGTGTGGGCCGCCTCCCTCGCGGTCGGCCTCGTGCTCGCGCTCCAGGGGCGGCAGATGCTGCCGAGCTACTTCCTGGACAGCAAGACGCTGTTTCCGATCTGGCCCGTGATCGACCCCGGCGCGGCCATGCGCCTCTTCCTCGCGACGATGGCCGTCGTGCTTCTCCCCAAAGCGCTCGGGCTCGCGCTCGAGATCAAGCGCTCGAGCCGCGCGCGCGAGGTGTTCGGCTGGCCGCGCGCCATCGTCGGCGTGATCGTGGAGACGGTGTTCTCCATGCTGATCGCGCCGATCTTCATGATGACGCAGACGGCCGCCGTGCTTCAGATCGCGTTCGGACGCGATTCCGGCTGGAAGCGCCAGCGGCGCGAGGCGGCGGCCCTTCCGCTCAAGGACGCGATCGCCCATCACTGGCGCCATGCCGTTGGCGGTCTCTTCATGGCGGTGCTCGCCTGGGAGGCCTCCCCGGGACTTCTCATCTGGATGTCGCCGGTGGTGCTCGGCCTCGTCCTCTCGGGACCAATCAACTGGATAACGGCTCAGCCCGCGGGGCCGGCGCTCTCCGAGCTGCTGTCGACGCCCGAGGAGCGCTCGCCGCCCTCGATCCTGCTCAGAGTGCGCCGTCACAGGGCGGCCTGGGCGGAGCGACTTGCGAGCGTCACCGCGCCGGGTCCCGATCCCGGGCTCAAGCGTGCGGCCTAGCTATTTCTCCGGCTGCGCTCGCCGAAGCGTGCGGAAGAGCTCGGGCAGGAGATCGCGCACGCGCACGGGCGTGGCCTCGAGGAAGGGAAGCGGGCGCGTCACCTCGATCGCTGCCGTGCCGATGCGCGCCGTCAGTGCGCCGTTGAAGGCGCCCTCGCCGAGCCGTCGCGAGAGACGGCGCAAGAGGTCCTGACCGAGGAACTGGCCGAGGAGATCGTCGGTCATGGCGAGCCCTCCGGTCGCGATGATGTGGCCGATCACGAGGCGGGCGAGTCTCAGCGCTCCGATCGTCCCCGGACGGCCGCCGTAAAGCGTCGCGAGCGCACGCAGCATGCGCAGGTTCTCGACCAGAACATAGAGCATGGCGATCCAGACGATGGGGCTGATCGCGGTGACGACGCTGACGCGCTTTGCCGACTTCAAGACGGCGCGGCGTGCGGCGGTATCGAGGGGGGCGATCAGCTCGCGGTCGGTAAGCTTCAGGAGGTCGCCCGGATCGCGGACGTCGCGCTCGTGCTCGGCAAGGCGCGCGAGCCCCCACTTGAGGTCGCGCCGGCCGCGAAAAAGCGCCTTGAGAGAACGCACCGAGCGTCGCTCGAGCTTGCCGTCCCTTGTGCGCAGGGCCGTGTCCACATCGCGGCGCAGGCGGCCAAGCCGCGCGAGCCGCGCGAGCCCCACGAGCTCGCGCGCGAGAATGACCACCGTCGAGACGGCGGCAACGGCAAGGAGGCCCGCAGCCGTCCAGCCGATCCAATCGTCGCGCTCGAGCGCGATCGAGACGAAGCGGGCAAAGGACAGGCTCAGCGCGAGGCCGGCGAGGCCCGCCATGGCGGAGAAGAGAAGCGCGCCCCAGCCGATCCCGCGATTGAGGTCAGCCGCCGTGGGGCGGAACGAGACCGGGGCCTCCCGCTCCGGCGGAGGACCGGCGTCCTCGCCGAGCTCGATCTCTGGCGGCGGCGCAACCAGCGCCGGATCGTCCGGCGCGAACACCCGGGGCCGGCGCGGTTCGGGGGATGGCGTCATGTGAGCCAGTCTCCGATCAGGAAGTCGAAGGCCCTGTCGAGGCGAATATGGGGAGCCGGCGACATTTGCCCACCGGCGTCGGGGGGAGCGAGGCGCGGGGGGCGGAACCGCACGAACTCCGTCGTCCGGGCTCCCCCGGTCGGCGCGCCCCCGTCGAGGGCGAGCCTCGGGTCCTCGGGAAGGTCGCCGGGAAACACCGCGGCCTCGCGCGTGCCGTCGAAGCGGACGCCGCCGACGGTCTCTCCCGGCAGCGGCACGCCGACGATGCACGGCAGCAGGTCCTTTCCGGATTTGGCCTCCGCCTCGCGGGTGGCGCGCAGCGCCGCGATCGCCATCACGGCGACGTCGGCGCCCGCGCCGGTCGCGCGCAGGCCGGCCCGCTCGGTCAGCAGGCGCAGAATTGCCTCGAGGCGGTCGTGGCTCGAATGGTGGATGTGATCGGCCTTGGTCGCGGCGAAGAGGAGCCGGTCGATGCGCCGGCCGGAGAAGGAAAGCCAGCTCGCAATCCCGGGCCTGAAGGCGGCGAGGATCGCGGTCAGCGCCCGCTCGAGCTCGGCGACCGCTGCCGGTCCGGCGTTGAGCGCGGTCAGCACGTCGATGAGCACGATCTGGCGGTCGAGACGGGCGAAGTGCTCGCGAAAGAAGGGGCGCACGACGTGGGCGACGTAGCTGTCGTAGCGGCGTGCCATCATGGCGGCGAGCGAGCCGCGCGGAGGCGCCGAGCCGTCGTCGGCGGGCTCGAGGGGAAAGAAAGTGAGGAGCGGCGAGCCTTCGAGATCGCCCGGCATGAGGAAGCGGCCCGGCCCCGCCGTCGACAGGGGCTCGCTCGCGCGCACTGCTGCCAGATAGCGCGTGAAGAGCTCCGCACCCCGAAGCGCCGTCTGCTCATCCTCGGGACCATGGGGGTCGAGAGACGCGACGAGGTCGCGCCACTCCCGGGACACGGCGAGCCCGGCCGGCTCGTGCGCGAGGCGCAGGCCGTCGCGCGACCACTCGGCATAAGTCTGATGCAGCATGGCGAGATCGAGCAGCCATTCGCCCGGATAGTCGACGATGTCGATGTTGAGGCGCCGGATGCCGAGCGCCCGGCGCAAGCGGCTCCTCGGCTCGAAGTCGAGCGTCACTCTCAGCTCGGAGATGCGCCGCGTGCTTTCCGGCCACTCGGGCGGGTCGCGGCCGAGGGCCGCGATATGCGCCTCGTAGTCGAAGCGGGGCACGGCGTCGTCGGGCTGCGGCTCGAGATAGGCCGAGCGAATGCGCCCCTCGGCGGAGGCGTCGAAAAAGGGCAGCCTCCCTCCCGAGACGAGGTTGCGGATGAGGGCGGTGATGAAGACCGTCTTGCCGGAGCGGGCGAGGCCCGTGACACCGAGGCGCAGCGTCGGCGTGAGTAGGTCTGAGAGCAGCGAGCCGGTGCTCGACCAGGCGATGCCGGCCGTCTCGGCGAGGGGAGGAAAACGCAAAGGGGGACCTCTCGGATCCCCCTACGTAGGCGCCTCGGACGCGAGCCGCAAGGCTCGCCGGGCGGGTCGCAAAAGTCCGGCTCAGCCGTAAAAGACCACGACGACGCCGGCCCCGATCACGACCAATCCCATGACGACAATCGTCGCGCTTCTCAGCATCTCGGCCACGCGCTTACGCTCCATCACCGAATAGTCTCCCGCTTCTTCACCTTTATACGGTCGAATCCATGAACCGGATCTGAATCCGGGGTTCATCTCGCATTCATTATGGCGCCGCACCGGCGTCACTTTTCGGCTCGAACGCTGCCCCGATCCGGCGCGCCTCACGGCGTCGCGGGCTCTTTCACGGGCGCCGGTATCCACGACTTATCGTGCATGGGGATTGCAACGTGGCGCGACCCGAGCTGCTCATCCGAGATCCAGGGCAGAGTCTTCTCGAACTTGATCGGCTCCGGGTCCTTGCGCCACAGGCTATCGAGGAAGCCGGGCTTGGCAGGTACCGCCGACGTGAGCTGAAGCTTGAATCTATAGTCGCCGGCGTCGTCGACGAGCTTCGGCAGCGGATTGCCGATCGGATAGAACCGCACCGTGTCGGAGAACGTCATCCGCCCGGCGAGACTCAAGGGCGCAAACGCGCGGTTCGTCTCGTCGTCCTTGACGGGCGGGTCGCCGAGGAAGGCGCTGTAGTAGCGCTTGGTCTTGGTCGTTGCGTCGGGACGCAGGCTCTCGACTTCGAGCTCCATCGTGAGCACCGTGCCCGTGCGGGCGCCGGAGTTGACGATGGTGATCGGGATCGCGAACTGCTCGACGTCGCCGCCCTGGTCGCGGGCGTAATGGATGACGGGGGGCACGTAGACCTCGAGGTCTGCCGTCTTCATGACGCTCTCGTAGAAGGAGAGTCCGGAGAAGCCGAGCGCGAGCGCGGACAGTATTGACGCCACGCGCCCGCCGTGGCCGCCGATCTCGGCAATGCTCACGCTCGAGCCGTCGCCCGGCGACGAAAAGATGTGCTTGGACATGGGAGCCCCGTCAAAATCCCGCAGGGCCCAATCCATGGTACGACTTCGGCGCCAATGAGGCAGAATTTCCGGCTGTTGCCGGGGGTTACCAATTTATCTGTCGAAGTGGACGAGGAGCGCCGTCAGACGGCGTCCGCAATCTTGTCGATCGCCGCGCTCGCGAGGAACGCAGAGCGTGTCAGACCACGCCGCTTTGCTTCCGCGTCGATCGCTTCGAGCAAACCGGCATCGAGAGAGATATTCGCCCGCACGGGCCGCGCCTTGTCGAGAAGTAAGGGGATATAGACCATCGATCCGCCTGGCTCTCCGCGCGCCGCGAGCTCCGCTTCGATTTCCGAGACCGTCCGCGGTTCCGGGATTGGCTCGCCGTCCGTCACCATCCCGGCCGCGAACTCTCGCAAGGCATGAGTAGCGTCGGCAACGGCCGCCTCGACTGTCGCCCCGCCGCCGTGACAACCGGGGAAGTCGGGAATCCGGACCCCCCACACATCTCCCGAGCCATCGACTACACCAACGTAATAAGCCACGGGGCCTCTCCTCAAATCCAGCCTGCGAACTTTGCGATCGATCTCGCCACGCCCGGCGACTGCTCTCCGTGACGGGGGACGACAATGCGGCCCGGCTTCGCCGGATGCTTGAAGATGTCGTGCTTGGCGCCGCCGATGTTGACCCACCCCTCGCGCTCCAGCCGAGCGACGAGCTTGCGGGTCTTCGTTTCGACGATCGGCATCAAGTCGCCTGAAATTGCGCAATTATACGCACACCAATCGCCGCGGTGTCAATGAAAATTGCGCATTATTTTGCGCATTTAGCAGAGGGATACGCGTCAATCCCCTTTTCGGCGGGTCATGAAGGCGAGCCGCTCGAAAAGGTGGACATCCTGCTCGTTCTTGAGGAGGGCGCCGGCGAGCGGGGGGATGAGCTTGCGGCTGTCGGTCTCGCGCAGCGTCGCGAGGTCGATGTCCTCGTTGAGGAGGAGCTTCAGCCAGTCGAGCAGCTCCGACGTCGACGGCTTCTTCTTGAGGCCCGGCACCTCGCGCAACTCGTAGAAGACGCGCAGCGCCTCGGAGACGAGACGCCCCTTGAGCCCCGGAAAATGCACTTCCACGATGGCCGTCATGGTCTCCGGGTCGGGAAACTTGATGTAGTGGAAGAAGCAGCGCCTGAGAAAGGCGTCGGGCAGCTCCTTCTCGTTGTTGGAAGTGATGAGGACGATGGGGCGGGCCTTGGCGCGGATCGTCTCGCCGGTCTCGTAGACGAAGAACTCCATGCGGTCGAGCTCCTGGAGGAGGTCGTTCGGGAACTCGATGTCGGCCTTGTCGATCTCGTCGATGAGGAGGACAGGGCGCTCGTCCATCAGGAACGCCTCCCACAGCTTGCCGCGTTTGATGTAGTTGCGGATGTCGTGCACGCGCTCGTCGCCGAGCTGGCCGTCGCGCAGCCGCGCCACTGCGTCGTACTCGTAGAGACCCTGCTGGGCCTTGGTGGTCGATTTGATGTGCCACTCGAGGATCGGCGCGCCGAGCGCCTTGGCGACCTCGAGCGCCAGCACGGTCTTCCCGGTGCCGGGCTCCCCTTTGACGAGGAGCGGGCGCTCGAGCGTGATCGCGGCGTTCACCGCAACCTTGAGATCGTCGGTCGCGACGTAGCTCTTCGTGCCTTCGAATCTGCCCCTTGGCGTCAGCGTCATGGTGCCCGCGCTCCCGTGGTCTGCCCCAGATTTCATAAGGTTTTAGAGAGGCCTAAGCAACCTTACGGCCGGCCGTGCGGCCATCGGGGGGCCGGCCTTGGCGCCCGCGTGGCCCGGCATTCATCTCGCTTCCGGATTGGCTCCGGGAATTCCTTGACTTGGGCCGCCACTCACTTCAATAGGGGGCGCGAAATCCTGGTGTTCAGAGCTGCCTTGCGTAGTGGGGAGGGGTGGCCGCTGCAAAAGCCTCTTGGAGGCCCCTGTCATGAGCAGGAAAGACCAGAAAAAGGCTGGAAAGTCCAGGCCGGCGATCAAGGCCGCGAGCCGCAAGGTGGCTGCGAAGGCGCCGGTCAAGGCGAAGCCCAAGACCAAGACATTGGCCTCGAAGGCTCCTGCCAAGTCGATCCCCAAGGGAAAGTCGAAGACCAAGGCCATGGGCAAGTCGCGCGACAAGAAGCTCACGGCGCGGGCCACGACCTCGACCATTGTGCTGCCGCCGGACTACCGGCCGTCCGAGGACGAGCCGTTCATGAACGAGCGCCATCGCGCCTATTTCCGCCAGAAGCTTCTCGCCTGGAAGGAAGAGATCATCCGCCAGACGCGCGAGACGCTCGCGGGGCTGCACGAGGACTCGACGCAGCATGCCGACCTCGCCGACCGGGCGACGTCGGAGACGGACCGCGCGCTCGAGCTCAGGGCGCGCGACCGCCAGAGGAAGCTCATCGCCAAGATCGACGCGGCCCTCGCGCGCATCGAGGACGGCACCTACGGCTATTGCGAGGAGACGGGCGAGCCGATCGGCTTGAAGCGGCTCGACGCACGACCCATCGCCACGCTCTCGCTCGAAGCGCAGGAGCGCCATGAGCGGCGCGAGCGCGTCTACCGCGAGGACTGAGCGCGGGGCTCCTCTCTTCCGGACACGGATCAATATTTTGCGTCGAAACGGGTCGGCCTTTAGGTCACCGTTAACGAGTTTGCGCGAGCCTTGATCTTGGATGAGAAGAAGCTCGGGGCGGAAGAGGCGCCATGCGCTTGATTTTGAGATTGAGCGGGGCCCATTGGTTCAACGGCGCGGTTGCCTGGCTCGCCTTCGCCGGTCTCGTCGCCGCGGTCTGCGAGGGGGGAACGGCCGAAGTCAATTCGGCGACAGCTCCGTCCGCGAGCCATTTCGCGCTCGCCGGCCTCTCGACGGCAGCCGGCAAGCTCATTCGCCACGAGGTGAGCGATCTCGATCTGACACGGCTCGACCTCGGCTCCTTCGGCGACATCGACGACGGCAGTGCGGCTCACTGAGGGCGTGATCCCTTTGCGCCCTGTGGACCAGGAGGGCGCTCGCTCGCAGCTTTTTGCGCTCGTTCCTCGGCGATGCGCGCGACGACGTGGCGGACCATGTCGAGATCGCGCAGGTGGACGTCGTGTTGCGGAAACGCGATCTCGATGCCTTGCTCGCGAAACGCCTTGAGAATGCGAAGTCTCAAGTCCGTCGCCGCCGCGAGCCTCTTGGCGGGCGCGGGTGCAACGGCGCGGAGCGCAAAGACGAGGGCGCTCGGTCCGAAATCCTCGAGGGTAACCAGCGGCGCCGGCTCGCGCCGGACGAGCGGGCACTGGCCGGCAACGCGCCTCAGCACCGCAAGCACCTGGTCGGGATCGGCGCGGTAGGACACGCCGACCTCGATCGCGACGCGGCAGAGGCGCTTCCAGATCAGGAGCGCGCAACCGAGCGCGCCGATCGCGAGCAGGAGGGCGCCGGCCGCCGTAGACCCAGGCCGATGCGGCGGGGCCGGCCTCGACCGCGCCGAGGGCGACAAGGGCCGGCGCGCCATGCGTCCAGAGCGGGGCGGAGGAAGACTTCGCCATCACGAGATCGATCCTGGAAACTCGCGAGATTGAACCCGTACGGCGACCGAGCCGTGGGCCATCTGGAAGAACGCCGTCAGCCGTCGGTTGCCGCCTGAGTTTTCGTGCGCGGCGCGCGCGTGAACGACGGAGCCGGCACCTCGACGATGTCCGCGCTCGGACGATCTTTTGGCGCGATCCCCGTTTCGATCACCATGTCGACCGGCCCGCCGGTCATGATCAGGTGCTCGACGTCGTCGCGCCGGATGAGGATGAGGCGGCGGCGTCCGTCGAGATTGGTCTGCTCGACGACATCGACGCGCGGATAGGGCTTCGGCGCGAAGAGAGCGGCGAAGGCGGCGGTGGGCGGCGTCCCGGACATGTAGGCGCGCGCGGCGAACGCGCCGGCGACGACGAGGCCCGCCAGCACGATGACGACAACGAGGTAGTACACGATGTCCCACATGCCGCTCTTCACGGCTCGCGCCGTGCCCTCTCTCAGAAGCCGATGCGGGACATTTCTACCCGCCGTGCCCGGATGCGCCGAGTTCGGGCCCCGCGCACGTATAGCGCGGAATTCATGGCATTTTAACCCTAATGATCGATGTGTGGATGAGAGAGGCGCCGTGCAGCGACGCCTCCCCGCCGCGCTCAAATCTGCGGCGGCAGAGCGGAAAACTCCCGCTTTCCTGCGTGTAGCGTTGCGTTCGAGTACCAGAGTTCTCCCATGCAGGCCTCCAAGGCCCTTTCCCCCCAGAATCAGATAGCTTTCGCGTTCATGAGCGAAAGCGAGTCGCGCGAGCCCGCAACCACGGCCGATGACGTGCTGGCGGCCGGCGAGAGCGAAAGCGGGCTCATTCCCCTGATCGCGGTTGCGTCGGTGTTCGGCGCGATCGCGCTTGCGCTCGTCTCGAGCGGCTCCGGCGAGCCGTTGCTGCTCACCGTGCTTGCGACGCTCGCGATGCTCGGCGCGTTCTTCGTCTTCGGCTATGCGGCGGGCCATGTGCGCATCGGCGCGCGCGTGCGCGAAGGCGACTTCGTCGAGGCCGTCGCCGAGGGTCTCGACGACGGCGTGCTGGTAACGCATCGCGACGGCACGGTGATCTACGCCACCCGCAAGGCGGGCCTCCTCGCGGGGCGGGCGGGTGACAACGTCCCGCGCAGTTTCGACGCGATCTTTCCCGGCGATTCGCACTCGCAGGCGGCTCTTTTCCGTCTGATCCGCGCCGCCGACCGGCGCGAGCCCTGGCATGAGGAGATCGAGATCCCGGCCGCGAGGAGAGGCGCACGCCGGATCGTGCGCGTGTCGCAAAGCCCGTTCGCGGTCCCGGGGCGCGAGCGCGAGCTCGAGCCGATGCTGCTGTGGAAGCTCGCCGACGTGACGGACGAGCGGCTGAGGGAGGCCGCGACGTTGAACGGCCTCAAGGCGCTGCTCGCCCGGTACGACGCAGCGCCGGTGGGCTTTCTCGAGATCGACGGCAGCGGCGTGGTGCGCCATGCCAATCTGACGTTCCTGCGCTGGGCCGGACTCGAGCCCGATGCGCTCGCCGCGCACGCGGTCCGTCTCGAGGACCTCGTGTCGCCGGACGGCGTCGAGCTTCTCCGTGCGTCCGCCGCCCCGGAGGGAGGCGCCGGCATCGACCTTGATGTGGCGGTCGCCGGCGGGCGCGTGGCCCCGATGCGCTTCTTTGCAACGCATGCTCAGCATGACGACGGCAGCGCCAGTCTACTCCTCGCTGCGATCCCCGGCGAGGGCGAGGCGGACGCGGAGCCGGACATGGCGGCAACCGAGATCCGCTTTGCGCGCTTCTTCCAATCCGCTCCGTTCGGGATAGCGACGGTGGCCGCCGACGGGCGCATCGTGGCCGCCAACGGCGCCTTCGGGCGCCTCGTCCTCGACGGGCCGGGCTCGGTCGGGCTGGCGGCGGCCGATCTTCTCACGCGGGGAGCCGACGAGGAGACGCGCCGCACGATCGAGGCGGGCCTCAAGACGGCGCTGTCCGGCAAGATGGGCGTCTCGCCCATCGAGATCACCGTTGGCACGCAGAAGGAGTTCGCGCGCCGCGTCTATATGAGCCCGCTCGCGCAGACGTCGGGGACGCGCGACGCGGCCATTCTCTACGTGATCGACGCCACCGAGCAGAAGGCGCTCGAAGCAAAGTTCGCGCAGAGCTCGAAGATGGAGGCGGTCGGCAAGCTCGCGGGCGGCATCGCCCACGATTTCAACAACGTGCTCACCGCGATCATCGGCTTCTCCGATCTGCTCCTGCAGACGCACCGGCCGAGCGATCCCGCCTATAAGGACATCAAGCACATCCAGTCGAGCGCCAACCGCGCGGCGGGCCTCGTCGCCAAGCTGCTCGCGTTCTCGCGCCGCCAGACGCTGCAGACGGAGCCCTTGCAGCTCGGCGACGTGCTGACCGACCTCGGGCCCCTGCTCAAGCGCTCGATCGGCGAGACGGTCGAGCTCAAGGTCTCCTCGGGGCGCGACCTCTGGTACGTCAAGGCCGACAGGACCCAGCTCGATCAGGTGATCCTCAATCTCGCCTTCAACGCGCGCGACGCCATGCCCGACGGCGGCACGCTCGCCTTCAGGACGCGCAACATCACCGAGCGCGAAGCCCAGAAGCTCACCCACCACGGCATGCCGGTCGCCGAGTACGTGCTGATCGAGGTCGAGGATACGGGGCTCGGCATGACGCCCGAAGTGATGGCCAAGATCTTCGAGCCGTTCTTCACGACCAAGGGCGTCGGCAAGGGGACCGGGCTCGGGCTCGCGACCGTCTACGGCATCATCAAGCAGTCGGGCGGCTACATCTACCCCGAGAGCGCGCCGGGCAAGGGCACGACGTTCCGCGTCTACCTGCCGCGCCATGTGCCCGAGAGCGAGGAGGAGCTCGTCGCCCAGAAGTCGGCGAAGAAGGAGCGCCCGCAGGATCTCACCGGGTCGGGGCGCGTGCTCTTGGTCGAGGACGAGGACATCGTGCGCTCGTTCGCGGTCCGCGCGCTTCGCCGGCAGGGCTACGACGTGCTCGAGGCCTCGACCGGCGTCGAGGCGCTCGAGGTCATGGCCAAGAACGAGGGCCGCGTCGACATCGTCGTCTCAGACGTCGTCATGCCGGAGATGGACGGTCCGACGCTTCTGAAGGAGCTGCGCAAGAGGAACCCCGACCTCAAGATCATCTTCGTCTCGGGCTACCCCCACGAGGCCTTCGAGACGAGCCTCGACAAGGACGAGCACTTCGCCTTCCTGCCGAAGCCGTTCTCGCTGCCCCAGCTCGCCGCCAAGGTGAAGGAGCAGCTCGGGCGCTAGATCGCGATCGATCTTGATGGAGACGCTCCGCGTCCATCAAGAACGTCGATCGCGATCTAAATTCAAAGCGAAGAGCGCTCTAGGCCGAGCTCTTCTCGCGCGCCGTCTCGGAGGCTCGATTCCCATACCAGTCCAGCACGCGCAGAGCGCGCAGCGTATTCCAGCGGCTGGCCTTGCCGACCCCGGCCTCCATGTCGAAGGTGATTCGATCGGGGTGACGGACATTGAGCGGCCACCGCCCGTTCTGGTGCCGTCTCTTCTCTACGTTTGCCACCGCCTCGTCGACCCGCTCGTCGGGTTCAACGCCGGCGCTGCGCAGATAGTCGAGCCCACGCAGCACATCGTAGTGCCACGAGGTCGGAAACGAGAAACGCGTCCAGTTTCGATCGATGACCTCGCCGGTCGTCAGCGACCTGAGCATACGGCGTTCCAGGAGATAGTGCTCAGCGCGAACCCGCGCGCCCGTTACCGCGGTCGTGGGCCCCCGTGCCTTCTCGTATTCGAGGAGGCCTTCCAGGACGCAGATCGTCGAGTGGAACGAGGATCGCTTGCTCGGCGGGGACTCGCAGTTCCAGCCGCCGTCCTCGAGCTGCTCGCCGAGTAGGCGGTCGACCAGCCGGTCGCTCGCCTCGCCGAAGTAGGCGCCCGCTGCCAGGATCCGCCCGTTGATGCAGGCCTCGGTCTCGCCGTCGAAGAAGGGCCGGCCGTCGAGTTGCCACCAGGTGATGCGGTCGCGCACGAGGCCGATCGCTCCGCGGACTTTCTCGTCCGCCGGATCTACACCCAGATCCTTCAACAGCGCGAGAGTGTAGACGGTGGTCATCCAGCCATCATCGTCGTCGGCGCCCCACTGGCCGCCGGGTGCCTGAAGGCCAAGGAGCCGGGCGCCCCAACCCTCCGCGGCGACGCGAGACCGCTCGGCAGCGACGACCTCGTCGGGCTCATGCGCGAGGTCGCGCATGACCTGCCACCGGATCGACGGATCCCCTTCGAGCAACCACTTCACGACAGCCGTCCGGCTCGCCACGCCTCTCTCCGCTGCAGATCAGAGACACGCCGCATTGGGCAACCGCAATTCGACGAATTTTGGGACTCGCAGGTCTCTGCGCGGGCCGAGGTTGAGTATGCGCGTCACCCGAGATCGATCTCGCCCTCGACCTCGTGCTTCAAGTCCGTGCCCTTGGCGGTGAGCACCACCTTGACGTGGAGTGTGCCTTTCCCGGCGAGCTTCCTCTCGCGCACGATGCGCTCGATCTCCTGCTGCGATGTGATGCCGACGTGCTTCAGGTATTTGCGCAGCGAGAGATTGAACCGTTCGCTTTCGACCATGGGTTTTCTCCTGATTTTAGCGCGCCCGGTTCGCGATCGGGGGTGCGGCAGGGCCGACGTGCAGCCAGAGTTACGAATCCGTATTCCTTTCAAGGGAACATGGCGAGGTGCCCCAGCATAGTTTCGTTATTGCTGGTTGGCCCAAAGCAAAGGAGATTTGAATGCGCGGACGCGGAGTTCCCTTGATTGCGTGTTTCATTGCGGTCGTCGCCGCGACGCCGGTGCTCGCCGCCGATGATGACCTCGAGCTCGCCTTCAACAATCACTGCCGCGAATGCCATTCGGCGCTCAAGGGCGACAACAGGCTCGGTCCGACGCTCTATGGCGTCGTCGGGCGCAAGGCCGCAACCGTGCCGGGCTACGACAACTATTCCCCTGCGCTCCAGGACTCGGGGCTCACCTGGACCGAGAAAGTGCTCGATCAATGGATCGCCAACCCGAGCGCGGTCGCGGCCGGAAACAATATGCAGCCGCCGTACCCGGGCGTGGCCGACCCGGCCGAGCGCGCCAAGATCATCGCCTACCTCAAGTCGGACACGAGCACGCCGGGGGCGAAGCAGGCGAGCGACGGGTCTCCCGCGACGCCGGCGAAGCCGACGCCATAGGCTCGAGCTGCGTCCTGCAAAGCTGTTCCGCTTCAGTCGATGGCTTTGTAGAGGCTTTGGAGCATGTCGCTCGCACTTCTGAGCGTCGCGGCATTGGCTTTGAAGTCCGCTTCGGCGGCCATCAATTCGATGAGCGCATCGAGCGAGCCAACCGACACGGTGGGCGTGCTGCCGACTGCCCCCGTGGCGGAGGTCTGATCTCGCGCAGGAGCAGCCGCGGAGCTGGCGTCGAGCCCGCCCACCGCCCGCGCGGCTCGGTCGAGGCGGAGCGTCGCGATGGTAAGGCCGGAGCGGCAGGCGGTGCAGACGTCGGTCATGCTAGGGGCTCGCGGGAGAGGGGCTCTCATAGCTACGACGCGATGTCTAAGGTTCCCTTTACAGGTGAGAACAAAAAGAGTACAAATGAGTCTAAATTGCTGATCTGCAACTCATGACCTAGGGTGGGCAAAAATGACGAAACCTGAGCTCAGAGTCGTCGAAGGGGGAAGCATGGACAAGCATAAGGCGCTGGAAGCCGCCTTGGCCCAGATCGACAAGAATTTCGGCAAGGGCTCGATCATGCGGCTCGGCGCCAACGAGCGCTCGATGGACGTGGAAGCGATCTCGACCGGCTCGCTCGGCCTCGACATCGCGCTCGGCATCGGCGGGCTGCCGCGCGGGCGCGTCATCGAGATCTACGGCCCCGAGTTCCTCGGGCAAGACGACGCTTGCGCTCCAGGTCGTCGCCGAGGGCCAGAAGAAGGGCGGCATCTGCGCCTTTATCGACGCCGAGCACGCCCTCGATCCCACCTACGCCAAGAAGCTCGGGGTCAAGGTCGAGGACCTCCTGATCTCGCAGCCCGACACCGGCGAGCAGGCGCTCGAGATCGCCGACACGCTCGTGCGCTCGGGCGCAGTCGACGTGCTGGTCGTCGACAGCGTGGCGGCACTCACGCCCAAGGCCGAGCTCGAGGGCGAGATGGGCGACATGCAGATGGGTAGCCAAGCCCGCCTCATGAGCCAGGCGCTGCGCAAGCTCACGGCGTCGATCTCGAAGTCGCGCACGATGGTGATCTTCATCAATCAGATCCGCATGAAGATCGGCATCATGTTCGGCAACCCCGAGACGACGACGGGAGGCAATGCGCTCAAATTCTATGCCTCCGTGCGCCTCGACATCCGCCGCATCGGCCAGATCAAGGAGCGCGACGAGGTGGTCGGCAACCAGACGCGCGTCAAGGTGGTGAAGAACAAGGTCGCGCCGCCCTTCAAGCAGGTCGAGTTCGACATCATGTATGGGGAGGGCATCTCGAAGACCGGCGAGCTCGTCGATCTCGGCGTCAAGGCCGGCATCATCGAGAAGTCTGGCGCCTGGTTCTCCTTCGACGGCGAGCGCATCGGACAGGGGCGCGAGAACACCAAGGAGTTCCTGAAGCACAATCCGAAGGTCGCCCACCAGATCGAGAAGGCGGTGCGCGCCAATGCCGGGCTCATCGTCGACAAGATGCTGACCGAGCCCGAGATGGGCGAGAGCGACGAGGAGACGCCGGACGAGGACGGCGTGCTCCCGGATACCGAGGAGCCCGCCGCCAAGAAGGGCGCCCGCGCAAAACGCTAGGTTCATGCGACGAGACGTGACGGGGCGCTGGACTTTCCACGTCCACTCCGTCATCGCCGCGGAGGCGGCGATCCGTCCATGCATGTGATGGGGCCGTTCTTCCGGTTTGGACGGATGCCCGCCTGCGCGGGCATGACGTTGAGTTAGGACGGGCGCCGGCGAGAGAATACGGGTGGCTCGTCCGTCAGAAGCACTGAGCGATTCCTGGACAGCCCCAGAGGGCGCCGCTACAACGGCGGCGGCAGCGCGCGGCCGGCCGATTCCCGCCTTTTCTATCGAGCGCACAAAACGAGCATGACAGGCGTCAACGAGATCAGACGAGCGTTTCTCGACTACTTCCGCAAGGCCGGCCACGAGGTCGTCCCCTCGTCTCCGCTCGTGCCGAGGAACGACCCCACCCTCATGTTCACCAACGCCGGCATGGTGCAGTTCAAGAACGTCTTCACCGGCCAGGAGACGCGCCCCTATACGCGGGCGGCCTCCTCGCAGAAGTGCGTGCGCGCCGGCGGCAAGCACAACGACCTCGACAACGTCGGCTACACCGCGCGCCACCACACCTTCTTCGAGATGCTCGGCAACTTCTCGTTCGGCGACTACTTCAAGGCGGAGGCGGTCGAGCTCGCCTGGCGCCTCGTGACGAAGGAGTTCGGCCTCGACCCCAAGCGCCTCGTCATCACCGTCTATCACGACGACGAGGAGGCGCACGCGCTCTGGAAGAAGCTCACCGGCTTCGGCGCCGACAGGCTCATCCGCATCGCGACCGCGGACAACTTCTGGCAGATGGGCGACACGGGGCCGTGCGGGCCGTGCTCGGAGATCTTCTACGATCATGGGGAGAAGATCCCCGGCGGGCCGCCGGGCTCGCCCGACGCCGACGGCGACCGCTTCATCGAGATCTGGAACCTCGTGTTCATGCAATACGAGCAGCTCCTGGGCGGCGAGCGGATCGACTTGCCCAAGGCTTCCGTCGACACCGGCATGGGGCTCGAGCGCATCGCGGCCGTGCTGCAGGGCGTGCACGACAATTACGACATCGATCTTTTCAAGGCGCTGATCGCCGCCTCCGTCGATGCCACGGGTGTTGCCGCCGAGGGCGAGGCGAAGTTCTCCCACCGCGTCATCGCCGACCACCTGCGTGCGACGAGCTTCCTCATCGCCGACGGCGTGCTGCCCTCGAACGAGGGCCGCGGCTACGTGCTGCGCCGGATCATGCGCCGCGCCATGCGCCACGCGCATCTTCTCGGCACGAAGGAGCCGCTCATGTGGCGCCTCGTGCCTGCCCTCGTGCGCCAGATGGGCGACACCTACAAGGAGCTCGTGCGCGGCGAGGCGCTGATCGAGGAGACGCTGAAGCTCGAGGAGACGCGCTTCCGCAAGACGCTCGAGAAGGGCCTCGGCCTTCTCAACGAGGCCTCGGCCGGCATGAAGAGCGGGGCCGTGCTGTCGGGCGAGGTCGCCTTCAAGCTCTACGATACCTATGGCTTCCCGCTCGACCTCACGCAGGAGTCGCTGCGCGCCCGCGCGATCGGCGTCGATACCGAGGCGTTCGCCGCGGCGATGGAGCGCCAGAAGGAGGAGGCGCGGCGCGCCTGGAAGGGCTCGGGCGAGGCCGCGACCGAGACGGTGTGGTTCGAGATCAGGGAGAAGACCGGCGCGACCGAGTTCCTCGGCTACGGCACCGAGACGGCCGAGGGCGAGGTCGAGGCTCTCGTCAAGGACGGAAAAGAGGCCAAGACCCTCAAAGCCGGCGAGACCGGCGCGCTTGTTCTGAACCAGACGCCGTTCTACGGCGAGAGCGGCGGGCAGGTCGGCGACCAGGGGCTCATCAAGGGGCCCAAGGGCGCGCTCTTCCGCGTCGCCGACACGCAGAAGAAGCTCGGCGACCTCTTTGTGCATCTGGGCACCGTCGAGGCCGGGACGTTCAAGGCCGGCGACGCGGTCGAGCTCGAGGTCGATCACGCGCGGCGCACCGCGACCCGGGCCAACCACTCGGCAACCCACCTCCTGCACGAGGCGCTGCGCCAGGTGCTCGGCACGCACGTCGCGCAGAAGGGCTCGCTCGTCGCGCCGGACCGGCTTCGCTTCGACTTCTCGCACCCCAAGCCCATGAGCGCCGACGAGGTCCGCGCCGTCGAGGCCCTCGCCAACGCCGTCATTCTCGAGAACGCGCCGGTCGAGACGCACATCATGGCGCTGGACGACGCCATGGCCTCGGGCGCCATGGCGCTCTTCGGCGAGAAGTACGGCGAGGAGGTGCGTGTCGTGTCGATGGGTGCAGGGAAGGGTGGCGGTCCTGCCGAAGGCGGGCGAACGAACAGGGCCAACAAAGCGTGGTCGGTCGAGCTCTGCGGCGGCACGCACGTCGCGCGCACGGGCGACATCGGCCTCGTCAAGATCGTCGGCGAGAGCGCGAGTGCGGCGGGCGTGCGGCGCATCGAGGCGCTGACGGCCGAAGGAGCGCGCGACTATCTCGCCGAAGCCGATCAGCGCATCAAGGAGGCGGCCGCGGTCCTGCGCACGCGCCCCGAGGAGGTCGTCGAGCGGCTCAAAGCGCTCGTCGACGAGAAGAAGACGCTCGAGCGCCAGCTCGCCGAGGCGAAGAAGCAGATCGCGCTCGGCGGCGGAGCTTCGGTCTCAGCCGAGGGCTCGGCGAGCGCGGGCACGGCCATTCGCACCATCGCCTCGACCAACATCAAGCTGCTCGCGCGCTCCGTCCAGGGGCTCAACCCCAAGGACTTGCGCGGGCTCGTCGACGACGGGAAGAAGCAGGTGGGCTCGGGCATCGTCGCCATCGTCGGCGTGACCGAGGACGGCAAGGCGGGGCTCGCGGTGGGCGTCACCGACGACCTCACGAAAACCTGGAATGCGGTCGATCTCGTCAAGGCCGGCGCCGAGGCGCTCGGCGGCAAGGGCGGCGGCGGTCGCCCGGACATGGCGCAGGCGGGCGGCCCCGACGGGGCGAAGGCCGACGCCGCGCTGAAAGCGATCGAGGAGCGCCTCGCCGCTCCCGTCTGAGGCCGTGCGCCTGGCTGTTCGGAACTCTGTCACATTCCCTCCGCGCGCGTCCGTGCTAGCGTGACGGCGGAGCAGGCGAAGCCGCTGTGCGGCGAGAGAGGGTTCACGGCATGGAGGGAGCACACGATCTTGGCATCTACCGCGATGTCTTGGTCGTTCTCGGTACGGCGGCCATTGCGGTTCCGTTGTTCGAGCGGCTCAGGGTTCCCCCGGTGCTCGGCTTTCTTGCCACCGGAGCTATTCTCGGACCGAATGGACTCGGGGGTCTCGCCGGCCAGGCTCCGGCCCTTGGTTGGTTTACCGTCCAGAGCAAAGAAGGGCTCGCGCCCTTCGCCGAGCTCGGCGTCGTCTTCCTCCTGTTCCTGATCGGCCTCGAAATCTCGCTGAAGCGTCTCGTCACCATGCGCCGCCTCGTGTTCGGGCTCGGCGGGCTTCAGGTCGCGCTCTCGGCCGCCGTCATCGGCTTCGGCCTCACCCTCTTCGGCCACGATCCGGTCTCGGCGACGATCATCGCCTTGAGCTTTGCGCTGTCCTCCACGGCAATCGTCGTCGAGCTCCTTTCCCGCCAGCACCGCCTCGCGACCGCGACGGGACGCGCCACGTTCTCGGTCCTGCTCTTGCAGGACCTCGCCGTCGTGCCGCTGCTCTTTCTCGTGTCGATTCTCGCCCCGGGCCGGGGTGAGAGCATCTTCGAAAGCCTCATCAAGGCCTTCGGGCAGGCGGGGTTCGCGATCGTCTTCATCGTCGTGGTGGGATCGATCGCGCTGCGGCCGCTGTTCCGGCTCGTCGCCTCGAGCTCCAACACCGAGGTCTTCGTCGCCGCGACGCTGCTCGTCGCCGTCGGTAGCGGCCTCTTGTCGGCGAGCCTCGGCCTCTCCATGGCGCTCGGCGCGTTCGTCGCTGGCCTGCTCCTTGCCGAGACCGAGTTCCGCCGCGCCATCGAGGCGACGATCGATCCGTTTCGCGCCCTCCTGCTCGGCGTGTTCTTCTTCACCGTCGGCATGAGCCTCGACATCGCGGCGCTGATCAAGGACCCGCTCACGGTCGGCGGCTCGGTGATTGCCGTGATCCTCGTCAATGTGATCGTCGTCGTGGCGCTCATGCGCCTTTACAATTTCACCTGGGGCACGACGGTCGAGACCGCCTTCCTGCTGGGACCGAGCGGGGAGTTCGCCTTCATCATCGCGAGCCTCGCGGTCTTCTACAGCGTGATCACGGCCGAGGAGGGGGCGTTCGTGCAGGCCTTGACCGCCTTCTCGATGGCGCTGATCCCGCTCTGCGATTTTATCGGCCGCTGGATCTCGCGGCGGCTCGAAGGCAGCGAGGCGGAGGAGCCCGATCCCGCCCTCGCCGTGCTTCCGCCCGAGGAGCAGCATCCGCGCGCGGTCGTGATCGGCTACGGCCGCGTCGGCGAGCTCGTATCCGACATGCTCTCGCGCCATGGCGTCTCCCACGTCGTCACCGAGCGCCTGCCCGCGCTCGTGTCGGAAGCGCGCGCCAAGAACAAGCCCGTCTACTTCGGCGACGGACGCAACACGCAATTTCTCCACCACTGCGGGCTCAAGGACGCGGCGGCCGTCATCATCACGATCCACACCTGGAACGAGATCGACGACATCGTGCGCGCCGTGCGCTCGGAGCGCCCCGACGTCATCATCGTCGCACGCTCGCGCGACGCCGATCATGCGCGCCACCTCTACGACATCGGCGTCACCGACGCGGTGCCGGAGACGATCGAGGCGAGCCTGCAGCTCTCCGAGGCGGCCCTCGTCGGCCTCGGCGTCCCCACGGGGCCGGTCATCGCCTCGATCCACGAGAAGCGCGACGAGTTCCGCGAGACCCTGCAGGCCGCGGCCAGGAAGGCGGGCCAAAGGCCGAGCCACGGATTGAGAGCGAAGGTCGGGCCGGCGAAGGAATGACTCGGGACCCGCTACGGCCTGACGAGGACGGCAAGGCGGAAGAAGCCGCGCGAGAGCGAGCGGCGCGTGTGAAAGGTGACGAGCCGCTCGAGCGGCTCGAAGACGAGGCGCCAGACGATCATGGCGCCGAACCAGGCGAGGAGCTGCTTCCAGGAGAGCCCCGGCGCCCACAGCGCGAGATCGACAAGGCTTGGATCGAGGTCGACACCCTCGATGAGGTCCAGCCAGCTCGGCGTCATGGCCCGCTCCCCGTCCTGCGATTGAAGTTGGGAGAGCTTCGCGCTCGGGGCTGCCGTTGCAACACATGAGCTGGAGATTTTGTGGGAAACGAATGACTTGCAGCAGATAATTCATACAAGTAACTGAGCAGAACGGCGCCGTCGGGGCAGCGTCAGTCGCAAACGAATTTTCCGAAATCGGCCGATAAAAGACGACGCAAAAACAAAGGTCTATTCGACTTTGCTCATAATAGAATGCAACGTATCGAAAGTATCGAATGGAATGGAAGTTGTCGCAATCGGCCGCCGGTGGCAGTATCGAAGCGAACGCATGGCACGCATCGAAACGGCATGACCGTGCGATTTCAGGCGCTGCGTCGAGGGTCGAGTGATGGCGGGTGAGGGACCGGGCCCGGGGTTCGTCGCGAGATTGTCGGACGTGTTCTCGCGCGAGCTTTTTCAGCCGATGTTCCAGCGCGCGCCCCATGCGCCCGGCGACGTGCGCCAGCTCATCGCGGAAATGCGCCGCAAGCTCGACGCGCTCGACGAGGTGATCGTCACGGCGGAGCCGGGACAGCGCGACGGCGCGCCGGCGCCGATGGCGGGCACGCTCGCCGTCGCCGCTGCGCCCGCGAGCGAGGCGGACGATGCCGACGACATCGGCCGCAACCAGAGAAGCCGCTTGCGGGAGCTCGTCCTGCTCGAGGCCCTGGCGCGCGAGAGCCGGCCCTATGCGCTGCAGCAACTCATGGGCGCTCTCGCGCAGAAGAGCTTCGCCGACACGTCGGGCGCCGTCGTCTCGCAGCTCCATCGCTTGAAGAAGCTCGGGCTGATCAACCAGCCGGCCAACGGCATGTACGAGATCACCCTCGACGGCCTCGGCCATTTGCGCAAGCTGCGCGCGAGCTTCGGCGCGCTGATCGGCGAGGCGCGCTAGATCGCGTTGATGGAGACGCTTCGCGTCCCCGTCGCGACTCATCGGTTCCGATGAGGGGCCGGCGCCGCGAATCAGCTAACCTTCCATGCCCCGCGAGTCTTTTCGAGACTTCCGCAATGAGACACCGCGTTCCTTCCGCAACGCCAGGGCTCAATGTTCTTCTTGCCGTCCTTGGGATCGCGCTGGCGTCGCTCCTCAGCATCGCGCTGCTGCCGCCCTCGACAGTCCTGCTTCTTGTCGTGGCAGCTGGCGGCATCGGACTTCGGCGTCTGCTGACGCCGCTGCACACGCCGCGAGCGAGATACGAGCGCCGCCACCTGCGTCTCGCCGGTCCACGGCCCGACGCATGGCTCGGCTGAGCTGATTAGAATTTCGCCTTGGCCCAATCGAACACCATGAAGTCGGTGACGAGGGCGGCGACACTTCCATCTGCCGCATGGCCGAACCACGACGCGTAGACGCCGTCGCCCCAGCCGCTGTCGAACATGATGATGTTGCCGGCTCCCGCAGGCACGACGAGATGAAAGCGGGGGTTGCCCTTGGTCTCGGCGCTTCTGGCGCCCGTCCTCGATCCAGGCCGACGTGAGCTTGTCGTTGCCTTTGACCTCGCGCGCCATCGCGGCAGCTGCCTCCGCATCGACGAAGCTGCCGGTCCCCGTGTCGACGGGATAGCCGAAGATCTCGCCTCGCTTCAGGGTGGGAACCTCCTGTCCGGCGGCCACCGCGAGCGACCAGCGCACCACGGGCGCGTCTGAGAAATCAACGCGCGCAAAGGCGACCGCGCTGCCGCCCAAAGGATCATCGACGAGCGCAAGGCGCACGGGGAACTCGCCGTTCGGCACCGGCACGGAGAACGGCGGGTGGTCGAGGCCGATGAACGGGTCGCAGGCCTTGATCCTGCCGCTTGTGATCAAGAGCCTGCCTGCATCGAAGACGCGGAACGAAGCCCGCATCATTCTCTTCGGCTGGTCCGCCAGCGCCCGGTCGATCTCCATGCTGAACCCCGGCTCGAAGGCCCGGGTGAAGAGGTCGGCATGGGCCGGCGGATCACCGGGCGGTGCGTCCGAGCAATCTGCGAGACCGAGGGCCGCGAGCAGTGTGCCGGCGAGACAAAAGCGCTTGGAGCTCATGACGAGGCGCCGGCGGCCAACCGAGTGAGGGTTCAAGGCGCGGCGGCCATCGCGCGCTCGAGATTCTCGTCGATCTTGTCGAGGAAGCCGCCGGTCGACAGCCACTGCTGATCGGGCCCGACGAGAAGGGCGAGGTCCTTGGTCATGAAGCCTGCTTCCACCGTGTCGACGCAGACCTTCTCGAGCGTCGACGCGAACCTCGTGAGCTCGTCGTTGCCGTCGAGCTTGGCGCGGTGGGCGAGCCCGCGCGTCCAGGCGAAGATCGAGGCGATGGAATTGGTGGAGGTGTCGTTGCCTTTCTGGTGCTCGCGATAGTGGCGCGTGACGGTCCCGTGCGCGGCCTCCGCCTCGACCGTTTTGCCGTCGGGCGACATCAGCACGCTCGTCATGAGGCCGAGCGAGCCGAAGCCCTGCGCGACCGTGTCGGACTGCACATCGCCGTCGTAGTTCTTGCACGCCCACACGTAGCCGCCCGACCACTTGAGCGCCGACGCCACCATGTCGTCGATGAGGCGGTGCTCGTAGGTGAGCTTCTTCGCCTTGAACGCCTCGGCGAACTCGGCGTCGAACACCTCCTTGAACAGGTCCTTGAAGCGCCCGTCGTAGACTTTGAGGATGGTGTTCTTGGTCGAAAGGTAGACGGGATAGCCGCGGTTGAGCCCGTAGTTGAAGGAGGCGCGCGCGAACTCGCGGATCGAGTTGTCGAGATTGTACATGGCGAGGGCAACGCCCGCGCCCGGCGACTTGAAGACCTCGCGCTCGATTACGGTTCCGTCCTCGCCCTTGAAGGTGAGGGTCAGCGTGCCCTTGCCCTCGTACCTGAAGTCGGTCGCGCGGTACTGGTCGCCGAAGGCGTGGCGGCCGATGACGATCGGCTGCGTCCAGCCGGGCACGAGGCGCGGCACGTTCCTGCAGATGATGGGCTCGCGGAAGATGACGCCGCCGAGGATGTTGCGGATGGTGCCGTTCGGGCTCTTCCACATCTCCTTCAAGCCGAACTCTTTGACGCGTACTTCATCGGGCGTAATCGTCGCGCACTTGACGCCGACCCCGTGCTTCTTGATGGCGTAGGCGGCTTCGACCGTGACCTTGTCGGCCGTCCTGTCGCGGTTCTCGATGCTGAGGTCGTAGTACTCGAGGGGGACGTCGAGGTAGGGCTGGATCAGCTTGTCCTTGATCAGCTTCCAGATGATGCGAGTCATCTCGTCGCCGTCGAGCTCGACGACGGTGCCGGAAACCTTGATCTTCTGCATGGGATTGCCTTGAATTCATGGCCTGACGCGTGCACCATAGTGACGGCGTTGCGCCCCAACAAGCCCGACCTTTCACTGGGCGATCCTCTATGGCTTTCTCAACAACCGGGAGGAGCAATGAACAAGCGATTGCTGGAAGCCCTTGAGCTCGTCAAGACTTGGCCTGACCAACGGCAGGAGGACGCCGCATACGTCCTTCTCGCCATGCAGGAGCAGAGCGAGACGCCGTTCGAATTTGACGACGAGGACCGGCGTCGTCTCGAGCACTCCCTGGCTCAGGCGCGCAGAGGCGAGTTCGCCACTGACGAGGAGGTCGCCGCCGTGCGCAAGAAGCACGGACTATGAGAGTCCGGTTTACGCCGTCGGCCCTTTCCCAATACAGCGCTATTTTGGACTACATAGGAAATCGGAGCGGAACCGGCGCCGCGAACGTCAAGCGCCGACTGGACAAAGTCATAAGAGATCTGGAACGTTTCCCGCATATCGGCACACCCGCTCCACAATCGGGCGTCCGCTATCTTGTTGCGAACCCGTATCCATATCTCGTCTTCTACACGGTTGCGGAGGCTCAGAGCGAAGTCATCATTGTCGATATTCGCCACGGCGCGAGAAGGCGAGATGGGTGACACGGGACTTAGAGCAGACATCATCGTGCAGGCTCTCGGCGAGGGGCGCGAGCCACAGCTCGCCGGCAGCAACATCCCAGTCGCCGCCGTCGTCCACGCCTGCCATCAGCGCACCATCGACGAGGGGCTCGCCGAGCTCGCCATTCCCGGTCTCGACCGCACGGCGCTCGAGCCGATCCTCACCTACTGCGCCGAGCTTGCCTGCGAGGCGGACGGCGCGACGTGCCCGGGCTGCAAGCGGCGTACCGAGGCGCAAGGCATCGCGAGCCTCGACGACTTCATTGCCCGCCACAAGGAGATCATCGTCGGCGACGGGGCCGTGCGTCTCCTCGGCGCGGGCGAGGCGACGGCAAGGACCTCCTCCCTCGCCGCGCTCGAGAAGACATGGTCGGGGGAGAACTACTGGTTCTGGGCGCGCCGCGTGTTGCGCAAGCTGCGCCACGGCATCCGCCGCGCTCACATCGCCGGCTCCGCTGCCGGCGCGCCCGGCGAGACGCCGGCCGTGATCCTGGTCGAGCCGCAGCTCGCCGACAACATCGGCATGGTGGCGCGCGCCATGGCGAACTTCGGGCTCGATGAGTTGCGCCTCATCGCCCCGCGCGACGGCTGGCCCAACGAGAAGGCGCGCATCGCCGCCTCGGGCGCCAACTACGTCATCGACGACGCCGTGGCCTTTCCCTCTCTCGAGGCAGGTCTCGCCGATCTCCACTGGGTGGTGGCGACGACCGCGCGCCAGCGTCCGCTGAGGAAGCCCGTGCTCACTCCCGACGAGGCGGTCGCCGAGCTCGGCGCGAGAATCGGGCGGGGCGAGCGGTGCGGCATCCTGTTCGGGCGCGAGCGCAGCGGCCTCGAGACGGGCGAGGTCGCCAACGCCGACGCGATCATCATGATCCCGGTCAACTCGCGATTCGCCTCTCTCAATCTGGCGCAGGCGGTGCTGATCCTCGGCTACGTTTGGATGCGCGCCTCGGGTCGGGCGAGCTTGGGCCGGGTCACCACCTACGAAAAGCCGTTGCAGCCGGGACTCAATCTCGGCGACGACCGACCCGCGACGAAGGAGGAATTGTTCGGGCTCTTCGAGCATCTCGAAGGCGAGCTCGAGCGCCTCGGATTCTTCAACCCGCCTCACAAGCGCCCGACAGTCGTGCATAATTTGAGAACGATGTTTTCGCGCATCGCGCTGACGGAGCAGGAGGTCAGAACGTTTCGTGGCATAGTTGCCACGCTGGCGATGGGCAAAGGCCACGGTCGCAAGCGGTCAACATGAGCCGCCATGATCTGGCCAAGTTTTGAGCCGAGCGATGCCCGCAAAGATGGCAGAGTGCGGATAAAGGCGGCCGCGGCAACGAGGTTCGCCCAAGATGATGTGTTGGAGCGCAACAGGGGCAATAGGATGCGGACACTGATCATGGCGGGGACGAAACTGATGGGTGCCGCGGCGCTTCTGGCGTTGTCAGCGCTCGAGGCGCCGGCGCCTGCGGCGGCGCAGGAGCTCAGCGAGAAGTCGGTTCGCACGATGATGGAATACGCCTGGGCGCTCACGCCCCAGCAGTTCAGCAAGAAGGACGGCACCATCATCGTCGTCGACAAGACGAAGAAGGACGAGGTGCTGGTTCCCGTCGACGTGGCGAACGAGGTGATCAGGGTGGCGCGCATCTCGGCGCACGCGCAAGTGTGCAACATGCCCGAGGAGCAGTCGTTGAACCACCGCTCGCTGATGCGCCGCGAGGTCGACAAGAAGAAATGGACCGACCAGCAGCTCCTCTTCATCAATCAGCTCCACCTCACGACCGTGATGATGCTGACCGGCAAGATCAAGCTCGTCGAGAAGCAGGGGGACAAGGACGTCGTCGTCGACGAGTCGAAGGAGCCGGCCCAGACTTGCACCGAGGAGCAGCGGGCAAAGGTCAAGGACCTGATCGTCGCCTACGTGAAGAGCGGTCCGGCGCTCGCCTCGAACGAGGCCGCCGGAGGGCCGATCCCCTCGGCCAACGCTGCCGCGGCCCCGCGGCCAAGCCCGCTGCGACGGTGAAGAAGGCGGATCCGGCGGCCGCCGCCGAGGTCAAGAAGTAGGCGAGACCCATTGACGGGCTCCCCCCGCTCGACTATCACCGCTCCCTCAAGCGCGGGCCTTCGGGCCCGCGCTCCATTTGCGCACCCGCGGCGGGGCTTCCGAGCTCCTGCCTGTCGGCCTTCTCCCGGCGGAGTCCTATTCCGCCGGTGGAACGGGCAGAGGAGGGGGCGCTCCAGGCCAATTGACTAAGCAACTCACGTCGCCCGTGAGCAACCTTGGAGTGCTAACACATGACGAAGCGCGTCCGCGCCAAGCACAAGATCGACCGCCGCCTCGGTGAGAACATCTGGGGCCGCCCGAAGTCTCCCTTGAACAAGCGCGAAAGCCGCCCCGGACAGCACGGCGAGCGGCGCGTCTCGAAGCTCTCCGACTTCGGCCAGCAGCTGCGCGCCAAGCAGAAGCTCAAGGGCTACTACGGCAACATCTCCGAGCGCCAGTTCCTGCGCGTCTACCAGGAGGCCGCCCGCCTCAAGGGCTCGACGTCGGAGCACCTGGTCGGGCTTCTCGAGCGGCGCCTCGATGCCATCGTCTACCGCGCCAAGTTCGTGCCGACCGTGTTCGGCGCCCGCCAGTTCGTCTCCCACGGACACGTGACGGTGAACGGCCGGCGCGTCACCATTCCGAGCTACCGGTGCCGCGTCGGCGACGTCATCGAGGTCAAGGAGAAGGCGCGCCAGCTTCCTCTCGTGCTCGAAGCCTTGAAGAGCCCCGAGCGCGACGTGCCCGAGTACATCGAGGCCGACCACAACAAGATGACGGCGAAGCTCGCCCGCGTGCCGACGCTGTCGGACATCCCCTACCCGGTGACGATGGAGCCCAACCTCGTCGTCGAGTTCTACTCGCGCTGAGCGCGTAGGGGAGTTCCTTTTCTTCGGACAGGGCCGGCTCACGCCGGCCCTTTTTCACGACACTGAGAGATCGCGCTGCTACCGGCGTCGTTGGGATCGGGCCTTGGCCAAGCGGCGAACCCTAACGGTCGATCAACGGCGTCACGACACTCGCTGCCCCGGCTAGCTAGTGAGACACCTAGCTAGTGAGACACCGTGATCTCAGGCGAGCGGCGCAGGATGCGAAGCGCGAACCAGGTGAAGAGCGTGACATCGATGATGGCGGCGACACCCGCGAGACCCAACATCATTTCCTCGAAGATCGACAGCACCAGAGTTCCGCGCGAGAAGTCGAGCATGGCGTAGATGATGACGAGGAGGGGCAGCGCTGAGAATATCATATCCATGATGATCCTGCGCTCCGACCCGAACGGCTGTCCGATGATGGCGATTGCCTGAATGGCCAGATAGATGAGCGCGGCGATGCTCACCACGAACATCTGCTCGGCCGCCCCTTGCGCTGTCTCAGGGGGCGGAAGTATGTGAGGCCAGATCCAAATAACCGAGACGAGACCAAGCGCGGCCAGAACGGCGGCAATGAGATGGATGTTGTGTACGCCGAGGTTGCCGCGCGAGCCGCGGGTCCGTGGCGTGGGTATGGGGGAACTCGACATGCGAACTCGATCACTCGAAGCGTGAGCAGGCGTTTGCGTCGACGTGGCGGGTAAACCCCTTGCGCCCCTTGCGTGTCCGTTCACGACTTCGCTGTCAAGGTCGATCGAGGAACGGCCGTCGTCGTTCGGCGAGGTTGCGGGCGCATTGCGACCCGAAAATGACAGGTTCCAATCCAGGGCCGGATATTCCGATTTGGTGAGGGGGCAGGCGTTCGTTCGGCCCGCCGGGAATGGCCCGATCTCGCCGGGAAAGAAGGCTTCTGATATCGCCTACGCGGGCCGATGCCGGCGCGCGGGGTTCGTCGGCAGCGTCACGATTTGAGCGGGCTCGGCGCTGGGGACGGGGCGCATGCGCCGCGGCGGGGCGGGATCGAGCGGCGCACCCGAGGGCGCACGCGTGCGTGCCGGCACCGTGTTGGCCCAGCCGTAGGCGAGCATGGTGATGAGGGCGGAGGCGGCGAAGAAATAGACGCCCGGCAGCACGCGCGCCTCCGTGTAGCCCGACGAGTTCACGTAGAAGATCATCAGCGCCAGCACCATGACGTCGGTCATCGAGTAGCGCCCGAGCCACTCCATGGTCGAGATCGACTTCTTGCGGAACTCGGGGGGAATGTCGGGCGAGGTGACGAGGGTCAGGAGGTAGAAGAGCTTGAGGAAGGGAAAGAAGATCGAGAACAGGAACAGCACGACCGTCAGGAAGTACTCCTCGTTCTCGAACAGCGCCCAGATGATGGTCGCGATCGAGTGCTCGTTGGTCCACACGTAGACGGTCGTGAAGCGGATCACGGGGAGGATGATGCCGAGCGCGAAGAACACGGTGGCGAGGATGATGAGGAACGACAGCACGAAGTTGCGGAAGGGCGAGAGCGGCTTTCCGAGCACGGGCGCCGTCACCGGCACGCCGGGCTCGCGCGCGGCGAGCCCTTCGGTCCTGAGCCAGGCGTAGGACAGGATCATCAGCACGACGGCGGCGGTGAAGAAGTAGACGCCGTTGAGGCTCGTCGCGTCGTAGAGCCCCTGCGCCTTGATGAAGAAGATGGTGAGGGCGAGGACGAGCACGTCGTGCATCGACCACTTGCCGAGCCACTCGAGGGCCTTCAGGCGCCGGTGGTAGCGGGCGAGCTCGGCGGCGGGCAGCGTCGAGACGAGGAGGAGATAGAGGAGCTTCACCACCGGGAGCACGATCGAGAAGATGAGCACGGTGCCGCCGAGGAACGTCTGGCCGTCCTGGATCAGCACCGAGACGGTCGAGAGCAGCGAATGCTCGGTCGACCAGAAGACGTACTTGGTGAGCCGGATGATCGGTAGCGACAACCCGAGCGCGAGGCAGACGGCCGCGCCGATGATGGCGAGACTTAAGAGAAAGCGGCGGCCTCCGAGCCTCATGGTCCCTGATCCGGGCGTCACATGCATGCGCCGCAGCTTATCACGCGCGGCCGGCGCGGCTCATAACAGGATGCGGCCAAGGCAAATCTGAGGCTCGCACTTTCTCCCTCGCGGGTTCCTGCCCCTCACCCTAACCCTCTCCCCGTAAGTACGGGGAGAGGGGAGGCGCACGGTTACCCGTGGGTCGTGTGGGGGATGCCCTTGTCGTGGATGAGGGCGTGCAGCTCGCCCTCCTGGAACATCTCGCGCACGATGTCGGCCCCGCCGACGAACTCGCCCTTGACGTAGAGCTGAGGGATCGTCGGCCAGTTGGTGAAGCTCTTGATGCCCTCGCGCAGCGCGTTGTCCTCGAGCACGTTCACGTCCTTGAAGGGCACGCCCAGATGATCGAGGATCTTGGCGACCTGGGCCGAGAAGCCGCATTGGGGGAACTTGGCGGTCCCCTTCATGAAAAGGACGACGTCGTTGTCGGCGATCGTCTTCCGGATCAGCTCGTGGACGGCTTCCTTGCTCATGGTCCGCGTCTCCGCTGTTGGCGGGCTCGGCCGCCTGGCCGGGTGTTGCCGGGTACGGCTTAGGGCAGTCCGGCCCTGGTAGATGTGGCGTGGCCGAACGAATTGTCAATCGTCGGCAGCGGCTGTGGAAAGAGCAAGCGCATGCAGCACGCCGCCCATGCGGCCGCCGAGCGCGTCGTAGACCATCTGGTGCTGCTGGACGCGGCTCTTGCCCTTGAAGGCGCGGCTCGTGACGCGCGCCTCGTAATGGTCGCCGTCGCCGGCGAGGTCTCGGATCTCGACGGTGGCATCCGGGAGCTTCGCCTTGATGAGGCGCTCGATCTCGCGGGGCTCCATGGGCATGTGAAAGGGCTCCGGGTTGGTCGGGTCAGGGGCACGATATACGCACGCGCCCCCGCGAGGAAGGCAGTGCTCATCCCTCTCGCCCGGGGGGAAGACGCCGATGTCCCCGCAACGCCTATCGCCCCACGAGGGACGGGGCGTCCACGAGCCTCCCCGCCGAGGCTTAACCGTGGCGGGGCGATCTCGCGGCCCCGCGCTGACAAGGCGGCGGGCAGGGACTAAGCTAGTGGCGCTCTCGCGCTCCCCTCCCCGGACCCGAAGCCGTGAAGCGAAAGATTGCAGCCATTCTCGCCGCCGACATCGTCGGCTACAGCCGCCTCGTCGGCGAGGACGAGGAGGACACGCTGCGCCGCCTCGAGAACTACCGTGCGGTCTTCGCCGACTTCATCGCCCGCTTCGGCGGGCGCATCTTCAACACGGCGGGCGACGCGATCCTCGCCGAGTTTCCGAGCGCAGTCGACGCGGTGCGCTGCGCGGTCGACACGCAGGAGAGCTTGCGCACGCGCAACCTCGCCTATCCGTCGAGCCGCCAGATGCACTTCAGGATCGGCATCACCATCGGCGACGTCGTCGAGCGCGAGGGCGACCTCCTGGGCGAGGGCGTCAACATCGCCTCGCGCCTCGAGAGCATCGCGCCGGCGGGCGGCATCTGCATCTCGAGGTCGGTGCACGAGGCGGTCGCCAACAAGATCTCGCTCAAGTTCGCCGACGTCGGCGAGCAGCAGCTGAAGAACCTGCCCGACCGCGTCCACGCCTACACCGTCACCCTCGATCAGTCGGGGGCGCGGACGACGGTGCCGCTCGCGGCGACGAGCGCCGTCGCGAAGCCGGTCTGGGCCGGCCTCGCCGCAGCCCTCCTCGTCGCCCTCGCGGCCGGTGTCTACGTCGTCGGCTTTTCCGGCCGCGACCGGGTCGGCGACGAAAAGCCGATCGATACCGTCGCCGCGAAGCCGCCCGAGGTGAAGCCGCCCGAGGTGGTGACCGGGCCGCCCACCGCCGCCGCCGAAGGTCGATCCTCCGCCGAAGACGGTCGACGAGCCCCCGGCCACCGAATGCAAAGCAAGACGTGACCGCGGTCGACACCGTCGTGACGGAAGAGGAGGAGGATACATCGCCGGGCACCGACAGCTCGATAAGTGCGCCGACGTGGACAAGGAGAAGACCGCGATCAGAGCCTGCACGCGGCTTCTCGACAAAGCCGGCCTCACCAGCAGCGACCGGGCGCGCTACCACTCAAATCGCGGCGCGGCGCATCTCAATCTAGGAGACTACGACCTCGCGATCGCGGATCTCGACGAGTCGCTGCGGCTAAACCCCGACGGGTCTCTCGCCATCTACAATCGCGGCGCGACCTATTTTTACAAAGAGGACTACGACCGCGCTCTCGCCGATCTCAAACGCGCCGTGAAGCTCGATCCCAAGCATGCCAAGACCCAGTTCTACCTCGGCCGCACCCTGCAGGAGCTCGGCCGGCCCGCGGAGGGCCTCGCGCACCTCGCGCCGCGCCATCGCGCTCGATCCCGACGACGCGAGCTATCGCAGGTACCGTGCGGACGCCTATCTCGACACCGGCGAGTACGCGCGCGCCATCATCGACTACGACGATGCGATCCGGCTCGATCCGAAATATGCCCAGGCCTTTCGCGGCCGTGGGATCACATGGCGCAATGGGAAGGACGCCGGGAAGGCGATCGCGGACCTCACCCAGGCCGTCAGCCTCGATCCCGAGGACTGGTACGCCCACTATCTGCGAGCCGGGGCCTACTCGATGGAGGAGCGCTACGAGGAGGCCATCGCCGACCACACCGAGGCCCTGCGTCTCGACCCCAACAATGTGCAGGTCCTGAACGGCCGCGCCGACGCGCGTCTCAAAGCCGGCAAGCTCGACGACGCGTGGGGAGACGTCGAGCGGGCGCTCGGGATCGATCCCGACTACGCGCTCGCGATCACGACGCGGGGCGAGATCTACGAGGCGCAGGGGAAGACGAGCGCCGCGATCGACGACTTCAGACGGGCGCTCGCCCTCGACGCAACGATCGAAGAGGCCAAGGAAGGTTTGGCGCGGCTCGATTCCGCGGGCGCGGCCGAGGTTACGTCCTCGGGCGGCACTCGAGGCACGGGCGGCGCCGGCTCCTGCACGAAGTTTCTCGCCAGCGTCGGCAAGACGATCCCGGTGCCCTGCGACTGAAGCGCCTTACGCCCCGCTCTTGCTCATGCGCCGCACCTTGAGCGCGGCGCTGATCCAGAACGCAAGGTAGGCGAAGAAGAGGGTCATGAACGGGACCGTGGTCACGAGCTCGACGCGGCTCGGCGAGACCCATGTCGATATAGCCGAAATGAAGGCCGAGCTTGCCGATCGCCAGCGCGCATAAGGACGAGCAGAAAGAGATTGCCGCAGAGATTGAGGTGGCGCTCGGCCGCGTAGAACTTGGCGAGCGGGCCGCTCGTCGGGGCGGGCGAGCCCGTGGCGAGCGAATAGAGGACGAGGGGAAGCAGGAAGCAGACGGTGCTGTTGAGGATGACCTGGACGGTCGTGAGCATGGGAACACCTTGGCGAGGCAGATTGCGACGCGCTTAGCCTCGGCGCTTCCGCCCCGCCCGTCTGTTCCGTGCGGAACATCGCCTCCCCATCAGTCGGTCCGGCGCACCGAGATTTTGATCGAGCCCTCTGGCACGCCCGCGACCTGGACCGCAAACGAGCCGGCGGTCACGTCGAAATGCACGCTCTTGCGCACGCCCGGGCAGTTCTTGCTGCCGGTGTGCGCGGTCGAGGGAAGCGTCTTGCCGTCCTGGATCACATCGATCCAGCCCTCCTCCGACGTCGTCACCTGGACGCCGACGGGTCCCGCGCCGCCCTCGACGGTGACGAAGCCGGCATAGAGATCGGGACCGTCGGCCTTCGATTTGCCGCTCGGGGCCGCCGCGAGCTTGGCTGAGTTTTCTGGAAAGAGCTCCAGCACGAACGCTTCGGCCGCGGCGGGCTTGAGCGATGCGCCCGACGCGACGGAGGCGAGCTTCGAGTTGGCGAACGCTTTCTGCTCCCGCTCGAGGGGCCAGTCGAGCCCGGCGCAGTCTGCGGCGCCTTGTGCGATGGCCGACGCCGGGGCGGCGAGCGCAAGGCCGGCTGAGATCACAACCGCGGCAGCGGCAACGAACCGGCTATTCGATCGCGACCATGACATCGGAGGCCTTGATGACGGCCGCAGCCGCCATTCCCTTCTTGAGGCCAAGCTCATCGACGGCCTCGTTTGTGATCGAGGCCGATCGTGCCGCCGATATCGATGCGCACGTGCGCCGTGGTCTGCCCCTTCGTTACGTCGACGATCGTGCCCTTGAGGATGTTGCGCGCGCTGAGTCTCATCGGCCACCTCTGCTCCTTAATTAGAAAAATCATAGCACACCACCTCCTTGAAGAAGAGGTGGCGTCCGCTGCCGTCGGGCAAGGCGCACCGGGGGGAGGCCCAACGGGAAGCCCAAATTCGAGGCAACGTCTCTGGTGCGGAATTGATGGACTGTGCCGGACGTGCAACAGGCACACGATGTGGGGATTGACTCACGGTATATCTGCTTGAATATAGCGTCCAGGCGTAGGGGATACGCTTGAAATCGGGGGGTTCTATGTCGGCCAGGCTTTTGACCGCGCGCTGCGTCGAGGCAGTGGCGTGCTTAGCTGTATTGTCGTTTGCGCCTGCTGTCCGTGCCGCCGATCTCGGCGGCGACTGCTGCGCCGACCTCGAGGAGCGCATCGCCGAGCTCGAGGCGACGACAGCGCGCAAGGGCAACCGCAAAGTCTCGCTCACGGTCTCGGGCTGGGTCAACGAGGCGGTGTTCTTCTGGGACGACGGGCACGAGAGCAACGTCTACGTCGGCACCAACGGCCTCGAGCAGGATCGCTTCCGCTTCACGGGCGATGCCAAGATCGCCGACGGCTGGTCGGCCGGCTACATCCTCGAGATCGGCCTAAACGGCGCCAACTCCAAGAGATTCAGTCAAGATGACACGGGGAGCGTGAACAATCTCCAGCTGCGCAAGACGGCTTGGTACTTGAAGAGCAAGGACTACGGCAAGGTCACCGTCGGCAGGTTCGACACCGCGACCTACCACCTGCTCGACAACGTCGACACGCTTCTCACCCGCAACGTCTCCGACTACGAGGCCACCGGCGTCTACATCCAAAGCTGGAAGATTCGGGTAGACGGAGCTTTTGTGGGCTCCACGAGTGGACCGACATCATGGGCGGCTTCAACAACGCCAGCCCGGGTCAGTCCGGCTTGAGGAACATCGTCCGCTACGACACGCCCACGTACCAAGGCTTCACGGCGACCACGTCGTGGGGCGAGGACGACCAGTGGGAAGCGGCCTTGAACTACCGAAATGACATCGGCGACTTCAAGGTCAACGGCGCTGTCGGCTACGGCGAGAGCACGGATCCGACGGTCAACGGCGCGCCCCAGTGCTTGACCTCGGTCGGCACCGGCGACTGCCAATGGTGGGGCGCCGCCGCCCTCGTGCAGCACATGCCGACCGGGATCTACGTCTACGGCGGCTATGCCGAGAACCAGATCGATCTCCTGCCTGCAGACGCCGGCGCGGATGACGACGCCAAGACCTGGTATATTCAGGGCGGCATCGAGAGGAAGTGGTGCTCGCTCGGCAAGACCAACGTCTTCGGTGAATACCGCCACGACGACGTCGGGCTCACCTCCAAGGCCGACGCCTCCGACCTCGACTTCTGGGCCGTCGGCGTCGTGCAGAACATCGAGAACGCGGAAATGTCGTTCTACACGCTCTACCGTCACTACGCGGGCGATGTCCTGCTCCCCTCTAACTCGTCGTTCAGCGAGCTCGACGACTTCCAGGAGGTCATCACCGGCGCCAAGATAAACTACTGAGCTCGGCTGTTCGGCCTGCCGAAGAGCTTTGCCTCGACACTAGGTCCGGCGTGCCGTCCCGGCTCGAGCCCTGCTTCCCGGTATTAACTCCGACCCGCCAAGAGTTTTCACCGGGCTCTCCCAGCCGACGCCGCCCGTCCCTATATGCGGGGAAGCGCGCCGGCTCGAGACGACGGGTCGCGCAGGCCTGCGACCCTCCCCCGCCAGCGCCCTCGATCAGAGGAGATCAGGCTATGGAGGAAGAGGCCTACAACAAGACGCAAACCGAGGCTGTCGCCGTATTTCATGACGGAGCCGCGCTTCAGGGGGCTGTCGATGAGCTCCTGACGCGGGGCTTCGATCATGCCGAGCTCAGCGTGCTGGCGAGCGAGGAGGTCGTGACGGCGAAGCTCGGGCACGATTACACCTCGACGGCCGAGCTCGAGGACGATCCGGACGTGCCGCGGGCCGACTACGTACCGAACGAGGACATCGGCAACGCCCAGGGCGGCATCATCGCGGCGGCGGCATACTTTCCCGCCGTCATCGGCAGTCTTGCCGTTGCGGCCTCGGGAGGAACGCTCCTCGGCGCCATCGCCGTCGCGGCCGCCGCGGGAGGCGCGGGCGCGGCGCTCGGATCGACGCTCGCGAAGCTCGTCGGGTCGACCCATGCCAAGCATTTGAACGAGCATCTGAACCACGGCGGCATGCTGCTGTGGGTGAGGACGCACGACGGCGAGCACGAGAAGGTCGCAGTCGAGCTTCTCCGCCGCCACGGCGCGGAGGACGTGCATCTGCACACGATGCAGCCGCCGACCAAGCGCGTGCTCGCGATCCCGACCGGCGCCCCGCCATCTCGTTCGGACCGCCCGCTTGAGGTGAGTAGAGATCCCCGATCGAGCCGATGCGGCGATAGCTGCTGTCGCCGCCTCAGCTCCAGCGCCGGTTGCTCCACATCCACTGCTCCGGGCACTCGCGGATCCAGGCCTCGAACTGCCTCTGCATCTCCGTCATCGCCCAGCGGATGTCATCGGCCTGGTTCTTCGTGCGCGGCACGCGCAGCTCCTTGACCTCGATCTCGAACCGGCTCTCGGTGCCGACCCGCTTCGTGCGGCTCATCCACATGCGCGAGCCGACGCGGCGCGCAATCATGGCGGCGATGGCCTGCGTGCGCGCCTCCTTGCCGAAGAACGGGATCGCCAGCCCGGTGCGGTCGTAGAGGTCGCAGACGAGGCCGAGCCGCCCGCCCCGGCGCACGAAGTCGGTCAGGACGCGCGCCGTCCTCTGGTCGTCGCCGTGCTCGCCCTCGACCTTGCCGCGCCCGAACAGCCCGCCCGGGTAGAGGTCGCGGCGCTGCCAGCGCAGGTAGCCATCGACATAAGGGTTGTTGACCGAGCGGTAGACGGCGGCGGGGCAGGCGTCGGCCTCGACGAACGGCCAGATCGAAAGCTCCCAGTTGCCCATGTGGAGCGAGACGCCGATGGCGGCGCCGAGCTTGTCCTTGTAGCGGTCGAACAGCTTCTTGGTGGTGATGGTGATGCGGCTCTTGTCCGCGATGAGGCGGTCGATCTGCATCATCTCGGCCATGACCCGCCCGAGGTTCTCCCAGTGGGCGAGGCAGATCGCGAGCCGCTCGGCCTCCGTCTTCTCGGGGAAGGCGATCCTCAGGTTGTCGAGCGCGCGCTGATGGCGCTTGGGATTGATGAGGGGCGCAAGACGGCGCCAGGTCCAGGCGGAGACGCCGGTCGCGAGCGAGAGCGGGAGCAGGCGGACGAGCCCGATGACGAGGCGCAGGACCACGTACTCGATGCGGAATTGGATGTCGCGCAGGAGAGGAAGGGGAGCAGCTCTCATGGGTTGGAATTACTTCTCTTCGGGGGGCTCGGAAAGCGCTCAGGATGAGGCGATGCGGGCCGTCGCGCCGGGGGCCGCCGCCGGCTGCATGAGCGAGGGGAGGGCTCCGGCCGGCCCCAGCCCCTCGCGGACGAGGAGCCGGCGCAGGGGGCCGATGGCGCGCAGCGCGTGAAGCCCGAGACCGCGGGCGAGGTGGACCGGCAGGAACTCCGACAGCAGCGACCTATTGAGGAGATCGACGGCCGCGATGCGCAACCCGACGTCGGGGCGGCGCAGGGCGGCGTAGGCTTCGAGCGCCTCGCGCCCGCCCGGATCGCGGCGCTCGCGAAGGGCGCCGGCCGCACAGTCGGCGAGCGCGGCCGCGTCCCGCAAGCCGAGGTTCAGTCCCTGGGCGCCGATCGGCGGGATGACGTGCCCCGAACTCGCCGACGAGGGCCACGCGATTGCGCGCGGACGTCGCCGCCGCAAGCCCCGAGAGCGGGAAAGCCGCGCGCGGGCCGATGTCGCCGACCGCGCCGAGAAGGCCCATGAGCTTCCCCTCGAGCGCGGCGCGAAAGGCAGCCTCGTCGAGGCCCGCCAGACGGGCAACCGTCTCGGGCGCCTCGACCCAGACGAGGCTCGAGACATTGCCCGGAAGCGGCACGGTCGTGCAGGGCCCGGACCGCCCGTGGAACTCGGTCGAGATGCCGCCGTGCGGACGGGCGTGGGCGAACGAGACTGCGAGCGCGCTCTGCGGATAATCCCATGTCTTGACGGAGATTTCTGCGGCTGCGCGGCAGACCGAGCGGCGGCCGTCGGCGGCAACGACAAGGCGCGCGGCAAGGGTCGAGCCATCACGCAAAATGAGCGTCACGTCGTCCGCGCCGATGTCGAGCTTGTCGAGACCGGCGCCGAAGCGCACGACGCTCATTTGAGGGGTGTCGAGGCCCGCCGCGAGCGCCGCCACGAGGGCGCCGTTGGGGACGTTCCAGCCGAAAGCCTCGAGGCCGAGCTCGCGGGCTTCGAACAGCACTTCCGGCGCGCGCAAAAGCGATCCCGTGTCGTCGACGAGCCGGATGGCGCCGATCGGGGCGCTCTCGCGCTTTACCTGGTCCCAGATGCCGAGATTGCGCAGCAACTCGACCGAGCCCGTGAAGAGTGCGCTCGTACGGGGATCGCCCGATGGCGCTCCCTGCGCGGGGAGGGGCTCCGTGACCAGTGCGGTGGCGATCCCGAGCCGCCCGAGCGCAAGTGTCGCCGCGAGCCCTGCCGGACCGCCGCCGATCACCGCGACTTCGAATCGAGCAGGCACGATGCCTCGACCTTTTCGAGTCAGATTGGCGCCAATCTTAGAGCGAACGGCGCGCCGACAGACAATGTCGCCGGCGAATGTGACATACAAGCACTGTCACATTGTCATTAAACCATCATTCGGCTCTCGGTGGAAAACCTGTTCGTGGCCGGAGGACAACGACGACTGGATGCAAATCTGTCATAATAGAAATAGTCATTTACCGGACTTAGCGACTGCGGCTAGCTAGCTCCAACCACGGTGGGGGCAAACGGCGTGTACTTGCGTCTGGCCGGTCTGCTGAGTGGTGGGGATGTGGCTCAGGGTTTGCGAATCACCTAGATTCCGGACCCGGATCGTCGAGAGGATCATGGCATGACTGGGGGAACTATGAGGACGGGGGCGTATCTGGCGCTGCTGACGGCGACGGGGCTTGTCGCTGCCGGGCCTTCAGCCAAAGCGGCGGATCTGGGCGGCGATTGCTGCGCGGATCTCGAGGAGCGCATCGCCGAGCTCGAGGCGACGACCGCGCGCAAGGGCAACCGCAAGGTCAGCCTGACCAATCCAGGGCTGGGTCAACGAGGCCGTGTTCTGGTGGGACGACGGCCATGAGACCAATACCTACGTCGGCACCAACTCTCTCGAGCAGGACTCGGTTCTCGTTCACGGGCGAAGCCAAGATCGATGGCGACTGGTCGGCGGGCTACAGGACTCGAGATCGGCATCAACGGCGCGGCTTCGAACCAGTTTTCGCAAGACTCACCCGACGGGATCACTCCCAATAACACTCACCACCCGCCACGCTCATTGGTTCCTCAAGAGCAAGACCTACGGCAAGCTGGCGGTCGGCCTGAACGGCACGGCGACCTACCATCTGCTCGACGATGCCGATGCCGCCAATACGCGCAACTACGATGATGCCGAGGCGGCGCCCGTGGCGTTGGCGCAGTTCAAGATCAGAGTGGACGGGGCGTTCGTCAACAATCTGCAGTGGCGCGACATTTTAGAGGGCGTCAACAACGACACGCCAGGACAGAACGGCCGCCGCAATATCGTGCGCTACAACTCGCCGGATTTCTGGGGCTTCGTCCTGACGGCGTCGTGGGGCGAGGACGACCAGTCGGGTGTTGCCCTCACCTACAAGAACGAGTTCCACGACTTCAAGGTCTTGGCCAAGGCCGGCTGGGAGCAGAACTCGGATACGCACAGCTCCGCCTGCAACCCCAACAACAGCGCAGCTGATATGGATTGCCAGTGGTGGGGCGGTGCCGCTACCATCTATCACATGCCGACGGGACTATACGTCTATGGCGGCTATGGCCAACTGGACGACGACAGCAGGGTCGTCGATCCCTCGACGGCCGACTCGACGGATACAATGTGGTTCATCCAGGCCGGCATCGAGCAGAAGTGGTGCCCGCTCGGCAAGACGACACTATACGCCATGTACCGTCATGACGATCCCGGCTCGAACCTGACCAAGAAGACCGACGGATCGAGATGCCACCTTCATTCAGGAAGGCGACTTCGACTTCTTCTCTGGCGGCGTCGTGCAGAACATCGAAGCGGCGGCCATGGATCTCTATGTGATCTACCGCCACTCGGAAGGTGACTTCACCAACGCCGCCGGCACCAATTTCGACCTTGACGACTTCGACATGGTCATCTCCGGCGCACGCATTCAGTTCTAGGCCTCCCAACTGCTCGACCAACTGCAGGGCCGCCCTCTCTCCCGGAGGGCGGCCCTTCGACTTGCCTCGCTTATCCACAAGCCGCCGCGCTATTCTCTCGGGATTGATCAGCCGGCCCGCCTCGGGGCTTAGCCCAGCCCGCGCCCGAGCAGCGCCGCAAAGGCTTGATTCCGACAAGAAAAAGGCGTGTGGCCTCGAATTGAGAAACTTGTCCTTTTAGTTGCGGTCCCGCCACATTGCACCGCAACCACACGTCCCCACAGAAACGTTCATCGGGGCTTAAGGGAAGGAGGAACATTCTTGTTTTCAACTCCATGAAGGGTCATTTTGACCGCAGATGTCGTCATGGGACGTGCGCGGGGTCGATTATGAGGTTGAGGGTCGTTATCGGGCTTGGAGTGGCGCTGGCTTGCGCCAGTGGCTCGGCCGTCGCCTTTCAGGAGCAAAATCAGGGGTCTTCTGCGCCGCCGGCCGAGGCGACAACGCCGGCGCCGGCGGCGGCGGCAGCCCCCGAGGGGGACAGCAAGGGTCTTGAGCTTACGACGCCAAGCGGGGCCGAGGCTCAGGGCTCCGGGGGCACCGAGGTCCGGATTCCCGGGCTCGGCAAGCTCGGCGTGCTGCCAAAAATGGACTTCGGGCTCGAGCTGCTCTACGGGGCCACCGACCAGCCGAAGCCGGCGGAGCCCGAGGTTGAAGGGCCGGCCGACGACCTCACGATCCGGGGCAGCATGAAGCACAACTTCTGACGCCCGGCTCGCGCGCGTCGGGATAGAGGAGCGCCAGCGGCGCTCCTTTTGCTTTCCGGCGCCTGCGATCGCATTGGGGTGGGGAGGGGGCGAGCAGCTTGCTGCGGCGCTCGTTCACGTCGGGACCGCGCTGGGCGCGGTCTGCCGAGCCAGGCCCCTTCACGGCATGAGAACGTAGGTGCCGGGGGCCTTCATCGCCGGGCGCGATCCCCCTCCCGGGGCGCCCATCGGCGGCGGCGCTGCCCGGTCGCCCGAATGGCGCTCGAGCCATCGTACCCATGCCGGCCACCAGGAGCCGCCTTCGACGGCCGCCGCGGAGAGCCAGGCGTCCGGATCGAGATAGAGGTCCTCCTCCGTCTTGGTCCTGATGCGGAAGGCGCGGTCCTTGCGGCCCGGCTCGGAGACGATACCGGCGTTGTGGCCGCCGTTCGTCAGCAAGAAGGTGAGCTCCGTGTCGAGAAGGAGATTGAGCTTGAAGACCGAGCGCCAGGGCGCCACGTGGTCGGTCTCCGTCGCCACGCTGAACACGGGCGCGCGAATGTCGGTGAGGGCGACCGGCTTGCCGTCCACCTCATAGCGGCCCTCCGCAAGCTCGTTGCGCAGGAACATCTTGCGCAAATACTCGGAATGCATCCGGGCGGGGAGGCGGGTCGCGTCCGCGTTCCAGGCCATGAGATCGAACATGGGCTCCCTCTCGCCCATGAGATAGCCGTGCACGATGTGCGACCACACGAGGTCGTTCGAGCGCAGCATCTGGAACGCTCCGGCCATCTGATTGGCGTCGAGGTAGCCCTGCTGCCACATCATGTCCTCGAGGAAGGCGACCTGGCTCTCGTTGGTGAAGATCGTGAGCTCGCCCGCGTCCTTGAAATCGACCTGGGCGGCGAGAAGCGTCAGGCTCCGGAACGGATCGTCGCCGTTGCGCGCAAGCGCCGCGGCGGCAATGGCCAGGAGCGTGCCGCCGAGACAATAGCCGACGGCGTGGATTTTGGACTTGGGAACGATCCGCCGGATGGTCTCGACGGCACCGAGCACGCCCAGCCTTCGATAGTCCTCGAGGCCGAGGTCGCGATCGTCCGCATCGGGGTTCTTCCAGGAGATCATGAAGACGGTGAACCCCTGGTCGACGAGGTACTTCACCAGAGAGTTCTGCGGCCTCAGGTCCATGATGTAGTATTTCATGATCCAGGCCGGCACGATCAGGATCGGCTCGGGGCGCACCGTCGGCGTCGACGGCGCATATTGGATGAGCTCGATCAGATCGTTGCGGTACACGATTTCGCCGGGCGTGACGGCAACGTTCTCTCCGACCACGAAGGCCTCGGCGCCGATCGGCGGCCGGCCGTTGACCGTCCGCTCCCAGTCCTCGACAAAATTCCAATAGCCGCGCACGAGGTTCAAGCCGCCCTCGGCCTCGGTCTTCGCGAGCACCTCCGGGTTCGTCAGAATGAAGTTCGACGGCGAGAACATGTCGAGGATCTGCCGCGCGGCGAACTCCACCTGCCGGGCATGGTCGACGGTGACGCCGCCTATGCCGGTCGTGGCGTTGTGCCACCACTGCTGTTGCAGGAGGAAGGCCTGGTGGATGACGTTGAACGGAAACGTGTCCCAGGCCGCCGCCTGAAAGCGCTTGTCGTTCGGGAGCGGCTCGATGCACCGCTTCGTATGATCGGTGCGCAGCGCGCAGGTCACGACATAATTCGCGAGCCGCGCCGACTTGCGGACCGCCTTCTCGAAGAGCTGCAGCTGCTTTCCGGGAGAGGCCGAGAGATGAATGAGCCAATCCAAGTAGGCTTCGATCAGCACTGCGGGGGAAAGGCCGAGCGTCAAGCGCGACATCATGTAGTGAATGGAGCGGTCGGTGACGTCGGCCCACCGCTGTGACAGATCCTCCTCCCCATCGGCCCTCGAGGCGGCGACGGCAACGCACGGCTGCGCCGCCTGGCCCGCCCTGAGGGCTGGAATGGCGCGCTCGCCCGCAGGACCCAGCTGCTTTGCGGGCAAAGGCATCCCCGCGCCGGCTTTCATCATGAAACGGTCTCCGTGTGGCCCTGCCGAGAACTATGCGTCGCTTCCGGCGCCCCGGGCTTGATCGCGCGCAAAGGCCCCGTTGGTCAAAGATTGATGGAAATCAAAGCGCCGACAGGACGAGATCGGCCATATAAGCCATCACCATGGGAAGCGGGCGCTCGGCCTTCAAGGCCCGGCGTAGCGGGCGACATGACCAACCGGAAGCTCGCATATATCGTCAAGGACAAGACGCCGCTCGTGCTCAGAACTCATGAGACCGTGCAACAGGCGTGCCGATGCATGTGGGAACGCCGCGCGGGTTCGGTCCTCGTGGTCGACGACGAGCATCGCCTTTGCGGCATCTTCACCGGCCGCGACGCGGTGCGCGCGCTTGCGCAAGGCAGCGAAAACGCGGCGACGGCTCTTGCCAATGCGATGACGCCCAATCCCGTCACGATTGCACCGGAGAGCCGCGCGATCGACGCGCTCCGGGTCATGAGCGATGGCGGCTTCCGTCATCTGCCGGTGGTCGAGAGCGGCAGGATCTTGGGCATCGTCTCACGCGGCGACTTCAAAGGGGCGGAGATCGACCGCCTCGATGAGGAGGAGCGCCTGTGGGAATGCATCCGCTGACGGTCCGAAGGCTGGCGAGGGCGCGTGGCCATCTGCCGACTGAGAGCGCGCCGCTATTTGGCTCCCGCTTTTGATTTCTTGTCGGCCGGAGGCGCCTTGCTCTTGCCGTTACCCTCCGCCGAGGCCGTCGCGCCTCCTTCCGCCGCGGGCGCCGGCGCGGCTTGAGCGTCGGGGGCGGGGACCGCGTCGATGGCAATTCCATCGAGATACCAGGTCTGGCCCTGCTGCACGAACAGGAGCGCATACTCGATCTGCAGCGGCCGGGTCGGGAAGTTGCCGACCACGCGCAGGCGTCCTTCCGGTGTCATGACGGGCTGCTCGGTCAAGTTCGGCAGCAGCATCAGCACCGGGCTGAGATCGACGCCGCGTGCGCGCAGGTTGGCGAAGATCGCCGTGAGCCTCGCTTGATCGAATTGCTGGCGGAAGCCCGGCGAGCCGAGATCGCGCAGGACCGAGTAGTTGCCGGTCGCGTTCGCGTGCTGGACGGCGACGATCACGGATTTGATCATCATCGCCAGCGCAACGCTGTCGATCACCGGGCCGGGCGTGCTGGGTTGGGCGCCGGGTTGGCTCTGAGCGGAGGAAGGCGCGTTCTCGGCCCCAGCGTGCGCGGCAATCGAGCCGAGCCCGAGAAGCACGCTCGCCACCACCGGGGCGCACCGCATCGCCATCGTCATCGCATCCCTTCGACCTTGGCCGAGGCTCAGGTGCGCGAGCCTATCGCGCTCGCGGCCGCGCAAACAAGCCTTTGGCGGGTGCGCGCCGGACGACGCGTCCGCCGAGAGCGCAGATGGTCGTGATGGATGCCGACCGGGCTACCAGGCGAGCTGAATGCCGGCGCGCCCGCCGGTGACGCTTTCGGAATAGCCGGTCACGCTCGATTCGCCCCAGCCGAAGCCGCCGGAGACCGTCAGCCGATCGCCCTTGGTGATCACGCCCTTGCCCAGCAAGCCGATGGTGGTGAAGCCGACCGCATTGGCGCCGTCGAAGCCGCCCCAGTTGATCTTCATGGCAAAACGCTCGTACTCGGCGAGCGTCGGGTCCGCGAGCGCCATCGCCACGGCGGCCCCCGATTTCACGCGCGCCACTTCCTTGTAGAGGGAGCCGTTGTCGGAGGCGAGATTGCCGGAGTCGTCCGAGGTCACGATGCCCAGAGGACCGTGCTGGCGCGCCCTGCTCAGGGTGCTGTTCATACCGGGCGCCGTGTACGTGGTATCGCCCGTGCCGAACACCATCTGATTGTCGAGCGTTGCCGTCGCGCCGGCGCCGATTGCCGAGGAGTTGCGCAGCCCCGCCGCGACCGTCGTCTGGGTGCCGAGGGCCATCGAGTTGCGCGCGGAGGCCTGCGCGCCATTGCCGATGGCCGTCGACTCGATCCCGTCCGCCGTCGCGCCGTTGCCGACGGCGGTCGAGCGTGCCGCCGCGGAGACCGAGCGCGTTCCGATGGCGACCGAGTTCGGCGCGGTCGAGCTTGCCGTCTGCCCGAGGGCAATCGTCCCGTTCCCCTGGGCACTCGAGCCCTGGCCTTGGGCGATTGCGGCGTTGCCCACGGCGCTGTTGTTATCGCCGAGGGCAACCGCGCCGCGCCCGAGCCCCGTGTTGTTGGCGCCGACGGCCACGGCGCCGGTGCCGGACGCCACGTTCGGATCGCCGATCGCAACGGCGCCATTGCCCGAGGCCGCGTTGAGGTTGCCGATCGAGACGGCGCCCGTGCCGCTGAGAACCGAGGACTGCCCGCCCGCAAACGACCCGGGACCGGCGGCAGCGAGGACCATGGCGTTCTGGCCGATCGCGGTCGTGCTGACGGCCAGCGCCTGCGACCCGTTGCCGACGGCGGTCGAGCTTTCGCCGGCGGCGGCGGCCAAAGTCCCGATCGCAACGGCATTCGCCGCCGTCGAGTTCGCCGTCTGGCCGAGAGCGATGGTGCCGGCCCCCTGGGCGGTCGAGCCTTGGCCTTGCGCGATCGCCGCCTGACCGTTGGCGGTGTTTTGATCGCCGAGCGCCGACGCGCCCTGACCGTTGGCGGTATTGGTGTTTCCGGACGCGGTGGCGCCTTGGCCCGTGGCGAAGTTCGAGTTGCCTTGAGCAACAGCGCCGTCGCCGGACGCCGTGTTCGAGTTGCCGATCGAGGTGGCGCCGGTGCCGCTAATGACGGAGGACTGCCCGCCCGCGAACGAGCCGGGGCCCGCGCCGGCGGCGACGGTGGCGTTGACGCCGATCGCGGTCGAGGTAACGGCCAGCGCCTGGGAGCCATTGCCGACGGCGGTCGAGCGTTCGCCCCCAGCGACCGAATTCGTGCCGATGGAGATCGCGTTCGCCGCCGTCGAGCTGGCCGTCTGGCCGAGAGCGATGGTGCCGTCCCCCTGCGCGGTCGAGCCCTGGCCTTGCGCGATGGCCGCCTGGCCGTCGGCCGTATTCTGGTCGCCGAGCGCCAACGCGCCCTGGCCCGTGGCCGTGTTGGTGTTGCCCGAGGCGACGGCGCCCTGACCGGTGGCGGTGTTCGAATTGCCTGTCGCGGCCGCGCCCTGGCCCGTCGGCATCTCGCGAGAGCTGGGGGTTCTCACCGCCGAGGAGACGGCACTCATCAAGCCATTGCGGGACTACGTGCGCGACTTCGCCCTCCTCAATACCGGCGGCAAGGGTGTGGTCATGTCCTTGCGACAGCCCGACCTGTCAAAGGCGCTGATGCCGCGCGATGACTTTGAGTTCCTGCACCGGAACGAGTGGTTTGAAGTCGTCGACGAGGACGGCTTGATAACGACCATCTATCCGGCGAAGCGCTTCCTCGCCAAGCCGCCGAAGAATGCGCAGGTCTATCGCGGTGGGCTCGTGTTCATGCCTGCGGGCACGGTGGCAGCCGATCAATACAATCTCTACCGCGGCATGCTGCTGGAGCCGGATGAATCTGGCTCGTGGTCGCTGCTGCGCGACCTTCTCCATGAGGTCTGGGCGCAGGGCGATGACGACATTACCGCGTGGCTCGTCGAATATCTGATGCGCATCATCGCCTATCCGGGAGAAAAGGTGGACACCAGCATCGCCATCCGTGGCGGCTATGGCGATGGGAAAAGCGTGGTCTTCGTGCTGCTAAGGGCCATCATGGGCGACATGCTGCTGCGGGTTTCGAATCACCGCATGATTCTCGGCGACTTCAACGAGGCCTTGATCGGCAAGCTCGTGACGGTTCTGGGGGAGGCGGCGTTCGCGGGCGACAAGGCGGCCTTCGACAAGATGAAGGAACTGATCACCGGCAAGGACGTGCTGATCAATCCGAAGTTCAAGGCTCCCATCACGGTTGACAACTACTCGCGCCTGATCGTGATCTCCAACCACGATCACTTCCTGCACATCAAGCCGGGAGATCGCCGATACACAGTCCTGAGAGTCCTCCCCCGCTTGGAATGGCACCGACAAGTTCGAACGGCTCCTTGAGCAGTGGAATAATGGCGGCGCAGCACGCTTCGTCTACGACGCCCGGAACCACTCCTTCCGTCGCTTCGATGATCGCCAGACGCTCATCATCAACGCCAACCTCAAGACCAAAGCCGCCATCCGCCAGATGGCGCAGTCGCGGTCGGCCCTTGAGAAGTGCACAGTCGGCTTCTTGCTGCGCGGAAAGTTCCAGTCACACAAAACGGCCGACTACCATGTCTTCGTCGACGGCGTGGCGACCGAAAAGCTGTGGGAGTTGGATGAGCCGCTCCAAATTGAAAGTCTGGTTCTCGAACAGGCAATGACGTCCTGGCTACGCGACTTCGATCCGTCCGCCGCCCGGCACGAGGCGACGCTGCACAGCATCATCGGCACGCTCACGACGTATGCGGGCGAGATCGGCGAGGCGCGGCCCAAAGGACCGCGAGAGATCGTGACCTGTAAGCGCCCGCAACTGCCAACGGTTCGGACGCTCCCCCCACGCAGGCAGGCCATCGAACACGCCTGGGAGAACAAGCTGATCACCGACGAGGAGTATGTGGCTGCGATCCCCCCGCCCGCGCCAGTTAATCTGGGCGATTGGGCGGCGCTGTTCGTCGACGGAGACTGCGAAGTGGACGACCCCTTCCTAGAGGAGAGATACAGAAGGGCTTTCCCCAATGGTCGAGGAGCAGTTCGCCAAGCGTCGTCAGATGTGGCTGCCCCTCTTCCACGAGGACAAGCGAGGAGATTTCCCACCGAGAACCGACTGCCGGTATGACCTTGATAGTTGCTCCGGAGTCGTTCCGGGGCAGCTGTCTCACCTTGTCTCACCTTTGAATGGTCAAACCTAACGTGGACCCTCGCGCGCGCGCCGAATTGAACGCCTCCAAATAGCGCGCGCTGACTGCCGGCCGGGCGTCGGGGCCCGCAAAGGTGAGACAAAGAGCCAAAATCGGATGCGGTCGCTGCGCCTTCAATGGCTTGGGTCGCAAGAGGGGGGATCGCGAAAAAATGAGGCCGTCGGGCGACGGCCCAAGGCTCAGGAGGAATTACGCGTTAGTGCGTGAGTTTGATGAGTGCCATTCGGTTCGACCGAATTATGGCGCACCTGAGAATATCCCGTTCCTGTTTTTCCCAAGCCCGAAGGCGAGGATCCGCTGACCGAGGCTGCAAAAGAAATTTTGGAGGTCAGCTCAACTCCTTAACTGAGCTTTCGGCGTTTCGGGCTGACAGGGGCGGCAAGGTCTTTGCAAAGAAGAGGGCGTGAATTCGCATGCATGTGGTGGGAAGGAGAAAGGGCGCCGGTCCGGGGGGAGGACCGAGCGCCCTAGCCAAGTCCCTCGGGGGGAGGGGCGATGCTTTCGGGAGGGATGCCGAAAACTTGGCTAGCCGCAATATCTATGCGGCTAGAGCGACTATAAGGTCTACACCGTAGCCCTTGCAATGAGACAATGGGCCTATGCGTAAGCGCTCATTTTTTAGGCGAGGGCGGGCTTTGATTTTAAAGGCATTTTACGTCGCTCTATCTACCGCTAACGAACGGGAACGGCGCGGTGTAGCCTCACAGCCCTGACTTAACCCTGTTCAGGTGACACATGCTTACCCGCATCCTTCCTCCCGGCCTGGGAGAGGCCATCCTCGACTTCGCAGTTGCCATCGAAGGGATGAGCACCCCGAGCGAGATCATCGAAGCTCTGGACACGATCACATACGAGCATTGCCGCATTCACGTGCTCGGGGCGGCGCTGCTGCCGCCGAGGTGGGGGGATTGGCGCACCGATGACCGGACGGTTTATCTCAGCAAGAGTGCGCCCAAAGGCTGGTGGGATGAGTATATGGAATTGCGCCGTAATGATTACGACCCCCATGTAGCGATGGCGCATCTGGGGTTTGCTCCCTACACATGGTCGGAAGTTCTGAAAATGCTCGACCCCATCGGCGTGGATCGTTGGCCGAACGAACTCGCTCTCCGTTACGGAATGCGCGATGGCTTGACGTGCCCCATCGGCGGTAAATGGGTGGTGGGGTATTGGGCGAAAAAAGACTTGTCGGGGTCGCTCTCGCAGCAGACGCGCGCCCTGCTGGCCATGGCCGCGAACCTTGCGGCAATAAGGTTGCAGAAAGTCACTCATCTTGACCCCGACCGCATCGGACGAGGGGCGGGGCTGACGCACAGGGAGCTGGCGGTGCTGCGCCTCTTATCCATGGGCAAGCAACTCGCGGCGATTGCGACGCATCTCGGGATCGGGGAGGAGACCGTGCGGAGCCATCTCAAGAAAGCCGAGAGCAAGCTCGGCGTCCGTAACCGCACGCACGCGGTCGCCCAAGCCATGCGACGGCATTTGATCCCGTAAAGAAGGGGGCCGCCCGCCAAACTGACGGACGGCCCCGCGCCGCTCCTACCCCGCCTAATGGCCCGGCTTTTTCATCGCTCACCCCAACCAGCCCCTTGCTGCGGCGACTGCTCACGAAGCCGCCGTCTGTAGAGAAGGTGGTCTACTGAGGATCGGCAGATTGCCGCGGACAACTACCTCGCGGTGTCCTCACTTGATGGGAACGTAAGGCTCACGTGGCGCGTTGAAGTGGAAGGTCAGCCGGGCACTCAAAGTCTGAATGTTGTCGGGTTCGACCCTCACCGCGATCTCCTCGAACGCTGGTCCGTCGAACCTGATCGTCTCCGAGCCGATGTCGATAAAGCTGTAATCCAAACCAAAGCTCACGTTTTGAGCGAACATCCACTCGAACCCACCACCGACGGTCCAACCATTGCGGCTCTTATCGCGCGAGAATGAGCAATCCGGAACGCAGGCAACTCCGCCGTCAGTTACGCTACCGTTCGCTGATAGGTCTATGGATGCGTAACCCCCCTTTGCATAGAGCATGACATTTGACCAAACATAGCCCAATCGACCGGTCGCGGTGAAAATCGAATCAATTCCCGCACTGACATTTCCGTTGCCAGACGCGAAGTTGAAATTCCTGGTATCGCCGCTGCCTCCCCAATCACCAGACAGGTCGACACCTAGGACCCACAGCCCAAACTGTTGCTGCACGCCTCCGTGAACACCGCCCATCCAATCATCAGAATTTAGACTTTCGCCCGTTCCCAATCCTGGGACGTCGACGAAATTGACATCGGCACTCGCCCATCTGTAGGTGCCCTGGCCGCCGAGAATAAGAAGCCCGTCCAATTCACATTCGTTGGTGATGACCACCACTGCGCTTGAACCCCAGTGGCAGCGAACATCGTCATCGCGCCGACTGCTAACGAAACGACTGACTTGCTCATGAACTTAACTCCCTGCTCACATCCCAGTCGCGCATACTCCCCTCCACGCACAAACTGCGGTCATTAAGCTCGTGAGGGAATCAGAGGGCAATCTGAGCCCCCGACTTATCAACGTTCCCCAAAACCCTTGAGGGACGTGCGCAATGTGACGCAAAAAGGAACGACTATCAGGGATTTGTCACGCGAGGAGGAGAGAGCAAGCGCCAGTTCAAACGTTGCATCTGCGTCACAGCAGTCATGGAATGCGACGCGATCTCGTTTGACGGCGAACACAACTCGCAAGCAGTTCGCCTCTACCCACTGCAGTCAGCACGTCCCAGAGCACAAACTAATAACGGCGGCTTCGCGAGAAGCCGCCGTCTAAATGAAGCGTCGCTAGAGTTTGGCACCTCTAGCCCGCATGCATGCAGCCCTTTTGCGACGCGTCGGTTACCAATTTGTTAACCACGATCGCCTGTCTACACGACCGCGCCAACTACAAGGAGGAGGTAAGTCTCCTCAGCATCTTGAGTGACGGCGCGGCTCTCCAGGGTCGCTACGTCGAGGCCGAGCCCCTGTTAAGGCACGGAGCGCGTGGCGCTTGACAGGACCCACCTGCTCCCGGAACCTCAATTCGCGGTTGCGTCGTGTTGTAGGAATTCACCGTCGTAAAGGGAGACAACGATGGACGTCCAAGCACTCATCATCATGTTGCTTCTTGGCGCAATAGCGGGCTGGCTCGCCGGGCTGATCGTTAAGGGTTACGGATTTGGGCTCATTGGCAATATCGTCGTCAGAAATCGTGGGCGCGCTGATCGGTGGCTGGCTGCTTCCGCTGATTGGCTCTTCCACGGGCGGCGGGACCGTCGGCACGATCATCACGGCGGTGATCGGCGCGGTCATTCTGCTGCTGCTGATCGGGCTGATACGCCGAGCGTGAGAGACTGCTGAGGTTGGTATTCGGGGCTTCCGGTATTTCAAGCGCCGGGGCCCTTTGCTTTTCCCACCCGCTTTGCGACGACACTGCGCAAAGGCATCTGTTAGAGACGGCGGAGGGGGCTGCCCACGCGTGGCAGGCCAAGCTCTGAACGCCTGATACGACTGCGAGATAACGGCGTCAACGTGCGCTCGTCACGCCGCCAAGGCGCGACAGTGCTGCAAACTTCGTGTGATCGCTGAGGACGAGGACGCCTGTTAAAAGGGTCAGGCAAGCTACGACAGATGCTGCTAAGCCTCTAAAAATCCACTGACGCTCGCCGGGAAAGCAGACCACGTTGCGTTCCTGATGTTTCGAAGGGCCTTCAGCCTTTAGACATAAGGCGGCCGTCGGCGCACTCGACTGTACCTCAGCATCGGTGCCCGCGACCGGCTTATCGTCTTCTGGCGGAGCATCGAAGGCCATCAAACATATGGCTGCCGTGTTTTCATAGCTCGTGACGCAAACGACGTTGCGTTCCTGTTGTTTCGAAGGGGCTGTCGACCTCTAGACCTAGGGCGGTCGTCATTACACTCGGCTGGGCCTTAGCGTCGTAGGGCTGAAATCAGCTCATCGTCTTCTGGCGGAGCGTCGAAGATCAACCCTTCGCTGCAATTAGGGGCTGCCATAATTTCATGGTTCCTCACGGTGTCGGTCAGTCCCATCGTTGGGCCAGCGAATGCCTCTAGTGGAGGCTGCAGGGGCGAAGAAGGTTCCTGATCGGAAAGGCCTTGCTCCAAGTAAGTAGAGGGTATCTCGGCAATGAGAGCGGATGGCCCACTAACCCCAGCAATGTGCTGGGGTGTGATGGCTTCGCGCTTCACTTGCTCGATATCGTCTGTGGTCGAACGGCGCTCTCGCGAGCTGCCTAGAGCGTCGAGACCCTCTGCGGGCGTCGCATCCGTGATGCTGCTCGCATTCAGATCGTCTGCCAGCGACAGACCCTCTGACTCTGGGCGACGTCGCATCCTTGACCAAGCTCACATTCAGATCGCCTGCCAGCGACGCATGTTGCGTAGTGTCAGGGCCCGCACTTTGAGACGAAGCCTGACGCGACATCGTTGCTGCGCAACTCGTCACTGCGGACCTCGATACAGGCAATCGGTGAACTTGGAACGCGCAAGAAAGGCACGTGAGCTGGCGTCAATTCCGCCTCTACAATAGCGAGCGTCTCGGTGAGCTCAATTTCCAGCGCTGTCAGGGTCGCACGCATTGATCGAAGCATGGCCCCTATCGCTTCAAACTTCGCAAGGCGCGCACTGCCCCCACAATCTTCAACGGTCTCCACGACACCCCCAAGAAAAGCTGCTCCGCAATGCCCCGGACAAGACCAATGTAAGTTACGTTGGTGAATGAATGGCTTAAGCTTTCGATTGGATTGGGAAATTCAATCGTATAGAAGCGCACGACTAAGGCCCAACCGCGAACCGCCCTCGACGAGCCGTATTTCAGCTCTGATCGGCCAAAGGACCAACGACAGTTACAAAATCTTGAACGAACGGGCATGCATTGTCCGATAAGGTCCGCCTCAGACCGGAGCAAAATTGTGGGCTAAAATGTGGGGTCTGCGAGATGGCCCACATAGATTATCTATGGAATATAATGGCATATTCAGCTATGTTGGCGGAAGGGGAGTCCGCCACATGCCATTGAATTAGTGTGATTTTTATAACACCACTCGTCTCTGTCCATACTCGTGCCCATACTCCGATCGACGCGAGGCCGCCTTCACCCCCTAATCAATCGTGGGATCCTGTAGGCGCGGCGCGCTTTGCCGCTGGCCTTGCTGATGATCCGGTCCGCGAGATCGGAAAGATGGCACCCGATACCCGTCCAGTGGAACGGCTGCCATCCCTTCACCTTGCAGAGCTCGGCGTAGGTCGTCTCGAGTTCCGACTGCGAGACGAACTCGCCCGATGAACTCAGGGCACTCCTGTCGGACGAAGGTGAGCAGGGCGCGCGCGCGTGTCAGCCTCAGCGGCTCGCGCTGGGTCGCGCGCGGATAGAGGCTCTTCACCTCCACCGGTTTGCGGCGCCGTTTGCGGGCAGCGGTTCTCGCACCAGGTTGGAAACAGGGATCGAAGGCGCCAGTTGAAGTCACCGATTGAGGGTAGGGGTCAACGGCACCGGTCGACGCCACCGGTTCGGGCAGCGGTTCAGCCACTGGCTCTGACCGTCTCCACAACGCTCGCAGCACCGCTTCCCTCTTCGTCTGATGTCGGAACGCGAGACCTGTTGCTGTTCCAAATTACCATAGGCCGGGCGTTCACGGCAAAACGCGACGCGCTTCCAATCGAACGCCGTCGTTTTGCGTCGTTCTTTGTCGGAATGATCTTCAGAGGACTCCCCGCTGGAACGGGCTCGGCCAGCAGTGGCGTTCGCGAGCTCCACAGACCGTGCATACAAGCCGGGGCTCGACGAGGTGGACCGGCGTCGTCTCGGCCAGACCGTGTTTGGCGCCGAAGGCGAGAGGCTCAGGATAGACATTGTGTTGGCATTGCCGACAGTGCAGCCAGTCACCTGGCGCCTGCAA
>CAVOUC010000033.1:0-90309 GCA_963699485.1 uncultured Alphaproteobacteria bacterium | reverse complement strand
GACCGCTAATGGAATGGTCCGGCCGTGCTCCTGCCCCGCCAGCGATGAAGCTGACAAGAGGCGCCAAAGACAAGGAGCACGGCCATGGCTGTGAATCCGCACCCGCGATTGCCGTGATCGGCATCGACATCGGCAAGAACTCATTCCACATCGTCGGTCTTGATGAGCGCGGCACAATAGTGTTGCGGCAGAAGTGGTCGCGCGGCCAGGTCGAAGCACGGCTAGCAAACATGCCGCCGTATTTAATCGGCATGGAGGCCTGTGTCGGCGCGCATCAACTCAGTCGCAAGCTCAAGGCGCTCGGGCACGACGCGCGGCTGATGCCGGCGAGGTACGTGCGGCACCTATTGAAGGGGCAGAAGAACGACTTTCGCGACGCCGAGGCCATTGCCGAGGCGGTCCAGCGCCCTACTATGAAGTTCGTCGCGACGAAGACGGCCGAGCAGCTCGACTTGCAGGCGCTGCATCGCGTGCGCGAGCGCCTCGTCAGTCAGCGGACCGGTATCATCAATCAGATCCGCGCCTTCATGCTCGAGCGCGGCATCGCGGTGCGTCAGGGCTTGCGCTTCCTGCGCGCTGAGTCGCCCGCCATTCTGGCGACGCGCACGGATGTGCTCTCGCCGCGCATGACCCGCACGATCGAGGATCTGGCGAGGGATTGGCGTCGGCTCGATGAGCGTATCGAAGGACTGACCACGGAGATCGAGACCCTCGCTCGGCAAGACACGGGTTGCGAGCGTCTCATGAGCGTGCCGGGCATCGGTCCCCTCATCTCGAGCGCAACGGTCGCCGCCATCGGCACCGGTGATGTGTTTGCGAAGGGCCGCGACTTCGCGGCCTGGCTCGGGCTCGTGCCGACACAGATCTCGACCGGCGATCGCACGATCCTCGGCAAGATCTCGAGGCGGGGTAATCGCTATCTCCGCGTTCTGTTCGTGCAGGCCGCCTGGGTCGTCCTGGTGAAGCCCCAGAGCTGGGAGCGGCACGGGCTCAAGTCCTGGATCGAGGCCGCAAAGAAGCGGCTGCATTACAACGTTCTGGCCATCGCTCTCGCCAACAAGCTCGCCCGCATCGCCTGGGCGGTGCTGGCCAAGGGGCGGAACTTCGAATGCGTCAGGACGGACGAGATGGCGCCCCGATCGGCGTGATCATCGATCTGAACCGAGACACCTGAGCCCACCGAGGTCTGCGAGAGGTAACGAAGAGATGGAGGATCGGTCTTCCCGGCGCATGCGAGCACTGGTGACCCATTTGGCCCCTTGAGGCCTGTCCGCTAATAAGATCGCACGCGCGCTGATATCCATGATGGCCCGGAGCAAGAGCTCCAATCAGAGGCCGGATACATTGATGCAAGACCGCACACCGCCAGATCGACGAAACCCTCTTGCGACGCACGGCCGGACCATACATATGGGTCAGCAGCCGTAATCGCGATCCCGCGTTGGCGAGGTCCGCTCGTCACTCAGGAGCAGCCCCCTGCCCGGCGTCAACGCGATCTTGGCCAAGCTCGCTGCGCAGTCCGACAAGGAGGGCTGGCCGGCTGGCCGCTTCCTCGCTGCGCACGAGATGGCCGATCGAGAGCCTGCCGATGGTCTCCAAGGCGCAGGTGATGGCGCCCGCCTCGGGCGACGCTGGTTGGAGAAGGGCGCCAACGTGGCCGGAAGAAGAGTTGGGATTGATTCGAACGTCACGCCTTCGGCTGGCAGCTAAGCGGACTTAGGGTGGGTCAGGGTGCGCGTCGTGTGTACTCGCCTTGTTTCAGACTGTGCCAATTCGTATCTGCACGTTCTTGCCCGTGGTTGGTCCTATCCCGCGCCGAAACCCGCTACCAAGCGTGGTGCCGGAGTGAGTTCGCTCGATGTCGGCGCGTCGATTTGCAGACCGAAATGTAAGCGGCGCAAGGACATCGGCAGATGCGGATACAGCGGCAATCAGAGCGACACGGCTATTTCTGCTGATCGCGCTGGGTGCCATCGTGCTGGCCTTCATGGGCCTGTCGCTGGCCATCACCGCAACGGGCACGGCACGGTTTGCCGTTGCCATGGGATATCGCGCAGAGGTCGGCTACGCCGTCGGCGCTGTCTTCGACTTTGCCAAGGCGTTGCTACCTGTCGCCTTGCTTGTGCTTCTGGCACGGCGCGCCTTCCTATTCTTCGTCATTATCGGATTTGCATGGCTCGGGCTCGTGACCTATAGCGCGCTCGCGACGCACGCGACGGTGAGCACAGCCATCGCCGCTATCGAGCGTTCAGGTTCCTGGAAGATGGAAGTCCGGTCCGACACAAAGGCTGAGTTGGCCTGCCGTTGAAAAGCGTCTCGCAGTTCTAGCTCAACCGATGCCGCCTCGGCCGTCAAAGACCGTCGCCGAGGCCCTCGCAGTTGAGAAAGTGCCGCCCGGCATCTGGCGGGACAGCCAGGAATGCCAAAGCATTCGCGACAGCAAATATTTTCAATCGGCTTGCGCCAAGGTGCTTGACCTGCGCCGTGAGTTGGCAGCGGCCAAGGACTACGAGCAGCTTGATGTTCGGGCCAGGGAGCTGCGGCAGGTGCTTGCGGCGGCACCATTGTCGCGACATCCGATCCGCTTCCGGAGGCGTTCGCCGCCACGCTCGGCCGTCTGCTGCCGCTCGACGGTCGCGTCGGCGTGGCACTCCTTCTCACCCTCGTCATCGAGATCATGAGCTGCTTTGGGCTCGCGGCGCTGCGGGTCTCTCAGGGAGGAGAAGGGAGAGGGAAGATCGGCCCGTTCACGAAACGCATATAGGCGAAGATCTAGGGATAGCGAGCAAGGAGCGTAATCGCGCCGCCGAGAAGGCCCAGGATGGCCCGTCGCAGATCATCCCTATATCGTCCCTCAGGGCCGCCAACGTGGGCGTTTGACCGGATCGAAACTCAACCAGGGACAAGCGCGCCACAGGCATCCTCAAATGTCGTCCCCCTACCCAAAGCAAGGCGTAGGGAGCCTCGCGCCAGGGACGAGACCCAATGCCTTCGCGTTCGATGGGGGGCACATCTCGCGCAGCAGTCATGTCCCTGACTTTGTCCGCGAGTGTCTAGAGCCCGCTTCCGGGACTTCCCTCGGTGCTTCTGAATTGAGGGCGACGTATGAGGCCTGGTGTGCGGTCCACGATTACGAGCCGCTGTCGCAGCAGAAGCTGGGCGCGGAACTGACGGGCCTCGGGTCTCGAAGTGGAAATCGTGCGGTGCTGATCCGTTATAGAGACCTGCAGCTTGTTGCCTAAACCCGCTGACGTTCCAGACACGTCAAACCAGGCAACCGAAAGAGGTTGCGGGTCAGCATCGCGGGACAATTTCAGCCGACCTCTCGACTGACAGTGAGTGGCCCAAGCCTCCATCAGCAACTTGCGCTCCTCGAAGAAATCCGTTCGCAGGTACGCGGCTTTCACCCGATCCTTAATCGTGTGAGCGAGGGCCGCCTCCGATACCTCGTCACGCGCCTTTGCCGCCTCAGAGCACCAGTTCTTGAAGCTGGACCTAAATCCGTGGGCCGTCGCCGTCTCGCCAAGTCCTGCATCGCGCAGCAGCTTTGTGAATGTCATATCCGAAAGTGGTCGGCCCCTCTTCGTACCCTCGAAGACCAGCTGACCGTCGGGATTTAGCGCCCTTGCTTCGCGCAAGAATTGCCAGGCAGCGCTGGCTGAGCGGCACCCGGTGAGCCTTTCGCGATTTCATGCGCTCCTTGGGGATCGTCCCAGATCGCGTTGTCGAGATCGAACTCAGCCCAGAGCGGCTCCGCGTACTTCGCTGCTACGTGTCGCCGTCAGGATCAGAAATTCGAATGCCAGCCGCGTGGTCGGCCAGCCGCTTCGTGCCTGGCTGCTGGAGCATGCGCAACAAAGTCTGGAACCTCCTGCCAGGGGAGAGCGGCGTGATGTTGCGACTCACGATGGCGGGTGCCGAGCTCGTCGGCGACGCCGACGCACGGCGAAGCCTTCTCGCGCGAGCCGCGAAGGATTGCCGACTTGAACACAGCCTCGATGCGTTGGAGTACACGCTTCGCCGTCTCGGGCTTGTCAAACCAGATCGGCGTGAGGGCTTCGAGAACGTGAGCAGTCGTGACCTCGGACACCGGGACATCGCCGAAGCACGGGGAAGACATACGCCTCCATCGTGCTCGGCCACTGCTTGAGGTGCTTCGCATTGGAAAGCTGCTGGCGCTTCACGTTGAAGTAATCTCAAAGGCTTGCCGAAACGTGAGGGCGCGCGCCTCCTCGGCGAGCCGCTGCATTCGCAGGTCGATGCCTTCGCGTGCCGCGCGCCTGATCTTGTCTGCCTTGTCGCGCGCGTCCTTGAGGCTGACCTCGGGGAAACACGCCAAGGCCCAGCTGACGCTTCTTGCCCTTGAACGAGATCCAGAGCTCCCAGCGCTTCGTGCCGTTCGCCGTCACGATCAGCCTTAGGCCGCCTCCGTCTTTGTAGACGCCGGCGCTCGAGATCGATCGCACCCTGTGTGCCGTCAGCAGTTCCTTGCTCATATCCAACCCCACCTCAACCCCACCTTTGGGTTGAAACTATGGGGTACAAGCTGAAACCTCTAGACGCAATCGAAGCCGGATTTCTCTTGTGGATCAAAGCCTTGCGAGACAATGAGCGACAACCAGAAACAATGAGTTGGCGGAGGGAGTGGGATTCGAACCCACGAGACGGTTGCCCGCCTACACGCGTTCCAGGCGTGCGCCTTCAACCACTCGGCCATCCCTCCGCTTCGTGGAAGGGGCGCACTATACCGGGACGGCCCCGCGAGGCAACCCGAGGGCGAAACCGCGGGCGTGGAGCTTTGGAGCCACATCCCCGCCCTTGCACCCGCCCCACGCGCGCCCTAGGTCTTAAGTATCCGCCGCGTGACGAGCTCGCCGATCCTATGGCCGTCCTTCGCTTCCTCTCCGCCCTGTTCCTGCTCGTCGCCACCGTCGCGCTCGTCGCCGACGCGACGCCGCCCATACAAGGCACCGCGCCCTTCGCCGCGACGCCGCTGATCGAGCACTGGAGAGAGATCGCGCCGGGCTCGCTCGAGGCAGCCAAGGCGGCGATCGAGCGCAGCTCTGCGCCGTGGGCCTGGGAGGACGTGATCGTCCCCGTCGTCGGCGTGCCGACATTCGTGCTCTTCGGCGTGCTGGCGCTGGCATGCGGCTACGGCGGCCGGCGCCGTCGCCGGGTCAACATCTACGTCAATTGATCACTTCTTGACCGGCGGCTTGGCCGGCGCGGCGGGCACGATCGCGGATGCCGTCTGCCCGATCGGCGTGTCGCTCGCGAAGTCGTCGACGATGCCGATCACCATCAGCACGACGAGGGCGCCGACGAGGCCCAGGACCACGTTGCGGTGGCTCTGATTGAGCGCCGCGATCTGTGCTTCGTCGACCGTGTCCATTTCGTTCACCCGCTTCGCCCCCCTGAGCCCCATGAACTTGCGCCGGAAGGAGCGCCACACGTTGCCGCGGTCGATGAGGGGGAGGCGCGCCCGGTCGGCGATCTTCTTGGCGATCTCGGGGTAGGGGAACGCCGGATCGACGTTGGCCTCGCTCACGTAGCCGATGGGGATGGCCTTGCCATCCTTGGTGATGAGGCGCGCGCCCTTGAGAAGCACCGGCACGAGCGAGCCCCCGTAGATCTCGCGGCGCGTCTCGACCGACTGGATCTCATCGTAGGGAATGGTGTGGGTGCGGTAGCGGATCATTGGCGTGGGGCCGCGCCCGGCAGGCAACGTCATCTTCACGGTCTTGTCGCCGAGCTCGACGCGGGCGCGCAGCGAGAAGAAGAGCTCGAAGATGATGAGCACCATGAGGAAGGTGAAGGCCGCGGCCATGATCGCGAGGCCGACGGCATCGAACCAGAGGCCATGCTTGACGCGCATGTACATCATGGCGGGAAGGCTGACGAAGAACGGCAGCAGGATCAGAAAGACGAACGAGAAGAATGTCTTGCGCCCGCCACTCGCGGCATAGACCGTCCGCTCGTGCTTCTCGGGGCTTGCAGCAGCCTCGGCCATACGCACCACTCCCCACCACGTCGTAAGATCGACGTCCCAGCATAGCCGCGCTCCCCTTGGCTCGGCAAGGAACTGCAGCGCCACGCCGGCGCTCGCGATGTTGTGATCTCATTCCTGCAACGCTTGGCGAAAGGCTGCGTATATCAGGAGCTTGAAACTCCAACTTTTAGGTGCCTGTGATGCTCTCCTCCCGCAAGAAGCTCGAGATGCCGACGCCCGAGACGGCGCTGCCCGGACGGTCCACGCCGATCCCGACGGCCGAGGAGCACTACCTTTTCAGCCGGCCTCTCAAGGGCCCCTATCCGCAAGGCACCGAGCAGGCGCTCTTCGGCATGGGCTGCTTCTGGGGCGCGGAGCGCAAGTTCTGGGAGCTCGGCGCCGGCATTTGGATCACGGCCGTGGGCTATGCGGGCGGCATGACGCCCAATCCGACCTACGACGAGGTCTGCTCGGGCGCGCACGGGCCACAACGAGGTCGTGCTCGTCGTCTACGACCCCAAGGTCCTGAGCTACGGCACGCTTCTCAAGACCTTCTGGGAGAGCCACGACCCGACACAGGGCTTGCGCCAGGGCAACGACGTCGGCACCCAGTACCGGTCGGCGATCTACACGACAACCGAGGCCCAAAGGCAGGCCGCCGAGGCGTCGAAGGCCGACTATCAAAAGCGGCTCGACAAGGCCGGGTATGGTGCGATCACGACCGAGATCGGCCCCGCGCCCGCCTTCTACTTCGCCGAGGACTACCACCAGCAGTATCTGGCGAAGGTGCCGCACGGCTATTGCGGTCTCGGCGGAACGGGCGTCGCCTGCGCGGCCCCGACGGGAGTTGCCGCAGGCCGCTAGAGACTTGGTGCGCGGGGCGAGTGGCATCTCGCCCCGCCGCCCTCGCCGATGTCCTTGAGAATTCGCGATTATTTTTCCCTGCGTCGATTGGGTCGGCCGGCTGCGGTTACGGCCGGTTAACCAATTTTTATCCGCGGGCGAATTATTGCTAAGGGGGCTCTGCTCTTGGCGGATACTCCGAAGGTCTTCCCATGTCATTGGCTCAGGCTGCGGCTGGCTCGGCCGTCACCCTCGGCGACATCGCGCGGCTAACCGGGGATGTCAAAAAGATCGCCGACGGCAAGATCGATCTCATCAGGTCGATCACGGGCCGGCTGCGCATTCTTGCGCTCAATGCCCTGATCGAATTGGCGCGCGCCGGCGAGGAGGGCCGCGGCTTCGCCGTCGTCGCCGAAGAGGTGAAGGGCGTCTCGAGCGAGGTCGAGCGGGTCGCGGGCACGCTCGAGGAGGAGCTTTCGGGGCGCATCGGCGAGCTCGAGGTCATGACCCACTCCATGAGCGCGCGCGCCCGCGGCGAGCGCCTCGTCGATCTCGCCTTGAACGCCATCGAGATCATCGACCGCAATCTCTACGAGCGGACCTGCGACGTGCGCTGGTGGGCGACGGACGCCGCCGTCGTCGATTGCGCGGCCGATCCGACGGAGAGGGCGGTCGCCTATGCGAGCGAGCGGCTCGGCGTCATTCTCGGCGCCTACACCGTCTATCTCGACATCTGGCTGTGCTCGCTCGAGGGGCGGGTGATCGCCAGCGGCCGCTCCGGCCGCTACCCCGCGATCGGCACCGACGTGTCGCGCGAGCCCTGGTTCCAGCGCGCCGCGCGCCTCGCCTCGGGCGACGACTACACGTCCTCGGAGATCGCATCGTGCCGGGTGCTCGGCGACGCGCTGGTGGCGACCTACGCGGCAAGCGTGCGCGAAGGAGGCAAGGCGGCCGGCCGTCCTCTCGGCGTGCTCGCCATCCACTTCGACTGGGGGCCCCAATCGCAGACGGTGGTCGATGGCGTGCGCATCTCGGGGGAGGCCAAGGCGCGCTCGCGTGCGCTTCTCGTCGACTCGAAGGGTCTCGTGCTCGCCGCCTCCGATCGCCAGGGCGTGCTCGCCGAGGTGATCCATTTCGGCAGCGGCAAGGAGGTCTCCGGCTTCGGAGAAAAGCCCGGCGGCGTCATGATCGCGTTCCATCGCACGCCCGGCTACGAGACCTATCGCGGGCTCGGCTGGTACGGCGTCATCATCCAGCGGCCGGACTAGGCCGCGAGGTAACCCCCGCCATCGCTCATTGAGTTTGCGCCCAGAGCGCTTTGGCTCCGCTGCCGGACATGCGCCCGCCTGCGCTGGAGCTCGCAGGCCTTGGCGGTCTGGCGCGGAATGTAAGGGTAATACCTCTTAAGGCAGAGCCACCTTTGCGCACTAGGGAATGCCGACCGTCTCGGCCTTAAAATTCTCAGCCCAAAAACAATCGCCATGGTGGCGAACACAAGTGTTGCAGCATAACGGTGGAGGGGCACGCTATGGGGTGGGTTGCAGCCAGTGGTTTCGAGTTGGAGAAGGAGTTGGACATCGACATCAGTTTCGACGTCGCCTTTGATATTGAGGTCCAGCCGTCTCCTTTCCGGAGGGCGGCCAAACGGAAGAGATCCTGGACCAGGGTCGAGAAGGGCGGCGATATCACAATCGAGGTCGACCCGGACCTCGCTGCAGCAATGGCCCTCGACGTGGAGGCGATCGGCATCCATACGCTCGCTGGGGCCGATGTCAGCGTCTTGCTCATCGAGGACAAGCTGTCGCGCATTTCCGGGTCCGTGATCTCCGCGGTCGGTGCGCCGGTTGCGCCCGAGGTTTATCTTACCTCTAATCACGGCAGCACCGGCTGCGAGCTGTGGAAGGTGACGGCCGCAGGAGGAGCTCTATTTTGGAGCCGAATCAAGATCGAGGTCGACCAAGACCTGGACCTCAGCGGCAATGTCAGTTTTGCTAACGGGCGGCTGGTCTAGGTCGCGACGGCATCGACTTGCACGCTCCGTGACGCAAAGAACACAAGCCTTGAGCGAAGTGACCAACCGACAGTCCTGAGCCATAAGCCGGGCTTTTTTCGCGTGCTCGGTGAGCGGATCGATGCGGGGGAAACGCATGGAACCGTTCATTTTCATTGTCTGCGCCGAGCTCTGCATACAGCCGGCGGAACCTGAGCCGCTTGATCAGTGCCTAAACCGCCTGCATGCCTATATGCACGAGCATCTCGAAATCGATAATCCAGAGCAGCGCGCGATTTGCCAAAGCCTGGACGAGTTCGGGATCTCACTCGACAGCAATGGCAACTGGCGGCGCTTGGCCACGCCGCCCTCGGAGCACTACGGTCAAGTTCCCTGACCCTCACATGTCTCGGGCTCGACGCTCACTCCCCGCGCGTCCTTCGCCGTTGTACAATTTCGTCTGTCATGGCGTTGGGGGGCGGAGCAATGATCAGAAGCGCGGCCAAGGACTTCGATGCGATTGCCGACGACTACACGTTCTTCGAGCGGCACGCGACCGAAGCCCAGGAGGACGTTCGCGCCTATCTAAGACACATCGCGGGAGTAGCCCCGGCCTCCGGTCCCGTGCGGATGCTCGATTTCGGCTGTGGCTCGGGCACGTTCACGGCCCGGTTCCTCGCGCCGGCGGAATTGCCGCGCGAGCGGCTGCAGCTGACCCTCGTCGAGCCGGCGCCGTCGGTGCGGCGCGAGGCCGTTGCCCGCCTGGCACCGTTCACCGCGGCCCCCATCGTCGAGTTGGCTGAGCTGGCCCCGGACCTCGCGGCATGCTTCGAGATCGTGCTCTCGAACCACGTCCTCTATTATGTGAGGGATCTTGAAGCCACTCTTTCCCGATTGCTCGATGCCGTGGCCCCCGCGGGCGTCCTGCTTGCTGCACTCGCAGCGCGGACGAACGCGCTGATCGAATTCTGGATCACCGGATTCGGGCTCATCGGCCGCGAGGTTCCCTACAACACGTCGGAGGACGTCGAGCGCGCCCTGCGGAAATTGGGGGCAGCCTACGAGAAGGAGCGGATCCCCTATCAGTTGACGTTTTCCGACACGGAGGAGAACCGCTTGCGCATCATCCGCTTTCTCCTCGCCGATCATCTCGCGGAAATGCCACTGCCTCCGCTCCTCGCGTTGTTCGATCGCCATTCCCGCGCTGGCCGCATCGAGATTCACACGGACAGCGATCATTTCACGCTGCGTGCCGATCCGAGGTAGAGAGCGAACAAAGTGTCTCGCGTCGGCACCTACGCGCGAAGCGAGGGATTCCCGCCCATCGCCGATGTCTCGGCCGCGCTAACCCAACCTACGAGTCGGGTACAGCCTATTACTGCTGTGTCGACTTGGACTTCTCGGCTGTCTTGGCGGGCCGGTCCTTGGCGTCGCCAGTCGCCACGGCCTTCGGCGCCGGGTCCTCGCCCGCCGCGAGCACCGAGCGGCAGTCGGCCGGAAGGTCGGCCATCGTGATCGGCTTTTTCTTCGACGAGGGCTTTGCATCCTTCGCCTCGCGCTTTGGCTCCGTCGACGGCTTCTTCGGCGTGACGAGCTTGATCCAATCCTTGAGCTCGGCGCCGCAGCCGTCGCCGCCCGGCGGCGGCGGTTGCGACGTGCAGCCGGACGAGCCCGACGGGCAGCCGATGCGGATGTGCATGTGGTAGTAATGGCCCCAATAGGGCCGCACCTTCGCCAGCCAGCCTTTGTCGCTCCCGGCCGCCTCGCAGAGCGCCTTCTTGATCGCAGGGTGGACGAGCACGCGCTCGACCTCGCGGTAGGAGGCGGCGCGCTTGATGATCTTCACCTGGCCGTCGCCCCACACTTTCGGGTCAACGGATATGTCGTCTGCGGCGAGCATCGACGTGGCGGATATCTCCTCGCGCTCCTTCTCGGTGAGGCGCCGGTCCGGCATCGGGGTCAGCCAGACGTCGGCGTCGAGCCCCACCTGATGGCTCGCATGGCCTGACGTCATCGGCCCGCCGCGCGGCTGGGCGATATCGCCGACGAGAAGCCCCGGCCAGCCGTCGTATTTCTTGGTCTCCTCGGCGAACCGTTCGAGGAGTGCGATCAGCTGCGGATGCCCCCAGTTGCGATTGCGCGAGAGGCGCATCACCTGCCAGGCCGGTCCGTCGATGGCGAGGGCCTTGGCGCCCGCGAGGCAGCCCTTGGCGTACCAGCCGATGGAGCGCGCCTTGAGCGGAGCGGGAGTCTTTGCGGCCCCGAACAGGTCCCTGGCGGCGACCACCGTCTTCTTGCCCTTGGCGTCCTTTGAATCCTTCGAGTCTTTGGCGTCCTTGGCGGCGTCTTTCGCGTCGGCCGGCGCCGGGTTTGCGCCTGTCGTCACGGCGGCGGGCGCGGCGGATGGGGAGGTTTCGACTTTAGCGCTGGCGGTGCCGCTGGAGGGCGCCGGAGCGACAGGTTTTGCGGCCCCGGCATCGGGAGCCGGGCGGACGGCCGGCAGGGGTGCCGGCGGTACGATCCCCGCCGCTGGAGCCGGGCTGGACACGGCGGCGGCCGCGTCGGCCGCCGCAGCGGCGGGCTTCTGCCACGAGCGCCCCTCGGCCGCGCCGTCATTGGACTGCGCGCGCACGGCCACGAGCGGCAGCCCGAGGAGCGCACAGAGGAGTATGGTTCGGGCCGACGTCATGAGCCCCCAAGGCAAATCATCGGATCGACCCATCCTAGCGCGAGGCGCGGCCAAATTGCGACCTGCAATCGATATCCCAGGTTAGAATTCCAGCAAAAGGGCACGCATGATCGACTTCCTGAACGACGGTCCGGCCGACGCAGGGTGGCGGCTCCTCTTCGCCCACGGCGCCGGCGCTCCCATGACGAGCCCGTTTCTCGGCCGATTCGCGGCCCTCCTCGCGGCGAGCGGCCTCCTCGTCACCCGCTTCGAGTTCCCCTACATGGCGGCGCGCAGGAGCGGGGGGCCGCGCACGCCGCCGCCCCGGGCCGAGCTTCTCACGAGGGACTACGAGGCCGCCGTGAGCGAGGTCTCGGCCTCCCTTGCCGAGGGCCAGCGCCTCGTCATCGGCGGCAAGTCGATGGGCGGGCGCGTCGCGAGCCTCATCGCCGACCGGCTCTTTCGCGAGGGCCGTATCGCGGGTCTCGTCTGCCTCGGCTATCCCTTTCACCCGCCAGGCAAGCCGGACCGTCTCAGGACGGCGCATCTCGCGGCACTCGCCTGCCCCACTCTCATCGTCCAGGGCGAGCGCGATCCCTTCGGCGCCCGCGAGGAGGTTGCGGGCTATCAGCTCTCGCCGTCGATCGCCGTGCGATGGATCGAAGGCGCCGATCACGATCTCAGGCCCCCAAAAGGCGCCGGCCTCAATCATGAGGAGGCCTTTGCCGCCGCGGCGGAGGCGATAACGCGCTTCGTTGCGAGCCTCTAAGTCCGCGATTGGCGTTCGCGCGAAGGGCCCTCGCAATTGACGTGCCCTGCGGTCACCCCTACCGTGCGCCGCGCCCGGCCGACCATGCGCCGGTTGTGCTGCCCCCAGCATCCCTTAAGGCCATGACCGCGATCCTTTCGCCTGAAACTCATTCCGCCGCGTCCCAGGCCAAGGCATGGCCGTTCGAGGAGGCGCGCCGGCTCATCAAGCGGCTCGAGCGCATCCCGGGCGGGAGCGAGAAGACCGTCATCTTCGAGACCGGCTACGGGCCGTCGGGCCTGCCGCACATCGGCACCTTCGGCGAGGTCGCGCGCACGAGCATGGTGCGGCACGCCTTCGAGGTCCTGACCGAGGGGCGCCGCAAGTCGCGGCTCATCTGCTTCTCCGACGACATGGACGGCATGCGCAAGATCCCGGACAACGTGCCGGACCGTGCGCGTCTCGAGGCCTACCTGCAGATGCCGCTGACCTCGGTTCCCAATCCGTTCGGCGGCGACTTTAAGAGCTTCGGCGACCACAACAATGCCATGCTGCGCCGCTTCCTCGACACCTTCGGCTTCGACTACGAGTTCGCGAGCGCGACCGAGTACTATAAGAGCGGCCGCTTCGACGAGGCGCTGCTCCGCGCCGTCGAGCGCTATGACGACATCATGGCCGTCATGCTGCCGACGCTGGGGACCGAGCGGCAGGAGACCTATAGCCCCTTCCTTCCCATCTCTCCCTCGAGCGGCCGCGTGCTCTATGTGCCGATGAAGAAGGTCGACGCCAAGGCGGGCACCATCACCTTCACCGACGAGGATGGCCGCGACGTGACGCTCCCCGTGACCGGAGGGCGCGTGAAGCTCCAGTGGAAGCCCGACTTCGGCATGCGCTGGGCCGCTCTCGGGGTCGACTTCGAGATGTTCGGCAAGGACCACCAGACCAACGCGCCGATCTACGACCGCATCTGCGAGATCCTCGGCGGCATCGCGCCGGAGCACTTCGTCTACGAGCTTTTCCTCGACGAGAACGGCGAGAAGATCTCGAAGTCGAAGGGGAACGGCATCACCATCGATGAGTGGCTGACCTACGCCTCGCCCGAGAGCCTCGCGCTCTTCATGTTTCAGAGGCCGCGGAGCGCCAAGAAGCTTTACTTCGACGTAATCCCGCGCGCGGTCGACGAGTATCTGCAGCTCCTCGCCGCCTATCCCGACCAGGACTCGAGCGCGAAGATCGACAACCCCGTCTGGCACATCCATGCCGGCGCGCCGCCGCAGGCGGAGCTGCCGATCTCGTTTTCGCTTCTCCTCAATCTGGTCGCGGCCTCGAACGCCCACGACAAGGACGTGCTGTGGGGGTTCATCCGCCGCCACGCGCCGGACGCGACCCCGGAGAAGTATCCCCTCCTCGATCAGCTCGCAGGCTATGCGGTGCGCTACTACGAGGACTTCGTGCGCCCGAAGAAGAAGTTCCGCGCTCCCGACGACGTCGAGCGCGAGGCGCTCTCGGCTCTCGAAAAGGCGCTCGGCAAGGCCAAAGCCGGGGCCACGCCCGAGGAGCTGCAAGCGGTCCTCTACGACGTGGGGCGCTCGATCCCGCGCTATCAGGATTTCGCCGCGAAGGGCGCCACGCCCGAGAAACCGGGCGTCTCGAACGCCTGGTTCAACGCGATCTACGAGGTCCTGCTCGGCGAGAGCAAGGGGCCGCGCTTCGGCTCGTTCATCGCGCTCTACGGCATCGAGGAGACGCGCCAGCTGATCCGGCGCGCGCTCGCGGGAGAGCTCGTCAAGGCGGCGTAAGCGCCCCTCAAAGCTTCAGGTCCCACGCCTTGAAGAGAATGCGGATCAGCTCCTCCGTGCGGCTCACGATGGCGGCCGGCGTCCATTCGACGGTCGCCGCGAGCCGGTTCGAGAGCACGAGCCGCGAGCGGGCGAGGATGGCGCGCTTCTCGGGCCAATCGAGCGTGTCGGCGGCGCGATTGTCGGCGGAGGTGAGGAAGGTGAGATTGCCGAGCATGTGGCAATAGGACTGCACCGCCTTCTTGGTCGGGAAATGGGTGCGCCAGCCGCTTTTCGGCGAGAACCCGCGCGGCAGGATGTGCTCGATGGTCAGCGAATCGGCATGAATGGGGCCCGGGTCCTGGCCGAGCGCGATGCTGACCCGCCGGAGCACGCGCGCGTCGTAGTGCTTCGAGTTGAAGGTCTTGCTTCTGAGATTGGCCAGCGCCGGCTCGCGGATGGTCTTGCTGATGTCGAGCTCCTTCATGGCGTCGACCGGGAGACCGCGCTCGATCTCGGAGAGGAGGGAAAGCATTCGCCGCTGCTGCTTGGTCGGGTCGTGGCCGGCGATCCGCATGAGCCAGACGAGCCGCTCGAGCCGGCGGAAGAAGAGGGCCGTCTCGCGGTCGCCGCTGCGCCGCGTCAGCCACAGAAGTGCGGCCGGGACCCAGAGCTGCGTGTTGATCCAATCGAGCCTTTGAATGACGTCCGGGCTCGCGCCGGCCTCGCTTGCTCCATCGAGCCTGCCGTGGCGAATCTTCGCGAGGAGGTTGGCGGCGGGGAGAAGCTCCTGCTCGAGGAATGCCCGCCCCGACCGCGGCCGGTCGAAGCGAAATCCTTCGGCGATGTCGATCTCGATCGGACGCTCCGAGCGCTTGCGCAGCTTGAGCGTGCGCATGTGGCCGAGCAACCCGTGCATGTCGGTGGTGCCGAGCTGGCTTTCGCAGGCCTCCCAGACGCGCTGGCAGGCGCTTCTTTCCTCGGGCGGGATGATGGAAAGGAGGCTCGCCTTGGCCCGGTCGGTCTCGCTGAAGCCGACGCGGGTCTCCTCCTCCGTCTTGAGGATGCGCCAAGCTTCGTTCTCGTCGCGCACGGAGGAGACGATGACGAAGCACCGGTCCGCGAGAAAGCCGATCAGCCCGCGGCGATCCGCCTCGGCGATCTCGGGCTTGCTCAGCTCGAGCCTCAAATGGTCGCGGTTCTCGATGATGTTGCGCTCGGTCTCGGAAAGCTCGACGATATCCTCCTCGAGATCGACGCCGGTTGCGCCGGGGGCCTGGACGTAGCGCTCGCAGAACTCCGCGTTTGCCTCCTGAGGCGCGAGGCGGTAGCCGGAGCCGGCGATGAAGCCCTGGAGCCGACCCTTCGCGTCCGGCGCGTTTTCGAGATCGCGCAGCACCGCGAACAGGATCGTGAGCGACATGATCCTTTGATGTCCGTCGACGAGCGCCGTGTCGGGGTCGCCCGGATCCTTGGCGAGCATGAGCTTGCCGAGGAAATAGCGCCGCAAATCCTCAGGCTCGCTCATCGCCTCGAGCACGTTGGCGAGGAGCCGCGAGACCTCGGTCGTGTGCCAGGCGTAGGCGCGCTGAAAGTAGGGGAGGCGGAAGCGAAACGTCCCTGAAAAGAGCTCACCCAGAGATATCACTCTGACTGAGATGTAGTCCTGCACGCACTTCCCCCGCTCTAGTCCTTGCACTCGCGCATCCCCGCGAGCGAGTTACCCCCGTTTGGCGCAGTCCGGCGCCGATATGTGTGGCGCGGAGCTTTTACACTAGCGCTTTCGCGGGTCTTGAGGAGGGGGAAAGAGGCGGCCGGGAAGGGTCGCCCCATCAGTGCGCCCGCGCCCGTGATGGAAAATCCGCACACTAGGCTTTTCCGCTACTGCCGTTAAAGAGTATGTCCCGGGGTTAAACGCTTGCGAGCTCCGCGATGGATCAGCCGGCAAAGAGAGCGGCCGTGATATTCAAGATCGCACCCGCGAAGGCCTGGGCGGACGCCGCCCGGGCGGGCCGGTATCTCGGCTCGGAGGCCGATCGCCGCGACGGCTTCATCCACCTGTCGGGCGCCCATCAGGTCGCCGAGACGGCCGCCAAGCACTTCGCGGGCGAAGCCGATCTGCTGCTGATCGCCGTCGACGCGGCAATGCTCGGGCCCGCTCTCAAGTGGGAGCCGTCGCGCGGCGGCGACCTCTTCCCGCATCTCTACGGACCGTTGCCGACGGCGGCGGCGCTCTGGACACGGGTGCTCCCCTTGGGCGACGACGGCATCCCCTCGGTGCCGAAGGACCTCGAGCGATGCTGACGAGCCTGTTCGATCTCGCCCGGCCGATGCTGTTCGCGCTCGATCCGGAGGACGCCCACGAGCTGACCTTGAGATCGCTCGAGCTTGGCATCTATCCGCGCGCGGGGCCCGACGATCCCCGCCTTGCGGTCGAGGTCATGGGGCTCAGGCTTGCAAATCCGCTCGGGATCGCCGCCGGCTTCGACAAGGATGCGCGCGTCGCCGACGCCGTGCTCGGCATGGGCTGCGGCTTTGCCGAGGTCGGCACGACGACGCCGCTGGCTCAGCGCGGCAACCCGCGCCCGCGCGTGTTCCGCCTCGAGGGCGACCGCGCCGTCATCAACCGGCTCGGATTCAACAACGCCGGTCACAGGGCGGCGCTCGCCCGCCTCAAGTCCAGGAAGGGAGGCGGCATCGTCGGCGTCAATCTCGGGGCCAACAAGGATTCGGCCGACCGGGAAGGCGACTATGAGCTCGGCCTCAAGACCTTCTACGACGTGGCGAGCTACTTCACGATCAACATTTCCTCGCCGAACACGCCGGGACTGCGCGACCTCCAGGCGCCGGCGGCGCTCGATGCGCTGCTCGGGCGCGTGATGGGAGTGCGCAAGGAGCTTGTCGCCTCCGGCAAGACCCTGCGACCTATCGTCGTCAAGATCGCCCCCGACATCGCCGACGAGGATGTGGCCCCGATCTCGGAGCGCCTTGCCGCCCACGCCGTCGATGCCATCGCCGTCTCGAACACGACGCTCGCGCGCGAAGGGCTGTCCGACAGGCATGCTCGGGAGCAGGGCGGACTTTCGGGGCGCCCGCTCTTCCATCGTGCAACGGTGATGCTCGCACGCGTGCATCGGGCGACGGCAGGGAAAATTCCCCTGATCGGCATCGGCGGCATCGACAGCGGGGAGGCGGCGCTGGCCAAGATCGAGGCCGGCGCGACGCTCTTGCAACTCTACACGGGTCTCATCTACGAAGGGCCGTCGCTCATCACACGCATCAAATCCCGCCTCGGAACCGAGATCCGGGCCAAGGGATTAACATCGGTCGCCGAGCTCGCGGGGACGAGAGCGAACGAGTGGGCGGAGCGGCCACTGTCCTAGAGGAGCCATGCTACCCGTTCTCTATCACAATCCGCGCTGCTCCACCTCGCGCGCGGCCCTGCGCCTGCTCGAGGACCGGGGCCAGCGTCTCAAGATCGTCCTCTACCTGGCGACGCCTCCCACGGCCGACGAGATCAAGGATATCCTGCGCAAGCTGGGGCTCACGGCCCGCCAGCTGATGCGCACCAAGGAGCCCCTTTACGCCAAGCTGCGCTTGGACAATCCGGACTTGAGCGAGGATGCGCTCGTGCGCGCGCTGGCGGAGAACCCTATCCTGATCGAGCGCCCGATCCTCGTCGCGGGCGAGCGGGCCGTCATCGGCCGGCCCCCCGGGCGCGTGCTCGAGATCATCTAGGTCGTGTGCTCATAGGCGAGAGGCGGGAAGCCTGACAAAGGAACCCGCGCGCCGAGTGATGCTCGGGGCGACAGCCCCGTATAGAGCGTCAGAGTCCCCTATCGGTTTAGACTGCACAAATGGCAGCCACAGGAGGGCGCGTGCTTGTGCTGCGCGGTACGGCTAATCTCACTTCCTAGGTTCCAGTCGGAAGTGGGAGCACACGGCCCATTGGCGCAATGACCGTACCCGATCATTGACGCGCCACCCTGATGGCAATGATCTGAAAAGGCAACTGCGGGTGAGCCTGCAAAGCCGACAAGCACGGCCCCTATTGCAGCAGACGAGGCAGCTTTCATCCCAAGTCTCCCTCCATTACTGCGGAGCATATAACATCCAAAAATGACCATGTTGGGGCGAAATCGATCGCGAGGATCAGGCTTTGATAGGACGGTACCCATGTTCACCCGGATAGCCGATTGCAGCGTCAACTGTGCGAGGGGTGCAACCCTTATTCAGGGGGCGTCCAGCCTCGCTCTCATGGCCGTTCCAGCAGAGGCTCACACGGGAACCGGAGCGGCCGGCGGATTCCAGAGTGGCCTTGAGCATCCGATATTCGGCCCCGATCACCTTCTCGCGATGCTGGCGGTCGGCATGTGGGGTGCCCAGATGGGGGGACGCCGCATCTGGACGTTGCCCGTGACATTTCCGCTCATCATGACCTTGGGTGGCCTGCTTGGCATGTCCGGATTTTCCCTGCCGCACGTCGAACTCGGCATCGCATTGTCCATGGTCGCACTTGGCCTCGCGATCGCTCTTGCCTGGAAACCAGCGGAGTGGGTGGCTCTCAGCCTGATCGGTGTCTTCGCCATCTTCCATGGCCATGCTCATGGCGTGGAGCTTCCGAGCGCCGCCGATCCGGCGTCTTATGCCGTCGGGTTCGTCGTCGCAACGGGCTTCATCCACGTCGTCGGCATCGGAATAGGCCTTCTTCTCGGAGGCCTATTCGCTGGACGGCTGGTGGAAGTTCTCGGCGCCGGCATCGCTTTGGCCGGTTTCTCGTTTGCGGTATCCTAGTCGTGGCTGAGAGACCACTCTACCGCGCTCATTATTGGGTTGACGCAATCGTAGTGCTCGGGATTGCGTTCGCTGCTCTTGGGCTGCTCATTCTGGTTCCACGTCCGTACGCCAACCGCGTCGGCGAAGGCGTTCTTTACACACTGCGAAACTATGGTCTGGCATTGCCCCTCTTTGGGCTCGGATTTGCCATGCGCGCCCCCGGAGCGGTGCACTCGGGAATTGGCGTCGCGATGCTTGCGGTGGGAATGGGGATCAGTTTCTTTCTGACCGACTCATTCTTTGCCAACCGGCCAGACCTTCTGATCTTGTTCGTAAAGCTGCCTATCGGCAATGCGATGATGTGCATCGCTGCTGGACTGGCCTTGATGCTGCCCGGCGCAATGCAAATCTGGTGTGCGCCGCTCGCCGCTCTCGTCAGCGGCTGCGTCTTGGGGATCTTCATCACTCTCGACAGTCCTAGCGATGACGGCTGGGCGTGGTTTTTCACTCCCGCGGCATTGAGCGGCCTGATGATCTTCGTCGCGGCAGCGGCCATCCGGCGCGCGCTCGAGAGACCTTGGTTCGCCGTAGTCGGTCGGATACTCGGCAGCTGGCTTCTCGCCGTTGGCTTGATGTTGAGCGGTCTCGCTCTCGCGCCTCGCCGGAGCCTCGATGTACCGGCAGGCTTTGCGGCACCGGTTCCGGAGGTCGACACCTCGCGGCAGCCCTAGCCAGATTGGTCTCCAGTCGCGGGTTCGAGGGGGGACGCCGGCTAGTTCACCCAGATGGCAGTGGACCATGATCGTCGCAATGGTCGCCATGCGGATGATGCAGACGGCCATTGACGAGGTAATCAATGTGGTCGCCGTGCGGCACCGCCTCATGACCGCATCCGGGGCCATGATGATGCCCGTCACAGCTGACTTCTGGAGTGCAGCGCACGGGATTGTCGGCGCTAACCGCGATGACGTGCTCTTCAATTTCGTCGCCGTGTTGGAATTCTAGGTGACCGTCCTGCAGATAGTCGACGTGGTCGCCATGGCGGACTGCTACATGACCGCAGTTCGGGCCATGATGGTGAGTTTGGCCCGCGTTCGTGGAACTGGTCATCTTGTTCCTCCTCTATTCGCTACCTGTCCTGAGCAGGTAATCTTACTGATCGGGCGACGGACCAACGTCGTGCTGCCGACTTCCGTTCCGGGTTAATTTCAGCTTGCGGCCCCAGCAACGGACGCGAGCAGTCGACCCTTCCTGTGGCCCGGTTCCTTCCCAGCGAGGGCAACCCTGCATGCGGCATGGGGACTTTGGGCCCAGGCTGTGTGAGAACTTCACCGCAAGGCTGGAAATGGGGTGCGGGGCGGGCCAAGCGTTAGAACGGGCGAGGTCGGCCCCGTAATCGCTCCCGTGGCGTCCTGAGGCCGCTGGCAGCAGCCGATCTGCCCGCGTTGATCGTCCTTAGGCCCGCATTGCCTCCATCAACGCGCCGACGCCCACAATCGCGATTACCCGCTTCATGTTGTAAGCGAGCACGTTGAGCGCCATCTCGGTCGCCACCTTCGGCAGCGTCATCGTGAGAAAGTGCGTCGCGCCCATCCAGGCCTTGATGGTGCCGAACGGGTGTTCGGCAGTCTGCCGGCGCACGGTCATTTTGTCGGGGTTGCGATCGAGTCGTGCCTGTACGGTCATCGAGGACAGCCTCGTGTTCCCACCGCGAGACACGCCGCTCCGGGCCGGTCGTGCATTTTGCTTTGAGCACACATGTCTGACAGCCGCGCGTCCAATAGCGGCGGGTCAGCTTGCCCCCCTCCTCGCCCGTAAAGCGGATAAGTCAGGCGCTCACCGGCAGGACAGCGATAGACATCCTCATCGGGCAGGTAGACGAAGTCCTGCTTGCCGAACCGGCCTGCGGCCTTGGCGCCTGAGGTCATCGGCTTCGGCAGCGTGACGGTGATGCCCGCCTCCTCGCAGGCCCGGATCTCGTCGCCCTCGTAGTAACCGCGATCGGCGACAGCTTCGAGCTTCTCGACGCCCATCTCAGTCACGCGCCTGCTCGGCCATGTTGGCGAGCTGATGACGATCGGTGCCGACGTTGGTCACCTCGTGCGCGACGATCAGATGATGCTCGGTATCGACGGCGGCCTGCACGTTGTAGCCAACGATGCCAGTGTCGCGTGCCGCTCGTCGCCATCGAGCGTGCGTCGGGATCGGTGAGCGAGATCTGCTTGTCCTCGGCTTTCATCATCTCGACGTTGATCGCGTTCAGACGAACGATCTCCTCCTTCAGCTTCGCGATCTTGTCCTTGAGCCGCGCAACCTTCGCCTCCGGCACCGCATCGCCGTGGCGATCGGCGGTCTCGAGCTGCGCCATGTAGCGTGCGATGCTCTCGTCGATCCGCTCGAGGCGCCGCTTCATCTTGGCTTCGGTGAAGTTCTTGTCGCGCGCGTTGACGGCCTTGAACTTCGACCCGTCGATGGCGACGCTTGCCGCACTGAGCAGCTCGAGCTTGCGGCAGAGTGCCACGAACGCACGGCAGACCTCACGAATGGCCTTGCCATTGTCCTTGCGGAAATCCGCAATCGTCTTGAAGTCCGGCGCAAGATGTCCGGTCAGCCAGATTAACTCGATGTTGCGCTGGCACTCGCGCTCGAGGCGGCGGCTCGATGGAATGCGATTGAGATAGCCGTAGATGTAGAGTTTGAGCATCGTGCCGGCAAAGTAGCCCGGCCGTCCGGTTGCCAGCGGCTCGACGCCCGTGAAGCCGAGCCTGCCGAGATCGAGCCCGTCGACGAAGGCGTCAACCGCCCGCACTGGGTTGTCGTCGGGCACATAGTCGTCAAGCAACGCCGGGAACAAAGTGCTCTGACTGCGGTCGCATCCCTCTACAAAGCGTGCCATCGAGCCCCCCGCTGATTCACGCAGAATCATAGCGGAATCCGTGCACGTTTTCACACGGCCTGGGCCACTAGCTGACATGGCAGCTAGTCGCCCAGAGTCGCGCGGGCACCCTACTGGCGGCTCATCTCACGTTTCGCGGTAGCTTTTTTTCTTCCTCGGAGTCCTGAAGCGTCGATCCGGAAATATCCGCCGTGACCTTGAAGATAGTTCCGGCAAACGGGAACGGCGGTCCATAGAGTTGCGACACAGGCGACCCGCGATTGCGGCCGACTGTCAGCCCGCCACCGAGGCCGAGGAGCAGGGGCACTGTGAACGGAAGCTCAGTCTGACCTACAAGCTTGTCGTTGATGAATAGCCGCCCAGTGCCTGGGGTTCCCTTGCCATTGGCGATGTCTGGTTTGCCAGTCGGCTCGAATTCATAACGGAGCTTGGACTTTCCTTCCGGAACGCTTTCCTTCGACTCGACGTGGAATTCCCGGGCGCCCACATAGTTGTGCACGTAGTGAAGTTTGTTGTCCTTGACGAACAATGAGTAACCGCCAGCGTTGCTGCCGTGGCAGACGAGGACGCCGTTGGCACCACCCTTGGGAATGTCGACGTCGGCCGCAAGGCTATGCGTGCGGTTGAGCACCTTGACAGCGACGTTTTCCGGCACCGTCTGTGTACTTGGAAAATAAACGTACGTCTCTCGGTCCTTCGTGAGCTGTGGACGCTCGTCGGCGAATCGCGCCGTGCCTCGGCTGTCGAGCGGCAGGACGTTGTACTTGCCCGCCTCGACGTACCACAGCGCGATCATCTCAATCAGTTTTGAGCGGTTTGCCGTGGCGAGGTTATTGGTCTCTGCGGGATCGTCCACGAGGTTGTAAAGCTCCTAACCGGTCGCATCGAGTTCGCGGAGTTTGTCCTCGGTGAGCGAGAGTTGTCCGAAGGACGCCTTCGCTTCGGTGAAGGAGTCGCCTGGGAACGGGCAAACCGCACGCCAGCCATCGTGATAGATGGCGCGGTGCGCGAACATCTCGAAGTACTGTGTGTGATGCTTGCTGGGAGCTTTGGCGTCGTCGAACGTATGCGCGAAGCTCACGCCCTCGATTGGCGATTGCGAGACCCCACGAATTTGGGGCGGCGGCTCGATGTCGAGGGCGTCAAGCACCGTGGGCACCATGTCGATGGCGTGCGCGAATTGAGTTCGCGTTTCACCCTTCGCCTTGATGCCTTTGGGCCAGTGTACGAGGAATGGATCTGATACGCCGCCGCGGAAGGTCTCGCGCTTCCAGCGTTTGAAGGGCGTATCACCGGCGTGCGTCCACCCCCACGCATAGTGGTTGAAGTATTTCGGGCCACCTAGATCGTCGAGTGCCGCGAGATTCTGCTGCAGGTCGTCGGGGACGTTATTGAAAAACTTGTTCTCGTTAGTTGACCCAGTCGGGCCACCTTCGGAGCTGGCACCGTTGTCTGAGATGACCATGATCAGAGTGTTGTTGAGTTCGCCCATCCCGTCGAGGAAATCGATAAGCCGTCCAATGTGGTGGTCGGTGTGTTCGAGGAATCCGGCAAATACCTCCATCATGCGCGCGTAAAGCTTGCGCTCGTCTGCGGTAAGCCGACCCCAATCCTGTACGTCGGGATCGTGACGCGATAGCACCGTGTTCTGCGGGATGATGCCAAGCTCCTTTTGTTTGGCAAATACCTTCTCGCGATAGGCGTCCCAGCCATCGTCGAACTTGCCTTTGTACTTGTCGGCCCATTCCTTCGGCACCTGGTGGGGCGCATGTTGCGCGCCAGTCGCGAAGTAGAGGAAGAAGGGTTTGTCAGGTGCCAACTGCTTTGTGTCGGCAATGAAACCTATCGCCTTGTCCACCAAGTCCGGCGTAAGGTGATAGCCTTCCTCCGGCGTCTTCGGCGGCTCGACTTGGTGGGTGTCGTAGACGAGATCAGGGTAGTACTGGCTGGTGTCGCCGCCGAGGAATCCGTAGTAGCGCTCGAAGCCGCGTCCTAGAGGCCAGCGGTCGTATGGACCAGCCGCGCTGATCTGCTCAGCTGGTGTCAGATGCCACTTGCCGACGGCAAATGTATTGTAGCCTTGCCCGAGCAGCATCTCCGACAAAAAGCCGTTCTCGAACGGAATGGCTCCGTTGGAGCCGGGATAACCCTCCGAGCCTTCCGTAATGCACGCCATCGCATTGGAATGATGGTTGCGGCCGGTCAACATGCACGAACGTGAAGGTGAGCAGAGCGCCGTCGTGTGCATGCTGGTGTACAGCAGGCCGTTCTTGGCGAGATTGTCGAGGTTCGGGGTATTGATCGGCGAGCCGTAGCAGCCGAGGTGACCGAAGCCGGTGTCGTCGAGCACGATGAAGAGCACATTCGGCGCACCCGGCTTGGCGCGTATTGGTGCTGGCCATGCTGGCGAGGAATCCTCGGTGGTGCGCCCCATCCGGCCAGGGAAGGTCGTTCCGGGCCTATACTCTAAAAGTTCGGCACGCGCGGAGTGCGGAAGGGCTGTTGCTGCGACGGCTGAGGCGGCAATGATGGAGCTCCCGAGCAGCAAGTCGCGTTTGGTGAAGCCAGGCTTGGCATCCGAGTTGGCAATCCGAGGTTCACTCCGCTTTTCGTCCTTGGACATGACGAACTCCTATGCCTGCTGCGCGCCAAAGGCGGCAGAAGGATACACGGGTCGAGTTTCGAGAGACTATCCCCCAAACGAGCGAAACAGCGCAGTCAACCAAGTCGCCTTTGGGTCTTGGTTGTTCTCTAATTCCGGGTCTGGGGTCAAGCTCTCTTCCGAATATCCTTGCCGGGTCCATGGTTCTCTCCGCGGTAGGGGCATATGCCCTCCGCATGATGGCGTAGGATGACGCTGGCGGATCAATGTGTGAAGCGCGTTTTGCCCATCGAGCATCGCAAGACCAAGACCGATCTCACCACCGCCACCGTCCCGGCAGGGACGTTGGCTCCCGCTGGTCGGCGGGAACTCGGTTGTCCTGCTATGCAGGCTGATTGGTGGCCCCTTTTGATGACCAATTGAACTCGGTGCCTTCGATCCACATTCGGTGCAGAATGACGGCAAGCTTTCGAGCGACGGCAACCTTGGCTTTGCGGAGCCCGCTTCGCTTGGCAAGCCGGATGCCCCAGGCTTTGAGCGCCGACCACTTAGCTACGCGGGTGAGCAGCACATTGGCTGCCTCGTAGAGGTAACTTCGCAGCATCGCATCGTCGCATTTCGAGATTCGGCCTGTCCAGTCGATCTCGCCGGATGCGTATCGGCGGGTCGTCAGTCCGGCATAGGCTCCGACGCTTCTTGACCTCTTGAAGCGAGTGGGGTCGTCGATCGTCGCAAGGAAGCAAAGCGCCGTGATTGGGCCGACACCAGGTGCTGTCATGAACCGTCGCACTTGAGCGTCGCAGCGTGCCAGCCGCATCACCTTGCGATCGAGGTCCGCAATCTGTCGCTCGACGGCCTGACGTGCCTTCAGCAGCGGTTCGACCGCAGCGGCGAGTTCCGGTCGATCCTCGATCAGCTCCACGGCGCGCACGACGAACACGTTCATCTTAGCCCGACCGATGACAAGGCCGCAGGTTCTTGAGCCTATCCGGTTCTAGATCCGATCTTGTACGCCGGAGGCCGGCTCGAGCAGCCTTCACGCGTGACTGGCGAGATCGGTTGACGTATCCTTGTCGTGCGTCGTTGGTTTGCGCTGTTGGCGGTCTGCATCGTCAGAATCCAAGGGCCTCGCGAACCGGCGAGGTCCGCTGACCGACGGATCGCGTAGGCCGCCACGAGGCGACTCACGCCGGCCTTGCCTCGCGCGACCCTCGCGCTCGCGCGCGACGAAACTCGGCGCTACATTCACTCCGCGGTAGCATGCGAGTGTCGAGCGTCGGATATCGCACGTCGGCGCGAGGCGAGTTATGGATCCGGAGGCCGTTTAGGGTCAATTTCGGCAAGGCGGTTGGTGGCTAAGGTATGTCCGTTGCGGCCCCAGCAACGGACGCGAGCGGTCGACCCTTCTTGGCCCGGTTCCTGCCTAATCACGGCGAGTTTATGAGCGCACGACCCAGCTCCGGAGACTTCACTCCTGACGCTGGCGCGAGGCCGCGACGAGGCGGGCGATGAGCCAGATCGGCACGACGACGATCGCCCCCAAGAGCAGGTACTCGAGCAGCCATTCGACGGCGCCGAAGCCGAGGTCGTAAATGCTGCGCAGAAGCTCGTTGATGCGGTCGAAGAAGTTGCGCAGATTGATGCCCAACGCCTTCATCACGATGCCGACCGCGATCGAGATGAGGGCAAGGCGGATGATGACCGCAAGCGGGCTCGCACCGAGAAACGTGTTACGGTCCATGCGCACGTGCTCCTTGCTCGGCCGGGCTTGACGTTGCCTGCCATCATCAGATCGAATTGCGCGTAGCATAACGGGTCGCGATGGACCACCCAAGAGGGCATGCCCGGGGCGCTGAGGCGCGCGAGCGGGGCCGCGTCGTCGGCGATGCGGCGCGCGGGCCGCCGCGTCGGGCCTCGAGATCCGACGCCGAGCTTCTGCCCGCGCCGTTCGGCGGCTGGTTCGAAAGCCGCGGCTGGAGCCCGCGCCCCCATCAGCTCGCCCTCCTCGAGCAGGCGCGCAGACGCCGGTCGGCGTCTGCTCATTGCGCCGACGGGTGCCGGCAAGACGCTCGCCGGGTTTCTGCCGAGCCTCGTCGCCCTCGCCGGGCGGCGGCGCGAGCGCAAGGGCGCCGGCCTCCATACCCTCTACATCTCGCCCCTCAAGGCGCTTGCCGCCGACGTGACGCGCAACCTCCTCGTTCCCATCGGAGAGATGGGGCTTCCCATCAAATGCGAGACGCGCACCGGCGACACGCCGCAAGCGCGCCGGCAGCGCCAGCGCGTGCGTCCCCCCGATATCCTGCTCACGACGCCGGAGCAGATCGCGCTCCTCTTGAGCCACGAGAACGCCGCCTATCTCTTCGGCGATCTCGACACGGTGGTCCTCGACGAGCTGCATGCGCTCGTCCCCTCGCGGCGCGGCGACCTGCTCGCGCTCGATCTCGCCCGCCTCAACACTCTTGCGCCGGGTCTGCTCTCCATCGGCCTCTCGGCGACCGTCGCCCGCCCGTCCGAGCTCTGCGCCTATCTCGCTCCGCAGCGGTCGCCGGACGATGCCGTCGCCCTCGCCGACCTCTTTGTCGCGGGGGAGGGCGCCAAACCCAGGATCGAGATCCTCGAGCTCGACGAGCCCGTGCCCTGGTCGGGCCATTCGGCGCGCTATGCGATCCACGAGATCTATCGTGCGATCCAGGGCCACCGCCTGAGCCTCGTCTTCGTCAACACGCGCATGCAGGCCGAGCTCGTGTTCCAGGAGCTGTGGCGGGTCAATGACGCCGCGCTCCCGATCGCGCTTCATCACGGCTCGCTCGACGCGGCCCAGCGGCGCAAGGTCGAGGCGGCCATGGTGGCAGGGACGCTCGCCGCCGTCGTCGCCACCTCGACGCTCGATCTCGGCATCGACTGGGGCGACGTCGACCTCGTCATCAACATCGGCGCGCCCAAGGGCGCGAGCCGCCTGCTCCAGCGCATCGGCCGCGCCAACCACCGGCTCGACGAGGCGTCGGAAGCGCTCCTCGTCCCGGCGAACCGCTTCGAGGTCCTCGAATGCCGCGCCGCGCTCGAGGCGGCGGAGGCCGGCGAGCAGGACGTCGTGCACACGCGCAGGGGTGCGCTCGACGTGCTGGCGCAGCATGTCCTCGGCATGGCGTGCGCCGGGCCATTCGAGCCGCAAGCGCTTTACTCCGAGGTGCGCTCGGCGCTGCCCTATGCGCAGATTTCGCGGCAGACATTCGACCGCGTCGTCGACTTCGTCGCGACGGGGGGCTATGCGCTGCGCACCTACGAGCGCTTTGCGCGGCTGAAGCCCATGGGCGACGGCCGGCTCAGGATCGCCCACCCGCGCGTCGCCCAGCAATATCGCTTGAACGCCGGGACGATCGTCGAGGCGCCGATGATCAAGGTGCGCCTCGTGGGCCGCCGGCGCTCGCGTGCTCTGGCGCTCACCGGCGGGCGCATGCTCGGCGAGGTCGAGGAATATTTCATCGACCAGCTCGCGCCCGGCATGACCTTCGCCTTCGCCGGCCAGATCCTCCGCTTCGAGGGGCTGCGAGAGACCGAGGCGTTCGTGACGCGGGCGGCGACGACGGAGGCGATGATCCCGAGCTACGACGGGGGAAAATTCCCGCTCTCGACCCATCTCGCGCGCCGCGTGCGCGCCATGCTGGCGAACCCCGGCTCCTGGCGCAACTTGCCGGCCCCTGTCGCCGAGTGGCTCGAGCTTCAGGCCGAGCACTCCGTCATCCCGGCGAGCGACGAGGTGCTGATCGAGACCTTTCCGCGCGCGGTCGCGCCACTATCTCGTCGCCTATCCCTTCGAGGGCCGGCTCGCCCATCAGACGCTCGGCATGCTGCTGACGCGCCGCCTCGAGCGCGGCGGGCGCCCGGCCGCTGGGCTTCGTCGCCAACGACTACGGCCTGTGCGTGTGGGGGCTCGGCGACCTCTCGCAAATGATCGGAGCCGGCAGCCTCGATCTCGCCCGCCTGTTCGAGGAGGACATGCTCGGCGACGACCTCGAGGCGTGGCTTGCGGAAAGCAACCTGATGAAACGCACGTTCCGCCTCTGTGCGGTGATCGCCGGCCTCATCGAGCGCCGCCATCCCGCCCGCGAGAAGTCCGGCCGCCAGATCACGATGTCGACCGACCTCATCTACGACGTGCTCCTGAAGCACGATCCGGGGCATATTCTGCTCGAGGCGGCCCGCGCCGATGCGGCCACGGGGTTGTTGGATATCGGACGATTGGGTGATTTCCTCGCCCGCATCCGCGGCCGAATCAGGCATCAAGCGTTGGCCGGCGTCTCGCCGCTCTCGGTGCCGATCCTGCTCGAGATCGGCAAGGAGCCCGTCGCGCACCTTTCGCGCGAGGAGTTCCTGCGCGACGCCGCCGATGCGCTCGTGCGCGAGGCGACGCAAGGCCCGTAGCTGAAGGCGGGGCGGAAAGGGATTGAGGGGGAACAGCGGTGCTCGAGCTCAAGCCGGAACGTCTCGATGTCGGGGAGTTCAGCGCCCAGCCTCTCTCCATTTGCGGCCGCTCGTTCATCGCCGACGTCTCTGGAGCGCTCTTCTGGCCCGGCGAGGACGCTCTCATCGTCGCCGACCTGCACTTGGAGAAGGGCTCGTCGTACGCGGCCCGCGGCGTGCTCGCTTCCTCCCTACGACACCTGCGAGACGCTCGAGCGGCTCGCCGAGGTCATCGACCGGTTCGAGCCGACGACGGTCATCTGCCTCGGCGACAGCCTGCACGACGTCGCGGCGGCGGAGCGCATTCCCGACGAGTGCCTCGAGTCGCTCGAGATCCTGCAGGAGGACCGCGAGTGGATCTGGCTCACGGGCAACCATGATCGCAAGATCGGCGAGGCGCTCGGCGGCACCGTGCTCGAGATCGTGCGCGTCGCCGGGCTCACGCTGCGCCATGAGCCGCGCGCCCTCCCCGTCACGCACGAGATCGCCGGGCATCTGCATCCGGCGGCGAAGCTCTCGTTCTACGGGCACACGATCAGGAGGCCGTGCTTCGTCGGCAACGGTCTTCGCCTCGTGCTTCCGGCCTTCGGGACCTATACGGGCGGCCTCAACGTGCTCGACGGCGCCTTCGAGCCGCTGTTCGGCAGCGACGGGTTCGCGGTGTGGGTTCTCGGCCAGGAAGGCCTCTATCCGGTGGCGACGCGCCTGCTCAGGGACGACTGAAGCCATCACTGGACGGGACGGCGGAAGAGGGCCGAGGCGAGAAGCCCGGCGCCGACGGCGGCCGCAACCGCGAACAGCCCGTAGAGCAGGGGATAGCTGAAGGCGAAGTGATAGAGGAGGCGCTCGATGCCTTCGCGCTCGAGGCGCACGCGCGTTGTGTAGCTGCTGAGCAGCGCCCCGTCGTGAAACAGGTAGACGCGTGCCGAGAGCGGTCCCACCGGCACGTTGGCCGGGAGCTCGATCGAGCTGCGGAACAGGCTGCGCCCGATGAAGGCCACCCCGTAGTCGTTGCGGATGAAGAGACCTTCCTTCTGCTTCAGTCGAATGACCGCGGAGCGATAATGCTCGAGAACGTCGGCGGGCACCTCGCTGCTCGTTCTGATCGAGGGCTGGAGCGGCGCAAAGTCCATGCCGATCTGGTTCTCCGCCAGCACCGGCGTCTCGGCGATCTCCTCGATGGGGCGCGTCGAGGTGATGGCATAGTAGCTCGGCACGCGCTCGAACGTTGCCGCGGCGGTGTTGATCCAGAGCCCGGCGACGTTGCTCTTCTTGCGCGCAATGAGGGGGACCGGCGTTCCCTCGACGACGACGACGACGTCGTAATAGCCCGACTCGGCACTCGGCTGGCGGCTGTTGTCGACCGAGCCGAAGACGACGATCTCGGTGCCGGTAAAGCCCGACGTGACGGCGATCGAGCGGGTCGAGACGTCGGCCTCGACTCGTTCGGGCGGCAGAGGCGCGGGGCGCTCGGCAGGCGCCGGGTCGCGCGGGACGGGCGTCGGCACGGGCAGGGCCGGCTTTGCCGCGGGGGCTGGCGCGACCTCGGCCGGAGGCGGCGAGCCTTTCTTTTTGCCCTGTGTTTTGCCCTGGGCCTTGCCCTGCGTCTCCTTGCGCGTCTGGGCGATGACGATGTTCGCGCTCTCCGCCGCAGACGCGGCGCCGGGGCCTCCGCTGCACGGCCGAGGATCCGAGCACGGCGTCCCCAATGCAACGAGGAGAAGAGCTCTAGGCAGCGGGCGGCCTCTCATCACGGCCCCCCGATCGGCGCGTGGATCGAATAGAGCTCGGGCGGCGTCACGATCAGGTCCCAGCCGATCCGCAGGCAGACGAGAAGGACGAGGGCCGCGAGCAGAAAGCGCAGCTGCTCGCCCTTGAGCTTGCCGCCGGCCGCGGCGCCGAACTGCGCGCCGATGACGCCGCTCACGATCAGGAGCAGGGCCAGCACGACGTCGACGGACTGGTTCTCGGTCGCCTGCAGCACGGTGGTCACGGCGATCACGAACACGATCTGGAACAGCGACGTGCCGACGACGACGTTGGTCGGCACGCGCAGGAGGTAGATCATGGCGGGAACCATGACGAAGCCGCCGCCGACGCCCATGAGGGCGGCGAGAAAGCCGACGAAGGCGCCGATCATGAGCGGCGGAATGGCGCTGATGTAGAGCTTCGACCGGTGAAACCGCATCTTGAACGGCAGCCCGTGCATCCAGCTGTGCTGGCCCGTTCGCCGCGCCGACGACAGCACGCCGGCGCGCGACCTTTGGATCGCGGTCAGGCTCTCGATCAGCATCAGCGTGCCGATCGCGCCGAGAAACGTCACGTAGCTCAATCCGAGAAACAGATCGAACTGCCCCGCCTGGCGCAGGATCTTCACCATCTGCACGCCGATCAGCGATCCGGCGATGCCGCCGAGGAGCAGCACGAGGCCCATCTTTATGTCGACGTTGTTGCGTCGGTACTGGGCGATGGCGCCAGAGACCGAGGACGCGACGATCTGCGTCGAGCCCGTGCCGACGGCGACCGCGGACGGGATGCCCGTGAAGATGAGGAGTGGCGTCATCAGGAAGCCGCCGCCGACGCCGAACAGCCCCGAGAGAAAGCCGACCGCCCAGCCCATGCCGAGAAAGAGAAGCACATTCACGGACATCTCGGCGATGGGCAGGTAGATGTTCATGTGCTTGCTTCGCACGCCCTATTCGAAAGGCAATAAAAGGGGCCCGTCGCCGATAACGCGCCTCGCGCCGTTCTCGAGCCGGCCAGCGGCGCCAAAGGTTAAGGGAGGACAGCGATCGGAGCAGTCCGATCGTATTAGACCTGGAGGGCGGCTGCCAGCAATAGCGCGCATCCGCGCAAAGGGAGCGGGGCTGCGTGGGTCATGTGCAACACTGGAAGGAGGCGTTGCGAAGGCGCCGACGCTCGCTCAGCCTCAGTCCCCCTCGGTCTGCCGCTTCTTCCAATCCTCGCCGGCGAGACGGGCGTCGTTGGCGATGGCGCTCGACGCCTTCGCCGTAAAGTCCGCGACCTTGTCCTTCACGGCCGCGACGTCGGCGGGCGCAAGCTTGGCCTCGATCTCGTCGCGCCGGCGGACCGCGTCCTTGTCCCCGCCCTTCGCCGCGAGGCTGAACCACAGGTAGGCGAGGCCGAGATCCTTCTCGACGCCGAGGCCCGATTCATGCAGCACGGCGAGATTGTACTGGCTGTCGGGGAGACCGTATTGGGCTGCTTCCGCGAACCAGCGGGCCGCGGTCGCATAGTCGGGAGAGCCTTCCCGTCCCGCGGCGAGGACTGCGAGATTGTGCATGGCCTTCACGTTGCCCTGATCGGCCGCGCGCTGGTACCAGACGCGCGCCCGGCCGAGGTCCGGCTTGGTTGCGAGCCCGCGCTCGAAGAAGGTCGCGAGGCGATACTGCGCCTGGGCGAACCCGCGCGAGGCCGAGCGCTGGTACCAGGCGAGCGCGGCCTTGAAGTCCTGCGTAGTGCCTTTGCCCTCGGCGAGGCGCGCGGCAACCTCGAATTCGGCCGAGGGATCTCCCTTCGCCGCCGCGAGCCGGAGCGACAGCGGTCCTACCGTCGCGGGCGGAAGATCGAGCGCGCTCGGGCGCGCGGTCGCGTCCGCAGGAACGTCGCTGGTGAGGGCTGCGTCTTCGGGGCCTTCGTCCGCCCCCTCGGGCAGGAGGGCGGCGAGCGAGGCCTTGGCGGCGGTGGTCGCGAGACGCCCGGATAGCTCGGCCGACCTCTGCTGCGTGTAGAGCTTGGCGAGCTTTGCGCCCGTCGGCGGCACTTCCGGATGCTGAAGCATGATGCCGGCGGGAATGGGCGCGGTCGGATCGTCTGAAACGTGCTGCTCGGCGGGCGCCTCGGGGTCGGTGTCGAAGCCAAGTCCCTTCATGGTGCGGCCGCTCGGACCCTCGCCGTGCTCCTCTCCCTTTTCGGCGGGAAGCGCGGGGGCGGAAGGGTCCTCGACCGCCGCTGGCGGAGTGGCCGACTGCTCCATTGGCTCGTTCTGTCCGCGCGAGATGAGGACGAGGCCAAGATTGATCGCCACGACCATGGTCAGCGCGGCGATGATGAGCTTCGGCGATACGCCGAGGATCTTGCCCGGGCCGGACGCGGCAGCCTTGGCGGATTGGGGCGCGCCCTTGGCTTCGCGGCGTTCCGGGCTTGCGGGCTTCTCGCGTTGCGCACTCTGCTGCGAGTTTGCCTTGAGCTTGGCGCGCTGGGCGTCGGCGATGAAGTCGCGGCGCAATTTCTCGATCGACGAGCGCGGGCTCTCGGGCGCGGCGGGAGCGAGAGGCTCGTCGGCTATGACGATCGGCAGGGCTTTCGCGGCGGGGCGCTCGAGCTCGTGCGCCTCCTCGTCGGCGCGGGCGAGGAGCCGCGGATCGGCTAGGTGCGCGCTGAGCTCCGCGGTCGCGGGCGGCGGCGTACGAATCTCGGCGGCAGGCGTGTCGGCTGGCGCCGGCCGCGCCAAGGCGGCGATAGCCGCCTCCTGCCCCTCCTCGATCGCGTCCATGCGATCGAGGACGCGAATGAGGGCCTGCTGGAGCGTGTCGAGCATGCTGACGGCCTGCTCCTCGCCCTGCCGCCGCTCCGTGATCGAGGTCTCGACCAGCTCCTTGATCTCGCCGAAACGGCTCGCCTGCGAGGAGACCGCGCGCCCGAGCTCGTCGAAGCGGGCGAGCATCTGCCCGGAGGTCCTGGTGGTCGAGGCCTAGATATCGGCGGCGATCTTCTGGCCTTGCTCGAGAAGGAGAGCAAGCCGCTCGTCGGAGACTTGCTCCGAGACGGCGTGCAGGCTGGCTTCGATGACCTCGAGCCGGCCGAGCTCTTGCTCCATCGCCTGCAGCTTGCCCGAGATCTCGGTGACGTGGGCCTCGATCAGGCGCAGGCCGTCGACGTCGGATCGCTTGGCCACCTCGTCGAGTGCAGAGTCGACGCGGCGCTGAAACTGATCGACATGGTCCTGGAACTGCGCGAACCGCTGCTCGAGCTCGCGCAGCGCATTGCGCGGGCGCAGCTCGGCGAGCGACTTCTTGAGGCGGCCTGCGATCTCGGCAAAGCGCTGTCCGAGCCAATCCCGCTCGGCTTCGAACAGGGAGTCGTGATCGATGGGGCTGAAGGGGTGCTGCGATTCATGTTCGGCCCCGGCACCGCGTGTCCCCCAGCGGCCTTTGCGGCGCGGCTCGCTCTCGGCCGCCTGGTGCAGGCGCGCAAGCGCCTCGGCGCTCGCGGCATCCCACGGCTCGTTGCCCCGGTCGGCCGCGGATTGTTCGAAGGCGTTCGGCATCGTGCTCCCCATGGGCGCGGCGGCGGTCGCACTTCAGCCAGGGGCCCACGAAGAAACGGCGCGCCGGGCTTAATTGCAGATGAGATCGAGACGCGGCACGTTCGAAACCGGTCTGGCCAAGCTCTCAGCGACGGGTAAACGATCGGTTAAGCGCCTAAAGCGGCTTCGGAAATGGCGGAAAGCTGTGACATTTCCGTACCTTGGACGGCCTCTCGCCGGGCGCCTAGAGAAGGGGCTCGCGGGTGATTCGCGCACTCTTGAGGCTGAGGCGAACGGCCGCCGCGAAAGTCGGCTTCCGCCATAGTCGGCTGCTAATATGGTCCAGAGCTCGAGCAGAGGGCGGCCGCTCGGGCCGCGGAGGTACAAGATGCTGAGAAGTGCAAGCCCCTATGCGATCCTGGCGGGGCTCGTCGCCTTCGGGCCCGGCGGCGCTCTCGCGGCCGGCGACGATCAGTCCGGCCGCTATAGCCTTGCTCCCACGGAAGGGGGTTTCGTGCGCCTCGATCGCGAGACGGGCGCGATGTCCTTCTGCACGGGCAAGGAGGGCGATTGGGCGTGCAAGCCGATGGCGGACGCCGAGAACAAGCTGAAAGCCCGGGTCGGCGAGCTCGAGGCCGAGAACAAGGCCTTGCGCGAGCAGAAAAGTGCCGAGACCGAGCCGCCGCCGCCCGTGGGCGCGCTGCCCGACAGCGTTCCGCCCGCCCCGCCCGGAGATCTACCGGTGCCGACCGAGAAGGACGTCGACAAGCTCTTCGACTACGTCGAAGGGATGATGAAGAAGTTCAAGGAGCGCATCAAACGGCTCGAGCGGGAGGCGCAGAAGGAGGAGACGCCCCTCTAGGCGGAGCCCACGGGTGAGACTTCGGTGCGCAGCTCCTCGATAGACGGTTGGCGCGGGCCCGCTCTCGCGTTAGGACTTTGGCCGACTGCCCGGAAGAAGGAAGGCTGCGCCCGATGTCGGAACTGAGAAGGAGCCGGGAGATGGCGTCGGCGCTGCCTGAGGCCGTCGCCGCTCCCCATGCCGGCCGGGCGCTCCTGCGTTTCCTGACGTGCGGCAGCGTCGACGACGGCAAGAGCACGCTGATCGGGCGCTTGCTCTACAACTCCGCCCTCGTCTTCGACGACCAGCTGAAGACGCTCGAGGCCGACAGCCGCCGGTATGGCACGACCGGATCGCATCTCGATTTCGCCCTCCTCGTCGACGGACTTCAAGCGGAGCGCGAGCAGGGCATCACGATCGACGTCGCCTACCGTTATTTCGCGACGGCGAAGCGCCACTTCATCGTCGCCGACACACCGGGGCACATCCAGTACACGCGCAACATGGCGACCGGCGCCAGCGGCTGCGACCTCGCCGTCATCCTCGTCGATGCACGCAAGGGCATTCTCACACAGACGCGGCGCCACACCTTCATCGTCCATCTCCTCGGCATCCGCCACATTGTGCTCGCGGTGAACAAGATGGACCTCGTGGACTACGCCGAGGCGCGCTTCGACGAGATCACCGCCGAATATTTGAACTTTGCGCGCAGTCTCCATATCCGCCACGTCACCTGCATCCCGGTCTCCGCCCGCGACGGCGACAACGTGTTCACCCAGAGCGCGGCGATGGCCTGGTATCGTGGGCCGACGCTCATGGCCCACCTCGAGACGGTCGAGGTCGGCGAGGACGCGGCGGCGCGGCCCTTGCGCATGCCCGTGCAGTGGGTCAGTCGCCCCAACGCGGAATTCCGCGGCTTGGCGGGGACGCTCGTCTCGGGCTCCGTGCGTCCCGGAGACCGCGTCGCCGTCCTGCCGTCGGGACGCACGACGGAGGTCGCCCGCATCGTGACGTTCGACGGAGACCTCGCGGAAGCGCGCGCCGGAGAAGCCGTGACGCTCGTCTTCGCCGAAGAGGTCGACACGAGCCGGGGCGACGTGATCGCGGCCGCGGACCAGAGGCCCGAGATCGCCGACCAGGTCGCCGCGCACGTGATCTGGATGGGGGACGAGCCGCTGCTTCCCGGCCGGCCCTATTTCGTGCAGTGCGCGACCCAGTCGGCGTCGGCCACCGTCACGGCATTGAAGCACAAGATCAACGTCGACAACCTCGACCAGATGGCGGGGCGCGAGCTCGACCTCAACGAGATCGGCTTCTGCACGCTGTCGTTTTCCAGGCCCCTCGTGTTCGAGCCGTACGAGACCGACCGCTCGATGGGCGCCTTCATCCTGATCGACAAGCTCTCGAACTCGACCGTCGGCGCCGGAATGATCCGCTACGGTCTGAGGCGGGCCGAGAACGTGCACTGGCAGGCGCTCTCGATCGACAGGGGCGCGCGCGCCTCCCTGAAGCATCAGCGCCCCTGCTGCCTGTGGTTCACCGGGCTTTCGGGGTCGGGCAAGTCGACGCTTGCGAACCTCCTCGAGCGCCGCCTCCACGCCATGGGACGCCACACCTACATCCTCGACGGCGACAACGTGCGCCACGGCCTCAACCGCGACCTCGGGTTCGCCGAGGCCGACCGCGTCGAGAACATCCGCCGCGTCGCCGAGGTCGCCAAGCTGATGGTGGATGCCGGTCTCATCGTGCTCGTGTCGTTCATCTCCCCGTTCCGGGCCGAGCGGCGGCTTGCGCGCGAGCTCTTCAGCGAGGGCGACTTCATCGAGATTTTCGTCGACACGCCGCTCGCGGTGTGCGAGGAGCGCGATCCCAAGGGCCTCTATCGCAAGGCGCGCAAGGGGCTGATCAAGAACTTCACCGGCATCGATTCCGACTACGAGCTTCCGGAGAATCCCGAGCTTCGTCTCAAAACGGCCGAGGCGAGCGCGGAAGAGCTCGTCGAGGTCCTGCTCGGCACCCTCGAGTAGAGTGCCAGCCCAAGCCAATCGAAACGCATGTCGCTGCCAACGCTCGGTACCGTCAGGATCGCGATCATCGGTCTCGGCTATGTCGGCCTGCCGCTCGCGGTCTATCTCGCCCGCAAGTTCCCGGTCGTCGGCTTCGACATCAGCCGCGCGCGCATCGATGCGCTCAAGACGGGCGTCGATTCGACCGGGGAGGTGACCGACGAGGAGATGCAGGCGGCAACGCACCTCTCCTTCACGGCGGACCCGCGCGACCTCGCCGACGCCAACGTCTACATCGTGACCGTGCCGACGCCGATCGACGAGGCTCGCCGTCCCGATCTCGGCGCGCTCGAGAAGGCGAGCGCTACCGTCGGCCGCGTGATCTCGCGGGGCAACGTCGTCGTCTACGAGTCGACCGTCTATCCGGGCGCGACCGAGGAGGTCTGCGTGCCGATCGTCGAGCGCGAATCGGGGCTCGTCTACAAGCGCGACTTCCATGCCGGCTACAGCCCCGAGCGCATCAATCCCGGCGATCAGACGCGCCGTCTGCCGACGATCAGGAAGATCACGTCGGGCTCCTCGCCGGACGCCGCCGATCTCGTCGACCGCATCTATGCGTCGGTGATCACGGCCGGAACGCATCGCGTGAGCTCGATCCGCGTCGCGGAGGCGGCCAAGGTCATCGAGAACATCCAGCGCGATCTCAACATCGCCCTCGTCAACGAGCTCTCGCAGCTGTTCAAGAGGCTCGGCATCGAAACGCGCGAGGTGCTCGAGGCCGCCGGCACCAAGTGGAACTTCCATGCCTACCGGCCTGGCCTCGTTGGCGGCCACTGCATCGGCGTCGACCCCTACTACCTGACGCACAAGGCGCAATCGATCGGCTTCCATCCCGAGGTGATCCTCGCGGGGCGGCGCGTCAACGACGGGATGGCCGCGTTCGTCGCCCACGACATCGTGAGGACGATGGCCGAGCGCAAGGTGGCGATCGGCGACGCGCGTCTTCTCGTGATGGGCTTCACGTTCAAGGAGAACTGCCCCGATACGCGCAATACGAAGGTCGCCGACCTCGTCGCCGAGCTGCGCCCCTTTGCCCGCGAGATCTATGTCTACGATCCCCGCGCCGACGCGGCCGAAGCGCTCAGCACCTATGGCATTGCGGTCACGCGTGAGCTTCCCGAAGGTACCTTCGACGGGATCGTCCTCGCCGTGCGCCATGCGGAGATCCTGAGCCTCGGCGCCGAGAGGCTGAGGTCGTGGCTCGCGCCCGGCGGCGGCTTCATCTACGATCTCAAAGAGGTTCTGCCGGTCCCGGAGAGCGACGCTCGCCTGTAAGCGGGCGGCCAAAGCAAGAGCGCGGCAGCCTCGGGCCGCCGCGCTTCGCATCAAGCAAAGAAATCGACGTTAGATGATGTCGATCTCGGCCGGCAGATAGGACGTGACCTCGAGGCCGACTTCCTGCTCGCGAACCGAAGGCTTCATCCAGGTCTTCATGATGGTTTCCTCCTCATGCGCGAGGCGGACTTTCCGCGTCGCGTGGCCTTGAGATAAAGTGCGCCCCCAATAATTGCCAATCGAATTTACGGTCACATTCAATCACGATTTCTTATGATGATTTCGCAGGCGCGAAATTCGGAACCGTCGCGGGACGCGCGCGTTGTCGGTGCATGCGAGCGCGAACATCAATACTGACGGTCCTCGGGCTTTTGGCCGGCCTTTCCACCGCGCTTGGTGCAGAGGGCGGCGGGTCGCCCGACGGGCAGGTTGCCTTCAACACTCACTGCCGGACCTGTCACTCGATAAAGATGGGCGACAACCGGCTCGGGCCCTCGCTGCACGGGATCGTCGGCGCCAAGGCGGGCAGCGTCGAGGGCTACAGCGGCTACTCGGGCATGCTGGGGGACATCACCTGGGACGAGGCGACCCTCGACAAGTTCATCGCCAATCCGGATTCGATTGCGCCGAACAACAACATGAAGCCGTTTGCCGGCATCGCGGACGCCACCGAGCGCAAGAAAATCCTAGACTTCCTGAAAACGAGCGACGAGTCCTAAGGCTGTCATCGAACGGTCGGGCAAAAAAAGGCGCAGCGGCCCCGAGGCCGCCGCGCCCAAATTCCGATGTTCGATCGACGTTAGATGATGTCGATCTCGGCCGGCAGGTAAGACGTGACCTCAAGGCCAACTTCCTGCTCACGAACCGAGGGCTTGCTCCAGGTCTTCATGGGGTAATTCCTCCTAGTGGGTTGCCCAGCGGGTCGCCGACCCGTCTGGAATACGAGGAATGTAGCGACGATCCATGATAACTTCAAATCGCAAGTTCGTGAACAATTCATAAGGTATTCTTATCTGCGGGCCCAGTTCCCGTTATGGCGGGGACGGCGCACCCGTGGTGGTATGGGATCGATGACCGCGACACCGGAACTCGTCCCCGGCCGCACGTGCGAGGGCTGCACGCTCTGCTGCAAGCTGCTCGCCGTCGACGCGCTCGAGAAGCCGCGCGCAAAGTGGTGTACCCATTGCGACCCCAAGCGCGGCTGCACGATCTACGAGAGCCGCCCGGAGGCCTGCCGCGCCTTCTACTGCGGGTACCTCAGGATCAAGGAGCTCGACGACCGCTGGAAGCCCGCCAAGGCCAAGTTCCTCGTCAACTACGAGGAGCGGGGCAACCGCATCGCCATTCACGCCGATCCCGACCGGCCGGATGCGTGGCGGGTCGAGCCGTTCCACTCGACGATCCGTGCCTGGGCCCGGAATGCGGCGCGCGAAGGGGGCAGCGTCATCGTCTGGCGCGGCGACTTCGCGACGCTCGTTCTCCCCGAGGCTGACAAGGACCTGGGGCGCGTGCGCGCCGACCAGTTCATCGTGCCCGTCGAAAAGAAGACGCGAGCCGGCGTCGTGCCCGACTTTGCCGTGGTCGATGCGGACGATCCTCGCGTGCGCCGCTAGCATCACTCGACCCAGAGCCCGCGGCTCTTGTGCCAGTCCTCGAGCGACTGCTCGGGGTAGAGGTCGAAGACGAGATCGCCGTCTCTGATCTCCGGCACGACCCAGGCCGGCTTGAAGCGCAGCATCAGGTGCACGGAGGAGGGCGGGACCGGGAGCTCGCTGTCGATGGCGGACGCGAAAGGATGGACGAGCTCGGGCCACTCCGGCGAGAAGAGCCACAGCGCGGTCGCGCAGCGCGAGCAGAAATTGCGCTCCGCCGTCGAGAGCTCGCACGTGCCGTCGTCGTGGCGGATCTCGGCGCGGAATATGCGGACCGCCTCTTCCCGGTCCTCGACGCGAAGCGTGCGCGAAAGGCCGCCGAGATTGATGGCGTAGCCGCCCCCGCCCGCCGTCTTGCGGCAGATCGAGCAGTAGCAGCGCTGATAAGGGTAGGGCGTGTGGCTGTCGCAGGAGAAATTCACGGCGCCGCAGCGGCAGGAGCCTCGAAGCGCGACGGGCATGGGCCACCTCTCGTCGGTTGCTAGAGCGAAACGCGAAACCGCCGCGTCGGGTTCGCAAACGCTCTCGCGGCGCGCGACGCCGCTTTCCCAGTGTCATCCCGGACGCCATGCGGCCGCTCCTCGTGTCATCCCGGACGGCGCGCAAGCGCCGATCCGGGACCCAGGGCCCATGTCGATACGTCGGCGCTTGCGGCCCCTGGGTCCCGGCGCTCGTGCCTCCGGCACTCGGCCGGGATGACAGAATTGCATGACGTCCTCGCATCATGTGCTCGTAGCTCGCGGCTGTATCCCCTCTCCCCATGCGGCCTTGCCATGGGGAGAGGGTAAGGGTGAGGGGCAGGATCTCGCCGCAGCGCAAGTTGTTGCCCCTCACCCCAACCCTCTCCCCGCAAGCGGGGAGAGGGGGAAAGCACCGATGTCCTCGCGGCCATGAGCCCGAGGGGATGAGTCAGGGGAGCGGGGCGCGGGATTGCCGCGGTCTTCCGCTTGTGTGTTTCATAGGCGCACCGGCCGCCCCGCTTGCCGAGCTTTGCGTTGGGTGAAGCACGTCCCAACGTCCCGCGCCTCGCTTAGCCGCAAGCCTCCGCGGTACCGGTGTTGCCACCGGCGATTGGCAAACGCGCGAAGGAATGGCTGCAGCGTGCGGCACTTTCCCTTCGAACTCGGACCGTCCCTCGGCCTTCGGTACGCCTCCGGAGGCGACCCCTGGTGGGACGGGATGGGTCGAGTGTACGCGAGGGCGAGAAGAGGGGGATAGTATGTGAGGCGCGGCTCGATCTCAGGGTTAAGGAACCGCACTTCAACGGGGAAGATCCCGGATAGCCTCGCCGCGCTCGGCTTCCGGGAACGCGAGAGGAGAGGGCGTTCCCATACGCCTCCACTTACGTCACCGGCCAACACTTTTCACTCGGCCTCTCCATCTGCGTCCCCGGCCGGAGCCCCGCTACAGGCGGGGCGGAGAGCCGGGGCCTTCCAGGTGAGGGGCTGCGCACCATCGACAGGGAACGATCCCGGATAGCCTCACTGCGCTCGGCTTCCGGGAACGCAAGAGTAGGAAGAGCGTTGCGACCTCGATCCCGGACGCCAGACTTGCGTCGGCTTCCGGGAAGGCAATGGCAAGCAATTCGCTCAGTTCGCCGGAGGCGAATGCGGCAAGTCGGTCCCCTCGGCGTCGTCTTCGACGACCGTCCAAGAGAAAAAGCTTTTGCGGGCTCTCTGCGGCCGGCCGGCCCGCTTCATCACCTCGAGCGGGCAGAGACCGGCGACCAACGCTGCGCGAAATTCAGGTTCCATGGCGCACCTCCCAGTATGCGTCTAAGTATTTTGATTTTCAGCTTTGGCTGATGATGAGGCTTCTAATCCGAGCCTCTTCCGTAACCGGGCCCAGAGCGGCACAGCCGTCCCTGATCCGGCAGCGCCTGATGCTCTGCGGCTCAATGCGTCTCGTCCATCCACGGTGCTCATCGAGGGTGTCGAGGCACCGTATGGCTACGGTGAAGCCCTTATAGTCTACGGCGTAGAGTGCACCAACCCCTACTTTGGTACGATCACAGATTAAGCACGGCCCAAGAAATGATCAGTGTGCAATCGATCGGAGCACCGGCCGCTTGTCCGGGGCTTCGCCCTACTCTTCGCCGGCGAAAGATCAGGGGTTCTCGGGGAAGTACTTCAGCGTGCGCTGGCAGGATTTCTCGTATTCTTCCTTGCTCATCTGGGTCTGCGGGTCCCAGCTCTTCATGCACTCGCTGACTTCGGCCGGAGTGACCGGGTCGTTCTTCTGGGGCTCTTGGAGGGCCTCATTCGCCTTCTCTTTCGAAGGAGTGTCCTCGGCGGCAAGGCCGGGGCTGAGCGAGAGGCCGAGCGCGATAGCCGCGGTTGAAATAGCAACCAGCGGAAGGGCTGAACGCTTGTGCATGGGGATGGTCCATTTGCTCGAGGCTTGGGATGACCCAAAGTCCGACGGCTTGATTGCGCTGTGAAAAAAATGGATTTGGGACTTTGGGAAGCGCCAGCCTTCGAGTGAACGTCAAACTGCAATTGTTTTCAAGGCCGCACCAATAGTCATGGTAACCATACGGTAGCTCGGGAACCCGCAAAATAGAAAAGCCTGGATCATGGGCAGGTCACCCGGAAACCTTGGCGCGTTGCTCGATCGCAGGACTTGACGCGGATCAGGTTGGGCATCTCCTTGACCTTGTCGGCAGGGACACAGTCCGCCAGTCCGGCCTTGCGTGCTCCATCGACGAACAACTCCGCCTCCTTGTCCGCATAGCCGCCTCCCTCGCTGAGATATCGTTCCGCGATCCAGTTGGGATCGAGCTTGGCGACGTTGGCGGCAGCTGCCGCTGCATCAGCCGTGCGGCCCAAATAGGCATAGCTCATGGCCAGGAACGCGTAATCGAGGGCAAGGGGCTCCTTCACGAGCAATCGGTACTTCACGGCCTTGTCGTACTGCTCGCCGAAAAAGAACACGACACTCAGTCCTTGATTGTACCAATCGGGATAATGGGGGTTGAGCTTCAGCGCCTGCTCCGCGAGGCTCACAGCCCGTTCGGATTGACCGAACCCCGGCAGAGACCAAGCGACTACGAGCAGCAAGTCTGCGTCAGAGGGTGAAAGAGCTTCAGCCCTGTCGAATTCGGCAAGAGCTTGCTCCGCCTTCCCCTGATATGCGTAGGCCCCGCCGAGAGCCAGGTGCGAATTGCCATCGTCGGGGTCGAGCTCGACCGCCTTCTCGGCCGCGTCCATCATCTTTGACAGCGCCTCCTCGACAGAGGGGGTCAAGCCGAGGTCGATCAAATAGATCTGGACAGTGGCTAGCCCGTAGTAGGCTCGCGCCAATTTCGGATCGAGATCGAGAGCTTTGTGGAACAAGCCCTCTGCTTCGGTCAGACTTTCCTTTGTCACCTTGTGCTTCGCCTCCATGGCCAGCAAGTAGGTGTCGAAGGCGGTCAGATTCGCCGGCGGCTTGCGCCTGAGAACGCGGCGCTCGGCCTCCGCGACTGCCCCCTCGGAGCCGGCTATCGTGGCGGCGATCTGCTGCGTGACTTCGTTCTGCACGGCGAACAGGTCTTCGACGGGCCGGTCGTAGCGCTCGGACCAGACGTGGCTGCCGGAGGCGGCTTCGATCAGCTGCGCGGTCACGCGAACGCGTTCGCCCAATGACTGGATGCTCCCCTCGAGAACGTATTTCACGCCGAGATCGCGACCCACTTGTCGGATGTCGATCGGCTTGCCCTTGTAGACCTCGGTGGAGTTGCGGGCGATGACGGCGAGGCTCTTGGAGTGGGAGAGATCGGTAATGATGTCCTCGGTGATTCCATCCGCGAACCGCTCCCATTTGGGATCATCGCCATAGTTGTCGAAGGGCAATACGGCAATGGAAGGCTTGTCGTGCAGCGGCGGACCGGCATTCCAATCCTTCATGCCCCAGAAGCCTGCCGCGAGGATGAGAAGGAGGGCGGCGGCGGGCATCCAGAGCTGCTTTGCTCGAATTTTCGGAAGGCGAAAGCGGCGCGAAATCGAGCCTGGCTCCGCGTGCACGCGGTAGGCGCGCACCGGCTTTGCAATATTCTTGACATGCTGCTCGCCGAGAGGCTCGAAGCCGAACGAGACCTTGCCCTCGACGGCGTCGTGGACGGCGGAGGAGACGCAGATGCCGCCGCCTTCGGCGAGCGCCTCCATGCGCGCGGCGATGTTGACGCCGTCGCCGTAGATGGTGCCGTCGGCCTCCTCGATCACGTCGCCGAGGTTGACCCCGATGCGGAACTTCATGCGCCGGTCCGGCTCGAGCTTGCCATTCTCCTCTTCGAGCGATTGCTGGATCTCGACCGCGGCGTGGACCGCCTCGACCGCGCTCGGGAACTCGGCGAGAAGCGCATCCCCCGGCGCGTTGACGACGCGACCCCCATGGCGCGCGGTGATGCGGGCGATGACGTCGCGATAGGACTTGAGGGTCGTGACGGTGGCAGCCTCGTTGGCCGCCATCAGCCGGGAATAGCCGACCACGTCCGCGCTCAGGATCGCGGCCAGCTTGCGTCGGCTGCCCTGGGTCGGCCATTGCTCGCTCCACGGAAAACCGCCGACAAGCTTACGCTGGACGGTGACCGCCAGCAATCGAGCGGATGACCAGCCGCGCATCTCGATTGTGTCCGCTGCCGTGGCGCGCCCTAATGCGCGGCCTCCCAGTTGTCGGCGGCCTTGGCGTCGACGTGGATCGGCACGGTGAGCTTGACCGCGGGCTCGCGCGGCCCCTTCCATCACGCGCTTGACCGTCGCGATCGTCTTCTCGACCTCGCCCGAAGCCACCTCGAACACGAGCTCGTCGTGCACCTGGAGCAGCATGCGCGGCGTCTCGAGCTTGGCGTGGCTTAGCGCGTCGCCCATGCGGATCATGGCGCGGCGGATGATGTCGGCGGCCGAGCCCTGGATCGGCGCGTTGATCGCGGCGCGCTCGAGGTTGCCGCGCACGCCCGGGTTCTTGGTGTTGATCTCGGGGTAGTGAATGCGCCGGCCGAAGATCGTCTCGACGTAGCCCTTCTCGTGCGCGCGCTTCTTCGTCGCCTCCATGTAGTCGCGGATGCCGGGGAAGCGCTCGAAGTAGGTCTTGATGTACGGGCCGGCCTCGTCCTTGCCGATCCCGAGCTGGTTGGCGAGCCCGAACGCCGAGATGCCGTAGATGATGCCGAAGTTGATCGCCTTGGCGCGCCGGCGCACGTCGGGCGGCATGCCCTTCGACCGGCACGCCGAACATTTCCGAGGCCGTCATGGCGTGAATGTCGAGGCCGTCGGCGAAGGCCTGTCTGCAGCTGGGGGATGTCGGCGATGTGGGCGAGCACGCGCAATTCAATCTGAGAATAATCGGCCGAGACGAGCTTCATGCCGCGCTCCGCGATGAAGGCGGTGCGGATCTCGCGGCCCTCCTTGGTGCGGATCGGGATGTTCTGCAGGTTGGGGTCGGAGGAGGCGAGCCGGCCCGTCGTCGTCGAGGCGAGCGCGTAGCTCGTGTGGATGCGCCCCGTGGGCCCGTTGATGTAGGTCGGGAGCGTATCGGTATAGGTCGAGCGCAGCTTCGCGAGCTGGCGCCACTCGAGCATGGTGTTGATGAGGCGCCTCGCGTGCTCGGGCAGGTCCTCGTTGGCGGCGAGGTCGTCGAGGAGGCCGGCGCGCGTCTCCCACTGGCCGCTTTTCGTGCGCTTGCCGCCCGGGAGCCGCAGGCGGTCGAAGAGGAGCTCGCCGAGCTGCCGCGGCGAGCCGAGATTGAACTTGTGGCCGACGAGGCCGTTGATCTCCTCCTCGAGCCGCGCGAGGCCCTGGGCGAACGTGCTCGAGAGACGGGAAAGAACGGCGCGGTCGACGAGGATGCCCGCGTGCTCCATGCCGACGATCACCGGAACGAGCGGGCGCTCGAGGCGCTCGTAGACGGCGCTCAAGTGCTCGGCGGCGAGGCGCGGCTTGAGCTTGAGCCATAGCCTCAGCGTCACGTCCGCGTCCTCGGCGGCGTACTCGGTGGCCTTGGCGAGCGGCACCTGGGCGAAGGTCTTCTCGCTCTTCTTCGCCCCCGGCGCATGATCGAGCACGGTCTCGAACGGAATGCACGTATGGCCGAGGTGGCGAGCCGCGAGATCGTCCATGCCGTGGCCGCCGCGGCCCACGTCGAGCACGTAGGACATCAGCATGGTGTCGTCGATGGGCGCCATCCTGATGCCGTGGCGGAGCAGCACGAGGCTGTCGAACTTGACGTTGTGGCCGATCTTCAGGATTGCCTCGTCCTCGAGCACGGGCTTCAGAATTGCGAGCGCCTCGGCGAGCGGCACCTGGTCGATGCCGGCTCCGTCGCCGAAGTCGAAGCTGCCAGCCGCTATCCGGTGGCCCACGGGGACGTAGCAGGCGCGGCCCGGCTCGACCGCGAGCGAGAAGCCGACGAGATCGCAGCTCATGCAGTCGAGGGCGGTGGTCTCGGTGTCGAAGGCGAACCGGCCCGCCTCGCGGCAGAGGCGCGATCCATTTCTCGAGCGCGGCGCGGCTCGTCACCGTCTCGTACTTGGTGCGGTCGAAGGGCACTTTCGCGAGGCGCGCGGAGACGATCGCGGCGCCGGCGGCGGGCGTGCCGGCGCCGGGCTGGTCGGCAGTGGGCGCGGGAGCGCCCGTGCCTTCGGCAACCTTCCTCAAGCTCGCGCCGGCCGATGGCGCGGGCGGCGGCGGCGCCGGCAGGATCGGCGTCGGGCGCAACCCCGAGCTTCTCGCCGATGCGCTTGGTCAGCGTGCTGAACTCCATGGCGCGCAGGAACCCGAGCAGCGTCTCGGGCTCGGGATCGTGCACGCCGAGCGCCTCCACGCCGACCTCGCCCGGGACGTCGTCCTTGAGCCGAACGAGCTCGCGCGAGAGGCGCGCCTGGGGCGCGAACTCGATCAGCTTCTCGCGCCGCTTGGGCTGCTTGATCTCGGCGGCCGCCTCGAGCAGCGAATCGAGATCGCCGTAGTTGGTGATCAGCTCGGCCGCGGTCTTGACGCCGATACCCGGCACGCCCGGGACGTTGTCGGTCGAGTCTCCGGCGAGCGCCTGCACGTCGACGACCTTCTCGGGCGGCACGCCGAACTGCTCCATCACCTCCTCGCGGCCGATGCGCTTGTTCTTCATGCCGTCGAACATGACGACGCCGGGGCGCACGAGCTGCATCAGGTCCTTGTCGGAGGAGACAATTGTCACGTTGCCGCCCTTCTCGACGGCCTCGCGCGCGTAGGTGGCGATGAGATCGTCGGCCTCGTAGCCGAGCTGCTCGATGCAGGCGACGTTGAAGGCGCGCACCGCGTCGCGGATGAGGGGGAACTGCGGGACGAGCTCTTCCGGCGCCGGCGGCCGGTGGGCCTTGTAGTCCTGGTAGATGTCGTTGCGGAACGTCTTCTCGGAGGCATCGAAGATGACGGCGATGTGGGTCGGTGCCTCGGACGCCTTGGTCTCGCGCAGCAGCTTCCACAGCATGGCGCAGAAGCCGTGCACGGCGCCGACCGGCAAGCCATCCGAGGGGCGCGTCAGGGGCGGGAGCGCATGGAAAGCGCGGAAGATATAGCCCGAGCCGTCGATCAGGTAGACGTGGCTGCCCTTGACGATGGGGACGGGCTCGCCCTCGGGCACGGAGCACTGGGGGGTGCGGCGCGGGTGGGATGTTCTGAGGGCGTTCTCGGTCATGGCGCGCAATATAGGCGCTCGGCCGGCCCTGGTCAGCCGGTCAGTGCCCTCTCCCTATTGCACCTCCGCAATGGGGAGGGGGGAAGTGAGTTTGCGGGCGGGAGGCGGATGGGCTATCTAGTCGGTCCCGCGCACGCGGCGAAGCACCCATAGCTCAGCTGGATAGAGCGTTGCCCTCCGAAGGCAAAGGTCAGAGGTTCGAATCCTCTTGGGTGCGCCAGCCGGCCCTTTGGGCCGCGATCTACCCTGTCTCAAATCGCGTCTCGGGCGAAAGTGGACTCTTCGAGGTCTGCTACGGCACCAACGGCGACACGATGATCGACCGGTCATCGCCGACGCAAGTGCCCGCTATTTCGGCGCGAAGGTGACGGATCAGTCCCTGAGACCGCTCGCCAGCTCGCTCCTGGGGCCGACCCGCTTCGAGAACTGGCTCAACGAGTCCGCCAATGCTACTTGACGGTTCTTAGCTCGGCCTTGAGGGGCTTGGGCCCGTCATAGACGATGAGAAAGCGCATGCCCGCCTCCGTCGTATCGACGTAGGCAATGCCCTCCGGCTTGTAGAACGGGGCGTTGTCCTTGTTGGTCTTGGCAAGATTGCCGAAATATCCAAGTTCGCAGCGCAAGTCGAACTCGATCGCGGGGCGCTCCCTGTCGGCTATCTGGTCCCTGCCGTCCCAGAAGTAGATCGCAAAGCTTTGGTGCTCGTCGCCGCTGGGGCCGGCGAGAATGACGAGCCCTTTGCCCTTGGGGCCGGGCGCGATATCGCGAATGCCGCGGCCGTGCAGATTGACGTAGACGAGCTTGCCGTCCTCGACGGAATCGCGCGTCAGGTTCTGGCTCAGCCGCAGGACGGGGACATAGTTCTGGCGCAAGACCGGGCCCCTGAAGCCCACGAACAGATTATCGTCGAAAGCCGCCAGCCCCTCGATGTCGACGCCGTTCTCCTTGTCCGCGACGTCGGAGAACGGCCCCAGTACCGGATGGGTGGCGATCAGATCCCGCAAGCTGGTCGTCTGGAGAGTCTCGACCTTCGGGCCATCACCGATCTTGAACTTGAGGAGTTGATGGCGCGAATTGCATTGCTCGATGCCGTCCCGGGTGAGGTTCCTCCGGTTCGCCTCCAGGGAGTTGCCCGGCTTCTGCTTGTTGCGATCGGCGGAATGGGACGTGATGGCGAAGAAGGTGTCGCCGGTCCGGGTCAGCGCCTCGAAGTCCGCCTCCTTACACGCGCCCTCAGGGGCTTCGTAGAGCACGACATCGCGGACAAACTGATAGCCGCTCCCCGCGGTCCCCTTGAAGACCTGCACGCTGAATTGGCGCCCGCTCTTGTCGAGCGCTTCGTTCGAGAGCGTGAGAAGGAGATCGTCCTTCAGGACGAGACCGCTGAGCTCGGAGCGGTCGTCAGTGGGATCGGGATGGGAGAGCTCGACCGGAACGCCGGGCGCGCATTCCGGCACCTTGTCCTTGTCGTCGGCTGCATAGGCGGCGGTCCCGAGGACCAAGGCCATGAGGACAAGCGGAATCGAGGAATTCGAATGCATGGCGCAGCCCCCATATGAGCACGAGATGAAAATGCGGTGCAGCGAAGCAGCGAACAAGCGGCTACAGGACAAAATCTGCCTTCGTCAGAGTAGTGTGCCCCCGGAGCAGGATCTGCAGGTCGGCGATGCCGTCGCCGTTGGTGTCGCCCTCGACCAGCGTCATGTCGCTGACAGCGCCGAGCCTCACGACGTGAAGCTCTCCGGCCCTGCCGGAGAAGTCTGGGCCGTCGGGGCCGATCCGTTTCGCGAGGGCTTCGCCGCCGGCAAAGGTGAACGCCTGATTGCCGGCGAGCTTGCTGTTTGCGTCGATGGCCGAGAGATTGATCCTGTCCGCGCCGTGGGCGAAGTCGGTGATGAGGTCGCGGTGATCGGGCCCATTGTTGCCGAGGAATGCCCAGTTGTTGACGAGAACTCCGGTCGGTCCGGTGGAATCCCTGACCGACTTGAAGAGGAACGTGTCGGCCCCCGCCCCGCCCGCCATGACGTCGCGCCCGGCGCCGCCGGCAATGGCGTCATTGCCAGTTCCGCCAGCCAGCACGTCGTTGCCGCCGAGGCCAAGGATCACGTCTTCTTCGGCGGACCCGGTCAGCCGATTTGCGGCCGCCGTGCCGACGTAGCGGCCCGATGCGTTGGCGATATGGATGGTCAAGAGCTGGCTCGTGGCGTCGGACCCGGGCGCGCTGCCGTCGTCGACGGCGACCGCGAACGCATAGGACGTCTTGGTCTCGAAATCGAGCGCGGTCCTTGCCTTGAGAAATACCGCGCTTCCGACAATCTCGAAGTTGGCGGCGTCAGGCCCCGCAAGCGCCAGCGCATGGGCTCCGCCGTCGATATCGGCAATCGAGATGTCGGCAACCTTGATGCGCTGAGCCGGCCTGCTCTCGACGATCCTCTGCACGTGCGGGGACAAGCTGACCGACGTCGGCGCGTCGTCGTCGGCGGCGATGGAGACCGAGACGGCCTGCTCGACGGGGGGACCATTGCCGTCGGTGATCAGGATCGTGAAGGCGTCGGCGCCGTTGGCGTTGTCGGCCGGCGTATAGGTGAACTTGCCGCCGGAGAACAGGACCGTGCCCTTCGACGGCTCGGCGCCCGGTTTGAGGCTGTAGAACAGCTGGTCGCCGTCCACGTCGCTCGCGCCGATGGCAACGGCCGCCGACGGCCGATCCTCGCTCGTCGCCACACTGTTCGTGGCCGGGGCTGACGGCGCGTCGTCGACGGGGGCGATGGAGACCGAGACGGCCTGCTCGACGGGGGGACCATTGCCGTCGGTGATCAGGATCGTGAAGGTGTCGCCGCCGTTGGCGTTGTCCGCCGGCGTGTAAGTGAATTTGTCGCCGGAGAACAGGACCGTGCCCTTCGACGGCCCCGCGCCAGATTTCAGGCTGTAGGACAGCTGGGCGCCGTCGATATCGCTCGCCCCGATGGCAACGGCCGCCGACGCCTGATCCTCGCTCGTCGCCACACTGTTCGTGGCCGGGGCTGACGGCGGATCGTTGATGGGCGCAATGGAGACCGATACGCGCTGCTCGACGCTGCCGCCATGGCCGTCCGAGACCACGATCGTGAAGGCGTCGGCGCCGTTGGCGTTGTCCGCCGGCGTGTAGGTGAATTTATCGCCGGAAAACGAGACCGTGCCCTTCGATGGCTCGGCGCCCTGCTTCAGGCTGTAGATCAGCCGGTCGCGGTCGATGTCGCTCGCCCCGATGGCAACGGCCGCCGACGCCTGATCCTCGCTCGTCGACACGCTGTTAGTGGCTGGGGCTGACGGCGCGTCGTTGACGGGGGCGACCTGGATATCGCACCGTATCGATATCCTCGCCCCTCTGAATCCTCGACGTGATCGTGAGGCTGTCGTCGCCATTGAAGTTCGCGTCCGGCCCGGTAGCGGAGAGTTGCGAGCGTGGCGTTGATATCGGTCTGGGTCCCGCTGATCGTGAAGGCGCTCGAACCATCGACACCGGACGTGATGGTTGCGCCGCCACTCGGGGTTACGCTCAAACTGCCATGCAAGACCGAGAGCGAGGATCGAGGTGACATTGTCATCGAAATCATCAATGGATATCCCCTGGATCGGAGGTCAGAGGCCGTGTCCTCCGCGTTTCCGGTTGGCCAACAATGCATTCTCGAGGAACGGCATTGTTGACGGCGAAGTTGACGTTGCCGATTTCCCGCCCGAGTTTAAGGATGTCCGCGCGTTTCGCATCGACATTGTCGGGATGATCGACGCGAACGATGAAGTTTCCAGGCAGCACGTCGGTAAGACTGATAAGCGCCCTGGGATCCGTCGTCACCGTGTCGAGAATTCGCTCCGCGCGTCGATCAACGCCGTTATTGTTGACATCGTCGATAAGCTCCACCGAGTGTTGGGCCTACCGGCTTCGCCGCACCGAGTACGTTGTCGTGATCGGTATCGTAGTAAACCGTACCGGCAATTTTGCCCGTGGCCACCGGCAGCAGAGCTGCGTCGTTGGGTTCGCCGCTGAGTGTCGTGACACCGTCGGTGGTGAGATCGATGAGGCTCCCTGTGGGCTGCCCGGTAACGGGATCGATTTGCCTGATGCTCGGGACATTACGAGGGCCTATGTCATGCATCCCCACGACATAGACATGTCCGTCGGGCTCGGTTGCGGCCTGGAGCGTCCCGGTCGATGTCGATGTGATAAATCCCCAAGTCGCTCGGGTCGAAACCGGCCGATTGATGAGAGCGCCGGTCGATAGGTTGTATCGCTGGAGACCGAATTCCATCGTAAAGCTGAGCAGGACATTGTTCGCAGCGTCGACCGCGATGTCACCCCAATCATGACCGCTCTTGCGTGATCCGCGGCCCAAGAGTTGTCGCCGACGCGATCGTCGTCCCCGTGGCGTCGAATGAGATTTTGTAGATTTGATCGTTGGACCCCGACACGTTGTCGACGCCCAGATACAAGTTGCCATTGTGAAATGCGGCAGCGCCTCCACCGAGCCCGCTATCATTTCCCAGCGTAACGCCATTGTTCTCGAGGTCGTCGTCGATCAAAATATGCTTGTCGTGGACATAGTCATAGGCAAACAGTTGCTACATTTGTGGATGAAATGTTCCCCTTCGTATAGTAGACCAGCCCCGCCGAGGCATTGACGGCCAGCATGTTGATGTCGGAATGCCAGAGAAGCTGACACCGCCAACGCTCGACGGCACGGTCGCGATCGCCATGGCTTTCCCGGTGACGACATCGACGCTGTAAATTTTCTTGTCGATGGCTACGACAATTGCGTCGGCAATGTTGGCCATGGCGGTCTTCCCCTTTGAGCTGGAAGTGGCGTCGTGCGCGGTGTCGGTCAGGCGGACGTGATCGCGGCCGCGCGTCACCCGGCCGCAAAAGCTTTCGCTCGCGGCTACGACGTTCCGGTCAATGCGCGCGGGTTCACCGCCCCCGACGCTGGGCGGCATTTCTTCAGATTTTCAGAAAGGAGCGTGACGGGTACGCATGACACAAAAATCCCTCAACGAACTCCGACGGGGTCATGCGCCGGAATCCATCTACGAACTGCGAACCCGAGTGATGTCTGCCCTCACGTTCGCCAGCATCCAATCGGACTCATACAAGACCAAATTGTATGCTGAATGACAGACGCACGTTGCTCGCGCGAGCGCCCTACTTTCCCAAGCGGCAACCGTTGCGGCGAGCGGCACCGAACGCAAGCCGGCGAGCCTCGCTACGCAATACCAGCGAGCCGCAACGCCGCGGCCTCATCGGGCTGCACCGCGGGAACCCGCTGCTCCGGCGAGAGAACCACGCGATGTTGACAGTGGCGTAACGCGGCGGCTCGCGAGCGACGATAATCGAGCGCGAGTGGCGCGAATGCCTACTTCGAGCTCATGGCATTCGGCACAGGCCTACGTGCCGCCGCGGTGACCGATCGACCAGACGTATGCGGCGACGGCGGCGAGGTCTTCGTCCGAAAGCGCTACTCCGCCCATCGGGGGCATGGCCCCCGGATGCTGCTTGGGCTCGGGGATGCCGTTCTTGATGGAGTCTGTGATTGCCGCGAGGCTGCCATCGCCCCACAGCCACTTGCCGCTCGTCAAGTTGGCGCCGACCGGCGTGCCGTTACCGTCGGCACCGTGACAACCGGCGCACGTCGCACCGGCGACCTCGCCATCAAAGATCTTCTTGCCGAGCGCGACCTGCTCGCTTGTCGATCCCGGCGGCACGGGAAGAGCTGCCTGCAAATTCCCGGCGTCGGGATGAATGCCCTCGGGCGGGAGCACCGCCGGAGACGCCTTTGCTTCCGGTGCCGGCGACGGCGCCGCCTCGATGCCTTGGTCGGGATCGCCGGCGAAGGTCACTCGCCAGATGCGGCCGGCTTTGTCGTCGGTGATATAGAGAGCGCCGTCGGGTCCGACCGCCAGTCCCGAGGGGCGATGCAGCGCGCGGCCGGGCTCTTTGTAGCGGCCGGCAAAACCGTCGGCGAAAACCACGAAATCGCCGGAACGCTTGCCGTCCGCCAGAGGCTGGAACACAACATTATACCCTTCCTGTGGCCCCGGCGCGCGGTTCCACGACCCGTGGAAGGCGATGAATGCGCCGCCAACGTAGGCCTTCGGGAAGTGCGCGGCCTTGTAGATCTTGAGATCGTTGGGTGCCCAGTGGGCCGGGAATGCCGCGACAGGCGGCTCGGCCTTGTCACAGACCCCGATCTTCTTGCCGCCGTCTCCACCGTATTCGGGAGCGAGGACCAGCTTATTCTGGGTCGGATCGAAGTAGCAGTTGGGCCAGCCGTACCAGGCGCCCTCCTTGACGATCATAATCTCCTCTGACGGAAGCTCGAAGCCCTGCTCGGCCGTGTAGAGCTCGGGCCAGTCTTCGTGCAGCTGATCGCGGCCGTGCTGCGTGACGTAGAGTCGTCCCGAGGTGTCGAAGTCGAACCCTTCCGGGTTCCGAATGCCGCTCACGTAGCGCTCTTTCGCCGAGAAGACCTGTCCGGTCTTGCTCGCGTCGTAGCGCCAGATGCCGGCGCGGGTCTCGAGCTCGACGCAGGGGTCGTGGCCCGGCGAATGGGGCATGCGGTTCTTCACCTCGCACGCATTCGTCGCCGATCCCATCGAGACGAAGAGATTGCCTTCGGCATCGATGGCGAATGGGTGCATCGGGTGATCGCCGGTGATCGGCATGCCGCTCAGAATTGTCTCGGCGTTTGCCGCCGGCGCGATCTCGCCGTCCTTCATTTCGTAGCGAACGACCTTGTCGTTGATCTCCGCGTAGAGCCAGTTCTTGTAGAGCTGGATACCTGTGCCGCCGTGGCCGCCTTGCGCAAAGGTCTGTCCGAACCGGACATTGGTGTCCGCGCGGCCGTCGCCATTGGTGTCCTTTAGCGCAACGAGGAATCCGCCTTCGGGCGGCGTATCGTTGCCGTAGTAGACGCCGCTCCACGTATTCACATAGACGGTGCCATCCTTGGCGACCGCGAGCTGTCGCGCGTGGCCAATCCCGTCGGCAAAGACGGTCGCGCAGAAGCCCTTTGGCAGGCTGATGCCTCCGTTGTCGCCTGGGCACGTGGGCTTCGCACCTGCCACCGCGTTTTGCGCGGCGAGTTGGGACACGGTTCCGACCAGGCCGACACCTGCCAGAAGGCAGGCGGCCATCGCCGCATGGATCGAAGCGGTCCCATTGAGCGCTAGTCGCATATGATCATTCTCCTCCAAGACTTGAGACACCGGCGTTCTCGTCCCGCGCGACTCACGGCGGTTTGGCAATTTTCGGTCGCCGACGGCAACCGGCACGACCTTAAACGGCTAGCTTGGCGGGTCTGTTCGTCTCAGGATCCAAAATTCCTTCCGCGACAAAGCCGCTCAGATAAAGCGTACCATCTCTTTAGCGAATGAACTCGCGGATGGCGCGGTGCACGAAATCGAGCTTGTCGTAGGCGCGTGCCGGGATCACGAAGGGGTAGAAGTCGTCGTGGCCCATGCTGCGGGAAAGGCTGTTCATGGCGATGGTGAGGGGAATCCATCGCTCCATCAGCGCCGGGAACGTCTCCTCGCGATAGATGTCGTAGACCTTGAACGGCCAGATCGAGCCGAAGGCAAACCCCGCGGCGCGCGGCTCCATGCCCTCTGCTTCCGCCGTGTCGAGGGCATCGACCATGTGCAGATAGTGGGCCCAGGTCTCCGCCCAATCCTCCCACGGATGCGAGCTCGCGTAGGCCGAGACGTGGCGTGATTGCCAATCGGGCGCCGCCCCCTCCGCTTGATGGCGGGCAAGCGCCGCAGGGTAGTCCTGGCGCTCGTCGCCGAAGAGGGCACGGAAGTCCTCGATGAGGCCCCCCTGCTCGACGAGCATCATCCAGTAGTAATGTCCGCTCTCGTGGCGCAGGTGGCCGAGGAGCGAGCGGTAGGGCTCGCCGAAGTGCTGGCGCTGGCGCTCGCGCTCGACCGCGTCCGCCTCCATGACGTCGATGGTGATCACGCCGTCGAGATGGCCGGTCACCGTGTTGCGCGCAAAGTCGAACGTGAGCGGGCCCTTCATTTGCGCCGAGGCGCCGAACGGCAGGCCGAAGCGCAAGAGCGAGTAGATCAGCCGCTTCTTCGCGCGCTCGAGATCGCGCCAGGCCGGCAGGCTCCCCGGCTCGGCGAGATTGGGGATCGTCCTGTTCAAGGCGCAGGCTCTGCAGAGCGTGTCGGGGTCCGTTTCGGCGGTAAGCCAATTGCAGACGCCATGGGTTGCGTTCGAGCAGTAGCGAAGCAGTCCCCCGTTGCCGCCCTTGACCTTTTGGAAAAGGCCCGCCTTCGCGGGAGCGGCCTCGAGCGCAACGATCGCAAGCGCGTCCGGGTCGAAGCCCAGGACGTGGCCGCAGCTGACGCACATGACGTTCTCGAAATAGACCTTGTTGCCGCATTTCGAGCAGGCGAAGTTCTTCATGCGCTGGTCCTGTTGGCCGCTCCCTCGGCGGAGGCTGCTCGAATTCTTCGCAATGTGGTCGCCAGGTCCCGGCAGTCTGCCCACCCATTGGGCAGCCGGGCAATAGAATCCAATTTTTGAGCAATGTCATCCTTGTCCGCCGGGCTGCGACTCGATAACCCATTACGGGCGTTTGGGTTCTCAATATTGCCGGTTGGAGCTGTCGATTGGCCCCGGGCGCTGAGAAGGATCAGGCGCATCCATGGCACTCCACGTCGCTCTGACCCACGAAACGGCCTATCGCTACGATCGGCAGATCGGCATGGGCCCGCAGGTCGTCCGCCTTCGCCCCGCGCCGCATTGCCGGACGCCGATCTTGAGCTACTCGCTCACGATCGAGCCCAAGACCCACTTCATCAACTGGCAGCAGGATCCGTTCGGGAACTTCCTGGCGCGCGTCGTTCTCCCCGAGGAGACGGACCACTTCTCCGTCACCGTCGACCTCGTCGCCGACATGGCGGTCATCAACCCGTTCGACTTCTTCGTCGAGGAGAGCGCCAAGGACTGGCCGTTCGACTACGACCTGGCGCTCGAGAAGGAGCTCGGCCCCTACCTCGAGCCGCGAGCCGGTCGGCCCGCTCCTCGAGCAATACCTCGCATCGATCGACCGGCGCAAGAAGACGACGATCGATTTCCTCTGCGATCTCAACCGCGAGCTCGCAGAAGGAGATCCGCTATCTCATCCGCATGGAGCCCGGCGTGCAGACGCCGGAGGAGACGCTCGCGCAGCCGCAGCGGGTCGTGCCGCGACAGCGCGTGGCTGCTGGTGCAGATCCTGCGCAACCTCGGGCTCGCCGCGCGTTTCGTCTCGGGCTACCTGATCCAGCTCGTCCCCGACGTGAAACCGCTCGACGGCCCCGCGGGCGCAACGGCGGACTTCACCGACCTGCACGCCTGGGCCGAGGTCTACTTGCCGGGCGCGGGATGGATCGGCCTCGATCCGACGTCGGGACTGCTCGCCGGCGAGGGGCACATTCCGCTCGCGGCGACGCCGCACCCCTCGAGCGCGGCGCCGATCACCGGCAGCCACGAGCAACGCGGAGGTCGACGTTCGCGTTCAAGATGGGCGTCGACGCGCATCCGCGAGACCCCGCGCGTGACGAAGCCCTACAGCGAGGAGACGTGGCAGGCGATCGTCGAGGCCGGCCACGAGATCGACAAGCGCCTTGTCGCCGGCGACGTGCGCCTCACCATGGGCGGCGAGCCGACGTTCGTCGCCGTCGACGACATGGAAGGCGCGCGAGTGGAACACGGCGGCCGTCGGCCCCAACAAGCGGCGCTATGCGGAGGACCTCGTGCGCCGCCTGCGAGCGCCGCTTCGCGCCGGGCGGCCTGCTGCACTACGGCCAGGGCAAGTGGTATCCCGGCGAGCAGCTGCCGCGCTGGACCTTCGCCCTCTATTGGCGCGCGGACGGGCAGCCGCTGTGGGAGGACCGCAACCTCATCGCGCGCGAGGTCGTCGCGCGCCCGGCGACGATCGACGACGCGGAAACCTTCATGAGCGGCCTATGCCGCCAGCTCGGATTGCCGGAGGACAGCGGGATCCCGGCCTACGAGGACGCGGCGCACTTCATGCTGGTCGAGCAGAAGCTGCCGATCAACGTCACGGCCGAGACCAACAAGCTCGACGATCCCGCCGAGCGCGCGCGCATCGTGCGCGTGTTCGACCGCGGCGTCGACGAAGCGGTCGAGCTACGTGCTGCCGATCCAGGTCTGGCAACACCCGGACCGCGGCCGGCGCTGGGTGACGGAGCGCTGGGCGCTGCGGCGCGACAAGCTGTTCCTCATGCCCGGCGATTCGCCGGCCGGCTTCCGCCTGCCGCTGGGGTCGCTGCCGGCGCTGCCGGCGACGGACTATCCGCACGTTTTGCCGCGCGACCCGTTCGGCGACCCTTCGCCGCTGCCCGAGCGCAAGGTGCTCGTGGAGCGCCGCCGGACAGTCGCACTCGATGCGCCGCCGCCCAGCAGGCGGGCTCGACGGACGATTTTCGGGTCGGTGCGCACGGCGATGACGGTCGAGCCGCGCGACGGACATCTCTGCGTGTTCATGCCGCCGCTCACTGACGCCGAGGACTACGCGGCGCTCGTCGCCGCGGTCGAGGAGACGGCGCAGGCGACGGGCCTCGCCGTCCACATCGAGGGCTATACGCCGCCCGTCGATCCGCGCCTCAACGTCATCAAGGTGACGCCCGATCCGGGCGTGATCGAGGTCAACATGCACCCGGCCGCGACCTGGGACGAGGCGGTCGACATCACGACCGCCCTCTACGAGGAGGCGCACCAGGCGCGCCTCGGCGCCGAGAAGTTCATGCTCGACGGGCGCCACACCGGCACGGGCGGCGGCAATCACATCGTGCTCGGCGGCCTCGACGCCGGCCGACAGCCCGTTCCTGCGCCGGCCCGACCTGCTCGCCTCGATCGTCGCCTATTGGCAGAACCACCCGTCGCTGTCCTACCTCTTCTCCGGGCTTGTTCATCGGGCCGACCAGCCAGGCGCCGCGCGTCGACGAAGCCCGCCACGAGGCGCTCTACGAGCTCGAGATCGCGCTCTCGCAAATTCCCGATCCAGGCGCCGGCAGCGTCCCGCCCTGGCTCGTCGACCGCATCTTCCGCAACCTGCTTGATCGACGTCACCGGCAACACGCACCGCGCCGAGATCTGCATCGACAAGCTCTACTCGCCCGACGGGCCGACCGGGCGGCTCGGCCTCGTCGAGTTCCGCTCGTTCGAGATGCCGCCGCACGCGCGCATGAGCCTCGCCCAGCAGCTTCTCCTGCGCGCCCTCATCGTCATGTTCTGGGAGAAGCCCTACCGGCAGAAGCTCATCCGCTGGGGCACCGCGCTGCACGACCGCTTCATGCTGCCCCATTTCCTGTGGTCGGACTTCGCTTACGTCGTCGACGATCTCAGGGCCGCTGGCCTTCCCGTCGAGCTCGAGTGGTTCCGTGCCGCACTTCGAGTTTCGCTTTCCCTGCTACGGCAAGGTCGAGGCGATGAACATCGAGCTCGAGCTGCGCCAGGCGCTCGAGCCGTGGCATGTGCTCGGCGAGGAGGGCATGGCGGGCGGCACGGCGCGCTACGTCGATTCCTCGCTCGAGCGCGTGCAGGTGAAGGTCACCGGGCTCACCGGCGACCGCATTGCGGTGACCTGCAACGGCTGCGCGGTTCCCCTGTCGCCGACGGGAACGTGGGGCGAGGGCGTCGCCGGCGTCCGCTATCGCGCCTGGTGGCCGCCGTCGGCTCTGCACCCGACCATCCCGACGCACGTGCCGCTGACGTTCGATATCGTCGATACGTGGACGGGACGCTCGATCGCGGGCTGCCGCTATCACGTCTCCCATCCGGGCGGGCGCAACTTCGAGGTGTTCCCCATCAACGCCTACGAGGCCGAAGGGCGGCGCCTCGCGCGATTCGAGTCGTTCGGGCATACGGCGGGATCGCTCACCCCGCGGCCGGCTCCCCTCAATCCCGACTATCCCCTGACGCTCGACCTCAGGCGCCTCGATTCATGACAAGGCCCACTGTGACCCGGACGCCAGAGCCGTTTACCGCAAGCGCCGGGCCGGAGTTGCGGGCACCCCGATTCGACGTGATAGTCTGATAGCTGGTTCGGGGCATGGACTGAGGGGCAAGGCCGCGCGAAATGACCAACACGGCGCCGTCGGTTGTGAGCTCGGAAGCCGATTTGCTCCGCGCCTACCAGACGACCGGAGGCCTTGCCTACGACGAGATGCTCGATGCCAACGGCCGGGTGCGCCCGCATTGGGACGCTCTCCTCGCCGGCCTTGGCGGGCTCTCCGAACGCGAGCGCATCTTGCGCGCCGCGCGGCTCGACCGGCGCGTGCGCGAGACGGGCATCGCCTACGACATCTTCGCCGATCCGACCAAGAGCTCGCAGCGCTGGCAGCTCGATCTCGTGCCGATCGTCTTCTCGCACGCGGAGTGGCGCTGGCTCGAAGCGGCGCTCGTCCAGCGCGCTCGCCTGTTCGACGCCATCCTCACCGACCTCTACGGCGAGCAGCAGCTGATGCGCGAAGGGCTGGTGCCCGCTGAGCTCGTCTACTCCGACGGAGCATATCTGAGACCCTGCCAGGGCATCGTGCCCAACGCCGGCGGCCTCCATTTCTATGCGGCGGACCTCGCGCGCGATTCGAGCGGTCAGTGGCGAGTCATCGACAGCCACACCGAGACGCTCGCCGGGGTCGGCTTCGCGCTCGCCAACCGCGTCGTCCACACCCATGTCGCCGGCGACCTGTTCAAGCTCTGCAACAGCGTGCGTATGGCGGCGTATTTCCGCGGCGTGCAGAGCGCGTTGACGGCGCTCTGCGGGCGCGAGAACGCGCGCATCGCGCTCCTCTCGCCGGGGCCGCACCACGAGGACTATTTCTCCCACGCCTATCTTGCGCGCTACCTCGGCTATCTCCTGGTCGAGGGCACGGACCTCAGGATGAAGGGCAGCCAGGTTTATCTCAAGACGCTCGAAGGCCTGAAGCAGGTCGATCTCATCGTGCGCTGCGCCGAGGGCCGCGCCGTCGATCCGCTCGAGCTCGATCCCGGCGGCTTCGACGGACCGGCCGGCCTCTTGCGGGCGTGCCGAAGGTCGCCGCGAACCGTCGTCAATGCCGCGGGCTCCGCCGTCGTCCAGAACCGCGGTCTCGGCCCCTACCTGCCGCGGCTCGCGCAGCATCTCCTCGGCGAGGATCTGATCCTGCCCGACGCTCCGAGGAAATGGCTCGGCGACCAAGCCGCGAGAGAGCACGTCCTCGACAATCTCGACGGGCTCGTCATCCGCACGGCGCAGGAGGGGACCGGCCGCCCCGGCCAGGCCGCGCTCGGCCACGATGCGCGCGGCCTCGGCGAGGCGGAGCGCGAGCTCTTGAAGCGCGAGATCGGCCTCTATGGCGCAAGACTCGTCGCCGAGGAGAAGATCGGCTTCAGCACCGCGCCAGTGTACGGACCCGCAGGGGCTCGTGCCGAGGCCGTTCGCCGTCCGCCTGTTCGTCGCCAGGACCGGGACCGGCTACGAGGCGATGCCCGGCGGCCTCGCCATGACCGTCGACCCGGAGCGCGCCGTCGCGCTGAGCGCCCCCGACGGTCAGACACGCGACGTTTGGGTGATGGCGGACGCCGAGCAGGCGCCGCACGTGAGCCTCTGGCGCCCGACCTTGGAAAGCGCGCGCGTCGAGCGATCGCAGCGCGTCATCCAGAGCCGCGTCGCCGACGATCTCTTCTGGCTCGGGCGCTACGGCGAGCGGGCCGATTGGACCATGCGCGTGCTGCGCAGCTCCTTGCGCCGCGTTGCCGAGGACAGCGGCCCCGCGACGGGCCTCGGCGCGGCGCGCAAGTGCCTCGAGGTTCTGATCTCCAGCGAGACGAGGCCCGGCATCTCCGGCCGGGAACGCTCCGATGATGCCGACATCGAGCGGCTCTGCACGCAACTGATCACGGGCCGGAAGGGGCCGCGCACGCTCGAGCGGACGTTCGAGGGCCTCTACCGGGTTGCCCAACTTGCCCGCGACCGCCTTTCTCTCGAAGTCCTGGCAGACCTTGAGCAAGTTCCGGCCCGGCGACACGTGGACAAGGTCGCTTGCCTCCGCCAAGCCGGTCACGCTGCTCGATCTCCTCGAGGAGGGGCTCGCAGTCGCTCGCCGCCTTCAACGGGCTCATGCACGAGAACATGACCCGGAACTTCGGCTGGTCGTTTCTGGACATGGGGCGGCGTCTCGAGCGCGCCTACAACCTCGCCGAGGCCATTCTCTCGCTGTTCATTCCCGTCCCCGACGCCGAGGAGGAGACGAGCAGCCTGCTCCTGCTCCTCGAGCTCGCCGACAGCTTCATCACCTACCGCTCGCGCTACCGGCTCGATCCGATGCCGGCCCTCGTGCTCGATCTCCTGCTGCTCGATGAAGCCAATCCCCGCAGTCTCGCCTACCAGCTCGCCGCCATCTCGCGGCATATGGAAGGGCTGCCGGACGCCAAGCAGGGTGTCAGCCTGTCGGAGGACCGCCGACTCATCCTGGCGCTCCTCACCTCGATCCGCCTCGCCGACGTCGAGGCCATCGCACGGGAGGAAAGCGGGACGACGCTCGAGCGGCTGATGCACGAGCAGTTGAAGCTCCTGCCCGAGCTCTCCAATGCGGTCGCACGCCACTACTTCAATCTGACCGACGACGCCCCGCAGCGCGTCCACACGCGCGTCGAGCCCAAACCATGATGTTCGACGTCAGCCACAAGACGCTCTACCGCTACAGCTCGCCGGTCATCCAGTCTCAGCATCTCATTCACATGTCGCCGCGTGCGGTGGCCCGCCAGACCGTGCGCCATCACAGCCTCATCGTCGAGCCGGCCCCCGTGATGCGCCACGACGGCTTCGACGCGTTCGGCAATCCGGTGGTGATCCTCGACCTCGAGGTCGCGCATCGCGAATTGGTCCTCCACGCGAGAAGCTCGGTCGAGACGCAGGCGCCGCCCGGCATCGACATCGCCGCGACATCGCCCTGGGACAAACTCGATGAGGCCCCGCTCACTCCGCGCGCGCGGATCGACCTCGACGTCGTCCAGTACCGGTGCGCCTCGCGCCTCACGACGGCCTCGGTCGAGATCGCGGAGTATGCCGAGGTCTCGTTCGCGCCGGGCCGGCCGGTGCTCGAGGCCACCTTCGATCTCACGCGGCGCATCTACGACGACTTCATTTTCGACCCGACGGCAACCGACGTCTCGACGCCGATCAGCCAGGTGTTCCGGCAGCGGCGCGGCGTATGCCAGGACTTCGCTCACCTCGCGCTCGCCTGCTTGAGAGGCTTGCGCGTTCCCGCGCGTTATGTGAGCGGCTACATCCTGACGCGTCCGCCTCCCGGTCAGCCGAGGCTCGAGGGCGCCGACGCCTCGCACGCGTGGATCTCGGTGTGGTCGCCCGAGACCGGCTGGGTCGACTTCGATCCCACCAACGGCCTCATCGTCGGGGAAGAGCACATCACCATCGCGCACGGGCGCGACTACGACGACGTGAGCCCCATCAGCGGCGTGCTTCTCGGCGGCGGCGAGCACACGGTCTCGGTCGGCGTCGACGTCGTCCGCACCGGCTAGGCACGCAGACCTTCCCACCGCGAAATGCCTTGCGCGAGGCTCTTGACACCCGCTCGCATGCAGCGTATTTAACCTATACGTTAATTAACAAAATGGTTTATAACGCCATGACGCACGACCGGCTCAGCACGACGTTCTCGGCCCTCGCCGACCCGACGCGGCGCGCCATTCTCGCGCGCCTCGCCCTCGGCGAGACGTCGGTCAACGAGCTCGCGAAACCCTTCGACATGAGCCTCCCCGCCGTCTCGCGCCACCTCAAGGTGCTGGAGCGCGCGGGCCTCATCACGCGCGGGCGGGAAGCGCAAATGCGCCCCTGCCGCATTGCGCCGGGCGCGCTCCGCGACGTGGACGGCTGGCTCGAGACTTACCGCCGTCTCTGGGAGGAACGCTTCGACCGCCTCGACGCTTACCTCATTGCGCTGCAGGCCAAGGAGAAGAAGCGCAGCCGCGCGAAGCGAAAGGGAGAGCACAAATGAAGCCCCGCGTAGCCTTGGAAGCCGCAACGCCGTCCAAGCGCGAGATCACGGTGAGCCGCACCTTCGACGCGCCGCGCGCCCTCGTGTTCGACGCGTTCACGAAAGCCGACATGATCAAGCACTGGCTGTTCGGGCCGGACGATTGGCGCATCGTTCACTGCGAGGTCGATCTGAGGCCCGGCGGCGCATATCGCTACGTGTGGCGCCACCGCGACAAGGGCGACATGGGAATGGGCGGCGTCTTCCGCGAGATCGTGCCGCCGAAGCGCCTCGTCTACACCGAGCTCTTCGACGAGGACTGGACCGGGGGCGAGACGATCGTGACCTCCGTCTTCGAGGAGAAGGGCGGGCGGACCACGGTCACGACCACCGTGCGCTACTCGTCGCAGGAGGCCCGCGACGGCGCTCTCAAGACCGGCATGCTGCGGGGCTGGGGGCAGAGCTACGACCGGCTCGACGGCTATCTCGAAACGCTGCAAGGGAAGGAGTAAGCCCGTGTCAGACAAAAGCAGCATCGATCTCAAGCAGGACCCGAAGGTTATCGTCGGCACCCGCGTGTTCAATGCGCCGCGCGCGCTCGTATTCGAGGCGTGGACTGAGCCTCGCCACCTCGCGCAATGGTGGGGCCCGAACGGCTTCTCGATCAGCACCCATTCGTTCGATTTTCGCCCCGGCGGCATCTGGCGCTTCGTCATGCACGGGCCGGACGGGCGCGACTATCAGAACCGCATCACGTTCGACGAGATCGTGCGCCCCGAGCGGATCGCCTACCACCACGGCGGGGGCGACGACGTAGAGCCGGTGCAATTCCGCACGCTCGTCACGTTCGAGGATGTCGGCGGCAAGACGCGCCTCACCATGCGCGGCACGTTCCCGTCGGCGGAAGAGCGCGACCGCGTCATCAGGGAGTACGGCGCCGACAAGGGCCTCGGGCAGACGCTCGCCCGTCTCGGCGAGCACGTGGCCATGCTCCTCTCTGCGAAGCCGGCGGATGCCATCAAAGTGCAGCCCTATCTGTTCTTCGACGGCCGCTGCGAGGAGGCGCTCGAGTTCTATCGCAAGGCGCTCGGCGCCGAGGTCGATATGCTCATGCGCTTCAAGGACAGCCCCGAGCCGCCCGACCCCGAAAAATGCGCGCCGGGCTCGGGCGACAAGGTCATGCACGCGAGCTTTCGCATCGGCGGCGCCTCCATGATGGCCTCCGACGGCCGCGCGCAAGGGGAGCCGAAGTTCCAGGGCTTCTCGCTGTCGCTCTTCGCGAGGAACGAGGCGGAAGCCGATCGGCTGTTCAACGCGCTCGCCGACGGCGGCGAGATTCAGATGCCGCTGGGCAAGACCTTTTTCTCCCCGCGCTTCGGCATGGTCGCCGACCGGTTCGGCGTCAGCTGGATGGTGCTCGTGAAGCCCGAGCCGCGCGCTTGAGAAATCTCGAACAGAAGAGAGTGGACGCACCATGACATCGAGCAAGCTTGAGACGGTCGAGAAGACCGCGGAGTTCGTCATCACCCGCGTGTTCGACGCGCCCCGCGACCTCGTGTGGAAGGCGTGGACGGAGGCGGAGCACCTCGCTCAGTGGTGGGGCCCAAAGGGCTGCACTGTTCGCGTCGTCAAGCTCGACGTCCGGCCCGGCGGCACGTTCCACTATGTCATGCAGTTCAAGCCCGGCCACGACATGTGGGGCCGCTTCGTCTATCGCGAGATCGCGGCACCCGAGCGGCTCGTCTACGTCAGCTCCTTCTCCGACGAGAAAGGCGGGATCACGCGGGCGCCCTTCAGCCAGCTCAACGACACTTGGCCGCTCGAGGTCCTGAACACGCTGACCCTCTCCGAGCGAGGCGGAAAGACGACGATCACGCTGCGCGGCGCCCCCATCAACGCGACCGAGGAAGAGCGCAAGATGTTCGCCAGCATGTTCGCCTCCATGCAGCAGGGCTTCACCGGCACCTTCGACAAGCTCGCCGAATACCTGGCAAAGGCCTGAGATCGGCTCTTGGACTCCCCAACTTCCCCTAGGCAGACCCGCACGCAAGGAGCACGCCATGACGGTCCGCGCCCAAAGGATCACGCCGTGCCTGTGGTTCGATACCGAGGCCGAGGAGGCAGCGAGCTTCTATGTCTCCATTTTCAAGAACTCCAGGATTGGAATTATCAACCGTTACGGAAAAGAGGGGGTGAGATTTATGGCAAAGAGGCGGGAACGGTAATGGCCGTATCGTTTGAGCTTGGAGATGACAAATTGATCAAGACACTCGTTCGGGGAGACTGGCGATGACGATTTAACAGACAAATTCGAGCGCGCATCCCCGCCGCCTGCTGCGCAGCATTGCCGCGGTGCTGGCGGGTTTCGTCGCAGTCTTTGTCCTATCGCTCGGTACCGATCAGGTGCTGCATGAGCTCCACGTCTTTCCTCCTTGGGGCCAACCGATGTACGATCCGGGGCTGAACCTTTTGGCGCTGACCTATCGCATCGTCTACAACACCCTCGGAAGCTACATCACAGCTTGGCTCGCACCATATGCGCCGATGCGGCACGTCTGGAGTGGAGCGGCCATCGGTCTCGTTCTGACCACGTTCGGCCTCGTTGTCGCGATCAACATGGACCTGGGTCCGATCTGGTATCCGCTCGCACTCGCGCTCACGGTCTTGCCCTGTGCTTGGGCGGGCGGCGCTCTGCACCGCCATTTCTATCCCGCAACGGAAGAGTGAATGATCAAGACACTCGGTATCGTTGCCGTGGTTCGCGGTTGCGGCGCTTCTCATCCTCGCTGTGAGGAAGCCCAGCCCGTTTTCCAACTATTTCCGAAGGAGGAGAGTGCCCAATGAGCTACGTCGACGGTTTCGTCCTTCCCGTTCCGAAGAAGAGCCTCACCGCCTACCGGCGCATGGCCGCGGATGCCGGCAAGATCTGGCGCGAGCACGGTGCGCTCGAGTTCCGCGAGTGCGTCGCCGACGACGTGAAGCCGGGAAAGCTCACGTCCTTTCCCCAGAGCGTCAAGCTCAAACCAGGCGAGACGGTGGTCTTCTCTTGGATCCTCTTCAAGTCGCGCGCGCACCGCGACAAGGTCAATGCCAAGGTGATGAAGGACCCGCGTCTCCCCGAGATGATGAAGGCGAAGGAGCACCCCTTCGACGCCAAGCGCATGATCTATGGCGGGTTCGACGTGCTGGTCGAGGCCTAGCTCCGGCATTAGCGCGGCTGTGATGCCGAGCCGTGCGCGCACGCCGCTGCACGCTCGAGGAGCAGCACACGCTCGCGGGCGTTTCGCGTGAGGGCCGCGGCACGCTCAAACTCCGATTGGGCCTCCCCCATGCGGCCGAGCTTCTTCAAGAGATCGCCGCGCACGCTCGGCAAGAGGTGATAATTCTTGAGCGAAGGCTCCGAGGCCAGCGCATCGACGAGCTCGAGCCCCGCTGCCGGACCGAACAGCATCGCAAGTGCGACCGCACGGTTGAGCTCTACGACGGGTGAGGGCGTGAGCTCGGCCAGCGCTCCGTAAAGCCCCACGATGCGCGCCCAGTCCGTCTCGTCCCCTGTGCGGGCTCTTGCGTGGCAGGCGGCGATGGCGGCCTGAAGGGCATAGGGCCCGAGCGCATGCCCCTTGTCCTTGGCGCGCGCCTCGGCGCTTTCGAGAGCGGCGAGGCCGCGGCGGATCAACAGTCGATCCCAACGTGCGCGGTTCTGATCGAGCAGCAGGATGGGCTCTCCCGATGGGCCGGTCCGTGCGCCGAGACGCGAGGCCTGGATCTCCATCAGGGCAACGAGACCGTGAACCTCCGGTTCCTCGGGAGCGAGCCCGGCCAGGATGCGGCCGAGACGCAGCGCCTCCTCGCAGAGCTGAGGCCGCATCCAGTCGTCGCCGGCGGTTGCCGAGTAGCCCTCGTTGAAGATCAGATAGATGACCTCGAGCACCGACGCGAGGCGCTGGGCCAGCTCGGCCCCGCGTGGCACCTCGAAGGGCACGCGCTTCTCGGCGAGCGTCCGCTTGGCCCGCACGATGCGCTGGGCAACGGTGGGCTCCGAGACGAGGAAGGCGCGGGCGATCTCCTCGGTCGTCAGGCCGCCGATCAGGCGCAGCGTCAGCGCGACGCGCGCCTCGGTGGCCAGCACCGGATGGCAGGCCGTGAAGACAAGGCGCAGGAGGTCGTCGCCGATGTCATCGTCGAGGGCGGCATCGAGGTCCGGCACCGCTCCTTCCCCCTCGGCCTCGATCTCGCGGCCGAGCTCCTCGTGCTTGCGCTCGATCAGCTTCCTCCGGCGCAGGCGGTCGATGGCGCGATGCTTCGCAGCGGCCATGAGCCAGGCGCCCGGCCTGTCCGGGATGCCCGAGTTCGGCCACTGCTCCAGCGCGGAGACGAGAGCGTCCTGCGCCAGCTCCTCCGCTAGGCCGACGTCGCGCACCATGCGTGCGAGGCCGGCGATGAGCCTTGCCTGCTCGATGCGGAAGACCGCGTCGATGGCGCGATGAGTATCGGTAGCCGTCATGGCTACCGATACCATCATCCTCGATGCGGGGCTGCAAGGTGCGGGGCGTCGCTAGTGCGCCGCACCGCAATCCCCCGGCCCCTCCGCCATCTGGCGTATCTCAGCCTCGCCTTCCCATTCCGGCCAGTGCTGCCTGTGGAGTTCCATGAAGCGCTTGCCCCAGTCCAGCGCCTCCTCCTTGGACTTGAACGAGAATATCGCGTAGCCGCCAATCACCTCCTTGGCCTCGCTGAATGGGCCGTCGGTAACGGTGAGCTTGCCGCCGGAGAGGCGGATGCGGAAGCCGGCTGCGGTGGGCAGCAGGCCGCCCATGTCGACCATCACGCCGGCTTTGGTCGCCTCCTCTCCGAGCCTGCCGATCGCCTCCATCAGCGCCTGCGGGGGTGGCCCCAGCCGGTAGTCCTCGGACGACTTCACTATCGACATGAATCGCATTGTCATCTCCATCGTTGCGGTTGTGGGAGCCGGCGATCTGCGTCCATGCCAGCTCTGCTATCCCGTCGAACGGCGGCGATCGAAATCGACACGCCGTGCGAACTATTTTCGCGCTCACTTCTTGGCTATCCGCTCGCCGAGCTTGCGGTGGTGCTCGACAGCTTCGCTGTCGCCGAAGTCCTCCAGCTCGAACATCTGCCGGATCTCGATCTCGCTCTCCCCCTCGTGCGGGTTGGGGCAGCGCTTGATCCATTCGATCGCCTCTGCCTTCGACTTCACCTGGAGGATCCAGTAGCCGGCGACCAGCTCTTTGGTCTCCGCGAAGGGCCCGTCGATGACCGTGCGCTTGTCGCCGGAGAAGCGGACCCGCGCACCTTTCGAGCTCGCCTGCAGCCCGTTGCCATCGAGCATCACGCCGGCCTTCACCATCTCCTCGTTGAACTTCGCCATGGCCGAGAGCAGCTCCTCGGACGGCATCTTGCCGGCCTCGGAGTCCTTGGTGGCCTTGACCATCACCATGAATCGCATCGCTTTTCTCCTATGAGGGTTCGAGTTCAGAGCCGGCCTCGGTGCAGTCTCAGTCGGGCATGAGGCCTTGCTCTACATCCACGTCGAGCGAGGGGCAGCGGGATCGACACGTCGGACGACATTTTTTGGCGAGGATGGGCATGGAGCGGGCTCGAGCCAGAACCTCGACAGGGTCGCTGAATTGCTCCGCGGCCTCTGAAGCCGTTGCATTAAATCACTTTTTTGTCCTCTTACACTTTATCAACTCATGGTTGCTAGGCTTGAGGGTCCGTTGATTTGAGCGCGGGGGCACTCCGGAGGTGGGCTCATGCTGGAGCACCGCAGAGCGCAGAGAAAACGCGTCAGAGAATGGGCGAAGATCGTCTTCGAGAACGGCCGCCCGCATCAGAAATGCGTGATCTTGGACATCTCGGAGGGCGGCGCGGGTCTGCTGGTTGATAATATCGCAGACCTTCCGGACTCCTTCCTCTTGCTCAGAAAGTCGGACCAGTCGCTGCGCGAGGCTCAAGTCGTGCGGCGCGGGAAGCGAGACATCGGCGTCCGCTTGACGGCGCCCCTCGACCCGGCGAGCGAGCGCGTCAAAGCGCTCGGTCACCTGAGCCTTTGAGACGTCCCGCCGCTTCCAGTCCGGACCTCACCCCGCCCGCTTGTTCTGCCGGTTCGAGACGAGATCGTCGACGACGGCGGGATCGGCGAGCGTGGACGTGTCGCCCAGGTTCGAGAACTCGTCCTCGGCGATCTTCCTCAGGATGCGGCGCATGATCTTGCCGGAGCGGGTCTTCGGCAGGCCCGGCGCGAACTGGATGAGGTCGGGCGAGGCGATGGGTCCGATTTCCTTTCTCACGTGCGCGACGAGCTCCTTGCGCAACGCCTCGGTCGGCTCCTCGCCTGCATTCAGAGTCACGTAGCAGTAGATGCCCTGGCCCTTGAGATCGTGCGGGTAGCCGACGACGGCGGCTTCCGCGACCTTGGGATGGGCGACGAGCGCGCTTTCGACCTCGGCCGTTCCCATGCGGTGGCCGGACACGTTGATCACGTCGTCGACGCGGCCCGTGATCCAGTAGTAGCCGTCCTCGTCGCGCCGGCAGCCGTCGCCGGTGAAGTAATAGCCCTTGTAGGTCGAGAAGTAGGTCTGCACGAAGCGCTCGTGGTCGCCGTAGACCGTGCGCGACTGGCCGGGCCAGCTGTCCTCGATGACGAGGTTGCCCTGTTTCGCGCCCTCGAGGATCGTGCCCTTGTCGTCGACGAGGGCGGGCCTCACGCCGAAGAAGGGAAGCGTCGCCGAGCCGGGCTTGAGCGCGGTCGCGCCCGGGAGCGGCGTGATGAGGATGCCGCCGGTCTCGGTCTGCCACCAGGTGTCGACGATCGGGCAGCGCCCCTCGCCGACGACGCGGTAGTACCATTCCCAGGCCTCCGGGTTGATCGGCTCGCCGACGCTGCCGAGCAGCTTGAGGGAAGCGCGGCTCGAGCGCTTCACGTGATCGTCACCCGCGCCCATCAGTGAGCGGATTGCCGTCGGCGCCGTGTAGAACGTGTTGACCTTCCACTTGTCGACCACGTCCCAGAACCGCGACGGCGAGGGATAGTTTGGCACGCCCTCGAACATGACCGTGGTGCCGCCGTTGGCGAGCGGCCCATAGATGATGTAACTGTGCCCCGTGACCCAGCCGACGTCGGCGGTGCACCAGTAGATGTCGCCGTCGTGGTAGTCGAATACGTATTGGTGTGTCACCGACGCGTACAGGAGATAGCCGCCCGACGCGTGCACCACGCCCTTAGGCGTCCCCGTCGAGCCCGACGTGTAGAGGATGAAGAGGGGGTCCTCGGCGGCGATCTCGGCGGGCGCGCACTCGGCCGGCACTTTAGCAAGCTCCTCATCGAGCCAGAGATCGCGACCCGCCGTCCACGGCACCTTGCCTCCGGTGCGGCGCACGACGAGAACCGTCTCGTTCCCCTTGCCGACCTTTCTCAGGGCCTCGTCGGCATTCTTCTTGAGCGGGACAGTCTTGCCCCCGCGCAGGCCCTCGTCGGCCGTGATGATCAACGTCGAGGTTGCGTCCTCGATGCGTCCGGCCAGACTGTCCGGCGAGAAGCCGCCGAAGACGATCGAATGGATGGCGCCGATGCGCGCGCAGGCGAGCATCGCGTAGGCGGCCTCCGGGATCATCGGCAGGTAGATCGTGACCCGGTCGCCCTTCTTGACGCCGTGCGCCTTGAGGACGTTGGCAAACCTCGACACCCGCTCGTGGAGCTGGCGGTAGGTAATGAGCTCGTGGTCCTTCGGGTCGTCGCCTTCCCAGATGATGGCCACCTGATCGGCGCGTGTCTTCAAATGTCGGTCGATGCAGTTCGCCGAGACGTTGAGCGTGCCGTCCTCGAACCAGCGGATCGAGACATTGTGCGGGTCGAACGAGGTGTGCTTGACCTTGGTATAAGGGCGGATCCAATCGAGGCGCCGGCCCATCTCGCCCCAGAATCCCACTGGGTCCTCCACCGAGCGCCTGTAAAGGGCTTGGTACTTGGCCTCGTCGAGCCAGGCCCGGCGCGCCCAATCGGCGGAAACAGGATAGGTGTTGTTCGGCATCGAGCGTTCTCCTCCGGTAGGCTTTTTCTTGGGCTCCCATTATGAAGGGGGCCGGGAGCCATAACAACTTCCTCGATGGTCGAATTCGCCCGCGTCAGACCCCCATCCAGCCGATGATCGCCCCCTGGATCAGGAGCACGCCGAGCCAGTGGCCGCCGTCGATGAGGGTGAGCTCCATTTTGGCCCCCTGGAAGGCGTGGTTGACGACAAGGGAGGTGGCGACGAAGCCGGCCCAGATGGTCGCCCCCGAGATGATGCCGTTCTTCAGCGTGACCTGGCCCTCTCCGAGGTGGCCGACGACGCCCGCCAGGACGAACGCCATGATGAGCTGTGCGATGAAGGCGACGACGTAGGGCACGGCCGTCACGCCACGCCTCGAAACCTGGATATCCTCGGGCCGAACATTGGCTGCCGCCATCCACTGGTTCGCGAGCAAGCCGTACCAGACGCCGCCGAATATGAAGCTCGCCACGGCGGCAATGACCACGGCGAGCTCATTGAGACCTGCGAACGCGGTCATGGCACGGTTCCTCCCTGTTCCTAGCCGGCGCGAAGATGTAGCAAAATTTCCGGCCGCCCTCAGCCGCAGAATGTGTCCGGGGTCCAGCCGTAGAGCCAGTCGTAGGCTGCGATCAGCCGCTCGGGACTTGCGGATCGCAAGAGACGATTGCGCACGAGCGCCACAGCGCCGGCGAGGTGATAGAGGCGTCCGTTGAGCCGGGAAGCGCGCGCGACGCGCGCGACGCGCCGCCGCCGCGCCCTCTCGTAGGCCATGAGCCTGCTCGGCATGTCATCGCCGGTCGCGGCGAGGCAGTTGCCGAGCACGATCGCATCCTCGAGCGCGAGCACGCCGCCCTGCGCAAGGAACGGCAGCACGGGGTGAGCGGCGTCGCCGAGGAGCGCGATGCGCCCCGAGACGAGCCGGCGCGGGACGCGCCGCGTAAAGAGAGACCATTTGCGCCATGCGCCGGGGACGGCCAGAAGGTCGCCCAGCTCGCGCGGGAAATCTCTCGTGCGGGCGCGCAATTGGGCCGGGTCCGCCGCCGCGCTCCACTCCTCGGTCTTCTGCTGCTCGTCGAGAATGACGACTATTGCCATTTCCCGACCAGCGCGCACGGGATAGTGGACGACGTGGGCGCCGGGGGCGAGCCAAAGGCATGTCTCGTTGCGGGCGAGCGCCGGGGGCGCTTCCGCGGTTGCAATGACGCTGCGGTAGGCGCTCTTTCCGGCAAAGCGCGGCGGGGCGGGATCGAATACGGAGGCGTAGACGCGCGACCAAAGGCCGTCGGCGCCGATGAGCGCCGCGCCTGTCAGGCGCCGCCCGTCCGCCGAGCGCACCGCGACCCCCGTCCCCTCGGTCCTCGCCGCTGCGATCTCGATGCCGGTGGAGATCCGGATGCGCGGGCACGGCGCGCGCGCGGGCGAGCAGCGCGGCGTGGAGATCCTGGCGGTGGGCGGTCCAATAGGGCGCGCCGTGGCGCGCCTCGATCCAGGACCCGAGCGGAAGACGCGTCAGCGTCAGCCCCGTCGTCGCGTCGATCATGCGAAGGGCGTCCGGGATGCCGGCACTCGCCTCGAGGAGGCCGCTGATGCCGAGCCGGGCGAGCGCCTTCGTCCCGTTGGGGCCGATCTGGATGCCGGCGCCCTCCTCGGCGAAGTCGCAACGCCGCTCGAGAATGTGCACGGGAAGGCCGCGCTCGGCGATCGCAAGCGCTGCCGCGAGGCCGCCGATGCCGCCGCCCGCTATGAGAATGTCCTCGGGCACGGCAGGCGCGAGTTCTACGCTGGTCGCTGGCGCGGGGAGAGACAAGGCAAGTGCCGCGGCGGGACGCCGGCCTTTCCTACGCAGCCTCTTCCTCGGCGGGGTTTACGATCGCGCTCTTGGGATCGCTCTCGTCGGGGCCGAGGCGGGGGTCGTAGATATAGAGCGTGGAGCAGTAGGGGCAGAGAATTTGTCCGTCCTCGCCCATATCGAGATAGACGTGGGGGTGATCGAACGGCGGGCGCGCGCCCATGCACTTGAATTCCTTGACGCCGATGAAGATCTTTTCGGCGCCGATGTCGTTGGCAAGATGCGGCACGATGCTGTGGGCCATCGTCTCGAGCCTCATGGTCGGGTGCGGGCGCCCGACCATAGCGGCCGCAACTGCGAAATGATAGGGGAGGCACGCGAGCGGCGGCAAGACGAAGAGGTCCGATCGTGCACTCCTTCAGCTCCGACGGCGTCGACATCGCCTTTATCGACGAGCGTCCTCCCGACTCCCGGCCGACGCCCGTGCTGCTCATTCATGGCTTTGCCTCGAACGTGTCGGCCAACTGGATCGATCCCGGCTGGGTGCGCGCGCTCACCGCCGCGGGCTTCCGCGTCGTCGCCTTCGACAATCGCGGTCATGGGCAGAGCGAGAAGCTCTACGAGCTCGCCGACTACGGCGCGCCGATCATGGCCGAGGACGGGCGCCGCCTCCTCGATCACCTCGGCATCGCGCGCGCCCACGTCTTCGGCTACTCGATGGGCGCACGCATCGCCGCGTTTCTCGCCCTTGCCCACCCCGAGCGGGTCGCGAGCCTCGTCTTCGGCGGGCTCGGCATCAACATGGTGCGGGGCATGGCCGGCACGGGGCCCATCGCCAATGCGCTCGAGGCGCCGAGCCTCGACGACGTGAAGAACGCGGCCGCGCGCACGTTCCGCGCCTTCGCCGAGCAGACGAAGAGCGATCTCAAGGCGCTCGCCGCCTGCATCCGCTCCTCGCGGGCGCCGATCACCGCCGAGGCGCTCGCAGGGCTTCGCTGCCCGGTGCTGGTCGCGGTTGGCGAGGACGACGTCGTCGGCGGCTCGGCCTCCGAGCTCGCGGCGCTCATTCCCGGAGCCAGGGCGATGACGATCGCGCGCCGCGACCACATGAAGGCCGTCGGCGACAAGGGCTTCAAGGAGGCGGTGCTCGCCTTCCTATCCGCACAGCCGTGACCCGAGGTTTGAAAAAAGAGGCAGGCCGCGGCATCGCCAGGGCCTGCCCGAAAAAAAACGGGGCCCCAGCATGACTGTGCTTCTCCTCGAGGGACTGTCGCAGGGGATGGTGGAGAAGCAGTGTCTTGTCGCCGGGGCCTCGTTCTAGGGACAACACTAGTGAGAAACGCATTACTCGCATGGCGTCGGATGAGAACGCCCGCATTGCGGAAGATTGACGCGACCTTCGCTCGACGGGATGAAGCTCGGGTCAACCGCAAGCCGACGTAATACTCCGGGCCGAGCTAATCTAGCAAAGACCCGGTGCCTCGTCCCGGTGCGGAGTGCGCTTACAACATGGAAATTGTGGATAACCGAGGGAAAATCGCATTACGGAGGGAATAGCGATTCGCATCAGGCCCTCCTGCCGCCCTCGGCGCGCCACAGCGCCGGCCCAAATCGGCCGTCAACCCGGGGCATCCTGCGTCTCGGGGAAGATGGGGAATTCACCGGCTGTTAGCGTTACCCGCCGTAGTGTCCCCGCTCATGTTGCCTGTCCGCGTTCTCGTCGCGTTGTCGGCTGCGGTCCCGCTGCTGCTGTCGGGCTGCAGCACGGGGCCGAGCTTCGTTGCGGCCTACGAGCCGTGGCGCGCCGAGGAGGAGAGCGCGTGCCTCGCCTCGGGCGTGGTGCGCCAGACGCCCTTCCTGCAGACGCGCTCGGCGCTCGGCGGTCCGAGCTTCTGCGGCACGGTCCACCCTTTCGAGATGTCGGCCGCCGACGACGGGCGCGTGTCCTTGAAGCCGGCGGCGCTCGTGCGCTGCCCGATGATCCCGCAGATCGAGCGCTGGATCAGGAACACGGTGGTGCCAGCCTCCCGCTACTACTTTGCGGCATCCCTCGTCGAGGTCTCCGTGATCGCGTCCTATTCGTGCCGGCCGATGAATAACGTGCACGGGGCGAAGCTCTCCGAGCACGGCTACGCCAACGCCGTCGACGTTGCCGCCTTCACGCTCGAGGACGGCCGCAAGGTGACGGTCAAGGCGGGATGGTCCGGCGACGAGCGCGAGCGCGCCTTCCTTCGCGACATCCACGACGGAGCCTGCCGCGAGTTCACCACCGTGCTCGGGCCGAACTACGACGGCAATCACCGCGATCATTTTCATCTCGACCTTGCGCGCCACGGCAGCGGCGGTCTCGGCCGCATCTGCAAATAGGCCGCGATCAGTCGCGTTTCGCGTTTCGATTAGATTTTTTGTGAGATTAACTTTGCGTCCCCACTCTTGAATTGGCAGATTTGGGAACATATCCCTACTGACATGAATTGCCGGACACGCCGCGCCGCTCGAGAAGGGCGCGTGATCTGATTTTTGGAGCGATCCGAAATCAGTCGGAAACGCGACGCAAATCCAGCCCGCGTTTCGCTCGATGATCCGGCTGGTCCTTCGCAGGTGCCTTGAGACCGTGGCGTAAGGACGAGTTCCGCCGAAAGCCGTTCGCCTATCGCCTTGCGGGCCGGAAGGGCTCGTTTTCTGGGCTGGGGAACCGCGTTCTCGGCTTCATGCCACCAAGGATCAGCCGCCCGGCTCGCCGCCGGACGGGCGCGGGAAGGTGCGCGTCTCGACGCGTGTCGAACGGCTCCTTTGCTGCCCCTTTATCGAACCAATCAAGCTATGGAGGAATGAAATGCGCGCACGACTGCCAGCAGCCGCAAGCGCGGCCGCGGTGATCGCTCTTGCTTCGCCGGCGTTCGCGAACGACGGCATCATGAAGCTTTCGGCCGACCCCAACAACTGGGCCATGCAAACGGGCGACTACGCCAACACCCGCTATTCGAAGCTCGATCAGATCAACACCTCGAACGTCAAGGACCTCAAGGTCGCCTGGCAATTCTCGACCGGCGTGCTGCGCGGCCATGAAGGCTCCCCGCTCGTCGTCGGCAACATCATGTATGTGCACGGGCCTTTCCCCAATCCCGTCTATGCGCTCGACCTCGACAACAATCAGAAGATCCTGTGGAGCTATATGCCGAAGCAGGACCCGTCCGTCATTCCCGTCATGTGCTGCGACACGGTCAACCGCGGCGTGGCCTACGGCGACAACACGATCGTCCTCTATCAGGCGGACACGACGGTGGTCGCCCTCGACGCCAAGACCGGCAAGGAGAAGTGGAAGGCCGTCAACGGCGATCCGAAGAAGGGCGAGACGGGCACGAGCGCGCCCGTCATCGTCAAGGACAAGGTGCTGGTCGGCATCTCCGGCGCCGAGTTCGGCGTCCGCGGCCATTTGACCGCCTACAGCCTCAAGGACGGCAAGCGGCTCTGGCGCGCCTACTCGGTCGGCCCCGACGACGAGCTGCTCGTCGACCCGGAGAAGACCATGTCGCTCGGCAAGCCGATCGGCAAGGACTCTTCGCTCAAGACCTGGACCGGCGACCAGTGGAAGATCGGCGGCGGCTCGACCTGGGGCTGGATCTCGTGGGACCCCGAGCTCAACCTCGTCTACTACGGCACCGCCAATCCCTCGACCTGGAACCCCGTGCAGCGCGCCGGCCCCGACGGCAAGCCCATCGATCAGAAGTGGACCATGAGCATCATCGCCCGCAATCCCGACACGGGAATGGCGGCGTGGATGTACCAGATGACGCCCTTCGACGAGTGGGACTACGACGGCATCAACGAGATGATCCTCGTCGACGGCATGGACGTCGGCGGCAAGAAGCACAACGTGCTCGTGCACTTCGACAGGAACGGCTTCGGCTACACGCTCGACCGGGCCACGGGAGAGCTCCTCGTCGCCAAGCCCTACGACAAGGACCTCAACTGGTCGACCGGCGTCGTCATGGACAAGTCGAGCCCGCAGTACGGGCGCCCGCAGGTCGTCGCCTCGAAGTCCACGTTCCAGAACGGCCAGGACGTCAACACCAAGAACGTCTGCCCGGCCGCGCTCGGCTTCAAGGACCAGCAGCCGGCGTCCTACTCGCCTGAGACCAAGCTCTTCTACGTCCCGGTCAACAACGTGTGCATGGACTACGAGCCGTTCAAAGTGTCCTACACGCCCGGCCAGCCTTACGTCGGTGCAACGCTCTCCATGTTCCCGCCCGAGGGCGAGGACTACACGGGGCACTTGACGGCGTGGGACGCTGGCAAGGGTGAGATCGTCTGGCAAGAGAACGAGCCGTTCTCCGTTTGGTCGGGCGTTCTCACGACGGCGGGCGGCATCGTCTGCCACGGCACGCTCGAAGGCTTCTTCAAGTGCCGCGACCAGAAGGACGGCAAGGTGTTGTTCACCAACAAGCTGCCGTCGGGTGTGATCGGCAACGCGTTCACCTACGCGCACAAGGGCAAGCAGTACATCGGCATCTACTCGGGCGTCGGCGGCTGGGCCGGCATCGGCCTTGCGGCCGGGCTCGATAAGCCGACGGACGGGCTTGGCGCCGTCGGCAACTACGCGGGCTTGAAGCAATACACGGCGCTTGGAGGCACGCTCACGGTGTACGCGCTTCCATAACCGGCACATACGCCCGAGGAGAAGGGGGCCGGCGCGGGTTTCCGCGCCGGCCTTTTTCGCGATTAACGCTTCGGTGACGAAAATTACCGTCGGATTTACGTAACCGCTGAAAATTTAGGCACTGCCTGAAACGGACTGCAATCTCTCTCTGCTACATTTTCAGAAACAAAAATTGAGCGGCCTTATGGGGAGGGCCCAATGAAACTGACAATCGCAATTATTGTAGCGATCATCGTCCCGGGCGGGCTGTGCCTGCTTGCTATCGCCGCGGCCGGGCGCTGGCTGGCGAGCCGCCGGCGACCGGCGCCGGCGGCGCTCGGTGCCGCGCACGCCTCCTGAGGGCGGCTTCGGCCCGGCGTGGCGGGCCCCGAGCAGCGCCCTCTTGGGCACGCCGTGACCAGCCTCGGGCAAGCTTCGGCGACGTAATGTGCGCCGACGCTGTGCCGGGCCGGATGCGCGGGGGGTGCCGATGCAATTTGCTGAGCTGCAGGCCTTGATGGCGGACGTCTTCGAGGTCCCGCCATCACAGATTACGCCGACCTCGACGCCCGACGACCTCGCCGCGTGGGATTCGGTGCGCCTGCTCGAGCTCCTGCTCGCCATCGAGAAGCAGCACGGCATCTTCATCTCGCCCGACCGGCTGCCCGATCTCATGAGCGTCGGCGCCATCCTCGCCGCCGTCAACGACGCGGAGCTGGTCAGCTAGCAAGGCTCGTCTCGACCATGCAGCTCGGCGCAACGCAGAGCATCGCTCTTTCGCAAAGCCTCAAGTTCGCGGAGCTCTCGGGCGACTTCAATCCGCTGCATTGCGATCCGATTGCGGCGCGCCGCACGATGTTTCGCGGCAGCGTCGTCCACGGCGTGCACGCGCTTCTTGCGGCGCTCGACGCCTGGCTTCTCTCATCCCCGATGAGCGGACGGCGCATCGTCAAGTTGAGCGCGCTCTTTCAGCGGCCGATCCCGACGGGTGTCGAATTCCGTATCGAGGCAAGCCGATCGGCAGAGAGCCGGCCGGACGAGGTGCGCCTCGTCGTGTCGGTCGACGGCGCCATCGCGCAGAAGATCATCGTCGAGCTCGCAGACGGAGCGGGACTTGGAAAGTCGCGCTCTTGCGGCGGGCGCTACCGACCGGGCTCGCCCAACGCCCGGACATTTGCCGAGGCGGCGGCCGCAGAGGGGGCGGCGGACCTCGGCTTCGACGGCGAGCTCTCGGCGAGCTTGTTTCCGAATCTGGCCGCTCAATCGGCCGACGGCTGCGTCGCGACGCTGCTCGCCGCGACGCGGATCGTCGGCATGGAATGCCCGGGGCTCAACTCGGTCTTCACCGGCCTCGCCTACGAGGCGCGCGGTCCGGGGGGCCTCAGCGACCGTTTGAGCTATCGCGTAACGGGCGCCGAGGAGCGCGTCGGCACCCTCAAGATTGCCGCCGAGTGCGAAGATGCAAGCCTGCACATCACGGCTCTCTATCGCCCGCCGGTCGTACTCCAATCCGCCTTTGGTGAAATCCAGGCTCTGCTTCCGAGCCGTGCCTTCGAAGGCCGAAACGCGGTCGTCGTCGGCGGCTCGCGCGGGCTCGGCGAGGTCACGGCCAAGATCCTCGCCGCCGGCGGGGCGCGCGTGTGGCTCACCTATCTCAGCGGGAAAGCGGACGCCGAGGCCGTCTCGGCGGAGATCCAGGCCGGCGGCGCGATCGTGGCGGCGGGACGGCTCGAGATCGGCGCAGCGGACATCGAGGTTCCGGGCTTTGCCGGCGGCTTCATGCCGACCCACATCTATCTCTTTGCCTCGCCCGCCATCACCGCCAAGCGGACGGTCGAGTGGGATCAGGCGCTGTTCGACCGCTACATGCGCTGCTACGTGACGGACGCGATGGCAACCGTGCGCGCCCTCTCCGCGCGAACCGGCGTCGGCCTCGAGCGGCTCACCATCTTCATCCCGTCCTCCATTTTCATCGACGAGCCGCCGGCGGCGTTCGCCGAGTACGCGGCGGCCAAGGCGGCAGCCGAGGTCGCCTGGCAGGCGCTGGCGCGCGTCTACCGCGGGATGCATATCGAGGCGCCCCGCTTGCCGCGTTTGCTCACCGATCAGACGAGCCGCCTCGGCGACAGCTCGACGGCGCGGGCGGAGGACGTCCTTCTGCCTCTACTCCTTGGCGCAGCCGCAAGCACCAGTGAGTCTGCCCACCCTCACAGGGGGACAGCCTGATGAGCACGCCGGGCCCGCAGCTGATCCAGGCGATGGTTGCGACATCGCAAGGCCGCCTCGCGCTCATCCTCGAGAAGAGCGCGCTCGCCTCGAAGCGGCCGATGGTCATGTTCATTCACGGCGCACTGCGTACGAGCTCGGTGTTCGCCGCCTGGCTTCCAATTCTCACGCCCGACTACGATGTCGTGCTCGTCGACCTTCCCGGCCACGGCCGGTCGCCGGGCGAGGGACCGGCGGGTGTCAAGGATATCGCTCAGAGGTTGCGCGAGATCGTTGAGGCTCATTTTCGCGACCGCAGGATCGTCGTCATCGGCGAGAGTACGGGCGGCATCATCGCCGCGTGCCTCGGCGACGGGGCAACTCCGGCGATCGCCGGCGTCGTGGCCGCCGACCCGCCGCTGACCGCCGGCAAGCAATGGCCGATCCAGATGAATTTTACGAGGAAGCTCGCCGGGCTTCCCGACGACGCCTATCTGCGCACGTTCGGCTATGAGGTATTCGGCATCGCGAAGGACGGCAAGGTCACGGAGCGCATCTACTACGACGTCTTCGCGCGCGCCGCGGTGCCGACGCTCGTGCTCACGGGCGACGTGCCGCTCTGGCCGACCACCGGACGCACCGGCGTTCCGTGCCTTCTCGACGAGGTCGATCGCCACGTGCTCACCTCGTTCGGCAACCCGCAGATCTCGATCGAAACGATTGCCGGGGCCGGCCACATCCTCCTGGCGCCGCCCGGCGATCGCGCGCGCTCTCTCGTCACCGGGTTCTGTGCCGCGCGCTTCAAAGCGGGCGCCAGGCCGGAAGCAGCGACGCCGTCGCCGCCGGCCTCGAAAGCTCCGCCGCGACCGGCGCGCGAGGAGATCGAGGCTCATCTCGCCGAGGGCCACCGCGCAGGCGCGCTGGCGGCGGCACGCAGCTACTGGCAGGGCGAGCCGAGCCCGTCGGCTGCCCGCTACGTCACGGGCCTCATCGACAAGCTGTGGCCTGCGGCCCGCCTCACGACCCATCGCGTCGCGTTCCTGCGCTCGTTCACCGTCGAGCCCATGGTGCCGATGCTGCAGGCGGAGGCGGCGCTCGACGGCTGCCGCGTCGAGGCCTGGATCGGCGACTTCAACGCCTACGGCCAGGACATCCTGAACCCGGCGAGCGCACTCTACGCCTCGAAGCCGGACACGATCGTCTTCGCCGTGCAGCTGCGCGACATCTCGCCCGACCTTTGGGCCCGCTTCGCCGATCTCCCGGAGTCGGAGGTCGAGGGCGAGGCCGACCGCGCCGCCGAGACGGTGATCGATCTTCTCACGGCGCTGCGCCAGCGCACGAGCGCCCACATTCTCGTCCATGGCTTCGAGCGCCCGCTCGAGCCCTCGCTCGGCATTCTCGACGCGCGGCGCAAGACGGGGCAGGGAGACGCCATCGCCCGCCTCAACGCCCGCGTCCGCGCCTTTGCCGCGGGAGAGCGGGGCATCACCTGGCTCGACTACGACGAGCTGCAGTCGCGCTTCGGTCGCGCCGCCTGGGTCGACGACCGCAAATGGCTCACCGCCCGCCTTCCCCTCTCGGTCGATGCCATGCCCCGCCTCGCCGCGGCATGGTGGCGTCACATCGCTCCGCTCGCGCGCCCGCAGGCGAAAGTGCTCGTGCTCGACCTCGACAACACGCTGTGGGGCGGCACCGTCGGCGAGGACGGGGTCGCAGGGCTCAAGCTCGGCCCCGACTATCCCGGCGCCTATTTCCAGAACCTGCAGCGCGCCGCCCTCGACCTCGCGCGCCGCGGCGTGCTCCTCGCCATCGCCAGCAAGAACAACGAAGCCGACGCCATGGAGGTGATTGCGAGCCACCCCGGCATGCTGATCCGGCCCGAGCACATCGCCGCGCACCGCATCAACTGGCAGCCCAAGCCGCAGAACATCGCCGAAATGGCCAAGGAATTGAACCTCGGCCTCGACAGCTTCGTCTTCCTCGACGACAACCCGGCCGAGCGCGAGGCGGTGCGCCGCGGATGCCCTGACGTTACCGTCGTCGAGCTGCCCAAGGACCCCGCCCGCTACGCCGAGTGCCTGCGCCGCGTCGCCGCCTTCGAGCGCCACGCCGTGCTCGAGGAGGATCGCGACCGCACGCGGCTCTACCGCGAGGAGCGCGAGCGGCGCGATCTGATGTCGGGCGCCGGCACCCTCGAGGAGTATCTCCATGCGCTCAAGGTCGCCGTCGACATCAAGCCGATCACGGCGGCGACGCTCGCGCGCGCCGCGCAGCTCACGCAAAAAACCAATCAGCTCAACATGACGACGCGGCGCTACAGCGAGGCGCAGCTCGAAGCCCTCGCGCGCGAGCCCGGCGTCGGCGTCTACGTCCTCAATGCGAGCGACCGCTTCGGCGACAACGGGCTCGTCGGCGTCGCGATCACGCGCTCGGCCGGGCCGGTCACCGACATCGACACGTTTCTCCTGAGCTGCCGCGTCATCGGGCGCGGCGTCGAGACGGCGTTCCTCGCCCACCTCGCGGAAGCGGCACGTGCGCAAGGATCGTCCCTGCTCTCGGGATGGTTCCTCAAGACCGCGAAGAATGCGCCGGCGGCCGACATCTACAAGAACGCCGGGTTCCACGCGGCCGAGACGACGCCGGCCGGACAGCTATGGACGTTCGACCTCTCGATGAGGGGCCTCTCCGCCCCGCCATGGATTGCCATGGCGCCCGGCCCATTGCAGTCCGTCGCCTGACGAGGAGCTCATGCCATGACGGCGGCCTGGCCCCTCCCCGACAAGGCGCTCGCGGTCTTCCGTACGGGCGACGTCGGCCTGGCGCTCGCGCTCGCCCAGGGCGCCCTCGCCGCCGACCCGCGCTCGGCGGAGGCCCTCCTCACGAGAGCCATGATCCGGCTCGCGAACGGGGCCGTGAAGGAGGCGATCCCCGACCTCAAGGCCGCGGCCGATCTGCGCTCGGCCGAGTGGCTGCTCGAGCGTCTGCGCGTCGAGCTCATGGGCCGGGCAAGGCTCAACTTCCCGTTCGAGGACGCCTTGAAGCTCGGCGCGCTCGTGCGTTCGCGCCTCTCGCCCATCGGGCAGGCGCTTGCCGCGGGCGAGCGCACGGCCAAGAGCTTCTTCGTCAATGTCGTCGGCACGAGCTTCGTGCGCAGCTTCGGCGGCAACACCTGCTTCCTGCCGATCTTCGTCGGCATGGGACCGGGCATGCTGATGTTGACGGAAGAGGCCGCCGCGATCACCCGCCACAAGATGATCGAGAACCTGAGCCGCGTCGACTTGGCCCGCCCGACGCTGCTCACCATCGGCTCCGACGCCTACTATCATATCGAGAACATCTTGAAGACCCGCGCCGGTCCCGAGACGCTCGTCGGGACGGACGACTTCGTCCTGATGGAGCAGGTCGCGCTGCGCCATCGCCCGCTGCTGACCGCGGCCCGCAAGCTCCTCAAGGGCCGCGTGCTGCTCCTCTGCTCGACGCCGACCCACGACGAGCGCACGAACGCGCTCTCGCTACATCTCAATCGCCGCCTCGCCGCAGTCTGCCGCGAGGCGGGCGTCGAGTTCCTCGACTGGTGGTGGGATCTCGCCGACGCCCGCACGGGCCGCCTCGCCGACCGCTATTCGGCCAACGCCTATCCGCGCGACATCCATTTCACGCTCGAGACCACCGGTCTCTTCATCAGGCGCCTCAAAGAGATCGGCGTCATCGGCGCGGAGGTCGCGCCCGAGGTCAACTACGAGTGGTCGCACGTTTTCGAATGCGACATCGGTGTCGGAGAGAAGACGCGCATCTGGTGCGAGCCCAACGTCTCGCCGAACAACGCCGTGCGCTCGCACAAGATCGCGGCCTCTCACATCTACGGCAAGCTCGCCGATCTCATCAGCGCAACGCTGATCGCCTCGGGGCCGCAGTCGGCGCTCTATGTCAACGTGCGCGAGGGCTATCTGCCGACGGCGATGCCGCCCTCCCTCGTCGCGCGATCGGTCGCGCTCACGGCCCGCCAAAGCGACCTCGACATCGCCCGCGCCGTGCTCGACTTCTGGGGGCGGACCGACGTCATGATGCTCCGCCCCGAGCCCGGCGCGGCAGACGCGCTCGCGGGCTTCGAGCCGTCTCTCATCGTCGCGGCGACCTATCCCGACACGCAAAACGAGGACATTGCGGCGATCAACGCCGTTCTCTCGAGGCGCCGGCCGGCGCGGACGCTGGCTCTTCTTCTCATCGATCCGGGCGCCCTCGGCCGCTTGAGGCTAGGGGGCTACCGGCCGCTCGCGCATCTCACCGTCGGCCACCGCTTCGTGCCCGCGGCTTGGCAGCACGCCACAGTCGTCCTCTTGCGCGGAGAGATCTGACCCGCGTCCACGGCTGCTGATCGGTGGATAACTCGCGAAAGAGGGGACAAGACCAATCCGCCACTCGACCCGGCCTCTCGAACGGCGCTCCCTGAAGTCTCGTAGCGGGGAGATTAGGTCATGCTGCGCCGGAAATATCGCAACGCCGATCAGGTTATCGCCCTTTCCGCCGAGGAGGCGGGGCACGCGCGGGAGATCATCAGGGAGAGCGGGAGCCTGCTCGACGAGATCGAGCGCCAGCTGCGCGCGATCGGCACCGATCCCAATCCGGCCCGCGCCATCGACGGCGGCCCCTTGCCGGCGCCGTCGTGGTTCCACAGCAGCCGCATCTAGCGATTTTCGGGGCCGCGCGCGAGGTCCCGTTCGGCCGGCTGCGGGGCCGGCCTTCATCTCAACGTTTGCACTCTCGGCTCTTACGCCTTCGCGGGCTGTGCGTCGGCGCGCGTGCGGCCGATCTCGTCGAGGCGCCGCTGGAGCGAGAGCTTGTCGAGGGAGTCGAGCGGCAGGCTCGTGAAGATGCTGATGCGCTGATAGAGCATGCGGTGCGTATCGGCGAAGGCAAAGCGCCGCTCGGACTCGGTGCCCTCGGCCGCCGACGGGTCCGGCACTCCCCAGTGCGCGCTCATGGGCTGGCCCGGCCACACGGGACAAACCTCATTTGCGGCGTCATCACAGACCGTAAACACGAAATCGAGCTCGGGCGAGCCCGGCGCAGCGAACTCCTCCCACGCCTTCGACCTGAGCTTGCTCGTGTCGTAGTTGAGCTGGCGCAGGAGGTCGAGGGCGTAGGGATGCACGCGGCCGGAAGGCTGGCTTCCGGCGCTAAATCCCCTAAACTTGCCCATGCCGAGCCGTTGCATGGCGCATTCGGCGATTTGCGATCGTGCAGAATTGTGGGTGCAAAGAAACAGGACGTTGAACGGACGATCTCTTGTCATTTTGATCCTCCTTTACTCAACAAGCGCCTTACTCAACAAACGGCGCGAGCCTTCTTGAACACAGACCCGCACAGCTCGGGCCGGCCCTGGCAGCAGTCCTCGGTGAGGTAGATGAGGAGCCGGCGCATTCCGTCGACGTGAATGGCGTAGCGCACGTAGCGGCCGTGGCGTGTCGCGTGGATGAGCCCCGCCCGGTCGAGCTCTTTCAGATGGAAGGAGGTGGCGGTGGGGCTTGCGCCGACAGCCTCGGCGATCGCGCCGGCCGCAAGGCCGTTCGGCCCCTCCTTGACGAGACGGCGGAAGATGCGCAGGCGCTGCTCATGCGCGAGAGCGGCGAAGGCGGCGGCGGCGAGCGGCTCATCCATTGAATAACGATACAAGAACTCTTGTAGTATGCAAGTGCGGGCGCTCCGGATGCGTCGCCCGCGTTGGGGTCACTGGAGCGAGCGTTCTCGCGATACCGCGCCAGCCGCCGTCGCGACCGCGCGCGATAAGCGCAGGAGGAAATCTTACGCCCCGAGCGTCCCCTTGCACTCCTTGATGCAGGCCTGGCAGCTCTCCATGCACGCCTTGCACTCGGCGTGATGGTCGGCGTGCTTCTTGCACTGGGCCTCGCAATCGGAGCACACCTCGATCGTGAACTTGGCCATCTCCTGCAGGCGAGGCGATTGGATCGCGGCCAGACGCGCGAGCGCGGCGCATGTCGCGTTCATCGCCTGCACGGTCCGCATGCAGTCGGCGAGCGAGGTGTCGCCGGCCGCGAGCTGCTTGATGCAGTGATTGGTGCAGACCTCGCCGGTGTTGACGCAGTGGAGAGCCGCATCGATGAGCTTCTGGTGAGGCGCCGGTTCAGACGTATGACCCATGGCGCTATGATCGACCTCTTCGGCCTGAGCGGAAGGGCCTGCCAGCCCGGCGGCGAGGAGCACGCCCCCGGCTGCGGCTCCGATCACGCTGCGTCGTGTCGTATCGACGCTTGTGGTGGCATTCGATTCGGTCTCGATGTCCGGTGTCTGCCGCATGTTGCACCTATTCGATAGGGAGGGAGTTGAGCGAGATTAACTCCGTTGATTCTTCGCCGCCATTGTGGCGGGCCGACAGTCCCCTGTGCTCTTTCGGCCTCAATGCGATAGAAGTGATCCCATGAATTGGGACAAAGATCGCGGGCCCTCCGGCCGTCGCAGCTATCATCACGGCAATCTGCGCGAGGCGCTGATCCAGGCGGCGCTCGATCTCATCGCCGAGAAGGGGCCGGGAGGATTTTCCTTCGCCGAGGCGGCGCGCGCCGCGGGCGTCTCGCCGGCTGCTCCCTATCGCCACTTCCGCGATCGCGACGCGCTCCTTGCCGATGTCGCCGCGCGCGGCTTTGCGGCCTTCGCAGCGGCGCTCGCCGAGGCCTGGGACGGGGGCCGCCCGTCTCCGCGCGCCGCGTTCGACCGAGTTGGCCGGGCCTATCTCGCGTTTGCGCGCGCCGAGCCCGCGTATTTCTCGGCGATGTTCGAGCAGGGGCTCTCGGCCGACGATCACCCGGCCCTGCGCACCGAGGGCGACAAGGCCTTTGCCGTGCTGCGCGAGGCGTGCGAAGCGCTCATTGCGACGCTGCCGAAGGACAAGCGCCCGCCGTCGCTGATGATGGCGCTTCACATCTGGTCGCTCTCCCACGGCGTCGCCTCCCTCTTCGCTCGCGGCGACCGCGCGCGCCGCGCGATCCCCATGACGGCGGAGGATCTGCTCGAGGCCGGGGTGCTCATCTATCTCGACGGGCTCGGCGTGCCGCGCGAGACGGGCTGAGTCCCCGCGGGTACATTGGTGCAGCTGCACCTTGGCCGCTCGAGCAGGCGCTCCTATTTGCCTAACGCTGCTCGTCCGTTTTTTTCAGGGCGCCCCCTTGACGGCCCCGGCGGCTTGCTCCAGATATGTAAATGTAATAAACATTCACATGAGGTGACGGTGCGATGTACCAAATGGTGCTCAAGCTCGACGACATCGGCAAGCCGGCGTGGATTGCCCTGATGGTCCTGAGCTTCATCGTTTTCTGGCCCCTGGGGCTCGCAATTCTGGCCTTTCTTCTATGGAGTGGACGCATGGGATGCGGATGGCACGGTGACGGCGGGCGCTGGCAGCAGCGCATGGCGGAGCGGTTCGACCGCCACATGGACCGCTGGGCGCAGCACGCGCGCAGCGCGCCCTCGAGCGGCAATCGCGCCTTCGACGAGTACCGCGAGGAGACGCTGCGCCGGCTCGAGGAGGAGCAGCGCGAGTTCCGCGAGTTCCTGGAGCGCTTGAGGATGGCGAAGGACCGCGCCGAGTTCGACCAGTTCATGGCCGACCGCAAGGGCCGTCCGCCGGCCGGAGAAGGCCCCGCCCCTCAGCCGGCGGGCTAAGCAAGCCGAAAGTCGACGACCAAGGCCGGACTCTTCTAGTCCGGCCTTTTGCATGCCGAGGTCACGGCGGGCCGAACAGCAGCGCAATGCGCTTGCGCAGGCCCTTCGCGCGGACGATGTCGCGGCCGAGATGCCCCCACTCACCGAAGGCGATCGCGAGCGGATTGTTGCCGAGCGCGCGGCCCTTGAGACCGAAGCGCAGCTCCTCGCCCGCGGGCTTCTCGGCAAACGTTCCGAACAGGCGGTCGAAGACGATGAGGACATTGCCGTAGTTCTTGTCGAGGCACGCCTCGTTCGAGGCGTGGTGCACCCGGTGGTGGCGCGGCGTGTTGAGCACCCACTCGAGCGGCCCGAGGTCGACATCGAGCGCGGTGTGCAGGAAGAACTGGTAGAGGAGCCCGAGGCCGAGGATTGCGCCGATGGCAATGGGATGGAACCCGAGCGCGGCGAGCGGCAGGAAGAACACGAACGCGCCCGTGAGCGTGCCGGTCCAGCCGAGGCGGATCGCGGCCGAGAGATTGAACCGCGTCGCCGAATGATGGACGGCGTGCGTCGCCCAGAGCCAGCGCACGCGATGGGCGGCGCGGTGGAACCAATAGTAGCAGAGCTCGACGCCGAGGAAGAGCGCGAGCCAGCTCGCGCCGCCGCTCATCGGGATGTCGAACAGGCGGTGCTCGTAGAGAAAGAACATCGGCACGGCGGCGAGCGAGCCCGTGAGCACCCGCGAGGCGATGTCGCCGACCGCGACGCCAATCGAGGCCGCCGTCTCCTTGAGGTCGTGGGCCGCGTCGTGGCGCGCGAGCCTCATGTAGAGAATCTCGAGCGCGATGAAGATGAGGGCCACGGCGAAGAAGCTGCCAGGCGCGCGGCCTTGGCCGAGGAGTTGAGGAAGCTCCGGCATATTTCACAATCCTTTTGGAAGTCCGTCAGCGGCGGAAGAAGAACTCCGCGCGCTTGAGCACGTCGGCGCACGGGGGCGTGAGGCGGTCCCGATTGCCGGCAAGGCAAGAGATGATGCGCCCTCCACCCGGCAGCACGCCCACGCAGTAGCGCTCGATGTCCACGCGGCAGGCCTCCGCGGCTGCGCGCATGGTGAGCGGCTCTCCGTAGTATGGCGGCGGCTCGTAGCCCGGCTCGCCGCCGGCCAGCGCGTCGGCCGGCACAAGCGCAGCGAGACAGGCGGCCGCGAGACACGCACGGGAGTGCTTGAACATGGACGTCGTGTCCCTGGGGAGTGGAGGCGGCGGCCAGGGCTGGCCGCCGCCCCCTGATCGGGCGCTTCAGTTGCGGGTAACGCTACCACTGCGCGTATAGCCCTGGCCATTCGGTCCCGTGACGGTCGCGGTGAAGTTGCAGGTGCCGTTGGCGCATGTCGTGCTGCCGTTGCGCGTCGTCACGCCGCCCGCAGGTCCGGTAAAGGTTTGCTTGGACGTGCATGTGCCGCCCGAGCAGGAGCCCGAGCCCGACGAATGCCAGGTGCCGCCGTGCGGGCCGATGCCGCCGCCGGAGCGCGACCAGCCGCCCGCTTCGGCGGCGGAGGCGCCCGCGAGTAGTACGATGGCGGCGAGGGCGGCAGGGGCAAGACCAGGCGTGTTAAGGACTGCGAACATTGGGGTGCTCCTTTCCACTTTTTTGACGCCATCATTGGCGACGTGAAGGAGACTGCCCCCCGGACTTTGCCCCTCTGTTGCGAGGAATTGGCCCCGGCGTAACCTTTTGTAACAGGCTCGGAAGATGGGCTTGCACGCCGAAATTGCGATCGTACCCTCTGCGGCCATGAGCGAGCGCCCGCGCATTCTCGTCATCGAGGACGATCCCGAGATCCGCCATCTCGTGCAGAGCTATCTCCAGCGCCAAGGATTTCGAGTCGACGTGGGAGACGGAGGCGCCGCCCTCGATCGCTTCCGCACGCGATTCGGCGAGCCCGATCTCATCGTTCTCGATCTCATGATGCCCGGCGAGGACGGGCTTTCGATCTGCCGGCGCGTTCGCGCCGCCTCGCGCGTGCCGGTCCTCATGCTGACGGCCAAGGGCGAGGACATCGATCGTATCGTCGGCCTCGAGATGGGAGCCGACGACTACCTGGCGAAGCCCTTCAACCCGCGCGAGCTCTTGGCCCGCATCCGCGCTATTCTGAGGCGCGCCGAGCCGGTGCCGCTCGCCCACCGCCGCCTTGGCGTTGCCGAGCTGATCGTCGATCTCGGCACGCGCTCGGTGTCGCACGCAGTGAATGGCGCTCTCGATCTGACGAGCGCCGAGTTCGATCTCCTCGAATGCTTCGTGACGCGGCCGGGGCGCGTGCTGTCGCGCGAGCAGCTCATGGATTGGACGCGCGGGCGGCGCGCGGAAGCCTTGGACCGCACCATCGACGTGCAGGTGAGCCGGCTGCGCAAGAAGATCGAGACCGGCGGGGCCGAG
>CAVOUC010000032.1:0-200928 GCA_963699485.1 uncultured Alphaproteobacteria bacterium | reverse complement strand
CGAGCCGATGTTCCCTCAAGTAGTTGAGCACGACTTGTGCTTTATCGACGGAAGATCCCCTCAAAAGCGACAACGCCGCCCTTCGCCTCGCTGACGACGGCCGATTGCATCCTCTCGTGTGCGGACCGCTTTTCCTCGGCCTTGAGGCGGACGGGCCGGCGCGGGGTTTGCTCCACCGTCCAAGGCGTTGCGCCGGCGCCCGCGCCGGGTTGCACATCGATCACTGGGGAGACGGCGACAATACGACCGGACAGGCGGCGCGCGTACGCGTACCCAAGTCCGACCTGGGTCAGCGGATGCACTGCGAGAACGGCCGGCAAGGGCACCGCGACGCCGCGGCGGCTGCCCTTCGGCAGGAACTGGCGTACGCGCGCCTCCGCGCCCTCGATTTCGACATCGAGAACATTGGCCACCACGGGCCGGCCGAGCGCTTTCGCCAGCGCGTAGGGAAATAGTCCACTTCCCGCCCCGCTCTCAGCCCGGCTGCCGGTGAGGACGAGGTCGACGTCGCGCAAGAGGCCGGCGAGCAAGCTCACGGCATCCTCACTTTTCGATCCGGCGACAGCCTCGATCGTGCCTGCGCCGAGTGCCAGGTAGTCCTGGAGCGCCGGCTCCTCCGCGGGACCAGCGTGCACGACGCGCAGACCGTCGCCGGCAATCCGTTGTCCGAGCGCCATCGCCACGGCGTCGCCGCGGCAGGCCCGCGGCGTTCCCGAGAGCGGGTGGCGCCCCGCGGATACTAGTACGGCGGCCGTGAGCCTGCGTACCGTCATGGCGCCCCCGGCAACTCGCGCTGCTCGCGGGCCTGCGCGATCCGCGTCAGCAGCGCCTGCATCACCTCCTCGGCATCGCCGATCACCGACAGGTCCGCGCGCCCGATGATCGGCGCGCCGGAAATCCCGGTTCACGGCGATGACATGCTGGCAATCCTTGATGCCCTGCAGATGCTGGACCGCCCCGGAAATGCCGACCGCGATGTAGCCCCGCGCGGCGACCGTCTTGCCGGTCGCGCCGATCTGCTTGTCGCGAGAGAAGCGCCCATCGTCGACGGCAACGCGGCTCGCGCCGACGGCCGCGCCCAGCGTGCGCGCCAGCGCTTCGAGCGTCGGGACGTTGCGCACCCCGTTGCCGCCCGACACGATGAGATCGGCCTCCTCGAGCGCGATCCGCGATGGGTCGGGCCGCTCGAGCCCGAGATCGCAACAGACGCCGTTCTCCTCGGAGAGCTTCGGCACCTTGGCCGGATCGGCACGGGCCCCGGACCCCGCGAACGGCAATTTGGCATCGACGGCGCCGGCCGCGAGCAGGATGAAGCGCGGCAGCGCCGCCCGCGCGAGCAGCATCCCGCCCGACCACGGCGCGCGCACATGGGCCGCGTCGAGCTCGACCACGTGCGTTGCGGCAGGCTCGCGATGCGCAACGATGAGCCGCCGCCCGAGGTCGCCGTCGCTTTCGGGCTTGTCGGCGAGGAAGACGTGCCGGGCGTCATAGAACCTGATCAGCGCCGAGACCGCCGCGACCTCGCGCTCGGGCTGGAAGCGGGCGGCGTCGAGATCGGGGAGGACGACGACCGCATCGGCGCCGAGGCCGGCTGCGTCCTCCTCGAGGTCGCCGAGGATCACGGCGACGACGCCGGTATCCGGTCGCGCGAGAATGGCGGCCGCCGCGACCGCCTGGCGCGCGTGGGCATCGAGCCGGCCGCGGTCGGAATGGGCCACCGCCATCACCCACGCCTTGGCGTCTTCGCTGAGGCGCCGCGGCTTCGCCTTGCCGGTCGGCGCACGGCCCGGAGCCGCAGTGGAGAGCTCCCCGAGCCCGACCTGCCCGAGCACGATGCGCCTCAAGCCTTGCGGCGTGATGATGATGGGACGCCTGGGATCGACGCGCCGGATGTCGCTCATGGCCGATCTCCCAGCGCTCCGGCCACCAGCTCGGCAATGTCGAGGATCTCGGGCCGGTCGCCGACCACGCCCTCGAGCATCGCCGTGCATTGCGGACAGGCGACGGCCACGACCTCGGCGCCGGCGCTGCGCGCGTCCTCGATGCGGATGTCCGGAATCCTCTGCCTGCCCGGAATGTCGGTGAGCGCGGCGCCCCCTCCTCCGCCGCAGCACCGGCTCCTCAATCCCGAGCGCTCCATTTCGCTGACCTCGATGCCGAGCTTGCGCAGGAGATCGCGGGGGGCGTCCGTCTCGCCGTTGTAGCGCCCGAGGTAGCACGGGTCGTGATAGGTGAGGCGCCGGCGCTCTCCCGAGGTCTCGAGCACGAGGCGGCCCTTGTCAACGAGCGAGGCCAGGAACGTCGTGTGATGGAGCACGGTGTAGCTGCCCCCCAGCGCCCGGTATTCGTTCTTGAGGCTGTGCAGGACATGCGGGTCCGGCGTCACGATGCGCCGGAAGGGGATGGAATCGAGCGTCTCGATATTGCGCCGGGCGAGCGCCTGGAACGTCGCCTCGTCGCCGAGCCGGCGCGCGGTGTCGCCGGTGTCGCGCTCGAGATCGCCGAGCACGGCGAAATCCACGTCCGCCGCCTTGAGCGTCTTGATCAGAGCGCGCAGCGTGCGCTGGTAGCGCATCTCGAACGCGCCTTCGCCAGCGATGAAAAGCACGTCGACCGGTACGCCCGGCTGGGCCGCCTTGACGTCGAGATCCGCCGCCCAGTTGTAGCGGGCGCTGCTCGGGAAGCCGCCCTGCGTCTCGGTCTCGCGCAGGTTGGCGAGCGTCTCCGCGGCCTTGCCCGGAGCTTCCCCGTGGACAAGGTTCATGGCTCGGCGCATGCCGACGATGGCGTCCACATGCTCGATCAGCATGGGACACTCTTCGACGCACGCCCGGCATGTCGTGCACGACCAGATCGTCTCCGCCTCGATCAGCCCCGGCACGATCGGCTGGCCGGGCGAGCCCGCGTGCGTTCCGATCGCAATTCCGGGATAGGGGCTGCCCGCATAGCCGGCGTCGCTTTCGCCCGTGAGCCCGGCGACGAGGTCCTGGATGAGCTTCTTCGGGTTGAGCGGCTGGCCCGCGGCGAACGCCGGGCACACCTGCTCGCACTTCCCGCATTGCACGCAGGCGTCGAAGCCGAGCAGCTGGTTCCAGCGGAAGTCGGCGGGCTTCCCGACGCCGAACTCGCGCTCGTCGAGAGCGAGCGGCTTCAAGGCCGTCGAGCGCACGCCGGAGAACCGCTCGGGGCGCGGATGAAACGCCAAGTGCAAGAGCCCGGCGACGGCATGCTTCATGGGGCCGCCGAGGCCGATGCCGAGCGCGAGCTCGGCCGCGCCCACGAGAAGGAGAATGAGCGCGATCGCCGCAATCCCGGCCGAGAGAATTGCCGGCGGCAGCGCGGCGACGAGCGCGAGGCCCGCCGCAAACGCCGCGAGCGTGTAGGGCAGCCGGTCCCACGCTCCCCGCGACAGGCGGGCCGGCGGCTCGCGCCGGCGCAGCCAGACGAACCAAGTGCCGATCAGCATCACGACGGCGGCGGCGAGGATCGCGATATCGAGGCTCGGCCAGTAGAGCGCGAGCCCGTAGTTGACCGCCACGAGGGCGAGAGCCGCGATGGCGCCGCCGGCGGTGGCCATATGCGCATAGGCGATATAGGGCTCGCGGGCGACCACATGGTGCAAGTCGACGAAGTAGCGCTTCGGGATCGCGAGGAGCCCGCTCCACGCCACGTCGGCGCTCTGGCCCGCAGCCCAAAGCCGGGCCCGGCGCGCGAGCCCCACGGCGAGCGTCGCAGTCGCGAGCCAGAACAGTAGCGTGACGAAGACCGCGACGCTCATGCTCAGAAGTCCTTGCAGAGGCGCAGCGAGTCGTAGATCGCGGCGTGGATGTTGTGCATCGACACGCAGTCGCCGACGCGGAACAGGAGAAAGCGCCCGTCGCCCGTCGTCTCCGCGAGCGAAGGCTGGGGCTTGGCGGCAAAGAGCGTCTCGAGATCGGTCTGGCCGCGGTTGAGGGAACGCTCCTTGAGCTTCCAGTAGAGCTCGACGTTGGGCGTGACGCCGTTCTCGATCACGACCTGATCGACCGCGCGCTCTTCCAGCTCCTCGGTGTACTCGTTGCGCAGGACGGCGATCTTCTTGTTGCCCTCGGCGTAGACGCGGTCGAGCCAGAAGTTGGGCGTCGGGATGATGCCCTGGCCGTAGAGACGGCGGTAGAAGATGGGAAACGTCGTGCCGCCGACATCGTCGGCGACCTTGACGTCGGGGGTCACGATCTCGACCTTGGCGCCGCGGCTCGCGAGGAAATCCGCCGTGCCGAAGCCGGCGTGCGTGCTGATGCCGTCATAGACGAGGACGTATTCGGCAGGCGCGACCTTCTCCGAAAGGATGTCCCAGGAGCTGACCGCCAGGCCCTCCTCGACGCCCCACGCCGGTACCTGGCCGGTGTGGCTGCGCCCGCCGGTGGCCAGCACGACGATATCGGGCCGCTCGGCGAGCACCATCTCGTCGGTCGCCTCGACGCCGAGCCGGCGGTCGACGCCCAAGCGCTTCGTCTCGAGGTCGAACCAGCGAATGATGCCGGACATCTGCTCGCGCTGCGGCGCCTTGGCGGCGAGATTGACCTGGCCGCCGACCGCCTCGTTGCGCTCGAACATCACGACGTCGTGGCCGCGAGCCCGCGACACGCGCGCCGCCTCGAGCCCGGCGGGACCGGCGCCCACGACGACGACGCGGCGCTTCACGCCCTTCGTCGGCGTGATGACGTGGGGCATCGTCGCCTCGCGCGAGGTCGCGGGGTTCTGCACGCAGAGCAGGTCCTGGCCCAAGTACATGCGGTCGATGCAGTAGTTGGCGCCGACGCACTGCTTGATCTGGTCCTCGCGGCCCTCGCGCACCTTCAGCATCATGTGCGGATCGGCGATCTGCGCCCGCGTCATGCCGCACATGTCGACCCAGCCGTTGGCGAGGATGCGCTCGGCCTGGGTGATGTCGCGGATGCCCTGGGCGTGCAGCACGGGGACTTTCGACACGCTCTTGATGCCGGCGGCGAGATGAACGAAGGGCTCGGGCGGCAGCGCCATCGGCGGCATGCAGTTGGCGAGCCTGTTGTGCGTGTCGGCGCCCGAGCCGATGACGCTGATGAAATCGATGAGCCCGGTCTCCGACATGGCCTGAGCGATCTCTTTCGCGACCTCGTGGTCGATGCCGTTGTCGTTGAACTCGTCCGCGCACATTCGGAGGCCAACGCAGAAATCTCGCCCCACCGCCTCGCGCACGGCTTCCAGCACCTCGATGCCGAAGCGCATCCGGTTCTCGAGCGAGCCGCCGTACTCGTCGCTGCGCAGGTTCGTCTCCGGCGACCAAAACTGATCGATCAATTGCTGATGGGCGGCCGAGATCTCGACGCCGTCCATCCCCGAGGTCTGCACGCGCTTCACGGCCACGGCGAAGTCGCGCACGATGCGGCGGATATCCTCCATCTCCATGGCCTTGGAGTTGCCGCGGTGCACCGGCTCGCGCACGCCCGACGGCGACACGAGATGCGGCCAGGGATCGCCCCAATAGGCCGAGCGCCGGCCCATGTGCGTCGCCTGGATCATGATCTTCATGCCGTGGCGGTGGCAGGCCTCGGCGAGGCGCCCGAGCGGCTCGATCACGAGATCGGTGGTTAGGTTGACCGGCCGCCAGGCACCCTGCGGGATGTCGATCGAGACCGGGCTCGAGCCGCCGCAGATCGCCATGCCGAGGCCGCCCTTGGCCTTCTCCTCGTAGTAGCGGATGTAGCGGTCGCCCGGCAGCCCGCCGGCTTCCGCATAAACCTCGGCGTGCGCCGTCGAGTAGATGCGGTTGGGCAGCGTCAGCTGATTGAGCTTGATCGGCGAGAAGACGTGGGGGTAGCGCATCAATCGGTCCTCATGACCTTCCGGCCGAATTCTCTGGCCGGACGGCGAACACGCAGTGGGCGTGTCCCTCGGCGCGGCATTGCGACTCGCGGCAGAAGCTCTTGTGTTTGCTGCCCGCTGCCTCGGTCACCCAATCCATGGCCCCCGCAAACCATCCGGCGAACATGTAGCAAATCTTGCCGGCACCATCAGGCTCGGCAAGCACGAAGACCGAGTTGTCGAGCCGAATGTCAGCCTCGCCGGCTGCTGCGTCGGCCGCAGCGACGCTGAACAATCCCCAGCCGCGCTGAGAGAGGCGCTTGAGATAGTGCTCGAAGACGGCCAAGCCATTGAGGCCGTGCGTCTTGGCTTCCGATGCGCACCAAAAGTGCGCAGATTTGTGACCGGCGCGGTAGAGGATCTCAGCGTACCTTTCGCGGCCGAGGGCGGACTCGATGGCGAGATGATTATTCACGAAGAAGTGGCGCGGCACGTAGATCATGGGGAGCCCGTCGGTGGTCCAGATCCCCGTGGTCTCGTCGACGTCGATTGGAACAGCCGGCTTCATCTTCTGCTCACGCTCCCCAGACGTCCTTGAAGACGCGCAGCCAATTGCCTCCGATCAGCTTGCGGATGCGCGTTTGCGGCCAGCCGGCGCGCTGCATCGCAGCGGTGAGGTTCGGCAACTCGCCGATGGTGCGAATGCCCTCCGGGTTGCGCACCGTGCCGAAGTCGGTCAGGCGCCGGTGTCGTCCCTTGTCGTGCGTAATCCAGTCGAAGAACGGTTGCTCGTATCCCTGGGTAAAGTCGGTGCCGATGCCGACGCTGTCCTCGCCTGCCATATTCACCACGTATCCAATCGCCTCGACGTAGTCGTCGACGGTGGCGTCGATGCCGCGCTTGAGGAAGGGCGGGAACATCGTGACACCGACGAAGCCGCCATGGTCGGCGATGAATTTCAGCTCGTCGTCGCTCTTGTTGCGCGGGTGCTCCTTGAGGCCGGAAGGAAGGCAGTGCGAGTAGCAGACCGGCTTCTTCGAGGCGAGGATCGCCTGCCTCGAGGTCTCCGCTCCGACGTGGGAGAGGTCGATCATGATGCCGACTCGGTTCATCTCGGCCACGACCTCGTGGCCAAAGCCGGAAAGCCCGCCGTCGCGCTCGTAGCAGCCGGTGCCGATAAGGTTTTGCGTGTTGTAGCAGAGCTGGACAATGCGCACCCCCATGTCGGCGAAGGCCTCGATGGTGCCGAGGTGGTCCTCGAAGGCCTGGGCATTCTGAAACCCCAAGATGATGCCAGTCTTGCCGGTTCTTTTCGCGCCTTCGATATCGGCGGTCGAGCGCACCAAGGTGAGCAGGTCGCCGTTCTCACGGATCAGCCGCTTCATGTCGGCGATGTTGACGACGGTGTCCTTGAAACCTTCCCAGACGGAGACCGTGCAGTTGGCAGCCGTCAGGCCCGCTCTGCGCATGTCCTCGAATACCGAGCGGTCCCATTTGGATATGATGAGGCCGTCTATGACGATGCTGGTCTCGTGCAGGGTGCCTGTTGTCATCAAGCCCACGGGCCAACTCCCGCTCTCGTCGCTCAGCAATAGACGACCGCCAGCCCGCCGAGCGAGGTCTCTTTGTACTTCGACTGCATGTCGTGGCCGGTGAGCCGCATGGTCTCGATCACGGCATCGAGCGAGACGAGATGGCTGCCGTCGGCCATCATGGCGAGGCGCGCGGCATTGATGGCCTTCATCGCCCCCATGCTGTTCCTCTCGATGCAGGGCACCTGGACGAGGCCGCCGATCGGGTCGCAGGTCATGCCGAGGTTGTGCTCCATGCCGATCTCGGCCGCGTTCTCGATCTGCTCGCTGGTGGCGCCCATGACAGCCGCGAGCCCGGCCGCGGCCATCGAGCACGAGACCCCGATCTCGCCCTGGCAGCCCATCTCCGCTGCCGAGATCGACGCGTTCTTCTTGTAGAGCATGCCGATGCCGGCCGCGGTCAGCAGGAACTTCACGACGTCGTCGTCGCGGGCCGAGGGCTCTGCGCAATTGGTGCAGTAGCGCGTGTAGTAGCTGAGGACGGCCGGGATGACGCCTGCCGAGCCGTTGGTCGGCGCCGTGACGACACGCCCGCCGGCGGCATTCTCCTCGTTGACCGCGATTGCAAAGGCGCTCACCGTGTCCATGGCGCGGAAGTCGCCGGTGAGCTTTCCCTGCACTTCCGTCGCCTGCCGGTAGAGCGAGGGCGCGCGGCGCTTCACTTTGAGCCCGCCGGGGAGCACGCCCTCGGTCTTCAAGCCGCGCTCCAGGCAGTCGCTCATGGCGCGCCAGACCTTGAGCAGCCTCGCCCGCGTTGCTTGCTCGTCCTGATAGGCGAGCTCGTTTCTCCAGACGACCTCGGCAATCGCGAACCCGTGCTTGCGGCACTGCGCGAGAAGCTCGGCGGCATTGCCGAAGGCGTAAGGCGCGGGTCGGTGGGGGACCTCGTCGCGGCCCGCGCTTCTGTTGGCCGTGATGGCCGCGCGGTCGAGAACCGCCCCGCCGCCGATCGAGAAGTAGGCGTTGCGATGGAGCGACCGGCCGTCGCCGTCGAACGCCTCGAGCACCATGCCGTTCGGGTGCTCGGGCAGGAACTCGGACTTGTGCATCTCGAGGTCGGTTGCAGGATCGAAATCGACCTCGTGGCGTCCGCCGAGAGGGAGGCGCCGGTCGCGGCGCGCGGCCTCGACCCGGTCGCGGCTGGTCACGGGATCGATGTCCTCGGGCACCTCACCCATGAGGCCGGCGATGACCGCGAAGTCGGTGCCGTGCCCGACGCCGGTCAGCGCCAGCGATCCATAGAGGCCGGTACGCACCCGGCGCACGTCGGCGAAGACGCCCTTGGCCTCGAGCTCGCCGAGAAAGCTGTTGGCGGCGCTCATCGGCCCGACCGTGTGCGAGCTCGAGGGGCCGATGCCGATGCGAAACACCTCGAAGACGCTGTAGTTCATGCCGCGTCCTCCTCGATATCGCCCTTGTCGAGGCGGGCGACGCCGAAGCCGTAGGGCTCGGCCGCGCGGACGAGAAAGCGCCAGATGTAGTCCGCGAAGCTGCGCCGGACCAAAAGGCAGACGCCGTCGCGCTCGCGATACATATACACCGACGACTTGCCGAATGTGGTGCCGACGACCCGCCCTTCGCCGAGACGGTGAAGGTCGTAGACGCTGGCATGGGAAATGACGTCGGAGATATTGCGTCCCTGAACGATGATCTCGGTATAGCCGCCCGAGTTGTCGACGACCTGGCTGCGTATCCCGGCAAGGGCCTTGGCGAGGTCGCGCAGGAGCGGCGCGAGCCGCGCTCGCGGGCAGACGATCATCCACTCGTCGGGAGAGAGCCACAGCGCCTTCACGGCTCCGGACAGCGTGAGCGTGCAGGGCTTTGCCGGCAGGCGCGCCCCGAGCACGCCCGCTGCGGCGTCCTGGAAGGCGGCGTCGGCGGGATTTCCCCTGAGGCTGATGTAGCCCTCGAGCGGCACCTCGTTGGCCCACACGCCGCAGCTGTCGTCCGCCGGCCTCGCCTGCGCGGCAAGCCCAAAGGAATGGAGCGGGGACTGCGCGACCGGCTCAGACATTCTGGCGCGCTCCCTCGGGGTCGACGAACACCGGCGAGACGACCTTGACCTTGTGCGCCTTGCCGCCGGCCCAGGCATAGAGCACGTCGCGCCCGGCCTTGATGCCCTCCTCGCTGCGCCGCTTGATCCCGTCGCGCACGACGGCGAGCGCGATCGAACGGTTGAGCTCCGGACTGAAGTAGCTCGACGTCACGTGGCCGAGCATCGGCATGGGCGTCTCGATCTTCTCCGTCTCGATGATCTGCGCGCCTTCCTTGAGCACCGTCTCGGGATCGTCGGTGAGAAGGCCAACGAGCTGCTTGCGGTCGGTGCGCGCCGTGTCGCTCCTCGTGAACGAGCGCTTGCCGATGAAGCTGAAGGGCTTCTTGAGGCTCACGGCCCAGGCCATGTCGAGGTCGAGCGGCGTCATCGAGCCGTCGGTGTCCTGGCCGACGATGATGAAGCCCTTCTCGGCGCGGAGCACGTGCATCGTCTCGGTGCCGTAGGGCGTGATGTCGAAGTCGCGTCCCGCCTCCATCAGCGCCTCCCAGACGTGAGCCCCATAGCTCGCGTCGACGTTGACCTCGAAAGCGAGCTCGCCCGAGAAGCTGATGCGGAACACCCGGGCCGGGACACCCGCGACCGTACCCTCGCGCCAGTCCATGAACTTGAACGCGCCGGGCGCGAGGTCGATGTCGGAGCAGACCTTCGACAGCACCTCGCGGCTTTTCGGGCCGACGACGGCGGCCGTCGCCCAGTGGTCGGTGACCGACGTCATGTAGACGTCGAAATTGGGCCACTCGGTCTGGTGCCACTTTTCGAGCCAGGTCATGACGCGCGCGGCGCCGCCCGTCGTCGTCGTCATGTGGAAATGATCGTCGGCAATGCACGCGGTGACCCCGTCGTCCATCACCATGCCGTTCTCGTCGAGCATGAGCCCGTAGCGGCATTTGCCCGGCGCGAGCTGGGTCCAGGCGTTGGCATAGACCCGGTTCAGGAACTCGCGCACGTCCTTGCCGCGGATGTCGATCTTGCCGAGCGTGGAGGCGTCCATGATGGCGACGGAGCGGCGGGCGGCGGTGCATTCGCGGCGGACGGCCGCGTGCAGGTCCTCGCCGTCCTTCGGAAAATACCACGGTCGAAGCCACTGGCCGACCGGCTCGAAGTTCGCCCCGCGCGCGACGTGGCTGGCGTGCATGGCCGTATAGCGCCGCGGCTCGAACGTGTCGCCCTCGTGCGCGCCGGCGAGCGTGCCGAACGTGACCGGAGTATAGGCGGGGCGATAGGTCGTCGTGCCGACCTCGGGGATGGATAGCCCCAGCGCGTCGGCGGCGATGGCGTAGCCGTTGACGTTCGACAGCTTGCCCTGGTCGGTGCCGAAACCGAGCGCGGTATAACGCTTGATGTGCTCGATCGAGCGATAGTTCTCGCGCACGGCGAGATGAATGTCCGAGGCGGCGACGTCGTTCTGGAAATCGACGAAGGCCTTCTTGCCGTGCCCCTCGGGCTTTCCGTCGGGGACACGGAAGATGCGCCGGGGCGCGATCGTCTCGGGCTCGCCGGTGTGCACGTCGATCCCCTCCAAGGGGTCTTTCTTGTCGAATGTTGCCAGCAGCGCGGCCATTGTTTGGCGCGTCTGGGCAAGCGCCTGCTCGAGGCCGAACTCCCCGGTGACGGCGCCGACGCAATAGATGCCTGCTTTCGCGCGTCCTATCGCGGGCGCGACGAACGCAAGGCGCGCATCGTCCCACTGCGGGCGCCCGCCGTCGTGGCAATAGAGATGCACCGTCGGCGACAGGCCGCCGGAGCTGCCCACGGCGTCGCACTCGATCTTGAGTGCCGACCCGGTCACCGCGTTCTTCTCGCCGTCGAGACGCACGAGCTGCACGCCGTCGACCGCGCGCGCCCCGTGCGCCGCGCCAATCCCGTAGCCGATCCTCACGTCGACACCCGCGGCGCGCGCACGCTTCTCCCACTCCGGGTTGATGCGCTCGCGGGTATCGGCCAGCACGACGCTCGACCCCGCCTTCGCAAGATCGCAGGCGCCCTGATAGGCGTGGTCGTTGCTGGTGAGGAGGAGAACGCGCCGGCCGACGGCGACCGCGTAGCGGTTGAGGTAGGTCGTGATCGCAGCGGCGGTCAGGATCCCCGGCAGATCGTTGTTGCCGAAGACGAGCGGGCGCTCGATCGCGCCCGTCGCTAGCACGACGCGCTCGGCTCGAATGCGGTGCAGGCGCTGGCGGCGCTTGCCATTGACCCGCTCGGAGGGCGGGACGTGGTCGGCGATCTGCTCGACCGCCTGCACGAGATTCATGTCATGGAGCGCGAAGGCGCCCGTGCGCGTGAGGAGCCGCACGTTGGGCAAGCTCCGAAGCTCCGCCACGATGTCGTCGATCCAGTCTCGCGCCGGCTTTCCGCCTATCGTGGCGTGGGGGGCGGACAACAGCCAGCCGCCGGGCTCGCTCTGCTCGTCGAGCAGGACGACACCGAGGCCGGCGCGGCCGGCGGCAAGGGCCGCAAGCAATCCCGCCGCCCCGCCGCCGATTACCAGGACCTCGGCATGACGATGGGCGTGATCGTAGGACTCGGGGTCGGGCTCGAGCGGCGAGCTTCCGTAGCCAGCGGCGTGGCGGATGACTTGCTCGTACCGCGGCCACAGGATCCCGGGGGCCTTGAAGGTCTTGTAGTAGAAGCCCGCGGGCATGAACTGCGAAAAGTGCCCGCCGAGGCTCTTCGCATCGAATTCAAGCCAGGGCCACCCTGTCGTCCGGCGCGCGACAAGCCCCTGGTAGAGCTCGACCTGCGTCGCCTTGAGGTTGGGAATGGTGAGCGCGCCGGCCTCGACCTGAACGAGGGCGTTGGGTTCCTCGGGGCCCGCGCCGACGATGCCGCGCGGACGGCCGTACTTGAAGCTCCTCGCCAGCATCCTGACCCCGTGCGCGAGCAGCGCGGAGGCGAGCGTATCACCGGCGTAGCCGCTGAAGCTCTGGCCATCGAAAGTGAAAGTGAGCGGCCGGCTCCTGTCGATGCGCGCCGAGGCCAGGTCTACGCGGTGGCTCCTCATGACGGGTTTCCCTCCGCGTCATAGGCCTTGCGACCTTCGGCGAGCGTCCAAGTGCCCTGAACGGCGTGGGTCGCCGTGTTGCGCCTCACGACGAAGAACTTCCGGCACCCGGTCGCGTGCTGCCACATCTCCCAGTGCCAGCCCTTGGGGTTCTTGCGCATGAAAAGGTAGTCACCCCAGGCCTCGTCGCCGATCGTCTCGGGCTTCTCGGGCCGGGCGATGAAGGCCTCTCCGCCGTAGGCGAACTCCTCCTCCTCGCGCTTTTCGCCGCAGTGCGGGCAGTAGAAAACGAACATCGAGATCTCTCTTGGTCAGTGAGCGACGCCCGCGGCGCCATGCTCGTCGATGAGATGTCCCGTGGAAAAGCGATCGAGCGCGAAGGCCCGATTGAGGGCGTGAGGCTCGTCGTTGGCCATCGTGTAGGCGAAGACGTTGCCCGACCCCGGCGTCGCCTTGAATCCGCCGGTCCCCCAGCCGCAGTTGAAGTAGAGCCCCTTGACTTTCGTCTTGCCGATGATCGGGCAAGCGTCGGGCGTCGTGTCGACGATGCCGCCCCACTGGCGGTTGAGCCGCACGCGCGAGAACATGGGAAACAGCTCGATGATCGCCGCCGCCGTGTGCTCGATCACGTGCGGGCTGCCGCGCTGCGTGTAGCTCAAGTAGTGGTCGATGCCGGCGCCGATGACGAGCTCGCCCTTGTCGGACTGGCTCAGGTAGCCGTGGACCGCATTCGACATGATGACGGTGTCGAGCACCGGCTTCATCGACTCGGACACGAACGCCTGCAGCGGATGGCTCTCGATCGGCATGCGAATCCCCGCCATGCGCGCCAGCACCGACGAATGGCCGGCGGCCACGCAGCCGACGCGGTCGGCGCCGATGTAGCCGCGGCTCGTCTCGAGGCCCTTGATGCGGCCGTCGCCGATATCGATGCCCATCACCTCGCAGTTCTCGATGATGTCGACGCCGAGCTTGCTCGCCCCGCGCGCAAATCCCCAGGCCACCGCGTCGTGGCGCGCGACCCCGGCACGGGCCTGAAAGCTCGCGCCGAGGATCGGGTAGCGGCGCTTCGGCGAGATGTCGATCAAGGGAATGCGCCGCTTCACTTCCTGAGCGTCGAGCACCATCGCGTCGATGCCGTTCAGGTTGTTGGCGTTGACCCGGCGCTCGATGTCGCGCATGTCCTGCAGCGAGTGGCCCAGATTGAAGACGCCGCGCTGGCTGAACATGATGTTGAAGTTCAAGTCGTGGGTCAGCCCCTCCCAGAGCTTGAGCGAGTGCTCGTAGAGGAGGGCGGCCTCGTCCCAAAGATAGTTCGAGCGGACGATCGTTGTGTTGCGCGCCGTGTTGCCGCCGCCGAGATAGCCCTTCTCGATGACGGCGACGTTGCGGGCGCCGTGGTCCTTGGCGAGATAATAGGCCGTCGCCAGGCCATGGCCGCCCGCGCCGACGATCACGAAATCATAGGACGGCTTCGGGTCGGCGCTGCGCCAAGCCGGCTCCCATCCCTCGTTGTGCTGGAGGCCCTGCTTGAAAAGCGACCAGAATGAGTACTCCCGCTTCACGTGGGGGCCCTCGGGCTGATTGGCGATTTTTCAAGGACGACGATACGTCATCGCTGGGCGGACGGAAGTGCAATACGCGAGCCTCGCGGTCGCGATTAGACCGGACGAGACGGAAATTTATCCATTTGCGACACGGGCATCACGTGCGGCCCGGCGCTGCCGCGGCAAAGGGGCTTCCGGACTGGTGGAGGGGGCTGGATTCGAACCAGCGTAGGCGAAGCCAACGGATTTACAGTCCGTCCCCTTTAGCCACTCGGGCACCCCTCCAGATCGCCGGAATTCGTCGCCGGGCTTCGCGAGGCGAAGGCCGATCGTCGAGATGTTACGGCTGAGCGCCTGGCCAAGGTCTCTCTTGCCGAAACGCAAGCGAAATCGTCCCGCGCTGCATCGAGCGGCAGGGCAACGGCCCGGTTATGGAAAGCGTGCCCACGGATGTCAATTGGAAAAAGCGGGTCAAAGGCCGTATGGCAATGCCCCCATGAGAAAAGAGAAGCAGAGGTCCCCGCGGCCCGAGCATCGGCGGCCCGGCAAGGCTCCGTGGCACGGCCGCAGAAGCGCAGCGCCGACGGCCGGCGACAGCGTCCGCCTGTTCGGACTGCATGCGGTCGAAGCCGCACTTGCCAATCCTGCGCGCACCATCCGCCGCCTTCTCGCCACCGAGAATGCCGAGCGCCGGCTTGCCGACGCGATCGCCGCACGCGCGATCGCGCCCGAGCGCGCGCGCCCGGACGATCTCGATCGCCTGCTCGGCCCGGAGGCCGTGCACCAGGGCGTGATGATCGAGGCCGAGCCGCTCGCCGAGCCCGACCTCGAGGGGCTCGCCCGCCGTGCCGCGGAGGGCGGTCCCCTCGTCGTGCTCGATCACGTGACCGATCCCCACAATGCCGGGGCCGTGCTGCGCTCTGCGGCCGTGTTCGGGGCCGCAGGCCTCATCATGACGCGCCGTCACAGCCCGCCGCTCGATGGCGTGCTTGCCAAGGCCGCCTCGGGCGCGCTCGACCTCGTGCCGGTACTTCTCGTGCAGAACCTCGCCCGGACGCTTCTCGATCTCAAGGCGCAGGGCTTCACGGTCCTCGGCCTCGACGACGAAGCCGCCGGCGCGCTCGAGGATGAGCCCTTCCAAGGGAAATGCGCGATCGTGCTCGGCGCCGAGGGAAAGGGGCTGCGCGAGCTCACAGCCGAGACCTGCGACCGGCTGGTCCGCATCACGACGGGGGGCGCGATCAAGAGCCTCAATGTCTCGAACGCGGCCGCGATCGCCCTTCACGCGGCCGCTTTGAGACGGAAGAGGACGTAACAGAAATGCTCAGTCGCAATACGTGGGACGCCAGCAGGTCCAGCGGCCGCCGCGGCAGACGTAATCGCCCCACCTGTTGTAGAAGCAGCGGCGATTGACAAACCCGCACTCCTCGGGACCGGGATAGCACTCGCCCGCGTAGCGCGAGTAGTAGCGATCTCGGTTGGCAACGGCGCCGAGAATGCCAAGTCCGATGATGCCGGCAGCGATACCGACGCCAATCCCGCGCCCGTGGCCCGCTTCGGCGGTGGGAGCCGACGATGCGATGAGACCCGTCGCGAGCACGACCGCCATCACCGGCTGCATGAGCTTCTTCAGCATGCGAATCTCCCCTTAGAGATCGTGACGCGCGGTAGCTGCGCGCGCACGGTGCGACTCCGCTCTCACTCTCTGGAGAGAATCCTCATCCCATATGAATACGGCATGAACGCGGTGCACGGATGGCGCAGGAGTGGCCCTGCGCCAGCCGGGAGCTCACCAGTGCCGATAGCCGTAAGCGTTGTGCCACTCGGTGTTGTTGTAGTAGCGGGCGGGATAGCCCCACGACTCATAGTAGCGCGGCAGCACCGGCCACGGGCGGCAGCATGCCTTGCGGTAGCGCAGCATGGCGGCAGGACGCCAGTAGCCCGAGTTGTAGTAGGGATAGTAGCGGCGCGGCACGTACCGGTAGGCGTAGGGATCGGTCGTAAAGTCCACGTTGTAGACGTGCGCGTAGCGCGGGTAGTAGCCCCAGTGCTTGACGACCTGCACCCTGCCGTAGCCGTAGGGCGCGCGGCGCCAGCCGGCGTCGGCCGCGTGCGGGACCATGAGCCCAAGCGCGACCAAGGCGGCGAGGAGGAAGACGCGTGAACGCATGATTAACTCCACAATTGAGCGATAGAACGTAACTCGCGGCAATCATTGCCCGAAACTAGATAATAGCCGATTAAGCGTACCGCTTTACCGGTAATTACGCGAGGCCCTTCAATGGGCGTTTCTATACGCCTTGGGTGACAGCACGGTCAGCGCGACGATGTAGAGGTCGAGCGCGATCGACCAGTTGTCGATGTAGTAGAGGTCGTGCTCGACGCGCTGCGTCATGCGATCGTCGGTCTCCGTCGCCCCGCGCAGGCCGTGCACCTGCGCCCATCCCGTGATGCCCGGACGCACGTTGAGGCGCCGCGGATAGGAGACGATCCGCTTTTCGAACAGCCGGTCGTGGGCAACCGCGTGGGGCCGGGGCCCGACGAGGGACATCTCGCCTTTCAACACGTTGATGAGCTGGGGCAGCTCGTCGATGCTGTACCGGCGCAGATAGCGCCCGATCCACGTGACGCGGCTGTCGGCAGGTCGCGCCTGCACAATCTCCTCGCCGTCGTCTAGCGTGGTCATCGTGCGGAATTTCCAGATTCTGAATTCCTCGTGGTTGTAGCCGCGCCGGTGCTGACGGAAGAAGACGGGGCCCGGGCTCGACAGCTTGATCAGGATCGCGACCCAGACAAGTAGCGGCGCAAGGAGAAACAGAGCGGCGCCCGACACGAGGACGTCGAAGCCGCGCTTGGCCAGCGCCTGAAGCGGGCCGAGGGGCGGCACGGTGAGCGACAGCGCGGTCAGGGCGGCGAAGCGCGACACGCGCGCGTCCGTGAAGCGGCCGAGCACGCTCGAGGCCCCGAGGTGGATCGCCACCGGCAGCTGCGTGAAGGCTTCGGCGATCAGGTGGATATGCTCGGCGCGCGACCAGTCGGTCAGGATGACCACATCGTCCACCTTGAGCGCGCGCGCCTTGGCCACCGCGTCGGCGAGCGCTTCGCTGAGCGCGGTCGCGTCTTCCTGGCCGTGCTCCTCGGGCGGCGTCGGCACGACCGCCGTTCCCGCGACGCGCACGCCCGCGCTCTCCGCCGCCACACCCGTCGCCATGGCCTTGATGTCGTCGGCGGGGCCGACGAGCATGAGACGGCGGCAGGCTATGCGATCGGCCTTGATGAGGGCGCGCAGGGTCCGCTTCACGGCGAAATCGGCGGCAATGACGCCGCCGAGACCGGCGGCATAGAACAGGAGCAGCCAGCCGCGCGAGAAATCGTCCGTCGTCTTCGTCACGAAGCCGAAGACGGCGAGGGAGAGAAACGTGTAGTTCCACACCAGAAACTGGCGCCCGACGCTGCGGTGGCCGTCGAGGAAATCCTGGATCCTGTACTCGTCGCGGAACAGGAATGGCAGCGCGAACAGAACCGCGGCGGAGCTGCCGACCGCAATGAAGTCCTCGAGGCTTCCGGGGTTTCCGTAGGCCCACTCGTGGTACACCGTGCCCGTCAGCACCGAGAGACCGACGATGGTGAGGGCTTCGGCGCACAGCGCCAGAAAGGCAAAGATCATACTGCCGACAGTCAGCTTTGCGCTTTCCAGAGATTGACGTGCTCGAATTCTATCCACGCTACCCGACATCCGCACCCCATTCATGAAACGAATGTGCGAGGGGACACATCCGCGTTTCGCCAGCCGGTCTCGCGCCTTACTTTGCCTTTACCCGTTCCCCCGCCGTTATCGTCCGTTAGTCTACGGCGGCGGCGCGAGCGGATGTCCAAACACACTGGAGAGATCGGCCGGCCATTGCCGAATAACGGTTTGCAAGATCGCGACCAGTTTCCCTGGAATTAATGCGGCAAACCGTCCGGCACGACCTTTGCAGCCTGCCGCATGTGATCTGGCGGAGCATTTCTCAAAACGGGAAAGCGCAGCGTCGGCGGGCAAACTTCATTTCACCTGCATTCGGGTGAGCGGACGTTTTCGGCTGGCTACGTGGGAAAATGATGCAAAACGCGCTCGACCTTAACCAGCTTCGCCCGGCCGCGGCGGATCTCCCGGGGCCCATCACGATCTCGCTCTGGGACCAGGCGCGCCAGAGTGCGTACCGATCGTCCGTAAACGTAACAGACCTCGCCGGGTTGTCGGGAATTCTGCGGTGCCGCCGTGCCTCGATCCTGGCGATCACGGCGGGGGCGCTCGTTCTTTCCATTGTTTACATTCTCGTCGCGACCCCCGTCTACTCGTCGAGCGCCACCCTCTTCATAGATCCCCGCACGCGCAAGATCGTGTCGGAGGAGGTGGTCCAGGGCGGGCTCGGCACCGACCTCGCCCTCGTCGAGAGCCAGGTCTCGATCATCGGCTCGGACACGGTTCTGCGCCGGGTCGTCGACACGCTGGGCCTCGCCGCCGATCCCGAGTTCGCGCCCCCGCCCGCCCACGGCTTCCTCGCGGCGGTGAAGGACATGATCCGTGGGCCCCGTCCCGAGACCGACCCCGCAACGCAGGCGGTCGTCTCGCTTTCGCGCAATCTGCGCGTGAAGCGGGCCCAGAAGACCTACATCGTCGAGATCGAGGTTCTCGGGTCCGCGCCCGCCAAGACCGCCCGTATCGCCAACGCCGTCGCGGATGCCTATCTCGCCGATCAATCTCAGGCCAAGAGCGAGGAGGCCAAGCGCGCCAATGCCCTGATCGATGCCCGCCTCGGCGAGCTCAGAGATCAACTCCGCAACGCCGAGACGCGGGTCGACGAGTTCAAGAAGGCCAACAAGATCCTGACCTCCGAAGGCGGTCTCCTCACCGAGCAGCAGGTGGGCAAGCTCAACGCGGAGCTTGCCACCGCGCGCGCCGTCGCCGCAGAGAGCAAGGCGCGCTACGATGAGACGCGCGCCGCGCTCGACGCAGGCTCGCTCCCCGACACTCTCCCCGAGGCGACCAAGTCCGGCCTCGTCCAGAAGCTGCGCGAGCAATACGCGCAGATCGCCCGCCGCGAGGCTTCTCTCGCCACGCAGCTCGGCCCGCGCCATCCGGCGCTCATCGAGGTTCGCTCGCAGCTCGGGGAGATCCGCGATCAGATCTCCATCGAGCTCAAGCGCATCGCCGCGACGTCCAAGAGCGAGTTCGAGATCGCCGCCAACCGCGAGCGCGGCATCGCCCAATCCCTCGAGCGCGCGAAAGAGGAGGTCGCGGTTACGAACACGGCGCAGATCAAGCTGCGCGAGCTCGAGCAGGAGGCCGATGCCAGCCGCGAGCTGATGCGCGTCTTCCTCGCGCGCGCCAAGGAGACCCAGGAGCAGACGAACCTCACGACGCCCGAGGCGCGCATCATCTCGATGGCCAACGTCCCAACCCGGCCGGTGCAGCCCGTGCCCCTGCTGATCCTGGCCCTCGGCCTCTTCGGCGGGGCGAGCCTCGGCGTCGGACGCGCGCTCCTCGCCGATCATCTCGACAGGACCGTGCGCTCGCCGGCCGACGCCGCGGACGCAGCGGCGACGCGCGCGCTCGGGACGCTTCCCGAGATCAACGCCTCTCTCTTCTCGTTCCGCCGGCGCCGCCGCCTCAAGGCAGAGGCTCGACCTTGGGAGACCACGAGTTCGCCCCGCTCCTCGCCGCGCTTTCCGACGCGAGAGGGGAGATCGCCCGAAGCTACCGCCAGGCGACACTGCGGCTTCTCGGCAGGATCAGGGCCGAGAGCCGTCCCGGACGGCCGCTCTGCGTGCTGCTCGCGGGCTCCCACGCGGGCTCGGGGACTTCGGCCACTGCCCTCTCCCTCGCTGAGGCGGCCGCCCTCGCCGGGGACCGCGTGCTCTTGGTGGATGCCTGCTCGCGCGACGCCGCGCTTGCAGCGGCTCTAGCCGGCGATTTCACGAGCGACGAGCCCGTCGCGCCTCGACAGCAAGGACGATCTGGCGCGGATCACGGTGCGCGACAAGGCGAGCGGTCTTGCCCTGTTGCCGATCGCGCTCGCCGACCTGCGCCTGCTCAAGACCCAGCAGCGCCGCCGCCTCGCCACCGGCCTTGGCGCGCTCGCGCACGACTATGACCTCGTCCTCATCGACGCCGGCGCCCCCGGTGAGGACCAGTCGGGCTGCGCCCTCCTGGGACTTGCCGATCAGATCGTCCTCGTCGCCCGCGCCGGGGTCACGACGCGCGCGCAAATCGCCGCAGTGCGCGAGGCTCTCGAACCTGCGCGCGACCGGATTCGCGGGATTGTTTTGACCTGATTTAACCAAATTTCTTCCTGAGAAAAGGCCAGATTGCTTATGGAGAAAGCCATCGCAATTTCAGTCCGCGATGCCCCGCGAGCGGCGTCGCGGCGGCGTCTTGAAAGTTCCCTTGCCACTAAAGCTGCGAAGCAGCAAAAAGGCGGGCATGGGAAATCGAGCAATGTTAAGAATGATTGGGCCTAAACCCGATCGCGTTGATAGGTCCACGCCGGAATTGCCTCTGGCGGCGGTCGACGGCTGGCAGATCAATATTGCCAATCTCGATCATGCGGTAAGAGCGATCGCGGCGGCTGCATCGCGCGACGACGGTTTCACGGTATTCACGCTCAATCTCGACCACCTCGTGAAATTGCGCCGCTGCGCGAAATTTCGCTGGGCTTATGCTCGGGCGCGCTTCGTGACGGCGGACGGCACGCCCGTCGCGCGCCTTGCCGCCCAGCAGAACCCGAAGATCGAGCGTACGACCGGAGCCGATCTCGTCGTTCCCCTGGCCGAGGCCGCGGCACGCCTCGAGCTTCCCGTCTATTTCTTCGGCTCGACTGAGGAGGTGCTCGCTCGCACGGCCCGCGCCCTCAACAGTCGGTGCGCCGGACACCTCGAAATCGTCGGCGAAGCGGCGCCGCCGGCCGGCTTCGACCCGGAGGGGCCGGAGGCGGACGCGGCCATCGCGCGGATCGAGGCCTCGGGCGCTCGCCTGTGCTTCGTCGCGCTCGGCGCGCCCAAGCAGGAGATCTTTGCCGCCCGCGCGGTCGCGCGCGGGAGCTCGGTCGGCTTCGTCTGCGTCGGCGCAGCCCTCGACTTCCTCGCCGGCAGCCAGTCGCGTGCGCCCCGCCTCATGCAGATCGACCGGGCTCGAGTGGTTCTGGCGCCTCGCCAGCAACCCGCGCCGCATGGCCTCGCGCTACGCCCTTTGCGCCGTGCTCCTGGCGCAGATCACGCTCCTCGCGCCGGTGAGGGGCCTGCTCGCCGAGCCCGTCACGTGATGTGTCCGAGCGCTCCCCTCCAGCTCTTTCATTAGAGACCTTCCGATGGCGCCGCCAAGACTGCTCTTCTACACGCACAGCCTTGCCGACGGCGGCGCCGAGCGGCTGTGGGCGCGCTTGGCCAGCGCTTTCAAGGCCCGTGGCTACGACGTGGTCTTCGTCCAGGATTTCGAAGGCGACGACAACCGCGCGAGCCTCGACGAGAAGTGCCCCTCGTGACGCTGGGGCGCGGACATGTGCGCTCAGTGGTTCGCCTTGCGCGCCTCCTCAAGGAGATCGCGCCCGATGTCGCGCTGGCGGCGGTGGGCGCCTCGAATGTGAAGCTCCTCGCCGCGCGTCTCATTGCGCGCGCGCCGGTCAAGGTCGTGCTCGGCTATCACGGCTTCGACGAGCACAGGTCGGGCTGGCTCGCCTGGGCCGGATACGCGGCGCTTCCCCTCATGAGCCGCCTCGCCCAGCGCACCGTCGCCGTCTCGCACGCTCTTCGCGACGCGCTCGTCCGCCGCTGGGGAGCCGTCGAAGCAGAGGACGGTCGCCATCCACAATCCCGTCTTCTTTCCGGAGACCGCCGCCGTGCCGGCGCGCGCCGAGCTTGCCGCCCGCGAGGAGCTCGTGCTCGCCCTCGGCCGCCTCGTCCCCGAGAAGGACTACGTCACGCTGCTCCGCGCCTTTGCCCTCCTCGACCGGCCGGCCGCGCGCCTCCTCATCCTGGGCCAGGGACCCGACGAGGCTCTCCTCAGGGCCGAGATCGAGCGCCTCGGGCTCACCGGCCGCGTCGAGCTTGCGGGCTATGCGCGCGAGCCCTGGGCGGCCTACCAGCGCGCCCGCTGCCTCGTCTCCTCCTCGCGCACGGAGAGCTTCGGCAACGTGCTCGTCGAAGCGATGGCCTACGGCCTGCCTGTCGCTGCCACGGCGACACCCGGCGCGCTCGAGATTCTCGATCACGGCCGCCACGGCCATATGGCGCCGATCGCCGATCCCGCGGCGTTGGCGCGCGCCATCGGCGCCGCGCTCGACGACGCGAGCGATCCAAGTGAGCGTCGTGCGCGCGCCGACGAATTCTCGTTCGCGGCGCGCTTCCCCGTCTACGAGGAGCTCGTCCGCGACGTAATCGCGGGCTCCGCTCCGACAAAAGGCCGAGCTGCGGAAGGTAGCCGGCGCAAGGTCTTCCTCGACCTCACGCACCTCGACGGCCACGTGACCGGCATCGAGCGGCTGGCGATCGAGCTGTTCGAGAAGGCGCACTTCCGCGACGCCGAAGTCGTCGCCGTCCGCTCGAACAGCGTGCTTTCCATGGTGATGAAGCAGCAGCTCCTGCTGCCGCTGCTCGCGCTTGCCCATCCGCGCGCCGAGTTCGTGTTCCCCGGCTTTCCGCCGTCGCCCCTCTTTGCCTTCGCCCGCCGGCGCGTCGTGCTCTACGTGCACGATCTCTTCCTCCTGACGCGGCGGGAGGACTTGAACCTCAAGGCGAAGCTCTACCTGGCGCTCCCGTTCCGCCTCGCCGTGCGGGGGCTCAAGCGCTTCCTTGTCAATTCCGAGCGCACGCGCGCCGAGCTCGAGGGCTACGCCGCCCCCGATGCGGCGATTGCCCTCTACCGGCCGGCGGCCGCCAACGTCTTCGGCCTCGATGCCCAAGCGCAGGCCGCAAAAGGCGATCATCCCAAGCCGCTCAAGATCCTGGCGCTCGGCACGATCGAGCCGCGCAAGAACTATCGGGCCGCGGCCTTGATCGTCGAAGCGCTGGCGCGCGCCGGCTTCGCCGACGCCGAGCTTCACATCATCGGCCGCTCCGGCTGGGGGCCGGACGCCGACGCGCTCGCCCGCAATCCGCGCGTTCGCCTCCACGGCTATCTCTCGGCCGAGGACGCCAAGCGCACGATCGAGGAGCGCCGATCTCTTCCTCTCGACCTCCCACGACGAGGGGCTCGGGCTGCCGCTCCTCGAGGTCCAGTTCGCGGGCCTGCCCGTCATCGCCCCCGACGCGCCATATTCCGCGAGGTGCTCGGCGCGTCGGGAGTATTCATCGATCCGGGCCGGCCCGGCGTGGCTGCCGCCCGCATCGCCGCGCTCGTTGGGACGCCCGGCTGGCGCCGGCGCGCCGCCGACGCCACGCGCGCGAACATCGAGCGCTGGAACCTGCTCGCGGCCGCCGACGCGGCCAAGGTCGCGGGGCTGTTCGAGGCCAAGGGGTCGGCGGAGACGAGCACGACCCCGGCCGGCCTCCCCCGCCCCACCTGATCCATTCGTTCCGTCGCTTAGCCTTCCACGATCTCGATCCGCGGGCGGTTGCTCTCGGTGCGGGCCGCAAAGCGGCGCGCCTGGATCTCGCGATGATTGGCATAGCACCTGGCGAGCTGGCGCTCGGGCGTGTAGTCGGCGACCTGCGCCGCCACGATCTCCGGCGTCATCTCGCCGCTCGCGAGTTTCTCGCGCACGCCGACGAACGCCTCGGCGAGGCGGCGCGCCACGTCGTCCTCGTCGCCCGAACGCGCGACCAGTGCGCCGCTCGCCCCGCTTTTCACGACGCATTCGAGCTGCGGGAGATGCACGGCACATATCGGCCGGCCGGCGGCGAGGCACTCGAGCACGTAGAACGGCATGCCCTCGAACTCCGAGGTCAGGATGCCGGCGTGCACATTGGCGAAGACGCGGGCGACGCCCTTGGCGTCCTTGAAGCCGTGGCGGACGGTAATCGCCTCGATGGCCCTGAACTCGGGAAAGCGGTGAGGATCGCTCGTGCCGAGGTAGTGGAACTCGACGCCGTCGCCGAGCCGGCGGTGAAGCTCGGCGATGGTCTTGAACATGAGCGGCGGCGACTTGAAGAGGTCGAGGCGCCCGGCATAGGCAATGCGCAGGCCCGGCCCCTCCGGCAGCGGGCGCGGGCGGAACGTCGCCGTATCGACCCAGGTCGAGAGCGTGTCGATCTTCGCCGCATAACGCGGATAGGTCGCACGGATGCGCTCGGTGATGATGGGATTGACGCACAGGAACTTGTCGCACGCCATCACCGCCAGGCGCTCGTTCAAGTTGTGCACGAAGCGGTAGCTCTTCAGAAGCGAATCCATCTTGAGCTTGGGCGCGCCCTCCCCGTGCAGCATCTGCACGAACGGGATGCCGAGCAGGCGGACGAGCGGCGCGAACTCGACGCGCTCGAGATCGACGCTGGTCGGGCGCTCGCGGAGCGTCCGGCGCACGGCGCCCAGGTGGCGGACGAGCCCCTGCATGAACTGAAAGGTGAGCGAGTCCCTGAACGCTCTTCGCCGCCTCGCGCGCCTTCGTGTCCGGATAATGCAGCACGGGCAGGAAGTCGAAGCGCCGCCCGCGGAACGTCTGGCTCGTGACGCGTCCGAGCTCGAGGTCGCCCGCGGCGTCGACGCCGATCATCAGGAACGAGAAGTCGTCGGGCAGAAACGCGATCATGTCGCGCACGAAGGTCTCGAGGCCGCCGACCTTCGAGCCCCTCGGATCGAACGCATGCAGGACGCAAAGACGATGCACCGGGTCGCCCACGGGTCGCGCTCCTCTCAGATCGCCTCTCCGCGCTTGAAGCGCAGAGCCATGCCGCGCAGGGCGCCGATCGCGCGCTCCGCGGCAACGGGATAGAAGGCGCCGATCGCCAGCGCGTAGCTTGCCGCGCCGAGCGCGAGGGAGAGGACGAGAGCCGACGCCGACGGCCCCGCGGTCAGGCCCTCGACGAGGAGCGTCATGAGGAGCGTCGCCCCGCCGATGCGGACGAGATGGCTCATGGGAAATGCAAATCCGTAAGCGCGCCACGCCCACATGAGCGTGACGGCAAGGCTCAGCGCGGCTGCGAGCGTCACGCCGATGAGGAGCCCCTCGAGGCCGGCGACGTGCATGCCGATCATGCCGGCGATCAGCGTCGCCGCCGCGTCGAGAGCGTCGTTGACGAGCGGCACCACCGTCTTCTCGTGCAGCAGGAACACCTGCTCGCCGAAGTGGACTCGGAAATTGCGGATGGTGCCGGCGATGATCGCGAACGGCAGCACGAGCAGCGTGATCTCGTGGAACGGCACGGCGACGAAGAGATGCACGAGCGGATCCGAGATCGCCCACAGCCCCGCCGCGGCCGGCGCGAGCGCGACGAGGAGGAGCACGCCGTTGCTCACGAGCTGCTGCTGGCCTTGCGCCATCCCCTCCTCGCGGGCGCGGCGCACCGCGAGCGGGAAGCCCGCCGCCGTGACCAGCATGGCGGCGAAGCCCGCGCTCCTGAGCCCGAGCGACCAGCCCACCGTGATGAGGCCGACGGCGGCTGCCCCCTCGCTCGCGTTGACGATGAAGCGCACGCCGTTGGCCGCGACCCAGATCAGCATCGCGCCGATCACGAGCGGCACGCCGTAGGCGATCGCCGTGCGCAGCTTCTCGCGCGAGAAGCGCCCTCCGTGCGATCCGATGCCGAGGCGGGCGATCCCGACGGCGACCGCGCCCGCCTGAGCGAGCGCGTAGCCGGTCAGCACCGCCACCGTGCCGTGCGCAAAAAGCGGCACGAGGGCGATGCCGAGCACGAGGCCGATCACCGGCCACGAGATCTGGAGGATGGAGTAGGTGAGCGTATCGTGCTGGGCGCGCGCCCGGTCGGCAAGGTGAGTGGCGAGCCCGCGGGTCACGACATAGGCGGCCGTGGCCAGCAACAGGTCCGCCGTCCACGCGCCGTCGATCCAAAGCGGGAGAGCGAGCACGGCAAGCGCCGCCGCCACCGAGGAGCCGGCGAGCACGTAGGCCTCGGTCTCGAGAAACTCGGCGTGGGCGCTCCCGTCCGTCCCGCTCCCGGCGTAGCGCAGCGTATAGAGGCTGAACCAGAACAGGGTCGCGAGGTAGACGAGCTCCTGGGAGGCGACGATGAGGGCGAAGATGCCCATCTCCTCGGGCGAGAGAAAGTGCGTCCAGATGAGAGCGGAGACGAGCTGGGCGATCGGACCCACCACCTGCGCGGGAAGGTAAAGGAGGGTCTGGCGGTAGAGCATGGGCGGCGGCTTTTCCCCGGCGAACGGCCCTGGCGCGCGGCGGCTCCCCGAGGAGAGCGCCGGACCACGGGAGCGGTCTCAAAGCAGGCGTCGTCGGACGCGAGCTAGCATCCCGCTAGCATCCGGCGAGCAGGCTTCATGCCAAAGGAGCACATTTACCTTTCCAAATCGTGCTGCCGCGCGGACCGGGCCCGTGCGGCCCTGGCCCGCGCCCGCCAATCGGGCTATAAAGCCGCGCCCGAGCGGGACCTCGGCTGCTTTAAGTTGCAGAGGCCTCGCGAGCCAGGGGGCCGGCTTAGCTCAGTGGTAGAGCAGCGGTTTTGTAAACCGTTGGTCGGGAGTTCAAATCTCTCAGCCGGCACCACCTCAACACGCCAAACTGATGGCTTCGCGTGCCAGCAAGTAACTCATCACCAGCACACCTGTTCGATGATTGCCTTCGATGAAAAGCTCCGGCTCGCTCAGGATGCGGAGATGGGGCGAGAAGTATTAGCGATGAGGGTGGGTGGCCGCGCGTGATCCGCACTCACTCTATAAGTGGGTGAGCTGACGAGGAGCGAAAATTCGCTCCGACTTCCGCTCATTGCCGTACTCTCGCCGTGGTAGCCGCGATCGGGAAGTTCTGACCCCACGTTCACGCCAATTTCGTGCACTATCGGTCTCGCCGCCCACGTAAAATGGAAGTCCGCCATGCCAACAATAGGACATCGCTGTCGCGAGAGCTTCCCCCACTACACCGGCGGCGAACGTATTGCAGACGGCTGCGTTCACATTGCCGGCGTTACGGCCAGCCTTGCGGCAGCTGTTGTCCTAACCACCATCTCACTCACGTCACTGTCGCCGCTTTCGACGGTGAGCGTCGTTATCTACAGCGTCGGGTGGCGGTCTTCGGCTTCTCGGCCGCATATCACCTTGTAACGCTACCAGGCCTCAAGGCCATCTTACGCCGCTGCGACCATGCGGCGATTTTTGTAAAGATTGCCGCAACCTACACGCCCTTCGCCGTGGTCAAGATCGGTGGCATCACAGGGCTCGCGTTACTTGGCGCCGTCTGGGCCATTGCGGTGATCGGGGTCATCGCCAAGCTGGGTTGGCCGGAACGTTTCCCAAGAACCGCCTACGTTCTTTATCTCGGCCAAGGTTGGGCCGGCATCGCCGCATTTAATCCGCTAACCGCAGCCCTTTCGACGAGCACCCTCGTCCTGCTCATGCTGGGCGGCTGTCTTTACACGATCGGCGTCGGCTTTCATCTCTGGCGGACCCTGCCCTATCACAATGCCGTCTGGCACGCCTTCGTCCTGATCGCTTCGGCTTTCGCTGTTGATGCTCGGCCCCGGCGGGTTCGGCGGGCTCATCAACATGAGCTATGCCATGAATGCGATGATCCATAATACGTCCTGGGTCACCGCGCATTTCCACCTGATCTTCGGCGGCGCAGTCGTGATCATGTATTTCGCGATCGCCTACGAGATGTGGCCGTGGATCACCGGGAAGCCGCTGCTGTCCAAGCATCTGGCACGCTGGCAGCTCTGGCTGTGGTTCTGGGGCATGCTGATCACCACGATCCCCTGGCACATCACCGGGCTGATGGGACAGCCGCGGCGGGTCGCGATTTTCGACTATTCCGATCCGCTCATCGCGCCCATGGGTCCACTCGTCGTCATCTCGGTGATCGGGGGCCTGATCCTGCTGACCTCGGCGGTTCTTCTGATCTTCATCCTCATCCGCTCGCAGCTCGGAGAACGGGCCGTCGGATCCCGAGCGCGGGATCCCGCCATGCGGAGCCTGTCATGGCCCTGAAGCCCGAAAGCTCGGAGCACCGTCGCTGCAGGGCCAGCACGCTGCTTACATCGAGCGCCAACTCGCGGCTTTCGCCCAAGGCATCCGGCGGAACGATATCAATGAGCAGATGCGTGTGATTGCACGAGAGCTGACGCCCGAAGAAATGCACGCGGTCGCCGTCTACTACGGTGCGCAGCGCGCCGCACGAACGACGCAGAAGTGAGCTCGGGGTACTTTGCGCAACCGCACGCCGTTCGCTTCAATTCGAAGGCTGAGCAGGCGGCACTCGAAGCATGGTTGGCGCGCAAGGATGCTGAAAGCGTGCAAGGCACGAAAGCCGCTTGAATGGCTGCAGTTGCGGTGTCTATTACTACGGCCGCCACGCCTGAGGATTGCCACTAGGCAACTCCAGGATCGGATTACGTCCAGGAGGTAAGACGCCATGCTCGTAGGCGATGTCCAAACGCTAGAAGTCCAAATTCCTCACTAACTCGTCCAATACTGGGGATGGTTCCTGGCATTCGGGATCGGGTTGCTTGTGCTTGGTGTCGCCGCCGTTGCGCGGTCAGTTACCGCCACAATCGCCTCGATGTTGTTCTTCGGATGGCTGTTGGTGATTGCGTCTGGCTTCGAAATCGCCCAGGCCGTCATGGTTGGGCAGTGGGCAGGCTTCTTCCATCATTTGCTGGCGGCGATCCTCTTCGGGGTGACAGGCCTGCTGCTTGTAACGAGACCAGTGATCAGCGCCGAGGTAGTGACCGTCGTCATGGCAATGTTCTTCATAATCGGCGGGCTGCTTCAACTGATCGGCTCGTGGGCTATTGCCCTGCCGGGCTGGGGCTGGCTGGCAGGTGGCGGACGGAATTATCGCAATTATCTTGGGCCTCCTCGTTCTGGCGCAATGGCCCGCCTCAGGACTTTGGGTGATCGGGCTTTTTCTGGGGATTGATCTGATATTCTACGGCTGCGCGTGGATCGCCCTCGCGCTTGGTTTGCGCGCGATGTGAAGAGTACACACAATTCGCCGAAGAACGCCTCACCGATGCGAATATATCATCGGCAAAGGCCGGCGGCCCAAACGGCGGAGGCCAGAACCAGCAGCTGCAAGCACCACTTTTTTGCTGAGGTCCCCCCCCACCTTTAGAATTCAGCCGGTGCGCATTTCTGGCCGCCCTTCTCGCATCAATGACATTTCAGTGACAATCAGCCGACCGCGCATTTGCGATCGGTCAAGACCCGGCAGCGCTGCCCCCGTAATATTCAATTCTTGTATTGCGAACCTTGTATTGCGTGGAGAGATTCCCATGGCTCGGATTGCGATCGTCGTCGGCCATGCGCGCATCGGCACCTTCTGCGAAGCGCTCGGGCACTCCTACAAGCTCGGCGCAGAGGAAGGCGGGCATTCGGCCGAGCTCTTCGTCACCTCCCGCATGGCCTTCGATCCGATCCTGCACGAGGGCTTCGAGCGCGTGCAGCCGCTCGAGCCGGACCTCGCCGCCGCCCACAGCGCGCTGCTTTCTGCCGACCACATCGTCCTCATCTTTCCGCTCTGGCTCGGCACGCTGCCCGCAATCCTCAAGGGCTTTCTCGAGCGCGTGCTGCAGCCCGACCTCGTCGAGCCGTCGAAGACGGGAAAGTTCGTCAAGGTGCTCAAGGGAAAATCGGCGCGCGTCATCGTCACCATGGGCATGCCGGGCTTCGTCTACCGCTGGTGGTTCGGGGCGCATGCGCTGAAGATGCTGAAGCGCAACATCCTCGGCTTCATGGGCGTCTCGCCGGTGCGCTCGACGATCCACGGGTTTGTCGAGGGCGTGGGTGCAGACGACCGGAAGGCTTGGCTCGACGAGGCGCACGCGCTCGGTCGCCGCGCGGTGTGAGCGCGCCCACCGTGCCCGGAACGTTTCGGATCCGGACTGAGGCACAACCTGCATTGGATGGACGTCATCCTCACGCTTGTCCGCTATGCGAGTGGTTTTCCCCGTAAGCCGCATGCTTGGTTTTGAGACGCGATGTCTTCGCAAGAATTCCCCTCCCCTTGACGGGGAAAGGCCCGTGGCTACTTCCCCGGCTGCGGCTTTAGCGTGTCGAGATAGGCGAGGATGGCCTCGATGTCGGAGGGCTCGAAGACGAACTCCGGCATGTCGGGGTGGCCGGTGACGATGCCTTCCGCCAGCGCCTCCGCCAGATTGGCGACCGGGTAGCGCAGGACGATGTCGCGGAACGGCGGGGCCTTCTCGAGCGGGCTCGCGCCCTCGGCGCCGACCGCATGGCAGCGCGCGCAATTGGCCGAGACGAGTTTCAGTCCCTTCGCCACGGCTTCGTCCCTTTCGTCGGCGAGCGAGGGGACTGGCGAGGCGAGCACGACGGCGGCCGCGATCAGGGCTCCTGGCCTCATGGGGTTCCTCGTCACGCTCTCTTGCCTCTGGGCGCGTCCGGCGCTCACTCGGCGGCGGGCTTCGCGTCGCCATCGGGAAATCCCGCGCGCATGAAGGCGATGATCTTCCAGATGTCCTCTCGCGAGAGGACATCGCGGAAGGACGGCATGTCGCTCTCGAACTGCTTGCCCCCGTCGGAGATGGCCCACAAGAGATACTCGTCGACGGCGATCGGCTTCCGGATCATGTAGGCGAGAAGGGCGGGCGAGGGTGCCAGCGCCTTGCCGGCGTCGCCGTCGCCCATGCCGTCGCGTCCGTGACACCTGCGGCAATGCTCGGCGTAGAGCGCGGCGCCGGCGCTGACGGCGGCAGGTCCCTGCTCGACCGTCGACACCGCGCCATCATAGTCTTTCGGCACGCCGTAGCTCACGTACGTCGTATGCCTGAGCAGACGCGTCATCATGCCTTTGGGCATGTGCCCCGGCCCCCAGAGCTCGCGCACCATCCATTCCGGCTGCCAGTAATCGAAGCCGCGCGGCGCCGGCGTCTGCGGGCGCTCGTCGGCCGCGACGGACGACACGAGCGCCGCCAGCGCGAGCCCCGCCGCGGCAAGCACGCCTCGCCTCGGGCCGCGCGCCGTCTCGAGCTTCTTTCCCATGGGCCTTGGTCCCTCCGCAGCCTCTGCGATCACTGATTGAGCGGCTTGAGGCTCAGGATATAGGCGACCACGTTGTCGCGATCCTCGGCCGGCACCATGAGATTGGGCATGGTCGGGTGCGGGCTCTGCAGCCAGACGACGAGGGCGCGCGCGGTCATGCCGGGCGTGTTGGCGACCGACTCGAACGTCGGCGCGTCGGGATTGGGGGAATAGGCCTCCGCCGCGTCGACGGCGTGACATTCCGCGCAGTGCTTCTTGACGTAGTCGAGCCCGCGTGTGGCGTTGCCGAGCTCCTCGGCGCGCGCTGCCGCCCCTGAGAGGGCGAGCAGTCCCAGCGCAATCACGGCTCCGTTGATGCGCACTCTCTCCTCCCGGGTTGTTGGCCGTTAAGACCGATTCGACCAATGTTAGATTGTCGTGGCGATCTCAAGGTTGACGTGCGTCAACGGCAGAAGACGTCGAGCGAGCCATGCGGGAGCCATACGGTCATGAAGCCCATGAGCGAGATGAGGCCGCCCACCGCGACGCGCAGCCCCGGCCGCAGCTCGGCGCGGGCGAGCGAGCGGACGCCGAACGCCATCGTCACCAGTCCGGGCAGCGTGCCGGCGCCGAACCCGGCCATGATCAGGGCGCCTTGAGGCGCCGAGCCCGACGCCATCGCGGTGAAGAGCGCGCCATAAACCATGGCGCACGGGAGGAAACCCCACGCCAGCCCCATCACGAACGGCGGCGGCGCACGACCGCCGAAGGAGCCGGCCAGGCGCGCTGTCGTCGCCGAGACGGGTGCCAGAACCCTGTCGAGGCCGGAGAGCGCCGGCACCAGCCCGGCGGTCGAAAGTCCGATCCACATCAGCGCGACTGCTCCGGCCCACTGCAGCACGCGGTAGGCCGCCTCGCGATCGAGCCAGCCGATCATCGCCGACCCCGCGCCGCCGACCGCGGCGCCCGCCAGCGCATAGGCCGTGATGCGGCCCAAATGCGTGAGGACGAGCGCACGAACCTCACTTCGCCGCGAGCTGCAGCCGGGACAGAACATCAGGCTCGAGGCAATGGCCCCGCACATGCCCGCGCAATGGAGCGTGCTCGCGAACCCGAGCGCGGCGCCGGCCATCATTGCGATAAAGGAGGCGTCCATCATACCGACCGACGAAGCCGCGTCGCGAGACAGTCTGCTCCTGGCGGTTCGCGCCTCCTTGAGGCGGATCAATTGCCGGCCGGACAATCCCGTGCTCGTTGACGCGACCTTGGAGTTACCACATTTCGCTGCCGAGTAACGCGGCATTTCCAACCTCTGATCGGCCTCCCGCCTTCATGCCGAACCCAAGCCCGACCTCTGAGACGCTCGCGGCCGCGCCGGCGCTGCGGCGCTCGCTGACCCTCACCCACACGGTCCTCTACGGGCTCGGCGTGACCATCGGCGCCGGGATCTACGTGCTCATCGCGGCGGCGGCCGAGCGCGCAGGCATGCACGCACCCGTTTCGTTCGTTATCACGGCGGCGCTGATCGGATTGACCGGCGCCTCGCTCGCCGAGCTCGGGGTCAGGATGCCGGTTGCCGCCGGCGAGGCGGCGTACGCGCGCGCAGCCTTCCAATCGGAGCGGTTCGCGACCGGGGTCGGGCTCCTCGTCATCGCCATGTCGCTCGTCTCGGCGGCGACCATCAGCGTCGGCGCGGCGGGCTACATCGGCGTCTTTCTCGACCTGCCGGGCCGCGTCATCATCGCCGGCGTCGTGCTCGCGATGGGGGCGATCGCCGCGCGCGGCATCAAGGAGTCGGTGACGTTTGCCGGCATCATGACCCTGATCGAGGTCGGCGGCCTCCTGATCGTCATCGCGGCGGCGCTTCTCTTCGAGCCCGATGTCGTCGCCCGCGCGCCGGAGATGATCCCCGCCACCCTCGATCCTGCCGTTTGGAGCGGCATCTTCACCGCCTCCATGCTGGCCGTCTTCGCCTTCATCGGCTTCGAAGGCATCGTGAACGTCGCCGAGGAGCTCGAGGACCCCGCCCGCACCCTCCCGCTCGCAATTCTCCTAACCCTTGCCATTACCACCGTTCTCTACGTGCTCGTCATGTGGGTCGCGCTGGCCGCCGTCGGCACCGAGGCGCTCGCCGCCTCGAAAGCCCCCCTCGCCCTCGTCTTCGAGCATCTGACCGGGGCATCACCTCGCATCATGAGCGCCATCGCCGTCGTGGCGACGCTGAACGGCATCGTCGTCAACCTGATCATGGCCTCGCGCGTCATGTACGGGCTTTCGCGCCAGCGCGGTCTCCCGGCGTGGATCGGGGCGATCAACGCGACGACTCACACCCCTATCCGCGCCACCCTCGTCGCGACGGGGATCGTCCTCTTCTTCAGTTTGCTCCTGCCGATCGCGGACCTTGCCGACCTCTCGGCGCGCATCACGCTGTGCCTGTTCGCCATCGTCAACCTGTCGCTCGTGCGCATCAAGCTGCGCAAGGGCGCCGAAAGCCATGTCGGGTTCAAATGTCCGGTCTGGGTCCCGGCCGCCGGCTTCGCGAGCTGCATTCTGTTCATTGTCGCGGATATCGTGCTCTCGAGCGCCGGTTGACGCGGGTCAAGGTCCGCCGACGGCAGCATGGCGATCATGCTCGTGAATCAACGAAAGGGTGTCTCGATGCCGATCCTGCGCCACTTCTCGACTGCCTCGGGTCTGCTCGCCGCGGTCGCGGCCGGAGCTTTCGCCGCGCGCGCCGAGGAGCCCGCCAACGACGGCGCCTGGCGCATTCTTCTGCGCCAGCAGCTCAAGGCGGAAAAGAACTGCGACCTGAACGAGGTGCTGATGTACCACGAGCTGCCGCTCGGCGACGCCCTCGCCCTCGACGGCAGGACGTCGTGCGTCGACGGGCGCGAGTTCAATTTCAGCCGCAAGCGGCCGCATCAGAAGTTCGACATCCAGCTCTGCCAGCCGGCGGTCTGCTGAAGGAGCGCCGAACCACTCTAGAGGCCGGGGATCATGCCGAGATGGCTCGCGATCTCCGAATCGGGCGTCTTCGTCAGGTCTTTCACCACCTCTTTCTCGACCTTCTTGCGCACGCTCTCCGAGAGCGCATCGCGCAGCTCGCCCATGGCCTTGGCCGGTGCGACGACGACAAGGCGGTCGAAGGCCTTGACCTGCTGCTCGAGGATCGCGGCAAGCTCGACCGCGAACTTCTCTTTCTCCTTGCGATGGGGATCGAGGCCCGTCGACACGGGATGGCGGGTGTGACCGACGCTTTCGAACGAGCGCGTCTGCCGGTCGCGGACGAGCTCGTGGGTCGGCGGCAGCTCGTGGCTGAAGCTCATTCCCGCAACTTCTTCGAGGTGGCGCCCGGCGCCGGTGCTCTGCAAGACGCGTGCGTGTCCGCCGTCGGCGATGAGCACCCATGTTGTTTTGGCTTTCATCTCACGTCCACTCCTTTGCGCTCGCGGTCCAGGCCGTGGTCGAGATGTGGCAGCGGCCCGCGACGAGTGCTTTGACGGCTGTCAAGTTCCCGCGACGGGATAAGGTGCAGCCTCGCTCCATCGAATGCCGGAGACCGCCATGGCCTACAAGACCATCCTCGTTCACGTTCCGGACACCCGGCGTGCCGGTAATCTTGTCTCCTCGGCCATCATACTCGCCCGGCGCTTCGAAGCCCACCTCATCGGCCTTTCGGTGCTGCCGCCGGCCATCGTCGAGCCGGCGCTCACGCCCGGCGGCGGCACGGTCGTGATCGAAACCCACCGCGAGGCTTTCGCGCAAGAGATCGAGCGGATGAAAGCGGCTTTCCTGGCGGCAACGCGCGAAGCGGCGCTCTCGGCGGAATGGGTGAGCGGGGACGCCGATCCCTGGCCGGTCTGGACCAGGGTCGCGGACTTCGGGCGCGCGACCGACCTCATCGTCGCCGCAGCCCCCGAGCCCGGCGCGCGCTCGTCGTCGATGTTGGACGCTCCCGTCGACCTCGTGCTCAAGTCGGGGCGCCCGGTTGTCCTGATACCGAACAGGAGTACGCCCGCAACCATCGGCTCGCGAGTTCTCGTCGCTTGGAACAACCGGCGCGAGGCGGCCCGCGCGGCGTTCGATGCGCTCCCCCTGCTCAAGGTGGCGGAGGCGGCAACCGTGCTGTCGATCGGCCCCGAGGACCTGGAGCGGAGGGCCGACGACGTGCCCGCCGCCGATCTCTGCACGGCGCTGGCGCGTCACAGGGTGAAGTGCGAGGCGGCGGAAGCCCGGGCCACAGAGCAAGGCGTCGGCGCCGCTCTCCTCGCCGCAGCGCGCGAGATGCGGGCAGACCTCCTCGTGATGGGTTGCTATGGCCATTCGCGCCTGCGCGAGCTCGTTCTCGGAGGAGCAACGCGCCATGTTTTGGCCAATGCCGCCATTCCCGTTCTCATGGCCCACTGACGCGACGCATGCGGATTGCGACCTTCAACCTCGAAAGCCTCGATCTGCCGCCCAAGGCCAGCGTCGCCCTCGAGGAGCGCGCCGAGATCCTGCGCCCCCAGCTCGAGCGGGTCGATGCCGACATCCTCTGCTTGCAGGAGGTCAACGCTCAGCGGCGCTCCGGCGCGGAGGTGCGCACGCTCGAAGCGCTCGATGCACTCCTTGCCGGCACCAAGTATGAGCGCTACTCCCGGGCGTCCACGAGTGGCCGCGCAGGGCACGGCGCCGCCGACGTGCACAACCTCGTCACGCTCTCGCGCTGGCCCATCGAGCGCCACAGCGAGATCCGCCACGCGCTCGTACCGCCGCTCGCCTACCAGGCGCTGACGGCCAATCCGCGCGAGGCAGGTCCGGCAACGATCGGCTTCGAGCGCCCGCTCCTCATCTGCGAGATCGCGGGGCCGGACCATCTTTCGCTCGCCGTGCTCAACGTCCACTTGCGGGCGCCGCTTGCCGCCGCAATCGCCGGGCAGAAAGAGGCTCCATTCGTCTGGAAGTCGGTCTCGGGCTGGGCGGAGGGCTATTTTCTATCCGCCTGGAAGCGCTCGGCGCAGGCCCTCGAGGCGCGCCTCGCCATCGATCGGCTGTTCGACGCGGATGCGCAGCGGCCGATCGTCGTCGCCGGCGATTTCAATGCCGAGGATCACGAGACGGCGCTCAAGATCCTGGTCGGCGCCGAGGAAGACACCGGCAACGGCCGCCTCGCGGTGCGCTCTCTCGTCGTCCTCGACCGATCGCTCGCCGAGGACCGCCGGTTCTCGACCGTGCATCACGGCCGTCCGCAGATGCTCGACCACATCCTCGTGAGCCGCCCCCTCCTCGGCCGCTTCCGCTCGATTGAAGCGCACAACGAGACGCTCGCCGACGAGATCGCCGTTCTCGGCATCACCCGGCGCGCCGGCGGCTCCTATCACGCTCCCGTCGTCGCGGAGTTCGCCGCCGGCTAGCGCTAGCTGCGGAGGCCGAGCAGAAGCCGGATCGGGAACGGCGGCTCGGGGCGCGCCGCATGCCAAGTTTCGAGCGCTTCATGATCGTCGTCGGTGAGCAAGCTCGGGAGCGTCGAGTTCGAGGAACGCCGTCTCGCCCTCGATGTGGCGCCGATGGCCTTCGAAAACGCTGCGCAGGAGGTAGCCGAGCATGTCCGGGTTCGGCTGCTCGCCGACGATCAAGAGACAGATCTGCTCGATCACCTCCACATGCCGATCGCGGATCTCGGCATGCTCGAGCCTCAGTCTCTCGAGAGTTGCAGCGACGCCTCTCGTCGCGTCGTGGCGCCTTAGCAGGATCGGAAAGAGCGCGTCGTCCTGAAAGCTCACATGCTCGCTCCAGCTCGGCTCGATGACGCCGACGAGAGCACGCGCCAGCCTCAGGTCGACCACATTGGGAAGATTGTCGGCAAGGCTCTCGAGCGCCGTGCAGATCTCGAGCTGCAGCATGCGGTCTGCTGCAATTCGCTCCCGCGCCTGCGGCCAAAGGTCCTGAGCGTCCCCTCCGGAAGCCCGGCTTTTCCGACTCCCGGGCCCCTTTTTCGTGGGCATGGCAAAATCCTCGCTGTTGCCAGCGGGAGCGAGGCTAGCGACAGCCACTTCGCCGATCCTTGATCGAAATCATTCGGCGAGCGGGGAGACCCGGCCTGGATCGCGATAGCCTTGTTACACACTATGACAATCCGTTACCGACCGGGCATACCCTGGGATCAATCGCGCTCCTAAATCCCTCGGCGAAACGGCTGCCCTTGCCGAAAACCATTCGTCGGGAGAGACCCATGCTCGCGATCCAATCCCCGGAACCCAGGCACGCCCGCTCCGAGTTTCGAACCGCGCCCCCGGCAATGTTCGCCCCCATCGCCCTGGAGGACCGCCTCGGACAGGCGACCGTGCGCAAGCTCGAGGCCAAGGAGCACGTCTTCTGCGAAGGCGACCCGCGCATCCACGTGTTCCGCATCGAGGAAGGCGTCGTCGCCGTCTACAAGACGCTTCCCGACGGGCGCCGCCAGATCATCGACTTCGCCTACCCCGGCGACCTCATCGGGCTCGGCATGCTCGGCGAGCATGTGCTGAGCGCGCAGACGACCTGCCGCGCCAAGGTCCGCTGCCTCTCCGTTGCGGCTCTCGAGCGCGCCGCCGAGACGGACGCGGGCCTCGCACTCAAGCTCTACAAGTCGGTGAGCCAGGAGCTGGCCGCGACTCGCAACCTCTTGGTCACGGTTGGCCAGAGGAGCGCTCTCGAGCGCATCGCCAACTTTCTCTTGATGCTTCATCGGCGCGCCGGCGAGAGCGCTGGCTCGATCGTCACGCTCCCGATGCGCCGCTCGGACATCGCCGACCTCCTAGGCCTCACCATCGAGACGGTGAGCCGAACGCTGACGAAGCTCAGGACGATGGACGTGATCGATGTCGTGCACGGCACGACCGTGCATCTGCGCAATCTGAAGCGCCTCGAGGAGCTCGCGAGCGGCTGATCAGCTTGCGCCCTTCGGCCGGTGCGCGCCGCACCTTTCGATAGCAACCAGCCCCGGATTTGCCCTCTTACGCTTGCCGCCGTCGCCGAACGGTAGTGTGAGCGCTGAAGGCAATTCCGGGGCCTCATTGTAATGGGGCCCCGGAAAGTCACTCGGTCTGTCGAAAAAGCCCGGCTCAGGGCCGGAACGCGCCCGGCGGGATGAGGCCCGGCGTGACGTAGGCGTGATGGAGCGCGTCGAGCTGAGCCCAAAGCGTGTTGCACTTGAAGCGCACGGCCGCAACGCAGGCCTCCTGCATCTCCCGGCTCTTGGCGTTGCGCTTCACGAAGTCGAGCGCGAACTGAGCGTCGCGCGGGGCCTGCGTGAGGCGGCGCCGGAAGTAGGCCATGACCGTCTCGTTGACGAAGTCGTAGTTCTCGAGCATGCCGGCGATCCGCTCCTTGTGGATCGAGGGCGCGAAGAGCTCGGTCAGCGACGAGGCGACGGCCACGGGAAGCGGCTGCTCGACGACGAAGCGCACATAGGCCTCGACCGCGAAGCGGGTCGCCGGAAGCGCGCCCTCCATGCTCGTCACGTAGGCGCGGTCGAGACCGAGCGCGTCGGTCAGCACCAGCCAGCGCTCGATGCCGCCCGCCTCCTCGCCGAGGCCGTCGTGGTCGTGGATGCGGTGGATCCATTCGCGCCGGAACTCGCGGTCGTGCACGCGGCTCATGAGCGCCGCGTCCTTGCGCGGAACGCCAGCCTGGTAGCAATAGCGGTTCAGCGCCCACGCGGCGACCTGGCCCTTGTTGAGCTTGCCGCCGTGAAGAAGCTTATGAAAGACGTGCTTGTCGTGGTAGCGCTCGGCGCCGACGGCGCGGATATCGGCCTCGAACTCGTTCTCCGTCAGGCAGTCGTTGGCCGGCGTCAAGCCTCTCGCGATCTCGGTCATGGGTCGTGTCTCCCGGTGTTATCCTCGGCACACTGAGACACGGGCGCCCGGTCTGCTGGCTTGATCGCGATCAAATCGCGCCGTCACAACTGCGTGCGCGCGCCGTGAGCACCCCCAACGGGAAATGCGCTACACGCCGACCGAATGGCGCGCCCCATGAGAGCCGAGATAGGCGTCGAAGCACGAGCAGATGCTGCGCAGGAACGGGCGCCCCCGCTCGGTGACGCGAAAGCCGTCGTCCGTCCTCTCGATCAAGCCGTCGGTGTCGGCCTCGATGAGCATCTGGGCCTCCTCGACGATGGGGCGCGCCGCGGCGCCGAAGCGCTCGGCAACCTCGCTCGCCGAGAAGTCGAGGCGGCACATGAGACGCTCGATGACATAGGCCCGGACGCGGTCGTCCAACGTGAGCGCGACGCCGCGAACGGTCGCGAGACCGTCCGCTTCGATGCGCCGCTCGTAGTCGGCAACGCGTGCTTCGTTCTGCGCGAACCCTTGCGGAAACCGGCTGATGGCCGACGATCCCAGTCCGATCAGCGCGTCGGCGCAGTCGGTCGTGTAGCCTTGGAAGTTGCGCCGGACCCGGCCATCGGCCAGAGGATCGCCTGGCTTGGCGAAGTGGTCGAGCCCCACCCTCACGTAGCCCTGCGCCTCGAGGCGGCGGCCGAGCCGGCTGGCCTGGCCGAGCCTGTCGACCGGGCCCGCGAGCGTGCCCGCGTCGATGAGACGCTGGTGGCGGATGCGCTCGGGAAGGTGGGCGTAGCCGAAGACGGCGATCCGGTCCGGCTCGAGGCTCACTACCTTCTCGAGGGTCGTGTCGAGGCTCGCACGCGTCTGATGCGGCAATCCGTACACGAGGTCGATGTTGATCGATGCGACGCCGGCCGCGCGCAGCATCTCGACCGCCGCCTCGGTCGTCTCGAACGACTGGGTACGGTTGATCGCCGCCTGGACCGCGGGGTCGAAGTCCTGAACGCCGATCGAAGCCCGGTTCGCCCCCGCCGCGGCGAAGGCCTCGACCCGCTCGCGATCGAGCCCCCGCGGGTCCACCTCGACGGCGAACTCGGCGGAAGCATCGAATTGGAACCGCTCGCGGAGCAGGGCCGCGAGCGAGCCGATGTGCTCGGGCCGGAGCGTGTTCGGCGAGCCCCCGCCCCAATGCATGTGCGTCACGCGATGGCCGGCGCGAACGCGGGAGGAGACTTCGGCAATTTCACGCGTCAGCGCCTCGACGTAGCGCTCGACCGGTGCGTAGCGATTGACCACCGTCGTGGTGCAGCCGCAATACCAGCAGAGCGACGCACAGAAGGGGACGTGGAGGTAGAGCGAGAGCGCGGCGCCCTCCTCGAGGCCGGAGAGCCAGCTCCTCACGTCCGCGGCGCCAATGCGCGGGTTGAAGCTCAGCGCGGTCGGATAGCTCGTATAGCGCGGCACAGGCGCGGCGTAGCGCTTTGCGAGATCGGCCATCATCGAGAGGAATCGCCCGTCGAGATTTGTCCCGCCTCTTTCTAGCGCTTGGACTTTGGTCGACCGTTGATCCCGATCAAAGCTTGCCCAAGGGGCCGGCCTCTATTCCTTCAGCCGCCAGATCAAGGCGCGGCGGCAGCAATGGAGGAGGGGATGAAGGCAACAAGCGACGAGCTCATTGCGGCCTCGGCCGTCACGGCGGTCCTCGCCGCCATTGCCATCGGCATCGTCGGCCTCATCTTCCTGTTCGCAGGCTCCGACGAGGTCATCCGCTTTCACGGCCTGCTCTTCGCGCTTGCCGCAACCGGCGCCGCCCTCTACGTGATGACAAACCCGCGCCAGGGCGGCCCCGACGAGCAGAAGAGCTACATGGACGGGCCCATCCAGGTGGCGACGATCGCCGCCGTTTTCTGGGGTGTCGTCGGCTTTCTCGTCGGCGACTTCATCGCCTGGCAGCTCGCCTTCCCCGCTCTCAACTTCGACCTGCCGTGGACCAACTTCGGGCGCCTGCGGCCGCTGCACACCTCCGCCGTCATCTTCGCCTTCGGCGGCAACGTGCTGCTCGCAACCTCACTCTACGTCGTCCAGCGCACCTCGCGGCGCGAGGGTCGCCGGCTACTGGGCGCCCTGGTTCGTCGTGTGGGGCTATCAGCTCTTCATCGTGCTCGCCGCGACGGGCTACGTGCTCGGCGTCACCGAGGGCAAGGAATACGCCGAGCCCGAGTGGTACGTCGATCTCTGGCTGACGATCGTCTGGGTCACCTATCTCCTCGTCTTCCTCGGCACGCTCGCCAAGCGGAAAGAGCCGCACATCTACGTGGCGAACTGGTTCTACCTCGCCTTCATCGTCACCATCGCCTTGCTGCACGTCGTCAACAACCTCGCCGTGCCGGTCTCTCTGCTCGGTTCGAAGAGCTATTCGCTGTTCGCCGGCGTCCAGGACGCCATGACGCAGTGGTGGTATGGGCACAACGCGGTCGGGCTTCTTCCTCACCGCCGGCTTCCTCGGCATCATGTACTACTTCATCCCGAAGCGCGTGGAGCGGCCGATCTATTCCTATCGGCTGTCGATCGTCCACTTCTGGAGTCCTGATCTTCCTCTACATCTGGGCAGGGCCCCACCACCTCCACTACACCGCGCTCCCCGACTGGGCGCAGACGCTCGGCATGACCTTCTCGATCATGCTGTGGATGCCGTCGTGGGGCGGCATGATCAACGGCCTCATGACGCTGTCGGGCGCCTGGGACCGGCTGCGCACCGACCCCGTGGTCCGCCTGCTCGTCGTCTCGGTCGCCTTCTACGGCATGTCGACCTTCGAAGGGCCGCTCATGTCGATCAAGTCGGTGAACTCGCTCTCCCACTACACCGACTGGACCATCGGCCACGTGCACTCGGGCGCGCTCGGCTGGGTCGGCATGGTGTCGTTCGGCGCCATCTATTGCCTCGTGCCGTGGCTGTGGAAGCGCCAAGGCCTCTACTCGCTCCGCCTCGTCGAATGGCACTTCTGGATCGCGACCATCGGCATCGTGCTCTACATCACGTCGATGTGGGTGTCGGGGATCATGCAGGGCCTCATGTGGCGCGCCTACGACCACCTGGGCTTCCTCGAATACTCCTTCGTCGAGACGGTCGAGGCCATGCACTGGCCCTACATCATCCGCGCGACCGGAGGCAGCCTGTTCGTGCTCGGGTCTCTGCTCATGGCCTGGAACGTCTGGAAGACGGTGCGCGGCGACCGCCCGGTCGACATCGCCGAGCAGCCGCGCGTCGCCGCAGCGCCTGAGCTCAGGGGCGGGCTCCTGGCGGCGCCGGCCGAGTGAGGGGAGACAAAGATGAAGCACGACCTCTTCGAGAAGAACACGATCATCCTCCTCATCGGCATTCTCGTCGTCGTCGCCATCGGCGGGCTGGTCGAGATCGCGCCGCTCTTCCTGCTCGAGCTCGACGATCGAGAAGGTGCAGGGCATGCGCCCCTACACGCCGCTCGAGCTCGCGGGGCGCAACATCTACCTGCGCGAGGGCTGCTACAATTGCCACAGCCAGATGATCCGCTCGCTGCGCGACGAGGTCGAGCGCTACGGCCACTACAGCCTCGCCGCCGAGAGCATGTACGACCATCCCTTCCAGTGGGGCTCGAAGCGCACGGGGCCCGACCTTGCCCGCGTCGGCGGCAAGTACTCGGACGCCTGGCACGTCGAGCACATGATCGCGCCGCGCTCGATCGTGCCCGCTTCCGTCATGCCGGGCTATCCCTTCCTCGCCGAGCGCCCGCTCGACTACGCCGACATCGGCGAGCACATGAAGGCGCTGAGGATTACCGGCGTGCCCTACACCGACGAGATGATCGACAAGGCCAAGGCCGATCTCGAGGCGCAGGTCACGCCCGACTCCAAGGCCGCCAAGGAGCTCGCGGCCCGCTATCCCAAGGCGCAGGTGCGCAAGTTCGACGGCAAGCCCGACACGCCGGCGAGCGAGCTCGACGCCCTCATCGCCTATCTCCAGATGCTCGGCACGCTCGTCGACTTCGCGCAGTTCGACGCGGCCGGCCCCAACCTGCGCTGAGGGCGAGCTCATGACCTACCAGGATGTAGCGTTTGTCTCGCAGATGATCTCGATGGCGATCTTCGGCGCCGTCATGGCCGGCGTGCTCGTCTATGCATTGCGGCCGGCCAACAAGGAGCGCTTCGAGAGAGCCGCGCGTCTTGCGCTCGAAACCGACGAGGCGTGCGGGAGGGAGACGAGAGATGAGCGCTAAGGGCGAGATCGACCAGGTCACCGGCGTCGAGACGACGGGCCACGTCTGGGACGGCGACTTGAAGGAGCTCAACAAGCCGCTGCCGAAATGGTGGCTCTACGTGCTCTACGCGACGATCGTCTGGGCCATCGGCTACTGGATTCTCTACCCCGCCTGGCCGACGCTCACCGGCTACACGAAGGGTGTGCTCGGCTACAGCCAGCGCGCCGAGGTTGCAAAAGAGGTCGCGAGTGCGAGAGAGCGCCAGGCCGCATCGCTCGCGGCCATCGCGGCGACCGACGCCGCGGCGATCGAGAAGAACGCCGATCTCATGGAGTTCGTGACGCGCGGCGGCGCGGCGCAGTTCGCCCAGAACTGTGCGCCCTGCCACGGCAAGGGCGGCGAGGGCGCGAAGGGCTACCCGAACCTCAACGACGACGACTGGCTGTGGGGCGGAACGCTCGAAGCCCTCCAGACAACGATCTCCAATGGAGTCCGCTCGGGCAACAAGGAGGCGCGCGACAGCGCCATGCCGCGGTTCGGCGTCGATCAAATTCTTCCCCCCGAGCAGATTTCAGACGCGGCCGAGTACGTGCTCTCGCTCTCCCAGCACTCGACCGATGCGGCCGCGGTAGAGCGCGGCAAGGCAATTTTCGCCGAGCAGTGCGTCGCCTGCCACGGCCCCGAGGGCAAGGGCATGCAGGAGCTCGGCGCCCCAAACCTCACGGACGGGATCTGGCTCTACGGCGGCACAAAACCTGATATCATGGAGACCATCCGCACGGGGCGCGGCGGCGTGATGCCGAGCTGGGCGGCCAAGCTCGACCCGGCGACGATCAAGATGCTGGCGCTCTACGTTCACTCCTCGCTCGGCGGCGGAAAGTAAGGAGCGGGAGAGGCCCTTGACCCAGTTGCAGCCGGTGGCCCGCATGACGGCCGAGTCTCACCCTATCGAGGCGGCGCCGGGCATTGCCCGGATTGACGTCGACGCAGTCGCTTCGAAGGCCGCCCGCAGCGTCTACGCCGCGCGCCAGGCGATCTATCCCAAGCTCGCCCACGGCACGTTCCGCTCGGTCAAGTGGGCTCGTGATGGCGGTGACGCTCGGCATCTACTACGCGCTGCCCTGGATCCGCTGGGACCGCGGCCCCACGCTGCCCGATCAGGCCTTCCTCCTCGACTTCGCCAATCAGCGCCTGTTCTTCGGGCCGATCGAGATCTGGGCGCAGGACCTCTACTTCATCACCGGGCTTCTCATCTTCTCGGCGCTCGGGCTGTTCCTGGTCACCTCGATCGCCGGGCGCATGTGGTGCGGGTACACCTGTCCGCAGACCGTGTGGACCGATCTCATGATCGTGGTCGAGCGCTTCTGGCAGGGCGACCGCAGCGCGCGCATCCGCCTCGACAAGGGCCCATGGACGTTCGAGAAGATCTGGAAGAAGACGGCAACCCACGTGAGCTGGCTCCTGATCGCGCTCGCGACGGGCGGCGCGCTCATCTTCTACTTCCGCGATGCGCCGACGCTCGCGCGCGAGCTCATGGCCGGCGAGGCGCCGACCGTCGCCTACGTTTTCCTCGGCGTCTTCACGTTCACGACCTACGTGCTGGGCGGCATCGCGCGCGAGCAGGTGTGCATCTACATGTGCCCGTGGCCGCGCATCCAGGGCGCAATGTTCGATGCCGACTCCCTTCTCATCACCTACCGCACCTATCGCGGTGAACCGCGCGGGCCCCACAAGAAAGGGCAATCCTGGGAGGAGCGCGGCGACTGCATCGACTGCAAGGCTTGCGTCGCGGTGTGCCCCATGGGCATCGACATCCGCGACGGCAACCAGCTCGAGTGCATCCAGTGCGCGCTCTGCATCGATGCCTGCGACGATATCATGGACAAGATCGGGCGCCCCACGGGCCTCATCGGCTACGACACGTTCCGCAACCTCGATGCCGCCTCCCACCACGATCGCGCGCCCGTGCGCATCGTGCGCCCGAGGACCGTGCTCTATTCGAGCCTCATTGCTCTCGTGGCGGGCATCATGCTGTGGGCTTGGATGAGTCGGGCCGTGACCACGCTCAGCGTCATTCAGGACCGCAATCCGCTGTTCGTCAAGCTTTCCGACGGCGGCGTGCGCAACGGCTACACCGTGAAGATCCTCAACAAGAACCACGAGGGCCACGTCTTCCGGATTTCGAAGACCGGTCTCGACGACGCGACGATCTCGATCGTGGGCTACGATCAGCCGAGCCCCGCCATCGACGTCGATCCCGACACGCTGCGAGCGCTCAAGGTCTACGTGACCGTGCCCGGCGCGGCCAAGGGCACGCTTCGAGGCGCCTCGACCCCATTCGACTTCGTGGTCACCGACGAAAGCGACGGCAACGCCATCGTTCGCGCAACGACATTCAGGAGTGCCGGAGAATGATGGGCACCATGCGACGGCCGGAGAGCAGCGGCGGCATTTCGGGCGCGCACGTGCTCGCCGGCCTCATCGCCTTCTTCCTGCTCGTGCTCGCGGCAAACGGCGCGATGGTCTACACGGCGCTCACCACGTTCGGCGGGCTCGACAATGCCGACGCCTATCGCGACGGCCTCGCCTACAACGCGCGCATCTCTGCGGCGAGCGCGCAGGCCGAGCGCGGCTGGCACGACACGGTCGAGACCTTTGCCGATCCGCCGCGGCTGCGCATTTCGCTTCTCGATCGGGCCGGCGCGCCGGTGACCGGGCTCGTCCTCAAGGCCTCCGTCGCGCGCCCGGCGACCAATCGCTACGATGCGGCCCTCGCTCTGCGTGAGACGGGCCCGGGCCTGTTCGAGGCGAGCCTCGCGGACGTCGCTCCGGGCAACTGGATTCTCAGCTACGAGGCGGCGAGTGCCGGAGGCGGCGAGACGCTCTATCGTGCCAGGAAGCGCCTATGGCTCAAGCCCTGAACAGCGCGCTCGCGCCCGCGCCCGCGCTCGGCGTTGACGGCATGCGAAAGGAGACGGTCGAGACCGTCGCCCTCGCCATCGAGAACATGCGCTGCGGCGCCTGCATGGCGAGGATCGAGCAGGCCCTGCGCAACGTGCCGGGCGTGGCGACCGCGCGGGCGAACCTCACGGCCAAGCGCGCAACCGTCGCGTTCGATGCCGGAGTGACCGACGTCGAGCGTCTTATCGCGGCGCTCGAGGGGGCGGGCTTTCGCGCCGCCGAGCGGCCGGAGACCAGAGACGACGCGATTAGGGCACGCTCGGCCGAGCTTCTGCGCCGGGTCGGCGTCGCGGGCTTTGCCGCCGCCAATGTCATGCTGCTCTCGGTCTCGGTGTGGGCCGGTGTCGCGAGCGACATGGACCCGGCCGCCAAGTCGCTCTTTCAGTGGCTCTCGGCGCTGATCGCCATGCCGGCCATCGCCTACGCGGCCCAGCCGTTCTACAGGTCGGCGGCCTCGGCCCTTCGCGCGCGGCGCCTCAACATGGACGTGCCGATCTCGCTCGGCATCACGCTTGCGACCGCCATGAGCCTCTATCAGACGATCCGCGGCACCGAGCAGGTCTACTTCGACGCGGCGATCATGCTGACGTTCTTTCTCCTCATCGGCCGCTTCCTCGACGAGGAGGTGCGCGTCAAGGCGCGCGGCGCCGCCGAGAACCTCATGAGCCTCAAGGCGCTCACCGCTACCGTCATCGGCGAGGACGGGATCGCGCGCCGCCTTCCCGCGCGCACACTTCAGCCCGGCATGCGCGTCCACGTAGCCGCCGGCGAGCGCATCCCCGTCGACGGCAGGATCGCGGCGGGCCAAACCGAGATCGACGAGAGCCTGATCACGGGGGAGACGGTGCCCCGGCGCGCCGTGTCCGGCGAACTCGTCCATGCCGGCACCGTAAACCTCTCGCAGCCGGTCACCGTCGAGGCGACGGCGACCGACGACAATACGCTTGTCGCCGAGATCGCGCGGCTGATGGAAGCGGCCGAGCAGGGCCGCGGCGCCTACGTCCGCCTCGCCGACCGCGCCGCCCGCCTCTATGCGCCGGCCGTGCACCTCCTCGGCTTGACCACGCTCGTTGCGTGGATGCTCGCGGGCGCCGGCTGGGAGCAGGCGCTGACCTACGCGATCGCCGTCCTGATCATCACCTGCCCCTGCGCGCTGGCGCTCGCCGTGCCGGCGGTGCAGGTCGCGGCAACGAGCCGCCTGTTCGCGCGCGGCATCATCGTCAAGGCCGCCGACGGTCTCGAGCGGCTCGCAGAGTGCGACACGGTCGTATTCGACAAGACCGGAACGATGACGCTCGGCGAGCCGCAGCTCAAGGACCCGGCGGCCGTCGAGCCGGCAGTTCTCGCGCGCGCCGCCGCACTCGCCGTTGCGAGCCGTCACCCCTACGCGAAGGCCGTCGTCAGGGCGGCGCGGGCGCGCGGGCTCGCGGTGGTAGCCGCAGCCCGCGTGCGCGAGGTGCCGGGGTCCGGGCTCGCCGCCGACACTTCCCGAGGTGAAGCCCGCCTCGGCTCGGCCGCCTGGGTCGGAGCTCCGGCGACGGGCGCCGCACCCCTCTGGTACCACGAGCCCGGCAAGGACCCGGTCGCCTTCCTCTTCGAGGACGTGGCCCGCGCCGACGCGCGGTCCGTCGTGGGCGAGCTCGTGCAGGGCGGATACGCGATCGAGCTCCTTTCGGGCGATCGCGCCGAGGCGGTTGCGGCCGTCGCTCGCGCGGCCGGCATCGGCACCTGGCACGCCGGCGTGCGCCCCGACGGCAAGATCGCGCGGCTCGAGGCCCTCGCCCGCGCGGGGCGCCGCGTGCTCATGGTCGGCGACGGCTTGAACGACGCCCCGGCGCTGGCCGCGGCCCATGCCTCGCTCTCCCCGTCATCGGCCGCCGACATCAGCCAGACCGCCGCCGACGCCGTGTTTCAGGGCGACCTCCTGGCCCCGGTCGTCGAGACCGTCGCCGTCGCGCGGGCGTCGCAGCGCATGGCCTTGCAGAATTTCGCCATCGCCATCGGCTACAACGTCGTGTCGGTGCCCCTCGCCATGGCCGGGCACGTGACGCCGCTCATCGCCGCGCTCGCCATGTCGCTCTCCTCCATCGCCGTCACGGCGAACGCGCTGAGGCTGCGCGGAGCCAAAGTCTCCTTGCCGGCGCGAAAGGCTCTCCCATGACCGCGCTCGCCTGGCTCATCCCGTGCGCGCTCGCCCTCGGCCTTCTCGGGCTCATCGCCTTCCTATGGGCGCTGAACTCCGGCCAGTTCGAGGACCTCGACGGGGCGAGCTGGCGCGCCATCGAGGACCACGACGGCCCGGAAGATTGACGCGGCTGCGCCGCGTCGTATTGGGCAATATCTCAATGGATTGCCCGTCATCGGGCATGACGGTTGGGGGAGGCATACGCACTTCACAGGCAGGCAGCATCACTTCTTGAGGGCGAGGCGGACCCGGCACAGCGTCGCATCCTCCGGGTCGGCCTCGGCCTTGAACCCGAGCTTGCGGCACATGGCGATCATCGTTGCATTCTCGGTCAGCACCTCGCCGAAGACCTCCATGAGGCCCTCGGCGCGGGCATAGGCGATCACCTGCTGCATGAGCCGCCAGCCGAGGCCTTTGCCTTTGAGGTCGGACCTGACGAGCACGGCGAACTCCGCCTTCGTATAGTCGGGGTCGGAGGCGAGCCGGGCGACGCCCAGAAGCTCGTCGCCCTGCGCCGAGAGCGCGACGAACGCCATGTCGCGCGCGTAGTCGATCTGGGTGAGGCGTGCGAGGAACCTGTGCGAGCGGTCTGGCGCGGCCGTGAAGAACCGCATGCGCGCGTCCTCGCCGGTGACGCCCTCAAAGAAGCGCGCGTAGAGCGCCTCGTCCTCGGGCCGGATGGGGCGCAGCTTGATCGTGCCGAGATGCGGAAGGCTCTCCTCCGCCTCCCATTGCGCCGGATAGGGCCTGATCGCCAGCGGCGTCCGTGGGTGCACCGCCTCGTCGGCGACGCGCATGCGCGCATCGACCGCAACGCACCCCCGGTGGTCGGCCAACAGCGGGTTGATGTCGAGCTCACGCAGCTCGGCATGGCTCGCGACGAGGTAGCTCACGCGCACGAGCACATCGGCAATGGCATCGAGGTCGGCCGCGGGCCGGTTGCGGTAGCCCTCGAGAAGACGATAGATGCGCGTCTGGCGCATCATGTCGCGCGCGAGCTTGAGATCGAGCGGCGGCAGCGCCTGCGCGGTGTCGTCGATGATCTCGACCGCCGTCCCGCCCGCCCCGAACAATAGCGTCGGGCCGAACGTCGCGTCGACGCTCATGCCGACGATGAGCTCGTGCGCGTCAGCACGCTCGATCATCGGCTCGACCGCAAACCCCTTGATCACGGCTGCCGGCCTCAAGCGTCCGACGTTGGCCATCATGGCCATGGCGGCCTCGCGCGCCTCCGCGGCGCTGGCTAGCCCGAGGCGCACGCCGCCCACGTCCGACTTGTGCGTGATGTCGTCCGAGACGATCTTGACCACGCAGGCGCGATGCGCCGTCAGCACCTCGGCCGCGGCGCGCGCGACCTGCTCGGGGTCGGCCACGACGACGGTCGCGGCAACGGGAATTCCGTAGGCCGCCAGAACCTCCTTCGCCTCGCCCTCCGAGAGCATCTCCCTCCTGGCCGCGAGGGCGCGCGCGATCACCGCCGCGGCCGGGGCGCGATCGAAGCTCATCTCATGCGGCATCGACGGGGGCGTACGCAACAGCTCGGCCTGCGAGCGGGCGTAGCGCACGAGCTGCATGTAGCCGCCGATGGCCGCGGCCGGCGTCTCGAACGTCGGAATGCGCGCGGCGGCGAAGAGGCGCCGGCTCGCGGCTGCGGCGCCGTCGCCGAGCCAGGTCGTCAGCACCGGCCTCCGCGGCCGCTGGCCGGCCTCGTTGCCGATCGTCTCGATCACGGCTTTCGCCGCAAGCTCGCTCGAAGCGAGCGCCGTCGGGCAGTTCATGACCAGGATCGCATCGGACGAGGAGTCGTCGATGAGCGCGCGGAGCGACGCCTTATAGCGCTCGGGGCCCGCATCGCCGATGATGTCGACGGGATTGGCGTGAGACCAGGTTTGCGGAAGCACCTTCGACAGGGCCGCGATCGTGCTCGGCGCGAGGTCCGCAAGGCGCCCGTCGAAATCGGCGAGCCGGTCGACGGCGAGAACTCCGGCGCCCCCGCCGTTCGTCAGGATGGCGAGCCGCTCCCCTTCGAGCCGCGGCGTGAAGGACAGCATCTCCGCCGCCTCGAACAGGTCCTCGAGCTCCATGACGCGCAGGAGGCCCGCCCGGCGGAAGGCGGCCTCATAGACGCGGTCGGCGCCCGCGAGCGCGCCGGTGTGGGACTTGGCCGCCTTCGCGCCCTGCTCGTGACGTCCGGCTTTCAGGACGACCACCGGCTTGACGCGCGCGGCGCGGCGCGCAGCCGACAGAAACTTTGCCGCATTCGTCGCCTGCTCCATGTAGAGGAGGATCGCGCGGCTCTTCGTGTCGCCGGCGAGATAGTCGAGAAGGTCGCCAAAATCGACGTCCGCCATGTCGCCCACCGACACGACCTGCGAGAAGCCGATGCCCCTGTCGCTCGCCCAATCGATCATCGCGGTCACGATGGCGCCCGATTGCGAAAGAAAGGCGAGGTCTCCTTCTCGCGGCATGCGGTGAGCGAAGCTCGCGTTGAGCTTCGAGCGCGGCAGAACGAGCCCGATGCAATTCGGCCCGGCGATGCGCAGACAGGTGGGCCGTGCCGCGTCGAGCATCGCCTGGCGAAGATCGGCACTGATTCCTGCGGTGATGACCACGGCCGCGCGCGTGCCCTTGGCGGCGAGCTCGGCGATGAGCGGAGCCACTGTGGCCGGCGGCGTCGCGATCACGGCGAGATCCGGAACGGCGGGGAGGCTCGCCACCGAGGGATAGCAGGGCGCTCCGTCGATCGAGCTGCGGCGCGGGTTGACGAGCCAAATGGGGCCTGCAAAGCCGCCGGCCACGAGATTGCGCGTCACGATGTTCCCGACGCTACCGGGCTCCGGACTCGCCCCGATCAGCACAGCGGAGTTCGGCGCGAGCAGACGCTCGAGATTGCGGATGGTCATGGATCGCCCGGGAGGACCGATGGACGTTAGTTGTGGCGGACGGTCGTCTCGTGCGTTAGCAGAAATTCGCACTTGCTGTCGAGCAGCGTGCGGGCGGCGCTGCGCTGTATCTCCGCGCCGTCGACGCGCAGAATGAGCACCGCGCCACCCACCTCTAGGAGACGGGCGAGATGCTCCGCAATGCGTTCCGACATCGGCGACAAGCTCGCCTGTCCCGGATGCCGGTTGGCGCCCATGCCATCGCCCAGCGTCGAAAGCACCCAACAATACAAGCCCTCGACGCCGGGCATTGGTGCGTCGTTGCCGTCACACTCCTGCAATAGAGACCGCAGATGGAGCCGTCGCGGACCGCACTTGCCATCCGCCGCCTCATTCGGCAAGCCGTCTGCAATGAACGAGCCATCGGCAATCAAGAAGCGGCTCTCGTCGCTAACCAAGCTCGAAGGCAGGGATAGAAGCGCCTTGCGCGCCGCGTCTGCGGTCGCGTAAGCGGCGAGGATAAACCGCTGCGACGGCTCCTCGCTTTTCCCAGGGCCGCGGGTTCCGGCGATTTCGCCCTGGCGGTGCGCCATCACTGCGTTCGTGTCCAATCTTCGCCGCCGTCCGATTAATCAGAGTGTTCGGTTTCATCCGAAGCCGGATATTCGCCGGTCCGGAGCCCATATTTGGCCGATCCCGGTTGCGGCGGTGTGCCGTCTTTGTGAGAGTATGTAACGGGATGTAACTGGCGTATTCTGAGCCCAAGCGGAAATACTCCGGTCCTGGACCATGTCGCCTGTTTGCAGTGCAAAAATCCTCGTCGTCGACGATGAAGCCGAGGTGCGGGCGCTCCTGCGCGCGGGCCTCGAGGCCGAGGGCTTTGCCGTCCTCGAGGCGGGCACGAGCGCCGAGGCGTACGCCGCGCTGGCGGCGAACACGGTCGATGCGATCACTCTCGATCTCAAGCTCGGCGGCGAGGACGGTCTCAGGATCGCCCGCGAGCTCAGAACCAAGCGCAACACGCCGATCATCATGATCACCGGCAAAGGCGACGCAATCGACCGCGTGGTGGGGCTCGAGCTCGGGGCGGACGACTACATCGCCAAGCCCTTCCTGATGCGCGAGGTCGTGGCCCGCATCCGTGCCGTGCTGCGCCGCTATGCCGGTGCGGCGGGACCTCAGGCGGACAGCCTTATCGAGCCCGCCGACCGGTCGCGCTTCAGCTTCGACGACTGGACCGTCGACATGGCCCGGCGCGAGGTGCGCACGCCGGAAGGCAAGCCCTGCGAGCTGACGACTGCGGAGTTCAACCTTCTCGCCATCTTCGTCCAGCGGCCGGGTCGCGTTCTCTCGCGCGACGAGATCATGGACCTGCTCAAAGGCCACGACTGGACTCCGCTCGACCGGTCGATCGACGCGCTTGTCGCCCGCCTCAGGAAGAAGATCGAGCCCGAGAACGAGACCCCACAGCTCGTCAAGACCGTGCGCGGGATCGGCTACGCGTTCGCCGGCGCCGTAAGACGGATTTAGGCCGCTCCGGGCTGCAGCGCGTCTCTCAGTGCGTGGGCGAGCGCTGCCCGCTGATACGGCTTGTGCAGCACACGTCCCGCATAGGCGGGATCGGACCCGACGACGGCTTCCTCGGCGGCATAGCCCGTCGTGAGCAGCACCTTGACGCCGGGCGCGTGCGTCCTGACCCAGCGCGCGAGGTCGTAGCCCGACATGCCCCCTGACATCACGATATCGGTGAAGATGAGATCGACCGTCGCGCCGCTCTCGAGGATGCGCACGGCGGCGGGGCCGTCCTCGGCCTCGATCGCGACATAGCCGAGGCCCTCGACGCGCTCGAGGGTGAGCTCGCGCACCTCGGGATTGTCCTCGACGACGAGCACGACCTCGTTGTTCTCCGACATCGGTATGTCGGCGGCTGCCTTGCCGTCCGCCGCCACGGCTTCCGCCTCCGCACGCGGGAGGAAGAGGTTGACGGTCGTGCCCTCGCCGACCGCACTCGTGATCGAAACATGGCCGCCCGATTGCTCGGCGAAGCCATAGATCGTGCTGAGGCCAAGCCCGGTGCCCCGCCCCGGCTCTTTCGTCGTGAAGAAAGGCTCGAAGGCGCGCTCGCGCGTCTCGGCATCCATGCCGACGCCACTGTCGCTCACCGACAGGAGAACGTAGTCGCCCGGGCGTCGGGGCGCCGTCGGATCGCTGTGCGAGGGGGTGACCGTCACGTTGCGGGTCTCGATGACGAGCGTGCCGCCGGAGGGCATGGCATCGCGCGCGTTGATGGCGAGGTTCAAGACCGCGTTCTCGACCTCGCTGCGGTCGGCGCGCGTGGCCCAGAGATTGCCCGCCAAGAGCGTCGTCAGCGTGATCGGCTCGCCGAGCGAGCGGCGCAGGAGCTCGAAGAGATCGAGCACGAGCTCGTTGAGGTTGAGCGACTGGGGCGAGAGGCGCCGGCGGCGCGCGAACGTCAAGAGCCGCGCGGTGAGGCCGGCCGCCATGTCGGTCGCCCCGACGGCGCGCTTGAGAAAGGCGCGAGCCTTCTCGCTCTCGAGCTCCCCGCCGAGAAGCTCGAGGTTCCCGGCAACGATCGTCAAGAGGTTGTTGAAGTCGTGAGCGACGCCGCCGGTCAAGAGCCCGAACGCCTCCATGCGCTGCGCCTGGATGAGCGCGGCCTGGGCCTCCTCGCGGCGGCGGATCTCGGCCTCGAGCTCTTTCGTGCGGTCGGCGACGCGGGCCTCGAGCTCGCTGTTCATGCGCGCAAGCAGCTCCTGGTGCCGTTTGCGCTCGGTCACGTCGCGCACCACGACCATGTAAATCTTCTTGCCGCCGACCTCGAGCTTGGCGATCGAGGCTTCGGCGGGAAACTCGGTCCCGTCCTTGCGCAGGGCCGAAATCTCGCGCCGCTCGCCCATCTTGCGCGCGGCGGTCGGCGAGGCGGCGAAGTCGCGGACATGTCCGTGGTGGGCCGTCCTGTGCCGCGGGGGAATGAGGAGATCGAGCGGCTGGCCGATGACCTCGGCGACCGAGTAGCCGAAGATATTCGCGGCGCCGTCGTTGAAGAGGGTGATGCGCATCTCGTCGTCGAGCGAGATGATGGCGTCGGCGGCAATCGCCAGGATGGCCGAGATCTGCGAGGCGGCGTGGCGCAGCTCTTCCTCGTGCCTCTCCCCGTCGTCGGCCATGGAAATGCGCTGGTACATGACCGCCAAGATAGCATCCGGTCCCGCGTCAGGCCAATGCTGCCCGTCTTTACTGGGACGCCGAGCGAATGGCGCCCGCGGCCCACACGACGAGCTCGGCCTCGAGCGCCGCGAACGCGCTGTCGAGAGCGGCGACGACCGACTTGGGATCGCTGCCTTGGGCCGGCCGGCTCGCCTCGAACATGCGCCCGTCGATCATGCGCCCGTCCTCAGCGAGGATCTTGGCCGCGAATGCGACCTTGGCGGCGGGCTCGGGCCCGGGCACGTACTCGAAATTGCGAATGTCGAGGAGGAGCTGATAGCCGCCGGCCGCCCCTTCCGACGCGCGGCTCACCTGGCCCAGAAGGCCGGCGTTCTCGAAGCTCTGGATGGTCCTCGCCTGGACGACATTTGCGAGCATGTCCGTCCATTTCGCCTTGGCGGCCAAGGGGGCGAGGCCGCCCTCGCCGCGTTCCAAGACCTCGTCGCGGGCAAGGCGGTCGAGGGCCGTCGGGTCGCGGATGACGATCTGGACTTGCGCCGGCTTGTCGAACGGCGGGAAGGTGCGGGCCGCCGAGAGATCGAAGGCGGTCTCGGGCGCCTTCGCGCCGCCGCCCGTCATGCGCTCGAGGCCGGCCATCACGTTGTCGACGCGGTCGGTATTGCGCCCGAGCGCCTCCGAGAACTTGGCGATGTTGGCGATCGCCGTGCGCAGCGCCTCGGCGTTGTCGCTGACGACGTCGTCGATATGGCGAAGCACCTGGCGCGCGGCCTCGGTCATCGACTGGCCGGAGCCGGGCTCGGCGGCGATGAGAGGTACGCCGTCGGCTCCCGGCGCCAGCGCCGAAACTTGGCTTCCGCCGAGGAGGGACACGGCCGGCGCCCCCATCAGGCCCTGGAACTCGATCCCCGCCTTCGTGTCGGGACCGATGGGCGTGCCTCTGTCTATGGCGATTGTTGCGGTGACCGCGCTCGGAGCCGCGGCGTCGAGGTCGAGCGCGGTGACTTCCCCCACCCGCACGCCGTTGAAGAGCACGGCCGACCCCTCGAGGAGTCCCGAAACCGTGTTCTCGTAGCGGATCTTGTAGATGGCCCTCTCGCCAAGCCCGCCGACCGTATTCAGCCAATAGACGAAGGCGAACCCCGCCGCCACGACGGCGAGGGTGAAAAAGCCAATCAGGACGTATCGCGCCCGCGTTTCCATCACGTCTCCCTCAACTCTGGGCTCCTTCCACGGCTCTCTCGGCACCGGGCGCGCGGCGGCCACGGAAGTAGGCCCTGACCCAAGGATGCGCCGAGTTGTCCATACCCGCAACCGGCCCTGTCGCGACGACCTTGCCGCCGGCGAGCGCGGCCACGCGGTCGCACACGCTGCGCAGGCTGTCGAGGTCGTGCGTCACCATGAAGACGGTGAGGCCGAGCGTCTGCTGCAGCGTGCGGATCAGCTGGTCGAACTCACCGGCAGCGATGGGATCGAGGCCCGAGGTCGGCTCGTCGAGAAAGACGATCTCGGGGTCGAGGGCGAGAGCGCGCGCGAGCGCGACACGCTTCGTCATGCCGCCAGACAGTTCGGCGGGAAACTTGTCGGCATCGCGTGGCCCGAGCCCGACCATCTCGAGCTTGGCGTCGGCGACCTCGTCCATGAGCCGCTGCGGGAGGTCGAGATATTCGCGCATGGGAAATTGAATATTCTGGCGCACGGTGAGCGACGAGAAGAGGGCTCCCTGCTGGAACAGCACGCCCCAGCGCCGCTCGATCGCGCGCCGCTCGCGCGCGGCCGCCTTGTCGAGCTCGACCCCGAACACCTCGATCGTCCCGGCCCGCTTGGCGATGAGGCCGATGATCGTCCTCAACAGCACCGACTTGCCGCTACCCGAGCCGCCGACGAGGCCGAGGATTTCGCCGCGAAGGACCTCGAGGTCGAGATGATCGATCACCACCACGTCGCCGAAGCCGACGACGAGATCGTTGACGCGTATCACCGGCTCGGAGCGCGCCGCCATGCCGTCACATCCCGATCGAGGCGAAGAAGATGGCGAACAGGCCGTCGAGCACGATGACGAGAAAGATCGACTTCACCACCGAGGCCGTCGTCTGCAGGCCGAGCGACTCGGCGCTGCCCTTGACCGCGAGCCCTTCGGCGCACGCGACGATGCCGATGACGGCCGCCATGAACGGGGCTTTGATCATGCCGACCTTGAAGTGCGTGACCGAGATCGCCTCCTTCAATCGGGCGATGAAGATGTCGGGGCTCATGCCGCCGTAGAGCCAGGCCGTGAGACCGGCGCCATAGAGCGCGGCCATGGAGCCGATGAACGTCAGTAGCGGAAGCGCGACGATGAGCGCGAGCACGCGCGGGAGGATCAGCACCTCGACCGGATCGAGCCCCATCGTCCGCAAGGCGTCGATCTCCTCGCGCATCTTCATCGAGCCGAGCTCGGCCGTATACGAGCTGCCCGAGCGCCCTGCGACCATGATGGCGACGATGAGAACGCCGATCTCGCGCAGTACGAGGATGCCGACCATATCGACGACATACTCCTCGGCGCCGAACTTGCGGAAATGAAAGAAGCCCTGCTGAGAGATGATGCAGCCGATCAGGAACGTGATGAGCAGGATGATCGGCACCGCCTGCAAGCCGACCCGGTCGAGCTGGTGCACCGCGGACGTGAGCCTGAAAGAGGCGGGACGCGCCGCGACGCGGACGAGCGTGGACGACACTTCCCCGAGGAGGGCCGCGAAGGAGCCGAGGTCGCGGGCGATGCCGGCCATGTTGATGCCGACGGTCTCGAGCGCCCGCACGACGCGGCCGTTGCGGGCGCGCGCGGGCTTTGGCGCAAGACCCGCCTTGCGCACCTCGTCGAGCAGCGCCCGGTAGTGCGCCGGGAGGCCCGTCACGTTGAACTCGCGCCCTTTTGCCTGCCACTCGCGAACGAGCCGCTCGAGCAGCCAGGCGCCGTAGGTATCGAAGGCGTCGACGCCGGCCATGTCGATCGACGCCCCCCGCCCGCTCGTGTCTCCCCCGGCAACCTCGGAGACGAGAGCGTCGAGCTTGCCGGCATTCGGCGCCGTCCACGAGCCTCGGGCGACGAGCTCGACCCGCTCGCGGCCGCCGGCGGTCGTGATTGAAGGCTCGACGCTCAAACAGATCTCCTTCGACGCAGGCACGCCGGTTAGCTACAAGAAGTCCGCGCTCCCCAAGTCGCTACGCGTGCACCCTCCCCCCTTGTGGGGGAGGGAGAAGAGTGGCGGCCGTCGTCGTCCCCCCTTGCAAACCGTCTGTGACGCAAGGAAATGCGAACTCACACTATCTGATACGCGGGCGGCTTGACACCGATCAAGGCTGCATTTGGAGAGGGTGCCTAAGGACCATTCGGCAGCAATAAGAGGTCCCCCCCGTGGCGCTTAAGCACATACGGCTCGAGTTGGCGCGAGACCACGACTTTCCGGGCGGCAGCCGCGAGCGCGGCTACGAGCTGGTGGCCCCGCTCGACGCAAGCGGCCATCTTTCCGCACCCGAGTGGAAGAGCTGCCGCGACCGGTGTCGGGTCAAGCGGTTCTGGGCGCACGAGCCGTCAGAGCTCGGGCACCTCGTCCATAAGCCGAGCGGCATCTGGGCCTTCGATTACGATCCGAAGGAGACGAGCGACGACGAGCCCGGCTTCAGGCTCGACAAGCACCGCTTCGCGCCGGGCGAGTACGTCTCGTTTCGCGAGCACGACGGCAAAATGCGCACGTTCATCGTCGCCTCCGTCGCGGACCTCGATTGAGCCGGCGCCGTCGCGAGAGCGCCCTTGATCGAGCGCAAGGCGCCGGCCGCCCGCTTCCGCCAGCATAAAACCAATTCTCCCGCTTAGGGTATCAAGTCATGACCGACATCATTCCGACCAACATGAGCGGGCTCGATCGCATCCTGCGCATCGTGCTCGGCCTAATGCTCCTCAGCCTCGTCTTCGTCGGCCCGCGCACCGACTGGGGCTTCCTCGGTCTTATCCCGATCATTTCGGGCGTCATGGGCTTCTGCCCGGTCTATAGCCTCCTCGGCATCCGCACCGGGCAGGTCTGAGCGCCGGCGCACGCCTCTTCGGCTGATGCCTCAGGCGGTGGTCACCGGAGGGAGTGAGATCCAATCCTCAAGCCTGGCTGTGCGCCATCAGCAAGCCCAAGGCCTTCTCGATGTCGGCGCGCCGCTCTCGATAGACCGCATCGCGCGCTTCAATCATCGCGGGCTCGCTGGATTCGGTGAGGGCCGCGTAGCTTGCCATCACCTCGTGGCGAATTAACTCGCGAATGCTCTCGACTTCCTTGCGCGCGTTCTCGTCGTCCCAGCGACGCTTGCTCCGCAGCGCCTTCTCGTACTCTGCCATGTAGTCCATCGCATGCTCTCCTCGCCTAGGAGCAGCATTATAGCACGACGCCAGGGCCTAGACCCTGCCGGAGCTGTGGATTTCGGTGCTCGAAAGCGCTCCCCCGGGAGCCCTTTTCAGCGGCGGCTCTTCAGGAGAAGAGCGAGCGCGCCGTTGACGTCGGCGGCCTCGAGCAGGCGGATCAGCTCCTCGGCAACCGCTGCGTCGTTGGCAGAGTCCATGAGATCGTCGATGATCGGATTGCGGGGGGCTTCGAGAGGTTCGGGCACGGCGGGCTCCCTCGGTTGGTGGGGCGAGCTTCCGCAATTCGCGGCGCCCCTGTCGACAGGCCTCAGCGAAGCACACCCCGCAAAGCAGCGCGGGGGCGGACCGGCTGCTCAATTGGCCACAGGTCGGAGTTGAAATCTCTGCGCCGGCATCGTTTGCTCGCCGGCATGGCCCCACACGTCACGCCCCCGGCGACGATCGCCCCGCCGCCGCCGATCCTCGCCCACGCCCGCGACCTGCTCGGGGGCTACGACGTGCTGTTCTCGGACGTCTGGGGGGTCGTCCACGACGGGCACCGCGCCTTCGTCCCGGCCTGCGACGCCCTCGCCCGCTTCCGCGCGGGCGGCGGCACGGTGATCCTCGTCTCCAACGCGCCTGTCCCCGAAACCCAGGTCGCGCGGATGCTCGAGCGCCGCAAGGTGCCGCAGACGGCCTGGGACGCGATCGTCTCGTCGGGCTCGATCGCGCTCGCCCACATCGCCGAGCAGGGCTACACGCGCGCCTACTACATCGGCCCGCTCGACCGCGACGCGGCCTTCTTCGAGCAGTCGCCGGCGAAGGCCTCGGCGCTCATTCACGCCGACGCCCTCGTATGCACCGGCCTCAACGACGACAAGACCGAGACGGCGGAGAGCTACAGGGCCGTGCTCGAAGAGGCGAGCACCTTCGGCCTCCCGTTCGTGTGCGCCAATCCGGACCTCGTCGTCGACGTGGGCGGGCGGCTCTACCCGTGCGCGGGCGCGCTCGCCGACCTCTACGAGCAGCTCGGCGGAGACGTGTTCTGGGCTGGAAAGCCCCATCGGATTGCCTATGACACGGCTCTCGCCGCCGCCGAGGCCCTGCGGGGCGCCCCCGTCGCCCGCGAGCGCATCCTCGTCGTCGGCGACGCGCTGCGCACCGACCTCAAGGCGGCCGAGAACGCGGGGCTCGACGCCATGTTCATTGCCGCTGGCATCCACCGCGGCGACGCCATGGACGGGGACGAGCTGTCGCCGGCGAAGCTCGCCGAGCTTTTCACGCCCGGCGCGCCGCGCGCCATCGCCGCCATGACGATGCTCAGGTGGTAGTTTCGTGATCTCCCTCTCCCCATGAAGTATGGGGGAGGGGGGATGTCGCTAGAGCTTGTGCGACATGCGCCGGCGCTTGGTCTCGAGATAGCGGGCGTTGTGCGCGCTTGGCGAGATGACGAGCGAGATCCGCTCCACGACCTCGATTCCTTCGTCTCGGAGCGCCGCGACCTTGGCCGGATTGTTGGTCATGAGCTTGATCTTCGGAAAGCCGAGATCGCGCAGGATCTTGGCGGCGAGCGCATAGTCGCGCGCGTCAATCGGCGCCCCGAGCTCGATGTTGGCGTCGACCGTGTCGAGCCCCTCGTCTTGCAGCGCATAGGCCCTGATCTTGTTGAAGAGGCCGATGCCGCGGCCCTCGTGATAGGGGAGATAGATCAGGATTCCGTTGGCCGTCTTCGCAATCCGCTCGAGCGCCGCCTCGAGCTGCTTGCGGCAGTCGCAGCGCAGCGAATGGAAGATGTCGCCCGTGACGCACCCCGAGTGGACGCGCACGGTCGGGATCGCCGCGGCTTCCGCGCCTTGGCCCCGATTGATCAGCGCCATCGCCTGCGCCGTCTCGTCCTGGCCCTGGTAGGCGCGCGCCTCGAGCACGAGCTCCTCGCCTTGAAACTCGATGGGGAGGATCGTCTGCGCCGACCAGTCGATGTCGAGCTTGCGCGAGCGGAGGACTTGCGTTGCCATAGAATCTCCAGGCCCGGCGCTTCGACACCGGGCTGCCATTTCCGAATGCATTCTATCCTAGCTTCGGGTCGCGGTGGGTTAACTCGCGGCGCAAGCGGGTCATCCGGCTCCTTAACATGGCCCGTCCGCGCCCTGCGGGCAAGCATTGCACTGTGGCATGCCAAACCCCTATACCTCGAAAATAGCAAACGATCCGAGCCGGGTATCGATGCCGCTAGCCCTTATCGTCGCAAGTCTCCTGCTCCTCCTCCCGGCGTCCGCGGTCCTCGCCAATCCTTCGGAGCAAGACCCGGCGATCGAGGCGCGCATTGCCGTCCTCCTTTCCCGCATGACGCTCGAGGAGAAGGTCGGCCAGCTCAACTTCCCCTCGCATGCCTTCCCGCGCGACGAGCAGGTCGCTCAAACGCGCGCCGGGCGGATCGGGGGCATGCTCAACGTCGTCCATCCCGACGAAATCGCCGACTTTGCCCAAGCGGCCAAGACCTCGCGCCTCGAGATCCCGCTCCTCTTCGCCATCGACGCCATCTACGCCTTCCGCATCACTTTCCCGCCGCCGCTCGCCTGGGCTGCGACCTGGCGCCCGAGCCTCGCCGAAGCTGCCGCCGAGATGGTGGCGCGGGAAGCCGCAGCCGTCGGCATCAACCTTACTTTTGGGCCCATGGTCGACATCTCGCGCGATCCCCGCTGGGGGCGCGTCATCGAGGGCGCGGGCGAGGACGCCTTTCTCGGCGCGGCGTTCGCGGCCGCGCGCGTGCGCGGCTACCGCAAGGGCGGCCTCGCCACCGCCGCCAAGCACTTCGTCGGCTACGGCTCGCCCGAAGGCGGGCGCGATTATGCGGGCGCCGAGATCTCGGCCTCCGAGCTCGCGGACCGCTATCTGCCCCCCTTCGTCGCCGCCATCGAGGCCGGCACCGACACGATCATGGCCTCGTTCAACACCGTGAACGGCGTGCCGGTCACCGCCGACGCGAGCCTTCTCAACGGCCTCCTGAAGCGCGACCTCGGCTTCGACGGCATTCTCATGTCGGATTTCGTCGCCATCGGCGAGCTCGTGAACCACGGGGTGGCCGCCGACCTGCGCGAAGCCACACGCAAGGCGATCCTCGCCGGCATCGACCTCGACATGGCGGGGGAAGCCTTCGACAAGCATCTCGTCGCCGAGGTGCGTGCAGGCCGCGTGCCGATGGCGGCGATCGACGCGGCGGTGACGCGCGTGCTGCGCGTCAAGCTCAGGATGGGGCTATTCGACCGGGCCTCTCGAAAAAGCGCCGCTCTGCCTGCTCCCCCGCCGGAGGGGGACGTGCGGGCGGTCGCGCGCCGCATCGCGCGCGAGAGCTTCGTTCTCTTAAAGAACGGCCCGCACGGGCTGCCGATCACGCGCGACGCGAGGAAGATTGCCCTCATCGGCGCGGCGGCGGTCTCGACCAACGACCATTCCTGGTACGGCCCCGCCGGATCGACCAAGCCCAAGACCGAGACCCTGCTCGAGGCGATGACGCGCAAGCTTCGCAAAGGCCAAGAGCTGCGCTTCGTCGAGGGCTTCGCCGATGCGTGCGGGCGCGCGTTCGCCGACAAGGACGCGGCGGTCGCGGCCGCCGCGGGCGCCGATGTCGTCCTCCTCATCGTCTCGGAGGATTGCGAAGCGTCCGGCGAAGGCATGTCGCGCGCCTATCTTGGCCTCTCCGGCGTCCAGCAGGAGATGCTCGAAGCCCTCGTCGCGACCGGAAAGCCCATCCTGCTCGTCATCGAGACGGGCCGGCCGCTGACGCTCGCCTATGCCGACGAGAACGCCGCGGCGATCCTCATCGCCTGGCACCCGGGGACGGAAGGGCGCACGGCTCTCGCCGAGGTCCTCCTCGGCGAGTTCGCGCCGTCGGGCAAGCTGCCGATGACGTTTCCCCGGTCGGTCGGCCAGATCCCGATCTCCTACAACCTGCTCCCGACGAGCCGCCCCTCGACCGGCAACCGCTTCACAACCGGGTATTCCGACGAGGAGCTGACGCCGCTCTATCCGTTCGGGCACGGGCTCTCCTACACGAGCTTCGCCTACGACAAGCTCGAGCTCGACCACGGCGCAATGGCGCGCTCAGGCGCGCTCGAGGTGCGGGTAACCGTGAAAAATACCGGCAGGCGGGCGGGAAGCGAGGTCGTCCAGCTCTACACGCGCCAGCTCGTCGCCGCCCGCTCGCGCCCGGTGCGCGAGCTCAAGGGGTTCCAGAAGATCGAGCTCAGGCCCGGCGAGGAGCGCCGCGTGACCCTTCGGCTGGCGGCGAGAGACCTCGCCTACCACGACGAGAAGGGGCGGCCCGTGATCGAGCCGGGGCGGTTCCGTGTGTTTGTCGGCGGCAGCTCGGAGGCGACCCTTTCGGCCACTTTCGAGGTGACGGCCGATTGAGCGGCGCGCTGCGGTGCGATTGGCGACCCGGCCCGCATCTGCTATCGCTCTCGCGCCCGGAGTATTTCTGACGCATCGAGCGACAGCCTCGGCTCGTAAATCCAAACTCCCACGTCATGCCCGCGCAGGCGGGCATCCGTCCAAGCCAGAAGTCGAAGCCCAATCGGCTACCTTGGACAGATCCCCGCCTCCGCGGGGATGACGTAGAGAAAGGGCGAGGGCAGCATCTGGATATGCCGGGCCGCAAAAGGGGGGCGGGGCGTGCGATCGCTCATCACTGTCGTGCTCGCGTTCGGTTTGGCGTCGGTGGGAACGTTCCTGTTCATCCGCTGGGTCGAGACGCGCCGCATCGTCGCCGTCGAGAACCACCGCACCATGCACAGCGGAACCGTGCCGACGGGGGGCGGCTGGCCGCTGCTCGGGGCGGCGCTCGTCGCGGCGGCCTTGCTGTGGCCGATCGACGGCTGGCTCCTGGTGCTCGTGGCGGGGGCCGGGCTCCTGGCCCTCGTGTCCTGGGCCGACGACGTCGCCGCGGTCAGTCCCGCCGTGCGGCTTGCGGTTCACCTCTGCGCCGCCGCCACCGCCGTCGCCGCATTGCCCGAGGGCGGGCTCGTCTTTCAGGGCGCGCTGCCCCTCGTCCTCGACCGCCTCGTCGCCATCGTTGCGCTGGCCTGGTTCATGAACCTCTACAATTTCATGGACGGCATCGACGGTATCGCCGGCGTCGAGACGATCACAATTGCCGCCGGCTACCTTGCCGTCACGACGGCCGCGGGCACGCCGAGCCCGTTCGAGGGCTTAGCCCTCGCGATCGCGGGCGCGACGCTGGGGTTCCTCGTATGGAACTGGGCGCCCGCGCGCATCTTTCTCGGCGACGTCGGCAGCGTGCCGCTCGGCTTTCTCACCGGCGCCCTCATGCTCGACCTCGCGATCCGCACCTCGCTCGCCGCCGCCCTCATCCTGCCGCTCTATTTCGCGGCCGACGCGACGCTCACGCTTTTCGCGCGTCTCGCGCGCGGCGAGAAGCCGTGGGAGCCGCATCGCGATCACGCCTATCAGCGCGCGGCGCGTGGGCTTGCTTCGCACGCCGCCGTCACCACGCGCGTGCTCATCGTCAACTCCCTCCTGGTGATCGTCGCCGTCCTCGCGCTCTCCGCCCCGGTCCCCGCATTTCTGCTGGCGGCTCTGCTCGTCGGCGCGCTTCTTGCCAATCTCGAGCGCGCCGCGTGGCGCGCGTGATCAGGTCTCGCGCTTCATGGCGATGACGTGGCTCTGCACGCCGCGGCCCGCGAGCTTCGGACGCACGCTCGAGATGACACCCGAGTTGACGCCGGCCCAGCCGATCTCGCCCGAGAGGCGGCCGTACTCGATCTTGGCGCACCGGTTCATGACGACCGAGAGCCCCGCCGCCTCGGCCTCCGCCGCCGCCTCGTCGTTGCGCACGCCGAGCTGCATCCAGATGACCTTGATCGAGAGCTTGTCCTTGAGCGCGATCGCCTCGCGCACGATGCCGAGCGCCGCCTCCGAGTTGCGGAAGATGTCGACGACGTCGACGGGACCGGGGACGTCGGCGAGGCTCGCGTAGACCTTCTGGCCGAGGATCTCCTGGCCCGCATGGCCGGGGTTCACGGGGATCACCTTGTAGCCCTTGGAGAGCAGGTACTTCATGGCGAAATAGCTCGGCCGGCTCGTGTTCGCCGACGCGCCGACGAAGACGATCACGCGCGCGGAGCCGAGGATGCCGGCGATGTAGTCGTCGCTGTAGCTGTCGTGGTTCATGGGGCAACCGGGGGAAGCTCGACGCGGCCGTCCGCGCTCAAGGGAAAATAGGGATTGTAAGCCACTTCCCACAGGTGGCCGTCGGGATCGGAAAAATAACCCGTATATCCGCCCCAGAACGCCTTCTGACCGTTCTTCACGAGCTTGGCGCCGGCCGCCACGGCTTCGGCGAGCACCTCGTCGACCTCGCGCTCCCCCGCCACGTTGTGGGCAAGCGCCACGCCCGAGAAGCCGGGTGCGCTGTCGGCGACGCTCGCGTCGGCGGCAAGTGCGGCCCGCCCGAACAGCGCCAGCACCACGCCCCCTGCATCGTAGAAGACGACGTCGGCGTTGCTCGCGGACGACGCACGAAATCCGAGCCTGTCATAAAAAGCGCGGGCGCGCGCGACGTCCCCGACACCGAGCGTGACGAAGCTCACCCGCGGCTGCATTTGCTTAGCAGCCCTTCCACGACGGAGCGCGCTTCTCGATGAAGGCAGAGATGCCCTCGTCGGCATCGGCCTGCATCATGTTCTCGACCATGACCTCGGCCGCGTAGTCGTAGGCCTCGGCCAGCGGCATCTCGAGCTGGCGATAGAACGCCTTCTTGCCGATGGCGACCGTCGCGGGCGATTTCTCGGCGATCCGGCGCGCGAGCGCGACCGCCGCCTCGCGCGCGCTTCCCGCCGCCACCACGCGGTTCACGAGGCCGAAGTCGGCCGCCTCGCGGGGGCTTAGCATTTCGCCGAGCAGCAGCATCTCCATCGCGTGCTTGCGCGAGACATTGCGCGAGAGCGCGACCATCGGCGTCGAGCAGAAAAGGCCGATGTTGACGCCCGGCGTCGCGAACTTCGCCGCTTCCGAGGCAACGGCCAGATCGCAGGTCGCGACGAGCTGGCAGCCGGCGGCGGTCGCCGTCCCCTCGACGGCGGCGATGACCGGCTTCGGCGAGGCGACGATCGCCTGCATCATGGCCGAGCACGCGCGCATCGTGTCGGCATAGAAGGCGCGCCCGCCGTCGCCGTCGCCCCGATGGGCGGCGAGCTCCTTCAAGTCGTGCCCCGACGAGAACGCTGGGCCGTTTCCCGCGATCACGACCGCCGCCACGCCCGGGTCGGCCGAAGCCGCAGCGATCGCCTTGTGGAGCGCGTCGATCATCGCGCGCGACAGGCTGTTGCGCGAGCCCGGCCGGTTCATCGCCAGCGTGAGGACGCCGGGGGCGGCGCAATCCGCGAGCACGAGATCGGCGTCCTCGGGTGCCGGGAGATTGCTCGCCGCAATCGGCGCATTGTGTGTCATTGTCACCTGCTCGTTCACTTGCACTCACTCCGGCGTCTTGTCAGGGTCCTCGGCGGGCGCGCTTTCGCCGCCCTCCTCGGGCATGAGCTTCTCGAGCTCGTCGATGTGCTTCTTCACGACCTCGATGTTGCCCTTGTACTTCAGCGGCTCGGCGGCGGCGATCTCCTGCGTGAGATCGTCGATGGCGAGCTTCTTGTCGTCGGCCGGGATCGACTCGTCGGCTTTGATCTCCTCGAGCTCCTTCTTCATCTTCTCGATAGGATCGGTGTAGGCCCCTGTCGAGCGATCGAGACCGTCGAGCACGATCGTGATATTGGCGCCGACGTCCTCGAACTCGGCGAAGCTCTTGAAGGCGTGCTTCTTGGCGATGGCCTCGAGCTCCTTCGTCAGCGCCTCGTCGGGCTTGTCGCCGCCCTCGAGCAGGCGCGTCGAGAGGGGGGCGAAATCCTTCTGGGCGGCGATGAAGGCTGCGACCTGCTGGTCCGTGAGCTCGATCTGCTTGAGCTCCTGCGCGACCGCGGCCGGCCCGGCGGCGAGCGCGACCGAAAGAGTGAGAGCGATAGCCGCGAGCGGACGTGTAACACTGCGCATCAGGGAACCTCCTCGCCTGCGTTGGCTGCTTCGAGCCCGACGATCTCGGGCTCATAGAGCCGAAAACTGAGACCGATGTAAGAACGCGAGCACGTCACCCGATCCGGCATCTTCGAGGCCGGTCTAGGCTCTAGACCCGCCGCGACAACGCGGCAAGACCCGGCCCCGGCGGGCTGTGGTCTTCCTGGCCTACTCTGCGTTTCACTGCCTTCATGGCTCTATAGTGGTATCATGTTACCATTGATGTGGTATTATGATACCGGATATATAAGCAACTGATCGGATGATATTTTTCTGTGCTCCGTCCAATTGACATGCCTGGAATTGTGACATATCACGCGGGCGCTGGATTGCAAGGAGCGCCCCAATGAAAACCTACGTCGCCAAGCCCGGCGAGGTGGAGAAGAAGTGGTTCGTGATCGACGCCGACGGCTTGGTCGTCGGCCGTCTCGCCGCCCTCATCGCCACCCGCCTCAAGGGCAAGCACAAGGCCGCCTACACGCCCCACGTCGACTGTGGCGACACGATCATCGTCGTCAATGCGGAGAAGGCGGTCTTCACCGGCAGGAAGCGCGACGACAAGGTCTACTACCGTCACACCGGCTACCCGGGCGGCATCAAGGAGACGACGCCCAAGCGCCTCTTCGAAGGCAAGTTCCCCGAGCGCGTCATCGAGCTCGCCGTCGAGCGCATGATGCGGCGCGGCCCGCTCGGCAGGAAGCTCCTGCGCAACCTCAAGGTCTACAAAGGCACCGAGCATCCCCATGCCGCGCAGACCCCGACGAAGCTCGACGTAGCTCAGCTCAACCGCAAGAACGCAAGGGCCTAACTCCCATGTCACAGGACACCAAGATCTTGAGCGATCTCGGCGAGCTCAAGGGATCGGCGCCCGCCGGCGCCCCCGCTTACGTGCAGAAGCTCGATGCCTACGGGCGCGCCTACGCGACGGGCAAGCGCAAGGATGCCGTCGCCCGCGTCTGGCTCAAGCCGGGCCGCGGCCAGATCACCGTCAACGACAAGGACTTCAAACAGTATTTCGCCCGCCCCGTCCTCCAGATGCTGCTCCAGCAGCCGCTCAATGCGGCGAACCGCGCAACGCAGTTCGACATCAAGGTCACGGTCGCCGGCGGCGGCCTCTCGGGCCAGGCCGGTGCCGTGCGCCACGGCATCTCGAAGGCGCTGACCTACTACGAGCCCGATCTCAGGGGCGTTTTGAAGAAGGGCGGGTTCCTGACCCGCGACAGCCGCACGGTCGAGCGCAAGAAGTACGGGCGCATGAAGGCTCGCCGCAGCTTCCAGTTCTCGAAGCGCTAACTCGCGCGTCTCCTCTTCGGGGCCCACGCCGCCCGCGAGCGGCGGCGGCGGGGCGTCGAGAGCTATTGCCGAGCCGGGCGGGGAATGCCACATAGCGCTGCGCTGACGGCGCAGGGCGGGGCGTTCACCCACCAGCGGATCTCTGGAGACTTCGAGCTCATGGACTGGCTTTCGGAGAACGCGGTCGCGCTCTTCAACATCATCATGATCGACCTCACGCTCGCGGGCGACAACGCGATCGTCGTCGGCATGGCGGCCTCGCGCGTCGCGCCGTCGATGCGGTCCAAGGTCATCTTTTGGGGCATCACGGGCGCCGTCGTGCTCCGCATACTGTTCTCGGCCGTCGCCCAGCAGCTCCTTCAGGTCATCGGACTGACCCTGGCCGGCGGCCTGCTGCTCCTGTTTGTCTCCTGGAAGATGTACCGGCAGATCGTCGGCGGCGAGGAGCATTCGCTCGAGGAGGTCGAGGGCAAGCTCGGCCAGGCCCCCGATCCCGCCAACGAGGCCGGCTTCTGGCCGGCGCTGTGGACCATCCTGCTAGCCGACCTATCGATGTCGCTCGACAACGTGCTGGCGGTTGCGGGCGCGGCGGGCGAGTCGGTCGGCGTTCTCGTCATCGGCCTTGCCATCGCGATCGTGCTGATGGCGGTCGCCTCGAACTACATCGCCAAGCTCCTGTCCCGCTACCCCTGGATCGCCTGGATCGGCCTCCTTATCATCGTGTTCGTCGCCATCGACATGATCTACACCGACAGCCACAAGCTGACCTGCGCCACCTACGGCATCGGCTGCTCGGAAACACTCTGGCAGGGTATCCTGCATCGGCTCGGCCTTGGACCCTGACGGGCGAGGAAAGGCCCATGACACGCGACCCCGATACAAAAACAGCTGAGCGGAGCAGCAGCGCGCCGACACGCGCCGGCGCGCCCGCGATCTTCATCGACGGGGAGGCCGGCACCACCGGCCTCGAGATCCGCGAGCGGCTCGCGCGCGAGAGCGCCCTCGCGATCAACAGCATCGACCCCGACCGGCGCAAGGAGAAGGCCGCGCGCCGGGACATGATGGCTGCGGCCGACCTCGTCGTCCTGTGTCTCCCCGACGATGCTGCGCGCGAGGCCGTCGCGCTTGCTTCCGAGCTCGGCGACGAGGCCCCGCGCATTCTCGACGCCTCGACCGCCCATCGCGTCGCCGACGGCTGGGTCTACGGATTTGCCGAGCTCGCCCCCGGCCAGGCGGGCGCGATCAGGGCCGCGCGCCGCGTCACCAACCCCGGCTGCTACCCGACGGGCGCCATCGCCCTTCTGCGCCCGCTCGTCGACGCGGGGCTCGTCTCGCCCGACTTCCCGGTCACCGTCAACGCGGTCTCCGGCTATAGCGGCGGCGGGCGCAGCATGATCGAGGCCTATGAGGCGGGCACCGCGCCGGCCTTCGATCTCTACGGGCTCGCGCTCGAGCACAAGCACGTGGCGGAGCTGGCGAAGTACGCCGGTCTCACGCGCCGGCCCATCTTCGTGCCCTCGGTCGGAAACTTCCGCCAGGGCATGCTGGTGAGCGTGCCGCTCCACCTGGAGCTTTTGCCGGGCAAGCCCAAGGCACGCGACCTCGAGGCAGCCCTCGCCGCGCACTACAAGGGGGCGCGGCTCGTGCAAGTCGTGCCCGCCGATGCGCCGTCGACGCGGGGCGACCGCCTCGACGCGCTTGCGCTCAACGGCACGGACGTCCTCGAGCTCAGGGTGTACGGCAACGAGAAGCACCGCCAGGCCGTCCTCGTCGCGCGGCTCGACAATCTCGGCAAGGGAGCCGCCGGCGCCGCCGTGCAGAACATCAAGCTCATGCTCGGCCTCGAAAATTGAGGCCTCCGCCGGGCCGTCGCCGGCTGTTTCCCCGGTGACAGACGCGGGCTGCTCATCGGTGCATGTTGGCGCAGCCCGAATTGGAGACCACAATGCACTTACTCATCAGCATCATCCTGATTGCAGGCGCTTTCGCCATCGCCGGCAAGGCGACGGCCGGCGCGCCGACCCCCTGGTTCACGCGCGCGAAATCGCCGCGCTGAAGCTATTTCCCGGGGAGTCTAGGCGCGGCTGCGCGCCCCATGCACTGCAACGTGAAGGTTCCACACCGCAAGCCCGAACACGATCGCGGCGCCCCCCTGGTGAGCGATACCCAGTGCGAGAGGGACCGCGTTGAGCAGCGTCGCAATCCCAAGCCCGACCTGGGCGAGAACCGCGCCCGCGAGCCACAGCGCCGGCGGCCTCAACCCACCGTCCCGCCGCCGGCCCGCAGTACCCGCCAAAGCTGCCACAGCACGAGCCCCGTCACGGCGTAAGCCGCGAGACGATGGTCGAACTGCACCGTCGCCACGTTCTCGAACAGGTTGAGATAGCCCGGTGAAAGCTCCCAGATGGCTGCGGGGACGAGCGCCCCGTCCATCAGCGGCCATGTGTTGTAGACGAGCCCCGCTTTGAGCCCGGCGACAAGCGCGCCGAGCACGACCTGGAGCAGGACGAGAGCGGCAATGACGCCCGCGAGACCGGCGCCGCGCGCTCCCGCCCGATCGCGCGAATGTTCCTCCGCGCCGACGTCGAGGGCGAGCCAGACGAGAAGACCCAGGATCGCGAACGCGATGAGAAGGTGCAAGGCGAGCCTGTAGTGGCTCACGTCGACCCGGTCGACGAGGCCCGACTTCACCATGTACCAGCCGACGCCGCCCTGGAGCGCGCCGAGCGCGAGCACGCCCGCGAGCTTGGCTGCGAGCCCCGGCCGAAGCGCGCCGGCAAGCCAGAACGCCGCGAGCGGAACGGCGAACGCGACGCCGATCAGCCGGCCGAGGAAGCGGTGGCCCCACTCCCACCAGTAAATGGCCTTGAAGGCCTCGAGCGACATGCCCTTGTTGACGAGGTGGTACTCGGGGATCTCTTTGTACTTGGCGAACGCCTCCTGCCAGTCGGACTCGGCGAGCGGCGGAATGGCGCCGAGGATCGGCTGCCACTCGGTAATCGAGAGCCCGCTGTCGGTGAGCCGCGTCGCCCCGCCGACGACGATCATGAGAAAGACGAGGCCGGCGACGGCGAATAGCCAGATCCGAACGGCGCGGTCCCATCGGGCCGCGACCTCTTCCCGCGCACGCTCCTCGAGGGCCTCTGCGGCCATGACGGTTATTTCCCACTCGGGCGATGAGGTGTGATAGGGGCTCGGCCGGTGAGGATCAATGCGCCCATCGGGCGCGCCCGCAGGAATTGGACGTCGTGACCCAGCGCACCCGCAAGCTCGTCGGCGCCGTTGTGCTCCTCATCTTTCTCGCCGCCTACGCCCTTGCCGCCATGGCGGCTGCGATCGTGCTCCAGGTCAACGCGAGCAAGACGGTCGAGCTCGCCTACTACGTCGTGGCAGGGCTCCTCTGGGTGCTGCCCGCGGGCTGGCTCATCACGTGGATGCAGAGAGAGGACGCGCCTCCTTCCCGCCGCTGATCGAGGCGCCCCACCCCGCCGGCCGGCGAGCCCTGCGCAAGGGCGATCAGAACGCCCGCGCCTCGTGACGCTTGGGCTGGCCGGTGCGAATGAAGCGATGGCCCGCAATTCCTGCCGCCGGCTGGCGCTCGAAGCGAATGAGCTCGATGCCGTCGACTTCGTAGCCGAGAAATGTGTCGGGCGGATCCTGGACGACTGCGACCCGCTGCTTGGCCTCGCCGACGATCACGCCGGCATCGAAGCGGCCCTGGATGATCTCGAAAAGCGTGCGCGCGGCATCGTGCCGGGCGGCGACGACAATGAAATCGTAAGCTTCGTCGAGCGCGTCGAGGACGAGATTGATGCGGTCGGGATCGAGCAGCGCCGGATCCCATGGCCCCGCGCCCGACGAGATGGCATGCGCGGCGCTTCCCGCCACCGCCGCCACCACGTCCTCGAACCCGGCGCCCCCCTCGAGAAGCTCGCGCATCCCGGGCCCCGCGGCCAGACCCAGCGTCTCCGCTGCTCCCTCCCCGTCGGGGCTCCAGTCGACGATGATCACCGGCGCGTCGGTCGCGGCAAGCCCGTTCGCAAGCTCGAGAGCCTCGAGGGCGATGTCGATCCCCTCGCTCTCGCCGGCGATGAGGGCGCGGTATCCGCCTATGCCGGGCGCCTTGGTCGCGAGAAAGCTCGCAATGCGCGACATCGAACTCATCTTGATCGTGCGCCCGGCCGGCCCGTGAACGTCCTCGCGCGCCAGCGGTGGAGCCGCACTCGAGGCAGAGACGACGGGAAGCGCCGGCTCGACCAGCTCCGGCATGACCGCGAGCTTGTCGGCGTGCCGGCGGCCCCAGCGCACACGCGCGCGTGTCCCGCCCGAGAGCAGCGCGCCGGTGATCACGAGCGCCAGCCCGAAAATGAACGTGCCCGCCATCACGAGCAGCGCATAGGGCGCCTTCTTCGGGAAGCTCGGGATGCCGGAGGGGTGCGCACGCGTCACGATCTGCGCTTCGACCGGCACGGCCCGGCTGTCGGCGCGCGCGCGGTTCGCCTCGTATTGCGCCTGCAGCCGCTCGAGCTCGGCGCGCTTCGACTTGGCGATCGCTTCGAGGTTCCGGAGCTTCACCTCGTCGGGACCCGTGTTGACGATGCTCGCCTTGACCTCGTTCAGGCTCTTCGTAAGCGACTCCTCCCTGAAGCGCCGCCACCTTTGCCTCCTTCTCGAGGCCGTCGACGACCTTTTCGACCTCGGCGTCGATCTGGCGCCTCAAGCCCGCGAGGTCGGCGTCGAGCTGGCGCATGCGGGGATGGCCCGCAAGCAGCGTCGCCGAAAGCTCGGAGATCTCCCTCTCGATGCGCACGCGCTGCTGGACGAGGTTCTGAATGAGCGGCGATTTCTGCACGTCGGGCAGCGTGTCGGCGGCGCCCTGCTTCAGCATCTCGCGCGCCGACTTGGTGCGTGCCTCCGCCTCGCTGCGCGCCGCCTTGACCTTGGAGAGCTCGGCCGTGAGCTCGCCGAGCTGCTGCTCGTTGAGACCCGTCGCCTGCTGCCCGCCCATGAAGATGTTGGCGCTGCCGCGAAACCGGTCGGCCTCCGCCTCCGCGGCGGCGACCTCGTCGGCGAGCTTGGCGATCTTCGGCTCGAGGGCCTTCTGCGCCTCGTCGGATTCGACGATGGTCTGCGTCGCGAGCGCCTGGCGATAGGCCTCGGCGAGCCGGTTGGCGATCTCGGCGGCAAGCTCGGGATCGATCGATGTGACGCGGATGTCGATCGAGCGGCTCTCCTTGGGCGAAAAGACCTCGACCCGGTTGAAGAAGGCGGAGAGCACCCGGTCGTGCTCGCTCTCGCCGGCGCGGGGCGCGCCGATGCCGACGAGGCGCAGGATCGCGGAGAGCGTGTCGACGGAGCCGAGCGCCGAGTTGAATTCGGGCCGATCCCCGAGCTCGAGATCGTCGGCGATCTTCATGGCGAGGTCGGGCGAGAGGAGCGCCCGCACGTGCGTGTCGATCGCCTCCTTGTCCATGCGGACCGAGACGGCCTCCGGCCCGGCGGCCGGATCGGCGAACGGGTTCGCGCCGCCCTTGCCTGCAACGGCGAGCTGGGCCTCCGACACGTAGCGCGGCGCCATCAGGCTGAGGATGAGGAAGGTCAGCGCTCCGGCCAGTGCGCTGACGAGGGCGAGCCGCGCGAACTTTCTGCGCACGGCGGCACCGAGCGCCTTCAAGTCGATGTCGTCGGCCTGGGACTGGTGGGGCGCACGCATGGGCAAGGGCTCGAGCTCGAGGGAAGTCCCTGACTCGCGATTAGACCGGCCCACGGTAAGCAATTCCTTAACCGATCCGGAACGGCACACCCTCTCAGCCTTTGTTAACCACATCGCTCCTAGAACGGAGGGACCGGTCGGTCTCGGTTTTCAGCGGTTTTCGAACCCATGCGTCTCATGAGGACGGGTCCCCTTGTCGTCGGCGCCATCGCGCTTGCCGCGTTGTCGGGCTGCGCCCATGACGACCCCGTCGCGCGGGCCGAGGTGGCGATCTTCGGCAACGAGGCGGTGAGCGGCGGCTACCCGGGTCCCTACACGAACGTCACGGAAGAGGTGACGTGGGGTGAACCGCAAATCGTGCCGGCAGGCTTCGAGGGGCCGCGCGCAGTCGCCGAGACCGACGGCCCCTACCTTCTCGATACCGGCGACAAGCTGCGCATCTTCGTCTACGGCCAACCGAACCTCTCGCGCGGCTACACCGTCGACCACGACGGCAGGATCGCAATCCCCCTCATCGGCTCGGTGGAGGCGCGCGGACGCACGACGCGCGAACTCGCGCAGGCGATCAAGCAGCGGCTCGGCGCCGAGTTCGTCCGCGACCCGCAGGTGACCGTCGACATCCAGCAGAACCGGCCTTTCTTCATATTAGGAGAGGTGAAGCTCGCCGGGCAGTATCCCTACGTGTCCGGCATGACGGTCGAGACGGCGATCGCGATTGCCGGCGGCTATTCCGAACGCGCGAGCGTTCGCTCGTACCGCATCACGCGCCGCTCGAACGGCTTCGTCGAGCAGATCGAGGCGCCCGGCGACTACCTCGTGCAGCCTGGGGACACGGTCTTTGTCTACGAGCGATTTTTCTGAGGCGGGCGGCGCGCGCGGCGCGTCTCGCGGTGAGCGGCGCCTGCTCATCCTCCGTTGGATGCGCGCGCCCGTCGACGCCGTGCTCGATTTCTATGGCGAAATCCACGGCCGCCGGCCCGTCAGTGCTCCTCGCCGGACTCGTTGGCAGGATCCGACTGCAGCTGGCCGTAGTTCTGAATGCCGATCCGGCTGATGAGGTCGAGCTGCGTCTCGAGAAAATCGATGTGCCGCTCCTCGTCCTTGAGCAGCTCCTCGAACAACATCATCGTGACGTAGTCGGCGACGTTGCGGCAGAGCTCGCGGGCGCGCGTGTAGGCCTCCTGGGCAATCCTCTCGCCCTTGAGGTCGCACTCGACGACCTCTTTCAGGTTCTCGCCGATCATCAGCGGGGCGATGACCTGCATATTGGGCAGCCCTTCGAGGAAAATGATGCGGTCGACCAGCTTGTCGGCGTGGTGCATCTCCTCGATGGATTCGGCGCGCTCCTTCTTGGCGAGGCGCGTGAAGCCCCAATTCTCGAGCATGCGGTAGTGGAGCCAGTACTGATTTACCGCCCCGAGCTCGAGTTTGAGGGCTTCGTTGAGGACCTCGATGACCTCGGCCTTGCCTTGCATTTCGCTGGCTCCCTTGCTCTGGCGCTCTCTCCGACTGGGACTGGCGCTAGTTTATAATCATTAAAAATTAATGCTAGAGGCCCGAGCCGCCGTGCCGCCCCGCTCGGGGCCGAGCGAGAGCGGCTCGAGGTCCGTCAATTCCCGGAAATCCCTGTAACTCCCGGAACAGCGGCCCCTTTCTTTCTCCCCTACCTTGCGGACAGAAACTTCAACCAGGGTCGGTGTGAGCTAATGTCTATCCAGGATCAGGGATTCATTTTCAAGGGCGGTAAGGTCGGCGTGCTGCTGATCCACGGTCTCGGCGGCAGCCCGAGCGAGATGCGCTTCGTCGCCAACGGCCTCGCGCGCGCCGGCTACACCGTGCACTGCCCCGTGCTCGCCGGCCACCGGTCCGCTGACGACCTCAAGCTGGTCACCTGGTGGGACTGGTACCGGAGCGCGAAGCGCGCCCTCAACCAGCTGTCGCGCCAGTGCGAGACCGTGATCGTCGGCGGCCTATCGACGGGCGCCGTGCTCGGTCTGCTGCTCGCGGCTCGTCACCCGGAAAAAGTGCAAGCCGTCACGCTCTACTCGCCGGCGTTGTGGCTGAGCGGGAGCCATGTCCCCTGGTATGCGCCGCTTTTCCAGTTAGTTACCAGCAAGTGGTTCGCCAATCTGTTCCGCTTCCCGTTCCCCTCCCATGTCGGGATCAAGGACCAGCGCATCCGCGATTTCATCCGCAACGCGCTATCTGGCGATGGGGCGACGCCGGCCGGTGCCCCGGGCGGGGCCGTGCTCGAGCGGCGTCGGCTTGCCAACAAGGTGATGAAGGAGCTCGGCCGCATCACGCAGCCGGCGCTGATCATCCACTCCCGCGAGGACGATTATGCCGGCCTCGACAACGCGACCTACCTGCAGCAGAAGCTCGCCGGGCCGGTGGACCTCACCGTCCTCGACGACAGCTATCACATGGTTACCGTCGACCGGCAGCGCCACATCGTGGTCGAGCGGACCGCGGCGTTCCTCGACCGCCTCGCCGGTACCGTGAGACAGGAGATCGGCCGGCCGAAGCTCACGGTCGTGGCCGGCGGCGTGAGGGCCGCCTCCGCCTGATTTCGCATTGAGACCGCAACCGGTCCCCTCGGCGAGGGGGCCGGTCTTGGCGCGCCGGCAGGACTGGAGACCAGAAAAAGAGAAGATTTTTCAGCCTGTTCCGCCGGGAACAGCGTTCGAGACCGCGTGTACGCATGATGGCGGTGCGATGAACGGCGGCAACGAACCGACCGAGAAGCTCCTTCGAAACCCGATTTATCCGGAGACCACCATGACCACGAAGCTCATCAGCATCACCGCCGCCATCGTCGCCGCGAGCCTCGCCGCCACCACGACTGCTCAGACCGCTCACGCCGGTAATAGGGGCCTCGGCATCGGCCTCGGCATCCTTGCCGTCGGCGTGATGGCCCACCAGGCCAACCAGGCCGCCAAGATGGAGAAGGCCAGAATGAAGGCCAAGATGCAGGCCCAGGCCCGCGCCAAGGCGCAGGCCCAGGCCGCCGCCGCAGCCCGCCAGCGCGAGATCGCCGCCCAGAAAGCCCTTGCCGCCAAGCAGGCGCAGGCGAAGGAAGAGGCCGTCGCCAAGACGGACAGCACGGCCGACAGCGACTACGTCGCCGCGCCCTCGAGCAGCGCCGCGCTCACCCAGACCGACGTATCCCAGTCCAAGGCGGAGACGGAGCAGTCGGAGAAGGCCCCGGCTACCGCAGCGACCGAGACAGACGAGCCGGCCGTCGCTTCTGCCGACACGACCGCCGAGACGCCGGTCGCCGCGAAGGCTGACACCCCTGCCAAGGATGAGGGCTGCAAGCGCTTCATCCCGGCGCTCGGGCTCACGGTCAGCGTCGGCTGCCCCGCCCAGTAAATCAGCTCGGGAGCGCCAACCCGGCGCTCCCGCCCTTGCACAGAATTCGAATAACGAAGGAGCCAAACTGACCGGAGGCGCGCCGAGGTACGAAGCAGGGACCCTTGCTCGTACCTTAGTCCGCCTCCGCTTTTTTTGCCCGGCCGGCCCCGCGCTCAGTTTTTTGGACCCGGCACGCTCGAGCTTTGCAAGTCCTTCAAAAGCCCCGAAAAATGAAACCGGCTTTTGTTCCTGCAGGAACAGCGGACCTGCTCCTCGCCCGGCATGATCAGGCTAACGAGGACGGCAATGAACCGCCCTCCGAGGTTCCTTCGCAATGGAGACAGCCATGAACAGCAAGATACTCGCCCTCGTGTCGGCGATCACTGCAGTCACAGCGTTTGTACCGGTCGCGGAGGCGGGCAACGGCGTCCGCCTCGGCTTCGGCTTCCCGATGGGCACGTTCGTCGCCACGCCCCGCGGCGGCGGCAGCGCCTATGCGACGCCGAAGGCGGCCAAGGCCAAGGCCTATCAGCAGCAGCAGATCGCCCGCCAGTCGGCCGCGACCGCACCCAAGGTCGCCAAGAAGGCCAAGCCCGTGACCGAGACGTCGACGGAGACGACCGAGACGTCGGAGACGACGGAGACGGTCTCCGGCTCGACCGCCCTCATTCAAACGACGACGCCGGTCGAAAAGACCGAGGAGACGGCGCCCGCCGAGGCCTCCTCGACGGAGACGCCGGCCGCGACCGACGTTGCCGCCACGACCGAGCCCAAGGCCGAGGAGACGAAGCCTGAGGAGCCGGCGGTCGAGGCCAAGGATGTCGGCTGCAAGAAGTTCATCCCGGCGATCGGCCTCACGGTCACGGTCGGCTGCGAGAAGTAAGCAATTCGGCTGGCCGCCCGCGCGCCAACGCGCTGGACGGCCGGCCCTCTTCGTTCCACACTCAGGCTGCGGAGGAGCGCCCATGACCATGAACACCCCAGGCGTCGGACTACCGGGCGCAGGCCTCGGCGGGCCGGGACAGGCCAAAGCCATCAAGATGGCGCCGAAGATCGCCTACCGGAACCTGTTCCACGACCGCATGAGCCTCATCGTCACGCTGGTCGGCATCGTCTTCTCCGTGGTTCTCGTCGCCATCCAGTGCGGCCTCTACCTCGGCTCGGAAAGCAAGATCGCGACCGTGCTCGATCGCGTTAAAGCCGACCTCTGGGTCGTGCCCATCGGCGCCAAGAGCTTCGACGATCCCTCGCTTTTGATGGGGCGCGAGAAGTACGCCGTGCTCTCGACGCCTGGAGTCCAGAAGGTCGAGGAGATGGTCGTGAGCTTCGCCGCCTGGCGCAAGCCCGAGGGCGGCAAGAAAGCCTTCATCCTCGTCGGCCTCGACTGGGCCAACGGCGGCACCAAGCCCTGGAATATCATAGAGGGCTCGGTCGAGGACCTCGCGGCCCCCGACGCGGTCGCCGTCGACCAGTCCTATTTCAAGGATCTCGGAATCACCGGCGTCGGCTCGAACGCGGAAGTGAACCTCCAGCGCGTGCAGGTCACGGCCGTGACCGAGAAGATCCGCTCGTTCACCACGCTTCCCTATATCTTCATGCCGATCAGCCGTGCGCGCACCCTCATCAACGCGGCCCCCGAGCAGGCGACCTATCAGCTGGTGACGATCGCCCCGGGAGCCGACCTCGAGACGGTGAAGGCCGCCATCGCCCAGCGCCTCCCCGATACCGAGGTGCTGACCCACGACGAGTTCCGTGCACGCAGCATCAACTACTGGATGTTCAACACCGGCGCCGGCGCAGCCCTCATCATGGGCGCCGCCCTCGGCATCATCGTCGGCGTCGTGATCGTCGCCCAGACGCTCTATGCCTCGACCAAGGACCACTTGAACGAGTTCGCGACGCTGCGCGCGCTCGGGGCCTCCGCGAGCTACATCCACGCCGTGATCCTGATCCAGGCGCTGCTCTCGGCGGTGATCGGCTACATCATGGGCATCTCGCTCGCCCTCCTCGTGGTCTACGCGGTCGCCGCCAAGAAGACCTCCTCGCTCACCATCGTGATGACGCCGAAGCTCGCCGCCTATCTCTTCGCGCTGACGGTCGCCATGTGCGTGATCGCGGCCATCTCGGCGATCTTCAAGGTGACGCGCATCGACCCGGCCGGCGTCTTCAACCGCTGAGGCTTAAAGGCTCACTGATTCAACCGGGGCTCGGCTTTCGCCGGGCCCCGGTTTCTTTGCGCTCTGCGCGTGATGCAGGGGCGGGCAGCACGCCGATCGTTCGTGTCATGAGAATGTCTCGTTCGCGGTTTTAGGATCGAGGCCAACCAGCACAAAAAAAGAATGACGCAGCGATTTACTCTCGGGATTTGCTCTCGGGGATGGAGGGTATCATGGCACTGCTCTTCTACGCCGGCGACGGGGTGAATGGCGCCGAGCTCTGGATCACCAACGGGACGGCGGCGGGCACGAAGCTCCTCAAGGACATCAATCCCGGCGCGGGAGACGCCTTTCCCTTCGGCTTCACGCCGGTCGGCAACAAGGCGGTGTTCATTAGCGATTTGCCGAGCGGCGCCGAGCTCTGGGTCACGGACGGGACAGCGGCCGGCACTCAGCTCCTCAAGGTCTCAATCTTTTCCGACCCGCCGAGCACTGAAGCATTCGGGCTCACGCCCGTCGGCAGCAAGATCGTGTTTCGGGCCGACGACGGCTCGAACGGCGAGGAGCTCTGGATCACGGACGGGACCGTCGCCGGCACGCAGCTCCTGAAGGATCTCGCTCCGGGCGCGGACGGTGCGTTTCCCAACGGATTCGCAGCCCTCGGCGACAAGCTCCTGTTCGAGGCCTTCGACCCCGCCAACGGCCGCGAGCTTTGGATCACCGACGGCACGGCCGCCGGCACGCAGCTTCTGAAGGACATCAATCCCGGCGCGGGGGGCTCGTCTCCCCGCGATTTCGGGATATTTGGAAATCGGCTCTTCTTCAGTGCCAACGATGGCTCGCAGCGGCGATGAGCTGTGGGTGACGGACGGCACCGCCGCCGGCACGCAGCTCCTGAAGGACCTGGCTCCGGGCGCGGTGGGCTCGGATCCGAGCCAGTTCGCGGCGCTCGGCAACAAGCTCCTATTTCAGGCAAAGCGACCCTACCCTCGGCCGGGAGCTCTGGGTGACGGACGGGACCGCCGCCGGCACGCAGCTCTTGAAGGACATCGATCCTGGCATCCGGGACTCGCAACCAAACAGCTTCACGGTCCTCGGCAACCAGATCGTGTTTGCCGCAAGCGACGGAACGCACGGCGACGAACTCTGGGTGACCGACGGGACCGCCGCCGGCACGCAGCTCGTGAAGGACATCCGTCCTGGATCAATGAGCTCTGATCCGCGCGACTTCACACAGCTCGGCAACAAGATCCTATTCCGGGCCGACGACGGCGCTCATGGGAGGGAGCTTTGGGTGACGGACGGGACCGCCGCCGGCACGCAGCTCGTGAAGGACATCAATCCCGGCGCCGGAGAGGGGCTTCCAGGCGATTTCACGCGAATGGGCGACAAGCTGATATTCCGAGCCGACGACGGCGCCAACGGCGAGGAGCTCTGGGTCACGGATGGGACGGCCGCCGGCACGCTGCTTCTGAAGGATATCAACCTCGGCGCGGGGAGCTCGGAGCCGTTTGGTTTCGCCTATTTCAACATGACTCCGACGAACGTGGCGCTGTCGGCGGCCACAGTTAAGGAATTCCGCGCCAACGGCACCGTTGTCGGCACGCTCTTGCCGACCGATTTCGACATCGGCGACACCTACACCTACACGCTTCTGAACAACGCCGGCGGGCGCTTCGCGATTTCCGGCGACAAGATCGTGGTTGCCAACGGGCTCCTGCTCGACTTCGAACAGGCGGCCTCGCACAGCATCGTCGTGCGTGCGACGGATCAGGGCGGCAAGTCCGTCAGCAAGGTGATCCCGATCCACATCGTCAACGTCGGCCCGGAGGTGGTGACCGGCAACGCGGGCGCAAACATGCTCGTCGGAGGCACCGGAAATGACGTCTTCAATGGATCGGGCGGCGGCGACACGCTGAGGGGCGGGGGCGGCAACGACCGGCTGAATGGCGGCCTCGGCTTCGATACTCTTGTCGGCGGCCTCGGCCGCGACGTGCTGACGGGGGGCGCCAATCGCGACGTGTTCGACTTCAACATTGCCAGCGAGACGGGCAAGACCCTATTCACGCGCGACGCCATCCGAGACTTCAGCCACTTTCAGGGCGACGATATCGACCTCTCGACCATCGACGCCAAGACCGGCGTTCTGGGCAATCAGAAGTTCGCCTTCATTGGCCAGGGCGCTTTCACCGGCGTCAAGGGGCAGCTGCATTACAAGTTCGAAGTCCCGGCGAAGACGATCGTCGAGGGCGACACCAACGGCGACAAGAAGGCTGATTTCCAGATCGAGCTCACTGGCCACAAGCTGCTCGTCGGCGGAGATTTCATCCTGTAATCCGCCGGGCCGACTTCAAGATCATCGCTACCAAAGTAGGGGTTGGAATATTCTACGCCGTAGCCTAAGAGGGCTTCGCTGTAGCCATGCGCGGCGGAAAGCAGCGCTCACTGACCAAATTCGGAGGTTGAAATATCTATGAGGTAGGCCATGACAATCGAGTTTCACGCGGCATTGGTCGCGGGTCTCTGCCCGCTCGAGCTGGTGAAGGAGATCCGACGGCCGGAAAGAAGGCGCCCAAGCAATTCCTGGCGGCTTCGGCTACGACGGCAAAGGCATCGAATTCCGCCATTCAATTCCGCCGGATGAACATATGTCGACATTTGTCGCGATCTTCATCGGCGTCCTCTTGGCTCTCGCGCTCGTCGGTTTTCTTGCGGATCGGCGCGCCGAGGCGAAAGCTCCGATGTAACTCCCGGACTTTCGCTCTTGCCCGGCGACATCAAATACGAGAGCCCGAACGGGAACTTCCGTATCTATTTCCCAATTGTGACCTCGATCGTCGTCTCGGTCGTGCTGACCTTGATCCTTCGCCTTTTCAGCTGACCTGAGATGCCGCGATAAATTCCGCGATACGTCTCGACCTCAAAAGGAGCGAGCCATGGCCAATCTGGACGACATCTTGGCAGACGCACAAGGCGGTGAGGCGACGGCCATGCTCGGCCGCGAGTTCGGGCTGACGCCCGAGCAAACCCGGGCTGCGGTCACGGCGCTTCTTCCCGCGATCTCCACCGGCCTCAAGCGCGCAACCGCGACACCGGAGGGCCTCGCCAACCTGCTCGCCCTCATGGCGCAGCAGCGGGACCTGCGTTCGATGTATGACGATCCCGATACCGCGTTCGGGCAGCAGGGGCGGGTTGCGGGCAACGACGTGCTCTCCGTGATATTCGGCTCGCCCGAGGTCAGCCGAGCGGTCGCGGAGCGGGCGCAGGTCCAGTCGGGGATCGGATCGGCCATACTGAAGCAGCTGCTGCCGGTTCTCGTCGGGATGCTGGTTTCGGGGATGCTGGGACGGAAATCCAGCGAGGCCGCTCCTTCTGGACCTGCATCGGGGGCTCCCATCCCTGCGGGCAGCGACGGCGGCCTCTGGGATATCCTGGAGCAGGTTTTCAGACGCGGGATGTCGGGGCCGTCCGCCACACCTTCAACCCCTCCTCAACAGGTGCCTGCTCCTGGTGGCCAGCCCCTCCCAATTCCGGGCGGACCGTTTCCAGGTCCGAGCGACACCGGCGGGCAGGCCGCGCCCGGCAGCGATCTTCTCGTGGTGATCCTCCGTGAGCTGCAGAAGGCCATTCAGGAGGGCCGCCTGAAGCCAGTTGTTGTCCAAGTGCCCATGCCGGGGGGCGGACAGACTTGGCCAATGCCCTCCGACTCCCCGATCCCGGGCGGCGACAGCCTTCCGGTCCCCAACCCTTCGGCGCGTCCGGCGCCAGGCGGCGAAATTCTTCCGGGACCGAGAATGCCCACGGGGTCCCAGGCTCCCGGCGGCGACATCTTCGGCAACATCCTGCGCGACCTGCTCGGCGGAGCACCGGGAGCGGGAGCCCGCGTGGCGCAGGCAAGCAGTCTGGGATCGGCAGTGTTCGGCGATCGCTTCGAGCCCGGTCGAGATATCGACCAGAAGGACCTCGACGATATTCAGACTCTGTTCGACGAGCTCTTCGGCGGCCGCCGAGCCTGAGAGCTCTGCTCCGCAACGGCCCCCAGCGCGACTCCTGGCGCTGTCACGTCGGGGAACATGCCTCCGCCATGATGCCTCGCGTCCCCTTTCCCCATCCCCTCGGGCTTCGCCAAGCCGCGAGGATGCCCGCGTCTCAAAGACGAAAAGTAAATAAATTCAATTACTTGTCTTATTTCTATCCCTGTGCCCGCCGGAACAGCGCGGGCCGGTCGCCTCAGGCACTCTCCTGTCATCGGATCACTACAGGCACATGGGAGAACCTGCCAATGACCACCGCGACCAACACGGCCCGCCCCATCCTCGATGCGCGCGACATCAAGAAGTCGATCGCCACCGGCGCCGGCGACCTTCATATCCTGAAGGGCGTCAGCATGGACCTGAAGCCCGGCGAGCTCACGCTTCTCATGGGCCCCTCGGGCTCCGGCAAGACCACGCTGCTCTCGATCCTCGGCTGCATCCTCACCGCGACCAGCGGCGAGCTTCACGTCGCCGGCCAGCAGGCCGTCGGCCGCTCGGCCGAAGGCCTTGCCGACATCCGCCGCCAGCACATCGGCTTCGTGTTCCAGGGCTATAACCTCTTCCCGACGCTGACCGCGCTCGAGAACGTGATGGTTGCCCTCGACGTGCGCGAGGCCAAGACCTTCGACCCCGTCGTCGCGGCCTCCGAGGCCCTGAAGGCGGTTGGCCTCGGCCATCGCATCAACACTTACCCCTCGAAGCTCTCGGGCGGCGAGAAGCAGCGTGTGGCGATTGCCCGTTCGCTCGCCGGCAGCCCCTCGGTGATCCTCGCCGACGAGCCGACGGCGGCTCTCGACAGCGAGAACGGCAAGGCGGTCATGGAACTTCTGGCCGCTGTCGCCAAGGACCCGACGCGGGCCGTGCTCGCCGTCACCCACGACCACCGCACGCTCGGATATGCCGACCGCATTATTCGCATCGAGGACGGACGAATTGTTGCGGACGAGCGCCCGAGCGGTAAAGTAGCGAAGACCTGGGGCAGCGAGCACTCCGCCGCCGCTTAAGCGACCCTCTCTCTCTTCAAGGAAAGATCGACACGCCATGCTGAAGCGAATTGGATTGATCGTGCTTCTCGGCCTAGCCGGCGTCGGAGGCTATCTCGCCTACGACAAGTACCGCGGGTCCGAGTATGGGTCCTCCGACGAGGCCAACGCCGCCCCGACCGTCGACTGGGTCGCGGCCGCGCCGGGTCGCGTCGAGCCGAAATCGGGCGAGATCCGCATGGGCGCGAGCCTCTTGGGCCGCGTCGACGAGGTCCTCGTCAAGGTCGACGACAAGGTCGAGGAAGGCGAGCTCCTCATCCGCCTCGACGACGCAGAGGCGCGCGCCAAGCTCGCGTCCGCCGAGACGCAGGCCGAGGCCGCCCGCGAGGACAACGAGAAGAACTTCGTCTCGGGTCGCGACGACGTGCGCAAGGCCGAGGATGCCATCTACTCCGCGGAGCGGGCCGTCACGGGTGCGCGCATCGAGCTCGATTATGCGATCGGGGCGAAGCGCGCGGGCTCTGGCAGCGACGCTGCCGTCTCCGATGCCCGCCGCCGTCTCAAGGACGCCAAGGACCGCCTCGAGCGCGAGCGCATCGCCTATGTCAAGGCCCAGTCCAAGTCCAATCTCGCCGCCCCGAGCCGCGCCGAGTCCGCCGTCAGCGCCGCCCGCGCCGATGTCCGCCTGGCCGAGGCCCTGCTCGATAAGACGCGCATCCGCGCTCCGTCGGCCGGCACCGTGCTCCAGGTCAATGCCAAGGAAGGCGAGATCGTCGCCCCCTCCCCCGACCAGCCGCTCGTCGTTGTCGGCGACATGAGCGTCGTCAGGGTCAAGGCCGAGATCGACGAGGGCGACGTCGCCAAGATCAAGGTCGGCCAGAAGGCTTTCGTGCGCTCGATCAGCCATCCCGGCCAGGATTTCGAAGGCAGCGTCAGCCACATCGCCCCTTCGCTCGGCCAGGCCAAGATCGGACCGCGCGGTCCGCGCCGCGCCAACGATGTCGAGGTCATGGAGGTCACGATCGATCTAGCAGGGACTTCGCCGCTGTTGCCCGGCATGCGGGTAGACGCCTTTTTTCGCTGAACACCGCGGCGCGGTCTCCCCCACCCCTCAGGGCAAGCGCATTTCCGTCGCCCTGAAATAGCCGGCAGTTGCCGATCCGATCCCGCGAAGGCCGCTTCTCAAGAGCGGCCTTCGCTGCATTTTCGGCGCCTCAATTGACCGACGAGGCCGACGAAAAAACGCGCCGCTTGTGTCGGCCGGAACAGCGTTCTGCGCCCTCTCCTGACATTCTCTCCCCCATGAGGCACGGGCCTTCGGCCCAAGCCAACGGAGAGAGACACATGCAGGGCCAGATCACCAAGTTTCGCGACGACCTCGGCTTCGGCGTCATCCGCACCGAGTCCGGCCGCAAGTACCGCTTCTCGAGCGCCGACATCCGCAATCCCAACGGAAAGCTTGTGGGTCTCGAGGTCGACTTCCTTGTCGAATCAGCCAAGCCCAGCGAGATCATCCTGCTGCACGGCTCGCCCTGGACCGTGTTCGGTCCGGCTCGTGCACTCTGAGCGGAGGAACCCCAATGCCCGCGACGCCCCATTCTGACGCCATCGACACGAGCGACGTGCCAACCGTCGCGACCCGCGAGCTCGCCGTGGCCTTGAAGCTGCTCTCCGGCGAAAAGAGCCACGTCCTTCCCGCTCAGGCGCTTTCGGAGCACAATCTGCGCCGCGTCGAGCAATACTTCTGGCAGGCGTCGAAGCGCGACCGCACGCGCAAGGTTGCCGTCCTCCTGCGCTTCCGCGGGCTCCTCGAGGCTTGCCAGTCGCGGCGCTTGAGCGCGCTCATCCAGAGCCATGGCGAGGAGGCCCTCGTCGCGGCGCTCGGCGTGGCGGCCACCATGCGTCTCAATGCGAAGTGGGGCTTCAATCCTCTGAAGCTTGCCCGCGCCGTGGGCGAGGCGCTCTCGGCCTCCGCCGGATCGCGCGTGGAGCTCGCGGCGGCCGCATGAGCGCTAGGCCCTCAATCAGCAAATCCTGAGCCGCCTTTCACAAAATTTGATCGCGAAAGCCGCGGCCTTGGCCGCGGCGCGGGATGCAATCCGGCGCCGTGTCTCCTACGTTACGGGACATGGGTCTGACCGCGGCGCTCGTCGCCAGCTATCTCGGAGTCTTTCTGCCGGCGCTCGGCGCGCTGGTGTGCCTGCTCGTGCGCGTATCTGCGTAGGGGAGCCTAGCCGGTCTTTGCCTTGGCCTTTGTCGTCGACTCGAGCCCCGGCGTCGTCGACTCGAGCCCAGGCGGAGCATCGAGCCACGGTATGAGCCCCTTGCCGATCTCATATCCCGTCTCGTAGAGCGGCGTCATGTAGGCGGGATCGAACGGCCCCGGCCGAGAGGCCGAGAAATCATCCGGAATGGCGATGAGGTGATAGGCAATTTTGTCCTCCTTCGCCTTCGTGTACATGCGGATGAGATCACCCAAGCCTTGGTTCTTCGTCAGCGTCTCGAGCGAGCGCTGTGCGAGGGCGAGCGTCGTTTCCTTGGTCGCCTTCCACTCGGGACCGATCTTGCCGTTGCGGATGATGTAGAGGCGACGGTCGATCTTGCGGCCGAGGGCGGCATCGACGGTCTTGAAGCTGAACTCGCTTGGCGACAGAAACAGCTGGCGCGTCGCGCCGCCGTCGACGTGCAGCTCGGTATAGTTGCGCCCGTCGGCGGTCACGTCGAAGCGGACGGGCGGGAAGACGCCCGGGATCGATGCCGAGGCCAGCAGCACCTTGCGGAACGTTTGAAGGGCCTGCGGGCCGCCGCTCGAGGCGATGCGGCCCATGTCCCAATAGACCGGCCGCTGAGCGTCTATGTTGGTCGTCCCAATGATCAGGAGGCGGCCCTTCGCCCGCTCCTCGGCGACGCGCCGCAGAAGCTCCTCGTCGACATAGGAGTCGATGAGCTTTGCCAGCGGCCCCGAGTCGGCGACGGCCACGCCGCCGAACAATCCTTCGAGCACATTCGCCTCGAAGATGTCGTCCGCGGTATGGGTGGTGAAGACGCCGGCGAGCTTGGCGTCGTAGTCCGAGCCGAGGAAGATCAGCGGCGCGATGAGCGCCCCTGCGCTGATGCCGGTCACCAGATCGAACTGCGGGCGCGTCCCGGTCTCGCCCCAGCCGACCAGAAGGCCGGCGCCGAATGCGCCGTCGTCGGCGCCGCCCGAGATTGCGAGCAGGTTCGACTGCAGCGGCTCCCCGCGCTTGATTTTCTCGCGGTATTTCGCCGTGATCGCCGGGAGCTCGTCCTTGATGAAGGCGCCGACCTCGGCAGCCTTGGCATCGCCCCACATGCGGACAGACTGAAGGCCCGGCAATTGCGCCTCGGCGACGAGCTGCTCGGGCACGACGTCGCGGACAGGGAGGCTGGCGCAGCTCGCCAGCAGCACCGCAACCAGGCACGCGCCTAGACCACGCACTTTCATGGAGCGACCGGAAAACACCGACGGAACTTGAACGTTAAGGCATCGAAGTCCTGCTTCTAGCATGGTTTGAAATGCGACAATTGCGACCGTTCCGCGGCGCGGGCCGGTCTTTGCCCCCCGGCATTACCCCTGTTTGCAGTTGTAACAGGGTGCAGGGCCGGCCGGCCTTGATCTTTGACCGCGCTGGCGGGAGCATGGGGCCTCGACCAATGACCGCGCACGCTCCAGCCTCCGGCCTTCCCGAACTCGAGTTTTTCTCGTGCCTCAGCGCGGATGAGCGCGCGGCCCTCGCAGAGAAATTCGAAACGCTGAGCGTTGGCCGCGGCGACGTGCTCGTGCGCCAGGGGGACCCGGCCGAGGACTTGTTCGTCGTCGTCTCGGGCCGCTTCCTGGTGACGCTCAAGGGTCGCGGCGGGGCCATCTCGGAGGTCGGACCCGGCCAGCCGATCGGCGAGATCGCCTTCCTGACCGAGGGCAGGCGGACGGCCACGGTCACCGCCATGCGCGACAGCCTGGTGCTGCGCCTCTCGCGCACCGAGTTCGACGAGCTCGTCTCCGCCTATCCCGGCATCTGGCGCGCGCTCACCGCCACTCTTGCCCGCCGTCTCGCCGAGACGACGGCGAGCGCGCCCCCCGCGCCCGAGCCGCGACCCCGCACGATCTGCCTTATCCCCGCCGGAGACAGTCCGGTACCCGAACGCTTCGTCGACCTCCTCGCGGGCGTCTTCCGCGCCAAGGCGCGCACCCAGGTTCTCACGTCCGAAAGCGCCCGCGCATTGACCGGCTCCTCGGCGGCTCTCGATGGCGCTGCCGCGACGCGCACGCTCAACACGCTCGAGCGCCAGCACGACTACCTGCTCATGGTCGCCGATCCCGAGCCGAGCCCCTGGACGCAAAAGGCCATCCGCCACGCCGACGTCGTCATCGCCGCCGCGTGGCATGGCGCAGACCCGGCACCCAACCCGGTCGAGGAGTTGGCCGCGCGATTTCTCGCCCCCGGCGCGCGCCGCCTCGTGCTCATCCACGAGCACCGCGGCCGCATTTCCGGCACGTCGCGCTGGCTCACCCCTCGCGAGGTCGCCATGCATCACCACGTCGCCCTCGACGGCACCGAGGACGTGGAGCGCCTGTTCAGGTTCGTCGCCGGCACTGCGCGCGGCCTCGTCGCCTGCGGAGGGGGCGCCTTCTGCGCGGCCCACGTCGGCATCTGGAAGGCGCTCCGGGGGGCGCTGCCCGAGTTCGACATCATGGGCGGCACCTCGGCGGGAAGCGCCATGGCGGCCGCCTTCATCATCGGGACGGAGCCCGACGAGATCGACCGGTCGGTGCACGACATCTTCGTCGCCAACAAGGCGATGGCCCGCTACACGCTGCCCCGCTACTCGATCCTCGACCACACCAATTTCGATGCTCAGCTCAAGCGCTACTTCGGCGGCATCGACATCGAGGACCTGTGGCTGCCGTTCTTCGCCGTCTCGACCAACCTGTCGCGCTTCTCGCTCCATGTCCATCGCCAGGGGCTGCTGTGGACCGCGATCCGCGCCTCCGCCTCGATCCCGGTGCTGCTGCCCCCCGTCTACACGGCCGAGGGCGAGATGCTGGTCGACGGCTGCCTGCTCGATAATGTCCCGGTGCGCGCCATGCAGGAGCTGAAGCGGGGCCCCAACGTCGTCGTGAGCTTCACGCTTCCCGAGCTCGAGCGCTTCGACGTCAACTACGAGACGCTGCCCTCGCGCGCCGAGCTCGTGCGCCTCGCCCTCAATCCGCTGCGCCGCGAGCCGCTCCCGCCCGCGCCCGGCCTCACCACCGTGCTGATGCGAAGCCTGATGGCAGGCCGGCGCGTTTTCCAGAAGGACGTCATGCCCGAAGATCTGCTCCTCGTCCCGCCGCTTCCCGTCACCATGGGCCTCCTCGACTGGCAACGCCACGGCGAGCTTTTCGAGACCGCCTATCGCTGGACGCTCGAGGAGCTCGCGCGCGCAAAGGCCCGGGGAGAGCCGGCCTGGCTCGCGGACGCGGACCTCAGATCAGCTTGAGCCACTGCAGAACCTGCATCACGAACGACAGGATGCCGACGATCGCCGCCAGCGTCTGAAGGGGGCTTTGGGCAGCGGCTCGAGGAGCCGTGCGGTCGCCCCCGCCCGAGCGCAGGCCTCCGCGGAAGAGCCCGATGAGAATGACGATCAGAAAGCTCGCAATTGCGATCGCGAGATAGAACGGCAGCCCCAGGATCGTGCTTGGCATGGCCCACCCCCTTTTCGAAGTCTCCTACCATGGCGTCGCGCGATAGGGCACGCAGCTTTGCCGCGCGAAGTGCGCCGAAGCTGCCTCCGCCGGCGAGGGCGAAGGCAGCTCTCCTGTGGACGGCGTGGGAAGTGCCCGTCCCTACTTGGCGGCGACGCTCGACGTGATCGATCCGATCACCTCGGACGCCATCTTGAACTGCGGGTCGCGATCGGTGATGCCGTGCCGCTGTGCGATCCAGCCGAAATCGGTGTAGACCGCCCACACTTGTCCGTCGGCGTCCTTGGTGACGAGCAGCCGCACCGGCCAGTCGAGGCCTGCGTTGGGGTTTGCGGTCAGGAACTGAATGCCGAGCGGCGGGTTGCCGAACACGAGCAGTGTCGAGGGATTGAGGGTGATACCGGCCCCGGCCGCGAGCTTTGTCTGGTCGATGGCATCGAAGAACTTGATGCCCTTGCCTTCGATGTCCTTCTTGAGCCGGCTGATGGTCTCATCCATGTCGTAGGCACTTCTGACGCGGACGATGCCATCGGCGCCGACGGCGGGCGCGGCGTCGCCCGGAACAGTAACGAGGGGGAGGGCCAGAACCGCCAGGGCGACAACGGCGGCCAAGGCATCGAGAAAGCGGGTGCGGTTGATCATCGGTGTCTCTCCATTTCGTTCGCACGCGCCGTCAGCGCGGCTCGAAGGCGACAATGGCGAAGGACGAGGCGAGCCTGAAATAGAGAGATGCTCCGGTTCCGATAGCCCCAAGCTATCGGGCAGCCGCGACCTCCGTCGACGGGTGTCCCATAGCGCAGCGCTATGGAATTCAAAGGCGCTCGATATTTCAGTTGAGACGCGACGGCCGTCATTAAGGAAGCAAGGAAACATTGGAACCCGACAACGCCCAAGGAGCACCGCCATGAAAATCCTTTTCCTCGCCGCCCTTATCGGCGTCGCCGTCGCGACCACGGGGGCCGTGTCGGCCCACGCCGACACCTTCACCCAGTACGGCGTTTTCGATCCGCGCTGATCGGCTGCCACGGTCCGGGAGGTCTTGCCCGCGACCTCTTGGCAGGACGCGCGGCGCTCGCGCAATGTAACGAGAGAGTCGGAAACTCATCCGACCGGGTGGAATGACTTGAAGCAGCCAACAACCCTGTCCGAGGCCTTCGAAGCGATCTGCGTGCTCGACGCGCCGCTCAACGCGCGCCTTCAGGCCTACGCCGAGCGCTTGCGCGAGCTCAACTTTCCCTTTGCTGAAGCCTACGACACGCTCGTCGCGCGCCTTTATGCGGGCGAGATCGGCGCCGAGGCTCCGGCCGTCGGCGAGCGCATGCCGCCCTTCGTCCTGCCCGCGCGCTCGGGCCGCCTCGTCGCGCTCGAGGAGCTCATCGCCAAGGGCCCGGCGGTGGTGAGCTTCAATCGCGGCCACTGGTGCCCGTTCTGCAGAATTGAGCTGCGCACGATCGCCGCCTATCACGACGAGCTCGCGTCGACGGGCGCGCATGTCGTCTCGATCATGCCGGACCGGCAGAAGTTCGTAGGACGGCTCGCCGCCGACACCGACGAGGTGATCGACATCCTGACCGACATCGACAACGGATACGCCCTTTCGCTCGGCCTCGTGATGTGGCTCGGCGACCAGCTCCGCGAGCTGATGCGGGGCCGCGGCTACCATCTCGAGACGTTTCACGGCAACGACGGCTGGTTCTTGCCGCTGCCTGCAACGTTCGTCGTCGGCTCGGATGGGCGCGTCCTTGCGCGCTTCGTCGATCCCGACTTCAGGAAGCGCATGGAGGTCGACGACATCCTTGCCGCGCTCGCGAAGGAAAAGCCACAGAAGCTGCGTTAGGCGTCAAGCGCGCAGCGAGCCCTTTGGCTAGATTGGCGGCACATGACTGTCGAGATGGTTCCGTGGACGATACTGATCGCCTGAACGACATCTTTCGCAAGCTCTGCGCGATGGAGGCGCCGCTCGGAGAACGGCTCGCGGCCTTCTCTGCCGCCGTTCGAGAGCACGCGCTGCCCTTTGCCGACGCCTACGACGCCCTCGTCGAGCGCATTACCTCCGGCGATGCCGGCGCGAGCGCGCCCAAGGCCGGCGAGCGCATGCCGCCTTTCGCGCTCCCCGATGGCCGGGGAATTGTGCATTCCCTCGACGATCTCCTCCGCAATGGCCCGGTGGTCGTGAGCTTCAACCGGGGTCACTGGTGCGAATATTGCGCGATCGAGCTCACGGCGATGCGCCAGGCGCTGACCGAAATCGCCGCCGCCGGCGCGCAGGTCGTCTCCATCATGCCGGAACAGGCCGAGTTCATCGCCAAGGCCGCGGCCGACAACGGCCACGCCTTTCTCGTTCTCTCGGACGAGAACAACGGCTACGCGCTGCAGCTCAATCTTGTCATTTGGCTCGGAGAGCGCGTGCGCAATCTCTATATCGAGAACGGGCTGCGACTCGACCAATACCAGAGCAACGACGCCTGGTTCGTGCCGATCCCGGCGACCTTCGTCGTCGGCGCCGACGGCATGATCGCGGCGCGCTACGTCGATCCCGACTTCCGCCGCCGCATGGAGATCGACGACATCCTCGCCGCGCTCAAGTCTTTGCAGAACTAGCGACCGACAGCGCGCCCGCTTCGTAGGGCGTCCAATCGGCCGCGCGCACCATCCTGATGAAGGTGTTGGCGGCGGTCGACCGCTGCCGTCCCGCGACCCCGTAGACGTAGACCGTGCGCCCGATATCGAGACCAGTAATCGGCACGAGCTTGACCGCGCCCGAGTTCGCGGCGCTCATGGGCGCAATGCAGACGCCGAGGTTGGCTTCGAGAAGCACGACGAGGTCGTGCTCGGAGACGACCTTGTGGCCGGGGTTTGTCGCGCACGCGAGCCCCTTCAGGAACTCGCCGATCTCCGCCTTGTGCTCGCAGTAGGTGCGCTCGAGCAGGCGCTCCTTGCCGAGATCCTCGCGCGCGACCGACCGGCGCGAGGCGAGCGGATGCTGCTTGCCCACGACCAGGCGATAGGGCTCGGTGAAGAGCGGCCAGGCATCGAGCCGATCCCAGCTCTCGCCGAGCGCGCCGCCCATGGCGACCTCCGCCTCTCCCTTCTTCAAGGCCTCGGCGACCTGCTCGCCGGTTCCGCGCTGAAACCTGAGCTCGAGGCCTGGGAATACCCGGACGAGCTCCGTCAGGAACGGCACGATGAGGCCGATGTTGACCGCCGTCGACAGCGCAATCGAAAGCGGCGCCACCGCGCCCGACTTGATCGATGTCGCGAGCGACTTCGCCTGCAGCGCGCTGTCGTAGCACTGCTGCATGAACGGCAGCATCCTGTGGCCGAGATCGGAGAGATGCGTGAGATTGCGCTCGCGCCGGAACAGCTCGCCGCCGAACTCCTGCTCGAGCTGCTTGATGGCGCGCGTCAAGCGACGGCTGTGCGACGTGGCATTCCTCGGCGGCGCGGGTGAAATTCAGGACGCGCGCAACCGCCAGGAAATACCGTACCTGGTGCATCTCCATACGAAGAACCCGACGCCTGCCGCAACTCCTGCCTCGCCCGTCCCCTGAGCGACGAGGCAGGCCTATAGCCCAAAGCTATTGAAACATAATTCAAACGGTATTTCAGCTCCTCAGCGGGGTTCACTAGGCTCGTCTGATCAAGAGGTTGCCAGAGCGAGGCAATATCCAAGCGTATTCAAACAGTTATGGCGACGCGCGCGCTTAACCAAAGCCAAAGCCCCGAGACGGCCGTTCCCCAATGTGCGCGTCTCGAGGCCGGGACCCGGGAGAGAGCCCTGAACCTGACGCACGGCTCCCGGGTCCCACCCCCGTTCGTCTTCCCCTGCCCCTGAATCCAGACGGAGCGACCCTATGCAGAAAGCAGTAACCGCAGACTTCCCTGATAAAACGACGCCTCCGCTGCTCAAAGGCAAGTCGGCGATCGTCACCGGCTCGACGAGCGGCATCGGCCTCGGCATCGCGCGCGCATTCGCGAGTGCGGGCGTGGACGTGATGCTGAATGGATTCGGCGAGGAGGCGGAGATCGAGCGGACGCGGCGCGCGATCGAGACCGATTTCGCCGTCAAGGCGGCGTTCTCGGCCGCCGACATGTCGAAACCCGCCGACATCTCGGCCATGATCGAGTCGGCCCGCAAGGCCTTCGGCAAGGTGGACGTGCTCGTCAACAACGCCGGCATCCAGCACGTCGAGCCGATCGAGACGTTCCCCGTCGCCAAATGGGACGCGATTATCGCCATCAACCTGTCGGCGGCCTTTCATGCAATCCGCGCCGTCGTTCCCGAGATGAAGGCCAGGAAATGGGGCCGTATCATCAACGTCGCCTCCGCTCACGCCCTCGTCGCCTCGCCCTATAAATCCGCCTACGTCGCCGCCAAGCACGGGATCGCGGGGCTGACCAAGACGGTCGCGCTCGAGACGGCCGAGCACGGGATCACCGTCAACGCCATCTGCCCGGGCTACGTGCTGACGCCTCTGGTCGAGAAGCAGATCCCGGAGACGGCGAAAGCGCGCGGCATCACCGAGGATGAAGTCGTGAAGGACGTGCTGCTCCACGCGCAGCCGACGCGCCAGTTCGTGACCACCGAGCAGATCGGAGCGCTCGCCGTGTTCCTGTGCACGGATGCTGCGGCGTCGATCACGGGAACGGCATTGCCCATCGAAGGCGGTTGGACGGCTCAATAGCCTGTCACGGTACGGAGCCGGCCGGCGGCATCCACTTCTCGCGCATGGTGACGAGCTCCTCGGCCACCGTGGGATGAAGCGCCATGGTCGCGTCGAAGTCGGCCTTCGTCGCGCCGAGGCGCATGGCGATGGCCGTCATCTGCACGATCTCGGCGGCATCGGCGCCGAGCACATGGCAGCCGACGACCTTGCCGGTCTCGGCCGCGACGACGAGCTTCATCAGCATGCGCTCCTCGCGCCCGGCGAGCGTGTTGCGCAGCGGCTTGAAGCGCGACTTGTAGATGTCGATCGGGCCGCAATGCTCGAGGGCGGCGGCTTCCGAGTAGCCCACGGTGCCGATCTCGGGCGTGGTGAAGACCGCGGTCGGCGCGAGGTTGTGATCGACAGCCCAGGGCTTGTCGCCGAACTCGCTGTCGGCGAAGGCGTGGCCCTCGCGGATCGCGGACGGAGTGAGGTTCAACCGGTCGGTCACGTCGCCGACGGCGAAGATCGTATCGATGCTCGAGCGGGATGCCGGGTCGACGGCGATGCGCCCGTTCCAGCCGCGCTCGACGCCCGCCTCCTCGAGGCCGAGGCCGGTACTGTTGGGCACGCGCCCGGTGGCGAACATGACCGCGTCGGCGACGACGGCGCCGCCCGTGTTGAGGTGCGCGACCAGCTCTCCGCCGCGCCGCTCGACGCGGGCAATGAGGGTACGCGTCATGATCTTCAAGCCGCGCGCATGGAGCGCTTCCGTCAGCCCGTCGCGCAAATCCTCGTCGAAGCCGCGCAGGATCTTGTCGCCGCGGTAGATGATCGTCACCTCCGCGCCGAGCCCGGCGAAAAGAGAGGCGAACTCGGCCGCGATATAGCCGCCGCCGTAGACGGCAATGCGGCCCGGCAGGCTCTTCAGATGAAAGGCCTCGTTCGAGGTGATGACATGCTCGATGCCCTCGATCGGGTCGCCGAGGGAGGGCTTGGAGCCGGTGGCGATGAGGATCTTCCTCGCCGTGACCGTCTTCTCGAGGGCTTGCATGCGCACCGTGTGCCGATCGGCGAGCTCGGCGCGCGTTGCAAAGATGGTCACGCCGGAGAGCTCGAGGTTGCGCCGGTAGACGCCCTCGATGCGCGCGATCTCCCGATCCTTCGCCGCAATCAGGCTCGCCCAGTCGAAGACCGGCTCCTCGACCGTCCAGCCGTAGCCGCGCGCGTCCTCGAAATCGTCGCGGAAGCGGCTCGCATAGACGAGGAGCTTCTTGGGCACGCAGCCGCGGATGACGCACGTTCCGCCGAGCCGGTACTCCTCGGCCAGCGCCACCTTGGCCCCGTGTGCGGCGGCGATGCGGGCGGCGCGCACTCCGCCCGAGCCGCCGCCGATGACGAAGAGATCGAAGTCGTGGCGCGTCATGCGAACTCGGGTGCCTGGTCGCTCTCCGCTTCGAGGACGACGATGCCGTCGGGGCCGGCAATGATGGCCACGTCGGCGATGGAGAGGAAGAGACCGTTCTCGACCACGCCGGGGATGAACTTCAGCGCCTCGTCGAGCGACTCGGGGTCGTCGATGCGACCGAAGGCGCAGTCGAAGATGTAGTTGCCGCCGTCGGTGACGTAGGGCTGCCCGTCGATGCCGAGCCTCAGTCTGATCTCGCCACGGCAGCCGGCGTCCGCAGCGAGCATCTCGATCATGTTGCGGGTCGCGGTGACGCCGAAGCGGGCAACCTCGACGGGAAGCGGAAAGGCGCCGAGCGTCTCGACCTTCTTCGAGGAGTCGGCGATCACGACCATGCGGTCGGAGGCGGAGGCGACGATCTTTTCCCGGAGCAGCGCGCCGCCCCCGCCCTTGATCAGGCGGAGCTCGCCGTCGAGCTCGTCCGCCCCGTCGATGGTGAGATCGAGGAACGGCACGTCGTCCAAGGTCGCAAGCGCAATGCCGAGCGCGCGCGCCTGGCTCGCGGTCGCTTCCGAGGTCGGCACGCAGATGACATCGAGCCCCTTCTGGACCTCGCGTCCGAGCAGCGAGACGAACTTCGCAGCCGTCGACCCGCTCCCGAGCCCGAGCTTCATCCTGCTCTCGACGAACACCAGCGCCTTCTCGGCCGCCATGAGCTTTAGGGCATCAGCGCTCATGCGAGCCCGCCGATCTGCATATTCTCGATCTCCGCGAACTCCTCGGTCTCGTGGCGCGGGTCCCTGGTCGCGGCCCGCTCTCCCCGTCTTCCTAGGACGTGGTGGCAGAGGTTTCAAGGCATGAGGCGGCGAATTGCATGGTGGGGGTCCTTTGAGGCATGAGTAGCCAGACCGGCGCAACCTCAGGATTTCCATGCGCGAACTGACCATTGTCTTCGACCTCGACGGGACCCTCGTCGATACGGCGCCCGACCTCGTGGCGGCGACCAACCACGCGCTTTCCGACCTCGGGCTTCCACCTCTCTCGGCGGCGGTCTTGAGGCCGCAAATCGGCTTCGGCGCCCGGCGCATGATCATCGAAGGCTTGAGGCTCACCGGCACGGCGCTTCCCGAATCCGAGGTCGACCGGCTGCTCGCGCGCTTCCTCCTCTATTACGAGGCGAACATCGCGGCCGAGAGCCGCCCCTTTCCCGACGCCGTTTCCGTGCTCGACAGGCTGCGCGGCGCGGGCGCCCGCCTTGCCGTCTGCACCAACAAGCGCGAGAGCCTGTCGCGCGCCCTCCTCGCCGCGCTCGGCCTCACCGATCGCTTCGCCGCGCTCGCCGGCCGCGACACGTTTCCCTCCTCGAAGCCCGATCCCGGTCATCTCCTCGGCACCATCGCGCTCGCGGGAGGCGCGGCGCGGCAGGCTATCATGATCGGCGACACGCGCATCGACGTGGCGACGGCCAAGGCCGCGTCCGTGCCCGTCATCGCCTGCGCATTCGGATACTCCGATGTCGCCGTCGACGAGCTCGGCGCGGACGCCGTGATCGGCCACTTCAATGAGCTCGAAGACGCGATCTCGCGCCTCGCCACAGTGGTGCGGAGACCGTGATCGCCCGCATGTGACGACGCGACGCGAGGCTCGCGCGAGACTCTCTTGCGTGCATGAGCGGCGAAGCGGCTGTTTTCCGACGATCTTCGCCCCGACCCCTTTCTCCCTCGAGCCTCGCCGGAACCGCGCTTTTCACCCCGCGCAGAGGGCCACGGTTTGACAGCGGGGCATTCATCTCCCATGTTCCCGCGCTTTGAAGGCCCCGGGCTTCGCCTCGCGTCCCGGCCTCTCGGAGTCTGGACGCCAGTTGACCAAGGCGAGAAAGTACGCATGAACGTCGTCATCGTGGAATCGGCCGCCAAGGCCAAGACGATCAATAAGTACCTCGGCAGCGGCTACAAAGTGATCGCGTCCTTCGGGCACGTGCGCGATTTGCCGTCCAAGGACGGCTCGGTCGAGCCGGCCAACGACTTCCACATGCACTGGGACGTCGACAGCAAGTCGCAGAAGATCATGCGCGAGATCGCCGAAGCCGTGAAGGGCGCCGACAAGCTGATCCTCGCCACCGACCCCGATCGCGAGGGGGAAGCTATCTCCTGGCACATCCTGGAGATTCTGGCGCAGAGGAAGGCGCTGAAGAAGGGCGTCAAAATCGAGCGGGTGGCCTTCAACGCGGTCACCAAGCAGGCGATACTCTCGGCAATCGCCGAGCCGCGCCAGATCGACGAGCCGCTCGTCTCCGCCTATCTCGCGCGCCGCGCCCTCGACTATCTCGTCGGCTTCACGCTGTCGCCCGTGCTCTGGCGCAAGCTTCCGGGCGCGCGCTCGGCGGGGCGCGTGCAGTCGGTCGCGCTGCGCCTCATCTGCGACCGCGAGGCGGAGATCGAGGCCTTCCGCAGCGAGGAGTACTGGACCATCGAGGCGGTGCTCGCGACGGAGGCCGGCGACGAGTTTCCCGCGCGCCTCAATGCGATCGACGGCACGACGCTGAAGAAGCTCGACATCAAGGACGAGGCCTCGGCGCACGCCATCAAGCGCGCGATCGAAAAGGGCGAGTTCCGCGTCGCCCGCCTCGAGAAGAAGGCGGTGAAGCGCAATCCTTTCGCCCCGTTCCAGACCTCGACCTTGCAGATGGACGCGTCCCGCAAGCTCGGCTTCTCCGCCAAGCACACGATGCAAATCGCCCAGCGCCTCTACGAGGGCGTCGATGTCGGCGGCGAGACGGTCGGCCTCATCACCTACATGCGAACCGACGGCGTGACGATCGTCGCCGAGGGCATCAACGCCATCCGCGGCCTCATTGCGCGCGAGTACTCGCAGAGGTACGTCGCCCCCTTCATCCGCGAGTACAAGACCAAGGCCAAGAACGCCCAGGAGGCGCACGAGGCGATCCGCCCGACCGACGTGACGCGCCGCCCGGAGCATGTTGCCCGCCACCTCGACCGCGACCAGGCGCGCCTCTACGACCTCGTCTGGAGGCGGGCGGTGGCGAGCCAAATGGCGTCCGCCGAGGTCGAGCAGACGACGGCCGACATCGAGGTCAAGGGCCGCGACGGCAAGGTCTATACGCTGCGCGCCACCGGGTCAGTGATCCAGTTCGACGGCTTTCTCAAGGTCTACGAGGAGGGCCGCGACGACCGCGTCCGCCCCATCGAGAAGGGCAAGGAGGACCACGCGGAGGACGAGGACGATACCCGCCGGCTGCCGCCGCTCGCCGAAGGCGCGCGCGTCACCGATCGCTCAATCGAGCCCGAGCAGCACTTCACGCAGCCCCCGCCGCGGTATTCGGAAGCGACCCTCGTCAAGCGGATGGAGGAGCTCGGCATCGGCCGGCCCTCGACCTACGCCTCGACGCTCGCCCTCCTCCAGGAGCGCGACTACGTCCGAACAGAGAAGAAGCGCCTCGTTCCCGAGGACAAGGGGCGTCTCGTCATCGCCTTCCTCGAAAGCTTCTTCAAGCGCTACGTCGAGTACGACTTCACGGCCGATCTCGAGGACAAGCTCGATCTCATTTCCGACGGCAAGCTCGAATGGAAGGATGTCTTGCGCGATTTCTGGCGGGAGTTCACCGGCGCCATCGACGAGATCAAGGACCTTCGCGTCGGCGACGTTCTCGATGCCTTGAACGAGATGCTTGGTCCCCACGTCTTCCCCGACAAGGGCGACGGCTCGGACCCGAGGCTGTGCCCGAAATGCGGCACGGGCCGCCTGTCCCTCAAGATCTCCGGCAAGTACGGGGCCTTCATCGGCTGCGGGAACTATCCGGACTGCAACTTCACCCGCCAGCTCGCCGACCAGAGCGGGACGGCGGGAGACCGTGAGCTCGGCTTCGATCCCGAGACCGGACTTCCCGTCTTCGTCAAGTCGGGCCGCTTCGGCCCCTACCTTCAGATCGGCGAAGGGGGCGATGGAGAGAAGCCGAAGCGCTCCTCGATTCCGAAGGGGATCGACGCCGCAACCATCGATCTCGACAAGGCCCTGCAGCTGCTCTCGCTCCCGCGCGAGGTCGGCATCCACCCGGAGACGGGAAAGCCGATCACCGCCGGCCTCGGCCGCTATGGCCCCTTCATCCTGCACGACGGCACGTATGCCAATGTCGAGAGCATCGAGGACGTGTTCACGATCGGGCTCAACCGCGCCGTGACCGTGCTGGCCGAGAAGGCGGCCGGCAAGGGCCGGCGCTTCGGGCGTGGGGCGGGGCGTACCGTGCTCAAGGATCTGGGCGAGCATCCCGCCCTCGGCGGCAAGATCGAGGTGCTCGACGGCAAGTACGGGCCCTACGTCACGCACAACAAGGTCAACGCCACGATCCCGAAGGGCACCGACCCGGCGACGCTCACGGTCGACGAGGCGGTACGCCTCCTTGCCGAGCGCGAGGCCAAGGGGACGAGCAAGAAGCCCGCGCGCAAGACCGCCGCGAAGGCGAAGAGCAAGACGGATGACGTCGAAGCCGTAAAGCCTGCGAAGGCCGCCGCCGCGAAGAAGCCCCCCGCCAAGAAGGCCGCCGCAAGGAAGAAAGCTCCCGCCGACGCGGATTGATCCCGGTCTCCTCTCCTCGCACCCGCCTCGAGAGGAGAAGTCGAGCCTAAAATGAAACGCAAGCCTTCCGCGTCGCCCCGCACCAAGAAGCCGCAGCGCGCGCGCCCGCCCGACACGCTGCCCTCGCGCGAGGAGATCCTCTCATTCCTTCGGGAAGCCCCGGCGAAGGCGGGAAAGCGCGAGATCGCGCGCGCCTTCGGCATCAAGGGCGGTGCGCGAATTGCGCTGAAGCGCCTTCTCGCCGAGATGGCGGCCGAAGGCTCGCTCGCCGGAAACCGCAAGGAGCTCGTCGAGCGCGGCCGGCTTCCCGAGGTCACGGTCCTCGAGGTCAAGGGGCGCGACGCCGATGGCGACCTCATCGCCGAGCCTGCGGCCTGGGATAAGGACCAGGGCCGCCCGCCGACCGTGATCCTGCTCACGCACTTGAAGCACTTGAAGGAGGATGCAACGCGCATCGGCATCGGCGACCGCGTGCTTGCCCGCATCACCGCGCTGGACGAGCCCGACGTCGAAGGCGCCCGCTACGAGGCCGAGCCGATCAGGGTGCTGCCGCAAGACAGGCGGCGGCTCCTCGGGATATTTCGCGCGCGCCAGTCCGGCGGGGGCACGATCGAGCCGGTGAGCCGCAAGGAGCTCAAGTCCTGGGTGGTCGAGGAGGGTAGCGAGGGAGGCGCCCGCGACGGCGATCTCGTGCGCTTCGATCTCGCCGCCAAGGGGCGTCACATGGTGCCGCGCGCCCGCGTCCTCGAACGCCTCGGCAACCCTTACGACCAGCGCCAGATCAGCCTGATTGCGGTCCACGCCTACGGGCTTCCGGACGAGTTCCCCGCCGCCGTCCTCGCCGAGACGGAGACCCTCGAGCCCCCCGCGCTCGCCGGGCGCACCGACTTGAGGCGCCTGCCCCTGGTCACCATCGACCCGGCGGATGCCCGCGACCACGACGACGCCGTCTTCGCCGAGCCCGACCCGAGCCCCAGGAACAAGGGCGGGCACATCGTCATCGTCGCCATCGCCGACGTCGCCCATTACGTCCGACCCGGCTCGAAGCTCGACAAGGAGGCGGCTCTCCGCGGCAACTCGGTCTATTTCCCCGACCGCGTCGTGCCCATGCTGCCCGAGAAGATCTCGAACGACCTCTGTAGCCTGCGCGAAGGCGAGGAGCGCCCGTGTCTCGCGGTACGGCTCGTCTTCGATCACGCCGGCGAGAAGCGCTCCCACACCTTCATGCGGGCCGTGATGCGCTCGGCGGCGAAGCTCAGCTACGAGGAGGCGCAGGCGGCGATCGACGGACGCCCGTCGGAGAAGGGCGCCGCGCTGCTCGCTTCCGCGCTCGCGCCGTTGTGGGCGGCCTATGGCGCCGTCGCGGCCGCCCGCGACCGGCGCGGGCCGCTCGACCTCGACCTCCCCGAGCGCAAGATCGTGCTCGACCCAGAGGGGCGCGTCGCCCGCGTCGTCGTGCCGGAGCGCCTCGCCGCGCACCGCCTCATCGAGGAGTTCATGATCCAGGCCAACGTCGCGGCCGCCGAGACGCTCGAGTCGAAGAAGTCACCCCTCGTCTATCGCGTGCACGACGCGCCCGCCGATGAGAAGCTCAAGGCGCTGAGGGAGTTCCTCGAGACGCTGAGCTTGAAGCTGCCGCCGTCCGGCAGCTTGCGGCCCGCCGCATTCAATCGCGTGCTCGAGCGGGCGAAGGCGCTCCCCGTGCCAGAGCTCGTCAACGAGGTCGTGTTGAGGTCGCAAGCCCAGGCCGAGTACAACACGGCGAACATCGGGCATTTCGGCTTGAACCTCGCGCGCTACGCGCATTTCACCTCTCCCATCCGCCGCTATGCCGACCTCATCGTCCACCGGGCGCTGATCGGCGCTCTCGGCCTGGGCGCCGGCGGCCTCGCCGCGCAGGACACATCGCGCCTCTCCGAGGTCGCGCGCGCCATCTCGGAAGCCGAGCGGCGCGCCATGGCCGCCGAGCGCGAGACCACCGACCGGCTCATCGCCTCCCATCTCGCCGACCGCGTCGGGGCGACATTCGAGGGGCGCATCGCCGGCGTCACGCGCTCGGGCCTCTTCGTCCGCTTGAAGGAGACGGGAGCCGACGGATTCGTGCCGATCTCGACGCTGGCAAGGGATTTCTACCGCCATGTCGAGCACGCTCATGCGCTCGTCGGCAGCCGCACAGGCGAGACTTTCCAGCTCGGAGACGAGGTGAGCGTACGGCTCGTCGAGGCGATCGCGACGGCGGGCGCGCTGCGCTTCGAGATCCTGTCGGGCGGCAAGAGGGGCCGCCTCACGGCCATGAAAGGCCAGCGAGGTCTCCGCCGGAAGCGGTCTTGACCCGTACCCGTGCGGCCTTTCACCACTTGACGGGGAAATTGGACAGGACCAGCTATCCGCCATGATCGAGATCGAGCACCAGTCGGCGACGGAACATCCGGAGGAGCCCTCCCGCTCCGTGACCGCGAGCCTTTGGCGAGGCTGGCGACAGTTGTGTCCCGCGTGCGGAAAAGGGCGCCTCTACTGGCGCTACCTCAAGGTCGTCGACGCCTGCCCGGTCTGCGGCGAGGAGCTCCACCATCATCGCGCCGACGACGCGCCGCCCTACTTTACGATCGTCATCGTCGGCCATGTCATCGTCGGCGCCATGCTCATAGTCGAGACCGCGTATCATCCCGCAGTGTGGGTCCACTGGATGATCTGGCTGCCGCTCCTGCTTGTCATGAGCCTCCTGCTTCTGCCGCGCGTCAAGGGCGCGCTCGTCGGGCTGCAGTGGGCGCTCAGAATGCATGGCTTCGGCGAGCCCGACCCCGTCGCCTTCGACGCGGCGCCGGGAACGGACTCTTCCTAGAGTGTCACGCGGCCGGGGACGGGAGCCGTGAGCGAAAGGGCGAAGGGCTGCGAGACGCAAAGGCCGCCTCGGGATCCGCGCGAGCGACCGCGCGACGCCGCGACGCTCGTCATCGTCGACCAGTCGACGGGCGAGGCGCGCATCCTCATGGGGCGCCGGCGCGCCGGCCAGGTGTTTCTGCCGGGGAAATACGTCTTTCCCGGCGGCCGCGTCGAGCGCGGCGATCGCCATGCACCCGCCGCCGACGCTCTCAAGCCGTCGGAGCTTGTCAAGCTCATGATGGAGATGAAGGGCGAGCCGAGCGAAGGGCGTGCGCGCGCATTGGCGCTCGCGGCCGTGCGCGAGACCTTCGAGGAGACAGGGCTTCTGATCGGCGTTCGCGTGGCGCCCGCGTCCGATCGCGCCCCCCATTCATGGCAGGCGTTCCTGAGCCACGGCTTCGTGCCGCGCCTCTCCTCGATGGTGTTCTTCGCCCGCGCGATCACGCCGCCGGGCCGGCCGCGGCGCTACGATACACGCTTTTTCTGCGTCGACGCCTCGGCCATCGCCCACCGCATCTCGACGCTCGACGGGGAGCTCGAAAGCCTCGACTGGTTCTCGCTCGACGAGGCGCGCGCGCTCGAACTGCCCGCAATCACGCGCGTGGTCATTGAGGATCTCGCCGACCGCATGAAAGCAGGCGCCATCGACGCGCCGGCCGCGCCGGTGCCGTTCTACTTTCACCGCGGCGGCGCGTTTGAACGCCTGCTACTTTGTTGAGCACCGAGGGCGCTTGACAGTGCGGCGCTGCCCGGTATGGTTCCGCTCGAATTCCAACCTGCCGATTGCCGAATTGAGCCCCAAATGGCAAAGCCCATCACGCAGAAGATTAAGCTGCTTTCGACCGCGGGCACCGGATTCTTCTACGTCACGAAGAAGAACCCGCGCACGTCGACGGAGAAGCTCGTATTCAAGCGCTACGATCCCGTCGTGCGCAAGCACGTCGAGTTCAAAGAGACAAAGATCAAGTAGGATCAACGAATGCCGAGCGTGCCCGCGCGGACACGGCCATCGGAACCAATTCTCACGCTGACGGATATCAGGAAAGGCAGCTTGACCAGGGCCCGTAACCACTCGGCAGCGGGGTAAGCATTCCGAGAGAGCCACGGACCCTGGCCTGGTGACCAGATGGTCGTCAAAGAGGGCGTTGACTACCCACCTGGTGTCGTAGCCGGCCTAGTGCAGCATAAACGAGGAGGTGTCTCCCGCCGCTAGGTGCCGACCACGAGTTTCCCGCTCCATCAGGAGATGCGGCGGACCCAATGGGTCGCGGGAACTCATCAACCGCAGCCCCAATTGCGAGGGCCCGAAAGCCCTGACGAGCATGAGGTGCGATGTTCATTCCGGTTAAGTCCCTCCTTACACACCGATTAATCTGGCAGATCAACTGAGGCTTGGCAAGTTTCGCTCTTGCGTGTGTCTGAACTGCAACGCATAACTAGATTCGAGGTTAGCGCGCCACTGTGCCGCGATGCACAAAAGTCCCCCTCTGTGGCCCAGCATCCAGCCGCCAGCTATTCTATTGAAATGTCGATATTTTAGGTCGACCGCTCAGGCGTCAGGCGGCGTCGGCGGCGACACGATTTCGTCCGAGGCGCTTGGCGGTATAGAGAGCGTTGTCGGCGCGCTTGAAGATGGCTTCCGCCGTGTCGTCGGGTCCCTCGAGCGTCGCGAGCCCCACGCTTGCCGTCACCGGGATCTCGAGGTCGGGTCCGATCCTGAACGGCATCGCGGCCATGCTGGCGCGCACGCGCTCCCCCACCTGGCGCGCGAGCCCCATGTCGGTCTCCGGCATGATGATCAGGAACTCCTCGCCGCCGAGCCGGCAGGCGAGATCGATGCCCCGCGTGTAGCGGCGAAAGCGTTCGGAGAACTCCTTCAGCACCGCGTCGCCGGCATCGTGCCCGTAGGTGTCGTTGACCCTCTTGAAATGATCGATGTCGGCGACGAGCACGGAGAGCGACCGCCCGGACCGCCTCGCCTCGGCCATCAGCGTTTTCAGGTGCCCTTCCATGTAGCGCCGGTTGTAGAGCCCGGTGAGCGGATCGATGATCGACAGCTCGACGCTCTCCTGGAGCCGATTGCGCAGGTACTCCGAATAGCGCTTGCGCTTGATCTGCGTATTGACGCGGGCGAGGAGCTCGTGGCGGTCGATCGGGCGCATCAGGTAGTCGTTGACCCCCATGTCGAGGGCGCGCAGGAGACGGGCGTCGTCGCCCGGATCGGCGATGATGATGATCGGCATGTGGCGCGTCCGGTCGAGCGAGCGGACCTGCGAGCAGAGCCGTAGCCCATCGGCGGCGCCGAGGTTGAGAGAGACGATCAGGAGATCGAAGTTGCTCTCGGCCACCATCATCAGCGCCGCTTGCGGATCGGCGCCGGCAATGGCGTCGTGGGCTCTTTCGAGCGCGGCGATGACACGCGCCGCCGAGCGCGGCTCGTCGACGACGAGAACGCGGCCGCGACCGCCCGACAGGACGCGCTCCAATGCGTCGTCGTCGGCCAAGCCCAGCTTGCGGCTGGTCGAGGCCCGCATCAGCATCTCGTCGTTGAGCATCTTGAGGCGTGCCAGGCTTCTGACCCGCGTCACGAGGGCGATGTCGTCGACGGGCTTGGTGAGAAAATCATCGGCGCCGCTCTCGAGTCCCTGCACCTTGTCGGCCGACTGGTCGAGCGCCGTCACCATGACTACCGGGACGTGATGCGTCGCAGAGCTCGCCTTGAGGTGCCGGCAGACCTCGAACCCGTCCATCCCCGGCATCATCACGTCGAGGAGGACGACATCGACGCGCTCGCGGGCGCAGATGTCGAGCGCCTCGAGCCCGGAAGAGGCGGTGAGCACCTCGAAGTATTCGGCTTCGAGGCGCGCCTGGAGCAGCTTGACGTTGGCCGGAATGTCGTCGACGACGAGGACGCGGGCGGTCATCTCTGATACTCGCTACGGAAACGCGCGGCCCCTAGGCGTCGCCGATGAAGCGGCGAACGGTGCTGAGAAATGCTGCGACCGAAATGGGTTTCGAGACGTAGGCCTCGCATCCGCCGGAGCGGATGCGCTCCTCGTCTCCCTTCATGGCAAAGGCCGTGACGGCGACGATCGGAATCGACTTGAGCTCGTCGTCCTCCTTCAGCCACTTCGTGACCTCGAGTCCCGAGACCTCGGGAAGCTGAATGTCCATGAGGATGAGGTTCGGCCGATGCTCGCGCGCGAGCGACACGGCGTCGAGCCCGTTGCGGGTTTGAATGGTGCGGTAGCCGTGCGCGTCCAAAAGATCGTGAAAGAGCTTCATGTTGAGCTCGTTGTCCTCCACGATCAGCACGGACTTCCCCGCACGCCCGGCGGCGTGTCCGGGGCCCTCGACGGCCGTCCTCGTCTCCTGGTAGGTCATGACTGGAGATCCGCACGTTGCTACGCCAATACCTGCACCGATTCTGCGGCCGTCAGGAGCGCAGTTTGACGTTTAAGGCTTAACCGACTGTTTAAGAAGTGAGGGCGATGCGCGCCGACCACGGACGAAAGGGAACCAAGGGCTTAGCGCCCCTCGGAATCGAGGAGGCGACGACCACGGCCCTGCTGGCTCTCGCGTTCCTCGCCGAGGAGCCCGAGCGCCTGGGGCGCTTCCTCGCGCTGACCGGTCTCGGTCCCGCCGAGCTCAAGGCGCAAGCCGGATCCCCGGCCACCCTCGCCGCCGTGCTCGAGCATCTCCTCGGCGACGAATCGCTTCTCTTCGTCTTTGCGGCGAGCAAGGGCGTCGCGCCGGAGCTGATTGCGCCCGCCCATGCCATCCTCGCCGGCGACCGGACGCGAGGCGGGACGCCGTGAGCGCGCCCGAGCCTCGCCTCAGCATCGGCATCGATCTCGGCGGCACCAAGATCGAAGGACTGCTCCTCGCCCACGACGGGGAGGAGCGCCGGCGCCTGCGCATTCCCGCGCCGCGCGACAGCTACGAGCTGACCATCCGCGCCATCGTCGACCTCGTGGGCAATCTTGAAGCCGAGACCGAAGGCGGCGCGAGCGTCGGCATCGGCATGCCGGGGTCGCTGTCGCCCGCCACCGGCCTCGTCCAGAACTCGAACTCGACGTGGCTCAATGGACGCGCGCTCGACCGCGATCTTTGCGCGGCGCTCGCGCGCCCGTTGCGGTTCGCCAACGATGCCAACTGCTTCGCCCTCTCGGAGGCGACCGACGGCGCGGGCGCCGGGGCTCCCTCGGTGTTCGGCGTGATCCTCGGCACGGGCTGCGGCGGGGGCCTCGTCTTCGGCGGACGCCTCATCAACGGGCCGCGCGGCATCGGCGGCGAATGGGGCCACAATCCGCTCCCCTGGGCCCATCCCGACGAGCACCCCGGTCCCACCTGCTGGTGCGGGCGGCGCGGCTGCATGGAGATCTGGGCGTCCGGCACGGGTCTTCAGGACGATTTCGCCCGCGCCACCGGCGAGCGCATCGCGGCGGAGGAGATCGCCGCCCGCAGCGCGGCGGGAGACGGCGCCGCAGCGGCGGCCCTCGAGCGCCACGCGTCCCGCGTCGCGCGCGGGCTTGCCCACGTGGTCAACATCTTCGATCCGGCCGTCATCGTGCTGGGCGGCGGACTTTCGCGCCTCGCCCATCTCTACGAGGCCCTGCCGCGGCTCGCCGCCCCTTATATTTTCGCCGACGCGGCATCGCTCGACGTGCGACCTCCGAGGTGGGGAGACGCGAGCGGCGCACGCGGCGCTGCGCGGCTGTGGGCTGGCGTCGAAGGGTGAAAGCGCGGGCGCGCGGCTCAGGGCTTCCCTGCCGGGCACGTCCCGGTCTCGAGGTAGGTGAGCTCCTTGAGCTCGCCCCTGATCGCAAACTCGCCGTGGTCGATCGTCAGCGTGCTCGTGACGCCGTTCTCGTGGAAGCGATACGACATCTCGTAGAGGGGCAGCGCGTCGCCGCGCGAGGGCCCCGGCTCGTAGTAGCTGATCGACACCGGCCAGGAAGGGATGGCTTCGAGCTTGTCGCCATCCTTGAGATGGGCGAGCGTGGTTGCCGGTCCCGGCCGGATCGGCCGCCCGATCACGGTCGAGGTGGTATAGACCTTGTCGCCGGTTTCCGAGCCGTCGAAAAGATCGGCCGACACTAGCGACTTGCCTTCATGGGCCGCGGTCAGGACCGCCATGGAGTGCTGGATCGGAAAATAGATGTTGCCGGCGAGCGGAAGCGTGCGCTTGCCCGGCCGGGCGAGATGAACGCTGACCGGTCCCGTGAGCCCCTTCCTCTCCGCGACGCCCTGCGTCTGGTCCGCGGGCTGCTCGTTCTGGAACGTGCTCGAGCTGAACCTGAGCTTGAGCGGTGGGATCGCTTCCCAGCTCGAAGTCCTGAGATCGGTGGTCTGCGCCGCACCTTCCTGGTTCACCGTCTGGGTCACGAACCGCATGTTCTGGGCGTAGCCCTCGCAGGAGCTGCCCGTGAGCTCATAGACGATGCGGCCCGAGACGTCGGCGACGCCGGAGCCCGGGTTCGACCGGTCGAGCTTGAGTTCGTAGACGGCCCGGTGCGGAGCGAAAGCGATGCCCGCTCGCGCCGGCTCGCCGGCCACGGCAAGCGCCAGCAGCAGCGCCGCTGCCGGGAGAGCCGCCGGAACTTGCCCTGAACTACGCATCGTCATTGTCCCTGAAATCCCACTGGCCCCCCGTCCGTGAGCGGAGCAGCGGGCGTCGAGATTAGACGTAGTAAGCCGCGCGGAAAAGGGCTATGCGGGCCGCCCGCGCTGGTCGTCGCTGGGAGCCCGGCCATTGCCTTCCGCCCGCCTCGGGCCCACAAAGTGCGCTCGAATGCCCGCAGCGGAGCCAGGAGGAGCAAGGGGACCCATGAGCGGCAAAATTGAGGCGCGCCTCGCAGAGCTTGGGATAGTGCTCCCGCCGGCACCCAGCGCCGTCGCGAACTACGTGCCGTATGTCTTCGCCGGGCCGCTCCTCTTCATCTCGGGTCAGATTGCGAAGGCAGCCGACGGAACGCTGATCGCGGGGCGGCTCGGCGACGGCTTGGCGGTCGAGCGCGGCGCCGCCGCGGCCCGCCTCTGCGCCCTCAACATCCTCGCCCAGGCCAAAACCGCCCTCGGCGACCTCGACAGGATCGAGAAGGTCGCAAGGCTCACCGGCTTCGTTGCCGCGACGCCGGATTTCACCGACCATCCCAAGGTGGTGAACGGGGCCTCCGACCTCCTGGTCGAGGTCCTGGGGGAAGCGGGCCGGCACACGCGCGCCGCGGTCGGCGTCACGAGCCTGCCGCTGGGATCGGCCGTCGAGATCGACGCCGTCCTCGCCATCCGCCCCTGACCGATGCTCGACCGAACCGCCTTCCTGCGCCCGATCGCGCATCGCGGCCTGCACGATGCAGGCGCCGGCGTGATCGAGAACACGCGAAGCTGCCGCCGAAGCCGCCATCGCCAGGGGGTACGGAATTGAATGCGACATCCGCCCCGCGGCGGGCGGGCTTCCGATCGTCTTCCACGACGAGACCCTCGACCGGCTCGTCGACGGCCAAGGCCCCGTCGCGGCGCTCTCGGCCGCCGACCTCGCGCGGCTCCGCTACAGAAGCGCGCCTCGCTCGCGCATTCTCGCTCTCGGCGAGCTGCTCGAGGTCATAGCAGCGCGCGTGCCCCTCCTCGTCGAGGTGAAGAGCGAATGGACCCCGCCCGACGCGGACTTCCTCGGCGCCATCGCCAAGCTCGCCGGCGCCTATCGCGGACCGCTCGCGCTGATGTCGTTCGACCCCGCCGTGATGGTCCGCCTCAAGGACCTTGCGCCGGCCACGCCAAGGGGCCTCGTTTCGGGCCGTTACGCCAACGAGGACGGCACGCGCTGGTGGCCGGACAAGATCGATGCCGGCCGCGCCGAGCGCCTCGCCGGTCTCCTTGAATCAGGGCCGGTAGCGCCCGACTTCTACGCCTACCAGGTGAGTGCGCTTCCCATCCCCGCGACACAGCACGCGCGCGAGGTGTTGGGGCTTCCGGTCTTCGCGTGGACCGTTCGCACCGAGGCCGACCGGCGCATCGCCGCGGCCTGGGCCGACGCGCCGATCTTCGAAGGCTACCTCGCGTGAGAGCCTCCTCGGCCTGCAACTTGCCGTTTTGTTTTGGAAGTCTCATTCGAGTTGAGCCACACCGAATTCGGCCCCACAATTGAGCCATGCATCAGCCCCTCAAGCCTCTCGGAACCTTTCAGCTCGGGCTCGAGGGCTGGCAAGCCCGGCTCGGGGCGCTTGCGAAATCGAGCCGCCCGCGGCTCGCCGCCGCCGTCGTGCTCGCGATCATAGTTGCGCTCGCGCTCTGGTCGCGGGCCGTCGCGCTGAGGCCGGAGGTCAAGGCTGTTGCCGCGACGCGCGGGACCGCGGCCGAGATCGTCTATGCGACAGGCGCGATCCAGCCCGTACGGTGGGCGAAGGTGACGAGCCTCGTGCGCGACCGCATCATCGACATCTGCTATTGCGAGGGAAAGACTGTCGCCAAGGGCGATGTCCTCGTGCGGCTCGACGACAAGGAGCAACTCGCCGTGCTCGAGGAGCTCAGCGCGCGCGAGGTGTTCGCCAAGCGCGAGCTCGAGCGTGTGACCCAGCTCCTCGAGCGCGGCACGGCGACAACCCAGGCCTATGAGCGCGCCTCGACCGAGCTGCGTCAGATTCAGGGGCTCCTCTCGGTGCAGCGCGAGAAGATCGCCGACTATGCAATCACGGCCCCCATAGACGGGGTTGTCCTGCGCCGCGATGGCGAGGTCGGCGAGATTGTCGAGCCGGGCGAGGTATTGTTCCGTGTCGGTGTGGCAAAGCCGCTCGAGCTTGTCGCCGAGGTCAACGAGGAGGACATCCCGCGCGTCGAGGTGGGGCAGACCGTCCTCCTGCGCACCGACGCGTTCCAGGGGCGGCGGCTCGAAGGTACGGTGCGCGAGACGACGCCCATGGGCGACCCGGTGAGCAAAACCTACCGCATCCGCGTGGCGCTTCCTGACGATACGCCCTTGAGAGCCGGCATGAGCGTCGAGGCCAACGTCGTGACGCGCGAGAAGCGCGATGTGCTCCTCGTGCCCGCCGATGCCGTTCAGGGATCGGCCGTCTACGTGATCGAGGGTGGGAGCGTCCGCAAGCGCCCCGTCGAGATCGGCATCCGCGGAGCGCAGATGACCGAGGTCGTCTCGGGATTGAGCGACGGAGAGAAGGTCGCGTCTCCCGCGCGTGACCTCAAGGACGGCCAGCGTGTCCGCCTCGCCGAAGCCGATCGAGGATCGCCGTGAGTCTCGTGCTCGACGTCGCGTGGACGCACGTGCGCTCGCGCGCCCGCCAGACGCTCGTTGCCGTCGCCGGCGTTGCGACGGGCGTCGGCTTCTCGATCATGATGGCGGCCCTGATGGTGGGGTCGCAGACGGACTTCATTCGCCAGCTCGTCGACACGCTGCCCCACGTCAGCGTCAGCGACGAGCGCCGCAAGCCGCCGCCCCAGCCGTCCGAAGCCGAGTATGGCGCCGCCGAGATCCATGGGCTCACGCCGGAGGCGCGGCGCAAGGGGCTCAAGAACCCTCTCGCGACCATGGCCGCGCTCGAGGCCTGGCTGCCGGGCGACATCACCCCGTCGGTGCAGACGAAAGGCATCCTGCGCTATGCCAACAGGGATGTATCGATCAGCATCGTCGGCATCGATCCCCACCGGGAGCCGAAGGTCTCGACATTGCCCCGCCACATGCGCCAGGGCACGCTCACCTCGCTCTTTGGCGCCAGCAACGCCATCATCCTCGGCGACCGGCTGGCCGAGAAGATCAGCGCTCGCGTCGGCTCCAACGTCACCATCCAGAGCAGCGGGGAGACGCGGCTCAACGCCCAGGTGGTCGGGATCTTTCACTCCGGCACCCGCTTCGTCGACGAATTGACGGCCTATGTGCTCTTGAAGACCGGGCAGATCCTCGAGCAGCAGACCGGCATCGTCAACGAGCTCAGGGTGCGGGTTCAGGACCCCATGGAGGCGCGCGCGGTGGCGAGCCGCATCGAGGAGGAGACCGGCTACAAGTCCGTCTCCTGGCAGGAGGCCAACGAGGACATCCTCAGCACCTTGGTCATCCGCAACATCATCATGTACACGATCGTCGGCGCGATCCTCTTGGTCGCGAGCTTCGGCACCTACAACATCATCTCGACCATCACCCATGAGAAGGCGCGCGATATCGCCATCATGAAGTCGCTCGGTCTCGACCGGCGCACCGTCCAGGGCATATTCCTGGTCGAGGCGCTGATGATCGGCCTTGCCGGCTCACTCGCGGGCTTCGGGCTCGGCTACGCCATGACCGCGGTGCTCGGCTCGATCGAGATCAAGTCGCCGTTCATGGACACGAACCGGCTACCGGTCGTCTACGCGGGCTCGCACTATCTGATTGCGGCGAGCGTCGCCCTCCTCTCCTCTCTCGTCGCCGGCTTGCTGCCGGCGCGCAAGGCCTCGCGCGTGCATCCCGTCGACATCATCCGCGGGGCCACATGACCGATAGCGATGGCGCAGTGCTGATCGAAGCCAAGGGCTTGACCCGCATCCTCCCGGGCACGGTTCCGACGGTCCTCGTCCGCGACATCGATCTTGCCGTTCGTGAGCGGGAATTCGTCGCGATAACCGGGCCGTCCGGCTCGGGAAAATCGTCGCTCCTCTATCTCCTCGGCCTTCTCGACGTGCCGACGTCCGGCGAGGTCCTGGTCGGCGGGCGTCCGACCTCCGAGATGGACGAGGGCGAGCGCGGGCGCCTCAGGCTGTCGACGCTCGGCTTCGTGTTCCAATTCCATTTCCTTCTGCCGGAGTTCACGCTGATCGAGAACGTCGAGCTGCCGATGCGCGCACTCGGCCGCCTCACGCGCGAGGAGATGCGTGCTCGCGCGCTCATACTGCTCGCGTCCCTCGGTCTTGCCCCCCATGCCCACAAGAAGCCCGATCAACTGTCGGGCGGGCAGCGCCAGCGGGTCGCGGTCGCCCGTGCGCTCGCCAACGATCCGCCCCTGATCCTTGCCGACGAGCCGACGGGATCGCTCGATTCCAAGGCGAGCGAGCAGGTGTTTCAGATCCTGCGCGATCTCGTCGACAAGGAGGGGAAGACGGTCGTCGCTGTCACGCACGATCTCGATCTCGCAGGGCGCATGGACCGGCGCGTCAGGCTGATGGACGGCGAGATCGTCTCCGACGCGGGAGCGGAGCCGCACAAGGTCTAGCGCTTGTAACCCGGTAGGCGGCGCAGGATGTCCTCGATGGGGTTGTTGGTCCAGGCGTGGGTGACGAGATCGCGATGGGTGACCCCGGTGCCGCCCTCGAGGATGGTGACGCCGCCCTGTCCCAGCCGCTGGTCGAGCTCGGTGGCATAGGAGACCTCGCGCTCGGCCAGGATGCGCTCGAGCTGCGCGTTCTTCTCCCGCGTCGAGCCGAGATAGGCGCTGACGAAGAATGCCGACGGGTCGGCCTCGATCCAGGTCGCGAACTTGTCGAGCTCGCCGTAGAGGGCGTCGAGCAGCACCACGCCGCGCAGGCGCGTCTTGATGCCTCCCTTCGAGATCGAGGCCGCGGCCGAAACGTAGCCGCCGCTATAGGCCATGATCACGATCGGCATGCTGGCGAATGTCCTCACCGAGCGCGGGTCGCCGTGGAGCTTGGCGAGCTTCTCGGCCGCCTCGCCGACGAACCGGCCGAAGCCTCCGGGCGTCCAGAAATTGCCGGCGCTCGAATCCGCCGCATCGAACGCGAGTTGCGGGGCGACGAGGACGGCGTTCACGCCAGAGCTCGAGATCTGGGCCGGCACCCTCTGGCGGGCGACGACGTCGCGCTCGAGGGTCGCGCCGTGACCATGGAAGAAGACGACCATGACCGACGGCCGGCGGACGTCGAAGCCCTTGGGGATATGAAGGAGAACGCGCCGGTCGCTGAAGGTCTCGTCCTCCCAGTAGATGCGGCCCGAATAGCCGGTATGGCCGCGCCGCCCGTCCTGCTCGACGTCGAGGAAGGCTCGATCCTTTCCGGGCACCATCCCGCGATAGGGGAACGGGGCGGTGTCGAATTGGGCGAGCGCGGTCCTTGCCTTCTTGAGCGGACCGCTGCGCGACTGGACCTGATGGGGAGCTGGGACGGCCTCGCCCTTGCCGGTCGCCGCGCCCACCTTGGAGGCCGCGTGGGCGCTGGTGACGGTCGCAAGCACGAGACAAAGTCCCGCGGCGAGCGCGACGGGCCCAAACGTATTCACCCGCGCGCGAAGCGCCCCGCCAGAAGCAGGGGAGCCAAGGAACGAGTTCAGCCGAAAAAAGAACGCTTCAAGGCTCATTGAGATGCAGTCCGGCTCGGGAGCTGCGCGCGGACCGAGCTTAAGCCCCCGAAAGTGAAATCGAAAGTTGTCGAGATGATGAGCGGAGAGCCGAGAAAAAGGTCTTAACGGACCGCAATACCGGCGACTCCGCACGCGAGAGGGCCTGAGAGCCACTTCCGGTGCATTTTTGCCACGTTTGCAGAGGATCGTAGGCGTTGCATTGTTGAAAACCGAACGAACACATAGGCTTTTCGCGCACTCCGGCTCGGCTCTTTCATGACATCGCCCCCCACCGCCACCTCCGCGACCGTGAGCGGATACGATACTCGCAAGGTGTCGGCACGCACGGCGACGGCGCTTGCGGTCGCCGACATGATCGGCATCGGCGTGTTCACGAGCCTCGGCTTCCAGGTCGCCGCGATCCCCTCGCCGTTCTCGGTGATGATGCTCTGGGTGGTCGGCGGAGCCGCGGCGCTTTCCGGCGCCCTCTCCTACGCCGAGCTTGCCGCCGCGCTTCCGCGCTCGGGCGGCGAATACAATTTCCTGTCGCGGATCTACCATCCGGCGCTCGGGTTCATGGCCGGCTGGGTCTCGGCCACCGTCGGGTTCGCTGCGCCGATCGCGCTCGCGGCCATGGCGTTCGGGGAGTACTTCCGGTCCGTCGTGCCGGGCGCCCCGCCCCTCCTCCTCGGCCTCGCCATTGCCTGGATCGTCTCGCTCGTCCACCTCTCCGGTATCCAGCACGGCAGCCGCTTCCAGAATATATCGACGGCGCTCAAGGTTGCCTTGATCGTCGCCCTCATCGTCGCCGGCTTCTGCGTGGGCGATCCGCAGCCGATCTCGTTCGCACCGAGTGCCGCCGATCTCGGCTATATGACCGGCGCCCCGTTCGCCATAAGCCTCGTCTTCGTCATGTACTCCTACTTCGGGTGGAACTGCGCGACCTACATCGCCGACGAGGTGCGCGAGCCGGAGCGGAGCCTGCCGCTCTCCCTCATCGCCGGCACCCTCGTCGTGATCCTGCTCTATGTCGGCCTCAACGCCGTGTTCCTCTACACGACCCCGATCGACAAGATGGCCGGTCAGCTCGACGTCGGGCGCATTGCCGGCGAGCACATGTTCGGGGAAGCCGGCGGGCGCATCGTCGCGGCCCTCATCTCGATCGGCCTCGTCTCGGCCATCAGCGCCATGACCTGGGTCGGCCCGCGCGTGACGATGGCGATCGGCGAGGACATTCCCATGCTGCGCGTCTTCGGCCGCAAGAGCGCCAAAGGCGTCCCGGCCTCCGCGATCCTGTTCCAGCTCGCGATCGTGACGCTCCTCCTCATGACGCAGAGCTTCGAGGCCGTGCTCGAGTTCATCCAATTCAGCCTCACGCTGTGCGCGTTCCTGACCGTGGCCGGGTTGTACGTCCTTCGCGCGACGCGCCCCGACCTTCCACGCCCCTATCGGACCTGGGGCTATCCCTTCACCCCGCTCGTCTTTCTCGCCGTGACCGGGTTCATGATGTACTACCTCCTCGTCGAGCGCCCGCTCGAGTCGCTGGCCGGCCTCGGCGTCATGCTGGCGGGTCTCGCCCTCTATGCCCTGGCGCAGACCCAGGCCTTTCGTCCCTCGGAGCTCGAAAGCGCGAGCAATCCATGAGACCAATTGCGATGCTTCGCGCTGCGGCGCTCTCCTGCGCGGCCCTCATCTCTCTGGCGGGAGCCGCGTCCGCCGAGACGGCGAGCGCGGACGACACCGCGCGCCTCCTCGCGGGCATCTCGCCCCCCGCTCAGTCTCCGCTCGCGCCCCTCGTGCGCGAGCCCTCCTGGCAGGCCCACGCCAAGTATTTCGACGCCGCATGGAAGCAGCTCGACAACCGTCAGCTGTCGAGGATCCGCGCCTGGTCCGCCAAGGAGCTGCCGGAGCGCCGCCCCGTCGTGTTCTACATGTTCAGCGGGCCGGACTTCCTCTACGCCGACACCTTCTTCGGCAACGCGCCGACCTATGTCCTTTCCGGCCTCGAGCCGGTCGGCCTGATCCCCGACCTGACAAACCTGCCCCGCGGCGCCCTCGGTCGCGAGCTGCGCGACCTCGAGGGCTCGCTCAACTCGGTGCTGAACTTCAGCTTCTTCATCACCAAGAAGATGAAGACCCAGCTTACCGGCGGCCGGCTCACCGGCACGCTGCCGCTGCTCTACGTCTTTCTCGCCCGCTCGGGGAAGACGATCACTGACGTGAGCCTCGTCACGCTCGAGGCCGACGGCACGATCACGCCCGGCGCCGACAAGGTCCTTGCCAGGGGGGCGAGCCGCGGCGCCAAGATCGTCTTCGCGGGCAAGGACGGCGGCCAGCAGACGCTCTACTACTTCACCACCGACCTCTCCGACCAGGGCGTCAAGGCGAGCGGCTTCCTCAAATTCTGCGACGGGCTCGGGCCGGGCGACAGTCTCGTCAAGAGTGCCTCCTACCTCATGCATTCCGACAGCTTCTCGAAGGTACGCGCGTTCCTGCTCGAGAAGAGCGCGGTCATCGTCCAGGACGACTTCGGCATCCCCGCACGGTTCTTCGACCGCAAGCAGTGGGACTTGCGCGCGTTCGGCACCTATCTCGGGCCCATATCGATCTTTCCAGGCCGCTCGCAGCCGCTGATGCGCGAGCTGTTCCGCAAGGGGCGCGCCCAGCCCCTCGACTTCGGCATCGGCTATCGCTGGCGGCCGAACGAGTTCGAACCTGTTGCTCGCCGTCAAGACGGGCGGAAAGTCGGCCCAGAGCGAGCACTGAGCGGCCGCTCCGCAGATCCTCAGATCATCGAAAAGATGACCCCCGCGTAGAAGGCCGCGGACGAGACGTAGCCGGTCGCGAGCCAAAGCCGAGCGTCCGGGCGCATGGGCCGCGCGATCCGTCGCGGGGGGCGGCCGAGCACGAACGGCGCGGTGAGGAGGAGCAGGACGGTGAGGACGTGCCAGCCCATCATCACGGCGAAGGCGACCCCCGCGATGAGGCCGACAAAGTTGATCACCGCCGCCACCTCGGGATCCCAGGCCGAGAGGAGCGAGTCGACCACCTGTCCGCCATCGAGCGGGAGGACGGGCGCGAGGTTGATCCCGTTGAGGAAAGCGCTCAAGAGGGCAAGCTCGGCGTAGCCCGGCTCGCCGGTCGAAAGCCAAGCGAAGGCAAAGGCGGCCGTCGTGAGAAGGCTCAGTCCCGGCCCCATCAGCGCGACGAAGCCGCGCTCCGCCTCGCTTCTGTGGGGCGCGCCGGCGACGGCGACGCCGCCGAAGAACGGGATGAAGTAGATGCCGTGAACAGGCAGGCCGACCCAGCGCATGGCCAGCGCGTGCCCCGCCTCGTGCACGACGATCAAAGCGAGGAGCACGGCCGCGGAGCGCCAGCCGAAGAGGTAGAAAAAGCTCGCGTAAGTGAGGAGCCCGGTCATGACCGCAGGGCCGAGACGGCCGCCGGCCAACCTTCCGGCCGTCCCCGCGAGCTTCTCGCAGTGATCGCGGACTCGCCTTGCGCTTTGACGCGCGCCGACGGGAACGCCGATACGGCCGAGAAAGTCTGAATGGGTGAGCTCGTGACTGAAGGTGACGGTCGTGCCGCCCTCGCTCGCGGAGAGCGCGTAGGCGACGAAATAGGCCTCGCCCGGCGCAACCCTCGGATCGCTCCCCTCCTTCAGAACCTCGATCACCGCGCCCTCCCCGGGCCGCTCCGAGAGCTCGCGATAGGCGATCGGCATGGCAAGGTCCCCGACCGTGATCGTTCCCTCGAGCACCCGCTCGTCTCCGGCGCGCGGCGCCACGTCGACCACGACCGGTACGAGCCCCTCGAACTTGACGTGGCGCGCCGAGAGCACGGACCACACCAAGTCGGGCGGCGCCTGGATGAAAATGGAGGTCGCGTAGCTGCGGCGCCGCCGGCCGAGGACGAGGTCGACGATCCCCACGACCAGGTAGGCCAGCCCCCACAAGACATCGCCGACAAAGCTCACGGGCAGCGCTCGGTGCTGGGCTCGAGGGGGCTTGCGGCCGGCGCCGCGTGCATCGAGAGGTCGCGGATCACCGGAACGCGGCCCGACAGCGGATTGTCCGGGTCCCAGGCGACCCTCACCGTCTCGAAACGCACGGAGAGCGCGTCGTAGATGAGGAGCCGACCCGCGAGACTTCTCGCCGGCACCGGTGATCTCCTTCAGGATTTCGGTCGCGGCGAGCGTGCCGAGGACGCCTGCGACCGAGCCCAGCACGCCGACCTCGGCGCAGTTGGCGACCGTGCCTGCCGGCGGCGGCTCGGGAAAGAGGCAGCGGTAGCTCGGGTATGGCGTGCCGTCGGGCGACGTCTCGTGCGGCTTGAAGGTCGAGAGATAGCCGTCGAGCGGCCCGAGCGCGGCAAACACCAGCGTTTTCCGAGCGAGATAGCAGGCGTCCGAGACGAGATAGCGGGTCGCGAAGTTGTCCGAGCCGTCGGCGACGAGATCGTAGCGCGAGATGATGCCGAGCGCGTTCGCCGCATCGAGGCGCTCGAAGTAGGTCTCGACCTCGACGTGCGGATTGAGGCGCTGGATCGTCTCGCGCGCGCTCTCGACCTTCGCGCGGCCCACGCTCGCCGTATCATGCACGATCTGGCGCTGGAGATTGTCGAGGGACACTCGATCTCCGTCGATCACGCCGAGCGTGCCGACGCCCGCCGCCGCGAGATACGCGAGGATCGGGCTGCCGAGGCCGCCCGCGCCGACGACGAGCACGCGCGCCGCCTTGAGCTTGGCCTGCCCCTGGCCGCCCACCTCGTGGAGCACGAGGTGGCGCTTGTAGCGCTGGATCTCTTGCGGCGTGAGCGCCATCGGGACCTTCATGGATCGCAACTGCGGCAAACCCATGCCGCGCGGCCCTGGACCGCTAGCGACGACTGACGCACCTCTCGTCGTCATGCCCGCGCAGGCGGGCATCCGTCCAAGCCGGAGGTTGTGGGATTTCGGCAAGCTTGGGCAGATCCCCGCCTTCGCGGGGATGACGTTGAGACTGGACAGCTGACGTGCCTCGCATGCAATGGCAAGTAACAGTTGGGGTTAGCGATGTAGGCAGTCTGCACCGGATATGCACCGGCGCTCAATGCCTGAAATGGCGGTGGCCGGTGAAGACCATGGCGAGGCCGTGCTCGTCGGCCGCCCGGATCACCTCCTCGTCGCGCATCGAGCCGCCGGGCTGGATGACGGCGGTGGCCCCGGCGTCTGCCACGGCGACGAGGCCGTCGGCGAACGGGAAGAACGCGTCGGAGGCCGCGACCGAGCCGTGCGTCAGCGGCCTTGCCTCGCCCGCCGCCTTTGCCGCCTCGGCCGCCTTCCACGACGCGATCCGCACCGCATCGACGCGGCTCATCTGGCCCGCCCCGATGCCGACCGTCGCCCCCTCCCGCGCGAAGACGACGGCGTTCGACTTGACGTGCTTGGCGACCGCGAAGGCGAAGATCATGTCTTGGCGTTCTTCATCCGTCGGCGGCCGCTTCGTCACCACCTTGAGATGCGATGCGCCGACGACGGCGTTGTCGCGCGATTGAACCAGGAGGCCGCCGGCGATCGAGCGCACGAGGAGGCCCGGCGCGCGAGGGTCGGCAAGGCCGCCCGTCGTGAGCAGGCGGAGGTTCTTCTTGGCGGCGAAGATCGCCTTGGCTTCCTCCGTCGCGTCCGGGGCGATCACCACCTCGGTGAAGATCTTCGTCATCTCCTCGGCGGCATTGGCATCGATGGTCCGGTTGGCGGCGATGATGCCGCCGAACGCGCTCACGGGATCGCAGCGCAGCGCCTTGATGTAGGCCTCGGCAAGGGTTGCGCCGAGAGCGACCCCGCAAGGGTTCGCGTGCTTGATGATGGCCACCGCCGCCTGCTCGCGATCGAGCTCGGAAACGAGCTCGAAGGCGGCGTCGGTGTCGTTGAGATTGTTGTAGGAGAGCTCCTTGCCCTGGTGCTGGGTCGCGGTCGCCACTCCGCTGCGCGCTTCCCCGGTGAGGTAGAGCGCGGCTCGCTGATGCGGGTTCTCCCCGTAGCGAAGCTCGTCGGCGAGGCGTCCGGCGAAGGAGCGCCAGCGCGGCGTCTCCTCCCCCGTCTCCGCCGCGAGCCAGGCGCTGATCGCCGCGTCATAGGCCGCGGTGCGCGCAAAAGCCTTCGCGGCAAGGCGCCTGCGAAACGCCTCCGTCGTTGCCCCGCCGTGGGCCTCGAGCTCGGCGAGAAGGGCCTCGTAGTCGGCCGGATCGACGACGACGGCGACGCCGGCGTGGTTCTTCGCCGCGGCGCGGATCATGGCGGGGCCGCCGATGTCGATGTTCTCGACGCAGGTCTCGAACGGCGCGCCCTTCGCAACCGTGGCCTCGAACGGGTAGAGGTTGACGACGAGGAGGTCGATCGGCGCGATCCCATGCTCGGCAGCGGCGCGCTCGTGCTCGGCGTTGCCGCGGATCGCGAGCAGCCCGCCGTGCACCTTGGGATGGAGCGTCTTCACGCGCCCGTCCATCATCTCGGGAAAGCCGGTCAGCTCGGCGACGTCGACGACGGGGAGCCCGGCGCCCTTGAGCGCAGCCGCGCTGCCCCCGGTCGACACGAGCTCTATCCCCCGCGCGGCGAGCGCGCCGGCGAACTCTGCGAGTCCTGCCTTGTCGGAGACGGAGAGCAGCGCGCGGCGGATCTTGGGCTCGGTGTTATGGGCCATGGGGTCGCAAATCCTCATCTGCCGGCCGTCCCTTACCACGCCGCGAGAGGCATTGCATAAAGCAAGCGCGCTACGAGCAGGCCTCCGCCACCCAGCGCACCTCGCTCTCGCCCCCCGTCGCCCCGCGCGCCGTGATCTGCAGCGAGCGGCGCGGGCCCGCCGAATCGGCAAAATACGTGCTCTCCTCGAAGGCGAGCGCGGCACCCTCGACGCTGAAGCGCCACGGCGCTCCATCGGCGAGCGTGATCTCGGCGACGTTTCCGGCCGCCCCGCGGCGGCATGTCGCGTCGGGGTGAAGATGAAAATGGATCGTGAACGGGATGTCGGTGCGGAGCCGCAAGTTGCCGCGCGGGGCTTCCAGCCGGTCGACCCCGAGCAGGCGCCGGCCCGAGGCGTTGAGCACGAGCGTGCGCCGGTGGAGGAGCCCGAAGCGGCGCACGTAGCCGTCGTGGTGGCTCACCACCTCGAGGCTGCCGCCGTGCTGCTCGATGCGCCATCCGACTCGGTCGGGAAAGCGGATCGGCGGCCCGCCGATGAGCCCCTCGAGCATCTTGTGGCGGATGAGCTTCGAGGACGACTTCTCGCCGAGGCAGAGTGTGTTGTGGCTCGCCGTTGCCCGCGCGACCGGCGACCAGTCCCGATCTGCCGACGATGGAGCCCCGCCGTTGACGAACAGAAGCTGGCGGCCGGCGCTCATCTCGAAGGAAAGACACCCCGCGTGCGCTTCCGCCGCCTGCTCGAGAGGCGGCGGCGGTCCTGCATCCATGATGAGAATGCCGTCGCCCCGCTCGAGGCGCACGTAATTCGAAGCCCCCGCCACGGTCAGCATAGCGCCCGGCTGTTCGTCATAGGCGAGCACTGTCGCGAGACCCGCCGGAGAGGCGACCGACATGCCGTTGAAGCGGGCCAGCATGCCGTCGCCGAGCCGCATGTACTTCAGCATGGCGACCATGCGCTGCATCGCGGCGGTGAGCGCCGAGGGGGCAGCACGTCCGCGCGCGGCGAAGCACTGGTGCAACGGCAGGAAATCGAGCATCAGCTCGACGAGCACGCCGGGATTGCGGCTCACGTGACCGCCGTCGGACAGGATCTGGCGGCGCAGCTCGTCGGTGAGCGCGCTCTCGGCCTCGGCGAGGCGCCGGTCGTGGCCGGCTATGCTGAGGTCCGCGAGCACGAGGGCCGCGAGGCCCAATAGCCGCGGATAGCCTGCGGGGCTGTCGCGCCAGCTCGCCGATAGGCGCACAAGCTGTGCGCCGAGGCTCGCGACGATGGTCTCGTAGGTGCGCGCGTCCGCCCCTTCGAGCAGCAGATTGGCATGCGAGATCCACGAGAAGATGCGCCGTCCCATGACGGCGGGCTCCCAGGGGAGCCCACCGCCGCCGCGATGGGTCGAGGCCCACTCCGCCGCAAGCCGTTGGGCGGCCGCCTGCGCCTCGGGCTTTCCTGCCGCCTCCATGTGCCGGAGCCAGCCGAAGCCGTGCAGCTCCCGCGCCCAGCCCGCGTTGGGCGGCGCGACCTCGAACGGCGACAGGTCGTCGACGATCGCCACCGTGCCGGCGAGGCCGAATTGCCCGAGCTCGACCTCGTCCCAGAAGCTCGGATCGCTCGTCCTCAAGTCCTGGGGAACGATGACGAGCTGGTCGGCGGCGGAGGCCCCGAGCCGCCATCTGAGCGGCGGCAGGTAGAGCAGGGAAGCGATGAGGGAGCGGCGGAAGCGATCGGCCGCCAGGCTCGTGATCCTCACGCGTTCCGAGACTTTGAGCCGCGCCATCGATCCATCCCTCCGATCAGCGCGTCCCTTTCATCCCAGGAATGGCGGCTGTCCGGCCCGCCCCCCTACTCTCGGGACAAGGGGAACTCAAGGCAAGCGGGGCGCCAAACTGTGCATGGGCGCCGCCTTGGATTATGCCCGTCGCCTCAGGCGGGTGGCATAGAACCCGTCGAGCCCGCTCATCTCTTCCTTCCCTAGGTCCAAGTGGAAGGGAAACGTGCGCAGGTCGCCCGCCGCCGTCAGCCACTCGGGCGCGCCACCAATCTCCTCCGCGCGGATAGGCACACGTTCGAAATCCGGATGGGCCGCGAGAAACCGCTCGACTTGTAGCGACCCCTCCTCGGGCTCGAGCGAGCAGGTGCAATAGACGAGGAGGCCGCCAGGCTTTACGAGGCGTGCCGCACTTTCGAGAAGGCTTTTCTGCACCGTCTCGAGCGCAGCGATGTCGGAGGCGCGCTTCAAGTGCAGGATGTCGGGGTGGCGGCGGATGGTACCGGTCGCAGTGCAGGGCGCGTCGAGCAGCACGGCATCGAACGTCCTGCCCGGCTGCCAGGCGGCGACGTCGGCGGCGACGAGCCCGGCGTCGAGCTTGAGCCGCTCGAGGTTCGCCGCGACACGCTCGAGCCGCTCGGGCGAGACATCGACCGCGGTCACGCGCGCGCCTGCCGCGGCGAGCTGCAAGGTCTTTCCGCCCGGCGCGGCACAGACGTCGGCGACCTCGAGCCCCGCCACGTCGCCAAGAAGCCGAGCAGGAAGAGCGGCTGCGGCGTCCTGGACCCACCACGCGCCCTCGTCGAATCCGGCAAGGTCCTCGATGCGTCCGCCTGCTTCGACCCGCACGGTCCCCGTCGGCAGCACGGACCCGCCGAGCCGCTTCGCCCAGCCTTCGGCATCGGACTTGACCGAAAGATCGAGCGGCGCCTCTCTGAGAGAGGCGTCCGCGATGCGCCGTGCCGTCTGCTGGCCCGTAGATCGCGGTCCAACGGGCATAGAGCCAGGGCGGCACGTTGAGCATCGGCCCGTCGAGGCGGGCGAGCACGTCTCTTCCCTCCACCGCGGTCCGCCGCAGCAGAGCGTTGGTGAGACGGTCGAAGCGCCGCGTTCCCCGTCCCGCACGGGCCTGCTCGACGGCGAGGCTGATTGCGGCATGAGGGGGCGTGCCGAGCACAAGAAGCTGAGCCGCTGCCGACAACAGGATGGCCCACAGGTTTCCCGTGCCCTGAGGCAGCGGCTTCTCGAGAAAGGAGCCCAACACGGCGCGAAGCTCGCCGCTGCGGCGCAGGACCGTCGCCGCGATCAATCGGGCAAGGCCTCGGTCGCGCGCTTCGAGCTTCGCGGACTCGGGCCGCGCGAGGCCCGCCTCGAAGGCCGCTTCGAAGGTGCGGTGGCGGTCGAGAACCGTATGGATTACGCAAACGGCGAGGTCGCGAGCGCCCAATCCGGGAACTGGCGGCCTTCTCACGCGCGGCTCCTTCGCCACGCGGTCCTGCCGGTCATGGGCAGGCACGTCGCACCGCATCTGCGCGGGAACCCGTGCTCATGCCGACGGTCCCCAAGGGCCGCTCGCCTGCCGGCCGCTCCCGGACCACGGCCCAGGCGCATCGGCGGGGCGCGCGCGGGTATCGAGGCTCGCCTCGCCTCTGACGCCCCACTCGCGCGCCAGCGCCTCGAGCTCGGCGATGCGGTTCTCGGTGCTGGGGTGGGTCGAGAACCAGCTGTCGACGCCGCGCCCCGTCAAGGGATTGACGATGAAGACGTGGGCCGCCGCCGGCACCTCCTCGGCGGCCTCATTGGGGATGCGTCGCGCCGCGTTCTGAATCTTGGCGAGCGCGGAAGCGAGCCAAAGCGGATTGCCGCAGATGGCCGCGCCCATGCGGTCGGCGCCGTACTCGCGCGAGCGGCTGATCGCCATCTGCACGAGCATCGCGGCAAAGGGGGCGACGATCATCGCGAGCAGCGCCCCGATCCAGCCCACGCCGCCGCGGTCGTCGCGGCCGCCGCCGCCGAACAGGAGACCGAATTGCAGATACTGGGCGAGCATGGAGATGGCGCCGCCGATCGTTGCCGCGACCGTCATCGTCAGCGTGTCGCGGTGCTTGACGTGGGCAAGCTCGTGAGCGACGACGCCGGCCACCTCCTCGCGGTCGAGCGTATCGAGGAGCCCGGTCGAGACGGCGACCGCCGAGCGGGACGGGCTGCGCCCCGTCGCGAAGGCGTTGGGCTGGGGATTGTTCATGACGTAGACGCGCGGCATCGGCAGCTCGGCGCGGCGGGCCATCTCGCGGACGATGGCGTAGTATTCAGGGGCGCTCGCCTCGTCGACCTCCTGGGCCCGGAACATCCGCAGCACCATGGTGTCGGAGTTCCACAGGCTGAAGACGTTCATCGCCAGCGCGGCGATGAACGCGATGACCATGCCCGACTGGCCGCCGACGGCCGCTCCCATGGCGACGAAGATCGCAGTCAATGCGATCAGCAGGAGCGCGGTTCTCGCGAAATTGACGGGCATTCCTCTCTCCTCGCCTCCCCTTTGCGCAACCGACGCGCGCGGCCGGAAGGCGAATGCTATATAGGGTGCGAGCCTCGAGACAACCAGCGATCCTGAAGGAACCCGACCGTTGACCAAAGCCGTGCCAGACAAGGTCGCGACGACGCCGCTCTCGCCTGCCGCAGAGCGCGCGCTCCGCGAGGCCGAGGAGCGTCGCGCCGCCGCACGGCAAAGCAAGAGCGTGGCGCCTCCCTGCGAGGTTGGCGGGCGCGAGGGCCCCGAGCCGACTCGCTACGGCGACTGGGAGACCGGTGGTATCGCCTCGGACTTCTGAGACCATTGGCCGGCGAGGACGTTGCACGTTTGCATCAGTCGATGCGCTTCCCCTGAGCTAGGCTTCCTGAACGTCCTGGAGGGCTCCCATGCGCAATTTCCTGCGTCTCGTGCTGGTCATTCTCGTCACCGGCGCGACGCTCGCGGCATTCTGGTTCGGACTGGTGCCGCAACGCTGGAGCCCCTTACCCCCGATCTCGCTCGAGACGCGCCCCGGCTGGTTCGTCGATCCGAGACTTTCGGCCCTTCGCTACGATCCGGAGCTTTGCCAATCGGTGCTGAAGGAGCCGCACGTCGACGCCGTCCCGATCGCGGACAACCCGCTGAAGAAGGGCTGCGGCTGGGTCAACGCCGTGCGCTTCTCGACGACGGGCGGCGCCAAGATCGGCGTCGAGAATTTGACCTGCGAGATGGCCGCGGCGGTCACTCTCTGGATGGAGCACGAGGTGCAGCCGCTGGCTCACGAGGTGTTCGGCAAGCCCGTCGCGAGCCTCGGCGACATGGGCACCTACGACTGCCGCAACATCGTCGGCAATCCGTTCTGGAAGGATTTCCGCAGCCAGCACGCCACCGCCAACGCGCTCGACATCTCCGCCTTCGTGCTCGAGGACGGGCGCCAGATCAGCGTCCTCAAGGACTGGCGGGGGAACGGCCCCGAGGCGCGCTTTCTGCACGAGGCGCATCAGCGGGCCTGCCGCTATTTCCGCGTCGTGCTCGGGCCCGACTTCAACGAGGCGCACAGAAACCACTTTCACCTCGACCGCGGCCCGCTCTGGACCTGCAAGTAAGCTCGTCTCCGCGCCTCACGCCGCGAGCGGCTTTGGCGCCGCCGCCGGCTCGGTCCTGCCTTCGACGGCGTCGAGCCAGCGCCCGGCACGCTCGAAGTCGGGATCGCTCTTGAAGGACTCGGTCGCCTTGAAGCCTTCGGCCCGGCTCACGGCGTGCGCGACGAGCTTGCGGAACTCGGGCACCTCGAAGTAGGTGGCGTGTATGAGCTCCTTCCAGGTCAGGTAGGCCGAGATGAGCCCACCCTTGTCCTCTCCTTCCGAGAAGGCGAGCGTGCTGATGGCATTGCGGAATTTCGCCAGCGACTGAGCGGTCACCTGGTTGGTGTAGTCGGCGATTTTGTCGCCGAGCTCGCCCGGCAGGTGGCAGTGTTTGGTTTCGATCCAGGTCGGGCAGTGGTCGGCGCCGAGCGCGATCTCGCCCTCCGTGTCGTTGCCGAAGGCGGAGCGCTTGATCTCGGAAAGCGTCAGGCGATTGAGCCAGCGGCTCGAGACCGAGCTTACCCGCCTCGCGACGAAATGGATGACCGCCAGGATCGCGAGCGAAAGGGCGGCGAAGACGACGGGGACGAGAACGATAGGAACCAGCAGGCGCAAGGTGCCGCCGAGCACGCCGGTGGAGAGGTCGTCATTGACGACGGCCGCCGACAGCTCGTCGGTCACGACGTGGAAGAGAAGCTTGCTGTTCAGCGCATAGTTGTGGCCGCCCCCGCAGAGCGTTCCCCCGTCGCACGGCTTGCCGTCCTCCTCGAGGAAGCGGCGCTTGAAGCGCAGCGCCCGCTCGGCGCCGGCGAACTCGGGAATTGCGGTTTCGACCTTGCTGCGTGTCTCGCGCATCTCCCTGCGCAGCGTCTCGACGCGCTGGCGTGCACTCTCCGCTTGGGCCGGGTCCAACCCGGATCGCTCGGCCTCCTCGCGCGCAGCGCGGATCTCCTCCCAGCGCCGCCGCATGTCCTGGCGAGCCGCCGCGACCGGTGCCTCGAGCTTTGCATATTGCGCGACGTCGTAGACGTTCCTCTTCAGGAACTCGGCGATCCCGACCATGATCGAGGGCGACGTCACGACGAAAAGGTAGGCGAGCGGCAGGACGAAGATCGACGCCATGGTGAGGGCCGAGACCGCAAACTCGCGATCGAAAAAGGCCAGGTTGACGCGCGGCAGGTACTTCAAGCCATGAACGGCCTCGTCGTCCTCGTGGCAGAGCGACAGCCACTTCTTCCCGTAGTATTCCTGGGCGCGCTTGAGGGTCCGTCGCCCGTAGGCGAAGAGCTCGCGGCCGTCGAGATACCAGAAGACGAAATAGAACACGATGAACGGAATGCTCATCATCGCCGCCGAGAACAGGAGACCGGTGAGCCGGTATTGCGTCCAAGGGCGCGTCCTGCCGTCGAAAAGCTCGCCGCCCACGTAGAACAGGAACATCATCAAGAGCATCATCGAGGCGACGAACACGACCTTGCGCGGCAGCGTCAGGCGCGAGAACAGGAACCGCTCTTTGCGGAGCGCCACGAACGGCGTGCCGATCGTGATCCATTTCTTGAGGCCGTCGAGTGGCTTGCCGTGCGCCGCGCTCTCGAGGAGCGCCGACGAGATGACACTTCCCCCGTGGCTATGGCCAACGAGGCAATAGCTCTCGTTGCGCGCCTCGAGACCGCGCAGCAGCGTGAGAAGGCCCGAGCCCGCCTCGCGCCGCGCGAGCTCGCTATTGGCCGCACTCCAAACATAGGGGACAAACTCGAGGCGACCGTCCTCGGACGCGATGAGCTCGCGCGCATGCGCCTCGAAGGCGCTCCCTCCCTCCCACCAGAGCAGCTCGCGCGCGGGATCGAGCCCGAGCGCGTCGGCCGTACCGCCGGCATGAGCAAAGGTCCCATGCACCGTTACGACAGTTGCCATGTTCTCCCCCAGCCAAATGCGCCGGACACGAAAATATCGCCGCCTGCGGCCGTCCGCGGTTTGCGCGCGCACAGGTAGCGGCCGAGCGTGTCAGTTTTCCGGCGGCAGGCTTTCGTGTAGCGCTTGAGCTCCCCATCTTCGCCGGTACGATAGGGCGAACGTGAGAGAGAGCGATAGGGCGCTTGGGCGACACCGAGAAACGATTGGCGCGTGTCGTGGCGCGCATGGACGAGATTGGCGCCGCGGCGTGGGACGCGTGCGCCAATCCCGACCCGGCGACGTTCAACCCATTCGTTTCCCACGCGTTTCTGGCGGCGCTCGAGGAGGCCGGCACGGTCGGCCGTGGAACCGGCTGGACCCCCTGCCACCTCGTGCTCGAGGACGGGGCCGGAGGGGTCGCCGCGGCCATGGCGCTCTACGCCAAGTCGCACAGCCAGGGCGAGTACGTCTTCGACCACGCCTGGGCCGATGCCTACGCCAGGGCCGGCGGGCGCTACTATCCCAAGCTGCAGGCGGCCGTCCCGTTCACGCCCGTCCCCGGCCGGCGGCTCCTCGTCAAGCCCGGCGCCGGCGAGGCAGCGCGCGAGCGCCTCCTCGCCGAAGCCGCCGTCACCCTCGCCCAGCGCATGGGTGCCTCCTCGCTGCACATCACCTTTGCCAGCAAGGAGGAATGGGAGCGGCTCGGGCGCCTGGGATTTCTCCAGCGCACCGACCAGCAGTTTCATTGGCACAATCAGGCCTTTGCCACCTTCGACGACTTCCTGGCGAGCCTTGCCTCGCGCAAGCGCAAAGCCGTGCGCAAGGAGCGCGCCGAGGCGCTAGCGTCCGGTCTCGCGATCGAGCACGTCACGGGAGCCGCGATCACCGAGGCGCACTGGGACGCCATGTATGCGTTCTACCAGGAGACAGGGTCGCGTAAGTGGGGGCGGCCCTATCTCAACCGGGCGTTCTTCTCGCTTCTGGGCGCGGCGATGGGGGAGCGCTGCCTCCTCGTCCTGGCCAGCCGCGGACGCCGCCCCATTGCCGGCGCCCTGCATCTCATCGGCGGCGATTGCATCTACGGGCGCTATTGGGGCGCCCTCGAGCACCACCCGAGCCTCCACTTCGAGCTCTGCTACTATCAGGCGATCGAGTTTGCCATCGCGCACGGGCTTGCCCGCGCCGAAGCGGGCGCCCAGGGCGAGCACAAGCTCGCACGCGGATATCTGCCGGTCGCGACCTACTCGCTCCACTGGCTCGCCGACCCGCGGCTCGAGGAGGCCGTCGCGCGCTATCTCCACGCCGAGCGCGCCGAGATGGCGGAGGTCCGCGAGCTCCTCACCGCGGCGGGACCCTTCCGCAAGCCGGGCTCCGGGACATGCGCCTGAGGCGCCTCGTCCTTGCTTGACGCCTTGAGGCGCCGCCGCCTATGTGGGCTTCCCCTCTCCGCTCGCGAGTACGCCCATGAGCTACGACCCGAACAACATCTTCGCCAAGATCCTGCGCGGAGAGATTCCCGCCCACAAGGTCTACGAGGACGCCGACACGCTCGTGTTCATGGATGTCATGCCGCAGGGGCCGGGCCACGTTCTCGTTGTCCCGAAGGCTCCATCGCGCAACCTCCTCGACGCCGATCCCGCCGTGCTCGCGCGCCTCGCCCCCGTCGTGCAGAAGATCGCGCGTGCCGCCAAGGCCGCCTTCGCCGCCGACGGAGTTACCATCATCCAGTTCAACGAGGCCGCCTCGGGCCAGAGCGTGTTCCACCTCCACGTCCACGTCATCCCGAGGTTCGAGGGGGTGGCGCTCAAGCCCCATTCGGGGACGATGGAAAAGCCCGAGGTGCTGGCGGCCAGCGCGGAGAAGCTCCGCGCGGCGCTCAAGGCCGGCTAGATCGCGATCGTTCTCGATGGAGACGCTTCGCGTCCATCAAGAACGTCGATCGCGATCCAATTCAAACTGTAGAGCACGATTCACGCCTGACATGGATCGCTATAGCGATTCCATGTCGGACGATCGTGCTCTAGCGGGGCCGTGACGTGCTTGCGATCGATGCTTGCGACATCGCCCGGGCCAATTCGCGGGGAGCAGCATAGCGCTTGGGCGTGTCGTAGCAGCCGCCGAGACAGGTGATAAAGGGAGCGCCCGCGGCTCCCTCCGAGGACGTCGGCACCATCTCCGCCGTGTCGACGATCGCGGGAGCCGACGCGCGCTCCATGTAGACGATCTCCGGCCCGCGCTCGTCCTCGCAGCCGGCCTCGCACACGACCACGTCATAGCCCGGATGAGCGAGCGCAAGGGGATGAGCCGGCGACGCCGCGAGCTGTTTGTCCTGCTTCAGCGTCTCGCTCGCGCGACGGTCGTAGTAGTTCTCGGCGGCCTTTGCCGGGGTTGTCGCCGCAATCGCCGTCGGAGCAGCAGGGGAAGGGCTTGCGCTCGGCTCTTGCGCACTCGCGGGGTCCGCGGCGATAGCGAGGAAGCGCCGCAAGCGCAAGGGGAACTGGCGCGCGCCTATTGCGCGCGGCAACGCGTGAACTCGCATGGGCGGACCTCTCGACGCGATACTGGACCGAAGCCGGCGGAAGACTCTGGCAAACGCGGGTAAACGAAATCTTACCGGCGTGCTGGGCCCGTGCCGGACGACCAGCACGTACCTGCGGGAAGCTTGTTGTTACCCACGCAAATGCAAAAGTGTGGGTAACAACCTGACCCCGCAATCATGCAGAAGTATGGGTAACGCTGGCACCCAACGATATGCGACCGCCCCCACCTACCGCGCGAGCGGATAGCGCCAATAGGCGCCTTTCGGCGTCGCGATCTCCTCGAGGATCGGAATGCGGTTCCTCGGCGGACGCTCGCCGGTCTGGATCAGGAGGCCGATGTCGTTGAGGAGAGCGTTGTTCTCGGCATAGCCGGAGTGGTTGAGACCGAGGCTGTCCATGCTGACGGCGGTCACGTCGATGGTGTCGATGCCGTCGAGGACGAGCGGCCCCTCGGCCGGAACGTCGCCCGCCCGCGGGACGCCGCCGTTGAAGTTGCGCGACACGCTGAGCGCTCGATCGTTGGCCGCCGCATAGAGCGTGATCCCCTTGGCGAGCCCTTTGATCTCCTGGGCGATATTCTCGAAGTTGTCGCGGTCGACGTCGGGGGCGGCGAGAATGATCTGGTTGATCACGACGCCGTCGGGCTTGACCGCCTTCAGGTCGCGCAGGACTTGCAGCATCGGCTGATTGCCCATGCTGTGAGCGATGACGCTCACCGCCTTGGCGCCGGACTTCTCGAGCGCGATCTGCATGAACTCCTTGAGGAAGGGCTCGGACTGGCCGGAGCTTTCCCGGTCGTAGGTATAGCTCGCAAGCCCGCCGCCCGAGGGCCAGCTGTAGGCGAACGACGCCCCGTCGAACTTCAGATCGTAGGCGATCTGCGCCGCGCGGAAGATCGCGTAGTCGAAGCTCGTATTGTAGCCGTGCACGAAGATGAAGGCCTGGTCCTTGTAGTGCACCGACGCCCCCAGCCGCGCGCGCACGAGGGCGAGGAAATCCTCTGGCGACAGCGCCGTGATCTCCTTCATGGTGAAATGCTTGTTGGGATCCTCCGCCTCCTCGTAGACCGTGACGTTGAGAAATGGGATGTGCAGCGCCCACGGGCGCTCGATCGACGGAATGACGTGCGCCCGCGGCACGGTGACGAGGGCTCGCCCCAGCACGAGGCGCCGCCCGCGCCCCGACCCGAAGTTGACGCGCTCTGCGCTCGCGAGCTGGGCCCGGTCGGTGCCGTAGAACACCGGGACGACATCCCATTCCCCCTGCTCGGTCGCGGTAACGGGCGGGGCGGCCGGCGCCGGCGCGCTATCGCTCGGCTCGGCTCCCGCGGCGGGCGCGTCGAGCTTGGGTGCCGCAGCGCCCGGGGCGCCGCCCCCCGACGGCTCGCTGAACGAGCGGGGCAGTTCGAGACCCCGTTCGGGCGCCATCTCCGTGCTCCCTCCTGCTCCGGTGCCCGGCTCGATCGATCTCTCGATCGATCTTTTGTCGACGCTGGTGCCGAGACCGCCCGGCATCGCCGCGCCGCCGGACGGAGAGCTGGGCGCCGGCGCATAGGATTCTCCGTTGCGCGACGCCGGCGCCTCCGGTGCGGGCGCCATCGGCGCACCGACCTCCTCGAACGTCCGCGATAATTCCGTGCCGAGCGTCATCAGGACGACGGGGGCGGCAAGGACGACGAGAAGACCGAGCCCGGCGAGGATCTTCACGGCCGCGGATGCCCCTCGCGTGAGGCGCCAGGCCACCAAACAAAGACCCAGCGCAGCAGCGGCGGCAAGAGCGTAGACGGCAATATCGGCTATTTCGGCGGGCATGGCGGTTCCCTCTCGTCACGACCCCTACTCTAGCGTCGAGTCTATGCACTTGTTTGAGGTCCAGCAACGGGCGATCGGCCGCTGCACTCGAGGTGAGCAAATCTCCGTAAGTAGGCGCGGAGCCGATGGCCAGGAACTCCATGCTGGTTCTGCGCTTTTCGTAACTTGAGACCCGCGGCTCGAGGCCTATGTTGCGGTGATGCGGGGCACGTCGACCATTCTTATCACGGGTTTCGGCCCGTTCCCGGGCATGCCCGAGAACGCGAGCGCCCTCTTTGCGGTGAAGCTCGCCCATCTCGCCGCGCGCCGCTTTCGCGGCCGCCGCGTCGTCTCTCGCGTGCTGGCGACCGAATGGGAGGGGGCGCCCAAGCGCCTCGCCGAGCTTTACCGGCGCGAGCGGCCGAAGCTCGCGCTTCACTTCGGCGTTTCCGAGGGCACGACGGGCTTCGCCGTCGAGACGACGGCGCGCAATGTGCGCAGCCCCTTGGCCGACGCCTCGGGCGCGAAACCCGCCTCGTCCTGGATCTCGCGCGACGGGCCCGAGGCCATCGTCTGCCCCCTGCCGTACGCGGAAATCGTCGCGCGTCTCACGGCCCAAGGGCTGCCCGCACACATTTCCGAGGATGCGGGCGCCTATCTGTGCAACGCCGTATTCTACGCGGCGCTCGCCCAATGCAGCGGCCCGTCGGCGAGAACCCGCGCCGGCTTCGTCCATATTCCCGCGGCGCTCCTCGAAGCACGCGACGCGGCGCGCGCCGCCAAGCTGCCGTCGGGCGCCGCCCCTCGTCTCGATTGGGAGGGAGCGCTCATCGGCGGGCTCGAGATCATCCGCACCTGCCTTGGTCTGCCGCCGCCGGCGGACGGCGCCGGCAAGCACCGCGTCAAGGCTCGTTAACTCCGCTCGGGTGCATGAGAACGCCCCGCGTCCTAGGGCGCCGGGGGATTTACTCGAACGAGCTTCAGGAGGTCGCTGTCCTTGGCGATCTGGCCGGTGTCCTTGCACTGGTCCTTGGCGGCGCCCGAGCATTCGATCGTGATCGTGTAGGGCACGCCGTACTTCATGACCGTGTACTCGGCGATGAGCCCCTCGACCGCCTCGCCGTTGTCGTCGTCGAACACGGAGACCTGCGGTCCCGCCTGCGGAGCGGCGCCTTGGCGCGCGGACCCGTAGACCGGGAAGCTCTCGGGGAACACGTGCTGCACGCGCAGATCCGCCTGCACGCTCACCGTCATGTCGCCGTAGCGCTCGGTGATCTGGTACCAGACGGGATCGGCCTCATCGACGACGACGTCGCGTTCCGCCGCGGGCTTCGGCCCGAGCCGGAAGGTCTTCTCGACGACGCCCGGCGTCGCACCGAAGGCGACGACGGGAAGCTTCACCTTCGCGAGCTTGTCGTCGGCGGCCGGCCCCAGCGAGCGGCGCGCACTCGACTGATCCTTGACGAAGGCCTCGAGCTCCGGCGACGACCAGTCGACCTTGATCATCGTATCGGCGCCGAGCGCTCCGCCCGCTCCTGCGGCAATCGATCCTGCGAAGGCGGCGAACGCAAATTGCGCGAGCGAGCGAGCGTCTCGTCTGCGTTTGGACATGAGGCACCTCCCCCTAAAGATCCCGGTGCGCCACTTTAGACGGGCGCCCGGCACACGAGCAAGGCAATCCGCCGCCGGGCGCTTTCCCGGGCCGCCCGATGGCGGACGATGGTTGAAGCTGCCACATTGAGCTAGTATCTCGGCTGAGGGAGCGGGGAACCGGGGGAAGACCGCGCAATACGTAGCCTGGAGAGTTCCATGACAGTAGGACCTGGCGCGCCGGTCGCGGCCGCACAGGGGAGCCGGTCGAGCTTTGGGCGCACGATTGCGCGCGCACTCGCCGTGCTCGCCGCAGGCATTTTCGCCGCCGTCGCCCTTCTCGTCCTTTTCCCGCCGGCGGGCATTCTCAAGGATCGGCTTGCGAAAATCGCCAGCGACGCCACCGGCCGAACTGTCACCCTCGGCGGCGCTCACCTTGTGGTCTTTCCCAACCTGAAGCTGCGTCTCGACGCGGTGACGCTGTCCAATCCTCCCGGCATGGCGGGCCCCGACCTTCTCCGCGCCGAGACGGTTGAGGCGACAGTGCGGCTCTTGCCGCTATTCAAGCGCAAGTTCGAGCTCTTGAGCCTCTCGTTGAAGAAGCCCGTGCTCAATCTGCAGGAGGACGCCGCCGGCAACAGGAATTGGCCGGTCGCCATCAAGCAGACGAGCGGCTCGACGAGCGCTTCCGTTCTCCCGGCGACGCTCGCGGTCGACGACGGGGAAGTCTCCTTCACGAGCGCCAAGACCGGCACGACCCGGGGCGTCGACGGCGTGACCGCCGTCCTCACCACCGACCCGGTGAGCGGGGCCGGCGCCGGCAAGGGCCGGTTCGCGGCCAACGGCGAGATCGTCACCTTCGATGTCGCGATCGCCGATCTGCGCGCTGCCGCCGCCGGAACTCCCATGGCCATCAAGGCCACGCTGGAAGCCCCGCGCGGCAAGGCCGAGTTCGACGGACAGGCCGATTTCTCCGGGCGCGGCGCGGTCGCCGGCACGCTGACCGCGTCGACGCCCTCGGCGGTCGAGCTTGCCCGCTGGCTCGGCGCCAACGTCTCGGCCGATGGCGAGCCCTTCAAGACGACAGTGTCCGGCAAGGTCAAGGCGAGCGGCAGCGAGGTCGTCTTCGACGGCACCAACATCATCGTCAACGGCGCAACGAGCCGGCTCGACGGACGCCTCGCGCTCGACGGGCCGCGTCCCAAGCTCGAGGGCAACATCGCGAGCGACCGGATCGACCTTGCGCGCCTCTTCGGAGCGGGGCGCCCGCAGCGGGCCGCGCCGCAGGCGCTCGCGGCGGCACCAGGGGGGACGAAGTGGCTGTCGCGCCCGGCTGGAACTCGCTGCTCGAGGGCTTGCGGGAGCTCGAAGGCGGCGGCCCGGCGCAGCGCGCCTCCGCCGAAGCGGCGCCCCTCGCCGCGGCCGCCAAGCCCGCGTGGAGCAACCAGCCCTTCAATCTCAAGGCGCTGCGCATCATCGATCTCGACGTGAACTTCACCGCCGCCGAGCTTGCGTACGGCGGTCTCGATCTCAAGAACGGCCGCATGAAGGCCGCCCTCACCGACGGCGCGCTCGATGCCAAGGTCGAATCCCTCGACGTCGGCAAGGGCAAGGCGCAGGGCACGATCACGCTCGATTCGCGCGCCGATCCCCCGCGCGCCGCCGTCACTCTCGCCATGACCGACGTCGCCGCCGAGCCGATCGTGACGGAGATCACCGGCAAGCCGCTTATCTCCGGCACCTCCAACGTCGACATCACGGCCAAGGCGACGGGCCAGACCCAGAGCCAGCTCACCTCGACGCTCGAGGGCAAGGCGAAGTTCCTCATGGGGAAAGGGGCGGTGCGCGGCTTCGACGTGCGGCGCATGGTCTCGGAGTGGTGGCGCAAGTGGTCGTTCGATCTCGGCCTTAAGACGGGGTTCGAGCGCCTCGAAGCCCAGTACGACATTCGCAAGGGCGTCATGAAGAGCTCGCCCGGCCTCGAGCTCGGCGGCAACGAGGTCGAGATCAATTCGAAGGGCGACGTGAACGTCGCGGCCAAGCGCATCAACCAGGAGATCCGCATCAAGGTCATCCCGCCGCCGACCGCGCTGCCCGTGCCGGTGAAGATCTCCGGCGACTGGGCGAAGCCGTCGATCGGCGTCGACTGGGGCGCGCTGTTCTCGAGCGCGGGCGGGATCGGCGGACCTCAGGGCGTCGCCCCCTCGGCGCAGCCGACGCCGCCCGAGGTCCAGGCCGCGATCCGCCGCGTGCTCGCGGCCGATCTTCCGCCAACCCAGCTCTCCGACGACGGAAAGGCCATGCTGCGTTCGTTGTTGCCGGCGGAGGTGGGGCAATAATCGGCGAGAATCTCGACGGTTTTTGAATGCGCCGGCGTGGCCGCGAAGCCACGGGCGTTCCTTGCATCGGCTCGGCGCTTTGGGCAATATCGGCTCAAGCCAGACGCGCACGAGAAGTACTTGGGTGGGGCTCGAGGGGAGGACGTGTCGATGGCTCGTCGAGTTGTTCGCGCGTTCTTCATCCTTTTTGTCGTTGCGCTCCTCGCCGTCGCCCCACGCGCACCCTCCTCGGCCGGTCGAGGAGTGAGCGATCGACCCAGCGCTCCTTCGGGTCCCGCCGCCGACCTCGCCTTTCGCTCGTTCACCAATTACGCGCTTCTCAAAGCGATCGCCGGCCCGAGCGGCATCGGCACGCCTGACCGCTTCAACAGGGACGGCGTCCTGCCGGCGCCCTGCCGCGGCGAAGCCGGCGCCATGGTGGAGCCCGCACGCTGCTCGCTGCTCCCGCCCGAGGCCGCGCCGGCACCCGCTCCATCGCCGGAGCCCACCGAGCCGGGGCGCGAGACACCGCCGGCCGAGCCCGTGCCGGGACCGGCAACGGGCCCAGTGCCGACGCCCACTCCGACGCCCAGTCCCACGCCGGCGCCCTCCACTCCGGGCTTTGCCTACTATCCGCCGGGCGATCTCTTCGAGAAGGACAAGGGCCGCGGCCGCCCGCCGACCGACCGCCTCGTCTACATGCCGAATATCATTTTCCCGCTGAAGCTCGGCGACGGGCTCTACCCGCACATGAACTCGCAAATCTGGGGCTACGGCGGCGGCGGCTGGAACGGCAAAGGAGCGGCCGGGGGCAGCGAAAGCGATCCGCGCAACTTCGACCCCATGAAGCAGCGCGACAACTACTGCGAGGTGCGAGGCTGGGACATGCCGCTGTGCCCGTCGGGCGCGGGACATCAGGGCCAGGACATCCGGCCGCCGACCTATAAGGACAACTACTGGGAGGCGGTCGCCGTCACCGACGGCACCATCACCAACGTCACCTCGAACACGACCGTGCAGCTCAAGGGGACGGACGGCACCGACTATTTCTATCTGCACATGCACCCGAAGTCGATCAAGGTGAAGACCGGCCAGAAGGTGAAGCAGGGCGACGTCCTCGGCCGCGCCTCGAAGTACATGGGCGGCAGCCCGTCGACGAGCCTCCACCTCCATTTCCAGGTCCGCCAGCGCATCAAGGTCGGCGAGAAGACGCTGCAGGTCTACGTGCCGACCTTCACCTCGCTCATCGCCGCATTGCGCCGTGACAAGGGGCTCGATCCCGGCATCGACGCCACCGGAACCCTCAAGGTCGATCCCGCGCTCGAGATTGGCGCAGCGCCCGCCCCAACGCCACAGCCCGAGCCCACGCCCGCCCCAACACCGCAGCCCACACCTGCGCCCGCCCCGCAGCCGGAGCCCACACCCGCGCCAGCTCCGTCGCCGCAGCCTGAGCCCGCGCCAGCTCCCGTACCAGGGCCCGCGCCCACGCCCGCGCCGGAACCAACGCCAACGCCCGCACCAGCGCCCGAGCCGGCCCCCACGCCTGCGCCCGAGCCGGCACCAGCCCCGCAGCCGGAACCCGCGCCGACACCCGCGCCGGAACCCGCGCCCGCTCCAGCTCCGGAACCCGCACCGGCTCCCGAACCCGCGCCTCAGCCTGCACCGGCTCCCGAACCGGCTCCACAGCCCGCGCCTCCGGCGCCGGCGCCCGAGCCGCAATCGTGGTGGCAGTGGACAAAGGACACCGCGGCCAACTGGTGGAACTGGGCTTGGGGTAAGTGAGGGCCGTATGACTCTCGTCATTGCCAGCGTGCATCGAAGACCGAGAACGGCAAATGCGCCGCAATGGCATGCTTGAATCGCGCCCACATATTCCCGCACGCATGCACCGCGGCGGAACCCAGAGTTGCACCGAGGAGCAACGACCATGACCAAGCAAGCCCTCGCCGTGGCCTTGGCGCTGATGCTGCCGGCTTATGCCCCCGCCATGGCCCAGGAAAAGTCTTCCGATTACAAGGCGCTCCAGCGTACGCTCGAAGAGAAATTCGCCCCTCCCGCGACTCGCTCGCTCGGGAAGACCACGCCAGCTCCCGTGCAAAAAGACGAGTTTCAATGGATCAAGCCCAAGGACGACGCGGCGAAGTCCGGCAAGACTCCCGGCAAGCAGAGCAGCGTGGAGACGAGCTGGTTCCAATCGCTGTTCGCCTACTTTTCGGGGAGCGGCGGCGAAGTGGAGACCGTCGCCGTGAGCAACGAGACCGCTCCGGTCGCGGTCGAGGCGGGGACGTCTCTCGGCGATCAGCCCAAGGTTCGCAGCCTGCGCATTGAGTCTCCGGCGGCGGGGCCCCAAAAGGTGGCCGAGAGCGAGGTGCCGGTCGCCAAGAAGAACAGCTTCGTCATCCAGCTCAAGCCGAACGCGAGCGAGAAGGACATCAAGGCGCTCCTCAAGAAGTACAACCTCGAGATCACGAAGCTCATCGCGCCCCTCGGCGTCATCACCGTCGAGGTGATCAACGGCGGAGCCACGCGCGGCTTGACCTTCGACGAGCCGAGCGGCGGAGGCGGCGAGGCCGCCGATCCCAAGGACAAGCTCCAGAAGATCCTCGAGCCGCCGATCATCAAGGACCTGAGAAATGAGCCCGTCGTCGACGGCGCCTTCGTCAACACGACCATGGGACCCAAGCGGCTGCCGGCGCCCTCCTCCGCCAAGGTCACGGTCGACGGCACCACCTACAGCTGGCGCTGGTATCCCGGCGAGGGAACCGACGGCAACTGGGGCCTGAAGGCGATCCGCATTCCGCCGGTCTGGAACATTCTCGACGCCTACCGCAAGGCCAACCCCGATCTCGCCCGTCCCAAGGTCGGCATCATCGACGGCGGCTTCGCCGAGAACCCCGCGGTCAAGTTCAACAGCACGATCGGCGTGCGCCCGTTCTCGTTCCACACCGCGGGCTGCGGCACCCATCACGGCATGCACGTCGCCGGCATCATCGGGGCCGCGCAGTCCGGCTCGAGCATCGACGGCATCGTGCCCGGCGCACGCATGGATGCGATCGCCCTCGATGAAAGCATCGTCGGCGACGCGGGCGCCGTCGGCGTCGACGAGGGCTGGGAGGTGCACACGCTCCTCTTCGACGACGTCCTCGCCAAGACGATCGACTACGTCTACGAAAACGTGGTCACGCCCGACAATCTGCGCGTGATCAACGTCAGCCTCGGTTACAATTTCGTGGCCGGCAAGCTCTTGGGCGACGCCGACCCGAGCGAGGTGCCGGGGCTCGCGCTCCATATCCTTCACCAGGCCAACCTCATTCGCCAGATGGCGCTGCGCGTCGAGGACCGCATCCTGTTCGTGGTCGCGGCCGGCAACGACTCGCAGGGGCGCGCCGAGCCGCTCGACACCAAGTGGGCGTCGCCCTTCGCCTGGGCCGCGACCCAGGACTCCGCCGCCGGCGAGAGGCCGAAGAACATTCTCGTCGTCGAGGCAGTGGACCGCGACGGCCGGCGCGCCGAGTTCTCCGACGCCGGCGGCCACGTCTCGGCACCGGGCGTCGATATCATGAGCACGCTCGCCGGGCCCGGCGATCCGCTCGGCGTGTGCAGCGGGACATCACAGGCCGCGCCCTACGTGAGCGGGCTCGCAGCGCTCCTCTTCGAGCTCGACCCGGCGAAGAGCCCGGCCGAGGTCGCCGAGATCATCAAGACCACGGCCTCCCCGGTCAAGGAGGGAGCAGGAGCGCCGACGATCGACGCGCTCGAAGCGGTGCTCAAAGTGTCTCCCGCGACCGCGCGTCTCGCCGCCGACCTCAACAGGGACGGCAAGGTCGACGGCACAGACATGGGCGTCTTTTCGCGCCAGCTCGCCGCGATCGAGAACGCTGCGACAACGAATGCCGCGTTCACCGAGGATCTCAACGGCGACGGCACCGTCGACGACAACGAGTGCTTCTGGCCGGAGATCGACTTCAACGGCAGCGGCCAGGGCGGGGCTTCCGTCAGGGACGCCCGCCTAATGTCGGGGCGCCCCCGTCCCGACGTCGAGGCCTTCGCGCTGGCGTGGTCCGACTCGGCGACACCCTACGAGACGGCGCTCAACACGCTCGGGCTCGCCAAGCGCGCGGCCGAGGTGCTGGCGGCGACCTCCGCCGGCGCGGGCTCCGCCCACGCAATGCCGTGCGCTGCGTCCGGCCGGCGGCGCCGAGGTCGCGGAGGCAAGCGCCGAGGAGACGCAGGCGGGCGGCGCCACGCGCTCGCTCGGAATTTCCTCCGAGGGAGACGGCGCGGTCCGACTTGCCGCGTCCTCCGATGCCGCCGGCGTCAAGAGCGAGGTCGAGGGCGCCGTCTCCGAGCTCCGCCGCACGAACCCGGACCTCAAGGTCACCATCAATCCGCAGACCGGGCTCCCGTCCGCGATCAGCGGAATCGCGCCGACCGCCGATACGCGCTCGCTCGGCGCGGCGACCACGGGAGGCGAATTGACGGAGGAGGAGACGCGGCTCGCCGTCGACCGCTTCTTCGGCTCGGCGGGCGTGCGCTCGGTGTTCCGCACCAAGAACAACGCCGCCAAGCACGAGTACGTCGGGCGGCGCCGGGACCCGGACTTCCCCGGCCGCTACATCGCCGAGGTCGAGCAGCGCGTCGACGGGGTCCCGGTGTTCGGCTCGACGTCGAAGCTCACGGTCGAGCGCTCGCTCGGCGTGACCAAGTACACCGGCAACACGTCGACCGTCGCCGTCGACAACACGACGCCCAAGATCGTCGAGGCCGAAGCCATTTCCGCCGCCCGCGCGAAGGTCGAAGGAGCGCAGGCCAGCGCGCCGGACGCCTCGCGCGCCTTCCCCCTGCCGGCCGATCCCCAGACGGCCGAGGCGAAGGCCCAGCTCATCGTCTTCGACCCGGCCCTCGTCGGGGCCAAGAACAAGGGCTCGACCCGGCTCGCGTGGATGGTCTCGATCCAGGCCTTCCGCGTGTTCGTCGACGCCAACACCGGCGAAGCCTTCTACTATTATCGCGATCAGCCTTCGGGGATGGTGCGCCGCATCTACGATCTCGCTTCGACCACGACCTTCCCAGGCAAGAAGATCATCGACGAGGAAGCGCACGAGCGCATCGACGATCTCGACCCCGACGCGCTCCTTGCCTTCCACAACGCCGGCCTCGTGCGCGACTTCTATTTTCTCGTCTTCGGCCGTGACGGCTACGACGACAACGACGGACCGGGTCCGCTCGGGGGAGCCGCGCTCGAGGCCTACGTGCGCTACGGGCGCACGCAGGACGCCTTCTGGTGCTCGGCCAAGTCCTACGATTGTCCCAAGCCGAACGTCATGGTCTACGGGCCCGGATTCGCGTCTTCCATCGACATCGTCGCCCACGAGATGACGCACGGCATCATCTCGCACGAGAAGAACCTGCTCTATCTCAACGAGCCGGGCGCGGTGAACGAATTGCTCGCCGACATCTTCGGCTCGCTCATCGAGCTCAACGTCAAGGGCGAGGGCGGCAACTGGCTCATCGGCGAGAGCGCGCCGGGCTTCTCGGTCACGGCCCCCTTGCGCTCGCTCGCCAATCCGAACCTCGCGGACGAGAACGGGAAGTCGCTGTTCGACAGGACGGCCCCGTTCTCGCTCGCCAATCGCGGCCAGCCCGACAACTACGCCGAGGTGCTCACCCCCGACGATCCCCTCTGCGGCTCGACGGCCTACGAGGACAACGGCTGCGTCCACTTCAACAGCGGCATCCTGAACAAGTTCGCCTACCTCATCGCCGAGGGCGGCGAGCAACGCGGCGTCAAGGTGACGGGTATCGGGCGCCAGAAGCTCGGGCGCATCGCCTACCGCGCCATGACCGCCGGCCTCAACCAGAGCTCCGATCTCATGCAGGCGGCGCAGGCCTTCACCGACAGCTGCTTCGAGCTCGCCAACGGCAAGCTCGGCGGCTTCATCCCCGACGACTGCAAGCAGGTGATGGGCGCGCAGCAGGCGGTTGGCCTCCTCGCCGCGGGGAGCTGAGCTTGGACCTCCGCCACGAGATCAGGATCTCATAGAGAGAAGCCCCCGCAACCGGGGGCTTCCGCTGTCCGCCACGGGCACCCCGTTCCGATCTCAGAGGCAAATCGACGAGGCTGCCACACAAGCTCCCTTGTTATTGAACCAGTCAAAGCAGCACTTCTGGCCTGCCTTGCACTTCCATGTTGACTGCTTGCCAGTCCACCCGGTCGCTTTGCACATCATGGCCTTGGGTTTTGCGGCAGCGCCGAGGTCAAAACCAATTGGTGGAATGAGCGTCAGTGCCAGTGTGCACGCAAAGATAGCAAATCGGCGTGTCATGACGTTTTCCCTCCTACAGTTCCGCGAGCCCACAAATTATACCTCAACCTTTGCGGAAGGTGGCTCGAGTGGAGAAATCTTTGTGGGTGCTGTGGCAAAGCTGCCCTCGATGCGGTTCATGGGGTTGATTGAGCGAGGTCAAAAAAAGGGCGGGCTCTCTGGCCCGCCCTCAAATCAAGTGCACACTGTATGGTGCATTACTTCGGGACGCAGGTCTTGGTCGCCTCGTCCCACTTCATGTCCTTCGTTTTCTCGCACTCTTCCTTTGTCTTCGGGGGATCGGCGGCGTAAACGATCGGCGCCGACACGGCGAGCAGAAGGCCGGCTAACACTGTGCCGCTCAGGATTTTCGAGAACATTTCACACTCCCTATTTTTCGATTTTCTGGTCGTGAACGACAAGCCTCCCTAGAACAATGCTGCGTCAAATTTGAGACAAAACTGTCATATTGCTCACTGCGATCCTATTAGCTGTTTCTTGCAAATGGCAATAATCTGCTCTCCGGCGGGCCAGTGCTACGCAGAGAGGGTCACGACCCTGCCGCGCCAAAACCATGACCCTGACGGCCACGGTGCGACGGCGGAGATGGCCCAAAAGCAAGAGCAGATGAGCGTCGCTTGTCGTCGATGGCTCGCGGCAGCAGGACGTCCCTCAAGAGTGCTCAAAGCCGGTCTGTGCCCTAAGCCCTAATGGGAAGCGCCGGTGACCGCGACGGCTTCCTCCGACGCCTCCCATCCGAGACCCCTCGTCGTCGTCTTGATGCGGGTGAGCTTGTCGTTGTTGGCGACGTACAATACGCTACCGTCCTCGCCCCAGGCGATGTTGGCAGTAAGGTCGTCGGTGACGATGCGGCCGATGAGCGTGAAGTCGGGCGCGAAAACGTACACGCTGTCGACCGCCGTCGCGAAGATGTTGCCCTTCGTGTCCACCTTCATGCCGTCGGGCAGCCCCTTGTTCGGACTGGCCTTCACTTCGGCGGTGGCGTCGTAGATCATCGTGCCCTTGCCGAGCGTGCCATCGCCGTTGATCGGGAATGCCATCCAGATCGCATTGGCCGGGTCGGAGTTGGCGACGTAAAGCGTCTTTTCGTCCGGAGCGAGCGCGATCCCGTTGGGCTCGGTCATTTCCTTCGTCAGCAGCGTGAGTTCGCCCTTCGCGCTGAGCCGGTAGACGCCCTGAAAGTCGATTTCCTTCTCGGGGTCCTTCATCTGCCCGGGCAGACCGTACGGCGGGTCGGTGAAGTACATGTCGCCGTTCTTGGCGAAGACGAGGTCGTTAGGGCTGTTGAACCGCTTGCCCGTGTATTTATCGACGATCGTTACGAACGTCTTGTCGCCCATCAGGCGCGCGACACGGCGGTCGCCATGCTGGCAGAGGATCAGGCTGCCGTCCCTGTCGAACGCGAGGCCGTTGGCGCCCGGCGCATGGCCCTTGAAGTCTTCTTTGCCGGTGTACCCGCTCGGCTTGAGGAAGTCGCTCACGCCGTCTTTGGCCGACCAGCGCACGACGCGGTTGTTCGGGATGTCGGTGAAGAGCAGCGCGTTGCTGCGCTTGTCCCAGACGGGCCCTTCGGTCCATTTGAAGCCCCTGGCGACGATCTCGATTTTGGCGTCCTTGGGGATGAGAGCGTCGAAATCGGCGGTCTTTGCGATCGATGTGCCCGATAGCGTACTCGTTGTGATCGTTGATGAAAGTGCGGGTTGCACTTGTAACTTCACGAAACCCGACGACCGCTAGTAAGAGCATAAGAACCGTCGACGCCCTGGCCATCAGAATCCAGCGGCGTGTTAGTGATATGTTCCGCACGCGCTACCCTACCTATTGTCGCTTGAACCTAGCTGCCGTCCCCGACTGGCCATCCACTGCTCGACCAGCGTTGTCGTTGCGAAGTTCGGGTGGCCTACAGAAATTAACCAGATACACTACAAAAAAAGTCAACTTTCACATCACGTCATCATTACGATTCATCCTTAGCGGTCGAATTTCTGATGCCGCTCGGAGTGGACCTCAGCCACCGATGCAGGACCGTACCGCGCCACGATACCGTGGCTCGAACTCCATGACGGGAGCTGCCGCCGCCACATCGAGCAGTAGGGGGTTCGAGTCACGCGCTGCCGCGACAGTGCGCGAAGCGAGGCATCTTAGGAGCGCGTAATTGCGGACAACGGGGCGGGCGCCGCCCTCACACCGGCGGGGCGATCGCCCCGGTCTCGACGAGCGCCTTCAGCATCACGCCCGCCCCGCACTGCTTCGAGACGGCATTGCCGTCCCACACGCCGTCGGCGACGAACTTGCCCTTCTTGTAGTGGTTGGAGAAGCTCCAGAGGTAGGGCGTGTTGATGCCGTGCAGCACGCGGCTCCGCCAGCCATTGTAGGCCTCCCACCGGTAGAGGACCTTGGCGAGGTCCCAGTCGGCCTTCTCATCGAACTTGTCGACCTTCATGGCGTCGACCGCGCTCGACACCCAGTCGGAGGGCGGGTTCCACGGGTCGGGCCGGCCCTTCGGCACCTGCACCGTCTTCTTCTTCAAGGGGTCGCCATTGTGGAGATGGGCCTTCATGTCGAAGCTCCCCTCCATGCCGTGCGTGATGGCGACGAAATACCAGGGCACGCACGTCTCCTCGTAGACCTGCTCGTAGGCCTTGCGCCGGTCGGCGTCGACGATCTTGCTCACGTACCAGTTGACCTCGGAGCGCTTGCTGTCCGTGATCACGCAGGTCGCGAAGAGACGCCGGTAGTCCTCGGCGATGTCGTCGAAGGCCGGCGCCTTGACCGGGGCGGCGCGCATTTCCTCCGCTCCCTCGCGCGGGCCGCGCTCGGCATTGCGCGACGCGCGCAGGATGTCGGAGGCGCGCTCGAGCAGGCCGTCGACCTCGGCGGAGGAGACGCCGCGCGTGTCCTTGGCCGAGACCGTGACGCCGTCCATGAAATCGATGACCGCGGGGAGCGTCTCGTCGAAGCCGCCGCCGGCGGCCGACGCCGTGAGCCCCATGCGCGGCACCGAGAGTCCGAGCCTTTGGGCTTCCTGCGAGAGGTCGGCGAGCTCGCTCCAGGCGCTGGTCGAGGAGGCTGGCGCCTGTGCGAAGGCGGCGCCCGAGGAGAGGCGCGCCGCAAGCGGCAGCGCTGCCGCGGCGGCAAGTCCCGCCGCCACCTGGCGCCGGTCGAGGATTGCTTTGTCGCTCACTGGCACCCCCGTCACTGATCACCCACTGACGGGGGCATTTTGCCCTGGTCAGCGGGCGCCGCCAACCCCATAGGCCGTGATCGGCCGCTGAAGCACCATTACCATGAGCACAAGCGTGGCGAATAAGAAACTCTTGGCCGAAAGGCTCAGCGACGTCGACGCCACGGCGAAGAAGTAGAGGAAGGAAATTGCGGCGCCGGGCGCCGGCGCGGCGCACGACCTCGAGGCAGAAGCAGAGCAGGCAGACGAAGAAGGCTCCCGCGACGATGAGCCCGTGCGAGAAGATCATCGAGATCCAGAAGCACTCGATGCCGAACTCGAGGCCATAGATCGCCATCAGCGTCACGATGTGGTCGTGATCGGGGCCGAGCAGCAGGTCCGGCCACGAGACGTGGCGAAAGAGCTCGAACATCTCGATGCGCGTGCTGGCGCTGCCCTCGTCGTCGGTGAAGCGGCCGAGGAACTGGTCGAAGAAGCCGGCGTCGGCGAGCGCGAGGACGACCAGCGCCGCGAGCGGGAGCGCGACGAGGGTGAAGAGGACCGCGCGCGTGTCGAGCTTGGCTCCGGCGAGGAGCGCAATTAAGCGCTTTACGGCGCCGGCGGCGAGGAAGAGCAGGAGAAACCCGGTCGCCGCGCGCCCGCCGAAGACGATCATGCCGACCGCCGAGACCGCGAACGCCACCGGCCTGAGCCAGTAGGGCAGGTCGCGCGCGCCCCCCGTCACCAGCATGATCATGTAGCAGCCGGTCAGGATCGCGTTGGCGAGAGGGTGGCCGAGGAGGGCGGAGGAGCGCCACTCGTCGAGCGTGATGCCCTCGGCGACGATCGGCGTGATGCGGAAGCCCAAGGCGAACTCGGCGATGCCGATCAGCGCATTCACGATGAAGAACGCATGAATGAGGAGGGCGAGCGTGCGCCCGCGCCGCTCGGGGAGGTCGAGCAGGAGGAGAAACACGATCGCCGGCGCGAGGAACGTGTCGATGAAGGTCGTGAACGGCAGATTGACGACGTAGATGGCGTCGAAGACGAGAAGGCCGATCCCGGCCAGATAGACGACCACGCCGGGATGCGCCTCGAGCGTCGTCGAGTAGCGACGTCAGCGGATTGCCGTGGCTCGCGGCGGCAGCGAACAGCAGGAGTGCGGCGAGCATCGTCGCCGGGTGGATCTTCTCGAGCGCGCCGCCGCCCGTCTCGCCGTACTGCCAGCCCATGAGCTCGAGCGCCGCCGGGGAGAGCGCGAGCATGAGGAGGGCGAGCGCGGCAAGCGAGAGGCCGTTGAGGCGGCCCGGCCGCGGAACGGTCGGCTCTAGTGCAATGGCTCGCATGGCGGATGTCGGCGGTTTATCCGGCGCGTTAACGCTCGGGCCCAGGTGACCTTTGCCACCTTCAGAGCAAATCGCGTGCCTGCAAGGTTGGAACGGCGCGTCGGGCACGCCAATCGACGCCTTGGTTAACGGCCGTCAGCCGAGGGCGACGCCGCAGCGCTCCGCCCAGGCGAGCCCGGCCGCTGTAGCTCCTCTCGGCTTGTACTCGCACCCGATCCAGCCCTCGTATCCCGTGGCGTCGATCTGGCGGAACACTTGGCGGTAGTCGACCTCGCCCTGGTCCGGCTCGCCGCGGTCGGGCGGCCCGGCGCACTGATAGTGGCGCACGAGCGGGGCGAACTCGGCAATGGCGCCGGCGACGTCCCCCTCCATGACGTGGCGGTGATAGAGGTCGAGCTGCAGGCCCGCGTTCGGCGCGCCGACCTCCCTCAGGATGTCGCGCGCCTCGCTGGTGCTGGTGAGAAAGTAGCCGGGAATGTCGCGCGTATTGATCGGCTCGATCAGGATCTCGACGCCCTGCGGCGCCGCCCATTCGGCCGCGAGCCTGAGATTGGCGACGTAGGCCCCGCGCTCGGCGCCTTGCGTGGCGAGACCCGCCATCGCATGAAGCCGGGGGCAGCCTAGTGCCTCCGCATAGCGGAGCGCGATGTCGACGGCGGCGGCGAACTCGTCCTCGCGGCCCGGCAGCGCCGCAAAGCCGCGCTCGCCCTTGTCCCAATGGCCGGGCGGCAGATTGAAAAGCACGAGCGCGAGGCCGTTGGCGTCGAGGCGGGCGCGGATGTCGGCGGCGTCGTAGGCATAGGGGAACATGAACTCGACGCCCCTAAAACCTGCCTGCGCCGCGGCCTCGAAGCGATCGAGGAACGGCAGCTCGGTAAAAAGAAAGCTCAGGTTGGCGGCAAAGCGGGGCATTGGGGTCAGTCGAGCCCCTGCTTCGCCCGGCGCAGACGCTTTACGTCGCCCCTGTGCAGCTTCGATTTGAGACGGCGCTCCTTCTCGGCGCGAGGCGTGCGGGTCTTGATGCGCCGCTTCGGCGCGACGAGCGCGTCGCGGACGAGAGCGGCCAGCCGCTCGCGCGCGTCCTCGCGGTTCCTCTCCTGGGTGCGGAAGCGCTCGGCGCGGATGACGAGCACGCCCTCGTCGGTAATCCGCCGCCCGGCGAGGCGGACGAGGCGGTCGCGCACTGGGATGGCGAGAGAGCCCGAATGGCGGACATCGAATCTCAGCTCGACGGCGGTCGAGACCTTATTGACGTTCTGCCCGCCCGGGCCCGAGGCGCGCACGAAGCGCTCCTCGATCTCGCTCTCCGGAATGGACAAGGTTTCAGTGACGCGCAGCATCAGCTCCTCATATGACGCGAAGTCGAACCCTCGGGCGCTTCTGCGCGTTGTTAGCGGCAATAAAGCTGATTTCAAATGCTCAATGCTGCCGCCGTCGGGCATCTCTGGAGGCCGGCGGACTACACGCGCGTCACGCGCCCCGTTTCATCCCCATGAGCAGCGCAGCGTGCGGCAAACTCTGCCCCTTCCGCCAATCTGGCAGCCGCTCGCGACGAACCTGCAGACCCGGCAGCTATAGGTCGAGATGCAGCCGCGGTAGGACCCGCCGGTAGTGAAGCGGCAGGTGGTGATCGTCTGACAGTCGCGCTGCGGATTGATGAGCCCGCCCGGGCCTTCTTGAGCCGCGGCGGCGTCCGCCGCAGCCGCGATAGCAAGGGCCAGGAGGAAACCTGGTATGGCACGCATGGCGGTTACTCGGGTTGCAGAACAACCTCGAGCGAGCTTCGGTCCGATCGCCGGGCGATTCAAGCCTTAGGCGCGATGAGCGTTACCGGCGCCGCGCCGCTGTGCCGGGCCGGCCACGGATCTTGCCTTGCGTCACTCGGCGGCGGCGCGCTTCTTCGGCTGCACGAGCGCCATGAAGTCGTTGAGGAGGGTCTCCGTGATCTGGCCCGGCTTGTACATGATGCCGTCGATCTCGGACACCGGCGTCACCTCGGCCGCGGTCCCGGTGATGAAGCATTCCGTGAACGAGGGCAGCTCGTCGGGAACGATCGCGCGCTCGACGACCTCGATGCCCCGGCCGCGCGCAAGGCCGATGACGGAGCGGCGCGTGATGCCGTCGAGGAAGCAGTCGGGGATCGGCGTGTGGATCACGCCATCCTTGACCAGGAAGACGTTGGCCCCCGTGCACTCCGCGACGCGCCCGCGCCAGTCCAGCATCAGCGCGTCGGCGAAACCCGCGCGCTCGGCGCGATGCTTCTCGATCGTGCAGATCATGTAGAGCCCGGTCGCCTTGGCCTTGGCGGGCGCCGTCGCCGGATCGGGCCGGCGATACTTGGCAAGCCCGATGCGAATGCCCTTGAGGCGCTGCTCGAGGGGAAAGTAGGAGCCCCAGTCCCACGCCGCGACGGCGAGATGGATCTGCGTTTGCTGCGCTGCAACGCCCATCTGCTCGCTGCCGCGCCAGGCGATGGGACGGACATAGCAGTCGGTGAGCTTGTTGGCCGCGACCGTGTCGCGGCAGGCCTGGTCGATCTCGGCCACCGAATAGGGAATTTCGAACTCGAGAATGCGCCCGCTCTCGACCAGGCGCTCGGAATGCTCGGTGAGCTTGAAGATTTCCCCGCCGTAGGCGCGCTCGCCCTCGAATACGGCGCTGGCGTAGTGCAGCGCGTGGGTCAGCACGTGAACGTTGGCCTCGCGCCAGGGGACGAGCCTGCCGTCCATCCAGATAAACCCGTCACGATCGTGGTATGGAACAGGCTTAGTCATGATCTCGTCTCTTTGGCCCTCTATCGCGACGCCCAAAGCTTCTGTCGGGGACCGTAATCCTCGGCGCGACTGACCTAAGCCAGAGACCGTGCCGCCACCTTCATCGCTGCATGCGAATTGACTTGCCAGAGGTATCAAGACGATTCAAATATGTCAACATGACTGACATAACGAGAGATGCTGCCCGCCTTCGCCGCGCGCCGGCTCCCGCCGCCATCGACTCCCGCCGTCCCGACGAGCAGCAAGGCAACCGCGATCGTCTCGTTGCCGTCGTCGAGCTTCTCTTCTTCGCCTACCGCGACTTCACCGGCGACCCGGATGCCATCCTCGCCCAATACGGCTTCGGACGCGCGCACCACCGGGTGCTCCACTTCGTGCACCGCAATCCCGGCCTCAGGGTCGCTCAGCTCCTCGAGATCCTGAAGATCACCAAGCAATCGCTCGCGCGCGTCCTGAGACAGCTCGTCGGCGACGGCTATATCAGCCAGCGCGCGGGCGCCGAGGACCGGCGCGAGCGCCTTCTCTACGTCACGGTCAAGGGGGCGCGCCTCGCCGAGCGGCTGACGACGCTGCAGGTGAAGCGGGTCGAAGCCGCGCTCGCCGACGCTGGCCCCGGGGCGGAGACGGCGACGCGCAGCTTCCTTCTCTCGATGATCGGCGAGAGCGACCGCGCGCAGGTCGAGGCGCTCGTCCGCGCGGCGCCGGCGGCTTCGCCCGGCGGAAAGGATGGCCCCGAATGACGGCGGCTCCCCTTCTGTCGCGCGCCGAGCCGCTGCCGGACGACGCCCCGCATGTGCTCGTCGTCGATGACGATCAGAAAATCCGCGACCTCCTCGCCCGCTTCCTGTTCGAGCAGGGGTTTCGCGTCACCACCGCTCCCGACGCCGAGGGCGCCAAGGCCTCCCTGCGCGGGCTTGCCTTCGACGTGATCCTGCTCGACGTGATGCTCCCCGGCCAAAGCGGTCTCGATCTCGCGCGAGAGATCAAGAGCACGAGCCACATCCCGATTTGCATGCTGACCGCGCGTGCCGAAGCCGACCAGCGCATCGAGGGCCTCGAATGCGGCGTCGAGGACTATATCCTCAAGCCCTTCGAGCCGCGCGAGCTGCTCCTGCGCCTGCGCAACATCCTGCGGCGGGGTCACCCGTCGTCGGCGACCTCCGACGAGGTGCGGATGGGGGCATTCGTCTTCCACGTCGCGCGGGGCGAGCTCAAGCGCCACGACGAGACCATCAAGCTCACCGAGCGCGAGCGCGACCTCCTGCGCCAGTTCGCACAGAGGCGCGGCATGCCGATTCCCCGCCACGAGCTCTCGAACGACGATTCGACGGGGAGCGAGCGCGCTATCGACGTCCAGGTCAACCGGCTTCGACGCAAGATCGAGACCGACCCATCCAATCCGGTCTATTTGCAGACCGTGCGCGGCAAAGGATACATCCTATACACGGACTAGCCTCATCTCCCCGGCCTTCGCGGCGCTCCGCCATGCTCGAGAGGCATAGAGCGACGATCGATGCCGTCCTCGCCGCGGCGAGGTCTCTCCTCGCGATGGCGCGGCGCGGGGCCGCCTCCGGCTCCCACCTCATTGCCGACCTCTTGCCCAAGGGCCTCTACGCCCGCGCCCTCATCATCATCATCGCGCCGATCGTCGTGCTCGAGGGCGTCATCGCCTTCGTGTTCATGGAGCGCCACTGGCAGAACGTGACGCGGCGTCTCTCCGAGAGCACGGCGCGCGACATCTCGGCCCTGATCGACATCTACGAGGCCGACCCGACGGCGAGCCAGCACGCCCGCCTCATCGACATGGCGCGCCGACGCCTCAACCTGTCGATGCAAATCCTGCCGCCCGGCGATCTTCCCGAGGTGCGCCCGAAGCCGTTCTTCGATCTCCTCGACCGCGCGCTCTCGCGGGAGATCTCCAAAGCCCTCGAGCGGCCGTTCTGGATCGACACGGTGGGCCAGTCGCGCCATGTCGAGATCCGCGTCAAGCTCGACGACGCGATCCTGCGCTTCCTCGCCACGCGAAGTCAGACCTACGCCTCGAACTCGCACATCTTCCTCTTGTGGATGGTGGGCTCGTCGGTGATCCTGCTCACGGTCGCGATCCTCTTCCTGCGCAACCAGATCAGGCCCATCCTGCGCCTGGCCGAGGCCGCCGACGCGTTCGGCAAGGGGCGCCCCGTGCCGGAGGACTTCCGTCCGCGCGGCGCGCGCGAGGTCCGCCAGGCCGCCCAGGCCTTTCTCGAGATGCGCGACCGCATCAGGCAGCACGTCGAGCAGCGCACGACCATGCTCGCCGGCGTCAGCCACGACCTGCGCACGGTCCTCACCCGCTTCAAGCTCGAGCTCGCCTTCCTCAACGACAGCGCCGACGTGCAGTCGCTCAAGGCGGACGTCAACGAGATGCAGCACATGCTCGAGGACTATCTGGCGTTTGCGCGCGGCGACGGCGGCGAGGAAGCCAAGCCCACGAACTTGAAGGAGCTGCTCGAGGAGATCCACGACGAGGCCCAGGTCTACGGGACCCCGATCGAGCTCAAGATGCGCAAGCGGCGCGACGACCTCGTGCTGCCGCTGAAGAGGCAGGCCTTCAAGCGCGCCATCACCAACCTCGTGTCGAATGCGGTGCGCTACGGCGACCAGATCGTGATCCGCGCGGCGACCGAAGGCACATGGCTCAGGATCGAGGTCGACGACAACGGACCCGGCATTCCCGCCTCCGAGCGGCTCAACGTGTTCAAGCCCTTCTACCGCATCGACCCCGCGCGCACGCAGGGCGACGGCAATACGGGCCTCGGCCTCGCCATCGCCCGCGATATCGCCAAGAGCCACGGCGGCGACGTGACCCTCGGCGAAAGCTCGATGGGCGGGCTGCGCGCCATCATCTCCGTGCCGCTCTAAGGCGTGTCAGACTGCCCCCGCGGCCGGCGCCGGCGGAGGCGTTGCGTCCGCGCCCTTCTCCGCCCTCGTTCTCGGCCCACGGCACAGCAGAGATGCCGCCCGGCGCACCGTCCGGCACGCATCCTCGACGACGCCAAGCGCCTGCTCGCCGCGCTCGAGGCGCCTATCGAGCGCGGCCATGGTCCGCGCGTGGCCGGGATCGTCGTCGTCGAGCCAAGTGCGGAAGACGCCGGCGTAGACGGTGCCGAGTCCAGTGACCCGTGCCGCGCCGAGGACGCCGTCGCTCGGGATGTTGGCGGCGGCGAGCATCCAGGCCTGCGAGGCGCAAAGGCTCTTGACCAAGGCCGGCTCAGGGAGGCCGGAGGCGGCGATCGACTTCAGCGCCGGCTTATAGGGTGCGAGCGCATCGAACCGGCTCATCACCACATCGAACAGGCGGTCGCGCGGGATCTGGTCGGAGGTGAATTTCGGCGCGGCGGCCAGCACCTGATCGTCGATGGCACGGGTGAAGGCCGCGAGAACCTCCCCTTTCGATGCCAGCTCGCCGCGCATCTCGGCGAGGCTCAAGCCCGCAGCCTCGGCGATGTCGCGCAACGTCACCTCACGCCAGGGGCGGCTCGCGGCGAGCCGCATGGCCGCTGCGACGATACGTCCCCGCGATGTTCTCTCGTCGATCATGGGTCGCTCCTCGGTTCTAGGTCCGACCTCTGACGTAGGGCGCTTCACGGCAAATTGAAATAGGGACGCCGGCAGCCGACGGAGCCCGAGCCGCGGGGCTCCGCCGGGGGCGCAGGGGCCGAGCCGGCGGCTCGCGGGCGCCGCGCCCCCTTCCCAACCAGTAGCGCTACGTTATATCGATAGTGTAACTCTGTAGCAGATGCGGCTCCGCTTCGCGGCCGCCCGGATTGGAGAAAAACTCCTATGGTCGAGCCGAAAGCCATCGCTCTCGTCCTCGCGTGCTGCCTCGCCGCGCCGCTCGCCGCCGAGGCGGCTTCGGACGGAAAGCCCACCACCGACGCGTGCGGAAAAACCGTCAATGCCATGGGCGCCTCCATGGGCTACTCCGAATCCAAGGGCCCCAACGGAGAGCCGGCCTTCCGCTATGTCGTGCGCACCAACGGCATCGATTATGACGTGCTGTGCGAGGCGTCGACGGGCGTCGTGACCGACGTCGCTCCCCGCGTGTCCGCGACCGCCTCGCCCTGAACGGGGAGGCATCTACACGATTGCGTGAGGCCGCCAAGATCCTACTTGCTTGAACTGTTACTGTATATCATAACTATCCTGGCAAGGGCGCCACCTCGGTGGGCTTCGACCCCTTGCCGACGATAGTGCCACGCGGCACGCCCGAGACCGAGAACGCTCCTCCCGCTTCGAGGTCTCGCCGCACGGCGTGCCAGGCCCCCGGGATCGCCGGAGCCTCAGGGCTCACTCGGGGAATGTGGGATACGCGGCCGCGAGCAGGAGTGAAGTCTTCCAGGTCACTTCGCCAGCTCGCGGCTGCGGCCCGCTGCCGCCGCCACCGCCCGCTTCATGAGATCCTCGAGGCCGCCGGGGCCCATCAGCTCCGAGAGCGCCGCCGCGGTCGTTCCTCCGGGTGACGTTACCGCCTCGCGCAGCAGGCGGGCGTCGAGGTCGGATTGGCCGAGCAGCTCGCCAGCACCGGCGACGGTCGCGCGCGCCAGCCGCTTCGCGAGCGCCTCCTCGAGGCCCGCGGCCTTGCCGGCCTCGGCGAGGGCCTCGGCCAGAAGGAACACGTAAGCCGGCCCCGAGCCCGAGACGGCGGTGACGGCATCCATCAGCCCCTCGTCCTCGATCCACGCGACATCCCCGACAGCCGAGAGCAGCGCGTCGCAAAGACGGCGCTGGTCCGGCGAGACGCCTGCGTTCGCAACGCACACCGTGATGGCGCGTCCGACCGAAGCCGGCGTATTGGGCATGGCGCGCACGATCGCCGCGCCCGGCGCGAGGTGGCGCGCCAGGCTCGCGATGGTGCGCCCGGCGGCAATCGAAATGACGAGAGTGTCGGGTCCGGCGAGCCGCGCGAGCGGCGCCAAGACCGTGTCCATGATCTGCGGCTTGACGGCGAGGAGAAGCACGGCGGGCGGCTCCGCGATTGCCGCAAGCTCTCTTTCGACTCGCACGCCTCGCTCCTTGAGAAGCCCCGCCACGTCGGGGGCCGGCGCGGGATCCTGAACCAGGACAAGGCCCGGATCGAGCCCGCGCGCGAGAAGTCCGCGCAGCAGCGCCGCGCCCATCTTCCCGGCGCCGGCGAGCACGAGTGGTCCCTTGAGATCGAAAGTCATGTGAGCGGCCCCGGTTGGCGCACGACGCCTGCGGCCGGCGCTTCACCTCGGGCTGCCCCTCAGGCTTGCCCTTCGGTCTGGAACATCGTCGAGACGAGCGCCTCGCGGCTCTCCTTACCTGCCCAGACGACGAACTGGAAGGCTTGATAATAGCGCTCGCACGCTTCGAGCGCGGCTTTGAGCATCGCCTCGCACTGGGCGGGCGTGGCCACCGCACCGTTGAGCAGCAGCGCGTGGCGGAACATGACGAGGCCTTCCTGCGTCCAGAGATCGAAATGGCCGAGCCAGAGCTGCTCGTTGATTTGAGCGATGAGGCGGTACATCTCCGACAGGCGGGTGTCCGGCACGCGAAAGTCGAACGCGCAGGCGAGATGCAGCGCCTCGAGATCGTCTCGCCAGTTGAGTGAGACGTGGTAATCCGTCCAGCTGCCGCCGACGATAAGCGTGAGCTCGTCGTCGCCCGTGCGCTCGCACGACCAGTCGTGCGCAGAGGCTAAGGTCTCGACGAGATCGATCGGGTTGGTCACGCGGTCGTAACCCTTCTCAGACGAGGCCATCGTTGCTCCTGGGGTCGAGCGCGGCCGGCACACGGCGCTCCTCGCGGGTTCCGTCTCTTGAAACGTGCTCACTCAAAAAACGTTCTCACTCAAGCTTGGGTTTTCTCATGGCGGGTATGAGGCGAGGCCGTTCGCCGCATCAAAACGTCGCGACGAAAACAGAGGCGGTCACGAGTTGCAAGCAGCGCGCTTCCTTGTCCACGAGCAAAGTGGCGGCGAGCGGGCAGCGTGCGAGAAGCGTGTTGAAAACCGCGCGTGGGCTCGTCGATGTGATGCCTCGGCACTCGACAGCGGCGCGATGCGCGCGTCAGCGAGATTCACTTCGCTCAGCGCTTGCGCTCGGTCTCGAGCGCGCTTATGCGCGCCGTGAGCCCATCGACGAGCTCGGACAGCCGGCTGTTCTCGGCCCGCGCCTTCTCGGCCATCGCCTTCACCGCCTCGAACTCCTCGCGCGCGACCACGTCCATGCCTTGCAAAATACGCTCGGCCTGCGCCCGCATCACGCTCTCGACCTCACGGCGCATTCCTTGTGCCGCGCCCGCCGCGTCCGTCATCACCTTGGCAAGCTCGTCGAGCAAGCGATTGCTGGTTTGCGTCATATCGGCTCCTTGAGGCGCTCGCGTCGGCGCAGGGTCATGCGGGCCTGCGAACCTCGACTATGGGGCTCGCACTCGGCTCATTCAAGCTCCGCCCGGCCTTACTTGACTTGGCGCGCAACTCCCGACAACGTCCGCCCGGCCGCGGCCGACGCCGCCCGGCCCTGAGTTGCTCGCGATGGCCACGGCATGAGCCCCCTCGTCCTGCCCTTTCCCGACATCGATCCCGTCGCGATCGCGATCGGCCCGTTCGCGATCAAGTGGTACGGGCTCTCCTACCTCGCCGGCTTCATCCTCGGCTGGATCTATATTCGCCGGCTCGTCTCGGATCGTCACCTCTGGGCGAGCGACAAGCCCCCGTTCGCTCCGGAGAAGGTCGACGACCTCCTGCTCTATATGACGGTCGGCACCGTCGTCGGCGGGCGGCTCGGCTATGTCCTCCTCTACGAGCCGAGCACCTACCTCGCGAGCCCGCTCGAGGTCTTCGCCGTGTGGAAGGGGGGCATGAGCTTTCACGGCGCGTTCGTCGGCTGCGCCTTGGCCGCCTGGGCCTTCGCACGCCGCAACAAGGTCGATGCGATGAGCACCTACGATCTCATCACCGCGGCCGTTCCCCTGGGTCTCTTCTTCGGCCGCCTCGCCAACTTCATCAACGGCGAGCTGTTCGGACGCGTGAGCGAGGTCCCGTGGGCCATGGTCTTCCCGCACGCGAAGTACCTGTACCCGAATGTCGAGCCGGCGCCGCGCCACCCGAGCCAGCTCTACGAGGCGGCGCTCGAGGGGGTTGTCCTCTTCCTCGTGTTGCGGCTCTTGACCCACACGTTCGGCGCGTTGAAGCACCCCGGCACGGTGACAGGCGTCTTTCTCGTCGGATACGCGCTCGCCCGCTCGCTCGGAGAAGTGTTCCGGGAGCCCCATTTCGGACACGCCTTGAATATCGGCCCGTTCACGGCGGGGCAGGTCTATTCGCTCCCCATGCTGCTCCTCGGGCTCTATCTGCTGTGGCAGGCGCGCGCCCGCGCTCCGGCATGACCTACGACTACGACCCAGGCGAGCGCCGCGCGACGCCGCTCGCAGATCTCATCAAAGAGCGCATCCGCCGCGAGGGGCCGATCAGCGTGCTCGATTACATGGGCCTCTGCCTCAATCACCCGGAGCACGGCTACTACAGGACCAGACCCGCGATCGGCGCCTCAGGCGATTTCATTACGGCCCCCGAGATCAGCCAGGCCTTCGGCGAAATCATCGGCCTCTGGAGTGGCGTCGTCTGGCAGTCGATGGCGATGCCCCGGCACATCAATCTGGTCGAGCTCGGACCCGGGCGCGGCACGCTGCTCCGCGACGCGCTTCGCGCCGCGCGTGCCGTGCCGGGCTTCCTCGACGCGCTCTCGGTGCACCTCGTCGAAGCGAGCCCGCGCCTCGAAGCAGAGCAGCGCGCCGCGCTCGCGGGCACCGGACAGCCTCTCGCCTGGCACGGCTCGGCCGCGGACCTGCCGCCGGGCCCCATGATCGTTCTCGCCAACGAGTTCCTCGATGCGTGCCCGGCCGCACAGCTCGAGGTCTTGAGCGACGGGATCGCCATGCTGGGTGTCGGCCTCGATGCCGGCGGCGCGCTGGCCTTCGTCCGCCTCCCGCCCGTGATCAGGATCGACCCGGACGATCTCGGGATCAGTCCAGTGCCGCGCCCCGGCGCAATTATCGAGCAGCAGGGCTTCGCCTTTCTTCTCGAGCTCCTGGCCGGGCGCGGCGACGATCTCCTTGCGGGCCTATTCATCGACTACGGCCATCTCGCGCCGGCCGCGGGCTCCACGCTGCAGGCCGTGCGCGCCCATCGCGCCGAGCATCCGCTCGCCTCGCCGGGGGAGGCCGATCTCTCCGTCCACGTCGACTTCTCCGCCTTCCGCAGCCTTGCGGAAGCCTCGGCGCTCCTCTGCGACGGGCCGCTGACCCAAGCCGAGTTTCTCGGCCGCCTCGGCATCGTCGAGCGCGCGTCCCGCCTCATGGCGGCAAACCCAACCAGGGCAGCCGAGATCGAGGCGGGCGTTGCGCGTCTCATCGCTCCCGGCGGAATGGGCACTCGGTTCAAGGCGATCGGCGTCCGCTCCCCCGAGGTGCCGCCGCTCCCGGGATTTGCGTGAGGTGGTGAGTGGTGAGATGGTGAGTGGCGAGATGGCGACGTGTTATGCGCGGCGCCTCACGATCTCACCAGCTCACCACTCACCACCTCACGAACTCAAATGCTGACCCCGTTCGAAGCCGACTGCCTGAGCATCCTGCCGGCGATCCGCCACGGCTTTTTCACGCGCCAGGGAGGCGTGTCGCGAGGCCTCTACGCGAGCCTCAACTGCGGCCAGGGCTCGGCCGACGACCGCGTCGCGGTGACCGAGAACCGCGCCCGCGTCGCCCGCCATCTCGAAAGCGCGGCCGGCGACGTGCAGACCCTGCATCAGGTGCACAGCCCGACGGCGCTCGTCGTCGAGCGCTTGACGCCGCGCGAGGAGCTTCCCAAGGCCGACGCGCTCGTCACCGCCACCCGCGGCCTTGCCGTGGGCGTCCTTACCGCGGACTGTGCGCCGCTGCTCCTCGCCGACGGCGAGGCGGGTGTGGTGGGCGCCGCCCATGCGGGCTGGCGCGGAGCGCTGGCGGGGGTCGTGGATGCCGCGATCGACGCCATGGCGCGCCTTGGAGCCCGCCGCGAGCGCATTCGCGCCGCGATTGGCCCGTCGATCGGCCCCAAGACCTACGAGGTCGGTCCGGAGTTCGAAGCCGAGTTCCTGGAGCTCGACCCCGAGAACGCCCGGTTCTTCCGCCGGCCGACGCGGGACGCCCGTCCTCATTTTGACCTGCCGGGATTTGTGGCCCACCGCTTGAGCCGGGCCGGGATCAGATTTGTCGAAAGCGTTGCTCACTGCACCTACGAGAACGAATCGCTTTTCTACAGCTATCGACGCTCTCGAGTGCGCGCAGAGGCCGATTACGGCCGTCAAATCTCTGCCATTGTTGTGACTTAACTGCAAAATCCACAACCGTCTTATGAAAGTACAACGCAAGATTAGGGATGAGGCGCCGTTCGTCTCGATTCGATCTGGACGGAGGCTGGTGGGGCCGCTACACGACTCTATTTGAGGGTACTTGTCGCGTAGCGTAGGAGAGATGGCCGCAGGGTTCGTACGCCGGCCGCCGGATGACAGCGGGTCATACATAGGGGGACGTCACGGTGACGACCATCGATGCTGCTGCGGCGCGTCGCTTCAGGCCGGTCGCGCTGCCGGTGATCGCAGCTTTCATCGGCCTTGCCCTGGGCGGCTGCGAGACTGGGGCCAACATTTTCGGATCCGCGAGCGACAGCTCGGCGCCCACGGCGATCGCCGACCCGGCGGCCGCGCCGGGGACGGCTGCAGCAACCGGCGCCAAGATTATGATAGCGCCCGTGATCGGCGCTCCCGACAGCGTCGCCAAGCAGCTGCAGACGCAGCTCACGTCCGCCATTGAAAAGCACCGCGTCACGGTGGCCAAAGCCGCCACCGACAAGGCCGAGTTCACGCTGCGCGGATACATCGTGTCGGCGCGCGAGAAGACGGCGACGAAGGTCTCCTACATCTGGGACGTGACCGACCCGACCGGCAAGCGCGTCAATCGCATCACCGGCGAGGAGGTCATCGGCGGAGGCGAAAGCAAGGACCCCTGGGCCGCCGTGTCGCCCCAGGTGGTCGACATGATCGCGACCAAGACGGCGGGCTCGCTCGCCGCCTGGCTTCCCACCCAGAGCCAGGCCGCCATCGCAACCAGCGCCCCGGCGCCGGGCGCCCAGGCAACCGCCACCGGCGCGGCGCCGCTCCAGACCTCGGCGACGCAGCCGCCGCAGCCTTCCGCAGCCGGCCTGTCGCAGTCGGCGACCGGCCCGACCACGGGCAGCATCGGCCGCGAGGGCGCCGTCAATGCCATGGTGCCCTCGGTGACGGGCGCGCCGGGCGACGGCAGCGTCTCCCTCACCGGCGCACTGCAGCGCGAGCTGTCGCGCAACGGCGTCGCGCTCACCGACAAGCCTCAGGGCCAGACCTATCGCGTCGAGGGCAAGGTGGTCGTCGGCGAGGGCAAGGACGGCAAGCAGCCGATCCAGATCGATTGGAACGTCAAGGACCCGGGCGGCAAGAAGCTCGGCACCGTGTCGCAGAAGAACGAGATCCCGCAGGGCTCGCTCGACGGGGCCTGGGGCAAGACGGCCGACGCGGCTGCGGCTGCGGCGGCGCAGGGCATCCTGAAGCTCCTGCCCGCGCAGACGAAGACCAACTGACCGTTCCCGGCCACAAGAGGATGACGCGATCTCCGGGTCCGATCGATCGCGAATCTCGTTCAATCAGAGAACCGGCGAGCTGTGCGGCCGCGGGCCGGCAACGGTTATTGATATCGCCACTTTGCCGCCCCACCGGCTTTCGCTCGCCTCGAAACTGCGCTAGAAGCCGGCTCATCGCTGTAATGCAAGAGGCGCCACGTGCCGTTCGATGCCCGTGAAGAGGATGGCCGGGGCGGGCCGCGCATGAAGGTCGTTGCCGGCAACAGCAATCGGCCGTTGGCCGAGGCCATTTGCAGCTATCTCAAGGTGCCGCTGGCCAAGGGCCAGGTGAAGCGCTTTGCGGATATGGAGATCTTCGTCGAAATTCAGGAGAACGTGCGCGGCCAGGACGTGTTCGTGATCCAGTCGACGTCGTTCCCGGCCAACGACAATCTGATGGAGCTCCTGATCCTGATCGACGCGCTGAAGCGGGCGTCCGCGCGCCGCGTCACCGCCGTGCTCCCCTATTACGGATATGCGCGCCAGGACAGGAAGCCCGGACCGCGCACGCCGATCTCGGCCAAGCTCGTCGCCAATCTGATCGAGCGCGCCGGAGCCGATCGCGTGCTGACCCTCGACCTGCACGCGGGGCAGATCCAGGGCTTCTTCGACATACCGACCGACAACCTGTTCTCGGCCCCCGTCATGGTGCGCGACATCGACGAGCGCTACGGCACCAAGAACCTCGTCGTCGTCTCCCCTGACGTCGGCGGCGTCGTGCGCGCGCGCGGCCTCGCCAAGCGCATCGAGGCCCCGATCGCCATCTGCGACAAGCGGCGCGAAAGGCCCGGCGAATCCGAGGTCCTGAACGTGATCGGCGACGTCGACGGCAAGCGCTGCATCCTGATCGACGACATCGTCGACAGCGGCGGCACCATCGTCAACGCGGCGGAAGCGCTCCTCGACAAGGGCGCGACCGAGGTCATCGCCTACATCACCCACGGCGTGCTGTCGGGAGGCGCCGTCTCGCGCATTCAGAACTCGCGGCTGAAAGCGCTCGTCATCACCGATTCGATCCTGCCGTCCGAGGCGATCAAGGCCGCCAAGAACATTCGCATCCTGTCGATTGCCCCGCTCATGGGCGAGGCGATCCTGAGGACGGCGCGCGAGGAAAGCGTCTCGAGCCTATTCTACTGAGGCGCCGGCGCGCCGCCGCGAGTTGCAGATCAAGACCCCGTCTTGCGATTGGTGTGGACCGCGACCCGGTTGCGCCCGGTGCACTTGGCCTCGTAGAGCTTGGCGTCCGCACGCTCGACGAGCATGTCCGGCGTCTCGCCCTCGCGGAGCTGAGCGACGCCGAACGATGCCGTGAGCTTGCCCATCGGCTCGCCGGTCGTCCTCACCTTGAGCTGGCGCGCTTCGCATTGGCGCCGCACGCGCTCGGCGAGGCTCGTCGCGCTCTCCTGGGCCGTTCTCGGCAGGATGACCGCGAACTCCTCGCCGCCGAATCTCGCGACCGTATCGCCGTCCCTGACGTTGTCCTGAAGCAGGCGCGCAAACATCTTCAACACCTCGTCCCCGACCGTATGGCCGAAGGTGTCGTTGACGTACTTGAAGTTGTCGATGTCGCTCATCACGAGGCAGAGCGGGGTCTTGGTGGTTATGGCCTCGGCGACCGCCTTCTCGAGGGTGATATCGAAGTGACGCCGGTTGCCGATCTTCGTCAGCGGGTCGAGGAGTCCGATTTCCTGCGCCTCGGTCAGGCTTGCCTGGAGCGCTTCGATCTCGGACCGCGACTCCTCGAGCCTGCCCTTGAGCTCGACCGCCTCGCGGCGCATGCGCTCGTTCTCGGCGGCCAGGATGCCGATGACGACCCCCACCTGCGTCGGGTCCTTGAGACCGGCCAGCCGGTCCTGAGCGCTGGCCAATGACGCGCGGAAGGTCTCGTTCGATTGCAGGAGCCCCCGGACGAGGCCGAGGACTTTCGAAATCTGCTTGTCGAGAACCGCCTTGGTGGCGGCCGGCGCGGATTGCCGAAGCGAGGAGCCGCCGGCCGTCATGCGATAGAAGTTGAGGAGCGCCCAAAACACGCCCGCGACGCAGATCAGCACGATGACGGTAAGGAGAAAGATCGCGACCGGGTTGTAGCTCGTCCGCAGAACTATACCGCCGGAGTCGACTTCAACGACCCGCAGCGTCGTGAGCGGCGACAAGTCCACCGCCCACGCCGGCGAAGCCAAGACGAGAGCTGCTCCGGCCAAGCACGCCGCCGCAAATCTGACAGCGGGCTCCGGGGTCCGTTCGCGAAATGTCTCGAGCATGAGAGGAGTCTGGCTGATCGGGCATGACTTGGATCAGTGGTAGTTCAGGACGACCGACCGAAGCGGAACACACGAATCGTCCGGACTCGGTTTAATCACAAAGCGCCCTTGCGCATAAGATGCCAAGGTGCCGCTGTCGTACTCGAGACACCATGCGCGTCAAATAGGCATCAGTGGCGGCCGTCCGACCTACGAAACAGCAGGTCGCAGTGCTCCGGCCGGAGCGAATACACAGTTCAATTGGAGCGCAGGATGCCGAACATCCAGAACCTCAGGCGCCCGCGAAGATCGTCCGGACGAAATCGCGATAGAGCATCACCTGGCGCGGCAGTGCGTTCTTGTCGTTGACGGCCTTCGACAGGATGATCCCGCCGTCTGCTATAGCGGACAGCATGTCGGCCACGTCATCGAGATCGACAGGAAGTCGCGGCGGGTAGCGGGCGGCGATGCGGTCGAGGCGCTCGCGGAAGCGACGCCGCCAGCCGAGCACCGCCGCCGCGTTGAGATCGCGCACCTCGCGGTCGAACAGCCGATCCTGATAGCAGATGGCAGCGACGAGGCAGCCGGGATGGCCCGACGGCAGATCGGCCATCACCTCGGACAGCATCTTGAGCCCGACCAGAAAGCCGTGCAGCGGGTCCTCGTTGAGCTCGTCCGCGCGCCGGAAGAGATCGTCGAAGAGCGCGTTCTCCCGCTCCACGTAGCGCTCGAGCAGCGCCTTGGCGAGATCGCTCTTGTCATGGAAGTGGTAGAAGAACCCGCTCTTGGTGATGCCGACCGCGGCAATCAGCTCCTCGATCGACGTGCCGGCAAAGCCCTTCTCGAGCACGGCCGTCTCCGCCGCGTCGAGAAGCCGCTCGCGCGTGTCGGCGCCTTTGCGCAGCTGGGTCTCCGCCATCTCGTCTCCTCCTCGGCCGTTCCGACTGTACCGCGAGTCAAGTCGGCGCGAGCGAGATAGGGCCCGCGAGGCCTAATTGCGGGTCAAGCCATTGATATCGCGAGCATTAAATTCCGAGCGCAAGCGTACTGCAAGTCGGCTAGCCGGCGGGCGGCCCTTCGATGATGCTGCGCGCCAGCCGACACCCCCAAAATCCGGAGCGCAGATTGATGTCCAAGTTCCCGAAAACGAAATATCGCCAGCGCCTGCCGCAACTCGACGGCGGCCTGTTCCTCGCCGACGGCGGCATCGAGACGACGCTCATCTTTCACGAAGGCTGGGACTTGCCTATGAACGCAGCCTTCGTTCTGCTCGAGAGCGAGCGCGGGCGCGCCGCCTTGCGCGCCTACTTCGACCGCTACGCGCCGATGGCGGTCCGCCAAGGCTTCGGCTTCGTGCTCGAGAGCCCGACCTGGCGCGCCAATCCGGACTGGGCGGCGAAGATCGGCCGCGACCGCGCTGAGCTCGCCAAAGCCAATCGCGACGCGATCGATCTCATGATCGAGATCCGGGACCAGTACGAGACGAAGCGCTCGCCGTTTGTGATCAGCGGCTGCATCGGCCCGCGCGGCGACGGCTACGACCCCGGCAAGGTCATGAGCGCCGAGGAGGCGGAGGACTATCACGGCTGGCAGGTCGGCATCTTCCGCGAGACGAGCGCCGACTTCGTCTCCGCCATCACGATGACCAATGTCCCCGAGGCGACCGGCGTCGCCCGCGCCGCGAAAGTCGCCCGCATGCCGTGCGTCATCTCGTTCACGCTCGAGACCGACGGGCGGCTCCCGACGGGCGAAGCACTCGGCGAGGCAATCCTGGCCGTCGACGCGGCGACCGACAGCTACCCCGGCCTACTACATGATCAACTGCGCCCACCCGACGCACTTCGAGCACGTGCTCGATCCGGCCGCGCCGTGGATCGGACGGCTCCGTGGCCTGCGCGCGAACGCGTCCAGGCTCAGCCACACCGAGCTCGACAACGCGCCGGAGATCGACATCGGGAGCCCCGAGGAGCTGGGAGCCCAGTACGGCGGCCTCGTCGATCGCCTACCGCAGATCAACGTGCTCGGCGGGTGCTGCGGCACCGATCACCGCCACGTCGCCTGCATCGGCCACGCCTGCAAGGCCGCGGCGTAGGAGCCCCCTTCGTGCCGCCTGTTGCGGCAGGAATTTTCTTGCCGGCGGTGCTGAGGAAACTGTCAGCCGTTTTCGGCGCACTCGGCGCAGCGGCCGCGAATCTCGAGCGTCATCGTCCGCGTCGCGAACCTCGCCTTCTTGGCCCAGGCCGCTAGAGCAGCCACCGCACGCGGCTCGTCGAACTCCTCGACCGTGCCGCAGCCCTCGCAGATGGCGAACACGGCCGCGCCCTTGTGAGAGAGGTGCGCGCAGGCGACGAACGCGTTGAGAGACTTCGAGCCGGTGGGCCGAGCCCTGGGCGATGAGCCGGTCGAGAGCCCGGTAGACGGTCTGCGGTGCAAGCAGGGCCTTGTCGCGCAGCCGGTCGATGATCTCGTAGGCCGAGACGGGGCGCCCCGCGCCCTTCAGCGTCTCGACGATCATCTTGTCCTGCTCGGGCGCCGGACGGCGCCGGGCTCCTTTCCGGGCCATGGAATACTCGTGTCTCGTTTCGCTCGCGGCCGACGCGGAATCGTCTACCGCCTCTCCATTCATAGCAGACGGAGGCTCCGCGTCACCTGCCTCTGGGCAGTGGATCGCGGTCATGGTTTCAGGAGCTCCACGCTCTCGGCCGTGATGCTGTACCCGGCATCGGCGAGCCCCGTGAAAGCCGTCTCGGTCTTCATCGTGCCGATGACGGTGACGGGATCGAACGATCCCGTGACCTCGAGCCCGCTCTCGGCCTTGACGTAGATGATCTGGTTTGCCGGCGGCGGCGGCACGTGGATGCACGCGCCCACGAAGGGCACCAGCAGGAACTCCTTGATGGTCGTCGCCTCGAAATCGAGCGGGACCACGTAGCCGCCGATCTTGACGCGCTTGCCGTCGAGATCGGTCACCACCTGAGGAGGCGTGCCGCCGCCGGGCTGGCGGCGCTTCATCGACATGAACTTTCCCTCGGGCAGCGGCGGCGGGGGCGGGGAGCCGTCATCGGGCACCGGGGTCGAGCCCGAGAAGAAGGTCTTGGGCTTCAGCGGCGAAGGAGCGGCACCCGCCGGGATGAGCTCGACCCATTTGAGCTCGCGCGGCGCGTCCGCGGCCGCGGGCACCGCGTGCGGCGCGAGCGCTGCCGCCAACACCAGGAGCCAGGTTCTGAGCGAAATCCCTGTCATCTCGCGTCCTCTCTCATATGCGGACCGTCATGCCGTCGGCGACCGACAGGCGGTAGGCGCGCAGCGCCGGCACGAGGCCTGCGAGGAAGCCCGCCGCAACGATCACCCCAAGCGTCAGAAGCTCGCGCGCCGACGGCGGCTCGATGCCGATCTCGAGCCCATACGCGCGATCGATCATCGGTGCGAGCCCGACCAGCGTCGCATAAAGGAGCACCGCGCCGAGCAGCACCCCGGCAAGCGTCAGCAGCCCCGCTTCCATCGCCAACAGCCCGAGGATGGTCGAGGGGCGCGCGCCGACCGAGCGCAGGATCGCCATCTCGCGGCGCCGCTCGTTGAGCGTCGTCAGGATGCTCGTCACCATGCCGAGCAGCGCCGTCGCCACGACCATCGCCGAGATGACGGAGAGCGCCGTCTCGGCCGTGCCGACGAGGCCCCACAGCTCCTGCAGAGCTGCACCGGGGATGATCGCCGACAGCGGCTCCTCGCGGTATTCGTTGATGGCGCGCTGGAGCTTGAAGGTTGCGAGCTTCGAATTGAGGCCGACGAGGGCGGCGGTAATCGCCTTGGGCTTGAGGTCCATGTGCCGCACCTCGGTCGCCGAGACGCTCTCCCCCGGCACCGGAATTCCGTTCTGCCAGTCGACGTGGATCGCCTCGATCGCCTCGAGGCTCACGTGCAGAGTCTTGTCGACCGGCGTGCCGGTCTTGGCCAGGATGCCCGAGACCTGGAACGGCTTGTCCGCATGCTCGACGAACGAGACCGCGCCGGCCCCGTGCGCGACGATGATGCGGTCGCCGACCTTGTAGCCGAGGCTCGAGGCGACGTCGGCGCCGAGCACGACGTCGAACAAGTCCTCGAAGGGTTTTCCCGCGGTGAAGGCGAGCGTTTGCCCGTGGCGATATTTATAGCGCGAGAAATAGTCGAGCGTGGTCCCGAGCACGCGGAACCCCTTGTGGCTGTCGCCGAGCGAAAGGGGAACCATCCAGGCCACCTCGGGGCGCTTGGCGATATCCTGATAGCTCTTCCAGGTGATGTTGTTGGTCGCGTTGCCGATGCGGAACACGGAGTAGAGGAGGAGCTGGATCGAGCCGCTGCGCGCGCCGACGATGAGATCGGTGCCCGAGATCGTATCGGCGAAGCTCTGGCGCGCACCCAAGCGCACCTTCTCGACGCCGAGCAGCAGCATGACGCTCACCGCGATGGCGAACACGGTGAGTGCCGCCGTCAGCCCCCGGTTGCGCAACGATTGCAGGGCAAGGCGCGGAATGATCATGACGTCCTCCGCTCGGCGCGGGCGATGCTGGCGAGCGAGAGCACGCGGTCGAAGCGCGCGCCGAGCCCCTCCTCGTGGCTCACCATGACGAGCGTCGCCCCCGCCGCGTCGAGCTCCGCAAAAAGAAGATCGAGGAAGGCCGCCTGGCGGTCGCGGTCGAGGGCCGACGTCGGCTCGTCCGCGATGATGAGCTCGGGGCGGCCGATGAGCGCGCGCGCCGCCGCGACGCGCTGCTGCTGGCCGACGCTCAAGCTCGCCGCCGCGATCCCGTCGTACTCGGAGGCCTCGAGGCCGAGGCTCGAAAGCAGCCGGCGCGCCTCGGCAGGGGCCGCGCCGCGCTCTCCCGCCCGCTCGCGCCGCCGCGCCGAGAAGCTCAGCGGCAGGAGAACGTTGTCGAGGATCGAGCCGTAGGGGAGCAGGTTGAACATCTGGAAGATGATGCCGAAGTGCTCGGCGCGGAAGCGATCCCGCGCCGAGTTCGAGAGCCTGGCAAGGTCGGTCCCCAGCACCTCGAGGCGCCCCTCCGACGGCGCCGCGATCCCGGCGAGCAGGCTCAGGAACGTCGACTTGCCGCTTCCCGAGGGACCGACGAGGAGCACCCGCTCGCCTTCCTTGAGGTCGAGGCCATCGACCGAGAGGGAGAAAGCGCGCGGGCCGGGCCAAGTGAAGCGCACGCCCGACATGCTGACGATGTCGGGCGCCGCGAGGTTGCCTTCGGCGCGAGCCGGAGAGACGTGAGCCGCCATGCTCACATCATCGGCCCGAGATCGAGCGTCGCCTTGTCGCGCGTGACCTCGTATTTGTTCTGAGCCTTCGCGGTGACGACGTTGACGGTCAGCGCCTGGGCTCCGGCGAACGACTTGAAGTAGTCGAACGCTATCGAGGTCAGGCTTTCCGGTTTCTGGCAGTCGAGGGCGTAGGTGACGTGAAATTCGTTGTGGCCCTCATGCTCTTCGTGGTCGTGGTCCTCCTTCTCCTCCTTGGCATGATCGGCGTCCTTTCCCTCACCCTTTGCGTCGTGATCATGATCGCCGTCCTCGTGCTCATGCTCGTGCTCGGCCTCGATCTTCACATTCGCCTCCGCGACCTTGCAGCCGGCGGCGGCCGGAACCTTGAACAGCTTCAAGGGGTCGGACAGGGTGCCGGTCGCCGTCTCGACGGCGGCCTTGTCGGTCTTGCTCTCCGCCGCATGCTCGAAGCCGACGATGTCCATGCCGGGCACCTCGAGCTCCATCGAGACGCGCTTGGCCTCGACCGCGATATTGAGCGTGCCGTGGCCGTGCTCGTGGGGGCCGAGCTCGCGGTGCTCTTCCTCGGCACGCGCAGGCTGAGCGGCGACCGCCGCGGCAACGATGATAAGGCTGGTCAGTCTCATGGGTTCACCTTGTCCGTTCGATGTGATCGCACCCGAGGCGCCTGAACGCGGCCGGGCGAGCCCGGCGCGCATCGGCACCTCTGGAAGTGGGGAGGAGCGCTTCCGCGCCGTTAGACGGAGGCAGGGGGACCGCGGGCGTCGAAGGCGGCCGTCGCAGCGCGTGGCGCGGCTTCTCGCCCTAGGCCGGGACGGTACGGCTCGCTGACGACCGTGGGAAGGGCGAGCGCCGGCGGAGCTGCGAGAAGAGCGGACGCCGTGAGACTCATCGTCCAGCAGACGGCACAGCCCTTATGGTCGTTCTTGTGAAGCGGGCAGCCGTGATCGGCGGGTGACTGATAGAAGGTCCTGCAGGCAAGGGGAGCATTGTCCGGATTGGCCCACGCGCCATGCACATGGCTGAACGACAGAGCGAGCTGCACCGCGAGCGCCAAAAGCGCGAGGTAGCCGATCTCGGGTCGCCGCCTCAGCGGGCGCATGCGTGGATCTCCGCACGTTGCTATTTGGGATATTATCACAAGTTGGGGCACAAAAAAGACGCGGCCCCTGGCCGGCCGCAAATTGCCGGGCGGGGAATTGCAAAACCCTCATCAGGCCCGTATAACCCGGCCATCTCGAGCATCCCGCTTGAAGATGCCGCCCGGCACCCTTGGAGGCCGTGCGCGGCTTTTCCATTGGAGACGACGCCATGGCGCAAGAGATCATCGAGCTCAAGGCCGAGGGCCGTCCGCGTGCCGGCAAGGGGGCCGCACGCAAAGCCCGACGCGACGGCAAGGTTCCCGCCGTCATCTACGGAGACGGCAGGCCCGCCGAGACCATCGCCCTCGACTACTACGACGTGCTGCGCCAGATGGTGAAGGGCCACTTCACGGCGACCGTCTTCGACGTCGCCGTCGACGGCAGCAAGACGCGGGTTCTGCCGCGCGAGCTCCAGCTCGATCCGGTGAGCGACAAGCCGATCCACGTCGACTTCCTCCGCATCGGCAGGGACGGCGTCATTCGCGTCGCGATCCCTGTCCGCTTCGTCAACGAGGGCTTGTCCCCGGGCTTGAAGAGGGGCGGTGTGCTGAACATCGTGCGCCACGAGATTGAGGTCTATTGCCCCTACGACCGCATTCCGGCGGCCTTCGAGGTGAACCTCGAGGGCCTCGAGATCGGCCGCTCGATCCACATCTCGGCCGTGAAGCTCCCCGAGGGCGTGAAGCCGGTGATCCAGAACCGCGACTTCACCGTCGCCACCATTGCGGGCGCCAAGAAGGAAGAGGAGGAGGCTCCTGTCGCAGCCGCTGCGGCGGAGACCGCGGAGGGTGCGGCGGCCGCGCCCGCCGCCGGCGCCGAGCCGGCCAAGGGTGCTGCTCCCGCTGCCGCCGGCAAGGGCGCAGCCGCGGCGGCTCCCGCGGCCGGCGGCAAGGGAGCTGCCGCTCCCGCCGCCAAGGGTGGCGAGAAGAAGAAGTAAGGCGCAGGGGCCGGCCGCGTCGCGACGCCGGCCCTCCCTCCCGGGGCTCACCCCATGAAGCTCTTTGTCGGCCTCGGCAATCCGGGCGGCGAATACGCCCGCAATCGCCACAACGTCGGCTTCATGGCGGTCGATCGCATCGCCGCCGAGCACGGCTTCGGGGCCTGGAAGAAGCGGTTCCACGGCGTGACCGCGGACGGCGAGATCGCGGGCGCGCGCGTCGTGCTCCTGAAGCCACAAACCTACATGAACGAGAGCGGCCGCTCGGTCGGCGAGGCGGCGCGCTTCCTCAAGATCCCGGAGGAGAACATCGTCGTCTTCTACGACGAGATCGACCTCGTGCCGGGCAAGCTCAAGGTCAAGACCGGCGGCGGGAACGCGGGCCACAACGGCCTGCGCTCGATCTCGGCGCATCTCGGCAACGACTACGTGCGCGTGCGCATCGGCGTCGGCCACCCCGGCTCGAAGGAGCTCGTCGCCCACTGGGTGCTGCGCGACTTCGCCAAGGCCGATCACGCGTGGCTCGAGCCGCTGCTCGAGGCCATCGCCAGATCGGCGGGCCGTCTCGTCAAGAACGACCAGTCGCGCTTCATGACAGACGTTCTCAATCTCACCTCCAAGGAGGCCGAGCCCGCCGAAAAGCCGGCACGGGAGAAGGACGAGAGCGCCGAGATCCCACGGCGCGCCCGCTCCTCGATCGGCCATCCCGAGGGCGAGCGGGCCGGCAAGCGCGAGAGCGCGCTCGCCGCAAACCTCAAGAAATGGCTCACGGGCCGCAAGCCCAAGTCGTGACGCGGCCCCGCCCTTTTTCTCGCCCACACGATCGGCTATAGGCGGCGGCGGTGCGGGAGGGAGAGAGCGTCATGACGAGCGAGACCGGCGCCCCGAGCGGCGAGCCCGAGAAGAAATCCAAGATCCGCCGCGCCTGGAGCCTCTATCGCTGGTTCGACCGGGCGAGGGGCTGGTCGGACTGGTACAACTGGCTCTCCGGGTATCTGCAAACGAAGGCCGGAGTCGCCGCCGCCATTGGCTCGGCGGCTGCCGTTACCACCGCGACAGCCGTCGTCGTGCACACCGTGATGACGGAGCCGCCCCCGCCGCCGCCCCCGATCGAGACGGCGGCAACCGAGCCGCCTCCTCCCGAAAAGCCGGTGCGCGAGACGAGGAGCTCGGTCATCTTCGCCATCGAGGGCCGCGACAAGGCGGGCCGGCGCGGCGCCTTCGACGTGGTCGTCGCGCAGAAGGAGTTCCTGTGGGTGCGCAAGAGCTCGGACGACATCGAGAAATCCGGCGTGATCGTTCCGAGTGCGGAAATCCCCGGGCAGGTCTTCGACGCGGACATCAAGTCCGGGCTCGAGGAAGCGAAGGAGATCATTGCCGTCGGAACGGCGTCGCAGGAAGGCGACCCGAAGGAGGAAACGGAGCGGGCGCTCAAACGCGCGGAGCGCACCGCCGACATCGTTGCTTCCGTCGTCGATGCCGAGATCCCGATCTGGACCTTGAATCTCGGCCAGTACCGCGAGCCGGACCAGGGCGCCGGAGCGCACGGCACCAACTGGCAGCGACCGTTCATGGTCATTGCGGTGAAGGAGCTCGAGCCCGACACCAATCTCGGCGAAGCGCTCGCCGACGCCATGACCGGCCAGAGCAAGCTCCCGAGGCCCAAGGCCTACTCGGCCTTCGACCTCGCGATGTTCCGCTGACGTCCTCCGGGTAGAGACAATTCGCGCGGCGGTCCGAAAGCTTTCTTTACCTCTTAGTCATATCTTGCCCGAGCGGCAGAGGCGTCGGGTGCAGGCCGCCACAACGAGCGCGGGCGGGCTTCCGGCCGCTTGTGTCCATCCCCAGGCCCGAGTTCTCTTTCAGAGGTAGACCCATGATGCGGACCCTTGGCGCGATGGCGCTCACGGCAGGATTGTTTGCGGCCACGGCCGCTCCTGCCTCGGCGGAGAAGTACGACATTTCGACGTTTACCTGCCGCGACCTCGCCGAGGCCATGAGCTCCGGATCGAAGGACGACCAGTACGGCATGAGCGTCATTCTCTACTGGCTCGCGGGCTACAACGCGACCGACGAGCAGGGCACCGTGATCTACTTCTCGAGCCTGGAAAAGGATTTCGAGAACACGCTCGACTACTGCGCCAAAAATCCGAACATCGGCGTCGTGACCGCTTCCGCCAAGTTCATGGGCGAGAACGCTTCCGCGCCCACGGGCGAGCCGGTCGACCTTCAGACCTTGAAGTGCGAGAAGCTCGCGAAAACGACCAAGGACGACGAGGAGGGTCTCGGTCAGATCCTGATGTGGCTTGCGGGCTACCACGCGGACGCCAATGACGAGGACATGATTTTCGATTCGGCCGCCTTCACCAAGAGCGCGACCGAGATCGGCGAGTATTGCCGCGACAATTCGCAAGTCGGCTTCTTCACGACGGCCGAGAAGTTCATGTCCGCCGAGTGATGCGGCACGGGAAAGCACGCAGGGGCGGCGCTCGTCGAACGCCGCCCTTTTTCATGGCCGTGCCGGGCATGCCCTTCTCGCTAAAGCCCCGCCGGATCCTCGTTCTGCACGTCCTCCAGCACGAAACCGGCTTTGAGATAGACGTCCATCGCCTTGGGATGATCCCATTCGTCCGTGTGGAGCCATATGCGACGGGGGTTCAGCTCTTCCCAAATCGCCCGGAGTGCAACGGCGAGGAGACATGGCCCCAGCCGGCGCCCGTATGCTTCCGGCACCATGCCGAAATTGACGAGCTGTACGTCCGGATGCCCGGCGCTGTCGAACTCGCAGAAGCCGAGCGCCGGCGATCCCTCCGCGAGGCTAAGCAAGGTGAAGATGTGACTGTGGGGCCCGGCGAGGAAATCCGCCAGGAGGCCCCTTGGCATCTTCAGCCTCTGATCCCAGCCCCACGGGCCGCCGACGGCGCGGTAGAGCGCAAGGTACTCGTCAACAGGAAGCGTCTGGCGCATAACGTCGATACCCGGTGGGCACGCGTACTCGGCAGGCTCAGCCGGTCCCCGGGGCAATGCCAAGTACGAGACGCGAATTCCTCTAGCCGGGTCTTTCCTGCCCATAGTCCCTTCCGCGTGCGCCAAGGAACGATACCCGACCCGCGCCGCCGAGGGAATTCGAGAGCCACGTCTCCCATTGATTGCGCCGCACTGGCGGGGTAGCCACACCCAGCAGCGGCCAAGGACAATCACTCATGGGCTTCAAGTGCGGCATCGTCGGCTTGCCGAACGTCGGCAAGTCGACCCTCTTCAATGCGCTGACCGAGACAGCCGCGGCCGAGGCCGCGAATTATCCCTTTTGCACGATCGAGCCCAACGTCGGCGAGGTGGCCGTCCCCGACGAGCGGCTCGAGACGCTCGCCAGGATCGCCAAGTCGGCGCAGACCATCCCGACGCGGCTCACCTTCGTCGACATCGCCGGGCTCGTGCGCGGGGCGTCCAAGGGCGAAGGGCTCGGCAACCAGTTCCTCGCCCACATCCGCGAGGTCGACGCTGTCGCCTACGTTCTGCGCTGCTTCGAGGACCCGGACATCACCCACGTCGAGAACCGCATCGATCCGATCGCCGATGCCGAGACGGTCGAGACCGAGCTCATGCTCGCCGACCTCGAGAGCTGCGAGAAGCGCGCCGCCTCGATCGAGAAGAAGGCCAAGAGCGGCGACAAGGAGGCGAAGGCTCAGCTCGCGCTCCTCGAAAAGGCGCTTGCGCTCCTTCGCGAGGGGAAGCCCGCGCGCCTTGCGAAGCTCACACCCGAGGAGGCGCCGGCCTACGCCGCCCTTCAGCTCCTGACGGCGAAGCCCGTCCTCTACGTCTGCAACGTGGACGAGGGCTCGGCCGCAACCGGCAATGCGTTCTCGGCGAAGACCGCCGAGCGCGCGAAAGCGGAGGGCGCGGGGTGCGTCGTCATCTCGGCCAAGATCGAGGCGGAGGTGGCGGGCCTCGCCGCCGCCGACCGCAAGGCCTTCCTCGCCGACCTCGGGCTCGAGGAGCCGGGCCTCAACCGCCTCATCCGCGAGGGCTATAGGCTCCTGGGGCTCGTCACCTTCTTCACGGCAGGCCCCAAGGAGGCGCGCGCCTGGACGGTGACGCGGGGCGCCAAGGCGCCGCAGGCGGCGGGCGTCATCCACACCGACTTCGAGAAGGGCTTCATCCGCGCCGAGACCATCGCCTATGACGACTATGTCGCCCTCGGCGGCGAGGTCGGAGCGAAGGACGCCGGCAAGATGCGCCTCGAGGGCAAGGAATACGTCGTCCAGGACGGCGACGTGTTGCACTTCCGCTTCGCGAATTGAGAGGCACAGGCTCGCCTCTGCCCGAGTTGGGCGGCATTGTTTTGCAATGGAACTGTCGCAAAAGCCTGGGTTGTACGACGAAGTCCGGCCGCAGAACGCAATTGTAAGATTTCGAGAAAGCGGCTGAGCGACGAGCCCATAGTCGGCCGGCCTCAAACGCGATGTCAGCCAAGCCACAGGGACTCGCCTTGGCGCGCTTGTTCAGTTCAAATCAACGTGGTTAACTCCGAGACGCTTTCGGACTTTCAGTGGGGATCATCATGCGACAGCCAATTTTCCCCTGGGCCGCGCTGCCCGTGGTTTTCGGGTTGTTGCTCGCCCTTCCCTTCGCGCCGACGGAAGCTGAGGCTCAAGACTTCGGTCGAGCCTTGGGCGGGTTCGGCAAGGTACTCAAGAAAGCGGTCCGTCCGCCGAATTTCGGCGGCGGCTCGGGGAGCGGCAAGAGCAGCTCGCGGCGCGGCTCGGACGACGGCGACAGCTCGGAGAGCTCCTCGGACACGAGCTCCGAAAAAGCCGAGTCCTCCCGGGCCGAGGCGGCCAAGGCGCTGAAAGTGCTCTACCTGCGGCAGGCGGAGATCGCCGAGCAGAATCGCGCTCGCGAGCTCGAGCGCGCGCGCAATGTCGATCTGGCGGTGCGCGAGTTCATCGAGGAGCTGCGCCGCCAGCACGCGGAGCTGCGCAGCGCGCGCCGCATCGACGTGAGCGTCGCCCAGGGAACCAATATCAACGAGGTCACGGAGGGGACGGTCAAGAACGCCATCGAGGCCGCCTTCGACAAGGCCGGGCTCAACGCGTTCGCCCGCATGGCCGGCGAGATGTGGACCAGGGACCGGCTCCTCGTGCGCATCGTCGATCGGGCGAAGCTCCAGCTCGAGCCCTACTTCACCGGCGTCGGCGCCAAGGGCCCCAGCATGGAGAACCTCAAGGAGGAGGTGTTCCCGAAGTCGGCGCGCTACGTCTATGCGACTGCGCTCGAGATGAGCGAGATCATCGGCGTGAGCCATAGCTTCGATCGCTTCATGCGCACCGTCTACGAGAACTCCGACGCCGACGACGATCGCTTCGTGACATCGGGATCGGAAAGCAAATACGAGCAGTACGTGACCGCGGCGATCAGTGCCGTGCCGCTCAAAAAATTCGTGCGCGACGGCGGGGCGGTCGCTGCCGATCCGCTGGGGCTCGAGCGCAATTTCCAGTTCCGCTTCCGCGCGCGCCGTGCGCTCTATGACTGCCTGTCCACGAACTACGCCCAGTTCTACCGCGGCGCCGGGGGCAAGTCCGGCGGCGGCCAAACGGTGGAAGCCGCCTATTCCGGCTCTTCCCCTGCGCCCGCCCCCTCGAGCCGCGGCGTCAAGATCGAGACCGGGCAGATCGCGGGGCCGGCGTCGGTCGCCGGCACACCGGCGCCTTCCGCTTCCGCGACGGCGGCCGCGTCGAGCCCGGGGACGCCCGTTGCGAGTCTCCAGCAGTCGAAGCTCGATTGGGACGCCGCGCAGGCGCAGCTCGCGTCCGCATGCGGCGGACGGATCGCCGCCATCGCAAGCGCGCGAATCCAGCCGGTTCCTGCCCGCTGGACCAGCACGGGGGACAACTCCGGGGCCGGGGCGGGGAAGAGCGACGTTCAGCCCGCCGTCGAGCAAGAGGACACGCATTCAGAAGAGGACGCCGAGCAACAGTAAGACCGTCGCAGTCTTTCCCTGATGAGATTTCGGCAAGAGCGAGCACGCTTCTTAGGGTCTGCGAGGAGCCCGAGGGTACTATGTCCGGGGTCGACCGGCTGAAGTCAGTCGTAGGCAAGGCAGTTTTCGCGTGGCTGCTGGGTGTGATGCTTTCCGGCGGGGCAATCGCTGCGGCGGAAGGCGTGCCCGAGGAGGCACCCGCCGCCAAGGCTCGCCACGCACTCGTCGTCGGCGTCGGGAACTATGAAGAGACGAGCGGCCTTGCCAGCCTTCTCTCCCCCGACCAGGACGCCGACGACATGGACGCGGCGCTCTCGCGGCCCGGCCTCAACTTCGAGGTGAAGAAGCTCAAGAGCGACCAGGTCAAGGACAAGAAGGCCTTCGACGAGGCCCTGAAAGAGTTTCTCGCCAATGTCGCCCCCGGCGACGACGTGCTCTTCTATTTCTCGGGCCACGGCTACTACATCGAAGGCAAGGGCAACTACTTCCTCCTTCCCTCCGCGAAGAACCGCGTGAGCTTCATGCAGTTCCTCCAGTCGACGGCAAAGGAGGAGGCGCGCGCGCTCGACAGCGACGAAAAGAAGAACAAGCGCTACGAGCAATGGCTGTCGGAGATCGCGATCTCCGAGAACGAGGTCGTCGAGAAGATCCGCGAGCACAAGCCCGACGTCACCATCATCATTGCCGATGCCTGCCGGAGCTTCGAGAGCTCGACCAAGGGCGTGAGCCTCGCCAAGGGCGAAGGGGGCTTGACCCTGCCCGCCGAAACGTCGGCCGGGGTCTTCCGCTTGTATTCGGCCCAGAAGGGGCAGCGCTCGAACGACGGCATTGCGCCGCCGGCGAAGAAGTCCAAGGACAAGGGCGAGGCTTCGGCCGATGGCGGCTCGAAGCGCAAGGGGTCGGCGGCCCGCAAGCCGAACTCCCTCTACACGCGCATGCTCTTGGGCCACATCGGCACGCCGCGGCTCGAGCTCAACGAGCTCCATGCGCGCGTGAAGCGTCTCGTGCGCAGCGCGGCGCTGCGCGCGGGGGGCAACCAGATCCCGGATTTCAGCGAGGGCGTCGAATTCGACCGACTTCTACTTCTTCCAGGGCGACGACCGCGGCGACACGGAGGCAGCCTGCCGAACCGCCGCCGACGAGGTCGAGAGGCTTCGCTTCGGCGTCACCTCGGGCAGCGTGTCGCGCGACGAGATCGAGGCCAAGCGCAGCGAGCTTGCGCCCTGCGGCAAGGAGTTCCTCGCCGAGATCGACAAGATGGCCCGCCTTCAGGCGCAGGGCGCGGGCGAGCTCCAGGCGCAGTCCCTCGGCGAGCCGTCGGACCTTCGCGAGAAGGCCCCGGCGACGGCGGACGCGGGCGAGCTCTGCGATCAGCTCGCCGCCTCTCCCTTCGATCCCAATCGGCCCCAGGGCGTCGCCGGCGTGGATATCAGGAGCAAGGCGCTCGGCGGCCTCGCGAGCGAGGCCAAGAAGGCCCAGGCCCTCGACGACATCACGCGCGCCATAGCCGCCTGCGAGAAGGCCGTCCAGGAACGCGGCCGCGTCGCCCGCTTCAAGTTCAACCTTGCGGGCGCGCAATATGCGCTGGCCACGCTTTCGGAGGGGGTGCCGCGGCTCACTGCTCTCGCCCAAGCCTCGAAGCTCAATCAGGACGCGGTCGATCTCGGCTATGCGGCCGCCTACAACAGCCTCGCGCTCATGTGCCAGAACGGCGAGATCGCCAAGACCGAAGGCAACGAGGTCGCGCTTCAGCCCCCCGACCGCAAGAAGGCGCGGGCGCTGCTCCAGCGCGGCGCCGACCTCGGCGACGTGCTTGCGCTCTACAATCTGGGCCTCGCCTACAAGAACGGCGACCTCGGGGTCAATGCCGAGCTCACCAGCGAGGAGACGACGGAGGTGACGAGCGCGGCCAGGGCCTATCAGTACCTGTCGAAGGCTGCCGAGACCGGCTTCGTGCCGGCCATGATCGAGACGGCGCTCGCCTTGAAGGACGGGCGCGGGATCGATCGCGACACCAAGCGCGCCATCGAGCTGCTCGAGATCGCCTCCTCGCGCGGATCGTGGGAGGCCATGTATCAGCTCGGTGAGATCTACCGCTTCGGCACCGATACGCTCGACAAGGACGAGGGCACCGCCCTCGTCTGGTACGCGCGTGCTGCCGAGGCCGGAGATACGCGCTCGCAGGCGCGCCTCGCCGCCATGCTGACCGAGGGCACCGGCCTGCCTTCGGCGCAGCGGGAGGCCGCAGGACGCTACTGGCGCCTCGCGGCGGCAGGCGGGGACGAGTTGGCGCAGATGCAGCTCGCAAACCTCGTCCGCGACGGCAAGATCCCCTTCCGGCCCAAGTTGAAAGGCGAGCCGGACGACGGCGCCGAGGAGATCCGCAATCTCTATTACGGCGCCTTCGTGCGCGGCAATCCTCGCGCCGGTTACGAGCTTGCCAAGCTCTATCGGACCGGATTTCCCGCCGACCGCGGCTCGGAAGCGATTCCGAAAAACGCGGAGCTTGCGGTCGCCCTTCTTTGGGAGGCCATTACGCGCTCGCGGCAGTTCCCCGAGGACAGCGCGGAAGCCGACCCCCTGAACGAGCAGCTCTTCGCCTCGGAGCTCATCCGCATGTACGACGCGGGTGACGCCAAGCGCAAGGACGGCACGGAACTCATCACCGACGACCAGATCGAGCAGCTTCGCGCCGACTATGGCGACCCCGACAAGATCATCTACATCAAGGCCAACGCGCTGGCACCGGGGGAGATCAAGTGCCGAAGCGGTAAGGAAATCATCGAGCCGGCGGTCTGGGTCGGCGTCTGGGACGCGAGCACGTCCATCTCGCCGGTCGAGCGCCAGTTCGACTGGTACGAGCGCTACCACCATTGCAAAGAGAAGATCGTCGACGAGAAGGCCAAGGACGACGACAAGGAAAAAAAGAAGAAGAAGGAGAAGGACGTCGAGCTGGGGTTCTCGAAGAAGATCCGCGACATCGTCAGGCGCGAGTATGACGAAGCGGACAAGGCCAAGGAAAAGGATCCCGAAAAGGCCCGCTCTTTCACCGACCGAATGGTGGACCTCGTCTCCAAGGACAAGAAGCGCAATCGGTAGCCGGCCGGCGCGGCAAGGGAAGACGCGGAGGTTCAGAGTATGCCGTCAGAGACCCTCGCCTCGTTTCCGTTCTGCCGCCGCGGGCGCCCTCGCGCCTTGCTGATTGCGCCGGCCCTCGCGGCACTCGCTCTCCCCGCGGCCGCCGAGAGCTATCGCCTGTCGAGCCCCACGCCCGGCAATTCCGTCCATGCCATCGTCGTCGGCATCGACAACTATGCGCATCCCAACATCGCACCCACGCTGAAGGGCGCGGTCGCCGATGCGAAGGACATCGCCGCCTCGCTCGAGCGCGCAGGAGTGAGCGACGTTCGCGTCCTCATCGACGGGCAGGCGACGCGCGAGAGCCTCAAGGCCGCGCTCGCGGCCGCCGAGGCGGCCGCCAAGGCGGGCGACATCGTGCTCTTCACCTATGCCGGTCATGGCAGCCAGGAGCCGGAGGCGGTACGGGGCAGCGAGCCGGACGGCAAGGACGAGTTCTTCGTGCTGTGGGGCTTCGACGCCAAGGGGCCGGGCACACGCGAGCGCATTCTCGACGACGAGATGTTCTCGTGGCTCAGGGGTATTGCCGCGAAAGGCGCCGAGACCATCTTCCTCGCCGACAGCTGCTTCGGCGGCGGCATGACCAAGGCCCCCGAGGCGGGCAACGGGCCCGGCGTCAGGGCCCTGTTGCGGGTCGACACGCCGGAGCGAGCGACACCGGGCGCCTACTACATCGCCCCAGGCGACGACCAGCTGCCGCAGTTCAAGGGGCCCCGCGGCGACGACGCGACGAAGGATATCAAGACGCTGACATTCATCGGTGCCGTCGATGACGCGCATACGACGCCCGAGGTCGCCATCGAAGGCGAGAAGACCCCGAGAGGGGCCGCAAGCTATGTGCTGTCGCGCGCGCTCCAGGGCATGGCCGACAAGGAAGGAAATCGCGACGGCGTGACGACGCGGGCGGAGCTGTTCAGCTATCTCCACCGCAACATTGCGCGCCTGAGCCAGAACCGGCAGATACCCGCGACCAAGCCGGCCTCGGTCGAATTGTCGCGCGCCGCGCTCTTTCGCGCCGAGGCCTCTGCCGCCACGGTTCCGGACACTACCGCAGCCCTGAAGCCGGACACGGCAGGCCCCGCGAGCCAGCCCGCCGCGACCGTCTCCTGGGATCAGGCGACCGGAAACGCGATCGATCAGTCGGGAGCTGTCCTCGCCTACAACATCGAGAAGGCGGCGCTGCCGGCTATCGAAGAGCGGGTGAGCGCCTTGCGCGAGCTGCAGTCTCTGGCGAAGGGGCGCGCGCTCGCCGCCTCCCTTGCTCCCGCTGCGAGCGCCTATAAGCCCGGAGACAAGGTGAAATTCAATGTCGCAGGCCTCATTGGACGCTACCTCATTCTCATGAACTGGGCCGGCGACGGCACCGTGCAGCTCCTGTTCCCGACGGGAAACGCCCCGAACTACATGGACAAGGACGAGCTCTCGCTGCCAATGAACGTCGAGGCGCCGTTCGGCACCGACACGCTCGTCGTGGTCGCGACGAGCGAGCGCAGATCGGGTCTCGAGCAAGAGCTCGCGGCGCTCGATCAGAAGAAGGCGGGCGCCGATCTCGTCGATGCGATCGGCAAATTCCTGGGATCCGAAGACCGCATCGCACTCGCGACCTATGCGACCAAGCCAAGGTAGGCGCTGAAACCGCCTCGGGGGCCTGCGGCGCACAACCGTCGGCGCAATCGGGCGTGGATGTGCGGGATCGGCGGCGCTATCGTAGGCGCTCGTCTCCTTGGCGCATCACTCAAGCAACGCGCCAATTCCCCCGTCGATGCGAGCCGCCGTCCCGGCTGCAGCGCCGCCGATCGAGGTCAAGCGATATGACGCAGCACGGCTCGTCGCACAGCGACGCGGAACTCGCGGCATTCAACTGGGAAGACCCGTTCCTGCTCGAGGCCCAACTGACCAGCGACGAGCGCATGCTGCGCGATGGGGCCCGCGCCTTCGCGCAGGACAGGCTGCAGCCGCGGATCATCAGGGCCTACGCGGAGGAAGCCACCGATCCCGAGATCTTCCGCGAGATGGGCGAGGCAGGGCTTCTCGGCGTCACCATTCCGGAACAGTACGGCGGGCTCGGCGCGAATTACGTGACCTACGGCCTAGTCGCCCGCGAGATCGAGCGCGTCGACAGCGGCTACCGCTCGATGATGTCCGTCCAGAGCTCGCTGGTGATGTATGCGATCTATGCCTATGGCTCCGAGGCGCAGCGCAAGACCTACCTGCCGAAGCTCGCGAAGGGGCACCTCATTGGCTGTTTCGGCCTGACGGAGCCGGACGCCGGCTCCGACCCGGCGGCCATCAAGACGCGCGCGGAGAAGGGAGCCTCGGGCTATCGGCTCACCGGCACCAAGACGTGGATCTCGAACTCGCCGATTGCCGACGTGTTCATCGTCTGGGCTAAATCCGACGCCCCCGGCGGCGCCGTCCGCGGCTTCGTGCTCGAAAAGGGCATGCCGGGCCTCTCCGCGCCGAAAATCGGCGGCAAGCTGAGCCTCAGGGCTTCCGTCACGGGCGAGATCGTGATGGACGGCGTCGAGGCTCCCGAGGACGCGCTCTTGCCCGGCGTCGAGGGCCTGAGAGGGCCCTTCGGCTGTCTCAATCGCGCGCGGTACGGCATCAGCTGGGGGGTCATGGGTGCCGCGGAATTCTGCTGGCATGCGGCGCGCCAGTATGGCCTCGACCGCAGCCAGTTCGGCCGGCCGATCGCGCAAACGCAGCTTTACCAGAAGAAGCTCGCCGACATGCAGACGGAGATCACGCTCGGACTGCAGGGCGCGTTGCGGGTCGGCCGGCTTTTGGATGAAGGCACGGCCGCGCCGGAGATGATCTCCATGATGAAGCGGAACAACTGCGGCAAGGCGCTCGACATCGCGCGCATGGCGAGAGACATGCACGGCGGCAACGGCATCTCCGAGGAGTACCAGGTGATCCGCCACATGGTGAACCTCGAGGCCGTCAATACCTACGAAGGCACGCACGACGTGCACGCCCTCATCCTCGGCCGGGCGCAGACGGGCCTGCAGGCCTTTTTTTGAGCGAGGCGAGCGATGACCTGTCCGCTTGAGGGAATGCGCGTGCTCGACCTTTCGCGAGTTTTGGCCGGGCCATGGGCCGGCCAATTGCTGGCCGACCTCGGCGCCGAGGTTGTCAAGGTCGAGCGGCCCGGCACCGGAGACGATACGAGGAGCTGGGGTCCGCCCTACGCGGCCGATGCCCACGGCGAGCCCACGACCGAGTTGGCCTATTTCCTATCGGCGAACCGGGGGAAGAAGTCGGTCGTGATCGACATGGCCGATCCGCAAGGCCAGGCGGCGATCCGCGAGATGGCGCGGACATCCGACGTGCTGATCGAGAACTTCAAGGCCGGAGCGCTGGCGAAGTACGGTCTCGACTACGCCGCGCTGGCGCCGATCAACCCCAGGCTTGTCTACTGCTCGATCACCGGCTTCGGCCAAACCGGCCCCTACCGCGACCGCGCCGGCTACGACTTCATGGTGCAGGGGCTCGGCGGTCTCATGAGCATCACGGGGGCTCCCGACCACGCTCCGGGCGGCGAGCCGATCAAGGTCGGCGTCGCGGTCGCGGACATCTTCACGGGCCTCTACGCCGCGATCGGCATTCTCGCGGCCCTTCATCGGCGCGAGCGAACCGGGACGCGGCGATCACATCGACATGGCCCTTCTCGACGTGCAGGTCGCGGTTCTTGCCAACCAGGCGATGAATTATCTCACGACCGGAGTTTCGCCGGCGAGGCTCGGCAACGCCCATCCCAACATCGTCCCCTACCAGACCTTCCCCACTTCCGACGGCCACTTCATCCTGGCGGTCGGCAACGATACGCAATTCCGCCGCTTCTGCGAATTGGCGGGATGCCCGGCGTTGGCCGACGACGAGCGGTTCGCGACCAATCCGGCGCGCGTCGCGAACCGCGAGGCGCTCGTGCCCATGATCGAGGCACGGACCCGGCTTCGCCCGGCGCGACAGTGGATTGGGGATCTTGAAGCCGTCGGCGTGCCCTGCGGGCCGATCAACGACCTCGAGGCCGTGTTCGCCGACGAGCAGGTCCGCCACAGGGGACTGCGCCTCGACCTGCCGCACACGATTGCCGGAACCGTTCCCTCGGTCGCCTGTCCGATACGTTTTCTCGACGCGAGCCTGAGCCAAGGGTCCGGCCCGCCCGCACTCGGCGAGCACACGAGCGAGGTGTTGAGCAATCTCGGCCGTCCTCCCGGGTCGTGAGCTAGGCCGCCACTGCGACCCTGCCGCGCAGAGAATTACTGCGGCATCCCCACACAGTCGAAGCGGCCGGCCTCAGAAGGTATTTTGGAAGGAGTGGCGAAAAGGTGCTGCCCCGCGCGGGGGCAGCACCAGGAGCGTCAGTACGCCTTCTTCTTGGATGCCGCGTCGGAGCCGCTCGGCTCCTTTGCCGCCGCTCCGCTCTTGTTGCCCGGCAGGCCCTCCACCCCACTCGAATCCTGGCTCGGGGTGGTCGCGTGCTCGGTGTCGCTGCCCGCCTCGCCGGCGGACGCGCCCGAGCCCGATCCATCCTCGGGGGCGCGGGTCGACGGGCCGGTGCGCGTGTCGGGCGGGCCCTGGATGCCGGGGCCTGAATTGGCGGCGCCGGAGCTTGTTTCGCCAGGCGCCATCTTGTTCTGGTCGAGCTTCCCGGATTCAGCTAACGCCGGCACGCTCAGAAGCAGAGCGGCGATGGCGACGCCCGTGGCTTGCTTAATCATGACGATGCCTTTCGATTTGTTGCCGATGACCGGGCAACGGCGGCATATCGCAATGGTTCCAATTTTCGCCGCTGCGGCGGCGCGACATAATGTGGCTCACACGTGACACAGGCTGCGCACGGAAGCGCACAGGTCCTCCTCGAAGACCGGCTTTGGCAGGATCACTTGATCCTTGTTGCGACGGACCAGCGGGCGCGGATACCCGGTGACGACGACGAACGGGATGTTGCGCTTCTCGAGCGCGACCTGAAGGCCGGCGCTATTGGAATCGGCGAGAGCAAAATCGATGACGCCGACGTCGACCTCCGTGCTTTCGAGCAGCGACAGGGCCTGCCGGACGGAGGCGATCGGACCGATGACCTCGGCGCCATGCTCACAGAGCCAGTCGCAATAGGCGATCGCCTCCAGCGGATCGTCCTCCGCGAGGAGCACTCTCTTGCCTGCTAGAAAGCCGTCGCCCATGAAATTCCGTCCTGGAGTTGGCTGCTGCTGGCTTGAACATTCGCACGGCGTCAATGGTTCCCCGGCGCTCTGAACGCCGGAACCGGCGGCGGGGGCCCGCGTTAGCTGGACATCAGGAGCTCCCGAGGTGCGTCCATGCTGAACAGGCGTTTCTCCGTCGCGTTCGCCGCCGCGATACCAGTACTCGCCCTTGCGGCCTCTGCGGCCCTTGCGCGGCCCGTATGCGCCGAGCGGCGCGCCTACGTGGAGTATCTCAAGGTCACGCTCAACGAGACGCAGGAGGAGATCAGGCTCATTTCCGAGCGCAATCTCGCCGAGCTTTTCGTCTCCCCGACCGGCACATGGACCCTTCTCGCGACGAGCCCGAAGGGCGTCTCCTGCCTGGCTGCCTCCGGCGAAGGCCTCGCCAAACGCGCTTCCCTTTGACCGCGCCCCCCTCGCCCCTTAAGTCAAGACCATCGACATCGGGGCCCTTTGATCCAGACTGTCAATGACCGCGGAAACGCCTGCCCAGCCGCTCGATTTGGCCGTGATCGGCAATGGCCGCATCGCCGCGCTCATCAACCAGCAAGCCCGCATCGTCTGGTGGTGCTTTCCGCGCTTCGACGGCGACCCGGTCTTTTCGCGCCTGTTGTCCGGCAACGAGGAAAAAGGGTTCTCAGATATCGCCGTCGAGGGGTGCGTGCTGAGCCGCTCGGCTTACGTGCGCAATACGGCCATCGTCGAGACGTTGCTCGAGGACGGCGAGGGCAACGGCGTGCGCGTGACGGATTTCGCGCCGCGCTTCCTTCGCTTCGAGCGCATGTACCATCCGGCCCAGATCATCCGCCGCCTGGAGCCGATCGGCCTGCCTCGGGTCAAGATCAGGGTCCGCCCCACGTTCGATTACGGGGAGCCGCGCGCGATCCAGGTCGTGGGCTCAAATCACATTCGCTGGAGCGGCGGCGAGCACACGCTCCGCCTCACGACCGACGCGCCGCTCTCCTACATCGTCCATGAATTGCCGTTTGCACTGACGCGGCCGCTGACGCTCATCATGGGCTCGGACGAGCCGCTCGAGGCAGCGGTCGACACCGTTTCCAGGGAATCGCTCGAGCGAACGCGGGACTATTGGCTCGGCTGGGTGCGCGGTCTCGCGGTGCCCTTCGACTGGCAGGCCGAGGTCATCCGCGCGGCGATCACGCTGCAGCTCTGCACGTTCGACGAGACGGGTGCGATCGTCGCCGCGCATACGACCTCGCTGCCCGAGGCCCCCAACTCCCAGCGCAATTGGGACTACCGCTATTGCTGGCTCCGGGACGCCTACTTCGTCATCAAGGCGCTCAACCGTCTCGGCGCGACGCAGACGATGGAGTCCTACCTCGACTACATCACGACCATCGCGACCCGAGCGCGCGGCACACTCTACCCCGTCTACGGCATCGTTCACGATCAGGCGCTCGAGGAACGCGTCGCGCCAAACCTCGCGGGATTTCAATCCATGGGGCCGGTCCGCGTCGGCAACGAGGCCGCCACACAATTGCAGCACGACTCCTACGGCAGCGTCATTCTCGGCGTCTCGCAGATGTTCATCGACGAGAGGCTTCCGCGCGTCGGCGACGAGTCGCTCTATCGGCGGCTCGAGGCGCTCGGCCATCAGGCCAAGCGCGTGTCCATGGAGGCGGACGCGGGGATTTGGGAATACCGCGGCCGCGTGCGCGTCCATACCCATTCGGCCACGATGTGCTGGGTCGCGCTCGATCGGCTCGCCCACATCGCCTCGCTGCTCGGCTTGACCGCGGAAAGCGAGCGATGGCGGCGGGATGCCGCCGCACTCCGCCGCGAGATCCTTTCGCGGGCGTGGAGCAAGAAACGCGGCGCGATTGCCGGCGCGCTCGACCATGACGAGCTCGACGCCAGCGTCCTCCTTTTGCCGGAGCTCGGCCTACTCGACGCCGACGATCCGAGGTTCCTGCAGACATGTGACGTCGTCGGCAAGGAGCTCGGCCGCAACGGCTTCATGATGCGTTATGCCAATGATGACTTCGGCGCCCCGGAGACGTCGTTTCTCGCCTGCCAGTTCTGGTATATCGACGCCCTCGCCGCGACGGGCCGGCCGGAAAGGGCGCGCGAGCTCTTGAGCGACGTCCTCGGCCGGCGCAACGCGTTCGGCCTCCTGACCGAGGACCTGCATCCCGAGACCGGTGCTTTGTGGGGTAATGTTCCCCAGACGTACTCGATGGCCGGCATCGCCAATTCCTGCCGGACGCTGTCGCGGCCCTGGGAAGCGGCCTGGCCGCGGCCGCTTGGTTAGCCGACGGAACTCCCTCGGCCATCAAGCGTTTGATATTCAGCCGGATTTTTGGCAGTCATCCGTGACGAGGCTGGCTGCGGGGTTGAATTGGTACCCGGAGAGCAGATTTGTCGCGTCTCGTCGTAGTCTCGAACAGGGTCGTCGACCTCAGCAGGGCCGCTCAAGCGGGAGGCGTCGCCGTGGTCATCGCCGACGTGCTGCGCGGCCGCGAGGGCTTGTGGTTCGGCTGGAACGGCCGGGCCACGCAAGGGAGCGAGGAGGCCCGCACGCCGACGATCAGGCCGGCGCGCGGTCATGGGCCGAACGCCACCGCGACGATCCCGCTCAGCCCCGAAGAGCATCGCGACTACTATCTCGGCTATTCGAACTCCGTTCTGTGGCCGGTGTTTCACAACCGGCTCGACCTCGCGCGCTTCGACGCCGGCTTCTATCAGCGCTACGTCGAGGTGAACCAGCGCTTCGCCGAAGCCCTTGCGCCGCTGCTTCTCGAGGACGACACGGTCTGGGTCCACGACTATCACTTGATCCCGCTCGGCGCCGAGCTCCGCAAGCGCGGCGTCTCGAACCCGATCGGATTTTTCCTGCATATCCCGGTGCCCCCGCCGCAAGCCTATCTTGCCATCCCGGAGCACCGAGAGCTTGCGCACGACCTCAGCGCCTACGACCTCGTCGGGCTGCAGACGAGCGCCGATGTCGCGAACCTCATCAAGTTCCTCGAGGACAGCGTGGCGGGCCGCATACTCCAGGACGGGAGCATTTCGGTCTTCGACCGGCAGCTCGTGATCGAGAACTTCCCCGTCGGCATCAATCTCGATGATTTCACCGGGGCGGCGCAACTCGAGCCCGATGTGCAGGCGCGCGGCGGCGCCTACCGCATCATCGGCGTCGACCGGCTCGATTACACCAAGGGCCTTCCGCAGAAGTTGAGCGCCTTCGGCCGGTTCCTCGAGAAGAACCCGCACTATCGCGGGCGCGTGGTCCTGTCGCAGATCGCGCCGCCGACCCGCGAAAGCGTCGACGCCTACACCGACATCCGCTCGACGCTCGAGAGCCTCAGCGGCAAGATCAACGGCATGTTCGGCGAGCTCGACTGGGTGCCGATCCACTACATCCACCGCTCCGCGCCGCGCAAGCGGCTGATCGGCGTCTATCGCTCGTCGAGGATCGGCATGTTCACGCCCCTGCGCGACGGCATGAATCTCGTTGCAAAAGAGTATATTGCCGCGCAGGACCCGAGCGACCCCGGCGTTCTCATCTTGTCGCGGTTTGCCGGCGCGGCCGAGCAGCTCACCGATGCGCTCATCGTCAATCCCTACAACATCGAGGAGATGGCGGACGCCATCCTGACGGCGCTCGAAATGGACAAGACCGAGCGCATTGAGCGCCACGGCCGATTGCTTGCCGCCGTCAAGAGCCAGGATATCTTCGCCTGGTCGAACGCATTTCTCGCCGCCCTCGATGCGCGGGGAGCGGAGCGACGCGCCGCCGCCGCTTCGGGCGCGACCATGCGCCATCTGCTTGATAAACTGGAGCGCAAGCTCAAGAAGCCCGAGCGCGGGGCGTCGGGCACGAGAAGTCTGCGATAGACAATGCGAGCCCTGACCGTCGGCGGCGCCACCATCGATACGATTGCCATCATCGAAAGCGATCGCATCGAGCGCATGAGCATGCGCAATGCGGATAGTGCCTTTCTTCTGCTCGAGGAGGGACGCAAGACCGAATTGCTCGAGATCTCGACCCACTGCGGCGGCGGCGCCACCAACGCGGCGGTGGCGCTTTCCCGTCTCGGCTTCGAGGTCGCCGCCTTGATCAAGCTCGGCACGGACCGGCGCGCGGAGACGATCCTCGACAAGCTCGACGAGGAGAACGTGTCGGTCCGCTGGGTCCGGCGCGACCCACGCGCGCCGACCGGCGCCTCGGTCCTGGTCTCGTCGCACGAGCGCAACGCGGCCGTCTTCACGTTTCGCGGCGCCAACGCCCTCCTCGAGCTCGCCGATCTCAGCGATGAGGCATTCGAGGTGGGGCTCGTCCACGTGGCGAACTTGAGCAACCGGTCGGCGGAGTGCTATCCCGCGATCGTGGAGAAGGCGAAGGCTCACGGCGCGGTTCTCTCCACCAACCCCGGACTGCGCCAGCTCTCGGCCCACGCTCCGGAATTCCTTCAGTGCCTGCCGTCGATCGACGTGCTGACGCTCAATCGGCAGGAGGCCGACGCCCTCGTCGCCGCCTTGATGTCGAAATTCGGCGAGGGCGGCGGCACGCCAACCGGATCCTGGGGCCATGGTCCCCCGCGCCTTGCGGTCCGCGGGCTGATCGGCGGGGGCTTCGAAATGAGCCTCCGGGTCTTTTTCAGCCGAATGCTGGGACGCGGCGTGCGACACGTCGTCGTAACCGACGGCAGCGAAGGCGCATTTGCGGCGAGCGGCACCGAGATTTTCTATGCCGAGGCCCGCAAAACGGCCGTCGCCGGGACGGCGGGCGCAGGCGACGCCTTCGCGGCGACCTATGCGGCGTGCGTTGCCCGCGGCCAGCCGGCGGCGGACGCTCTTACCGCCGCGGCCGTCAATGCCGCGAGCGTGCTCGGGCATGTCGATACCCAGAGCGGCCTTCTGACGCGCCAGGCGCTCGACGCGGAGCTCAGGGCGATCAAGAGCCGGCCGGGCGTCATGAGCTGGCCATTATGACGTCGAGAATGCAAGTCCGAGACAGGGACAATCGCTCGAGCCTGCAGGAAAGGAAGGTCGTGAAGGACGACACGATGGACACCGGCAGCGCGCACGAGGCGCCCGCTGCGACTGTATCGAACTCGGATAGCCGTCTCGAGGCGTGCACGCGTGTCGCCCTCGCGCGGCCTCGAGAGTGCGCCTTGTTCCTCGACATGGACGGAACGCTGCTCGATCTGGCGGCCACGCCGCACGCCATCCGCGTTCCGGAAGGGCTGGTCGAGCTCCTGCAACGGCTTGCCGACGGCTTGGGCGGCGGGCTTGCCATCATTACGGGGCGAAGGATTGCCGAGCTCGACGTTGTCCTCTCGCCGCTGCGCCTCGCGGCCTCCGGCGTGCACGGCGCGGAGATGCGCTTCAAGGCCGATGGCGAAGTCGAGCAATTGATGCCCGAGCTGCCGGAGGAGATCGTGGAGGCGCTGACCCGCTTTGCGCGCCGGACGCCCGGCGCGTTCGCGGAGCCGAAGGGGCCCGGGCTCGCGATACACTATCGCCTCGCGCCGGCGGCCGGCCCGGTGATCGGCGCGGAGCTGGCTCGATTTCGCGAGCGCCACGTGGGCGAGTTCGAGATCTGGCCCGGGCAGAAGGTGTTCGAGGTCATCCCCTCGGGCTTCTCAAAGGGGACGGCCGTTGCCGCCCTTGCCGCCACGGCCCCATTCAAGGGGCGCGTGCCGATCATGATCGGCGACGATATCGGCGATCTGCCGGCCTTCAAGGCCGCGGAGCGAATGGGCGGCTTTGGACTAAGGGTCGCGAGCGAGAATTTCGGCACGAAGGGCGCCGACTTCGAGGGCCCGCGCTCGGTGCGCGCATGGCTCGCCGGGCTCGCCGAGCGCCTGGCCTGACGAAGCGCCTAAGCGGCGGTTGTCTTGAGCTTGAGATCGACGGCGGAGGCTCGCGGGGAGGCTCGCGCGGCGTCTCGCGTTTGTTCGCCCGGCGCCGTGACGGGATGCAGCGCAATCTCGTCCGAGTCTTTGCCGATGAGCGCCGGCTCGGCGATATTGCCCTCCGCGCCGCCCCGCATTGCGTAGCTCTGCGCGAGCCCGCCCGCGTCGTGCGTCGCGTCTGAGGGGCCCTTGACGATCCAGGATGTGGAGCCGCTGGCAGGCTCACCGGCAGTGCCGTCGGCGAAGTATGCCGTCCCCTCGTAAAGCTCCTCGGTCCCCGTCGAGAGAAGTCGAAGACGCACAAGATCTTCTGGGCGCGATTGGCCTTTGTCTCCGTCTCCACCGCCTCGCCGAAGTTGCACGTGAGATTGCCGAGCACCTCAGCCGGCCGGGATTCGGTCCCCGCGCCGGTGAGCAGGATCATGCCAACAGCTGCAATAGGTAATTTCGCGACGAGACTCATAGGACGCTCCCATGAATGCCCGCCGCGAGAAACCCCGAGGGCTCCCGCGGCGGCAATTACGTCACCTAGGCTTAGCGCCAGCGATGATGGCGCCGGCCTCCGAGATCGAGGTAGAGGCCAAATCCCGGACGACGGTAGTAGGGGTAGTAGCCGTAGTATCCGTAGTCGCGATAACGGTAGCCGGCGTAGCCGCCGTGACAGCGCTCGCGGCCATATCGCCAGTGGCAGTGCCTGTAGCCGCGCGAGTGAACATCGACGACGCCTGCGTCGCCAATGGTGCTCGTGGCTTGCGCTGCCCCGCCGAGCGACGCGGCGCTCGCCGAGTTCGGCAGCGCGGCGAGACCGAAGGCTGCCGCCGCAATCAGCCCAAAGAGATTAGTTCCTCTGATCGACATAGTTCTCTCCACTTCACGATGCGGGCGTGATCGCTGTGGAGGCAACGTGGTCGGCCTTGCTTAGGTTCCCTTTCGTGCGCGGCGCTGGTCGCCACTCTCTCGTCACATTCGATGGCGCGAGCACCATGATTGCGCGGGGTTTCTGCAGGTTGACCCTCAATCGCGACGATGCTCTAACGGCCTTCGACGATTGAACGGTCGGGGAGCAAGGGACCGTTGCGAGGGATCACTTTCCTGGCAAGCCTCGTGCTGGCCATTGCGCCGGCGGCAACGGCGAGCGCCGATGAGAAGAAGGCCGAGCCCGAGTATCGGCTGCTCGTGCTCGACGGCACGGTCGTCCGCTGGCGCGGGAACGCCGACGGCCTTCCCACAGTGCTCACCTATGCATTCTTGACGGAGCCCAGATCGTTCGCCGGCGCGCGCAACTGCGGCAGGATGCTGCCGCCGTCGGCGGCGCTCGCCCCCTCCAAGATCGACATCGACTCGTTCCGCCGCGAGGTGCGGGCCGCGTTCGCCATGTGGCGCGACGCCATCAACATCGACTTCCGCGAGACCGACAACATCGCCGACGCCGGCATCCTGATCGGTGCCGAGGCCGAGCCGCGCGGCCGGGCCTTCACCAACGTCGCGACACACGGCGGCGCCGGCGGCGGAATGGGTCGTATCTCCCAATCGCTGATCTGCCTCAACCCGCAAACGCGGTGGAAGATAGGCTTTGACGGCGACCTCGACGTCTACGACCTCCGCTACACGATCGCCCACGAGATCGGTCATGCGATCGGCCTCGACCATCCGGGCGCCGAGGGCCAGCTCATGTCCTATCGCTATGTCGAGGGCGACCGCGGGCTGCGGCCCGGCGACATCGCCGGCGCAAGCCTGCTCTATGGGGCACGAGGGACGCCGCGCGGCGTTGGCGCCGCGGTGATGCCCCAGCAAGCGGCAGGGCGCGAGCGAGAGACGCACGATTTTGGTCTCGGAGAGGGCCAACAGCCGCACGTTCCACCCGCGCGTTAGTGGCGCTACTTCCCGAGCGGCATGTTGAGTTGCAGACGCCCCGTCCAGTTCTCGGGCTCCGCCTCCTTCGTGCTCTCGAGTCCGCCCTTGGCCTCGATGTTCATGCCGTCCTTGACGCCGACGGCAACACCCGCCTCGGCCTTGAGATGGAGGTCCGAGCCTTGATCGGGCGCCGCGGCAGGATTGATCTTCGAGAGATCGTCGAACGACAGGAAGCCTCCCACGGACGCCCGCGGCTCGACGTAGGTTTCGCCGTTGACCTCGAACCGCCGCTTCAACTCGGGGAGCACCTCGAGGCGGCCCTGAGCGGCCGGCAGCTCCGCCTGCGCCTCGCTCGCGGCAAGCGCCGCCGTCCTCTCCTCGAAGTAGGTGAGGGCGACGCTCGGAGCGAAGGTCCACGAGCCGACCTTTCGATCGCCTCTGAGCTTTCCGTAGAGAAGCCGCCGTTCCGACGTCTCCGTGTCCATCGACACGCCGGCGATGCCGCTCTCGGAAGCTCCCCATGCCGCGCGTCCGTCGAGAATGACGCCCGGTCCGAACCGCACGCTCATGAAGGGTCCGAACATCCAGCCGTTCGCGGCAACGTCCGCCGCGGCGCCGGCCGGCAGCTCGTCGGCGCGATCGAACTGGGCCAGCGCCCCGATCATGATGTCGGGGCCGAGCTTGTAGTTGCTCCCCACGTAGACCGCGCTGAGCTCGCCGTTGCTTGCTCCAGCCACCGTCTCATAGGGCTCGTAACGGCCCTCGACCCAGAAATCGAGAATGCTCGGCTCGCGCCTGGCGCCGGGATTGGCCGCGGCCGCGATCTCGCTCATGCTCACGGAGACGGCGGCCGGCTTGGGCTTTGTCGCATCGTCAGCCTCCACCTCGTTCGCCTGCGCTTGGATCGGCTGACCTTGCGCCGTTATCGGCGTATCCGGCCTGTCGATCCTCATGCGATCGGGAGCCTTCGACAGAAGGAGGTCGGTCGTGCGCGTCAGGAACTCGCGGCGGGCGTCCGCACTCATCGCGCACCTGACGTTGATCGCCGCGGGACCGTCGTTGCCCGCCGTGAGGCGAAATCCATAAGCGCTCTCCGCCGGCGCCGCGAAGCTTATGCTTGCTGCACGCGACCCTGAGTAGAGGGCGCGCGGAGCGCCGCTTCCGCTGACGAGAGCGACCGTTGCCGGGCTGCGAGTTGTGACCGAGAAACTCAGCGTCTCGCCCGCCGAAAGGTGCGCCTCGCGCTCCATGCTGCGGCCGGGGCCGACGTCCATATCGAGGCTGCCGCGATTGGCGGCTGCGCAGCCCTGGCTCACCGCCGCCTCACCATCACCCGCGCTCGCAAGGAGCGCAGTCGAGATTGCCGTCATCGCCGCCCAGCAAGGGCGGGCCTGAACGATTTGCCCCATCGTTCGCACACCTCTCTGTCATGCCTGTGATGACATTGATTGTGCGAGGGAAAATGGACGAAACGATGACCTTTGAACGATGCGGATTACGCAACGAACTACCTGCGCAGAGCGGACGCGCTCTGCCCGACCGCCGTGCCGCTCGCGGTCCAGCCAAGGCCACGTTTTGCCGATAGCGGCGGTCAGGATGGAGCGGTCGACGCTGTCGCCCCTTCCGCCACGTTCTGAGTTCAAGCGGCGGGATTTGCACTCCCAGGACGTCCTGGCCGCGAAGGCCCTCGAGTTTCAGGAAGATCGCTTCAGTCAGCGTGACGCCCTGAATGCGAGCAATCGGCGTCGACGACAATACCGCACCTCAGCCGTCAGCGTCTGCCCACAGAATTGCGCGCGTCGGTCTCGAATTTGAGGCGGTCCGCTGCGGCCGTCGCTAGACCCGTCGTGTTAAAGGCAAAGAAGCCGCTTCCCGACACATTGAATTGGCTATCGAAGATCTGGATTCTATCTCCTCCTACGAAATCGAAGTTGAAGAACTGATCCATGCCCTCATCATACTGGATCCGGAAGGTGTCCCTGCTGCCAGCGTCCCCATGAAGCTCGTCGTATCCGGCGTCGCCCTGAAATGGATCACTGGTGCTCGAACCAAAGAACAGTTTGTCATTGCCACCGCCTCCGTTGATGAAGATCGTGCTGCTGCCTCCGGTCAGGATATCACCGGCGCTAGAACCGATTGCACCGAGGACGTTGATGAGCGTGTCAGTGCCTGCCGCACCTCCCGTGAGGCCGGCGGATAAATTGACAGTTACGGAGCTAGCGAGCTCTGCGTAGGAGACGACAGCGAAACCACCACTGCCGTTGACGGTGTCGGTGCCCACGCCGGGATGCAATTCATTGTTTCCAGTCCCTGCTGCGAGTGTGTCGTCTCCGTCGCCACCGAACAGTACGTCATCGCCCGCGCCGCCCTGCAGATTGTCGTTGCCGTCGCCGCCCGCATCGAAGCGTGATCCGATTGCCGTCGTCGCCGGCATGCGCAAGTTCTGATGCGCGCCAAGCTCCGCTCCTGCAGCATTCTGTCGTTGCCGGCGCTCCGCCCGTTCACAGTCGCTGAAGCCACGAAGATGCTCGATCCGATTGGCCTGGATCGATGGGCACGCGGAGCTTAATCTCAAGCACGGTTCTCGCGACATTGGCGCCGAGCGTGTAGGTGACTGTCGATCGGACGAGGTCGATGCCCTGGTTGGCGAATTCAATCGCTTTGTCAGTTGATTGGCTGACGACATAGGTGTCGTTGCCCAGGCCCCCGCGCATCGTGTCGAGCCCAGTGCCGCCGTTGAGCAGGTCACTCCCGGCGGAGCCGAACAGATCATCATTGCCGCCGAAGCCCAGGAGAATGTCGGCAAGGGCCGTTCCATTGAGGACGTCGTGAGCATTAGTGCCCTTCTTGGTCGCCATGACATACCCCCAGTTCTCTGGCACTCGAACTCAGTCAGACATACTCCTGCAATACTATGTTTCAGCGACGCACCGGGCTCGACGATGAATTTGAAAACACGCCAGTACGCTCGCCCAGATAACATCGAGGTCGACAATGCCCTCGCGCGAGAGCTGAACAAGTCGGCGTCTGAACTACCTGGGCAGAGCCGACGCGCTCTGCCCGACCCCGACCGGCAGGGTCGGGCCAGATCCGGAAGTCACCGACCCATCGTGCTTACGTCGGCTTTGCTCGCCGTTGTCTTGAGGCCCGTGAGCTTTTGTCGCCGTGATGTCACCCTCGATGATGGTCTTGTCGTTCGCGGTGCCGGCCGGATTGAGCTGGCCAGTCCGCTTTACCCCCAGGAGCAGACAGATCTCGGGCTCGACGTCGCCGTCGGCAATTCGCAAAGGCCGCCATTAAGGTGCTGATGGTGCCAAAGCTGCGTCGCCAGCACCCCAACCAGTCCGATGCCGCCGAAAAACCGCCATCTGCTTGCCGTGCCGTTCTCGACGGCCTCGTATGCGCGACGAACCACAGCAATATCGAAGTAGCCCGTTTTTCTCAGCGCTGTGGGACTCATCAACTGTTGAACGTACGGGCGGGGCGTTGTGAACAGGCTGCGCGCGAATGGCGCAGTGAACATATGCTTCGGGCGTGAGGCAATCTCGGCCGGTAGGTATCGCGCCGACACTTGCCTCAGAAGATACTTGTCATGATTAAGCCCTCTGAGTTTCCACTTGGGGTGAACTCGTGCAAGGAGACTGACCACATCCTCGTCGAGGAATGGGTATCGCGTTTCGACGCTGTTGGCCATGGCGACACGATCGCCCTTGTGGTTCAGCAGCAATCCCGCGAGGTGAATCTTATAGTTCGCATAGAGCATCCGATTGAGGGGATGCCAGCGGCGGATGCGTCTGACATCAAAGTCGTAGTCTTCGTAGGCGACGAACGATCCCAGCGTTTGTCTGAGGTCGTCGCTGTAATAGCGTTGGGCACCGGCGGACATGAGACCAAGAAAACACGCGTAGACATCGAGCCCTCCGAGCATCCCGTCCAACCGACCTTCCTTGGCTATTTGCGGCGCGACTAGCTTTCGCACGCCGCGAATAGCGCCGTCGCCTAGCGTCAAAACGCCGAGATTGAACCGCCTCCTCAGCGCATCGAATTTGAACCACGGGTAACCGGCAAGTCCTTCGTCGGCGCCTTCGCCCGTAAGGGCTACCTTGTAGCCCTGGTTGCGTACCTCTCGTGATAGGCACCAGAGCGCCGCGCACGAGGTATCGATTACCGGCGCATTGGCCGCAGCCACGAGCCTAGGATAGACATCTGAGATCAGCTGGGCGTCGCACGTCACAGTGGTTGATCTCGCGCCGATGCAGCGCGCCGCCAACATTGCGTTCGACGTTTCATCGAGTTTCCCGTCCGGAATGCGGATTGTAAAGCTCGGCACCGCGTTGCCTCTGCTGAGCGTTGCTGCAGCCATCACGCTTGCCGAGTTCGACGCCGCCACTCAAGTAGCCGACCACCGGGACATCCGCCCGCAGGCGGATCTCGACCGCGCGCCGAAAGGTAGCATCGAATTCGTCTAGAAGATTTAGTGGCTCCTCGGGGTCTTCCTCGTCGCCGTCGTCGGGAAAGTCGAGGTCCCAATAGCGGCGTTCGATGATTTCACCTGGCTTTCCCGACCTGCCAAGCTCAATCTTTAGATAGTGCCCTGGCAGAACCGACTGCACATTCGCAAACATGGTTCGTCTCGCTCCCATGCCCGTAAAACTTAGGACGTGATCGAGACCCTTGAGGTCGCAAATGGCTGGAACGCCGCCCGATGCGAGCAGCGCGCTAATCTCAGAACCGAAGTAGAGCAGGTCGTGCTGTCGAGACCAGTGCAGCGGACATATGCCGACGCGATCGCGCGCCAAGAACAGGATTTTCTTCCTCAGGTCGACCAACGCAAATGCGAATTGACCCCTGAGATGCTCGAACAGATCCTCGCCGTGTTCCTCGTAGAGATGGACGATGGTCTCGGTGTCGGTGTGCGTACGATATACATGACCTTTGGCCTCGAGCGCCGCCCTCTTCTCGGGGTGGTCGAATAGCTCGCCGTTGAATACGACGGCGATGGTGCGGTCCTCGTTGAAGATTGGCTGGCGACCGTCGACCAGTCCAACGATCTGGAGCCGACGATGACCAATTCCAATCGCGGTGGCAAAAAGCCAACCGTCTTCGTCTGGCCCCCGGTGCGTAAGAGCGGCGGTCATACGCCGGACGGCGACGCGATCGGGCTCACGTGCGCCGCAGAGGTCCACTATTCCAGCAAGTCCACACAAATCCGGAGCGCTCCCAGCGCATTGCATGCGGCATGGCCACCCCGATACGCTCTAGCGTGCGACCGCAGCGATTACTACCCTCTTGCTATGACTTCGGCCTATGAAATGAGCCGCTGCGGGTCCGTTCCTTGAGGAACTGCGCTCACGCGATACGTCTACTATCGCCGCCGGCCTCGCTGACCTCGGAGAGAATGAAGTCCGGATCGGGTCAAGGGCGGCTGTCAGCGTGCGTACGAACGGGCCCGATGGGCCATGTATGGACGGCGCCCGCGGTGCAAGAGGAATCTGGCGGTTTGGCGAAGCGTTCGGGTGCAGCCATGTATCCGGCCTGTTGTCGGATGAAGGACGGGCCTTCGTCGCGATGCAGCCACTGTGGCCGCTGGCCCTGATGTGATCCGCTGATCGGGTCCCAACCAAAAGCACGCGCTTATCAAGCGCGTGGCCCATCCCGGGTTCTCCCGATCGACGGTCTCGACCGTTTCGCATCAACGTCTTCATCACCCCTGCAGTTCGTAAACGCACGACATAGCCTCAGTCTCCCTTTTTGCGAGCCCCTTCTTACGCTGCCGTAAGTGCGGGGGCTCGATAGGTTCCGCCCTTGGCGAGCAAAGCCCAGGCGATGCGCGCCATCTTGTTGGCGAGCGCGACCGCGACGACCTTGAAGGGCCGCCGCGCCGAGAGCTGGTCAGCCAAGGATACTTGTCCGGATGCTGTTTGGCGCGTCGGAGAACCGCGTGGGCTCCGACGACGAGAATGCGTCGCAGATAGCGGTCGCCTTGCTTGGAAACAGGCCCGAGCTTCTGCTTGCCGCCTGTCGAGACCTGTCGCGGCACGACCCCGATCCAGGTCGCGAAGTCGCGACCTGATCGGAAGGCCTTGGGATCCGTAACGATTGCTACAATCGTGGTGGCACCGATGCGGCCGATGCCGGGGACCGTCTCGAGTCGCTGGCTCGCCTCGTTGGAGCGATGCTGCGCCAAGATTCTGCTTTTCGATCGCTCCGATCAAGGTCTGCAGTGCCTGAAGCTGTGCTGCCAGCACCATGAGGCTCGCGCGAGCGTCGATTGACAGCCGGTCATCGCTGGTATCGGCCACGACGGCAAGCAGCTCCTTCAGTCCTTCGCGCCCCTGTGCTGCCGCAACACCGAGCTCCGCAAGGTGTGACCGCAAGGCGTTGATCAGCTGGGTGCGTTGGCGCATCAAGAGATCGCGCGTGCGATGCTGCATCAGCCGCCCCTGCTGCTCGGCCGACTTCACCCGTACGAAGCGCATGGTCGGGCGGCGCACCGCCTCGCAAATCGCCTCGGCATCGGCGGCATCGTTCTTGTTACGCTTGACGTAGGCCTTCACGTCCTTTGCCGGCATCAGCCGAACCTCGTGGCCGAGCTTTGCAAGCTCACGCGCCCAGTAATGCCCGGTGGCGCACGCCTCCATGCCGACGACGCACGGCGGCAGGGCCTTGAAATAGGAGATAACCTGGTTGCGTCTGAGCTGTTTCCGGGCAACCACCTTCTCATTCGCGTCAATGGCATGAACCTGGAACACGTTCTTGGCGAGATCCAAACCGATCGTGGTAACTTGCATGTGGACGGCCCCCTCAGTGACGTATTCGTTCTTCCAACGTCACCCTATGGCACTTCGATGCCAGGGAGCAGGGCGCCGTCCACCACATCATCTCCGGACCTTCGCCAGTGAAGCCGCCTCGAATTGCTAGCACCGCCGGAGAGGCATGGCCCATGGAAGTTGCATTTTCTTGCGGCTCACGCCAATGGAGCTGGGGTATACTCAGGTAGCGTTTCACGGCCGCGACCCCCGCTCCGGCTGGAAATGCTCTTCCCCCAACGAGTTGTCGCGACGGACGGCATATTATTGGGTAGGAGTTGAACCAATGGCGACCGCTGCGAAATCGAAGCTGCAACCGGGAGTCACACCGACGCCCGATGCCGATCCGCTTTTGGTCTTGGTACCGTCGGAGGCTCCGGTTGTGGTGCGCTACCTTGCTTCGCTTGCGATGACTGCCTTCGCGACGGTGGTGGCTATCGCTGTCGACAGCCAGGTGACGATCCCGAATCTCTCGCTTGTCTTCGTTTTGCCGGTGATCATCGCTGCCGTTGGCTTCGGCCTTGGTCCCTCCCTCTGCTCAGCCATACTTGGGGCTCTCGCCTACAACTTTTTCCTGACCGAGCCTCGCTACACGCTGCGCGTCGACGACCCGGCGAACATCTGGGCAATCGGACTGCTTTTCGTCGTCGGATGTATCGCAAGTGCCGTTGCCTTGACCTCCCGGCGGAGAGCGACCGAGGCGGCGGTCCGACGACGGCAGACGACCGTGCTGCGCGGCTACAGCCGCGACGTCGTCGCGGCCGACAATACGAAGGCGATCGTCTCCATCACTGCCCACGCCCTTTCAGCGCTCTTCCAAGTTCCTGTCGTCGTGATGCTCGTCAGCGGGGGCAAAGTAGTTTCCGTCGAGCGAGTCGGCGGCGTACAGCCTCAGGAGGCCGAACTCGAGGCGGCGCGATCGTCGTTGGCGACGAGAACTGTCGTGCGCGCCGGGGTCTACCCGACCGACGCCTCGCGCTTTGACTTTTGGCCCGTGGCGACGGATGGGCCAGCCTGCCGTCATTGGACTCGCATTCGACCCCGACGAACGTCCTTCGGCGCCTGATACCTTAGTCGACATCGTCGGGAGTGTTCTGGCGATGGTGCTTGACCGTCAGCATTTCCGGGTTGGACGCGATGCTCGGCCCGCAAG
>CAVOUC010000031.1:0-15478 GCA_963699485.1 uncultured Alphaproteobacteria bacterium | reverse complement strand
GCCACGGGAAGTACGAGTAGCGGCCCCAACGCCCCTTGCACGCATTCCCCAGCAGCTAGCCCGACGACGCCTGTCTTCGACAATTCTGATGACTCCTTCACCCGTGGACACGTCGCGGGGCTAGTTACCGTCACGGGGCACCTCGGGCTCTCGAAGTTCGATTTCATCTTATGAAGCAGAACTTGTCCGGATTGTAAGTTGGCCCTCAAATGGGGGGCGCGATAGGCTCCGGCGGCTCAGTCGTCGGAGAGAGCCATGCGGGCCGCCTCGCTCCTGACCTGCGCCGCCGCAACCGGCTTGCTCGCCGGGTGCGCGGCGCCCGTCCTCAAGTTCACGAAGGAAGGAGCGAGCCAAGAGACCTTCATGCAGGACCGCTACGAGTGCTTGACGACCGCCAAGATCGACAAGACGTTCCTCTACGGCAGCAGCCATGACGGATGGGCGACCTCGCAGCTCGGCGCGAACCGCTCGGCATTCATGTCGTGCATGAAGGGGAAGGGCTACACCGCCGACTCCTCCGGTAACTTGATGGCCCCCAAAGGCGCCGAGGTCGAGCTGTCGGACTAGACGGCGCAAGATGGACAAGACGCCCCTGCCCACGGACGAGGCGGGATGGCGCTTCCATCGGAGACGAACTCCCACTAGGGTCTCGCCGACCTTCGAGCCCGACCCGATGCCAGCTCCCGCCTCAGATCCCCTTTCCCTCGCCCAAGCCCTCATTCGCTGCGAAAGCGTGACGCCGCGCGAGGGCGGTGCGCTCACGCTTCTCGAGGGCGTGCTGGCGGAGGCGGGCTTCACCTGCCATCGCCTGACCTTCTCGGAGCCCGGCACGCCCGACGTCGAAAACCTCTACGCGAGAATCGGCTCCGCGCGCCCCAATCTCTGCTTCGCCGGCCACACCGATGTCGTCCCTCCCGGCGACGAGCGCGCCTGGAGCGTGCCCCCGTTCGCCGCCGAGGTTCAGGGCGGCATGCTCTTCGGCCGCGGCGCCGTCGACATGAAGGGCGGCATTGCCTGCTTCGTCGCCGCGGCGCTGCGCCACCTCGCGGCGGCCGGCGGCAAGCCCGCCGGCTCGATCTCGCTCCTCATCACCGGCGACGAGGAAGGCCCGTCGATCAACGGCACGGCGAAGGTCCTCGACTGGCTCAACGCGCGCGGAGAGACCCTCGACGCGGCGCTTGTCGGCGAGCCGTCGAACCCCGCCGCGCTTGGCGACGAGATCAAGATCGGCCGGCGCGGCTCAATCGTCGGCGAGCTCGTCGTCTTCGGCCGCCAGGGCCACGCGGCCTATCCGGCGAAGACCGAGAACCCGGTGCCGAAGCTCGCCCGCATCATCGACCGCCTCTCGACGGTGCCGATCGACGCCGGCACGGCCCACTTCGAGCCCTCGAACCTGCAAGTGACGGTGATTGAGGTCCCGAACACGGCCTCGAACGTCATCCCGGCGCAAGCACGCGCCCTGTTCAACATTCGCTACAACGACATCTGGACGCGGGCGACCATCGAGGACTGGGCGCGGCTCCAATGCGAGGCGGCGGCGAGCGGCGTCGGGGCGCGCTACGAGCTGTCGTTCTCGGGGACGGGCGACGTGTTCCTGACCAAGCCGGGGGCGCTCGTCGAGACGATGTCGAAGGCGGTGGAGGGCGTCACCGGCCGCCGTCCCGCGCTCACGACGGGCGGGGGCACGTCGGATGCCCGCTTCATCAAGGATTACTGCCCGGTGATCGAGTTCGGGCTCGTCAATCAGACGATCCATGCCGTCGACGAGCGCGTTCCCCTCGCCGACCTCGAGACGCTCACGCGCATTTACGAACGCTTCATCGCCGGTTTCTTCGCGCGCGAGCAGGCGGAGCGACGCTAACCTCCCGAGCCCGGCCAAAGATTGAACGAAATTTCAATTGAAGCTATTTTGCCGCCAAGCTCGCGAGAGGTGGCCCATGTCGCGTGTATCCGCCGTCACGTCGCAGGTGCTCGGAGTTCCGTGCGCCGATATCATGAAGTCGCTCGGCGACAATACGCGGCTCAAGATTGTCGAGCTCTTGTTCGCGCGCCCGCAAAACGTCCAGGATCTCAACTCCGCCCTTCATGTCGAGGCGACGCTGCTCTCGCATCACTTGCGGGTTCTGCGGGAGGCGGGGCTCGTCGAATGCGAGCGAAGGGGCCGATTTGTCACCTATAGGCTTTCGCCGCGCCTCGTCTCGGCGCGCCGCGGGCAGGAGCTCGATTTCGGATGCTGCAAATTGCGCTTCGAGGAGGGTCGGTGAGGCGGTCCCGGGCTTCATCCAGCCCGCGACGCCCAAAGCGAAACTTCGAGCGCGTAGATACGTACCGACGGTCATTAGGCGTCAGGGAGAAGCCAAGATGCAACACGAGATCGTCAAAGAGTACTACGGCAAGGTCTTGAAGACGAACGCCGACCTCAAGACCTCGGCGTGCTGCGGTCCGGAGGCGCTTCCTCCCCACATCCGGCCGCTCGCAGAGAACGTTCATCCCGAGGTCGCCGCGAAATACTACGGGTGCGGGCTCGTGGCGCCGGCAGACCTCAAGGGCCGGCGCGTGCTCGATCTCGGCTCGGGCTCCGGCCGCGATGCCTACATTCTGGCCCAGCTCGTCGGCCCTGAGGGCGAGGTCGTCGGCGTCGACATGACCGACGAGCAGCTCGCGACCTCGCGCGGCCATGTCGGCTGGCACATGCAGCGCTTCGGCTACGCGCGCCCCAACGTGCGCTTCCTGCAAGGCTACATCGAATCTCTCGGCGAGCTCGGACTCGAGCCGCAAAGCTTCGACGTGATCGTCTCGAATTGCGTAATCAATCTTTCCGTCGACAAGCCCGCAGTCCTCAAGGGGGCCTTTGACCTCTTGAAGCCGGGCGGCGAGCTCTATTTCTCCGACGTCTTTTCCGACCGCCGTCTTCCGGGCGCAGTACGCCAGGACCCCGTGCTCTACGGGGAATGCCTCGGCGGCGCGCTCTACTGGAACGACTTCCTGCCGATGGCCAAGCGTGTGGGCTTCCTCGATCCGCGCCTCGTGACCAGTAGGCCGCTCGACATCTCGAACGAGGCCATCAAGGCGAAGCTCGGCGAGGCGAAGTTCTTCTCCGCCACCTACCGCCTGTTCAAGCTCGACGGCCTCGAGACGGCGTGCGAGGACTACGGACAGGCCGTCGTCTACAAGGGGAGCCTCGCCGGAGCAGCCCGACGCCTTCGAGCTCGACGGCCATCACAGAATAGAGCGCGGCAAGGTGTTCACCGTCTGCGGCAACACCTGGCGCATGCTGGCCGAGACGCGCTTTGCCCCGCATTTCGATTTCATAGGCGATTTCTCGACCCACTACGGTATCTTCCCGGGGTGCGGCACGTCTCTACCGTTCGCGACCGGCGCGGGGGCACCGAGCGGCGGCAGCTGCTGCTGAGCGTCCTTGGAATTCGGGGGAGCACGCGATGGCGATTTCGACAGCCCGGCGGCTTGCGGCGGAGGCCCTGGGCACCGGCATCCTCGTGTGCGCGGTCGTCGGCTCGGGAATCATGGCGGCGAAACTCTCGCCCGAGAACGCCGGCGTGGCCCTTCTGTGCAATACGCTGCCGACGGGGGCCATTCTCTTCGTTCTCATCACCGTCCTCGGGCCGGTCTCGGGCGCACACTTCAATCCGGCTGTCACCCTCGCCATGCGCGTGCGCGGCGAGATCGCAAACGAGCTCGCGCTCGGCTACATGGCCGCGCAGATCGCCGGAGGGTGCCTCGGCACGCTCGCCGCCCACGCCATGTTCGACCTCGACATTCTCCAGCTTTCAACTACAGGTCGAACAGGGCTCTCGCAGTGGTTCTCGGAGTTCGTCGCCGCGTTCGGGCTTCTGCTCGCGATCTTCGGCGCCATCCGCTACAAGCCCGACGCTATCCCGGCCGCGGTCGGCCTCTACATCACCTCGGCCTACTGGTTCACGGCCTCGACCTCCTTCGCCAACCCCGCGGTCACGATTGCGCGGGCCTTGAGCAACACGTTTGCCGGCATCGCGCCCGGCCACGTCCTCGGCTTCATCGTGGCGCAGATTGCAGGCGCCCTTGTCGCCACCTGGCTCTCGGGCTGGCTGTTCGCGCTGAAGCCCGAGCCGAGCCAGCCGCCTCATGGGGCTTAAGACCGCGGCAAGCGGCGCAAGCGGGCTGAATAACCAGCGCCGGCTCTTTTCGTCACGGGCGACAGCCTATTCAGCCTATAATGTAGCGGGTGATTCCAGCGGCGCGGAAACTTGATCTATGCAGGCGCTCAAGCGCGACAACATCCTGCAGGAGATGCGGCTCGTTTCGGGGCTCATTCTGTTCTCCTTCGCCGCGACCCACCTCCTGAACCACGCCCTCGGCCTTTTCAGCGTCGATCTCATGCAGGAGGTCCAGCAATGGCGCTGGACGGTGACGCGCTCGCTCGTGGGCTCGATCGTGCTCGGCGGCGCCCTTGTCGTGCACGTCGTGCTCGGGCTGCAGCGGATTGCCACACGCTCGACACTGCGGCTGCCGCCCTGGGAGCTCTTGCAGTCCATCGGCGGGTTGCTCATTCCGTTTCTGCTGTTCGCCCACATCGTCAACACGCGCGGCGCCCGTGAGCTCTTCGGCGTCAACGACATCTACCTTTACGAGCTCTTGCGCCTGTGGCCGTCATCGGCGGTCTCGCAGAGCCTCATGGTCATATTCGTCTGGATGCACGGCTGCCTCGGCATCCACTTCTGGCTGCGCTTGAAGCCGGCGTATAGACGCCTCGTCCCGTTCCTCGCCGTGGTCGCGGTCATCATCCCCGTGGCGGCGCTCGGCGGGTTCCTGGTTGCTGGTCGCGGCGTCAACGCCATCGTCGCCGACGAGCGGATCCTCGCCGCCATCAAGGACATGACGCACTGGCCGACCGACGCCGCGAACGAGCAGCTCGCCGGACTGCGCACGATCGTGCGCGGCGAGTATGCGGCCCTGCTCGCCGTCGTCGCCATCTACTTCATCTGGACGCACCTCGAGCGCCGGTCGGGACAGACGGTGACCGTGAGCTATATCGGCGGTCCGACGATCACAGTGCCCACCGGCCCGTCTCTGCTCGAGATCAGCCGCATGTCGAAAGTCCCCCATGCGTCCATCTGCGGCGGGCGCGCGCGGTGCTCGACCTGCCGCGTGCGCATCGAGCATGGCTCGACGCCTCTTCCGCCGCCAAAATTCGCCGAAGCGATCACGCTCGGGCGCATCCGGGCGCCGGACAATGTGCGCCTCGCCTGCCAGATCCGGCCCGAGGGGCGTCTTGTCGTGTCGCGGCTGATCTGGTCCGGCACGAAAAGCCCGGTCGACCAAGGTCAAGCCGACGAAGCGGACTCGCACGGCGTCGAAAAAGAGCTTGCCGTCTTGATCGTCGACCTGCGCGGCTTTGCGCGCCTCACCGAGCAGCGGCTTGCCTCCGAAATCGTCTCGATTCTCAATCGGTTCTTCAGCGTGGTCGGAACGGCGATCGCCGAAAACGGCGGGCGCATCGACAAGTTCGTCGGCGACGGTCTTGTCGCCGTGTTCGGCGAAAGCGACGGCATTGCCGCCGGAAGCCGGCGGGCGATCCACGCGGCGCGTGCCATCGACGCCGCGGTGAGCAGCGTTAACGAAAGCCTCGGCGGCGAGCTCGGCCGCAGCCTCGATGTCGGGATGGGGATAGCCTCGGGGCCGCTCGTCGTAGGCCGCATGGGCTTCGGAAAGGACGCCGACTTTACCGTGATCGGTCGCGCGGTCGGCATTGCCCGCGACATCGAGGAGGCCGCCAAGGACGCGGGCGTGCAGCTGATGATGACCCGCGAGATCGCTCGTCATTGCGGATGGGAGGCGCCGGCGGAGCTCATCTCGGAGGTCGCCTCGCGGTGCGCGGGGGGGCCGGTCGGCGTGGTCGCCTTGAAACGCAGCCGCGACATCCCCGCCCCTACAATGACAGCACAGCCCTGAGTTGAGGTGATCCGGGGTCACACTCGCTAACCGCAATTCCCTGCGATCTATGGAAATTCATTGCCGCGCCTTGCCAACGCATGATCTTGTCGCCTAGCTGGCTGGGCCCGGGCCGCCTCGGATCTAGGTTGGTTCACAAAAGCTTCACATGCATGCTTGCATGAACGGCAATTTGAGACCAATTTGCCTAGCTTCGACTCCAGCCCAATTCGCCAGCCATCGTCATGCGCCTCTTGCGCACGGGAGCTAAGAATAAGAAATGGATTTTCGCACTGACGAACGGGTCGCCCTTTTCATCGACGGGGTCGACCTCGACGCCGCGAGCCGCGCGCTCGACTTCCACGTCGACTACAAGAAAGTGCTCGAGCTGTTCCGCAATTGCTCGCGCCTCATTCGGGCCAACTTCTATGCGGTCGTCGACGAGGAGGCGGGTTCGCTCCGACCCCTGATCGACTGGCTCGGCTACAACGGCTACGTGACGGTCACCAAGCCGGGTCCCGAGCCGCTCGACTGCGCGAGCCGCAGGGCGCCGCCGCCGGGGATCACCGTCGAGCTCACCATCGACGCCCTTCAGCTCTCCAAGTATCTCGACCACGTGGTCCTCTTCTCCGGCTCCGCGGACTATCGTGCCCTTCTTGCCGCCTTGCAGAAGGCCGGTTGCCGCGTAACGATCGTTTCGAGCCGCAAGGCATCTGGCCGCGCGGTGGCCGACGAGCTGCGCCGCCAATGCGACCAGTTCATCGAGCTGGCAGAGCTCAAGAGCCAGATCGCGCTCGAGGGCTCCTCGCGCGGTGAGGCTCCGAGAGCGCGTGGCTCGACACGCGTCGTCCCGAGCGGGCCGGACGCGCGACAAGAACCGGGACCGAGCGACGGCCCCGACTGAGCTTTACGGTGATGGTGTGCAAAAACCCGTCGTCAGCGCCGAGCATGCCGTTGCCAAGCCGATAGCGCCGCTCATTAGCAGCCAGGCGCTGGCCCTCGCGCTCGCCACCGCCGTGGCCTCATTTCTTGCTGGTGCGCTAGGATTGGCTCTTCTTGCCAGGCCGGGCGGGGTCGGATTGTTCTGGCCATCCTCAGGATTGATGGTCGGTCTTCGCCTCCTGCTCGGACGCCGCGCCGAAAGACCGATGATGGCCGGCGTTGCGGTTGGCATCTTCTTCGCCAACGCCGCAGGCGACCGAAACCTCCTGCTTTCATTCTTCTATGCCGGGATCAACATCCTCGAGTTCATTCTCGTGGCACGCATCGCGGAATGGCTCGGCGGCCGCCCCTTCCGGCTCGACTCCCTTGGCCGCGTGTTCTACTTCTTTCTGGCCGCCGCCATCGGGGTCGGGGTTGATGCACTCGCCGGCGTCACGGCGATGAGCACGCTCAGTCAATTCCCCGCCAGGCCGCTCGAAGCTTACGGAGAATGGTTCCGCTCCGATTTCATTGGAATCATCGGACTTGCGCCGCTTCTCATAGGTCTGCAGCGAACCGACGCTCGAGTCCCACCTCGCATCCACCTCGAGGGCATGCTTGTTCTTAGTCTACTGGCCGTGGTCTCCGTTCTCTTGTTTTCGGCAACGCCTTCGCCGGACCGCTTGCTGACGCAGATCCCGCTGATCCCGGCACTGTTTCCCTTGCTCCTGTTCATTGCCGCGCGACTGCCGCTCGTCTATGCGTCGGCCGCGGTCGCGATCATCACGCTGATCGTCGTGACCACGGCTACCGCCGGCAACGGCCGGTTTTCCGATCCCCATCTCTCCCTTTCCTTCAATGTGATCTTTGCGCAGTTTCTCATCGCCTCGGCGTCCGTCTGCTCTCTGGCGCTCGCGGCCCTCGTCGCCGAGCGACGAGCATCCGAGGAGCACCAGCGGCTCCTCATCTCTCAACTCGACCACCGCGTGAAGAACAGCCTGACCCTCATGCAAGCCGTGGTCGAGCGCTCGCAGGAAAGCGCCAGGTCAATCACCGATTTCGTGTCCTCTCTCGCCGGCCGCATCCGGTCCATGGCGCGCACGCAATCGAAGCTCTCCGCAGGCCGATGGCAGGGCCTGTGCCTGCAAGCGCTCGTGCGCGACGAGCTCGCGCCCTACAAGGCGGCCTGGCTCGATGACGTGTCCGGGCCGTCGATCAAGCTCAAACCCCAGGCCGCCCAGTCGATCTCGATGGTCATTCACGAGCTCGCAACCAATGCCGCCAAGTACGGGGCGCTCTCGACACCGCACGGCCGGGTCGGCGTCCGCTGGACGATAGACAAGGACGCGGCGGGCGAGGAGGTTCTCGATCTCGTCTGGAAGGAATCAGGCGGTCCCCCCGTGACAGTTCCCGAGCGAGAGGGGTTCGGCACCAGCACGATCCGCGGCCTGCTTCCCTATGAGATCGGCGGGCGCGTCGAGCTCCTGTTCGATCCGAGAGGCGCCGTTTGCCACATCAGGCTGCCGCTCCTCGCGACGGTCGTGGGCGGAGAGGCCGGCGATAAATCCAAGCCGGCGCCTTGAGGCGAGGCGCTATCCCGCGACGAACCGCCGGACGACGGAGATGAGCTCGTGCTCGTCGACCGGCTTGCGCAGAACGCCCGCGGCGTGCGTGTCGGCATCCGTCGGCAACGACTCGTAGGCCGTGACGATGATGTAGGGGATGTTGCGGGCGATAAGCTCCATGACAACGTCATCGGCGAACGCCTCGCGCAGGTTCATGTCGACGAGCGCGAGACTGACCGGCTCGGCTCTGAGCACGCCGAGCGCCCGCTCGACCGAGGGGACCGGTCCGATGACGTGGGCGCCCGCCCTCTCCAGCATCGACTTCAGCGAATTGGCGATGGCCCAGGAATCCTCGACGATGAGGACGCGCAGGCGCAGCAGAGGGCCGCAGTCGCATACGTTGTCCGGCGCGAGCCCCATTCCGGCATCCTCCCCGAGGCAGTTGTAGTCGCATGTTCGAGTACAATCGTAGCAGGGTGGGACGCCCGGCGGCAATTCGCCTCGGCGCGACTTGGTCGCGCTCAGCGGAAATGCTTGGAGAGCTTGAGTCCCTGGGCCTGGTAGTGGCTGCCGAGGTCGCGGCCATAGAGGAACTCCGGCACTTCCGTCAGGCGCTCGTAGACGAGGCGGCCGATGATCTGCCCGTCCTCGAGAATGAACGGCACCTTGTGCGAGCGCACCTCGAGCACGACGCGCGAGCCGTGCCCGCCCGCGGCGGCGTGGCCGAAGCCCGGATCCATGAAGCCCGCATAGTGCACGCGGAACTCGCCGACGAGGGGATTGAACGGCATCATCTCGGCCGCATGCGTCGGCGGAATGTGCACGGCCTCTTTCGACGCCAGAATGTAGAACTGGTCGGGGTCGAGAATGAGCCGGCGCGCGCTGTCGGCCGCCACCGGCTCCCAGTAGTCGCCGATCGCGCAGGCTCCCACCGCGTCGACGTCGACCACACCGGTGTGGCGCTTGGCGCGATAGCCGACGAGACCGCTTCCGTCGCCGGCAAGATCGACGGAAAGGGCGATGCCGCCCTCAATGTCGGTGACGCCGCCGGTGACGAGCCCGTCGCCCGCCTGCATGCGCGCAAGCGCCTCGTCGGCCTCGCGCGGATTGCCGATCCGAAACCGCATTTGGCTGAGCTTCGAGCCCTGACGCACGATGATCGGAAACGTCTGCGGGCAGATCTCGGCGAAGAGCGGCCCCTTGTAGCCGGCGGGGATCTGGTCGAAGGCCGCGACGCCGTCGGCGATGACGCGCGTGAAGACGTCGAGGCGCCCCGTCGAGCTCTTGGGATTGGTCGAGGCCGAGATGGCGCCGGGCAAGGCGAGGCTCTCGAGGAGCGGCACCAGATAGACGCACCCTGTTTCGAGGACGGCGCCCTTCTCGAGGCCGATCTCGTGCAGCTTGAGCTCTTCGAGCTTTGCTCTGACCTCGCGTCCAGGTCCCGGAAGGAAGCTCGCGCGCACCCGGAATGCGGTCGGACCCAGCCTGAGGTCGACGCTCGCCGGCTGGAGCTGGCCCGGAGCAAGCGGAACGGAGGGTCTCAGCGCGCCGCTCGAGACGAGCGCGCGGATCGCCTGCGCCGGCAGAATGCCGTCGGTCACGGCCGCCCCAAGCAGCGGATTTGGGTCTCGAGCCTTCCGCGCGGCGCCCTTAGCCATGCGCACTCCGATCTCCAAGCTGGGAATTCTCATGACTCCCGCCATCCCTGCCCGCTGGCGGGGAAAGGGAATGACGGCACGCTCTAGCCGAACCGCCCCTTGACGCCAAGAGCCCTCCGGGGCTAAGGCACGGTTTCCCGTGGTGATTTGGCCGGCCGGCTTGCAGCCACGTTAAACAAGTCGCTAAAGAGGCCGTGCGCGGACCCGGTTCTCCATGCGCCCGGCTTCTCGATGGAGCGGCGCGAGTAGGGCCGGGTTTATTGTTGGCGCGGGCCTCGATGAACCGGCCCGGCCCAAGGAGAGCGCATGGCAAAAAAGAAATCCCCCGCGGCCGACCCGGCGTCGTGGAGGCCAGAGACGCGGCTCGTCCACGGCGGGACCCTGCGCTCGCAGTTCGCCGAGACCTCGGAAGCCCTCTTCCTCACGCAGGGCTATGTCTATACGAGCGCCGAGCAGGCGGAAGCCCGCTTCAAGAACGAGGACCCCGGCTACCAGTATACGCGCTTCGGCAATCCTACCGTCACCATGTTCGAGGAGCGCTTGAGGCTGCTCGAAGGCGCCGAGGTGTGCCGCGCGACCGCGACCGGCATGGCCGCCGTCACGGCCTCGCTGCTGTCGTTCCTCAACACGGGCGATCACGTCGTGGCGGCGCGCGCCATGTTCGGGTCCTGCCGCTACATCGTCGAGACGCTCTGTCCGCGGTTCGGCATCGCCTCGACGCTGATCGACGGGCGCGATCTTTCCGCCTGGCGCGCGGCGGTCAAGCCCAATACCAGGGCGTTCTTCTTCGAGACGCCGGCCAATCCGACGCTCGACCTCGTCGACATCGCCGCCGTCTCCCGCCTCGCCAAGGAGACGGGCGTCCGCGTCATCGTCGACAACGTGTTCGCAACGCCCATGATGCAGCGCCCGTTCGCCCACGGCGCCGACATCGTCGTCTACTCGGCGACGAAGCACATCGACGGCCAGGGCCGCTGCCTTGCCGGCGCGGTGCTGTGCACGGAAAAGTTCCTGACCGATCATCTCCAGGATTACATTCGCCAGACCGGGCCGTCGCTGAGCCCGTTCAATGCCTGGATCATGCTCAAGGGCCTCGAGACCATGGCGGTCCGCGTCAAGGCCCAGAGCGAGACGGCGGCCATGATCGCCGACCATCTGGCGAAGGCTCCCGGCGTGACGCGCGTCATCTACTGCGGGCGCCCCGATCATCCTCAGGCCGAGGTGGTCGCCCGGCAGATGACGGGCGGCGGCCAGATCGTGACGTTCGAGGTCGCGGGCGGCAAGGAGGCGGCCTTCCGGCTCCAGAACGCGCTTTCCCTGGTGCGGATCTCGAATAACCTCGGCGATGCCAAGAGCCTCATCACTCACCCGACGACGACGACGCATTTCAGGCTCAAGCCCGAGCAGCGTGCCGAGCTCGGCATCACCGACGGAATGCTGCGTCTTTCCGTGGGTCTAGAGGCGGCCCAAGACCTCATCGCCGATCTCGACCACGCGCTCGCCGCGGCCGCCGGCGAGGGATAAAGGCCGCCGGACGGGGCATCTAGGGCGTTGACCCCTCCTCAGACCTTCCTAGTATGCGACAGGCGAAGCGACGGCGGGACGGGCGCAGTGGAAACGGTAACTCCCTACGAGCAAGTGACGCGCGACATCCGCATTCGCGTCTTCCCCGAGTATTCGGAGGAGCAGTCGACGCCGGAGGAGAGCTATTACTTCTGGACCTACACCGTCGAGATCGCCAACGAAGGCCTGGAGACGGTCCAGCTAAAGTCGCGCCTCTGGCGCATCACCGACGGGCGCGGGCGCACCGAAGAGGTACGCGGCCCCGGTGTCGTCGGCCAGACGCCGGTGATCGAGCCCGGACAGTCGTTCACCTACACGTCGGGCTGCCCCCTGCCGACGCCGTCGGGGATCATGGTCGGCAGCTATCAGATGACGGGCGAGGACGGAACGCTGTTCGATATCGCCATCCCCGCGTTCTCACTCGACAGTCCCTATGCGGTGCGCAGCGTGAATTGATGCGCGCCGATGGACTGACAAGAGCGCTCCCATGAGGGGTCCCGAGTACACCGCGACCGAGCTTCTCGCGCGCCTTGTCGCCTTCGACACGACGAGCTCGAAGTCCAACATGGGCCTCGTCCGCTTCGTCGAGGACTACCTTGCCCAGCACGGCGTCGCCTCCGAGCTCGTGGCCGACCGCACGCAGGATAAGGCCTCGCTCTTTGCGACCATCGGCCCGCAAGACGTTCCCGGCATCGGCCTTTCCGGCCATACGGACGTCGTGCCCGCGGACAGGCAGGCGTGGACCGGCGATCCCTTCACGCTGCGCGAGCAGGAGGGGCGGCTCTATGGGCGCGGCGCGGCCGACATGAAGGGTTTTCTCGCCTGCGTGCTGTCGCTGGTGCCGGACCTCAAGCGGCGGCGGCTCAGGATTCCCGTCCACCTCATCTTCTCCTACGACGAGGAGACCGGGTGCACCGGGGTCAGGCCGATGATTGCCGAGATGGGCGGCCGGCTCATGCGCCCGCGCCTCGTCATCGTCGGCGAGCCGACGTCGATGGCCGTCGTCGACGCCCACAAGGGCCCCGTGCGCTGGCAGGTCGACGTCGAGGGCCGCGCGGCGCACTCCTCGATGGCGCCCTTGGGCGTCAATGCCATCACCTTCGCCGGCCGCCTCCTCGCCGAGCTCGACCGCATCGAGCAGGACCTGAAGGAGCGCCATCCCGTGACTCGGTTCGACCCGCCCTACCCGACGCTTCAGGTGACGCAGATCGAGGGCGGGACGGCGACCAACATCGTGCCGTCCGCCTGCCGCTTCGGCTTCGACGTGCGCGCGCTGCCGGGACTCGACGTCGAGGCGATCGAGCGGCGCTTCCTGTCGTTCGCCGAGCGCAACTGCCTGCCGGAGATGCAGAGAATAGCGCCGGAAGCGCGAATCTCGCTGCGCCGGACGAACAGCGTTCCTCCGTTCGAGGCCGAGCGAGGTTCCGAAGCCGTGGAGCTTCTCCTGCGGCTCTCGGGTCTGAACGAGACGCGGGCCGTGTCCTACGCCACGGAAGCGGGGCTGTTCCAGGCCGCCGGCGCGCCGGCGGTGGTCTGCGGCCCCGGCGATATCGCTCAGGCGCACACGGCCGACGAGTGGGTCGCAGCGAGCGAGCTCGACAAGTGCCTCGCGCTCCTCGGCCGCCTCGCCGATTGGGCGGAACGGTAGCGCCGTCAACCTTCCGGTAGCCGCTCGCAGGTAGGATCGGCGTCGGGCCCGATCGCGGCTCGCTCCTCGGCACGGAACTCACCCATGAGATACCTGGCGTTCACCCTTCTTGCAGTTATGGCGGCATTGATCGCGAGACCCGGCGCGGGCTTCGCCCAGACTCCGCCGGATAAGTGGCCGCAGGTGAAGCCATTGGACAAGTGGCCGCAAGTGAAGCCGGCGGACCAGTGGCAGGTCCCGGGCGAGATCCAGACGCCGGGCGATATCCAGGTCCCCGGAGATATCCAAGGCGTCAAGGTTCAGAAGGACAAATGCGAGCAGCGGCTCGTGCTCGCGGCCGACACGCTCTTCGATTTCGACAAGGACACGCTCACGCCTCAAGCGATTGCGGCGCTCGAGAAATTGGGTCCTTCGATCAAACAAGCTGCGATCTGGGGCGCGCGCATCGAAGGCCACACGGACGCCAAGGGCACCGACGACTACAATCAGAAGCTCAGCGAGCGGCGCGCCGCAGCCGTCAAGGCCTGGCTTGCCGGCAAGAGCTACCTTCCTCCCGGCGCGAGCGTCGTCGGACACGGCGAGAAGAAGCCGGTCGCTCCCAACGAGAACGCGGACGGCAGCGACAACCCCGACGGGCGCCAGCTCAACCGGCGCGTCGAGCTCGTGTTCGTGACGTGCAAGTGAGCCTGACCGACCGCGGCGGCGAGACCCAGAGCAGATCGTCTGACATGGAATCGCTTCTGCGATCTAGGGCAGCCGGAAGCCGGCGGTCATGAACCCGTAGAGCCATGCGGTCACGGCGCCGAAGCAGGCCCCGATCAGAAGCGCACACGCGATCACCGTCTGATTGCCGCCGAAAAACACCTCGCCGCCCGTGATGACGGGGGTGAGAATCAGCGTGCCGAGCAGCCCGGGACCGAGCAGTCCGAGCAGAATACCCTTGAGCGTCATCGAGCCCTGGGGAACGCTGCCCAAGATCAGCGAGAAGACCACGCCCCAGATCCCGCCCCAGAACGCATCCCTCGCGAAGCGCGGAACCTCCGCAAGCATCGTCTGGCCGACCGTGACCGGCACAGCCTCCATCGACCACGGCTGGCGCGGGTACTCGAGCCCGTAGTTGAGAATGGCGAGATTGACCAGCTCTTGAACCGTGACCGAGGCGATCACGCCGGCGATGAAGCCCAACAAAATGCTCGTGAATGTGACGCGGCCCATTGCTGCTTCCCTTCCCATCCCGCTGCCGGATGCCCTTTTTTGCGGCATTATTGCCGCTCCTCCGCCCGATGGGAAGGCGGGGTACGGCGTGAGCTCGAGTGCTGTGTCGCGAATGCCCCACTTGCAGGCCGGTGATTTCGCTTTTGTCCCCCCCCGAAACAGCCATCCTAGCCGCTCGAGCCCATCGTCCGGGCAATCTTGCACGGGGCGATGGACCATGGACATTCGATCGAAAGCACGGATACGCCGGGCGCGTGAGCAGGACACGGGCGCAATAGCGGCCCTCAGCGAAACTGCGTTCAGGACCCTGGCTGCCGCGACCTACGGCCCCGAGGAGATCGAGGCCCTGCTGCACAAGGCGCGCAGCACAAGGCCTGCCGCCGAGCGGAGAGACTTTGTCGTCGAGCTTGCGGGCGAGATCGTCGCCTGCGGCACAGCTGTGCTCGACAGTTCGCAATCAGCTTCGCTCGACGGCCTGGCCGTCGACCCCCGCTTCGCGCGCCGGGGTCTCGCGACACTGATCGTCGAGGCTCTCGAGGCGGATCTTTGGGCCGCCGGCGTCGAGCAGGTTCGCATCGTCGCAACGCTCAACGCGCTCCCCTTCGCGACGCGCCTCGGCTTCCGGCCGCAACGACTCGAACGGATCGGCGAGCCCCCAGCGGCGGTGTCTCCGATCGTCGTTCACTTGAGCAAGACGCTCCTGCCCGCGCCCGCAAGACTGCGTCGTTGCCGGCCGACTGCGATCGCGGCCGTCCATTAGACGCAGCTCCGTCCGCCATCCGACAATTCGTTTACGAAAAAACTCAGCGCTACTATTTTAGGTTGAGCCTATACCGCAATCTTAGATTGTAATTGAACGGCTGTCACTTATACCTGCGACATTCATAAGCCGAGCGCGGAGCACTGCCCGCGCCGGGAGGCGGCGGAACGCTCGCCGCCGATCGATCGCCAACCCGCCGCGTCCATTTCAGGGAGGAAAA
>CAVOUC010000030.1:0-89591 GCA_963699485.1 uncultured Alphaproteobacteria bacterium | reverse complement strand
ACAAACTCACCGCGACAGCCTCCTTACATCGCCGGGAATTCCGCTAAGAACGCCCATTCCTCGCCCTCCCTCAGTTGGGCAACTCAGATAAGCCGCGCCAAAGCCGCGACGTGCGACGCCAAGTTTCCGGCTCGTTTCGGTATAGGTTCGCTTCGAGCAGGAACTGCTCGGCGGCACCACGGCCCCGCGTGCTCTCGATCTCGAGCACCAACCCGGCAGCCGCAATGGAATCCATTGCGAAAAATGAGAGAAGGCCCCATTCGCGCATCACAGGGTCAGTCGCCTCCATCCAAGCCTCCATCCAAGCAACGTCTATAGGTTCTGGTTCGTCCATTCCTCTGGCCTCCATTATTCTACGGTGTAGAAATTGGTGGGCGGTGTACCGGGAACGAGAGGCAGAAGCCATCCCCCAAATGGGGGAGACATGGACACGGGCGACGAAGCGGGAGAACTAATGGGAACTTCGGCTTGTGGCCCCATTCCAGGCGCTGATCGCTAGCGTACTATTTCCACTATCAGGAGATGAGCTGACGCCGCGAGCTTGCTAATCCTCATCATCGCAGGGGACGGGGTATTCGATGTCTGGCGACCAGCAACTTTCGTCCTGGATTGTGGCCCACGCTGGCGCGCGCAACCCGACACCCGCATAGCCTAGTACGGTGAGCGCAGTAACCACCAATACCTTCGCGGTTACATTCATCCGGGTCTTGTCCCGAATTGCTAACGAGGTACGCCAGCGGCTCTCTCAGGCTGCCTTCCTCAGACCGGTCTGCGATGAGCTCCAACCCCTTGCTCATATCGAGCCAGCGGGACGGTGTGTCGTGAATCGGCCTGGTTCCGCCGACGGTGTCGCTGCGATACCCGAACCGCTCGAAGAACGCCACCGAGTTCAGCGTCGCGATGAGATCGGCGTGCCGGTGGCCGCCAGCGACCATGTCGTCTTCGATCGCCGTCAAGAGACGCCGCCCGAAGCCCCGATTGACCCATGCCGGATCGACATACAGGGCCCGTACTTCGGCATAGGGCGGCGGGAAGCGAAGGTTGGCGGCGAGCCGGGCGCCCGCAGATACCCGCGTACACCAGCCTCCCCAGCCGGCGAGCTCGCCGCCGCACTCGGCGACGAAGCAACGTTGGCGTGCAATCATCTCGTCGAGCATCGGGGCGCTATTGCCGACGATCACATCGATGATCGCCTTGTCATAGCGAGCTCCAGCGAGCTCGCGCAGCGCGGCATTCTGGATCGCTATCAATCGGCCGTGATCGGCCGACAGAGCGCGTCGGACAACTATGGGCTTGCTCACGTTCAACTCTTGAATTCCAGGAATGCCGTCACGACCGCAGTTCACGATCAGTGAGCGGTCTCCTACAGGAGCCGTGCGCAAGCGGGTGTTACTCAAGGAACAACGAGCGATCGGGGGGCCCGAGCGGCGGTTTCTGTTAGGGTCCGACGCGATCTCCCGAGATCCTCGAGTTGCATCTGCGCCACAGATCGGAGAAAATCGTGGCCCAAGCCCCCGCTTTTCACAAAAGACCTACAAGAGAGCATTAGTCTTGGTTCAGCGGAGAGCCGCTCCCCGTAGGGCGACCTGAAGGATCCGTAGCTGCGTACCATCAGGTCCTTGTACGAGGCGTTTCCGGCTCCCGCACCATCCTGAGCAAGAGCCCCGGTATGGACCTTACCGGGGCTCACTTTTTCCGGGTCTTGTTGATCCCTGACGTTGCCCAGCGGCGGCGCGAATGCGTCGTGTTGCGCCCTTGCCACGCAGACACTGCAAACCCCAATCCTCGCGACAAACCCGATGCGCCAATGCGCTAATTCGTTCAGCGTCGCCTCAGAGCCTCTTACTGATTCCTTTGGAGCAACGCGATGTTCGCAAGGGTTTCTCGATGCCTGATCGGTGCGGTGGCGGTCTCGTCGGCGCTTGCCGGGTGCGCTCACCGTGACGCAATGATCACGGCCGCGGATGACGCACATGCGCGGGCGGAGGCCGTCTACCAAGATAGGGTCGGCGGCATCAACGACTTTTGCGCGGACCGCGAGTGGTTTTGCGTCTTGGCCGGGCTCGCCGTCACGGGTGGCGTCATCGCCGCCATTGCTTCTTCGAACGACTAGGCGAAGCGCGAAGAGCTGAGTGGCTCTGGGCCGCCCGGATGCCGTCTGGCAGCCGACTATGTCTCCCTGAACGCGCGCGTGATCTGATCGAGCATCGGCTTGACGAAATAGCTGAGGGCGGACCGCGACGCCGTCTGGATCAGCACCTCGGCGGGCATGCCCGGCACGAGCTGAACGGCGCCTAGGCGGTCGAGCTCGCCGTCGCCGAACGCGATCCTCGCCGCATAGTAATGCGCGCTCGTCGCCTCGTCGCGCACGAGATCGGGGGACACGACGGAGACCGTGCCCCAGAGCTGCGGCGTCGTGCGCTGGTTGAGCGCCGAAAGGCGGATGGCGACCGCCTGACCGGGGTGGACCTGGTCGATATCCTTGGGAGCGAGCTTCGCCTCGACGACCAGCGCGTCGCCGGACGGCACGATCTGCATCAACTCCTTGCCGGGGGCGATCACGCCGCCGATCGTATGCAAGGCGAGATTGAGAATCCTGCCCTTGATGGGCGCCTTGACGGCGAGCCGCTTTCCGCGCTCGACCGCGTGAGCCTTCTTTGCGCCGAGCTGCCCGATGTCGCCGTTGAGGCCAGCCATCTCGCGCTGCATGGCGAGCACGCGCGTGCGCGGCACGAGGCCTCGCTCGGCAAGATCGTTCAAGCCCGCGAGCTCGCCGTTGATAAGCTCGAGCTGGCGCATCTTTGCCGCGAGCTCCGCCTCGACCCCTTGGAGCTCCTCGTCGACGTCCTTGCCGTCGAGGCGCAGCAGGATCTGCCCCTCTGAGACCTGGTCGCCCTCCTTGACGAAGATCTCCGTGACCACACCCCCGTCGGCGTGCTGGACGACATTGGTCCTGGTCTTCGCCCCGACCGTGGCCGGCGCGACGACCGCCCCGTTGATCGACGCGATCGCTCCCCATCCGCCGAAGCCCCCGATAAGTATTACGATCAGCATCGCGGCGCGCCTGAGATGCACGCCGATCTCTAGATCCGGATAGGCCGGAGGCACGCTAACCCTGGCTTGCCTCAGAGGCGTCACGTTGGATTGAGTCATGAATGGATTTCGCTCCACCGCTCACGAGGTGCTTCCTTAGGACAAGATCGCGCGGGCCAAAGCTGATTTGCCGGCCGTCGTGCAGGACCATCAGCTGATCGACGGCTCCGATGACGCTGGGACGATGGGCCATGATGACGAAGTCCTTCGCTCGCCCCGAAGCAGCGAGATCACGTTGCAGAGCGCCTGCTCGCCTTCCGAGTCGAGATTGGAGTTGGGCTCGTCGAGGACGATGAGAACCGGATCGCCGTAGAGCGCGCGGGCCAGCGCGATGCGCTGGCGCTGCCCCCCCGAGAGCACCGCGCCCGCCTCTCCGACCCTCGTCTCGTAGCCGTCGGGCAAGCGCAGGATCAGCTCATGCACGTTGGCGAGCCTGGCCGCGGCAAGGACCTGCTCCTCGCGGTAGTGGGGATCGAAACGGGCGATGTTTTCGGCAATCGTGCCGTCGAACAGCTCGACATCCTGGGGAAGATAGCCGATCGCGCGGCCGCGCTGGCTCGCGTCCCACTGGTCGAGCGCGGCGCCGTCAAGGCGGATTTCGCCGCGCTTCGGCGGCCACACGCCGACGAGGGCGCGCGCCAACGTCGATTTGCCGGACGCGCTCGGGCCGATGACGGCAAGCGCCTGCCCCGGCGCCAGCGCGAAATTGAGCCCCTTGAGAACGATCTCCTGAGAGCCCAGCGGCGCCGCGTAGAGGTCGGATACGGTGAGATTACCTTGCGGCGCCGGCAGCATGATGCGTGGGCGCTGCTCGGGCATTTCATCCAGTCGGGCAGCGATTCGGCGCGCGGCCTGTCGCACCGCGAGGATGTTGCGCCACTGCCCGATGAGCTGCTCGATGGGCGCCAGCGCACGCGACATGATGATCGACGCGGCGATCATGACGCCGGGTGAGATCGCTTGCCGAATCGCGAGGTAGGCGCCGGCGGCGAGGATAAGGGATTGCAGAAGGAGACGGGTGATGCGCGTCGACACGGTGAGTGTGCCCGCGACGTCGCTCGCGCGCAGGTGCATCGACAGGATCCGGCGGTGCTCCTCGAGCCACCGGCAGCAATAGGACCCGATCATGCCCATGGCGTGCAGCGTTTCCGCGTTGCGCCGCCCCGCCTCGGCGAAATCCATCGACCGCGCCAAGAGCTTGCTCGCCTCCTCGAGCGGCCGCCGCGAGAGGGCCTCGTTGAGAATGGACAACACGGCGAGGATCAGGGCGCCCGCCACCGCGACCATTCCCAGCACGCTGTGAAACAGGAATAGAACCGCAAAATAGATGGGCGCCCAGGGCAGGTCGAACGCCGCCGGCGGAACCGGACCGGCGGCGAACTGCCGGATTTGCTCGAGGTCGCGTAAGGCTTGCGATCTGCCGTGCTCCGCCGACGGCCGGCGCGACCGACAAGACACTCTCGAATAGGGTGATCCCGACCAGGCGATCGACGCGCAAGCCGACGAGCACCAGGACGCGTGCGCGGACAAGCTCCAAGAGACCCATGAACGCGAAGAGGCCGATCACCAGGACGACCAGCGCCGAGAGCGTCTCGACGCTGCCGCTGGCCAGCACGCGGTCGTAAACCTGGAGCATGAACAGCGGGCCCGTCAGCATCAGCAGGTTGGTCACGAAGCTGATCCCGGCCGCGCCGAGCAGCGCGCCGCGGCAGGCGCCGAGCACGCCCCTCATCGACTGCCGTGTCCGAGGCGCAGGCCCGGCGAGGAGTCGGAGAGCGCCGTGCGGCGCTCCCCCCGACGGAAACGGCTGGATTACCGTCATCCGAGAATTTGGTCTTGATCGTGTGTCGCGCCGTCGCCGTCCCCGTCGACGGCAGCGCCGAGCGTCGGGCTCTCCGGGTTGGCTCCGGCTCCGTCAATGGGACGAACGTCGAGATGACCAAGCATGACTCTACTCCTTGGCACGCTGGTACAGCCGAACGGCGACGCCGTACGCGCACCGACATTCCGCCGGCGCGAACATGCCTTGCCCGCTTACGCCCACAAAGCTCAGATGAACTAGGTTGATTGACTAGTCACGGCACTCCGTTTGGGTGCGCACGTTTCGTGCGTCACCTCCGGCTTTGGTGTTGCCACGTGCCCCAGGGGCTTCCCCAGCTCAGAAGCTGACCACCCAATCGTGATAAAAGTTTGTCGGATCAGCGTGATTTCACGTTGTGATCGTCACCGGATTTACCGGCTTTGTTCTCTCCGCGCACCCTTATCGTCCGCGTGCGCCAAGATGTGCGTCGCCGTTGCCAACTTGGCATGGGCCCTTCGGTCCGCCGGCGGCACACTGCCCCAACCCTGATGTTATTTATCTCGCTTAAGCTGACGAAATTTGGGCGAAGTGAATCCGCTTCGAGCGGGCTGGCTATACCAGACGCGTTGCTCTCCGCCATCTCGCAGGACCTTCAATGAAGGCGACCTTCCGCTCGCGGGCGACGCGCGGAAAGGTCCGGTACGCCCGGCTGGGAGGCGAGCTCCTCGAGGGCGGTAATATCCTTGAGCCGAACACCCGCGGGCGGACAAGCCTCGATAAGGCCGAGCTCCTCAAGCTCGATGAGGAGGATGCCCAGCGTCTCGACGCTCATGCCGAGAAGGTCGGCGATAAACCCGCACGGATATTGGTCGCCCACCAGCTGAGGATCTCGACCCTCGTGCGCATTGATGCGCGACAGGCTGACCAGGAACGCCGCGACACGCTTAAGAGGCGATTGCTCGCTCAACTCGACAAGGCAAGCCCGCCGGTATTCGAACTCTCTTTCGATGGCCTCATCGAGCTTCAGCTGGGCTTTGGGATTGTTCTCGGTCGCGCTTGATTGCGTCTCGAGCGGCAGGCATGTGAGCTGGGTGTCGCCGAGGGCGCGTGCGGAGCAGGCGTGCGTAGTGAGAAAGCCCAAGCCGACGAAATCGCCTTCGAAGGCGAAATCAATGACTGCGCCGCGCTCATTCCACCGCGCCTCGTAAAGAGCGACCGCGCCTGAATCGACGCGGTACAAGCACGTTTTTTCCTCGCCCTCCCAAAACAGAATTTCGTTGGGGCGAAGGGTCCGAACGAAGGACGCTGCGGGAGCCCTCTCCTCCTCGGCAGACACATCCACATCAACTGTTGGCCCTGCGATCTCGGCGAACATCATAATAGGCTACTCCGTCTTTTCTTCTTGCCAGAGCAACGGGGCTCTAGCGGTTGGAGGAAAGCCAGACTTTCCTCATGCTCGAGAAAAGCAGAACCAAGTCGCTCGGCGTTGCCGAAACCGTAAGGTTGCGTATCAAATTGTAACGGCGGACAGGCCACCTGCTTGCACCGCGTCGATTACGGCGTTCAGAGGTTGCCCCCTTGTCGATCTATTTTGCTGGTCAATCTCGATCGACTTTCCTCCACGTCGCATCTGGATTGAACGCGGTAATTTGCGCGGCCTGGCGCGCAGTGTCGGGGCCCAGATCCTTTTGAAACACGACCCCGTCGTGATTGACGATGAACGTCATGACGCCGGAGTTGCCATACTCGGCGGGCGTCGCGATCAAGGCGAAGCCGCCGATCATGCGCCCGCCGACGACGTAGTCCTGCGCTCCCCCGGCGGCATCCTTGCCCTGGCGCGAGAGGATGCGGAAGAAATAGCCGTGATAGGGCGTGGGGCCACCGTCGCGGCGCTTATAGCCTTCGGCACGCGCCTCCGCCACGAGCGGACCGAACGGGCTTTCGGGCTCCCCTTCGGCGGTCGGCCAGTAGAGGCCGTCCGTGTTCCCTTCGCTGCTCAACAGCCGGCGCGCGTACTGAGGCCCTTTGCCGTCGCGGTTCGCTTCCGCATACTCGCGCTGTGCGTCGACGTAGGCCTGCAGGACCTCGATCGCGGCAAGCTCGTCCTCGCCGATACGCCGGTCGAGAATTTCCTCTTTTCCCTCTGCGGTGTCGAACCGCCAAGCCCCGCCCTCTTGCACGATCGGGATCGGGAACGGGAAATCGTCATTGCCGAGGACAAGCGTGGCGCGCGTATCTCGCCGGCTGATTGATCACATGCTTCTCCTCAAAGGCCGCGACGAAGCGCTCGCGCGCTGCGGCATCGGCGACGGGATCGCCCGAGCTCGCGACCTCACGGCCCTCGCGGCCGAGAACCGCGACTATGTCGGCGATGCTGCCGCCGCGCGCAGCGGCGACGAGGGCATCGACAGCTTCTTGCGGGGAATTGTAGGTCGCCTGCTTGGCCGCGGCCAAAGCGGGCACGAGCAAGACGGCGCATCCGCACAAAGCAACGAAAAGTCCGGAGATTGCGCGGGGCGATGGGAAGAGCTTGGGTGCTGAGGGCTTCATCGGAACCTCCGATTATTGGGATGGCTAGACGGTCGGGCGCTATCGGCGTCGACCGCCTCCCCCACCGCGACCTCCTCCTCCGCCACCGCGAGCCCTACCTCCGCCCCCACCTGACATCGCAACGCGGCTCGCATGGCCGCGGTTCGCCGCTTTGCGCACATCCGAGCCCCTCTTGACGTCGAACGCGCCGGGCGACGGCTTCTTGGCTTTCACCTTCGAGCGATCGATGTCGCGGCTGACCTTGGAAATATTCCCCGACTTCGGCAGGTCGCGGGCCTTGAGGTCGGCGGTCTTGTCCTTGATTTTCGGACCCGCACGATCGCCGGCCTTGTCCTTGATAGCGCCGCGGTCGACATCCTTGAGCTTGCCCTTGACGGCGTCGCGATCGACATCCTTGAGCTTGTCCTTGGCGGCGTCGCGATCGACATCCTTGAGCTTGGCCTCAATCTCGCCCTTGTCATAGCCGCGGAAGTCCTTGTTGCCGGGCCGGCGGTCGGCCTGCTTGAACTTGTCGCGGACGTCCTTGCCCTTATAGGGCACCTGTCCGCGGCGCTCGGGGCGATGCTCCCACTTGTTCGAGGTGAGCTTGGACCGATTGACGTTGATGTTGTTCCACTTGTCGACATCTATATCGATGTCGTGGCGGTGCCAGTCGAAGTGGTTCCAGCCCCAAATGCCGCCCGCGACCGCAATCCCGGCTCCCCAGAAGTAGCCGTTGACGAAGGAAGCGCCGGGATACTCCCAGTAGTAGGGAGGATAGTCCGGATACCACCAGGAGCCGTAGACAACGGACGGCTGGTACACCGGGACATAGACGGTCTCGGGCGTCGCCGGCTCGATGATGTAGACCGGCTTTGCGTCGGCACCCGACTCCTTCACCACCTTCTGCTGCTTATTGCTCTTGAGGTTGCCTGCTTCGTCGGCCTTCGCGCGCAGGAGCTGGATCTCGTCCATCATCTCGTCCTGTTGGGCGAGGAACGCGTCGCCGAGCTTCTGCGTCCAGTCGAGCTTGTCGCTCATGCGCTCGAGGACCTCCGGGAATTGGACGAGCGCCTTGATGCTCGGGTCCCAGTCCTTTGCTTCGAGCGCCTTGGTGAGAGCATCACCCTTGAGCTTGGTGTTGGCCGGCTCCTTCTTCCAGCGCGCGGCCTGGACCACGTCGAGGGGATAGGTCGAGGCCATGAGCACGTTGGCGAGAAGATCGTCGGGATAGAGCGCGATCGGCGCCAAGAGCTGATCGAGCTCCTCCTTGCTGAGCTTGCCGTCCTCTTGCGCGAACGCCGGCGCGGTGAGCGCCTGACAAACGAGAAGGACGAGCGCGCTTAGTATTAGCGAGAGCCTCTTGCGCATGATTTTGACTCCCTTTTCTAGCTTGATGATACCTCAAAACGGGTTGATGTAGTTCAGGATCGCGGTCATCCGCAGCATGACTCGGCGAATCATGTGCGTGGCTTTGACGTGGTCGGTAAAGATCGCGGCTTGACCGGTGGCCCCGGCGGGCAATCGCTTCGCGAGCTCCGCGTCGTCGAGTTTGAGGCGCACGACGAAAGGCGCCGATACCACCGCCTCCGGCGTCACCGCCAGTCCCGTCGGTTGGAACTGTCCGGTCGAGACCGCCTGGATCACCGTCTCGACGCGGCCGGTATGGATCTGCCCCGGCAGGAATTTGAAAGTGATCTCGACCGGCTGGTCCGGTGCTATGTAGCGCGCAAAGGTCTGCGCGATCTCCGCGCCGGCGATCGTCTCCGACGTGTCGATGAACGCCATCACCGGAGCCAGAGGCAGCGACGCGACGCGCGCGCCCTTGCGCAGCGCGAGGTTCGTCACGTAGCCGTCGGTGGGAGCCCGCACCGTCGTATTCTCGAGGTTCCACTTGGCGCTCTCGAGCTGGGCCTTGAGCTGCTTGACCTCCGCTTCGCGCTGCTGGACGTCGAAGGCGCGCCCGGCATCCGAGCGCTGCAATTGCGTCATTTGCTCGAATTGCAGCTCGGCAAACTTGAGCTGGGCGTCGAGCGCATCCACTTGCGCCTGGAATGGCACCGGGTCGATGCGGAAGAGCACGTCGTCGGCCTTGAGCGGGATGTTGGGCGTGACCGGTACATCGATCACCTCTCCCGAGACATTCGGCACGATCTGCACCGAGTGGCGGCCGACGACAACCGGCCCCGACGGCGCGCCCCATTGCATCGGGATGAAGAGCCCGACGAGCAGGAGCAGGAGGACGAGGAGCGGCGAGATCTTCCAGAACAGGTTGAAGGGGACGATCTTGAAGTAGACCAGGAGAAAGAGGATCAGGAGATAGACGTTGAAGAGAAAGACGATCATGACGTCGCCTCCCGCTTACGAGGCGCGGGCACATCCACGAACGCCCAGATGAGCGCCAGTGGCCAGAGCACGAAGCCGCAGATGAGTGTGACCCAGCCAGCAACCTCCACGGCCTGGGCCCAGGGATGGTTGCGCTGCTTCGCGATGTAGCCCGGCGCCATCCCCATGGCGATGAACGCCGCCACCCCCGTCAGGACGAGGACCAGAAGAACAAAGGCGGCGAAAAGGTCGATGAATGACATGACCTTCCTCCATAGTTACGAGACACCTCACTCGACTCTTTTGACCGTGCTCCCTTGAGTTAGACGCTTCGTTTCACTCCACTCCTTCACGCGGGCGCCCGAGTTCTTGGTTGCTCAACTCACCGGCTGGGCCTCGGGGAATTCCATTAATCGCTTCCAGAGTCGCGGCCGCTGCGATTAAGGCGAACTTGGCTTTCATGCTGGACCTCTCATGATCCGTCGAGCCTCTCGACATCCGGAAGCGTCCACGCCTTGTCGAACAACGCCCTGGTCGGAGCGTAGAGGCGAAACATCAACTCGAACTTGCGGGCCGGATCGGTTGGAACCCAGTTCGACTTTTTCCCTCGGGTGCCTTCGGACCGAAGTACAGGTCGACCGACCCGTCTGCGTTCTTCTGAACCTCCGTGCTGTTCGACGCGCGGCTGGCGCGGTCTACGTTTTTGATGAGCGCGTGCGTCTGCCGGTCGTAGGCTGTCGTCGACCAGTATTGCTCGACCGGCGCATTCGGCGGAACGGTCAGACGGTAGGTTTTCCCGCCGTCGAAACTTTCGCCGTCCTTGTCCTTGATCGCGATCAGGTAGAACTGTCCTGCGCCCAGCCGCTTGATGCCGATATAGGCATAGCTGTAGGCGAGACCACGCGAGTCGACCGGATAGCTGTTGGGCTCTGCAAAGCCGGCTCCTGCCGCCTGGATGAGTTCGGGAGGGGCGGGGAAGGTCCAGTGCGTGCCGTCGAAATAGGGGGGCAGGCCGGCGTCATATTTTGCCTCGAGCAACATCTGCGCTTCGCGGATGCCGGCGTCGAGCCCCTCCTTCGTCTTGTCGGTCGGAGCGAAGGGCTTGCCTTTCTCGATGCCGAGCGATTTCAACTGATCGATCATCGCCCGATCGCGCTCGAGCCAGGGTTCGCTCTGCACGATCCGATTGAGCCCTTCGAAGAAGCCTTGGTCGTAACGAATGGTCGAGTTGAAGATCACATCCTTGACGTCCGTGAAAACTGTGCGCTGCGGATTGGACGCTTGGGACAGCGGATAAATCTTGACCCGCTTGCCATAGGCCAAAGATTTCGCGACATCGGCGTCGCTGTGGCTCGCGAGATTCGAGCGGAATAGCGCGTAGCTGCCGAATGTGCCCGGCTGCAACGCCACATAGCCATCGGGGATTTTGTCCGAATAGCCGGGCGGTAGCATCAGCAGCTTGACGCCCTTACCCTTGTCGACCCCGAGCAGCCCCGCATCCTCGAGAGGCTGCTGCCAGATGTTGACGATGTTGGCGTTGAGAGAGCCGTCGGCGCTCGCCGGGGGGACATCGATCACGATAGGCCCCACGTCCTTGGTGTTGAGAAACGCCATCAAGTAGAGCGTGTCGGGATTGGGCGTCAGGGTCTGGTTGCGCCAATCGAGCGGGGCGCCCCAGTAGATCACCTGATTCACCTTGCCGGCCGTCTTAGTCAGCATTTCCTGGAGCATGAGGTCGTAGTTGACCGCCGGCATGCCCCAGATGACAGCCTCAACAGCGCGCCGTTCGATGGCGCGGCGAGCAAGGTCCTCGGCAGAGTAGTCTTGCGCCGCGGCGCAAAACGAGAAACTCGTCGCCGCGGCAAGAGCTGCAGCGAAGGCCGCTTTCATCGCATGCCTCCTTCCTCTCCCCGAACGGAGCCGCGTTCCTCGGATCGCCCGCCGAGCCGCCGGGCTCAACGGTGGGCCGTCACACCTAGGCGTGGACGTGCCGGCGCAGCCGCAGCGAGAACATCACCTCGAGGATGCCGTAGACGATCGCGAAGGCGCCGATGACGAAGATCATCGACAAGGCACCGAGACCCGGCCGGGCCAAAAGCACTAACCCGAACAGCACCGAGAGGACGCCGCTCGCGATGAGCAGCCATTCATCGTCGATCTCCTTGCGCAGCCTGATCGCGCCGACGATCTGCATGACGCCGGACGCGATCGCCCAGGCGGCGATGAAGATCAAGAGGACGATTGCGGTCATGCCGGGCCAGAACAGCGTCACCACTCCGGCCAGGATGCCGAGGATGCCGACGAGAGCAAGCCACCAGCGCGGCTCCGGCGTCCTTCCGGCGATCGCTGCGCCGAGAGCGAAGATCCCGTCCGCCAGGGCAAATGCGCCGTAGAGCAACACGAGCGTGACCAGGGTCACCCCCGGCCAGGCGAAGGTGAGCACGCCGAAGATGATGGCGCATATGCCTCGGAGCAGGATGAGCCACCAGTTCTTGGCGAGCTCGTGCAACATCGGCCGCGCCATCGCGGCCTGGAGGTCGCCTGTTGAAGTCTGCATTTTGTATCTCCAATCTCACGTGCCGCGAGCGGCACTTATTTCTGCGGCGGGAATACCGCGTTTCAGGCCTTCTTTCTTTCGGCCGCCGCCCAGCCCATGGCGGCGGCCTTTCCGTGCGCGCCTATGGATGACTTTGCTTCTCGGGCGGGAACACCACGCCCCAGTCGTTCTTCATGTCGACGATGGTCCAGCCGCGGGCGGTCGCCTCGTCGAGCGCCTTGTCGAGGCGGCCGATGTGAGAGTTGCGGTCGTAGGCCCACTCGCGTTCGCCATCCGTGTGATGGACGAGGCCCATGAAGCGCGCGCCGCTTCCCGCCGCCGTCCATTCGAGCATCTGCTGGTCGCCGTCGGAGTTGCCGAAGGCGAAGATCGGCCGGCGCCCAATGAAGCGATTGATGCCGACGGGCTTGCCCGGCCCGTCGTCGACGAACTCGACCTTGGCTTCCTTCATGAGGACGGGCTTGCCGTCGGCGCCAATTTCGAATTTCACGGCGCCCGACGAGCCGACCACCTGCTCGGGCGGGATGCCGTACACGGGCTCGGCGAAGCGGCGCATGAACTCGATGCCGCCGCCCGAGACGATGAAGGTCTTGAAGCCGTTGGCGCGCAGATAGGCGAGGAGCTCCAGCATCGGCTGGTAGACGAGCTCGGTATAGAGGCGGTGGAAGCGGGGGTGCTCCGCGGTCTTGAGCCAGCCGTCGACGATGTCGGCGAACTTCTCCGTCGTGAGCCCCGAGTGCGTCGCCGCCACGATCTCGAGGAGCCCCTTCTCGCCCGAGGCCGCGAGTGCGTCGAGATCGCCGTCGAGGATCGCCTTGAACGGCTGCGTCGTCTCCCACTCGGGATGCTGGGGCGCGAGGGCCGCGACGCGATCGATTGCGAACGCGAACTGAAAGTAGATCGGCTGCTCGGCCCACAGCGTGCCGTCGTTGTCGAAGGTGGCCATGCGCTGGTCGGGCAGCACGTAGTCGGCGCCCTCCTCCGTCGTGACGCGGGCTACGAAGTCGAGAATGGCCTTCTTGGGCGCCGTGTCGTTCCACGACGGCAGCGGGTCGGTTTGCGCAAATGCAGGCCCAGAGCCAAGCGCTCCGGCAATGCTTAGCGCCGCGACGAGCGCGATGCGCCTGAGCTGCCTCATAACTTTCTGCATTTACGTCGCCTAGGCAAAAGCGAATTCTAGAGAGGCGTGCGCGCCGGCCCGAGGAGGAGCGGGCCGGCGCAAGTTCGCCGCATCATTGAGCGCCGCGCTCCTCGAGCGACTTGTCGATCATCTTCTGCACGCCGCCGCGGATGCGATCGAGGTCCAACCCCTCCTTCAGCATCTTCTTCGTTTTGAAGTCGTCGAGCGTCTGCTCCAAGATGTTCGCGGGGTTGAAGCTCGGCGGGAACGAGCGCGGCGGGAACTCCTTAAAGGTCTCCAGGAATTTGATGACCTCCTCCATCACCCCATACATGGAGCCCACGTGGTTGATCTGCCAATCCCAGAAGGTGTTGGACGTGATGTCCGCCCGTTCGAACGGGTCCTGGAACAGGTTGAAGATCTTCTGCAGGCGCAGCGTCGTGAATGGCTCGGCCCACACGCCCATCGTGCCTTGCATGCGCTGCTCGGAGAAGACGTACTTGTAGTCGCCCTGCCGAAAGGCCACGAGCAGGCCGTCGTCGTTGGAATAGAAGAACTTGTCGCGGGCGCTTTTGGTCCCGTTGTTGTTCGCGGCGCTGCCGGACACGGCCTCTAGAAAAGACGACTGGTCGAATCCATCGAGGTGGACCTTGTAGTTGATGCCTTTGGCCGTGTAGCCCGCCTTGAGCTTGCCCACGATGTCCGGCTCGCCCGCAATCGAGCACAGCGTTGGAATCCAATCGTTGTGGCTCATGATCTCGTTGGTGACCGTGCCCGGCTTGATCTGCCCCGGCCAGCGCACGAGGCAAGGCACGCGGAAGGCGCCTTCCCAATTGGTATTCTTCTCGCTGCGGAACCAGGTCATGGCCCCGTCAGGCCAGCTGTTCATGTGCGGACCGTTGTCGCTCGAGTACATGACGATGGTGTTGTTCGCGATCCCCATGTCGTCGAGGGCCTTGAGCAAGCCTCCGACGGTGTCGTCGTGCTCGAGCATGCCGTCGAGGTACTCGCTGTCGCCGTGCTTGTAACGTCCCCGGTGCTCGGCGCGAACGTGCGTGCGCAAATGCATGCGGGTGCCGTTGAACCAGACGAAGAACTGTTTGCCCGCTGCTTGCTGGCGCTTCATGAAGTCAATGGCCGCGGCGGAGGTCTCGTCGTCGATCGCCTCCATGCGCTTCTTGGTGAGAGCGCCCGTATCCTTGATGGTCTGCTTGCCGATTCTGCCGAAGCGCGGGTCGACCGTGGGATCGTCCGTGTCGGTCGCCTTGCAATGGAGAACGCCGCGTGGTCCGTATTTTGCGAGGTAGGCCGGGTCCTTCGGATAGTCGGGCAGCTCAGGCTCCTCCTCGGCGTTGAGATGGTAGAGGTTGCCGAAGAACTCATCGAAGCCGTTCACCGTCGGCAGTGATTCGTTGCGATCGCCGACGTGGTTCTTGCCGAACTGGCCCGTGGCATAGCCGAGGTTCTTGAGCAGGCCGCCGATTGAGGGATCGAGTTGGCTCATGCCCATCGGTGCGCCGGGGAAGCCGACCTTGCTGAGCCCGGTGCGAATGATGTGCTGGCCAGTCAGGAACGCCGAACGGCCCGCCGTGCACGACTGCTCTTGCGCCGCGGCGCAAAACGAGAAACTCGTCGCCGCGGCAAGAGCTGCAGCGAAGGCCGCTTTCATCGCGTGCCTCCTTCCTCTCCCCGAACGGAGCCGCGTTCCTCGGATCGCCCGCCGAGCCGCCGGGCTCAGCGGTGGGCCGCCACACCTAGGCGTGGACGTGACGGCGCAAGCGCAGCGAGAACATCACCTCGAGGATGCCGTAGACGATCGCGAAGGCGCCGATGACGAAGATCATCGACAAGGCACCGAGACCCGGCCGGGCCAAAAGCACTAACCCGAACAGCACCGAGAGGACGCCGCTCGCGATGAGCAGCCATTCATCGTCGATCTCCTTGCGCAGCCTGATCGCGCCGACGATCTGCATGACGCCGGACGCGATCGCCCAGGCGGCGATGAAGATCAAGAGGACGATTGCGGTCATGCCGGGCCAGAACAGCGTCACCACTCCGGCCAGGATGCCGAGGATGCCGACGAGAGCAAGCCACCAGCGCGGCTCGGGCGTCCTTCCGGCGATCGCTGCGCCGAGAGCGAAGATCCCGTCCGCCAGGGCAAATGCGCCGTAGAGCAACACGAGCGTGACCAGGGTCACCCCCGGCCAGACGAAGGTGAGCACGCCGAAGATGATGGCGCATATGCCTCGGAGCAGGATGAGCCACCAGTTCTTGGCGAGCTCGTGCAACATCGGCCGCGCCATCGCGGCCTGTAGGTCGCCTGTTGAAGTTTGCATTTTGTATCTCCAATCTCACGTGCCGCGAGCGGCACTTATTTCTGCGGCGGGAATACCGCGTTTCAGGCCTTCTTTCTTTCGGCCGCCGCCCAGCCCATGGCGGCGGCCTTTCCGTGCGCGCCTATGGATGACCCTGCTTCTCGGGCGGGAACACCACGCCCCAGTCGTTCTTCATGTCGACGATGGTCCAGCCGCGGGCGGTCGCCTCGTCGAGCGCCTTGTCGAGGCGGCCGATGTGAGAGTTGCGGTCGTAGGCCCACTCGCGCTCGGCATCCGTGTGATGGACGAGGCCCATGAAGCGGGCGCCCGCTCCCCGCCGCCGTCCATTCGAGCATCTGCTGGTCGCCGTCGGAGTTGCCGAAGGCGAAGATCGGCCGGCGCCCGATGAAGCGATTGATGCCGACGGGCTTGCCCGGCCCGTCGTCGACGAACTCGACCTTGGCTTCCTTCATGAGCACGGGCTTGCCGTCGGCGCCCATTTCGAATTTCACGGCGCCCGACGAGCCGACCACCTGCTCGGGCGGGATGCCGTACACGGGCTCGGCGAAGCGGCGCATGAACTCGATGCCGCCGCCCGAGACGATGAAGGTCTTGAAGCCGTTGGCGCGCAGATAGGCGAGGAGCTCCAGCATCGGCTGGTAGACGAGCTCGGTATAGAGGCGGTGGAAGCGCGGGTGCTCCGCGGTCTTGAGCCAGCCGTCGACGATGTCGGCGAACTTCTCCGTCGTGAGCCCCGAGTGCGTCGCCGCCACGATCTCGAGGAGCCCCTTCTCGCCCGAGGCCGCGAGTGCATCGAGATCGCCGTCGAGGATCGCCTTGAACGGCTGCGTCGTCTCCCACTCGGGATGCTGGGGCGCGAGGGCCGCGACGCGATCGATCGCGAACGCGAACTGAAAGTAGATCGGCTGCTCGGCCCACAGCGTGCCGTCGTTGTCGAAGGTGGCCATGCGCTGGTCGGGCGAGCACGTAGTCGGCGCCCTCCTCCGTCGTGACGCGGGCTACGAAGTCGAGAATGGCCTTCTTGGGCGCCGTGTCGTTCCACGACGGCAGCGGGTCGGTTTGCGCAAATGCAGGCCCAGAGCCAAACGCTCCGGCAATGCTTAGCGCCGCGACGAGCGCGATGCGCCTGAGCTGCCTCATGACTTTATGCATTTCGTCACCTAAACGAGAGCAAATTCGCGCCGGCCCGAGGAGGAGCGGGCCGGCGCAAGTTCGCCGCATCATTGAGCGCCGCGCTCCTGGAGCGACTTGTCGATCATCTTCTGCACGCCGCCGCGGATGCGATCGAGGTCCAACCCCTCCTTCAGCATCTTCTTCGTTTTGAAGTCGTCGAGCGTCTGCTCCAAGATGTTCGCGGGGTTGAAGCTCGGCGGGAACGAGCGCGGCGGGAACTCCTTGAAGGTCTCCAGGAATTTGATGACCTCCTCCATCACCCCATACATGGAGCCCACGTGGTTGATCTGCCAATCCCAGAAGGTGTTGGACGTGATGTCCGCCCGTTCGAACGGGTCCTGGAACAGGTTGAAGATCTTCTGCAGGCGCAGCGTCGTGAATGGCTCGGCCCACACGCCCATCGTGCCTTGCATGCGCTGCTCGGAGAAGACGTACTTGTAGTCGCCCTGCCGAAAGGCCACGAGCAGGCCGTCGTCGTTGGAATAGAAGAACTTGTCGCGGGCGCTTTTGGTCCCGTTGTTGTTCGCGGCGCTGCCGGACACGGCCTCTAGAAAAGACGACTGGTCGAATCCATCGAGGTGGACCTTGTAGTTGATGCCGTTGGCCGTGTAGCCCGCCTTGAGCTTGCCCACGATGTCCGGCTCGCCCGCAATCGAGCACAGCGTTGGAATCCAATCGTTGTGGCTCATGATCTCGTTGGTGACCGTGCCCGGCTTGATCTGCCCCGGCCAGCGCGCGAGGCAAGGCACGCGGAAGGCGCCTTCCCAATTGGTATTCTTCTCGCTGCGGAACCAGGTCATGGCGCCGTCGGGCCAGGTGTTCATGTGGGGCCCGTTGTCGCTCGAGTAGACGACGATGGTGTTGTTCGCGATGCCCATGTCGTCGAGGGCCTTGAGCAGGGTGCCGACGGTGTCGTCGTGCTCGAGCATGCCGTCGAGGTACTCGCTGTCGCCGTGCTTGTAACGGCCCCGGTGCTCGGCGCGAACGTGCGTGCGCAAATGCATGCGGGTGCCGTTGAACCAGACGAAGAACTGTTTGCCCGCTGCTTGCTGGCGCTTCATGAAGTCAATGGCCGCGGCGGACGTCTCGTCGTCGATCGTCTCCATGCGCTTCTTGGTGAGAGCGCCCGTATCCTTGATGGTCTGCTTGCCGATTCTGCCGAAGCGCGGGTCGACCGTGGGATCGTCCGTGTCGGTCGCCTTGCAATGGAGAACGCCGCGTGGTCCGTATTTTGCGAGGTAGGCCGGGTCCTTCGGATAGTCGGGCAGCTCAGGCTCCTCCTCGGCGTTGAGATGGTAGAGGTTGCCGAAGAACTCATCGAAGCCGTTCACCGTCGGCAGCGATTCGTTGCGATCGCCGACGTGGTTCTTGCCGAACTGGCCCGTGGCATAGCCGAGATTCTTGAGCAGGCCGCCGATTGAGGGATCGAGCTGGCTCATGCCCATCGGTGCGCCGGGGAAGCCGACCTTGCTGAGCCCGGTGCGAATGATGTGCTGGCCGGTCAGGAACGCCGAACGGCCCGCCGTGCACGACTGCTCGCCGTAGTAGTGCTGGAATTTGATGCCTTCCTTGGCGATGCGGTCGATGTTCGGGGTCTCGTAGCCCATCAACCCGCCGGAGTAGGCGCTGATGTTGGCGATGCCGACGTCATCGCCCCAGATGACGAGGATGTTCGGCTTGCCGGCGTCGCCGGCCGGCGCGGCGGCAGGTGTTGCTGCAGGTTTCGTCTCCTGCGCCTGAGCAGCTGCCGTTCCCGCCGCGGCGAGCGCCAGCAGCGAGCCGCTGCTCAGAAGGATGTTTCTACGGTCGAGCGCGAGATCCGTTTGCGGATTTTCTTGGGCGTGTTTCTCTCCCTTGGGCATTGCTGCTCCTTTCTGTGTCCCGAACCTGCTCTCCCCTCGGTCGCTGTTGTCTGTCACTCGAGCCCCCGGTCACGGAACGACTTGTCGATCACCTTGTCCACGTTCCTGCGCACCTGATCGATGCTGAAGCTCGCCGGACGCTGGCTCGGCGGGTACTCCTTGAACGTCTCGAGGAACGCCGCGGCGTGGAAAGTCACCTCGCCCATGAGGTAGGCGTTCTTGATGCGCCAATCGTCATACTGGTCGGAGACGACGTCGGATCGCTCGTAGGGGTCCATGCGCAGGTGGAAGAGCTTGGGGATGCGGTACTCGGTGAGCGGCTCGTACCAGACCGGGAAGCCGCCCGGCTTCTTCTGCTCCATGAAGACGGCCTTCCAATTCTTGTACCGGTAGGCGACGAGATCCCCGTCGTCGTCGAAATATGCGAATTCCTCGCGCGCGCTCTTGGACTCTTGCCGGTGAGGAAGTCCAGTTGGCTGAAGCCGTCGAGGTGGTTACGGAATGTCGTGTCGCTGCCGTCGGGCTTCCAACCCTTGAGCAGGCGCTCCTTCACGCCGGTGTCGCCCGCCGCAGCCAGCAGCGTCGGAAACCAGTCGAGACCGGAGAACATCTCGTTGGCCACTTCTCCCGCCTTGATCTTGCCCGGCCAGCGGACGAAGGCGGGCACGCGGAAGGCGCCTTCCCAGTTGGTATCCTTCTCCGAGCGGAAGGGCGTCGTCGCCGCGTCGGGCCACGTGAATTGGTTCGGCCCGTTGTCGGTCGAGAAGACGACGATGGTATTGTCGCCAATGCCGAGGTCGTCGAGCGCCTTCAAGAGCTTGCCGACGTTGTCGTCCATCTCGAGCATGCCGTCGGCGTACTCGTTGCCGGGCATGCCGGCTCTATCGCGCATAGACTCGCGCACGTGCGTAAAGCAGTGCATGCGGGTGAAGTTCATCCAGGTAAAGAATGGCCTCCCTGACTTAACCTGCCGACCCATGTAGTCGATGCACGCGGCCGTGGTCTCGTCGTCGATGGTCTCCATGCGCTTACGGGTGAGCGGACCTGTGTCCTCGATCCTCTGCTTGCCAACGCGACCCCAGTGGGGCTGCTCGGTCGGATCGTCCACAGTTGTGGCCCAACAGCGCAGCACCCCGCGCGGCGAGTTCACGCTTGTGAACGCAGGATCATCCTTGGGCCAGTACGGGCGCTCAGGCTCCTCCTCGGCGTTGAGGTGATAGAGGTTGCCGAAGAACTCGTCGAAGCCGTGAACCGTGGGCAGGTATTCGTTACGGTCGCCGAGGTGGTTCTTGCCGAACTGCGCCGTTGCGTATCCCAGTGGTTTCAAGGCCTGGGCGATCGTGATGTCAGTCGCTTGCATGCCGGCCGCGGCACCGGGGATGCCGACTTTCGACAAGCCGGTGCGCAGGCACGACTGACCGGTGATGAATGTCGAGCGACCCGCCGTGCAGCTGTTCTCCGCGTAGTAGTCGGTGAACATCACGCCTTCTTTGGCGAGACGATCGAGGTTGGGCGTCTTGTAGCCGACGACCCCGAACCCATAGGCGCTGATGTTGGTCTGGCCGACGTCGTCGCCGAAGATGACGAGAATGTTCGGCTTGCCGCTAGCTGGCGCGGCGGCGGGCGCCGCGGGCTTCGTCTCCTGCGCTTCCGCGGCTGTTGCTCTCGTAGCGGCAAGCGCCAGCAGCGATCCGCCGCTCAAGAGAACATTTCTACGATTGCAGTCGAGCAGCGCGTTTGGCGTCGCTGCAAGATCCTTCACGCCGGTAACCATTGCACACTCCTTCCTACGTCATCTGCTCTCCCCTCCCCCTGAAGTCGGACCGGCGTTTCTTGCTCGATCGATTGCGTGCGAAATCAGCGGCAGTTCTCGTAATACCGCTCGCGCCAGTAGCTGCTGCCTGTCTCCTTCCACTTGCGCCAGTAGTAGCCGCAGTTGCTCGCCGTTCCGACGGCGACGCTCGACGCGACGCCGCCCACGACCCAGACGCCGTTGACCCAGCGCCCCGCGCGCCGCACGTTGCGGGTCACGACGCGCGCACGATTGATCTTCTTGACGTTGTGCGCGACCTTCCCGGCCTTGACGTTCGGTCGGCTGACCTTGCGCGCGTCGGCTTCAGAAGCTGCGCAGAGCGCTCCGACAAAGAGCGCGAGCGCGATGGCGATGAACGATTTCGACGGGGTTATCATGGTGCCCTCCTGCTGCCTGTTGCTTGCCTAGTCTGGCGGTGCGCCGGCAGACGCATGGCGAACGGCCGCATCCCACGGCGAGGACGAGAGATCGATGCCGCTGTCGCCGAGGTTTTGTTTCTTGGTTGTCACGACGCGTTCCCCTTCTCGACGATCAGTAGCAGGGCGGGTAGGGGTAATAGCCGCAGCGAGGGCCGTAGTAGGGGTAGGCAGCCGCCGCGCCGATCGCGGTCCCGACTGCGGCTGCGCCGGCATACCAGCCGACAGGGCGATACCGGAGACCGACACGGCCGACGCCGACTCTCCCCACGCCAACGCCGACGCGAGGTCCGGCAAAGGCAAAACCGAACCGGTCGATGAAGACCGAAGCAGGCCCGTCGGCGTTGGCCAGGTCTCCCTCGAGGACGTCGACGTCGAACGTCAGCTTGTCGCCTTCGAGCTTCGGAGTTTTCATGACGATGACGGCATCGCGGATCTCGGAGCCGTCCTTGCTGAAGACCGAGACGGTGGCATTGGGCGGGTTCTTGGCGAAGCTCTCGCTGTTGTCGTTCTCCGGCGACCACTCCTCGAGCAGATGAACGGTGAGGGCGTGCCCGGCGGCGCGGACGGGACGGTCGGCGAACACGATCGAGTTGGGCGAGACGCCGGTGAGCGTCAGCTTTCCGTCGGCCAGCGTCGCGCCGCGGGAATTGATGACGATCAGCGACGGCACAACCTCGGGCTTGGCCTGCCCGATCGTCTTCTGCAGCGGCACGTGGGGCGGCGCTGCCGGCGTCGTGGACTGAGCGAACGCAGCGCCACTCGCCGCGAGCGTAAACATCAGGCTGGCGAGCCCGCCCTTAAGTCCCGAGTGGGGTCATGGCGTGATCCTTTCTGTGTCGTCTGCTCTCGTTGCTCCGTGACAACGTATCTACGGTTGCGGGCGCCTCGCGGCGCCCGCCATAAGTCATCCCGTTATTTGGCCATTGCCGCTTGGGCTGCCTCGATTTTCGCCTTCACGGCGTCGAGGTTGAAGCTCGCGCCTTTTGGCATCGGCGGGAACTCCTGATCGTGGTCGCGCCAATTTCGCCACGTCCTGTTGCGACACGGCACCAGAACGAAAGGCGTGCTCAACCCTCCAGTCGGCCGTAATCGATGCTTTCATGATCGGCGCGTCTCGAAAGGATCGAAGCGGAGGTTGAAGAGCTTGGGAAGCGGAGCGGCATGAACGGATCCTTCCAGCACGCCAGCCGTCCGCGCTGATCGATGAAGCGATCTTCACTGAATCGTACGATGCGCACCGAGCGAGCCGTCGTCGCCGAAATAGAAGATCTCGTGCGCGGGCCGAGGTGCTTTGCCGGTGAGGGCGTCTGGTCGTAGCCATCGAGATGGACCTTGTAGGTCGTGTCGCCGATCTTCTTACCCTTCTTGAGATCTTCCTCGACGTTCGGATCGCCGGCGGCGGCGAGGAAGGTCGGGAACCAGTCGAGGCCGAGATGATGTCGTTCTCGACCTTGCCGGCCGGGTGCCTTGCCCGGCCAGCGGATCATGGCCGGCACACGGAAGCCGCCCTCCCATGATCGTGCCTTTGCTTTGCTGCGAAGGGCGTCTGTCCGCCATCGGGCCAGGTGAAGACTTCGGTGCCGTTGTCGGTGGAATACGACGATGGTGTTGTCGTCCACGCCCATGTCCTTGAGCTTCTGCATGGTGGCGCCGACGATGTCGTCGAGCTGGGCCATGCCGGCTTCGTGAATGGTGCCCAACCCTTCTTCGACTTCGACTCTACTTCGTGATAGGTGAGTGACGATGTGCATGCGCGTCGGGTTGAGCCACAGGAAGAACGGCTTGTCGTCGGCCTTGGCTTTGTCGAGACACTGAAGGCGAGGCTCGCGTATCTCGTCGTCCACGGTCTCCATCCGCTTGGGATAGAGCGTGCCGGTGTCCTCTATCTTCTGTTTGCCGACCTTTGCCCAATGCGGCATCACGGTCGGGTCGTCGGTATCCGTGGCCCAGCTATGGATCATGTTGCGCGGCAGCTCGTCCAGAAGGTCCTGCGGGTAGGCGGGATGCGCGGGGTCTTCCGCGTCGAGGTGATAGAGGTAGCCGAAGAACTCATCGAAGCCGTGCACGGTCGGGAGGTACTCGTCGAGATCGCCGAGGTGGTTCTTGCCGAACTGGCCGGTCGCATAGCCCTGGCCTTGAGCGCGTGGCAATGGTTACCGCTTGCGCGGGTATGCCGTCAGGCGAGCCCGCTTGGCCGACCGTGGTCATGCCGGTGCGGAAGCGGAAGCTCGCCGGTGATGAAGTTGGCGCGGCCCGCCGTGCAGCTCGCCTCGGCGTACCAGTCGGTAAAGAGCATGCCTTCGGCTGGCAAGCTGTCGAGGTTCGGGGTTTGCCCCCCATCATGCCCCTGTGGTAGGCGCTGATGTTCCACAGCCGATGTCGTCGCCCCAGATGACGACGATGTTCGGCTGGCCGCCGCTGGACGTCGGCGCAGCGGGCTCTTGCGCCTGCGCGGGGCTTACGACGCCGGCTCCTCCGACAGTCGACATGGCGAGAGCCGAGCCGCCACTCAGCAGAATGCTTCTGCGATTGCAGTCGAGGCTCGATTGCGCTTGAGGGCCTTTCTCGTCTTTGCTCATGGCGTGATCCTTTCTGGATCGTGTCCTTCGCCACCGGTTCCTCCACTTCCCTCTCCTTTCTCGCTTGACGCACCGGAACCCGACGTGGCTCGTCGACGTGTCGACGGGCTCGGGATGGCGTGCGGCGGGGCGATAGCGGCGGCAGTAATTCGGCGCGCAGAGGTGCGAGCCGCCTTTGAGCACCTTTCTCGGAATGCGGATCTGCGGCTGGCAGGGGTCGTAGCTCTGGTCGGGCGGCGGCCCGCGCGGGTTCTCGGGGATGCAGCACGCCTTGGGCGCGTCGGCGGCGTGCTTCGCCGCATACCAGTCCGTCGTCCACTCCCAGACGTTGCCGATCATGTCGTAGAGGCCGTAGCCGTTCGGCGGGAACGCCTTGACGGGCGAGGTGCGCTCGTAGCCGTCGAGCTTGAGGTTCTCGTGCGGGAAGTTGCCCTGCCAGGTGTTGGCCATCTGGCGGCCGCCGGGGTCGAGCTCATCGCCCCAGGCGAACTCGGCGCCCTCGAGCCCGCCGCGCGCCGCGAACTCCCATTCCGCTTCGGTGGGCAGCTCCTTGCCGGCCCATTTCGCGTAGGCTTCGGCGTCCGTGTAGGCGACGTGGACGACCGGGTGATCGTCGAGGCCCTTGATCCAGCTGCCCCGCCCGTAGGGATGGCGCCAGTTGGCGCCGAAGCGGAACTCCCACCACTGGCTCCAGTTTCGCAGATCGACCGGGCCGGGCGGCGGCCGGAACACAAGCGACCCGGCCTTCAACATATGCGGCAGCGCGCCGGGGTAGTCCTCGGCCCTGGGGGCGATCTCGGCGAAGGTGACGTAGCCGGTCGCCTCGACGAAGGCGCGGAATTGCCGGTTCGTCACCGGCGTCTCGTCCATCCAGAAGCCGTCGACGGTGACGCGGTGGACGGGGGCCTCCTCCGGATAGTGCTTGTCCGAGCCCATGGCGAACGTGCCGCCGGGGACGAAGACCATGCCCTCCGCGGCGGGCCCCGCGCGCGCCTCGGTGCCGGATTGAGTGTCGTCAAGTCTCAACGCCATGACCCCCTCCCTTTCCAGCCGCCCCGCGGACTACGTCCGCGCGGAGGATAGGGGTGCTGTCAGCGGCGCCTTGGCGTCGTGGGGGGAGCGACGACGGTAAGCCCAAGGTGGCGCGCGACTCCCGCTGACAGCATTCCGGAATTCTTTCGGCTCGGGCGCTGGAGCACGAGAGAGGGAAATGGCGATGTCCCTCGCCAATGACCACGCCGGCGGCGCGAAAGCTCTCTCGTCTCACAGCAATCCTCCTCCTTGAGTTAGAGGCAGGGCGAAGTCACATCTGAAGGCGGGCAACTCCGGTCTTTGGATCGCGGCCGCCTCGATACTCGTAGTCAACCTCCGGAAAGACCTCTGTCCGCCAGCGCGCGTCCCTGGTTGCAGCCTCGCCGGCGCTGTCGCCCATGGCGAGGGGCGGATCGGATTGCCCGGCTCCCTCTGGCGATACGTAAGGAGCTTGCGCCGGCGCGAAGCCCGCAGCGCCGAATTGCCAAAGCGAGGTCTCCGGCCTCGGCGCTTCCGGAGCGCAGGCGCTCAAGGCGCCCGCTAGTGTGCAAGAGAGCAGAACAGCCGGAAGATGCCGACCGGACCGGCTTCGTCGAAGACCGACATGACGCACGACGCGCTCCTCCCTGTCGCGGCAACGGCGCGGCTGGCATCGCGGGTGGTTACAAGCCCCAAGCAGACGCCGCCAACGGCAGCCTCAAACGGCGTTCAGGAACAGGAACACACCAAGCGCGACTGCCGGCCCGATCAGTGCGCTAACAACCGAGAGCGCAAACGGATTCAAAAACATGAGACGCGACTCCAAGGCTTTGTACTCTTCAAGAGAAAATCCAACTCGATCGGCTTAGTGCAGAGAAGGCGGCCCGCGCGCCACCGCGATTAGGCGAACGGGCCACGAAGATCGACAAAGCTCAATGCGGGATACGCCGCCGAAAACGGCGTTTTGTATTGCGCCTCGAGAAGGCGCAGTCGCGCGCGGCAGGCGCGAACAAATTGCGCGGCATTACGCGACGAGCCGGCAAAATCAGCACGCATTCCCAGTCTCACACTGGAATACGTAGCTACCAGCCCGTCTAACCTCTCCCCGTGTTGAAGTTGGCTTATAACATGTTGACGGTCAACATGAATTCTATGGTGCGCCGCGGTCGGCAAAAAGCGACAACAGTTTCTCCACGAATCGATAGACGAACAAGAATGATCAGTTGACGGCTGAAAAATTATCCATGCGCGCTTGTGGCGATGCGACAACAATCTGCAGCGCGATCCCCCTATGATCACTGAAAGCGAATCTCCGCGCGGGAGCGGAAAAATTCGCCCGTCTCTAGAGTCTAAATCGGCATCTAAATTCAAGGCGCGGGGAGATGGAGCACCCTATGAATTCTCGAAGCGCTCTCCTCGCAGTCATCGTGACGCTCATCGGCACTCAGAGCGAGGACGCCGCCCGCGCCGCCGAGAACGCCGCCGGCATCTACCTCCTCGGCTTTAAGACCGCCATGGCCGGGTTCGTGCCGCCGCCGGGAACCTACGTGTCCGACCTCAACTACTATTATGCCGGGAGCGCCAGCGGAAACGCCGCGAAAGGCATTGCGCTGCGGGATACGGGAGTCATTACCATTCAAGCCGACGTCAACGTCGACGCCAATGCCTACATCAATCTGCCGGTCGCGCTCTGGATCGCGCCGGAAAAGGTCTTGGGCGGCAACGTCGGCTTCGGCGCCATGGTCCCGATCGGCTGGAAGAACGTCAATGTCAACCTCGACACCCTCGCAACCATTACCCTTCCCAACCGCACGATCGTCGGTCCCGGTCGTCACTTCGAGTTCGACGACAACACGACCAACTTCGGCGATCCCGGTCCTCAACGCGCTCCTCGGCTGGCATCAGGGCAACTGGCATTGGAACGTCGGAGCCTTGCTCAACATTCCGGTCGGGCCGTGGGACACGGACAGCATCAGCAATCTCTCGTTCCACCGCTGGGCGCTCGACACGACCGGCGCCGTGACGTGGCTCGATCCGGCGCGCGGGCACGAGGTCTCCGTTGCGGCCGGCTTCACGTTCAACTGGGAGAACCCGGCGACCGACTACGAGACGGGAACCGAGTTCCACGTCGAGTGGGCCCTCATCCAGCACTTCTCGAAGACGTTCACGCTCGGCGTCGCGGGCTATCATTACCAGCAGGTGACGGGCGACAGCGGGTCCGGAGCCAAGCTCGGTTCCTTCGAAGGCGAGGTCACGGCCCTCGGCCCCGTCATGACCTACACCTTCGTGTGCGGAAAGATCCCGGTCAGCACGCAGCTCGAGTATATGCACGAGTTCGATGTCGTGAACCGCGCCGAAGGCGACATGGGGCTGCTCAACATCTCGATGCCGCTTTCGGTCACCGGACATTGAGGTCGCCGGTCTCCTGGAACTTCGATCCCGATTGGATGTTATCCCTTCGGCCCGGGCCGTGGAGCACGGGAGGCGACCCATGCGATCGAAGAGCACGGGCAAGGCGAAAGGCGCCGGCGCCAAACGCGGCGCCTCGAAGCGCGGGGCGAAGTCGCCGCGGAGCGGCGCAAGGCGCTGGTCGGCCAAGGTCACCGAGACAAGCGACGCGCTGACCCTCGAGCCCCAAGTGTTCCTCAGCAACGCGCCGGCGAAGATCGCCGCTTCCCTCAAGAGGTCGGCCGAGCAGAGCAAGAGGCGCAAGGGGACCGCCTACCAGTCGGCGATGTCGATGCTGACGTTCTATATCAATCGCGCCGGGAGCAACCTCTCGGCGGCGCGGCGGCGAACGCTCGAACGAGCGAAGACGGAGCTGCGCAAGGCGTTCGGCCGCGACTAGGCAAGAGCGTAAATCAATGCCCGAGCTGGCGTCCTGCGGCGTCCGCGCCGAGGGCCGGCTCCCGCCGCGACGAGAATAGGCCGGCGATCCACTGGGTGACGACATAGAAGACGGGCGTGAAGATGAGCCCGAACGCCGTCACGCCGATCATGCCGGCGAACACCGCCGTGCCGAGCGTCTGCCTCAGCTCCGCACCGGCCCCCGTCGCCCACACCAGCGGCACCACACCGAAGATGAAGGCGAGCGACGTCATGAGGATGGGCCGCAGCCTCAAGCGCGCGGCCTCGACCGCCGCCGCCCAGCGGTCGCGGCCCTGATCCTCGAGATGCTTGGCGAACTCGACGATCAGGATCGCGTTCTTCGCCGCAAGCCCGATCAGCACGATGAAGGCCACCTGCGTCAGGATGTTGTTGTCCTGACCGCGCATGATGACGCCGGTGATCGCCGCAATGAGGCACATCGGCACGATGAGGATGACCGCCAGCGGCAGGGTGAGGCTCTCGTACTGCGCGGCGAGCACGAGGAACACGAACACGACGGCGAGGGCGAAGGCGAAGACGGACGTGCTGCCGGCTTGCAGCTGCTGATAGGCGAGCGTCGTCCATTCGTAGCCGAAACCTTGAGGCAGCGTCTCGGCCGCGAGCTTCTGCATGATGTCGATCGCCTGGCCCTGCGAGTAGCCGGGCGCGGGCGATCCATCGAGCTCGGCGGCCGGGTAGAGGTTGTAGCGGGGGACGCGGTAGGGGCCGGATATGTCGCTCACCGTCGTGAACGAGCCGAGCGGCACCGTGTCGCCCTTCGCGTTGCGCACGCGGATCTTGAGGATGTCCTCGGGCTCGAGCCTGTAAGGCGCGTCCGCCTGCGCGGTGACGCGAAACGTGCGCCCCAAAATGTTGAAGTCGTTGACATAGGTCGAGCCGAGAAAGGTCTGCAGCGCGCTGAAGACCTCGGGCACTCTGACGCCCAGCATCTGCACCTTCGTACGGTCTATATCGAGGTAGATCTGCGGCGTGGAGGTCTCGAACAGGGAAAAGACGTTGCTGACCCCCGGTGTCTGCGCCGCGCGGCCCATCATCGCGGCAACCGCGCCCTGCAGCTCCTGGGAGCCGCGCGCGCCTCGATCCTGGATCATCATGCGGAACCCGCCCGAGGTGCCGATGCCGCGGACAGGCGGGGGCATGACGACGAGGACCAGGCCATCCTGGATCTCTCCGAGTTTTTGAAAGAGAGCGCCTTGGATCGCGGCGGCGGACTTGTGCGGATCCTTGGCCCGCTCCTTGAACTCCTCGAGGACGACGAAGATGGCGCCGGAATTGGGCGCGCTGGTGAAGGTCGCGCCCGAGAAGCCGACGATGTTCACGGCATGGGCGACGCCCGGAACCTGCAGCGCGAGGTCTGCGGCGCGCCGGTTGACCGCGTCGGTGCGCGCGAGCGAGGCGCCGCCCGGAAGCTGCGTTACGACGATGAGATAGCCGACGTCGAGCTGCGGGATGAAGCCGATCGGCGTCTTGCGGAACTCGTTCAGGCCGAAGCCGAGCAGCCCCGCGTAGAGGACGAGCATGAGGGCGGCGAAGCGCACCACGCGCGCCGTGAGCCATCCGTAGCCCGCACCCAGCTTTTCGAAGCCCCAGTTGAAGGCGCGGAAGAAGCCGTGGATCGGCCGCTCCCACCAGCGCTCTTCCTCGCGCGACTTGTGCGGCTTGAGTAGCAGCGCGCACATGGCGGGAGAAAGCGTGAGCGAGACGATGAGCGAGATGATCGTCGCGCCGGCGATCGTGAGCGCAAACTGCCTGTAGAACTGGCCGGAGATCCCGGTGATGAAGGCCGAAGGCACGAACACCGCGCAGAGCACGAGCGCGATCGCGATCAGTGCCGAGCCGACCTCGTCCATGGTGCGCCGCGCGGCCTCGCGGGGCGACAACCCGGCCGCGATGTTGCGCTCGACGTTCTCGACGACGACGATCGCGTCGTCGACGACGATGCCGATGGCGAGCACGAGCCCGAACAGCGACAGGTTGTTGAGCGAGAACCCGAACATCGCCATGAAGAAGAACGTGCCGACGAGCGAGATCGGGATCGCGAGAATTGGAATGATCGCGGCGCGCCACGTCTGCAGGAAGAGGATGACGACCAGGACGACGAGGACGATGGCCTCGCCGATCGTCTCGATCACCGCGTCGACCGACTGCTGAATGAATTGCGTCGGGTTGTAGATGATCGTGTACTTGAGGCCGTCGGGGAAGCTCTTCGACAGCTCGTCCATTGTCTTCTTCACCGCCTGCGCGGTGGCGAGCGCGTTCGATCCCGGCCGCTGGAAGATGCCGAGGCCGAGCGCCGGGTCGCGGTCGAGATAGGAGTTGCGGCCGTAGTCGAGGGCCGCGAGCTCGACGCGCCCCACGTCCTTGAGCCGCACCACCGCATTCTCGGTCTGCTTGACGACGATCTCGGCGAACTCCTTGGGGTCGGAGAGCCGCCCGAGCGTGCGCACGGAGAGCTGGAACGCGCCGGGGGTCGCGACCGGGGGCTGATTGAGCACGCCGGACGCCACCTGCACGTTCTGTCCCTGCAGCGCGGTGACCACGTCGCCCGAGGTGAGGGCGAGCGATTGCAGCCGGTCCGGATCGAGCCACACGCGCATCGAGTAGTCGCGGCTGCCGAACACGGTGATCGAGCCCACTCCGTCGATGCGGCTCAGCACGTCGGTGACCTGGACGTTGGCGTAGTTGGAGATGAAGAGCGTGTCGCGGGATTTATCGGGCGAATAGAGATGGACGACCATCATGAGGTCGGGCGAGGCCTTGGCGATGGTGACGCCGATGTTTCGCACGTCCACCGGGAGCCGTGGCTGCGCGATCGCCACGCGGTTCTGCACCTGCACCTGCGCGATATCGAGGTTGGTGCCGAGCTCGAACGTGACCGCGATCGAGAACGAGCCGTCGCCGGTCGAGTTCGACGTGATGTAGAGCATGTGCTCGACGCCGTTGATCTGCTGCTCGAGCGGGGCAACGACGGTCGCAGCGACGACGTCGGCACTGGCGCCGGGATACTGGCCGGTGACGTTGACGACGGGGGGCGCGATCTCGGGATACTGCGCCACCGGCAACCGCCCGAACGACACCACGCCCAGGATTACGAACACGACCGAGATGACGCCGGCGAAGATCGGCCTGTCGATGAAGAAGTGCGAGATGCGCATGAGGCGTGCCGCTCGTCAGTTGCTTTTCGTGTCTGCGCTCGGCGGAGGCGCTGCCGAGGCGATCGCGCCCTGTTGCGGCGTCACCGCGACGCCCGCGCGCACCCGCATCAGACCGTTGATGACGACCCGGTCCTCGGGGCCGAGGCCGTCCGTGATCACGCGCAGGCCGTCGACGAGAGAGCCGAGCGTCACGTACTTCTGGCGCGCGACGTTCTTCTCATCGACGACCAGCACGAATTTGCGCACCTGCTCGGTGCCGATCGCCGTATCGGGCACGAGGAGGGCCTCGGCGGGCGGAGCAGCCGCGATCTGGATGCGGCCGAACATGCCGGGCGTGAAGAGCCCGCTCGAATTGGGAAATTCGGCGCGGCCGCGGATCACGCCCGAGGAGCCATCGATGGCGTTGTCGACGAAATCCATGCGCCCCTCGTGGAGAAACGTCTGCTCGTCGAGGAGCCTGAGTTTGACCGGGACGCCCACGACGGGACGGTTCGCCTCGCTGGTGTTGAGTCTGAGGTAGCGCAGATAGGAGGTCTCATCGAGGGTGAACTCGAAGCGGATCGGGTTCGTCGACTGGATGGTCGCGAGCAGCGTCGTTTCTCCGCTGGTGCCGCCCGTCACGAGATTGCCCGTCGAGACGCGCCGGTCGCCGATGCGCCCCGACACGGGGGCCCTGAGCTCGGTGAACTCGAAGTCGAGCGATGCCTGGCGGACGGCGGCTTCCTGCGACTTCACGCTCGCCTCGGCCGCGCCCCGTGCCTGCACGCGCTGGTCGAAGACCTGCTCGGTGATCGAGGTGCCCCGCTCGAGATTCCTCGCTCGCTTAAGGTCGCTCTCGGCGAAAGCGAGATTGGCTCGAGCCTGCTCGAGGTTCGCGCGGGCCTGGTCGAGGGCGGCCTCGAAGGGGCGTCGATCGATGGTGAAGAGGAGGTCCCCCTTCTTGACCAACTGCCCGTCCTTGAAATGGATCTCGGATAGATAGCCGGAGACCCGCGCGCGCACCTCGACGGCATCGATCGCGACGAAGCGGCCGACAAACTCTTGGTGGTCGGCAACCTCCATCTTTGCCGGCGTGGCGACAGTGACCTGGGGCGGGGGCGGGGGTGCGTTTTGCGCCTGCGTGGCGGGCCGCTCGCAGGCGGCAAGCGTCAGCGCGAGAGCGAGAAGCGGAAGATGGTAGGACTTCAAGGGCATGCACAACCGCCTGACCAATCTAATTCTAAGAAGTGGGGCGCTGATAGCTTTTCGTCTATGTTGCAGTGCGAATTAGGGTCGGTGACATCGTTCCCGGTTCGTGGTACCGATCGGTAACATGGAGTCACCTTACTGACCGGTCACACCCGGAGTCAAGAGACCCAAAGTCAAGAGAAGAGAATTACGAGGGCCATGACCACCACGCGCGCCCGCCCGACGACAGAAACGAAAGAGGCGCCGCCGCGCGACCGAATTCTCGCCGCCGCGCGCGACCTCTTCTATCGCCACGGCATCCGGGCCGTCGGCGTCGAGGCGATCGCGGAAGCCGCCGCCACCAACAAGATGACCCTCTACCGGCACTTCGGCTCCAAGGACGAGCTCATTGCCGCCTACCTGCGCGCGCTCGCCAAGGACGGCGACGAGGTCTGGGAAAATTTGGAGCGGTCCTACCCGAACGACCCCAACGGCCAGCTCGAGGGCTGGCTGCTCCACGTCGAGCGCGTCCTCACCGATTTGGGCGAGCGAGGCTGCGCCATCGCCAATGCGGCGGTCGAGCTGCGCGAGATCGGCCACCCGGCACGCCAGATCATCGACGAGTACAAGACGCGCAAGCGCGAGCGCCTCGTCACCCTTTTCCGCGAAGCCGGCTATGTCGAGCCCGAGCGCCTCGCCGACGAGGTGTTCCTCTTGTTCGAGGGCGCGCGCATCCACATCCAGTGCTGCGCCGGGGGCAGCGGTCCGGCCTCGCGGCTGGTCGCGACGCTGCGCGCCTTGATCGCCAGCCACAAGCCGCGCCCTTAGCTAGGACTGGGTCGCGGCGACGAGGTCGAAGTCGCCGCGCAGGACCGCGTCGAGCCTCCCGCTGCGCCAGCCCGATTTCGTATCGCGGACGAGCGGCGAGGGGTCGCCGCGGTAGCGGCGCACGACCGCGTTTGAGGCGCCGGCCCGATCGAGCGCACTCTGCAGCGCCGCGCGCAGCTTGTCGGGCGGGAGGTTTGTCAGCGGCGCGGGAGCCACGCGCACGCGTGCCGTCGCCCGGCTCGGACCTCCGTCATCGTCGGCAAGCTCGAGCACATGCAGCCCGGCCTCGCGCTCGAGCAGCCGATAGGCCCCGAACCCGCTGATGAGAAGGTAAGGAAGGGCGCGCGAGCGCACGCCGGCAATCTCGGCGAGCTGCATGTGCCGGTTGTTCGCCCACGACTTGTACATGGAGTTGAGCTTGGCGCACCAATCGTCTGCCGTCCCGCCGTCGCCCGGCCGTTCCATCGTCGCCTCGACGGAGAGCACCGCCTCGATGGGCGCCTCGTCGAAAACATCGTCGATCCCCTCCTTGATCAGGTGCAGCTGCAGGGCGAGGCGCTGGATGAGCTCGCGCGACGACTTGCCGGCCTGCTCGGCTCCCTTGGCGAGACGGGTGCGCAGGGCCTCGGCCGTGCCCGCCGCCGCCTTCACCCGGTCCATCAGCGCCAGCTGCGACAGAGTGGCCTGCCGGTCGTGCCGCGTCCAGAAGTCCGCGGCGAGCATTCTGTCGGCAAGGTCCGCCTTGAGATCCTCCCACGCGGGCGAAGCGAGCACGTCCAGCACGGCGGCGAGCTCGGCCTCGAGCGCCGCGACCTCGGCCGCGGTGCCGCTCGCCGCCAGGATCATCGCCGGCAGCCCCGGAGGGCTGCCCTGCACCGGAGCGCCAACAGCCGCAGCCTCCGGCACGCCGCTGTCCGGGTCGACGAACTCCGCCTGGATCGCGCGCCCGTCGCTGCGCACGAACACGAACTGGTCGCCCTCGGGAAATCGCTTCTCGACGATGGTCGCCGCGAGCGGCGCGATGACGTACTGGTCGATGGCCCGCTTCAAGGGGCGCGCACCCATCTCGGGCGAGAAGCCCTTCTCGAGCAGGAACTCGAGGGCGGAAGCCTCCCACTCGACCGCCCATTCGCGGTCCTTGAGGCCGCGCCGCTCGAGAACGCGTCCGAGCTCCTTCTTCAGGATATCGCGCATGAGGTCGCGCGTGAGCTCGCGGAACACGATCACCTTGTCGAGTCGGTTCTGGAACTCGGGCCGGAACGTCTGGCCGACGGCGCGCAGCACCTGCTCGCCGGAATAGCTGTGCGTCACGGGCGAGAAGCCAAGCCCGGAGCCGCGGTGGCTGGTCGCGCCGAGGTTGGTCGTGAGGATGATGATGCAGTGGCGGAAATCGGTCACCTGCCCGAGCTGGTCCGTCAGCCGCCCGTCGTCGAAGACCTGAAGAAACAGGTCCCAGATGTTGGCATGCGCCTTTTCGAACTCGTCGAGCAGCACGACGGAGAACGGCTGCTTGCGCACGAGCGTGATGAGCGAATCGGCAGGGTGAGCGACATCGCCGCTGCCGAGGATCTTCGCGGTCGATTCCGGCGTCTGGAACTCGCTCATGTCGAGGCGGATCATGCGCTCGACCGAGCCGAACAGGAACTCGGAGAGCGTCTTCGCGAGCTCGGTCTTCCCGGTGCCGGTGGGTCCGGCAAAGAGGAACACGCCGATCGGCTTGCCGGGATCGTTGAGTCCGGCCTTCAGCATGGCGATGCGCTCGACGACGGCGGTGACGGCCTCGTCCTGTCCGATGACGCGGGCCGAGAAGTAGGCGCGAACGGCGGCGAGATCGACGCGCTCCTTGTTGTCGAGGATCGACACGGGAAGACCGGTCAGCTGGGAGAGCGTGGTGATCACGTCGTGCGGCTCGATCATCGCCGTACCGCCCTTCGCGGCCCTGCCGACCGTGAGCTTCAGGAGATCGAGGCCGGAGCCGGGGAAGCTCGAGGCGCTGAGATACTGCCTGGCGGAGGAGAGCGCCGTCTCGACGCACCCGGGATCTATCTTGAGGCGCAGCGTGTCCGCGAGCTTGCCGGCGAGCTCCCGAGCGAGGTCGCGGGCCTCGTCGGCCTCGAGCGGATCGAGGCGGTAGATGTCGAGGACGCCGCGCAGCGCCGGGCGCAGCCGGAGCAGACGGCTCGTGCTCGCCGGGGTGGCTTCGGTCCATACGATGAGCCGGCCCGCCGAGATCGCCGGAAGGATTTGATCGAGGATGCTCGCGGCCTGACCCTGGTGGGTGCCGCTCAGGGCGATCTGGAGGATGTCGGGGATGTACCAGATGAGCTTCTTGGAGACCGCGAGCTCCTCGACCGTGCGCTGGATCCGCCCCTCGAGCTGGCCGAACCACTGCTGTCCCGCCATGAGATCGGCCCCGCTCGCTTCGAACACGGTCCATCCCTCGCGGTCGAGCCGCCTGGCGAGCAGGCGCAGAAACGACGTCTTGCCGACCCGAGCCTCTCCGCTCGCCAGGAGCGAGCGGGCCGGCGCCTTGCGCGAGGCGGCCTCCGCCGCCTTCAGCGCGTCTTGCCAGGGGTCGGGCTCGATCAGTGTGTCGAGGCCCCTCGGACTGGACCAGAAGCGGCCGAAGGAGGTCAGAAACTCGCGGTCGACATTGACGCGCTGGTGTCTTTCCAATTGCTCGGCAAGCGCGATCGCGAGCGGATGATTGACGCGCTCGAGGAAGGCCTTGACCACCGCGTGCTGGCCGGGCGGAGCCTGATCGAGGGACGACCCGAAGTCGGCCACGTCGCCGAGGCGCTCCCTCTGAGAGAAATGGTCGCGAAAAAGCGAAGGTATAATGATATTTTCGCGCCACCAGTCCTTGGCCCCGACAATCGGCGCACCAATGGGCGGCCTCGGATCGATTAGTAGAAAATACTCGAGCGCGTAATACATCGCCCACGGCACTAGGCTATCGAACGACGCCGTGACTTGCGCCGAGGCTTGTGCGCCATCGGGGCGCCCGGAAAGCGCCGCGAGCGCCACGCACGACAGCACCCAATTGGCGCCGAACACGTATTGCGTGACGACATCGAGAGGCACTTGCGCATCCTGGAGGATGCCCACGGCCTCCTTGAATTGCGGGAGCTCAGAGAGCTCGCGCGGATGGGCGGAGTTGCTCGCAATCGGCGCGATGGCCGCGTCCAGCTTGTGCAACCGGCTGGCAAGCGATTCCTGCTCTCTGGCAAGGGCGCCCGCCACGGCCGACGGAGCGTCCTGGCTGTCCGAGCCGTTGGAGCCCGCCGTCTCCGCCGGCCTCGCGCCCAGCTCCCGAACCCACGACGGCAGCCGGAGGAACCGCGCGGCGAGAAGCCCAAGAATAATTCCGACGAGATATTCCAACCCTGCGTCCCCTTGCAGGACCGATGCGGCGACCGCGTAGACTGTCAGGTTCGGTTCGGCCGTGTCAACGCGCGCCCCGACACCGCTGCACGGGGCTCGTCGCATCGTCGCCGACCGGGCTTGAGCGCGCCCGCGAGCCGCGATCGGCGCGCGCCCGCAACTGACCCCGGCTCCGCAGGCTATCGTCCCATATTGGGTCGAATGCGAGGCGCCGGCGCGACGCGCGCCCTCCTCGCCCGGCAAGCGCACCGCGGCGGCGAAGCGCGCCCGGGTTTTCCGTTCCATTTGGAAACGACGATCCTTAAATTAAAACGCGCGCCATTTAAATGCGAAACGCAAATAGAAACCATAGATTGTTTCGCGCAGAAACGGCAATTTATCATTAAGCAACGAATAGATTTCGAGGAGTTACCGAAAGATTTAGAAGTGCGCGGTTCCGGGGCTGTTTTTTCGAAAAAACAAAGTCTCGCGGGAGCCCGCTTCTTCCATTCCCCCGGATCGCGGCTCCCGTTCGAAGGGAGTTCCGCGTGGCGAAGAAACCCAGCAAGATCCAGGTCCTGACGTTTGCCGATCTTTGCTCCCCGACCTTCACATCGCCTGCTCAAGGCGCCCGCGTCGTCGAGATCCCTGATAAAGCGCCGGGCGAGAACACCAAAGTCCACACGTTCTCGAACGTCCTGAAATTCAAGGACGCCAGCAAGGGCGACTTTCACAAGGCGTCGTTTGCTCCGATCGGCGGCGGCTACCTCGGCACCTTCGCTCTCGGCCCGCTCAACCAGGCGAGCGACGCCGTCGGCTGGACCTTCAAGCTTCCCGACAGCGCCATCGATCACCTGCAGGCTGGCCAGACTCTGGTCCAGAAGTACAAGGTCACCGTCACCGACAAGTGGGGCTACAAGACGACGTCCGTCGTATCGGTGACGATCGTCGGCACCAACGACGCGCCCGAGATCACGTCCGGCGTGCAGCAGGGCAAGGTGCATGAGATCGCCGACGGCGCACCCGGCGAGAACCATACGACCCATGAGAGCAGCGGCGCGGTGACGTTCAAGGACGTCGACACGCTCGACACGCACACGGCGACGTTCGTTCCCCTGGGCGGCGGGTATCTCGGAACGTTCAACATCAGCCCGGTCAATCAGGCGACGGACTCCATACCGTGGAAGTTCGCCGTCGACGACGCCGTTCTCGACGGGCTCGGCCCGAACGAGCAGCTTGTCCAGAAGTACCTGGTCACCGTCGACGACGGGCACGGCGGCAAGACCTCGCAGGTCGTGACGATTACGATCTGCGGCGCGGACGACGCGGTCAAGATCACGGGGCTCAGCCTCGAGGGGCCCGATCATGTCGTCGACGAGGACGACCTGCCGGCGGGCTCGGATACGACGAAAGAGGCGCTGACCAAGACCGGAACCTTCACGATCTCGGCTCCCGACGGACTGAAGGACCTGATCGTCGGTGGCGAGACGGTCATCGCGAACGGCGACGCCTGTTGGCTCTGCCGAAGGTCATTGCGACGACCTACGGCGTGCTCTCGATCACCGTGATCGACCTCGCCACCGGCGTCGTCAGCTACAGCTACACGCTCGACCAGAACACACTCGACCATTTGGGCGACAACGGCGAGAATAGCGTCTTCGACGAGATCCCGGTGAAGCTCACCGATACCGATACGAGCTACGCCGAGGCGACGCTCAAAGTCGAGGTGATCGACGATATTTTCGAGGTTTCGATCTCCGATTCGCCCGCGACCGTCGCCGAGGACGAGGAGATCTCGGGGACATGGTCGAAGACCATCGGCGCCGACCAGCCGGGCGAGAAGATCGAGGTCGTCGTCGACGGCACCTGCTATGCGATCGACACCCCCATCACCGTCCCCGGCGGCATCCTCACGGTCAAGTCCGACGGCACCTGGACGTTCACTGCCGGCACCGACGTCGACAACTCCGTCCCCAACACTGTCGAGTTCTCGATCAAGGTCACGGACGCCGACGGCGACACCGACACGGCAAGCCACGCCATCGACATCTCTGACGGCAAGGGCCCCTCGGCCTCGGGCGAGCCCCTTCCGAGCTCTCCCTCGACGATCAGAACCTCGCCGACGGCACCACGCCCGCAACGCCGGTCGAGGCGTCCGGCGACGTCTCCTTCACCGCCGGCTCCGATGCGCTCGTGAGCTTTGCCTTCGCGACCGACCTCTCCGGCCTCGACAGCAGCCTCACCTGGACCCGCGTCTCCGACATCCTGATCGAAGGCTGACGGGCTCGACGGCGCCGCACCAAGATCGTCTCGCTCGAGCTGACGACCGTTCCTGCCTCGATCGCCGCCGGGACCACCGACTCCGTCACCGTCACCGCCACGCTGCACGACAACTTCGACAGTCACCCGACCTTTACCGCCGACGATCTCAAGGACCTCGGCTCCGTCGACGTCGTCGCCACCGACATCGACGGCTCGAGCGCGACCCAGACCGTCGACCTCGACGTCTCCGACGACATTCCCGACGTCGATTTCGACGGCGACTCGACCGTCGACGAGAACGGCGCTCCCGTGAACGGCACCTTCAAGCTGTTCGCGGGCGCCGATGGGGTACTCTCGGGCGGTGTTTCCGTCGATGTCGATGGCGCCGGAGTGCAAACCTTCACCGCGGCCGAGCTCGCCGACGGCCAGACGATCACGACGTCGGCCGGCACCCTCGTGCTGGGCGTGCCCGGCGCCGACGGCACCGGCACGTGGACGTTCACTCCCGTGTCCCTATCCGTCACCTCCGACGTGAACATCTCGATCACGCTTACGGACGGCGACAACGATTCCGACTCCGATACCCACGTCGTTCAGGTCGTCAATGTCGACCAGCCGCTGGTGATCAGCGGCGCGGTCTCCGGCGTCGTCGAGGAGGAGCACGGCCTTCCCGGCGGCATCGACGACGCGGCCGCGAATCTCCCGATCTTGACCTCGACGCGGGCGTAGATTTCAGTGCTGACGACGAATGTGGCTCAAGGGAGCTTTGGCGATCTCATCGCCGACGGCGTCGACGGCACGCTCTCGTTCGCATTCGCGCCGCTCTCCGGCAATCCGGCGGTGAACACTGTCGCCAATGGAGCCCTCACGTCCGACGGCAAGCAGGTCTACTTCGACATGGAGGGACCTGACCTCATCGGCTACGTCAACGCCAACGGCGATGCCAGCGACTACGATTCGGCGACGGATACCAAGATCTTCACCATCACCCTGGATACGGCGAACGGCGACTACACGTTCACCCTCCACGCGCCGGTCGATCATCCGATCGACGTGCCGCCGACCGAGGACGCGATCGCGGTCGACCTCGGCGGCATGGTGACCGTCACCGATGACGGGCGGCCCTGCCGGCGACACGAACGTAGCCGCTCGACGCGTCGATCACCATCATCGACGACATCCCTGAGGCGGCGAATGACCCGGCGCAGCGTAGTCGAAGGTCAAGGGACAGAACTTCAACGTCGTCTTCATCCTCGATTTCAGTGGCAGCATCAACAACGGCGAGCTCGACACAATGCTCGACGCCGTGCGAGCCGCCGGCCAGGCACTCTTCGACGGCACCAGCGGCGACGTGCAGATCAAGATCGTCGCCTTCTCGACAACGGCGACCTCGTTCGGCCCGTTCTCGACTTTCGCAGACTTCTCAGGCCAGATCGCTGCGATCAACCCCGCGGAAGGTGGCACTCGCCCGTTCAACGACAGCACCAATTTCACGGCCGCCATCGAAGAGACGATGTCTGAGTATGTCCCAATTCCGGGACAGAGCAACCAGGTCATCTTCATCAGCGATGGCAATCCGAACGTTGATTTGGGGTCGGGCGGCAACTCGCTCGACGACGACACGGCGGACGGCTGGCATGAGTTCATCGACAACAACGGTCTCAATGTTACCACCGTCGGCGTCGGCGATGGCATCAACACAACTCGGCTGCAGGACGTCGACCTCGATGGGCAGGGCGCACCGATCAGCGTCACGGATTTCGACGATCTGATCGAGACGCTGCTCGACGTGGTCGTCGGCGGCGACGTGTCCGGCAACGTCCTCACCAACGACGGCTTCGGCGCCGATGGCCCCGGGCGCATTGCGTCGATCGAGATCAATGGCGTGACCTATTCGTTCGACGGCAGCGATATCACCTACGATGACGGCGGCCCGCAAACGATCTCCGGCAGCCTTCTCCCCGACGTCCCCACGCAGATCGGCGGCACCCTGACATTCGACTTCGCCACCGGCGCGTGGAGTTTCACCGCGCCTACGGAGGTCGCCAGCGACATTACGGGCACATTCAATTATGTCATCGTTGACCGCGACGGCGATGCCGATACGGCGTCACTCTCGATCGAGGTGCAGGCCGGAAACGACGCTCCCGTAAACTCGGTGCCCGCGTCGATCGCCGTCAACGAGGACACGGCGACCAAGCTCACCGGCATCTCGTTCGCCGATCCCGATATCGGCAGCTCGAACCTCACCGTGACGTTGTCGGTTGCGAGCGGCACGCTTTCGGCGACCTCGGCCGGCGGCGTGACCGTCGGCGGCACGCCCTCGGCCTTGACCCTCGCCGGCACGGTCGCGGACATCAACGCCTTCATCGCCAATGCCGCGCAGGGCGTGACCTATGCGCCGGTGCCCGGCTCGACGACGGACGCGACTCTGACGGTGACCTCGAACGACAATGGCAACACGGGCATCGGCGGCGCACAGACCGACACGGACACCGTTACGCTCGACCTCGTTCGCGCAGAACGATGCGCCGACGGCGACCATCACGCCCACGAGCTACAACGCGACCGCAGCAGACCAACCTCACGCTGCACGGCACCGGCCTGTCGATCGCCGACGTGGACGCCGGCGGCAACGACGTCACGGTCACTTTGTCGGTGACCCAGGGCATCCTCACGGTCACCGCCGGCAACAGCGGCGTCAACTCGGTCTCGGGCAGCCCAAGCTCGACCATCACGATCACCGGCACAATCACCGAGATCAACGATCTTCTCGGCGGAATCGACACGGGCATCGGGTCCGCAGGCACGATCGTCTACAACGCTAACGTCGACAATCCGGGCGCTTCCGCTACCTTGATCCTTCAGGTCAACGACAACGGCAACACCGGCGCAGGCGGGCCGCAGACCACGAGCGATACCGCGACCATCAACATCGCCGCCGTCAACGACGCGCCCGCCACCGATCTCAACGGTGGCGCCGGCGGCACCGGGAACAATCCCTCGTTCACCGAGCAGACTCCGGTGCTCATCGCCCCTGCAGGCGTGATCACGGACCCGGATTCGGCCAATCTGCAGTCGATGACCGTGACCTTGACCAGCCGCCCGAACGGCGATGCCGTCGAGTCGCTGTCGCTCAACGCCGCCGCCGGGACCGCTGCCAGCGGCGCGGGCGTCTCGGTCGGCTACACGGCTGCGACCGGGGTGCTGCTGCTCTCCGGCTCGGCGTCGGTCGCCGTCTATCAGAGCATCCTTCAGGGCATTCTCTACAACAACTCGTCGGACGCACCAAACACGGCCAACCGCTCCGTGACCGTCGTCGTCAACGACGGCGCGGCCACCAGCGCGTCGAACACGTCGACCATCAGCGTCGCGGCGGTCAACGACGCGCCGACGGCGACCATCACGCCCGCGAGCTACAACGCGACCGAGCAGACCAACCTGACACTGCACGGCACCGGCCTGTCGATCGCGGACGTGGACGCGGGCGGAAACGACGTCACGGTCACCTTGTCGGTGACCCAGGGCATCCTCACGATCGCCGCGGGCAACAGCGGCGTCAACTCGGTCTCGGGCAGCGGGACGTCGTCTGTTACCATCACCGGCACGATCACGGAGATCAACAACCTTCTCGGCGGAATCGACACCGGTCCCGGGTCCGCAGGCACCATCGTTTACAACGCCAATGTCGATAATCCTCCGAGCAGCGCGACGCTGACCTTGCTGGTCGACGACACCGGTGACTTGGGCGCCGGCGGCCCGCTGACGGCAAGCGATACGGCGACCATCAACATCGCCCCCGTCAACGACGCCCCGGCCGTGAGCGTCGACGGGGCGGCGAGCTACACTGTGGGCGGCGCGGCCGTCGTGCTCAACTCGACGATCACCATCACGGACCCCGACAACACCACGCTCGCCAGCGCGACGGTCACGATCACCAACTTCCAGTCGGGCGACGCGTTGAACTTCACGGCCGTCCCGGCGACCATGGGCAACATCGCCATTCAGTCCAACGTCAGCGGCGTGCTCACGCTCACTTCGGCCGGCAACACCGCGACGCTCGCGCAGTGGGAGGCCGCGCTCGAGGCCGTGAGCTTCAGCACGACCAGCAGCGTCACGACGACGCGGACGGTGAGCTTCGTCATCAACGACGGGCTGACCAACAGCCCGGCCGACACGGCGACGGTCTCCGTGACGGTGCCCACGTTCGCGCCCTACATCGTCGAGCCGGACATTCTCTACTGGTCGGGAGACGCAACCGGAGACCAGACGCCCATCAACCGCATCAGCTTCCAGGACCAGGATTCGGTTGCGAGCACGGTGCGCGTCACGCTCTCCATGGACGACACCGGAGACGCCCTTTCGGCTGCGACCGGAGGCGGCGTTACCGTTGTCTCCGGCAGCGGCACGCGAGGCGCTCGTTCTCGAAGGCACGATAGCGGCCATCAACGCGTTCTTGTACGCGGGCGCCGTGCAGTGGAACCCGGACGGGAGCAGCAACGGCGAGACGGGCACGCTGACGGTCATGATCGACGACAACGGCTCGGCGGCAGGCGGCAATGTCGCCTCGACGACCGTCAACATCTCGGAGATCAGCCCCAGCTTTACCGATGGAGGAACCGGCAACAGCACGAACGACTTCTCGAATGTGAACCTCAACGACATCGGCACCGAGCCGGACGGCTCTGCCGGGACCGGAGATGGCAACGACACCATGACCACCTCCTGGTGGCATCAGCCGTCGAGCACGACCGTGACCTACAACGGCGGCGGCAGCGGCACCGACACGGTGACTCTGGTCTTTACGCCCGACCAGCTTGCCGAAATTCTCGCGAGCACCAGCGACCAGAACGACCTTAGAGCGTACCTGACGGCTCCGACCGGCGACAGCCTGTCGCTGAACGACATGAGCTGGAACGCCGACGTGACCGGTTTTGAGACCGCCAACATCTCGCTCGCGACCGGCTACGGGAACGGCACGGTTTCTGTGAATTCAGTGATGATCCCGACGCCGGCGGCGGACACGACACCTGACGCCGATACGAACGGCGATCTCGTGATCGGTGACAGCGGCGCGAACACTTTGACAGGAGGTGCCGGCTCCGGAGGTAACAACGGCAACGACGTGCTCGTCGGCCTCGGTGGCAACGACAATCTCTCCGGTGGCAGCGGAGCCGATCTCTTGCTCGGCGGCTCCGGCAACGACACGCTCACCGGCGGCACCGGCAACGATGTGCTCTCCGGCAGCGGCGGCACTGACACCTTCACCTTCGCCGAAACGGGCGCGGCCAATGCCGACGCGATCGTCGACTACAGCTTCGTCGAGGGTGACGTGATCAATCTCTCGTCCCTGCTCGACGGGCCCTTCGGGGGGGCGAGCGTTCTCTCCGACTTCGCCCGCGTCACCCAGAGCGGCAACAACATTGTCGTGCAGGTGGACACTGATGGAGGGGCCAACTCCTTCGTCGACGTAGCGACCCTCTCCAATTACGGAACCGGCAACTCCGACCTCGTCCGCGTGTTCTTCGAGGGCCAGAACTGGGTGCTGACCGCTTGAGCTGGCGCCACCCGCCGGGCCTCGGCTGACGCAGCCTTTCCCCTTGGCTGTGGCCGAATCACTTCGTCCGGATGGCGAATCAAGCGATTTTCTCGCAGGGTTGGGGATTGTGGGGATCGAGCGCGTCCCGCTCGGGGTTTGAGAGCTATAAGTCCGGCCCATCGATGTATGCGGGCTCGTGACCGAGGGGGCGTAAGATGTGGAAAAGAATTGCTTTAGCCGTTGGACTTATGTGTGCTGCGCTGGCGCGTCCGGCGGCGGCCGACATGGGGAAAGCCCCCGTTGGCCCGCCCGGTACTTACGTGTCCCTCGAAGGCGGCTTTTTTCTTCAGGACATCGGCGACGTCACCGGACACGGCATAGTCTCGACAACGGGAGGGCCGATCACGGATATCGGCGTCTCGCCCGACGACGGCTGGTTCGCGGGCGGCACGATCGGCTACAACGGCACGAACCTCTTCGGGCCGATGGGGCGCGTCGAGCTCTACCTCCTTTATGGAGACACTGAGGACGAGCGCAACGACACGGCGCCTCCGCTCGCCGACATCGTGCTCAAGGCGGTCGACGGCGACCCGCTTGTCACGACGGGCGGCCTCAAGGGCCACACGTCGGTCGAACGGCAGACCTGGGAGGGCGGCTTCCGGCTCGAGGGCGACAATCCGGTGAACTCGACCACCACAGTCACTTGGTCTTTTGCTCCCTTCGTCCGCAACATGGACGAGGACACTGATACGGTGGTGAGCGGCTGCTGCACGCTGACGCGAACGGCGGACGTGGAGACGTGGCTCTATGGCGTCAACTTTGCCGCCGAGCCCGAGGTATGGCTGAGCTCGGGCATCGCGCTGGTGGGACGCGCCGGCCTCGGCATCTACGGATTTGATGCCGACGGAAAGTTCGTCTCGTCTGCCTCGCTCGACCCCGACACGTTCGCCGCGCGCGTCTCCGACGATGATTCCGGCGTCGGTTTCCGGGGCCAGCTCGGCATCGCCATGAAGTTCGCCCTGTCGTCGACCACCAACCTCGAGGCCTTCGGGGAGGCGGACTATTTCTCCGACATCGGCACCGCGCACATGCCCAACAACCAGCCGTCGAGCGGCGACGTGGCTCGCGTCGACACCGAGGATTTCTGGGAGCTGAGGACCGGTCTTCGCCTAAATGTCGGCTTCGGCCCCCCTAATTGAGGCGCCGCTCACGAGCTAGTGAAACGGCCGCTCGCGGCCGTTTCATAAGCTCAGCATTTCTTTTTCGTTCGTTTCCGAGCGCACGACACGTAGCCTCCTCTCGGTCAACACAACCCCGAGAGGAGCATGCCATGAAGACCCTTAACTTTACGAGGCGCGGCGCGCTGGCGCTCGGCGCCTCGCTCGGCCTCGCGACCTTCGCCGGCGCGGCCCTCGCCGAGACGACGATCCTCAACGTTTCCTACGACCCGACACGCGAGCTCTACCAGGAGTTCAACGCCGCTTTCGCCAAGCACTGGAAGGCAAAGGCCGGCGAGGACGTGGCGATCAAGCAGTCGCACGGCGGCTCGGGCAAGCAGGCGCGCGCCGTCATCGACGGGCTCGAGGCCGACGTGGTGACGTTGGCGCTCGCCGGCGACGTCGACCAGCTCGCCAAGAACGGCGGCCTCATCCCGGCCGATTGGCAGAAGCGCCTGCCGAACAACTCCTCCCCCTATACCTCGACCATCGTGTTCCTGGTGCGCAAGGGCAATCCCAAGGGCATCAAGGACTGGGCCGATCTCGGCAAGGAGGGCGTCGAGGTCGTGACGCCGAACCCGAAGACCTCGGGCGGCGCTCGCTGGAACTATCTCGCGGCCTGGGGCTACGCCTTGAAGCAGGACGGCGGCTCCGAGGAAAAGGCCAAGGACCTCGTCACCCGGATCTACAAGAACACCAAGGTGCTCGACTCGGGCGCGCGCGGCTCGCTCACGACGTTCACCGAGCGCGGCATCGGCGACGTGCTGATCTCCTGGGAGAACGAGGCCTACCTCGCCACCAAGGAGCTCGGACCCGACAAGTTCGAGATCGTGACGCCGACGCTCTCGATCCTCGCCGAGCCGCCGGTCACGGTGGTCGACAAGGTCGTCGACAAGCGCGGCACGCGCAAGGTCGCGGAGGCCTACCTCAATTACCTCTATAGCGACGAGGGCCAGGACATCGCCGGCAAGCACTACTACCGGCCGCGCGATCCCAAGGCCGCCGAGAAGTACAAGGCGCAGTTCAGCCCCGTGAAGCTGTTCACCATCGACGAGGTGTTCGGCGGCTGGACCAAGGCGCAGGACACCCACTTCAAGGACGGCGGCGTCTTCGACCAGATCTACGCGCCGGGCGGCAAGAGCTGACCGGGCACACCGCGGCCGCGTGCCGCCCCCTGCCTCCTCGACAACTCCCGTGGCAGGCGGGCGGCACGCGCCAATCGCTTCCCTCTCCCTTCGACGGCCGGTCAGCACAGAGGAGCCCGCTCCATGACCCGAGAAATCTTCGCCGACGCGCCGTCCTCGCCCACCGCAACCGGGCATGCCGGCCCCGAACGTAGCTACGCGCGCCACTACCGAATGTGCGCCTCGACATCGCTCCTATCCCCGTCATGTCGCAGCTCCGACGCAACCCGAGCTTCGCGACACACCGAAACAACCGAGCTTTGAAGAGAGACAGCCATGACCACGACCCTCATCGTTCCCGGCCTTCATTCCAGCGGTCCCGCCCATTGGCAGACCTGGTTCGAGGCGCACATTCCCGGCAGCGTGCGCGTCATCCAGCGCGACTGGAGCAAGCCTGATCTTCCCGAGTGGGCGAGCCGCGTACGCCGCGAGATCAACCGCATCCCGGGCCGGATCTTCATCGTCGCCCACAGCTTCGGAGCGCTTGCGGCCGTCCAGGCCGCCCACGATCACAGCAGCCGCATCGGAGGCGCGATGCTCGTGGCCCCGGCGGACCCCGAGAAATTCGGGGTGGCCGACTACCTGCCCTCGGTGCCGCTCGCGTTCCGCTCCGTCGTTGTCGCCAGCACCAACGATCCCTGGATCACCGCCGAGCATGCCGCGCATTGGGCCGACGTTTGGGGAGCCGACCTCGTCACCCTCGGCGAGGCGGGACACATCAACGTCGAAGCAGGATTCGGCCCGTGGCCGGAAGGGCTCGCGCTGTTCGAGCGCCTTCGCCGGTCGAGTGCGTTCGTTCACGTTGCCTATCCACTCGAGGCGGACCAGGCACCACCAGCCGAGCGCGAGACCTGGCCCGTCGCCGGATCGCGACCGACTCGAATCCATGGCCGCGAGCACGTCGCGCGCCGCGTGCTGGCCCGGACTATCGGTTGAGAGGAGAGACCAATGGGCAACGTGGCGGAGACGAATCAGTGTCTAGCTCTCAAGGGCGCGGCGCTTCGGCAACACGCAGAAGAGAAAATCGTCCGTGGGCCGAAAAAACGATTGTCACCGACGATGGCGAATCTGAGAATATCATTAAATATCAATGTGTTATAGCGGACGAACATCCAACATAACGGAGGCGAGTAAGATGGGTGGGGGACTGAAGGCGAGGGCCGCTCTTGTGGCGGTCATGGGGGTGGCCGGACTAGCCTCCGGGAGGCGTCAGCCAATGCCGCCGATCTCGGCGGCGACTGCTGCGCCGACCTCGAGGAGCGCATCGCCGAGCTCGAGGCGACGACAGCGCGCAAGGGCAACCGCAAGGTCTCGCTCACGGTCTCGGGCTGGGTCAACGAGGCGGTGTTCTTCTGGGACGACGGGCACGAGAGCAACGTCTACGTCGGCACCAACGGCCTCGAGCAGGATCGCTTCCGCTTCACGGGCGATGCCAAGATCGCCGACGGCTGGTCGGCCGGCTACATCCTCGAGATCGGCCTGAACGGCGCCAACTCCAAGAGATTCAGTCAAGATGACACGGGGAGCGTGAACAATCTCCAGCTGCGCAAGACGGCTTGGTACTTGAAGAGCAAGGACTACGGCAAGGTCACCGTCGGCAGGTTCGACACCGCGACCTACCACCTGCTCGACAACGTCGACACGCTTCTCACCCGCAACGTCTCCGACTACGAGGCCACCGGCGTCTATATCGGAGCCTTCAAGATCCGCGTCGACGGGGCCTTCGTCGGCACGACGAAGTGGACCGACATCATGGGCGGCTTCAACAACGCCAGCCCGGGTCAGTCCGGCTTGAGGAACATCGTCCGCTACGACACGCCCACGTACCAGGGCTTCACGGCGACCACGTCGTGGGGCGAAGACGACCAGTGGGAAGCGGCCTTGAACTACCGAAACGACATCGGCGACTTCAAGGTCAACGGCGCTGTCGGCTACGGCGAGAGCACGGATCCGACGGTCAACGGCGCGCCCCAGTGCTTGACCTCGGTCGGCACCGGCGACTGCCAATGGTGGGGCGCCGCCGCCCTCGTGCAGCACATGCCGACCGGGATCTACGTCTACGGCGGCTATGCCGAGAACCAGATCGATCTCCTGCCTGCAGACGCCGGCGCGGATGATGACGCCAAGACCTGGTACATTCAGGGCGGCATCGAGAGGAAGTGGTGCCCGCTCGGCAAGACCAACGTCTTCGGTGAATACCGCCACGACGACGTGGGGCTCACCTCCAAGGCCGACGCCTCCGACCTCGACTTCTGGGCCGTCGGGGTCGTGCAGAACATCGAGAACGCGGAAATGTCGTTCTACACGCTCTACCGGCATTACGCGGGCGATGTCCTGCTCCCCTCTAACTCGTCGTTCAGCGAGCTCGACGACTTCCAGGAGGTCATCACCGGCGCCAAGATAAACTTCTAGGTCTCGATCTCGAGCCTTCTCCCCGAGATCCAGGCGCAGGTGAGGGCCGCTCCGAGAGGGCGGCCCTCTTCCTTAGGACCGGGCTGTCGCCGCTCCTTCATAAGCTCAGCACTTCTTCTTAGTTCTGAACAGCCTCGACCGCCGCTAATTTGGAGGGAGAGGCAACGATAGCGGCTGGCTGGGGGCGCGGTCATGCCCAAGGACAAGAGCGGTTCCGACGACGACAGAGAGGAGGCGGGACACATGGAGATGGCGACCCGCGACGTTCCGGCAATTGTCGGCAGCAACCTGAGGCGCCTGCGCAAGTACCAGGGCCACTCGCTCGAGCGGCTCGCGGAGCTCTCCGGCGTAAGCCGCGCCATGCTCGGCCAGATCGAGACGGGCAAGAGCGTCCCGACCGTGAGCCTCCTGTGGAAGGTCGCCGACGCCCTCGGCGTCCCGGTCGGCAATCTCATTGCAACACAGCAAACCCCGACGACGGTCGTGCTGACCCGGGACGGCAGCAGGCCCCTCACCTCCTCCGACGGCCGGGTGGAGCGCCGGCCCCTGCTCCCGCTCGATCGCTCGCGCGGCACGGAATTCTACGAGCTGAAAATCGGGCCCCACGCTCGCGAGGACGCCGAGTCGCTTGCCTCGGGAACGCGCGAGAGCCTCGTCGTCGCGCAGGGAACACTAAGGATAACAGTGGGCTACGAGCCCGCGCGGGTCCTCGAGGCCGGCGACGCAATCCTCTTCGAGGCGGACGTGCCCCGCAGCTACGAGAACCCCGGAGAGATCGAGACGGTGGCCTACCTTGTCGTCATGCACTGCGGGCGCCCCGGCACGTGAGCCGCCCTGCCTTGGACATGCATTCCACGAAATCGAATATCGATCGCAGATCAAATTGGTTCGGGGCGTGCTGCAGCCGCAATAGTCTGCGGCCCGGTCGAAGATTGCGGAGGCACGACATGCTGATGACTGCGGGAGCTCGCGAGCAAGCCCTGGCGTGGACGGGGCTCGTCCTCGCCCTCTCCTTCGTGGGCGCGCTGACGCTTTGGTTCTGAACGGGAGCTTGGGGGATGGCGGCCGCGCGATCACGGAGAGTTCTGCCGGGCTTCGGGCTCTCGCTCGGCTTCACGCTCGCCTATCTGTCGCTGATCGTGCTCATTCCGCTCTCGGCCGTCTTCATCAAGAGCGCGGGCATGGGCGCGGACGCGTTCTGGAATGCGGTGACCGCGCCGCGCGTCGTCGCCTCCTATAGGCTGAGCTTCGGCGCCTCCCTGATCGCGGCCGCCATCAACGTCGTGTTCGGCCTCATGCTGGCGTGGGCGATCGTGCGCTATAGCTTCCCGGGCAAGAAGCTCGTCGATGCGCTGATCGACCTTCCGTTCGCGCTCCCGACGGCGGTGGCCGGCATTTCGCTCACCGCGCTCTACGCCAAGAACGGCTGGCTCGGCCAGTTTCTCGAGCCGCTCGGCATCCATGTCGCCTTCACGCCGCTCGGCGTTCTCGTGGCTCTCGTCTTCATCGGCCTGCCGTTCGTCGTGAGGACCGTGCAGCCCATTCTCGAGGACCTCGACGTCGAGCTCGAGGAGGCGGCAGTCTGCCTCGGCGCCACGCGCTGGCAGACGTTTCTGCCGCGTCGTGCTGCCGACCTTGCTCCCCGCCCTGCTCACCGGCTTTGCGCTGGCATTCGCCCGCGCGGTCGGCGAGTACGGCTCGGTGATCTTCATCGCCGGCAACATCCCGATGGTGTCGGAGATCACGCCGCTCATGATCATCACCAAGCTCGAGCAGTACGACTACCACGGCGCCACCGCCATCGCCGCGGTGATGCTCGTCGTCTCCTTCATTCTGCTGCTCGCGATCAACGGGCTGCAGGCGTGGACCTCGCGACGCGCAGGGAGGGAGGTCTAATGGCCGGAGCAGCAACCCATGCTTTTCAGGCCGGAGCCTCACAGCGCTTCGAGGCGAGCGTCGCCACGCGCGATGCAAAATGGGTGAAGCGCCTCGTGCTCGGGATCGGGCTCGCTTACTTCGGCCTCTTCCTGCTCATGCCTCTGATCGCCGTCTTCGCCGAGGCGCTGCGCAAGGGCTGGGCCGTCTACTTCGCCGCCCTCGTCGAGCCCGACGCCCTATCCGCCATTCGCTTGACACTGCTCGCCGCCGCCATCGCCGTCCCCGCCAATCTCGTGTTCGGGATGGCGGCCGCCTGGGCCATCGCCAAGTTCGACTTTCCCGGCAAGCAGCTCCTGATCACGTTCATCGACTTGCCGTTCTCGGTATCGCCCGTCATCGCCGGCCTGATCTACGTGCTCGTATTCGGCGCCCAGGGCTGGTTCGGCCCGTGGCTCTCCGCCCACGACATCAAGATCATCTTCGCCGTGCCCGGCATCGTGCTGGCGACCATTTTCGTCACCTTTCCCTTCGTCGCGCGCGAACTGATCCCGCTCATGCAGGCGCAGGGGCGCGAGGAGGAGGAGGCCGCGATCACGCTCGGCGCCGGGGGGCTCGCAGACCTTCTGGCGCGTCACGCTGCCGAACATCAAATGGGGCCTTCTCTACGGCGTGATCCTCTGCAATGCCCGCGCCATGGGCGAGTTCGGCGCCGTGTCCGTCGTCTCGGGGCATATCCGCGGCGAGACCAACACCATGCCGCTGCACGTCGAGATCCTCTACAATGAGTATCAGTTTGCCGCCGCCTTTGCGGTGGCCTCGCTTCTGGCGCTGCTCGCACTCGTGACGCTCGCGCTCAAGACCTACATCGAGTGGATCGCATCGCGCACGGAGCGGGAGGAGCCGGCCCAATGAGCATCGAGGTCCGCAACATTCACAAGTCGTTCGGCAGCTTCAAGGCGCTCGACGGCGTGTCGCTCGACCTGCCGAAGGGTGAGCTCATTGCGCTCCTGGGTCCGTCGGGGTGCGGGAAGACGACGCTGTTGCGCATCATCGCCGGCCTCGAGCAGGCCGACTACGGAACGGTGCTGCTCGCGGGGGAGGATGCGTCGGCCAAGCACGTGCGCGAGCGCCAGGTCGGCTTCGTCTTCCAGCACTACGCGCTCTTCCGCCACATGAGCGTGTTCGAGAACGTGGCGTTCGGGCTCCGCGTCAAGCCGCGCGCCGAGCGTCCGAGCGAAGGAGAGATCCGCGCCAAGGTTCACGCCCTCCTCGAGCTCGTGCAGCTCGACTGGCTCGCAAATCGCTATCCGGGGCAACTGTCGGGAGGACAGCGCCAGCGGATCGCGCTCGCGCGCGCGCTCGCCGTCGAGCCGCAAGTGCTCCTGCTCGACGAGCCGTTCGGCGCGCTCGACGCGAAGGTGAGGAAGGAGCTGCGCCGCTGGCTGCGCCGCCTTCACGACGAGCTGCACATCACCTCCATTTTCGTCACCCACGACCAGGAGGAGGCGCTCGAGGTTGCCGACCGCATCGTGCTCATGAACCGCGGCCGGGTGGAGCAAACGGGCTCCCCGCGCGAGATCTACGACGAGCCGGCCAGCGCCTTTGCCTACGGCTTCATCGGCACGGTCAACGAGTTCCAGGGCCACATCGAAGGGGCGCACGTGCGCGTCGGCGACGACCTTCTGCCCCATGGCGCGACGGGTCTCAAGGAAGGGCGCGAGGTGATCGCCTTCGCGCGCCCGCACGAGATCAAGATGGTGCCCTATGGCGAAGGGACGCGCGGGATCGCGGCAAAGGTCAACCGCGTCCTGACGGCAGGATCGCTGGCGCGGGTCGAGCTCATCGGCGCCGGCTCGCGGGAAGCCCGCGCGCCCCAGTACTTCGAAGTGGAGATTCCGCAGTCCGAGCTTGCCGAGCTCGACCTTACGGCGGGACAGCCGGTCCGCGTCCTCTCCTCGCGCCTGCGCCTCTTCGAGAGGAAAAGCGGGAGCTAGGGCCTATGAACTTCCAGCAGCTCCGCATCATTCGCGAGACGATCCGGCGCAACTTCAACCTGACCGAGGTCGCCAACGCCCTCCACACCTCTCAGTCCGGCGTCTCGAAGCACATCAAGGATCTCGAGGACGAGCTCGGCGTCGAGCTCTTCGTGCGCCGCGGCAAGCGCCTCCTCGGCCTCACCGGGCCCGGCAAGGAGCTTGCGCAGATCGTCGAGCGCATGCTGCTCGATGCCGCCAACATCAAGCGCCTCGCCGATCAGTTCGCCGGGACCGACCGCGGCGAGATCAACATCGCCACCACCCACACCCAGGCCCGCTACGCGCTGCCGGGGCCGATCGCAAAATTCCGCGACGAGTTCCCGAGCGTCCATCTGGTGCTGCACCAGGCGAGCCCGAAGGAGATCGCGGCCATGGTGCTCGACGGCCAGGCCGACATCGGCATTGCCACCGAGGCGCTCGCCGACAATCCGGAGATCGCGGCCTTCCCCTACTATTCGTGGCGTCACGGCGTCGTCGTACCGGCCGGCCATCCGCTCGAAGGCACGAAGCCGCTCACGCTCGAGGCCGTCGCCGAGTATCCGATCATCACCTACCACGAGGGCTTCACCGGCCGCCCCAACATCGACGCGACGTTCGCCAAAGCCGGGCTTGCGCCCGACATCGTCATGGCGGCGCTCGATGCCGACGTGATCAAGTCCTATGTCGAGCTGGGGCTCGGCGTCGGCATCATCGCCTCGATGGCGTTTGATCCCGAGCGCGACAAGGGACTGCGCCTGCTCGACAGCGCCAAGCTCTTTCCGCAGAGCACCTCGCGCATCGCCGTGCGGCGCGGACGATTTCTGCGGCGTTTCGCCTACCGCTTCATCGAGCTCTGCTCCCCTGCACTGACGGAGGAGACTATTCGCAAGGGCCTTGGCCCCAACGGCGACGAAGAGAGCTGAACGTCACTCGGCGCAATTGCTGCGGGCGAGGCGGGCGCGCGCGGCCTCGAGGTCGGCCGGCGTGTCGATGTCGGAAAGCGTCCAATCGTCGACCGGGACGGCGATCGCGTCACCGGCATTTGCCTCGAGCAGTCGCTTCGCGCCAAGAGGCCCGGCAAGCGCCGCGAGAGCCGGGAAATGACGCCGCGGCCACAGCACTGGGTTGCGCTGCTCGCCGGCGGCCGTCGCCGCGTAGACGATCTTCTCCTGCCCCGCGCGCTCGAACGCCGCCCTCATGCCGCGCAGTACCTCCGGCGAGAGAAACGGCATGTCAGCCGGCACGACAAAGGCCCCATCGAGCCCCTCTCCAAGCTCCGCTACTCCGGCCGCGACCGACGAGCCCATACCGCTCGGCCATCGGGCATTGAAGACGATCCGGACCGGAAGATCCGCAAGCGCTCGTTGGCAGGCCTCCTGCTGACCGCCCGTGACGGCGACGATGTCCCGCAACCCACTTGCGACCAGCGCACGCGCCACCCGCCGGATGAGCGTTTCCCCGCCGATGTCCGCGAGAAGCTTCCCCGGCGAGCCGAACCTTTGCGAGGCCCCGGCCGCGAGCAGCACGGCGCCGATCTCAGCCATGTCAGTCAGCCCTCGCTCTGGACGGCCGCCTCAGGACGGCGGGCACGCAGCGCCGCTCTCGACCCAGGCCGCAATCAGCGCGCCAAACTCCTTCTGCGTCCCCGGAGCCGGTGAGCGGCCTGCACCGGGATGCCAGCCCCAGCCGACAAGGGAGTCCTCCGTCATGTGATGGACGATCTCGTCCATGGACTTGCCGCCGTTGCGCTTCGGATCCTTGATCTGCTCGCAGATCTCGCCGAGCGATTTCCCGACCCACGCCATCTCGATCGGCGCGACGTGCCAGAGTGGATGGCCAGGAAGCCTGCCCGGATCGAAATTCGCCTGGCCGTGGCACGTCGTGCAACGCATGCCGATCGCGCCCAGATTGTCCTCGCCGCGAACCACGGGCGGCTCGTGGGGATGCATGTCGTCCCCCTGGCTCGGTCGATTGCCGGCAGGGTGGCAGTTGAGGCAGCGCGGATGCTGGATCACCTTGCCGGCCTCGGTGAAGAGGGCCACGGACCGCTCCTTGGCATCGGCGATCGATTGGAACGCGCTCGCCGGCTTGAGCTCCGACGACGGCTCGGGGTAGGCCGCGGTCATGCCCCATCCGACGGCAGCGGCCGCAACGCCCGCGGCGAGACTGAGGGAGACCAATCTCATGACCGCACCCCCGTGGCCTTGGCAACCGAGCGCGAGAACGGCAGCTCATAGACGCGCTTGCCCGTGAGCTTGGCCCACGCGTTGGCGACGGCGGGCCCGATGGTCGGCACGCCCGGCTCGCCGACGCCGGTCGGGTTGGCGTCGGACGGCATGATGTGAACCTCGATCGGCGGCATCTCGTTGATCCTCAGCACGCGATAGCCGTCGAAGTTCGACTGAGCGACGCGCCCCTCCTCGAGATCGATGGCGCCGAACAGCACGGCCGAGAGGCCGTAGCCCATGCCGCCCTCCATCTGCGCCTTGACAACCTCGGGGTTGATGGCGATCCCGCAATCGACCGCGCACACGACCCGCTCGACCTTGGGCAACCCCTCCTCGCCGACCGACACCTCGACCACGTGGGCGACATAGGACTTGAAGCTCTCGTGCACTGCGAGGCCCCGCGCGCGGCCCTTCTCGAGCGGCTTGCCCCATCCGGCCTTCTCCGCCGCGAGGTTCAGGACTCCAAGATGGCGCGGATGCTTGGCGAGAAGCCGCTGGCGTATAGAGAGCGGGTCCGTGCCGGCCGCCTCCGCGAGTTCGTCGAGGAAGGTCTCGGTCGCGTACGCCGTATGCGTCGAGCCAACCGAGCGCCACCACAGCGTGGGGACGCCGGCCTCGGCGATGTGGGCGGAAACATGCAGGTTCGGCACCTGATAGGGCAGCGTGCTCGCCCCTTCGACCATCGTCGCGTCGACGCCGTCTTTCAGCATCGCACTCTCGAACGGGCTTCCCTTCATGAACGATTGCCCGACGATCACTTGGTCCCAGGCGACGATGTTGCCGTCCTTGTCCAATCCGCCTCTTACGCGGTGGACGAGAACCGGCCGGTAGCGCCCGCCCTTGATGTCGTCCTCGCGCGTCCACACGACCTTGATCGGCCCCTTGTGCTTGGTCGCGGCCTTGAGCACCTCCGCCGCTTCTGCCGCCATGTCGCCGGCAGGCGTCGCGCGCCGGCCGAAGCTGCCGCCGGCGAGCAGCGTCTTGATCTCAACTTGCTCTGGCTTGAGGCCGAGAACTTGCGCCGCAACCGCCTGGTCAATCGTCTGAATCTGCGATCCGAACTGGAGCTCGACCCCGCCGTCGCCGGTGCGGCGGATCACGCAGTCGTTGGGCTCCATGGGCGCGTGGGCGAGATAGGGGAACACGTAGGTCGCCTCGATGACCTTCGCGGCGGCGCCAAGCGCCGAGGCCGCGTCGCCGTCGTTGCGGGCGACGGCCCCGGGCGACTTCGAAAGCTCGGTGTAGGCGGCAATCAGATCGCCGCTGCTGCGCGCCTCGGTGCCGGCCTCGTCCCAGGTGACCTTGAGGGCGTCGCGGCCCTGCTTTGCGGCCCAGAACCCGTCTGCGACCACCGCCACGCCCTGAGGCACGGCGAAGACCTCCTTGACGCCGGGGATGGCGAGGGCAGGCGCGGGATCGAAGTCCTTCGGCCTGGCCCCGAAGCGGGACGGGCGGGCAATGAGACAGGTCGCGAGATCGTCGAGCTTGACGTCGAGCGTGAACATCGCCGTCCCGTTGGTCTTCGACGCTGTATCGACCTTCGGTACATTCTTGCCGATCAGGCGCCACTCGGCGGGGCTCTTCGGTTTCGGCTTGGCGGCGAGCACGACCTTTTGCGCCGCGCCGGCGAGCTCGCCGAACGTTGCCGACTTCCCGGAGCGATCCTTGACGATGCCGTTCTCGATGGTGATGCCATCGCTGTTCACGCCCCACTTCTCGGCAGCGGCGGCGATGAGGCGCGCGCGAGCTTCCGAGCCCGCCTCGCGCAGCTGCTCCCAGGAGTTCGCCATGGCGGTCGAGCCGCCCGTGCCCTGCATCTTGCCGAATGCCAGATTGGCGTAGCGCTCGGCATCGGCCGGCGCGTGCTCGACGCGGATCTGGCTCCAGTCGGCATCGAGCTCGTCGGCGAGAATGGTCGCAATTCCGGTGTGGGGACCCTGGCCGAACTCGATGTGCTTGCTGATGACGGTCACCGTGCTGTCGGGTGCGATCCTCAGAAACGCGTTCGGAACAAACTCGGCATCGGCTGCCGCCGTCGCCCTCTTGGCGAGCGGCACATGGAAGGCGATGACGAGGCCGGCGGCCGCCGAACCTTTCAGAAACTGACGCCGGCTCGCTGCGGGAAGCATGTTCATGGCTCAGCCCTCCAGCCGGCGGGCCGCGTCGTGGATGGCCGCGCGAATGCGATGATAGGTGCAGCAGCGGCAGATGTTGCCCGTCATGGCCTGGTCGATGTCCTGATCGGTCGGCTTCGTGACCTGCGACAGGAGCCCCACCGCCGACATGATCTGGCCCGACTGGCAATAGCCGCACTGGGGCACGTCGATTGAGATCCACGCGGCCCTTACCGCCTCGGCGACCTTCCCGTTTGCGCCCTCGATGGTCGTCACCTCGGCGCCGTCCAGCGTGCCGACCGGCGTCACGCACGAGCGCCTTGGTTCGCTGTCGACGTGCACGGTGCACGCCCCACACTGCGCGACGCCGCAGCCGAATTTCGTCCCGGTAAGACCCTGGACGTCTCTCAAGAACCAGAGCAGCGGCATCGAGGGATCGCCATCGTAGCGCACCTCGTTGCCGTTCAGAGTGAGCGTGATCATCTCTCGCCTCGTGCCTGTGCGACTGTGGGCTTAGAATTCCGGTGGTGGGGCATTGGTTGCAACGTGGTCGCTCGCCGCGAGGGATGCAAGGCCGGGCGCGGGCTCGGCGAGCTTGTCGGTCTGCACGTCTTGGAGGCAATTGCCGGCGCGGCCGACATCGACGCGGCGGCGGCTCAGCAATCCTTGAACAGGGAGGCGACACAATCCCAGGACTTGCGCGCCGACGTGCTAATGGCCGAGCCGGCGTTCTCTAGGCTCTCGGTCGCGACGCGCGTCGCGCCGGGGATGACGCCCTCGACCTTCGTGTCGGGGGCATAGCCCTGCCCGCCGGCGAGGGCCTGCTGAAAGTCCGTGAGCGTGACCACCTTGCGCGTCGCACCGGCGCAGGCTTTCTCGTCAGCACCGTCCGTATCGCATTTTTCGTGAGGGCCGGTCTTGGTCAGGATCTTGATGCAAATTTGCGCCAGCGCCTTGTCGCCGCCCGCGACCTTGTCGAGCTTGCCGCCCTCCTCGAGGGCACACCGATAGGTTGCAGCGGGACCCGTGCACGGAATGCACACCTCGCCCGCCATCGCCGCAGTCGGCAAAGCAATGAAGGCCAAGCCACCGATCAAGGCACAACTACGCATGATTTCCCCCGGCCGTCCTTCAAGAGGGTCGGCTGCACATAAATATAGCAGATAAATTTGGGGCCTTCCTATGACCGATTTGCGCGTCGCCACAGTGCATGCACGGCCAGACTAAAGCCCTACGTGAGCGACCCCCGGCCCCTCCAGCGCCCGCATCCGGCCGGCAAAGCGGTCAGCGGAGCACCTCGGCGACCTGCGGTTCTTCCCCGCCCACCGCCTCTCGGCGTGCACCCAGCGCGTAGCCCTTGACGAGCGCATAAACGGCCGGAATGACCACAAGCGTCAGCACCGTGGACGAGACCATGCCGCCGATCATCGGCACCGCGATGCGCTGCATGACCTCCGACCCCGTCCCCGTGCTCCAAAGGATGGGCAGGAGCCCGGCGATGATGGCCGTGACAGTCATCATCTTGGGGCGGACGCGCTCGACGGCGCCGGCCATGACGGCGGCGTGGATGTCGCCGATCGAAAGCGCTCGTCCCGCGCGCTGCGCCTCGGCCTTGCGGGCCTCGAGTGCGTGCTCGAGGTAGATCAGCATCACGACGCCGGTCTCGGCGGCGACGCCGGCAAGCGCGATGAAGCCGACGGCGACCGCGACCGACAGGTTGAATCCGAGCCACCACATCAGCCACAGGCCGCCGACGAGCGCGAACGGAAGCGAGGCCATCACGATGAGGCTCTCGGTGACGCGCCGGAAGTTCAGGTAGAGCAGCAGGAAGATGATGGCGAGCGTCAGCGGCACGACGACCATGAGCCGCGCCTTCGCGCGCTCGTAGTACTCGAACTGCCCGCTCCACACGGCGGTGTATCCCGGCGGGAACTTGACCGTCGTCCGCCACCGCGCGCTTGGCGTCGGCAACGTAGCCGACGAGGTCGCGCTCGCGCGCGTCGACGTAGATGTAGGCCGCGGGCTGCGCGTTCTCGGTGCGGATCGAGGCCGGGCCCTGGACCAGCTTCACGCTCGCGACCTCGCCCAGCGGGATCGAGGCGCCGTTCGCGAGCGGCACCAGGACCTCGTGCGCGATCGCGTCGGGGTCGGAGCGCACGTCGCGTGGATAGCGCACGGAGACGCCATAGCGCTCGCGGCCCTCGATGGTGGTCGTCACTGTTTCGGCGCCGATGCCGGACGCCACCACGTTCTGCACGTCCTCGATCGAGAGGCCGTAGCGGGCGAGCGCCGCGCGGTCGGGCTCGATCTCGAGATAGTTGCCGGCGATGATGCGCTCGGCGTAGGCGCTCGAGGTCCCGGGCACCGTCCTTAGCGCCGCCTCGATCTCGCGCGCGATGCCCTCGATGACCTTGAGGTCCGGCCCCATGACCTTGACGCCGACGGGCGTGCGTATGCCCGTCGCGAGCATGTCGATGCGCGCTTTGATCGGCATGGTCCAGGCGTTGGAGATACCCGGGAACTGCAGCGCGCGGTCCATCTCGTCGATGAGCGCCTCGAGCGTGAGGCCCGGACGCCACTCGGACTTGGGCTTCAAGTTGATCACGGTTTCGAACATCTCGAGCGGCGCCGGATCGGTCGCGGTCTCGGCGCGCCCCGCCTTGCCGAGCACCAACTCGACCTCCGGGAACGACTTGATGATCTTGTTCTGTGTCTGCACGAGCTCGGACGCCTTGGAGATGGAAAGCCCCGGCAGTGTCGTCGGCATGTAGAGCAGCGTGCCCTCGTTGAGGTTCGGCATGAACTCCGAGCCGAGCCGAGCCGCCGGCCAGACGCTCGCGATGAGCACGCCGAGCGCCAGCGCCAGCGTCAGCCCCTTGGCCTTGAGCACGGCGGCGATGACGGGGCGATAGATCCACATCAGGAACCGGTTCACGGGGTTGCGGTTCTCCGGGATGATGCGCCCGCGCACGAACAGCATCATGAGGGCGGGAACGAGCGTCACGGAAAGCAGCGCGCTTGCCGCCATGACGAACGTCTTGGTGAAGGCGAGCGGCTTGAACAGGCGCCCCTCCTGCGCCTCGAGCGCGAAGATCGGCAGGAACGACACGGTGATGATGAGGAGCGAGAAGAAGAGCGCGGGCCCGACCTCGACCGCGGCCTCGATCAGGACCTCGGAGCGCGGCTTCTCCGGCGGGGCCCGCTCGAGATGCTTGTGCGCGTTCTCGATCATGACGATCGCGGCGTCGACCATGGCGCCGATGGCGATGGCGATGCCGCCGAGGCTCATGATGTTCGACGACAAGCCCAGCGCATGCATCAGCCCATAGGCGATGAGCACGCCGAGCGGGAGCGTGATGATGGCGACGAAGGCGCTGCGCACATGCAGCAGGAACACGACGCACACGAGGGCGACGATCAGACTTTCCTCGATGAGCGTGCGCTTCAAGGTCTCGATCGCGCGGTAGATGAGGCTCGAGCGATCGTAGACGGGGACGATCTCGGTGCCCTCGGGCAGGCTGCCTTTGATCGCCTCGAGCTTCTCCTTGACGTTGGCGATGACGGAGAGCGCGTTCTGGCCGTAGCGCTGCACGGCGATGCCGGACACGACCTCGCCCTCGCCGTTGAGCTCGGTCATGCCGCGCCGCTCGTCGGGCGCAAGCTCGACGCGGGCGACGTCGGCGAGGCGCACGGGCGTCCCGCCCTCGGCCTTGACGACGATCTGCTCGAGATCCTCGATGCCCTTGAGATAGCCGCGCCCGCGCACCATGAACTCGGCCTCGGCAAGTTCGACGACGCGCCCGCCGACATCCATGTTGGAGGCGCGGATCGCGTCCTTGATCCTGGACAGCGGGATGTCGAGCGCCTTCAAGCGCCGCGGGTCGACGACGACGGAGTACTGGCGCACGAAGCCGCCGACGCTCGCCACCTCGGCCACGCCCTCGGCCTTTGCCGCCGCGAGCCGCACCTGCCAGTCCTGGGTCGAGCGCAGCTCGGCGAGCGTACGTTGTGCCGCGGTGACGACGTACTGGTAGACCCAGCCGACGCCGGTCGCGTCGGGGCCGAGCGTCGGCGTCACGCCGCGCGGCAGCCTGCCGGCGGCAGCCGAAAGATACTCGAGGACGCGCGAGCGCGCCCAATAGATGTCGGTGCCCTCGTCGAAGATCACGTAGACGAACGACACGCCGAAGTAGGAGAAGCCGCGCACGACGTGCGAGCGCGGGACCGACAGCATGGCCGTCGACAGGGGATAGGTGATCTGGTCCTCGACCACCTGGGGGGCCTGGCCTGGGTAGTCGGTGTAGATGATGACCTGGGTATCGGAGAGGTCGGGGATGGCGTCGAGCGGCACCTGGCGCACGGCATAGAGGCCGAGCCCCGTCGCCAGCGCGGCGCCGATCAGGATGAGGACGAGATTGCCCGCCGACCAGCGAATGAGACGCGCGATCACTGGGAGGCCTCCTTCGTGAACGGCTTCAACGCCGCCTGCAGATTGGCTTCGGCATCGATGAGGAAGTTCGCCGAGACGACGACCTTCTCGCCTTCGGCGAGACCGTCCGCGATCTCGACCAAGTCCTTGCTGCGCACCCCGAGCTTGACCGCGCGCGGCTCGAACAGTCCCTCGCCGCGCTCGACGAGGACCACTTGGCGCTCGCCGCTGTCGATGACGGCCGAGGAGGGGATGACGATACGCGGCTCGTCGCCACGCGCCGAGATCTCGACCGAGGCATACATCTCGTACTTGATGCGGTTCTCCGGATTGTCGAGCTCGATGCGGACCTTGGCGGTGCGCGTCGCGGCATCGATCGACGGCAGCACGAAGCTGACCTTGCCGTCGAAGCTCTCGCCGGGAAGGGCGCGGAACGTCACCTTCGCCTTGGCGCCGATGGCAGCATGCGCGATGTCCTGCTCCGCCACGTCGGCGATGATCCAGACCTTGCTCGTGTCGGCGATGCGATAGAGCTCCTCGCCGGTCCGCGCCATCTGCCCTTCGATCACGTGCTTCTCGAGGATCACGCCGGTGACGGGAGACGGCACGTCGAACGCATCGGAAATCGCGCCTGTCTCGCGCAGCCGCGCGATCTCCTGCTCGGGGACGCCGAGCCTGCGGAACTGCTCGCCGACCACACGCGCGTAGGTGTCGGCGACCTCGCGCGGGCGCGCGCCTGCCGTCGCGACCTGGTTCCTGTAGTCGATCTGCGCGTTGACGATGGCCGGGCTGTAGAGGCGAAACAGTGCGTCGCCGGCGTTGACGGCCTGACCGGTGGCGTTGGCATAGAGCTTCTCGACGAAGCCGTCGGCGCGCAGCGAGACGGTGCGCAGCGTGCGCTCGTCGGGCTTGGCGATGCCGGGAGCCTTGATGGCGCGGCTGAAGGATCGGCGCACGGCAGGCTCGGTGCGCACGCCCGACTTCTGGACCCGGTCGAGGCTCACCTTGACCGCCGAACCCTGGCTCGCGGCCTCGTCGGCGTAAACGGGAATGTAGTCCATCCCCATCTCGTCCTTCTTCGGCACCGGCGACGTGTCGGGACGGCCCATGGGATTGCGGTAAAAGAGAATCTTGCGCTCCTTCTTCTCGGAGCCGGTTGCAGGGGCCGCATGCGGGTCGGTTTCTGGATTAATGGCGGCGATCTTGCCGCCCTCGGGTGAAACGGCCGTGTCTGCTTTTGAGGCGAATCCCATCGCATCTCCACCGACAATGGCATGAACCCCGACCCCCCCGAGGGCCAGAATTACCAGGGCTGCGAAGACTTTCGGCATCATGACTGATCGATCCTTGTGGGGCGGGGCTGGGGCTTTGGGCCCTGGCCACGCAAGAAGGGAGCCACGGGCGGACTCGCGCGCCCGCCGGGCTCGTCAGTCATGTTTCTGAAGGTTAATAACGGGGCCCGCGCGGCGCTCATGGCGTACTCTCCGGTGACCGTCCCGCGCCGGGGCCCAGGGCGGCAGCACCCTCCTGCGGCCGGTCGCCGCCGGGTGCGAAGCGCTCGAGCGCCGCCTTGAGATTGCTCTCGGCATCGATGAGGAAATTGGCGCTCACGACGACCTTCTCGCCGGCCTCGAGGCCGCTCTTGATCTCCACGTAGTCGCGGGTTCTGAGGCCGAGTTGCACCTCCCTCGGGGCGAAGTGGCCCTCGCCCCGCTCGAGCAGCACAATGCGCCGGCTGCCGCTGTCTATGACCGCGGATGCGGGCACCGAAAGGCGAGGTGCATCGCCGGCCGTCGTATCGATCTCCACATCCGCGAACATCTCGTGCTTGATGCGATGATCGGGATTGGCGACCTCGACGCGCACTCTCGCGGTGCGCGTGCTCATGCTGAGCTCGTGCAGCACGAACGTGACCCGCCCCTCGAACGTCTCATCGGGAAAGGCTCGAAACCTAACCTTGGCAGGCGCGCCGATCTTGACGAGCCCTATGTCCTGCTCGGCGACGTCGGTGATGATCCAGATGTGGCTGAGGTCCGTCAGGCGATAGAGGGTATCGCCCGCCTTCACCATCTGACCCTCGATCACATTCTTTTCCATGACCACGCCGTCGGCCGGCGACGGCATGTCGAAGATGCGCGAGGTTTCGCCCGTCGCCTTGAGCCGCTCGACCTCCTGCTCGGGAACGCCCAGTCTGCTGAGCTGCTCAGCGACGACCCTTGCGTAGCTCTCGGCGTCCTGGCGCGAGCGCGCGCCCGCGGTGCTGATCTGATTTTTGTAGTCGATTTGCGCGCTGATGATCGCGGGGCTGTAGAAGCCGAACAGGGGCTCGCCTCTCCTCACGTGCTGGCCCGTCGTATTGACGTAGAGCTTCTCGACGTAGCCGTCGGCGCGCACCGTGACGTCGCGCAGAGTGCGCTCGTCCGGCTTGGCGACGCCGGGCGCAGCGATGATCCGCGCAAGCCTCCGCGTCTCGACGGCCGCGGTCCGCACGCCCGCCCGCTGCACCTTGTCGAGGCCGACCTTGACGGTCGTGGCACTCTCCTCGTCCTCGTAGACGGGGATGTAGTCCATCCCCATCGAGTCTTTCTTCGGCACCGGCGAGGTTTCGGGAAGCCCCATGGGGTTGCGGTAGTAGAGGACTTTGGGTTCGCCAGTCTGGGCGGGAGCAGCGGCGACCGTGGAGGAGCTGGCGGTCGTGTCGGCAGCCTTCGGCGCCTGCATAGGCCACGTCCCGGCGCCGAGACGGTAGCCTGCGGCCGCGATCGCGAGCGCCGCGAGAGCGGCGGCCGCGAGGCTGAGCTTCGATGTCATGAGGAGTGGTCCTTCTCGGATTGCAGTCGCGGACGCGGCGCAGAGCGCCGCGCGACGAGCCGCAGCGCGCGTCAGCGCACTTCGGCAGGCGGGATCGAGAAGGTCAGGCCCTGGGAGGAGGAGCCGGCGGGGCGAGACTTCGGGACGGCGGCCGGTCAGCGCCGATGTCCGCGAACGGCTCGACCTCAAGCATCGCGGCCGGGGCCACGGAGCCAACCACGGCCGGCGTGGTGGCGGAGCACTTGGCGAGGCAAGCCTCGCCGCATGTGCCCGACTTGTCGCAATCGGGGCAATGGCTCGGGACCTTGGCCGGCGCAGCGCTGTTGCCGGAGGCACCCTTGTGGCAGTCGGCCATGGCGGGAGCGGAGCCCATCTTGGCGGCGGCCGCCATCGCTCCCGCGGCCGGCGCAATGGCGACGGCCCACATGACGAGGGCGGCGAGTATCCGGCGAGCGTGGCGCACGTGCGTTGCTCCTCTCCTCTATCCCTGGGAAACTTTGCGCGCCCCGTCAAGGGCTCGGGGGTATCGGCCGGCCTCATTGGGGTGATTTCGATTGCCGACAAATCCTCATGAAGACAGGAACTCTTCCTGGCAGAACATGTCTCGGCGAGCAGCGGAATGGCCCTTTCTTACAACTCGTTTAGGTTGCGCGTTCCCTCTTGAATCTGGTGGGCTTCGAAGTAATTTCGCGCACCGACGGCGCCCGGCCGCGAGGGCGCCGACGATGCCGCGAGCACCGGCAAGGCTTGTGCCTATGGCCCGATGACGCAGCGGACATCGCTTCTCGGAGCTGGCTCCAGGGGCTGGATCACGTCAACGATGATCGTACGCGGCGCCAGCGAGCGGGCGCAGGGAGGTGGCGCGATGTCGGTGCTCATCGAGGCAAAGGGATTGCACAAGCGCTTCGGCGCGATCGTCGCCGCCGACGGCATCTCGCTGTCGGTGCAGAAGGGGGAGGTCTTGGGCTTCCTCGGCCCGAACGGCGCCGGCAAGTCGACGACCATGAAAATGATCACGGGCTTCCTCGAGCCAGACGCCGGCACGGCCCGGATCTGCGGTCTCGACATCGCCGAGAGCCCGAAGGCCGCGAAGTCGAAGCTCGGCTACCTTCCCGAAGGCGCGCCCGCCTACGGCGAGATGACGCCACGCTCCTTCCTCGGCTTCATCGCTGAGGTGCGCGGCTTCAGCGGTCAGGCGATCACGGCGCGCGTCGCGGCCGCAGCCGACCGCGCCGGGCTCGACCCCGTCCTCGACCAGCGCATCGAGACCCTCTCCAAAGGCTTCAAGCGCCGTGTCGGCCTCGCGCAGGCGATCCTGCACGATCCGCCCGTGCTCATCATGGACGAGCCAACCGACGGCCTCGATCCCAACCAGAAGCACCACGTCCGCGAGCTCATTCGCGAGATGGCCCCCGACAAGGCGATCATCGTCTCGACGCACATCCTCGATGAGGTCGAGGCCGTGTGCTCGCGCGCCGTCATCATCAACAAGGGGCGTATCGTCGCCGACGGAACTGCCGAGGACCTGATGCGCCGCGTTCCCTACCACGGGGCGGTCGCGATCCGCGTCGCGGCGGCCCGCGCCGACACAGTCTTGCGCGCGCTCTCGAGCCACGGCGAGATCGCCCACATCGAGACCGTCGGGCGCGCGAACGGCGCCGTGCACCTGCGCGCCATTCCGAAGAACGGGCGCGCCATTGCCGCCGAGGTCGCTGCGCTCCTGCGCGAGAAATCAATCCCAGTCGACGAGCTCTTCGTCGAGCGCGGGAAGCTCGACGACGTCTTCCGCGAGATCACGACGTCGACGGGAGCCACCGACCATGCTCGATAGCCTCAAGATGGCCGCGATCATCGCCCGGCGCGAGTTCGCCGCCTACTTCGCGACGCCGCTAGCTGCCGTGTTTCTCACCATCTTCGTCGCGGCAACAGGCGCCTTCGCGTTCTATATCGGCGGCTTCTTCGACCGCGGGCAAGCCGACCTCAACTCGTTCTTCGCCTATCATCCCTGGCTCTATCTTCTGCTCGTACCAGCCGTCGCCATGCGGCTCTGGGCGGAGGAACGCAAGACGGGAACGATCGAGCTCCTGATGACGCTGCCGATCTCGCCGGCCGAGGCCATCGTCGGCAAATTCGCTGCCGCCTGGGCCTTCGTCGGCCTCGCTCTCCTCCTGACGTTTCCCATGTGGATCACCGTCAACATGCTCGGCGACCCCGACAACGGCGTCATCGTCGCGAGCTATCTCGGCAGCTTCCTGATGGCGGGCGCCTTTCTCGCCATCGGCTCGTTCGTCTCCGCGCTCACCAAGAACCAGGTGATCGCCTTCATCGTCGCGGCGACCGTCTGCTTCCTGTTCGTGATGAGCGGTCTCGAGCTCGTGCAGAACACGCTGCGCGCCTGGACGCCGGGCTTCGTCGCCGAGGCCATCTCGTCGATGAGCTTCCTCACGCACTACGAGCGCATCACGCGCGGCGTCGTCGATCTGCCCTCCGTCGTCTTCTTCGTGTCGATCATTGCCTTCGCCCTGTTCGCCAACGCCATTGCCGTCGAGCAGAAGAAGGCCGCCTGAGAGAAAGCGATGTCCAGCATCCTCGAAACCACCCGCTCCGCCGTCTCCAAGGCCTGGGCCGCCATCGTCGCCCGCGTCTCGGGCCTGAGCCACCGGACGCTCGCGTGGGGCGGCCTCGCGCTCGCCGCCGTGATCCTGTTGTCGGTGAACCTCGCGTCCGCCGTGTCGCTCAGGAGCTGGCGCGCCGACCTCACGCAGGATCGCCTGTTCACCATCTCGGACGGCACGCGCACGATCCTTCACGGCATCGGCGAGCCGATCAAGATCCGCCTCTATTTCTCGTCCAAGCTCGGCGAGGCGGCCCCGACCTACGCCCACTATTTCGATCGCGTGCGCACGCTGCTCGAGCAATACCGCGACATCTCGGGCGGCAAGCTCGAGCTGACCATTCTCGACCCCGAGCCGTTTTCGGACGCCGAGGACCGGGCGGTTGCCGAAGGCCTGCGGGGTGTGCGGCTAAACGCCGAAGGCGAGCTCGGCTATTTCGGCCTCACCGCCACCAACGCCACCGACAATCGCGAGACGATCAGCTTCTTCGCGCCCAACCGCGAGTCGTTCCTCGAATACGACGTGACCAAGCTCGTCAACGCGCTCGCCAATCCGAAGAAGCGCGTCGTCGGGCTCATCACCGGCCTTCCCCTCGACGGCGGCAAGTCGCCGATGCGCGAGCAGCCGACGCCGCCGTGGCTGATCATGGATCAGATCCGCGAGTTCTTCGACGTCGAGACCCTCGATGAAGGCGTGAAGGAGATCCCGGCGCGCATCGGCGTCCTCATGGTCGCCCAGCCCACCGCCCTCACGCCGGCGGCCGCCTATGCCATCGACCAGTTCGCGCTGAAAGGCGGCAAGGTGCTGGTCTTCATCGACCCGATGGCCGAGGCCGCGCAACTCGAGATGGCGCAGAAGGGCGGCGAGGGCCGCGCGGAGCTGGTGACGCTCCTCAAGGCCTGGGGCATCGAGTTCGATCCGAAGAAGGTCGCGGCCGACATCCAGCACGCGCGCCGCGTCCAGTTCGGCGGCCAAGGCGGCCAGGGCATGGTCACCGACTATGTGGCCTGGCTCGGTCTCGACCGCTCGAGCATCGACCAGCGCGACGTGCTATCGAGCGGCATCGAGGTCCTGAACCTGGCCTCCCCCGGCATTCTGACGAAAGCCGACGGCGCCGGCACCACGGTCACGCCGATCCTCTCCACGAGCAGCGACGCCATGGAGCTCCCGACGCAGAGCGTCGGCATGTCGGCCAACCCCACCGCGCTTCTGCGCAACTATGCCCCCGGCGGCAAGTCGCTGATGCTCGCCGCCCGCGTCTCGGGCGAAGCGAAAAGCGCCTTTCCGGGCGGCCCGCCGCCAGCCGAAGCCAAGGCCTCCGACAAGGACAAGCCCGACGCGAAATCCGCTGCCGCCGAGGCCAAGCCCGGCGAGACGGCGCCGCCCGCCGCCGAAGCGAAGGCTCAAGAGGAGAAGCCTGCGGCACCGCCCGCTTCCCACGTCGGCACCGGGCGCATCAACGCCATCGTCGTCGCCGATACCGACATGCTCGCCGATCAGTTCTGGGTCGATCAGCGCGAGATGATGGGCCAACAGATCGTCATACCCTCCTCGCACAACGCCGCGTTCGTGCTCGGCGCGCTCGAGAACCTCTCGGGCAGCGACGCGCTCATCGCCCTGCGCGGCCGTGGCGTGAAGGAGCGTACGTTCACGCTCGTCGAGAGCCTGCGCCGCGATGCGGAGCGGGCCTTCCGCGAGAAGGAGGAGACGCTGACGCAGAAGCTCAGGAGCGTCGAGGCCGAGCTCAAGAAGCTCGAGACCGCCGGCGACGGGCAGAGCGCGGCCATCCTTTCCGACGCCGAGCGCCAGGCGATCGAAAAGTTCCGCACCGAGATGCTCTCGATCCGCCGCGAGCTGCGCGACGTGAAGCTCGCGCTCCGTCGCGACATCGACAGCCTCGACGGCTGGCTCAAGTTCGCCAATATCGCGCTCGTGCCGCTCGCCATCGGCTTCGCCGGACTCGGCTGGACGGTGTGGCGGAGCCGGCGCCGACCCCCCGCCTGAGGATGCTTCGAAGGACCCTCTTCCGATGACGCCCAAGCATTTCGCCTTGCTCGCCGTTGCAGCCGTCGTGTCGCTTGCCGTCGCAATCGCGGCGTATTCGGGCTCGAAGCCCTGGTCGCTCGCAACCCAGGACGGCGGCAAGCTTTTCCCGGCGCTCGGCGGAGAAGCCGCCAATGTCGCGGCGATCGAGATCACGCAAGGGGCGGACACTCTGACGATCGGGCGAACCGGGAAATCGTGGACGCTCAAGAACCGCGGCGGGTTCCCCGCGAGCGTCGAGAAGGTGCGCGCCTTCCTCCTCGATCTTACGGAAGCAGACCTCGCCGAGCCGAAGACCAGGCTCCCCGAGCGCTACGGCCTGCTCGATCTCGGCGACCCCAAGGCCAAGGGCGCCGCCTCGCGTCTCGTGCGGCTCCTCGACGACAAGGGAGCGGTGCTGGCGGAGGTCGTCGTCGGCAAGTCGCGCCCCGACGCCTTCGGCTCCGGCAAGGGCGGCACCTACGTGCGCAAGCCCGGCGATGAGCAGACGTGGCTGGTCGATAGCGACATCAGCGCCGGGACCGCACTCAGGGACTGGATCAAGGCCATCGCCTTCGAGACTTCGACCGACAAGGTTGCGAAGGTCACCGTCGCCGTCGAGGGTCAGCCGGCCTACGTGATCGAGCGCAATGCGGACGGTGACCACAAGCTCGTCGACATGCCGGCGGGCAAGAAGCTCAAGTTCGTCAACATCCTCGACAATATCGTGGAGAGCGCCTCCTACCTTCCCTTCGAGGACGTGCGCAAGGCCGAGACAGCGGCCGGAGGCAATGCCGGCACGGTCTCGCTCGAGGGCGCCGACGGTCTCAAGGTCGAGATCAGGCTCCGCCGCGATGGGGACGCGCCGTGGTTCACCGTGGCCGCGACCGGAGAGGGCGCAAGCAAGGCGATCGCCGACGAGATCACGGCGCGCACCTCGGGCTGGGAGTTCAAGATGCTGCCGTCGAAGGCCGACGGGCTCCTGAAGAAGCGCGACGACCTGCTCGAGGACAGCTCGTCGTAAATCCGTCACGCGCACGGACTTAGATAGCGGTTCACGTTCTTGACGGACGCGAAGCTTCTCCATCAAGAACGACCGCGTTCTAGCCGGGAGCGGTCGATTGCGCCATCTGCTTGAGAGCCTCCTCGATCCGCCGCCACCAGGCGGCATCCTCGGGATTCCCCTGCCCCTCCGAGGCCAGCGCGTTGCGCTGAGCTTCGACGATCGCGTCGCTCGTGCCGTATGAATCTTTCAACGCCAAAGCCGTAGTCAAAATGTCCCCTGCCAGCATATATCGCCCCCGTTGGCCCGGAACGGCCTCTCAATGAGACCGATCCCCCCGATCCGTGCCAGTACGCCGAGTGCGGAATTTCCGTCTCGCCGCACACTGCGCGAGCCGCAGCCGCATCAGGTGCGTCGCCCCTCCGGCGCATCTCCGATGGCGGGCGAGGCATGCGCAAAACATGCCGTCGCTCGCGGCCGCCCATGCTTATCGTTATTCGGGAGCAAGGCGCTTGACCGCCGGCGCTGGTTTCTTGACTCGGTGCAACCCGCTCTTTGCACGAGGAAAAACTTGCGGCCTGGCACACGAGGCTTGACTACCGGCGGCAAGAGTCGAAAAAATCGCGCCGACAGGGAGCCGGTCGAATGATGGCGCTGGATAACGAACTTCTCAGGTCCAAGGAGCCCATGGTGACCGCCGTGGGCCTACTTGCGCTCAAGCCGTTGCTCAAGGAGCGCGGTATCGATTGGCGCCAGAGCGTGGAGGAGGTCGGCCTCGACCCCGACGCCCACCTCGACGTCGACTCCATGATCCCGTTTACGATCGGCCTCCAGCTGCTCGAGAACCTGGCGCGGCGCTCGGGCAATGACGCGTTCGGCCTGCAATTTGCCGAGTCGCTGCCGATCAACGTCACCGGCACGCTCGCCTATCTCACCCTCAACGCGCCCGACCTGCGCACGATGTTTCAAGACACGGTCCGCTTCCTGGCACTTATTGTCGACGCTTACGCGATGCGCCTCGAGGAGGGCGATGTTCTGAGCCACATCACCTACGACATCCCCGAGGTATACGGACCGCGGGCGCAATTCGTCGATCTCGTTCTGGCCAGCACGGCGTTGCGCATCCGCCACGTCCTGCAGGATCCGCTCATCCCGATCTACGTCGAGTTCGAGCATCCCGCCCCGAGCGCGGTGGACGAGTTCGTGCGCGTCCTCGGCCGGCACGTCCGTTTCGACCGTCCGCACAATCGCATCGGCGTCGAGACGCGCCAGCTGTCCCGGCCGCTCCCCGCTGCCGACGCCCTCCTCTACAGCATCATGCGCCAGCACGCCCGCGAGATCATCTCGCGCCGCGAGCGGACGACCGACATCGTCTATTGCGTCTCGGATTACGTTGCCGATGCATTGAAGCGCGGAGAGGCCACACTCGGTGGAGCTGCCGACAGGCTTGGAATGCCTCCGCGCCGGCTGCAACGCGAGCTCGAGGACGCGGGCACGAGCTTTCGCGAGCTCGTCGACGATACGCGCAAGGGGCTCGCGCGCCACTTCCTCCTCGATACCTCGCTGCCGATGACGGAAATTGCCTTCCTTCTCGGCTTCTCCGAGCTCAGCGCCTTTTCGCGCGCGGCGCGCGGCTGGTTCGGCACCGCGCCGCGCGAGCTTCGCAAGTCGACCGGGGCCAGGCCCCCCGGAACCAGCGAGGGCGCACCGGAGCAGAACTAGCGACTTTCTGTTCTGCGCGCGGCCGCGTCCCTCAGACGTCGAGCGTATTCTCGCGCTCCCACTGGGTGAAGTGGGAGGCGTAGGAGTTCCACTCCCCCGTCTTGAGCTTGACGTAGGCGTTGGCGAACTCCTCGCCGAGCGTGTCCCTCAACGCCGTGTCCTTCTCGAAGCTGCGCAACGCGTCGAGAAGGTTGAGCGGCAACTTGGGCGCATCCGTCACCGTGTGCCCCAACTGGTACATGTCGATGTCAAGGCGCTTGCCCGGAAGCGATTTCTTCGCGATGCCGTCGAGCCCGGCGGCGATGATCCCGGCCTGAAGCAGATAAGGGTTGGCGGCCCCGTCCGGCAGCCTCAGCTCAAATCGCCCCTTGCCCGGCACGCGCACCATGTGCGTGCGGTTGTTGCCGGTCCACGTCACCGTGTTGGGCGACCAGGTCGCGCCCGAGAGCGTGCGCGGCGCGTTGATGCGCTTGTACGAGTTGACCGTCGGGTTGGTGATGGCGGCGAGGCCTTCCGCGTGCTTCATGATGCCGCCGAGGAAATAGTAGCCCTGCTGCGAGAGCCCCATCTCGTCGGAGCTGTCGAGAAACATGTTGGTCGTGCCCGCCTTGTCCCAGACCGAGATGTGCGCGTGGCAGCCGTTTCCGGTGAGGCCTGCGAAAGGCTTCGGCATGAAGGTCGCGCGCAACCCGTGCTTCTCGGCGATCGATTTCACCATGAACTTGAAGAACGAGTGGCGGTCGGCGGTGACGAGGGCGTCGTCGAAGTTCCAGTTCATCTCGAACTGGCCGTTGGCGTCCTCGTGATCGTTCTGGTAGGGCCCCCAGCCGAGCTCCTGCATATAGTCGCAGATTTCCGAGATCACGTCGTAGCGGCGCATGAGAGCCTGCTGGTCGTAGCAGGGCTTCGACGCGTTATCCTTCTCGTCGGAGATGGCCGTGCCGTCGGGGTTGATGAGGAAGTACTCGCATTCGACGCCGGTCTTGACGCGATATCCCTGGTCGGCGGCGCGCGCGAGCACCCTCTTGAGGACGACCCGCGGCGCCTGCTCGACGAGCTTATCGTCCATCACGCAGTCGGCCGCGACCCAGGCGACCTCCTTCTTCCACGGCAGCTGAATGAGCGCCGACGGGTCCGGCATGCCGAACAGGTCCGGGTGGGCCGGCGTCATGTCGAGCCAAGTGGCGAAGCCGGCGAACCCCGCGCCGTCCTTCTGCATGTCGCCGATGGCGGAAGCAGGAACGAGCTTCGCGCGCTGGCCGCCGAAGAGATCGGTGTAGGAAATCATGAAATAGCGGATGCCGCGATCCTTGGCGACCTGAGCCAAATCTTGAGTCATGGGTAATTTCTCCCCGGCCTGTTGAGGTGCTGATCTAGTCTGTTTCCAGAAGCGAAGGATGGACATCACAGGTTGCCCTGGCCCGGAATCCAGTTGGTGCCAGCGAGCGGCACGCGCGCCATGGCGGCCGCCTCGATGGTGAGGGCGCAGAGGTCCTCGGGCTCGAGATTGTGCACGTGATTGTGCCCGGCGGCGCGGGCGATCGTCTGCAGCTCGAGCGTCATCACCTTGAGATAGTTGGCGAGCCGTCGCCCGGCGCGCACGGGATCGAGGCGGCGGGCAAGCTCCGGGTCCTGCGTCGTGATGCCGGCGGGATCGCGCCCCTCGTGCCAATCGTCGTAGGCGCCCGCCGTCGTGTGGAGCTTCTGGTACTCGCCCTCGAGGACGGGATCGTTGTCGCCGAGGGCGACGAGGGCCGCCGTCCCGATCGAGACCGCATCGGCGCCGAGCGCGAGCGCCTTGGCGACATCGGCCCCGCTCCTGATCCCGCCCGAGACGATGAGCTGCACCTTGCGGTGCTGGCCCAGATCCTGGAGCGCCTGCACGGCCGGGCGGATACAGGCGAGTGTCGGCTGGCCGACGTGCTCGATGAAGACCTCCTGCGTCGCCGCCGTGCCCCCCTGCATGCCGTCGACCACGATGACGTCGGCGCCGGCCTTGACCGCGAGGGCCACGTCGTAATAGGGGCGCGCTCCGCCGACCTTGATGTAGATCGGCTTCTCCCAGTCGGTGATCTCGCGCAACTCGAGAATCTTGATCTCGAGATCGTCGGGGCCCGTCCAATCCGGATGGCGGCAGGCGGAGCGCTGGTCGATCCCCTTGGGGAGGGTGCGCATCTCGGCGACGCGATCGGAGATCTTCTGACCGAGCAGCATGCCTCCGCCGCCCGGCTTGGCGCCCTGGCCGACCACCACCTCGACGGCGTCCGCCTTGCGCAGGTCATCCGGGTTCATCCCGTAGCGCGAGGGAAGGTACTGGTAGACGAGCGTCTTCGACTGCCCGCGCTCCTCGGGCGTCATGCCGCCGTCGCCGGTCGTGGTCGAGGTGCCGGCCAGAGTGGCGCCGCGGCCCAGCGCCTCCTTCGCGTTGGCCGACAGCGAGCCGAAGCTCATGCCCGCAATCGTGATCGGGATCTTGAGCTCGATCGGCTTCTTGGCGTGGCGCGTGCCGAGCACGACGTTGGTCGCGCAGCGCTCGCGGTAGCCCTCGAGCGGGTAGCGCGACATGGAGGCGCCGAGAAAGAGGAGATCGTCGAAGTGCGGGACCTTGCGCTTGGCTCCGCCGCCGCGAATGTCGTAGATGCCGGTCGTTGCGGCCCGGCGGATTTCGGAGAGCGTGTAATCGTCGAAGGTCGACGACTTGCGCGGCGTGGTCGGCGGATTCTGGTACGTCATCAGTAGGCGTCCGCGTTGTCGATGTTGAAGTTGTAGAGCTTGCGCGCCGAGCCGTAGCGGCGGAACTCGCTCGTCTTCACGCCGTTGATGCCGGCCTGCTTCAGGAGCGCCTTGAGCTGCTCGTGGTGCTCGGGCCTCATGTCCTTCTCGATGCAGTCGGCCCCGAGGCTCTTCACCTTGCCGCGCACGTAGAGGCGCGCCTCATAGATCGAATCGCCGAGCGCGTCGCCGGCGTCGCCAAGGACGACGAGGTTGCCGGTCTGCGCCATGAAGGCCGACATGTGGCCGATATTGCCGCGCACGATGATGTCGATGCCCTTCATCGAGATGCCGCAGCGCGAGGAGGCGTTGCCCTCGATGAGGAGGAGCCCGCCGCGCCCGGTGGCACCCGCGTACTGGCTCGCGTCGCCTTTGACCACCACCTTGCCCGACATCATGTTCTCCGCCGCCCCCGGCCCCGCCGAGCCGTGGACGACAATGGTCGCCTGCTTGTTCATGCCGGCGACGTAGTAGCCGACGGGGCCGCGGATATCGACCTGGATCGGCGCATCGACTCCGACCGCGACCGCGTGGTGGCCGCGCGGGTTCAAGACCTCCCATTCGGTCTCGTTGGTTCCTTGCGTCTGGCGGTGCAGCTCATCGTTGAGCTCTCGCAGCGGCGTCTTGGCGAGATCGATCGAGCGCATGATCAGGCTGTTTTCCTCTCCCAGAAATAGACGGTCGCGGGCTCGGGCTCCCACACCTTGGCAGCATCGATGCCGGGCAGCCCCGCGAGCGCGCGGTACTCGGAGCCGAAGGCGACGTAACGGTCGGTCTCCGCCATCACTGCCGGCTTGCAGGCGATCGGATCGCGCAATACCCCAAAGCCGTTCTTGGTGCCGACGACGAAGGTGAAGAAGCCGTCGAGATCGTCGAGGCACTTCTTCAGCGCCTCGCCGAGATTGAGACCCTGGCCCATGCGCCATGTGAGATAGGCCGCCGCCACCTCCGTGTCGTTGTCGGTCTCGAAGCTCATGCCGTCGTGGATGAGCTCGCGGCGCACGTTGTTGTGGTTCGAGAGCGAGCCGTTGTGGACGAGGCACTGATCGGGGCCGGTCGAGAACGGGTGGGCGCCGAGCGTGGTCACGGCGAACTCGGTCGCCATGCGCGTGTGGCCGATCGCGTGCGTACCGGTCATGCCCGCAAGCTCGAAGCGGCGCGAGACGTCGGTCGGACGCCCGACCTCCTTGTAGATCTCGATCGCCTCGCCCGCGCCCATGATGCGCACGGAGGAATGATCGGCGCCGAGCGCCGCGCGCACCGCCGCCGCCTTGGCCGCCGGGACCGTCAGCACGGCATGCGTCGAGCGCACCGAAATCGACACCTTCGCGCCGGTCGCCTTCGAGAGCTGGCCGCGGCGAGCTTCTTGAAATCGCGATCGGGCGCAGCCGATTGGACCGTGATCTTGACCTTGCCTTTGGCCGGGGTCCCATAGATCGCGAACCCGGCCGAGTCCGGACCGCGGTCGCACATGGTCGAGAGCATGTCCTGCGGTCAGTGCGCCGAGCTTGCCTTCGAGGCGCGCGTCCTTCGTGAAAAGTCCGACAATTCCGCACATTGAGCCTGCTCCTCGGCCTTTCGTCGTGTCGCTAGATTAGCAGTATCGCTCGTTTGTCTCAACTGTTGCGAATATTTATTTCCTCGCAGGATAGAGCTGCGAGCTAGAGAATTTCAAGCCATCCCAGCGGTCCTCAATGCCTCTACGGCCCGTCACAACTCGAGCGTCGCGCCGATCAAGCTATTGATGGCACGCAGCGCCCGCGTGAGATTTCCTGTCTCCAGCGGACCCAGAGTAGCGACATCGACCCGCGCCGAAAGCGGGATGCCGAGATGGGAGTCCCTGCACTTGCTGAGCGAGGATTGCCCTTACGAGGACAGTGAACGCGGAAATCGCACCATCGATAATATCCGCGTCCGCCAGCGATCGAGCTTTGATCTCGGTGAGCCGGGCGACCGTCGAGGTAGGTCGAATGCCGTGTTTCAATGCAAGCGTTCGGGCTGCCGTCACGATCGGCAGCACGCCGTTTCGTTTAAGATCGATCCGCCCGTCGTGCTCCCTCTTGAGTCTGCCGAAAAATGCCGATCGGAGGCTGCCAATCCTTAGCGAAGGTCGCCAATGCGGCGGCAAATCTTGGAGCGGCTTCAGCGCGGGCAAAGCTGTAAGTGAAAAGGTTGCTCGCAAGCACGAGCTCGCCATAGACCGGCACGCCGTCGAAAAAAATATCGGACGCCAGGGCCTCCTTGGGGCCGGTCCGCTCGACCCAGTCCGCGACGACGTCCTTCCAGATTGCCAGACTGTGGCGACACCCAGGATTCTTGGCCATTACGCCTCCCGGGCAATAGGGCACGCCGACCTCGTGCAGAATGTCGGCAATATGCGCGCCGGCCTCGGCGAACCAGGCGTCCTCTTTGCCGTCCGGCTCGCCCGTTTCATAGACGATGGCATTGTCCTGGTCCGCACTCAACAAGCTGTCCCCCCGGCCGGCCGATCCCAGAACCAAGACGGCATAGGGGCAAGGCGGAGGGCCCTTGTTGCTTGCGAGCATGCGTTCCTCGGCGAGGCGCGCCGCTCTTGCGGTCATGGTCCGGATCTCGGCGCTGACAATGGCCGCGATGTCGATCGGCTCGACGCCCTCGCGCAATGAGGCCGCCACGACCTGGGGAAGCCTGGCCCACGCGCGGCCGAGCTCAGGCACCGTTCGTGCCGCATCGATCTCGTCTCCGAGGGTCAGGGCCGAGGTGACGCGATGGCGAAGCAAGTCGGCGGCCGAGATTGTACCGACGATCTCTCCGCTCCGATTGACGACGCCGAGATGCTGGCTGTCCAGGCGGCACATTCTGCCGAGCGCACGATAGAGAAAGTCGTCTTCTGCAATCGTGGGCAACGGGTGAAGCTTGATGTCGCCAACGGTTAGTCGGCCGCCATTCGAATTGATCGCGCCGTCCAGCAGATCTTGAGCCGTCACAAATCCCGCGGACCCGTTGCACCACTTGACGAGCGCCAATCCGACCGACGAGCGGTCGGCGACCCTTTCGTGCGGCCTCTCTCAGATCGGTCGACGGATCTACGAAGACCGGCGGATGACACGACCACATCTCGAATGCGGTGGCGATATGGATAGCTGTCGACGGCTGCGATGGCAGGGGCGGTGTCGGCAGTGGTGGCTTGAGCCGGCGGTATCCATCCGCCGACTTGGTACATACGCTCTTCGCCTGGAAGATAGCGACAGGCCGATTCCGCTTCAGCGAGCGTTCGAATTCCACAAGACCTGAGACGAGGCACAAGCGCTATGAAAACCTGCGCGGCGGCGAGCGCATCAGGCAACGCTCGATGCCGCCTTGTGATCTCGACGCCGAGCCAATCGCAGAGTGCGCTCAGGCCGTAGCTCGCCAAATGCGGATCGACGAGGCGCGCAAGCGCACGCACATCGAGGTATCGAGGGATTTTCCAAGTGAGACCGGCGCGCGCATACTCTCGATCGATGACGGCAAGATCATAGCCGATATTGTGACCGATGACGACCGCATCGTCGATGCGCTCATCGAGCGCGGCGACGACGTGGCGGAACTCTGCAGCGCCCCGCAACTCCTTCTCGGTGAGGCCGTGGACCTCCGACGCGGCGGTGGGAATGGGGCAGTGCGGATTGACGAATAGCTCGAGCACCCGGTCGAAGGAAACCTCGAGCCCGCGGATCCTGAGGACGGCGATCTCGATGATCCTCGCGGTCCTCGCGTCGAGCCCCGTGGTCTCCGTATCAAGCGCCACAGCGTCGAGAGACATCAGCGGCGTTGCGCTCGTATCCACGGCAAGATCGACCCAAGACTGCTGCCGTGCCAGCTTACAACAGCCCCGGTCGGATCGTGCATTGAGCATGATCGTCGTGCCGGACTAAGGTTCGGCCATTCGATCATAGGGGCATTGGCTGGTTCAAAAACTGTCGAGGACTGCTCCAGCGCCCGAAACGTCCGACGAAGCGGCGGCCACCGGGCATCAGCAAGCGAAAAAGCATGGAACAAGACGAAGCGCCTCCTTTCCCCATGGACAATTTTCTTTCTTGGCATAAAATATGCGCACAACGCTGGATGCGGAGCTCATCGGAAGCGAGGCGAACGCAATAGGCTGGCGGTGCTAGCCCGCTCTAGTAAGCAGGTGGAGGGGGAACCCATGACGCAAAAGACAGTGCAGTCGGCCGCTAGCGAGCTCGGCTATACTGCGGCCGCGCTTAACAGGCACACCAACTGGTGGGGCGCGTTCGTCATCGGTCTCGCCGGCACCATTCTGGTGACCGGCATCGCCCCCGTCATGGCGACCACTCTCGGCGCATCGTCGATCCCGCCGATAATCTTTCTCACCCTCACCGGCTGGCTGTTGTGCCTCTTGCTTGCCGAGCTCGCTGCAATGATGCCCGACCGGGCGGGCGGATCGCCCGCTTACGCGTATCCGGCATTCAAGGGGCGCTGGCCAGGGGCGGCGAAGCACATCAACGGCATCACGGCCTGGGCCTATTGGCTCGGCTGGTTCCCTGTGGCGCCCCTCAACATGATCCTGGCGTCACTTTACTTGGCAAACCTCTTCGGCCTCGACACATCGGCGACCTTTACACCGATTAACACACCCATCGCCTATTCGACCCTGGCCATTTCTATCGTCGGCATTCTGGCGTTCTTCGTCGTCTCCTATCTCGGCATCCGCTTTGGAGCGATGACCGCGACGATTTTGGGTCTCTTGTCGATGATCCCGCTCACCTTCATCGCCGTCGTCTGGCTCTTCAATCCTTCGGTCGTCAATTATAACGAGATTGCGGGCTTCCCAAGGTTGGACGGCTCGAGCTTCTTCGCCGACTTCAAGGGCGCAAACGGCGAGACTTATGGCTGGCTGACGACCTACATCGCCTATTCGTTCCTCTTGACCTGGAACGTCATCGCGATGGAGGCGGCAGCTTGTTACATCGGCGAATGCGCGAACCCGGACAAGGACGCAAAGATCGCCATGACCCTCTCGGGTGGCTACGGCGTCTTCATCTACACTCTGATCCCCATCGCCTTCCTCGTCGTTCTGGGCGCCAAGTCGCTTTCCGATCCTGCGCTGATCGACCCAAATGCAATCTTCGTCACATTCGCGAGCAAAGTGTTCGGCGCGCCCGGGCAATGGCTCGACATCGTCATAGGGCTGATGCTCATCATTGCCTTGGCGCTTTCTGCGCTGAACGCCATCATGGGCTCCGGACGGGCGCTTTATCAGATGTCGCTGGATGGCGAGTTCCCGCGCTTCTTCCAGAAAACCAACGCCCACGGCGTGCCCCACGTCGCCATGGCGTTCAACACCATTGCGTCCTTGATCGTCGTGATGTTGGGCGGCGCAGTGGAAATCTACACGTTCTCCAATGTGGGCTACACAGTGTCGTTCGTGCCTGTGCTGATCGGCTATTATCTGCTGCGCAATGACAAGCCGAACTTGCGGCGGCCGTTCAGACTTCCCGAATTCATGAAGTATGTGGCATTGTTGCTCGCAGCATTGTTCTTCATAATTTGGTCCTACGGCGGCTACATCTACTCACAGCTCGGCAATGCCGTGATCTACTATTGGGCAGGCTGGGCCACACTCCTCCTCTATCTTCCGTTCTACCTTTGGAGGAAGGCCGAGGACCGGAGCCTCGGAACTGCCACGTAGGATCACGCGCTTTCGGCCGGGGCGGTGCAATGCTAATTCCACCCCGGCTCCACTTCTTGGGCACGTGTGTCTGATGGCCGAATCTCGCCACGCAGGCCCCGGAGTCCGAGGGCCTAGTCGAGACAGCGACGCTGGTACCGGTGGCGCAACAAGAGCAATTCTTCTTGCGTCTGAAGGACGGCCCATATCACCCAAGGCCGTTGCCCTGGCCGCTCGCCTCGCGACGCAAGACCGCGCGAATGTCCACGTGCTGACAGTAGCCCGCATCTGGGGCTCGGCCTTCGGCCTTCCCCATCCGGGCCTGCTGCCGACGCGGCACGAACTCCAGACCCAGCGCAATATCGTGAGTGAAGCAATCAACGAATTGGAAAGCTTGGGCGTCGATGCCACAGGGGAAGTCTTGCGCAGCCGGAACGCGGCAAAGGCTATCGCCGTAACGGCACGTCAAAGAGCATACCTCGGGATCGTGATGACCGCAGACCCGCCGCCGCACTGGCTCTTTCGTGGCCTGCTCTGGTCGCACGAGCCCTATCGCGTGCGCCGGCTCACCAAGCTGCCCGTCCACCTCGTCGTCGATACTGAGGCGCCCACATCAGTGCCGTCTTGAATGATCGGAAATAATCTTGCACTGTAGGAACGCCGTCCCCGGGTGAGCCGGGGCGCCGGATGAGCACGATGCCCCTCGCCCTCCTCAAGTACGGCCTGAGCCGTGAGCACCCTGACGATCCGCATTTCCGCTGGACCCCGGATCTCAAGAGCTCCTACGACGTCGTCATCATCGGCGCCGGCGGCCACGGCCTCGCGGCCGCCTACTATCTGGCCGAGCGCCACGGCATCACCGACGTGTGCGTGATCGACAAGGGGTGGCTCGCCGGGGGCAACACGGCGCGCAACACGACGATCATCCGCGCCAACTACCTGACGCCGGAGGGCGTCGCCTTCTACAAGGAGTCGGTCGAGCTCTTTCGCTCGCTCTCGAACGAGCTCGACATCAACGTCATGTACTCGGAGCGCGGCCACTTCACGCTCGCGCATACGGACGCGGCGCTGCGCACGGCGCGCTGGCGCGCGGAAGTGAACAAGCACATGGGCGTCAAGTCCGAGGTTATCTACCCCGACGAGATCAAGCGCCTCTGCCCGACGCTCAATGTCGCCGACGACGTGCGCTATCCGATCCTCGGCGCTCTCTATCATCCCCCCGGCGCCATCGCCCGCCACGACGCGGTCGCCTGGGGCTACGCGAAAGAGGCGATGCGCCGCGGCATCGAGGTCCACACCCAGACCCAGGCCACGAAGATCCTGATCGAGAACGGCCGCGCCGTCGGCGTCGAGACCAACCGCGGCCGGATCGGCGCCGGCAAGGTGCTGCAGGCCGTCGCCGGCTCCTCGAGCGAGGTCGCGCGCCTCGCCGGCTTCAGGCTGCCGATCCGCACCATACCGCTGCAGGCCTGCGTGTCGGAGCCCGTCAAGCCCATCCTCGACCAGATCGTCGTGTCCGGCTCGCTCCACATCTACATCTCGCAGTCGGCGCGGGGCGAGATGGTCATGGGCGGCGCGACGGACCCTTACGGCCTCTATTCGAGCCGCTCCACCCTCGACTTCAAGGAAAGCCTGATGGGCCACATGCTCGAGCTCTTTCCGTTCATGGCCGAGCTTCGCGTCCTGCGCCAATGGGCCGGCATCGCCGACATGACGCCGGACTTCTCGCCCGTCATGGGGCTGACGCCGGTCGAGAACTACTTCATCGACGCCGGCTGGGGGACGTGGGGGTTCAAGGCGACGCCGGTGTGCGGCGTGCGCATGGCGGAATGCATCGCGACGGGGCGCCAGCCCGACCTCCTGAAGCCGTTCGCGCTCGACCGCTTCTCGACTTTCGATCTCGTCGGCGAGAAGGGAGCTGCCTCCGTCGGGCATTGAGGGCGAGACCCATGAAGATCATGACCTGCCCGCTCAACGGGCCGCGCAACATCTCCGAGTTCGTCTCCGCCGGCGAGGTGAAGCCCGCGCCCGATCCGGCGTCCGCGACCGACGCAGAGTGGACCGGCTACCTGTTTCTCGAGGAGAACCGCGCCGGCGAGATCTACGAGTGGTGGCTCCACGCGCCGACGAACTACTGGTTCATCGCCAGGCGAAACACGGTGACCGACGAGATTCTCGAGACGATGACGGTCGACGCCTACGCCCAACGCCAAGCCGGAGGCCGGTCATGAGCGCCGCCAGCGCAAAGGGACGCCTCGACGGGCCCGGCTGGGGCCTCCTCATCGATCGCAACGATCCGCTTACCTTTACGTTCGACGGAGCGCTCTACAACGGCTTTCGCGGCGACGTGATCGCGTCTGCTCTCTACGCGGAGGGGCGCACGGTCCTCTCGCGCTCGTTCAAATACCACCGCCCGCGCGGAGTGCTGACGATGGCGGGGCACGATGCCAACACGCTCGTGCAGGTCGCCGACGAGCCCAACGTGCGCGCCGACCGTCATGCGATCACGGACGGCCTGGCGGCGCACTCGATCAACCACGCGGGCACCCTCGACCGCGATCCCCTCGCCGTCATGGGCGCGTTCTCGCGCTTCCTGCCCGTCGGCTTCTACTACAAGACCTTCTTTCGTCCGCGCGGAGCCTGGAAGCTCTTCGAGCGCCCGATCCGCAAGCTTGCGGGGCTCGGGGTCCTCGAGCCCAACGCGCGGCCGAAATACTACGACAAGGCCTACCTCTTCGCCGACGTGCTCGTCGTCGGCGGCGGGCCGGCGGGGCTCGATGCAGCCATCGCGGCGGCGAAAGCCGGGGCCGAGACGCTCCTCATCGATGAGTGGCCGGAGCTCGGCGGCTCGCTGCTCCATGGCCGCGGCGGAATCGACCGGGCCGCGACGGAAGCGCGCCGCGCCGCGCTCGTCGCCGAGGCGCGAGGAGAAACGCGCCTTCGCATCATGTCCGACACCGCAGTCTCCGGGCTTTTCGCGGACGGATGGGCTTCGGCGATCGCCGAGCGCCGGCTCTACAAGATCCGCGCCAAGGAGACCGTCCTCGCCACCGGCACCTTCGACCAGCCGCTCGTGTTCGCGAACAACGACCGGCCCGGCATCATGTTCGCCGACGCCGCCCAGAGATTGATGCGCCTCTACGGCGTTGCCCCCGGCCGGCGTGCGGTCGTCGCGACCGCGAACCGATTCGGCTACGAGACGGCCCTCGACCTTCTCGATGCGGGGCTCGCCGTGGCCGCCGTCGTCGATCTCGCTGCCCACGCCACGGGACCGGCAGCGGAGGCCGTCCGCGCGCGCGGCGTGAGAGTCATCGCCGGTGCGACGCTCGTCGATGCCAAGGGCTCGCACCGGGTCGAGCGGGTCGCCGTCGCGCACGTGACGGGAGAGGGTGAGACCGCGACGGATCGCGAATGGATCGACTGCGATCTCGTGCTCATGAGCGTCGGCTACACGCCGGCGCTCAATCTCGCCTGTCACGCCGGCGCGACCGCGGTCTATGACCCTCACCTTCACATGCATCGCGCCGCAAACCTTCCCGCCGGCGTGACGCTCGCCGGCTCCGCGGCCGGGCTCTGGTCGGAGGACGCCGTGCGCGAGGGGGCGCGGGAAGCGGGCGCCGCGGCCGGCGCCCGCGCGCTCGGGCGCGCTTCGTCGACGTCGCTCGAGCCGCCCGCCGATCCGGCCGCGGCGCACATCACCCATCCGTTCCCGATCTTCGCGAGCGCCGGCGCCAAGGACTTCGTCGATTTCGACGAGGACCTCACGACGAAGGACATCGTCAATACCGTGAAGGACGGCTACGACGACATTCAGCTGGTCAAGCGCTACTCGACCGAGGGCTTCGGCCCGAGCCAGGGACGCCACGCCCACCTGAACACCATCCGCCTCGTCGCCAAAGCGACGAGCAAGCCGATCGCCAGCGTCGGCACGACGACGTTCCGCCCGCCGCTCATCCCCGAGAAGTATGCCCAGCTCGCCGGGCGCGGCTTCGAGCCTGTGCGGCACACGGCGATGCACGGACGCCACCTCGAGCTCGGCGCCCAGATGATGGTCGCAGGCCTCTGGCTGAGGCCCGCCTACTATGGGCCGAAGGCCGACGCGGCGCGCGCGACCGCCGACGAGGTCCGCGCCGTGCGCACGGGCGCCGGCATCATCGATGTCTCGACCTTGGGCGGCCTCGACATCCGCGGCCCCGACGCCGCGGCCTTCGTCGACCGCATGTATACGTGGGCCTACGAGAAGCAGCCCGTGGGGCGCGCCCGCTACGCCCTGATGACGGACCAGGCCGGCGTCATCATCGACGACGGCGTCGCCTGCCGCCTGCACGAGCGCCACTTCTATGTGACCGCGACGACCGGCGCCGTCGACCAGGTCTATCGGCAGATGACCTGGTTCAACGCGCAATGGAAAATGGACGTCGACATCGCCAACGTCACGGCCGCCTATGCCGGCGTCAACCTGGCCGGCCCCAAGGCGCGCGAGATCGTGGGGCGGCTCGAGACCGACATCGACTTTTCGAAGGACGCCTTCCCCTACATGGGCGTGCGGACCGGCATGCTCGGCGGCATTCCGGTCAGGGTGCTCCGCGTCGGCTTCGTCGGCGAGCTCGGCTACGAGATCCACTGTCCGTCCGGCCTCGGGGAAGCGCTCTGGGACAAGCTCACGGAGGCGGGCCGGCCGCTCGGCTTGAAGCCGTTCGGCGTCGAGGCGCAGCGCATGCTGCGCCTCGAGAAGGGGCACATCATCGTCGGCCAGGACACCGACGGCCTCACCCATCCGGCGGAGGCCGGCATGGAGTGGGCGCTCGCCAAGAAGAAGCCGTTCTACGTCGGCAAGCGGTCGATCGAGATGCAGATCGCCAAAGGAGTTCAGCGCAAGCTTGCGGGCTTTACGCTTGTCGACCCCGAGGCTCCGGCACCCAAGGAATGCCACCTCGTCATTGAGGACAGCGCTATTGCAGGACGCGTCACCTCGGTCGTGCGCTCGCCGACGCTCTCCAAGGTGATCGGCCTCGCCTACCTTCCGCCGGCGCAGACCGAAGTCGGCAAACGCTTCACGATCCGCGCCGACTTCGGTGCGCTGGTCGAGGCAGAGGTCGTGGCAACGCCGTTCTACGACCCCGAGAACGCGCGCCAGGAGATGTGAGATGGCCGATCCGGTTTCCCACCTCCGCCGCACGCCGCTGCGCCGCACCCTCGAGGCCAAGAGCGCGGAGTGGCGCGACCTCGCCGATGCCGCCATCGCCGATCGCATCGCCTCGGGCGCCAACCCGCGCCGGCTCGCCATCGCCGACCTCTCGCCCTTCCCGCGGCTCGGGATCAAGGGCCGCGAGACGATCGCGGCCCTCGCGAAGCGCGGGGTCGCCCTCGAGCCCACGCCCAATCGCGCCTTCCCCCAGCCGGACGGCGGCCTCGCCCTCGTCCTCTCGCCGGGCGAGGTCCTGCTCCTCTCCAATCTCGAGGGCGAGGGCCATCGGCTCGCCGAGCTCGAGAAAAGCCTCACCCTCGACACCGGCGAGCGAGCCTATCCCGTGCCGCGCCGCGACAGCCATGCCTGGTTCGCGGTGACGGGAAAGGACGCACCCGCCATGATGGCCAAGCTCTGCGGGGTCGATCTCCGGCTAGAGAAATTTCCCGAGTTCGCAATTGCACAAACGTCCGTTGCCAAACTCACGACCATTGTCGTACGGTCGGAAATTCAGTCTGCTCCCGCATTCCATTTGCTTGCCGACAGCGCTTCCGCCATATACTTCTCGGCATGCCTCATTGACGCTGCCCGCGAATTCGGCGGCGAATTCATCGGACTTTCGCAATTATCTTTTCAGGACGGCGCATGAAGAAGCGCAGCACACATACGACGGCAGAAGAGCGTCTTCCCGCCCACATCCAGGATGTGCTGTCGCAAGCCCCCCCGTCAGGCAAACGCAAGCCGGCCCCCAACGGCGCCAAGTCGGCGCCGACAGCCTTGCCCTCGACGCAAGACCCGCACGCGCTGCAGGGCGCGCGCGACAACATGCTCGAGGTCGCGATCGGCCGCGAGGTGCGCGCCTTCCGCAACAAGCTCGGGATCACGGCATCCGACCTCGCGCGCGCGGCCGGTCTTTCGCTCGGCATGCTGTCGAAGATCGAGAACGGAGTGACGTCGGCCTCGCTCACGACCTTGCAGCGCCTCTCCAAGGCGCTTGCCGTTCCGGTGACGGCCCTCTTCCGGCGCTTCGAGGAGCGGCGCGATGCCGTGTTCGTTTCCGCCGGCCAGGGGCTCCTGATCGAGCGGCGCGGGACGCGCGCGGGGCATCAGTATCAGCTCCTCGGCCACACCGGCGGCGTCTCGGGCTCCGTCATCGTCGAGCCCTACCTCATTACGCTCAATGCTGAGTCGGACGTTTTTCCCCTGTTCCAGCACTCCGGGCACGAGCTCATCTACATGCTCGAGGGCGAGGTCGTTTACCGGCACGCCGACAAGCTCTACCCCATGAGGCCGGGCGACAGCCTGTTCTTCGATGCGGACGCCCCGCACGGGCCCGAGGAGCTGACCAAGCTGCCGATCCGCTTTCTGTCGATCATCAGCTACGCCCGCGAAGGGGCCTAGGCGTCGAGCCGGAGACCCGACCGAGGCGCCGCTGCGGCGCTCGTCAGGCATTTTCCATACGAAACCGTATGCCCGGCGCGAAGTGCCCGTAAGGCGGCGCGGACATCCTCGCCGCGTGGACGCCACGCCGCGTTCCGAGAAACGTGAAGGAGAACACCCCGATGTCGATTAAGCTCTTGAGCTCTGCCATTCTTGCCGGATTGCTGATGTCGGTCAGCGCCCCGGTCGTGTCCTACGCCGGCGATGCGCCGAAGACCAAGGCCGATTGCGAGAAAGCCAAGAACATGAAGTGGGACGATTCGAGCTCGAAGTGCGTCAAGAAATAACGCATCCGCTTTGAAGCGGCGGTAAGGCGGCGGGTCGCGAGGCTCGCCGCTTTTCCTTTTGGCGCGAGCGATGCGCGGCCCGACGCGGAGAGCTATTCGATCCCAAGCTTCTTCTTCAGGATCTCGTTCACGGCCTGCGGGTTGGCCTTGCCGCCCGAGGCCTTCATCACCTGACCGACGAACCAGCCGAGCATCGAGGGCTTGGCCTTCGCCTGCTCGACCTTCTCGGGGTTGGCGGCGATGATCGCGTCGACGGCCTTTTCAATGGCCCCGGTGTCGGTCACCTGCCTCATGGCGCGAGCCTCGACGATCTCCCCCGGATCGCCGCCCTCGGTCCACACGATCTCGAACAAGTCCTTGGCGATCTTTCCCGAGATCGTGCCCGAGGCGATGAGATCGACGATCGCGCCGAGCTGGGCGGCGCTTACCGGCGAGGTCTCGACGCTCTTTCCTTCCTTGTTCAAGCGGCCGAACAGCTCGTTGATGACCCAGTTCGCAGCGAGTTTTGCGTCACTCCCCTTCGCCACCGCCTCGAAGTAGTCGGCGTTCTCGCGCTCGGCGATGAGCACGCCGGCATCATAGGGCGAAAGAGCGTACTCCTTGATGAAGCGCGCCCGCTTGGCGTCGGGCAGCTCGGGCAGATGGCGCTCGAGATCGTCGACGTAGGCCTGGGTGAGCTCGAGCGGCAGGAGATCCGGGTCCGGGAAATAGCGGTAGTCGTGCGCCTCCTCCTTGCTGCGCATGGAGCGCGTCTCGCCTTTGCCGGGATCGAACAGCCGCGTCTCCTGGTCGATCTTGCCGCCGTCCTCGATGATGTCGATCTGGCGGCGCGCCTCCGTCTCGATCGCCTGACCTATGAATCGAATTGAGTTCACGTTCTTGATCTCGCAGCGCGTCCCGAGCGGCGCACCCGGCTTCCTCACCGACACATTGACGTCGGCGCGCAGGTTGCCCTTCTCCATGTCGCCGTCGGAGGTGCCGAGATAGCGCAGGATCGTGCGCAGCTTCGAGACATAGGCCTGCGCCTGCTTGGCCGAGCGCATGTCGGGCTTGGAGACGATCTCCATCAGCGCGACGCCGGAGCGGTTCAAGTCGACGTAGGAGTAGTCGGGGTGCTGGTCGTGGATCGACTTGCCGGCGTCCTGCTCGAGGTGGAGGCGCTCGATCCCGACCGTCAGCGTCTCGCCGTCGGCGTCGACCTCGACCTCGCCCTCGCCGACGATCGGCTGCTTGTACTGGCTGATCTGGTAGCCCTGCGGCAGGTCGGGGTAGAAATAGTTCTTGCGGTCGAAGACGCTCTTCAAGTTGATCCTCGCCTTGAGCCCTAGCCCCGTGCGAATCGCCTGGGCGATGCATTCCTCGTTGATGACGGGCAGCATGCCGGGCATGGCCGCGTCGACGAGCGAAACGTGGCTGTTGGGCTCGCCCCCGAACGCGGTCGAGGCGCCCGAGAAGAGCTTCGACTTCGAGGCCACTTGCGCGTGCACCTCGAGCCCGACGATCACCTCCCAGTCGCCGGTCGCGCCCGCGATGAAATTGCTCGCTTTTTCCCTTTTGGCCGTGTCCTGCATCGTGCTCTCCGAAGGAAGCTCTCGTTAGCGCAGAGAGCGCCCCGCCGCAACAACGCCGCAATGGCGTGTGCTGCATCGCGGCAGCCCACAGGCGATGCGCGCCACTTGCGCAAACCCGCTGAGCCTGCAAGTGTCGCCCGCAATCTTAGGGAGTTGGCGCTCCCGCATCCGCAACAGAGCCTTTCGGGGGAAGTTGAGATTGATGATGACGAACGCTCCCGGCGCACCGGGGCGCGCTCAAGCGCGCGATTGGATCGAGCTCCTGCAGCGCTACCGCAAGCCCGACATGCCGCGCAGCGTCTTCGAGATCACCGTCACGGCTCTGCCGTTCGCCGGCCTCTGGTTCGCCGCGTGGGCCATGCTTTCGGTCAGCTACTGGCTCACCCTGGCGATCACCGTGCCGGCCTCCCTGTTCCTGGTTCGCCTTTTCCTCATCCAGCACGATTGCGGCCACGGGTCGCTGTTCCGCACGCGTGCCACCAACGAATGGATCGGCCGCGTGATCGGCGTCCTGACGCTCACGCCCTATGATGCCTGGAAACGCGCGCACGCCATTCATCACGCCTCGTCGGGCAATCTCGAGGCGCGCGGCATCGGTGACATCGACACCCTTACCGTCGCCGAGTACCGGGCGCTGTCTCCGGCCGGGAAGCTGCGCTATCGCGCCTACCGCCACCCGCTGGTGCTGTTCGGCATCGGCCCCGCCTACCTCTTCATCTTCCGGCACCGAATGCCGCTCAGCATGATGCGGGGCGCGGGCTGGCCGGCCACCGTCAGCGTGCTCGCCACGAATGCCGGCATTGCGCTGGTTGTCGGCACCATGGTCTGGCTGGTCGGAGCGCTCCCCTTCCTGCTCGTGCACCTGCCGATCGTGTTGCTCGGCTCGTCGATCGGCGTCTGGCTGTTCTACATCCAGCATCAGTTCGAGGAGACGCTTTGGGAGGAAGGGCGCGAGTGGAACGTGCACGAGGCGGCGCTCTACGGCAGCTCCCACTACGATCTGCCGCAGCCGCTGGCGTGGCTCACGGCCAACATCGGCGTGCACCACGTGCACCACCTCTACAGCCGCATACCCTTCTACCGGCTCGGCCAGGTGCTGCGCGATTTTCCCGAGCTCGCCAACGTGCGGCGCATCACGCTCCTCGAGAGCCTGAAATGCGTGCGCCTCAGGCTATGGGACGACAAGCGCCGCCGCCTCGTCTCGTTCGAGGA
>CAVOUC010000029.1:0-509868 GCA_963699485.1 uncultured Alphaproteobacteria bacterium | reverse complement strand
TCATCAAGACCGTGCGCAATGCCGGCTACGTGCTCGCCTGCCCTGTGAAGGAGCTCTAGCCGATGCTGGGCCGCCTGGGTTTCGCCGGACGCCTGATGGCCATTGTCCTCCTGGCGCTTCTTGCCATGCAGGCGGTCGGCACGGGCATCAGCTACGTCGCGCGTAAGAGGGCGCCGGGAGAAACCACAAGTCTGCTGCCGGAGCGGGCAGCGGCCATTGTCGCCCTGCTGGACGCGGCCGATCCCGGCGAACGCGAGACGCTGCTCAAGGCAGTCGGCTCCGATGATCTGCGCGTGAGGATCGCTCCGAGCCGGCCCGCCGCCGAGCCCGGAGCTGAGCGGCTGCCCGCGATCGAGTGGGTCGTCGCGCAATATCTTCCCGAGGGCACCGATCGGGAGGTCATGGCTCTGATCAAGCCCGAGTCCGGGCCGCGCTGGCGCCAGCTCCGCATCGGTCAATATTGGCTCGCCTCGCGCGAGCCGCTGCGCATCTCGATCCCGCTCAAGGGCGGCGGCTATGCCCTGTTTGAGACGAGCGGCGACATCGGCCCGAGGATTTACGGCTTCCCGCCGGGATTTTTCATCGGCGCCCTCGGCGCGCTGGTGGGGATCGCGGCGCTGCTCGCAATTCTGAGGGAGGCGAGACCGCTGCGCGAGCTCGTAAGCTCCGTGGCGCGGTTCTCCGGCGATGCGCCGGTCGAGCCGGTACGCCCGCGCGGGGCTCCCGAGATCAAGAAGCTCATCGGCGCGGTGAACGACATGCAGGCGCGCCTCGCGGCGCTCATCAAGGGTCGCACCGTGCTACTCGGCGCCATCTCGCACGATCTCAAGACCTACATCACGCGGCTGAGATTGCGCGCCGAGATAACCGAGGATGCGGACCAGCGCGAGCGCACGGTGCGCGATCTCGACGAGATGTCGCAGCTTCTCGATAATGCACTGGCCGCCTCGCGCAGCGCTGCGGGACCCGGCCGGAAGGAGAGCGTCAACCTGATCGAGATCCTCGAGCGGGAGGCGACGGAACGTCCTCCCGGTACGGCCGAGGTCGTGACAGAGGCTTCCTTGCCGGCGCTGGCGGTCGACGGCGATCCCGTCTCTCTGCGCAGGCTTTTCGTCAACGTCATCGACAATGCGGTGCGATATGGAACGCGCGCGCATATCACCATTACGCGGCGCGACGGCCGCGCCGAGGTGGTCGTCGACGATGACGGCCCCGGCATCCCCGAGGGCGAGCGCCAGGCGGTGCTCGAGCCGTTCTACCGCATCGAGCCGTCGCGGAGCCGCGCGACGGGGGGGACGGGGCTGGGTCTTGCGATTGCGCGCCAGATCGTCGAGGCGCACGGCGGCACGCTTGCCATCGAGACGGCGCCCGGCGGAGGGGCGCGTCTCAGGATCGAGATCCCCGCCGCGGCTTGACCAGTGCGCAGTCAGCGCAGCGCCTTGTCGAGGTTGAGCGCGGTGTCGAGGCCCTTGGCCGTCTCGAGACCCTTAACGCCCGAGAGCCGCGCGCTGTCGAGGTCGGCGCCCGTCAGGTCCGCATTCGTGAGATCGGCGCCCGAAAGATCAGCCTTCGATAAGTCTGCTTCCGAAAGATTGGCGCCGGAAAGATCCGCGCCGACAAAGCGCGAGAATGTCAGCACCGCGCGATTGAGATTGGCGCGGGCGAGCGTCGCGCCGGAGAAGTCGCAGGACTTGAGGACATTGCGCGGCTGGGTCGTGATGGTCCCCTGGCCGGGGCGCCACTCGAGGGGACGGAAGTCGGCGTCCGCGAGATTGGCGCCGCGAAAATCGGCGCCCGACAAGTTCGCCATGACGTGGACGCCGGCAAGGTTGGCGCCGGGGAACCGCGGAGCGTCGGCGGCGTCGTTGGCGAGATCGGTAAAGACGGTGGGCCTATAGATCGTGGCGCCCGCGAGGTTCGCCCCCGAGAGGTCGGCGCGGATCAGCACCGTGCGGTCGAGGCGGGCGCCGGCAAGATCGACGCCCTTCAAGTTCGCGCCCGTGAAGTCGACGCCATAGAGATCGGAGCGGGCGAGGAGCGCGCCCTTGAAGTCGAGCCCCGAGAGATCGAGGTAGGTGAGGTCGCGCCCCGAATAGTCGAGGCGTTCGCCGGGCCTGGCCTTGAAGAGCGCGGTCGAGATCTCGCGCGCCGTGAAGTCGGCATCCGGCGAGACGTTCTCCGAGCCCGGCTCCCACGCGGCCGCGCCGGTCGCAAACGCGATCCCCGCCGCCGTCATCAGCCAGAGCCGGCCGTGCGCCCGCATGTCGGTTTCCTCTCAACCATTCTCGCGCAACCGCGCTTACTATGGATGATTCAATACGGCCCGGGGATATTTCAAGGTCGAATCCGGGATGTTTTTCCCCGTCATGTGTTCTTCGGGCGGCCGGGCCTGCCGTAGCCGCCGCCGGTCGGCGTTTCGATGATGATGGCGTCGCCGGCGACGACCGCCGTCTCGGCGCACCCTTCGAGCGGCTCGATGCGCCCGTCGCGCCGGCGCACGCTATTCCTCCCGCACTCTCCGGGCTCGCCGCCCTCGAGCCCGAAGGGAGGCCACCTTGCGATAGCCGGAGAGGATTGCCGCCGTCATCGGCTCGAGGAAGCGGATGACGCGCCTCGTGCCGTCGCCGCTCGACCAGCGGCCCCTGCCGCCCGAGCCGCGCCGTATCGAGAACTCCTCGACGAGCACGGGATAGCGCAGCTCGAGCACCTCGGGGTCCGTGAGGCGCGTGTTGGTCATGTGGACGTGCACGCCGGCCGTGCCGTCGAAGCCGGGGCCCGCGGGCGAGCCCGAGCAGATGGTCTCGTAGTACTGGAGGCGGTCGTTGCCGAAGGTCAGGTTGTTCATGGTGCCTTGCGCCGAGCTCATGCCCCGAAGCGCGGCGAAGAGCGCGTTGGTCACGATCTGGCTCGTCTCGACGTTGCCGGCGGCGACGGCGGCCGGGTAGGCAGGCTTCAAGAGCGAGCCTTCGGGGACGACGATCTCGATGGGCCTCAGGCATCCGGCGTTGATCGGGATCGGCTCGTCGACCATGACGCGGAAGGCGTAGAGCACGGCAGCGCGCGCGACCGGCTCGGGGGCGTTGAAGTTCGAAGGCTGCTCGGACGAGGTGCCGGTGAAGTCGACCTTGGCCGAGCGGCGCTCGCGGTCGACGGTGATCTCGACCTCGACGGCGAAGCCCTGGTCGGTCTCGACGCGGAAGCGGCCCTCGGCAAGGCGGGCGATGAGCTTGCGCACGGCTTCCTCGGCATAGTCCTGGGCGTGGCCCATGTAGGCGGTGACGACGTCGAGGCCGAATTCGGCGACCATCCTCTCGAGCTCGGCCGCGCCGCGCGCGTTGGCCGCGACCTGCGCCTTGAGGTCGGCGATGTTCTGGGCGGGGCTGCGCGCCGGATAGCGGGCGCCCTTGAGAAGCGCGAGCGTCTCGGCCTCGCGGAAGCGGCCGCCCGAGACGAGCTTCACGCAATCGATATAGACGCCCTCCGCATCGATCGTCGTTGCGCTGGGGCTCATGGAGCCCGGTGCCAGGCCGCCGATGTCGGCGTGATGGCCGCGGCTCGCGACGTAGAACAGCACGTCGCCGTCCGACTTTGCGAATACGGGCGTCACGACGGTGATGTCGGGGAGATGCGTGCCGCCGGCGTAGGGGGCATTCAGCATGTAGGAATCGCCGGGGCGCATCTCGCGGCCGGCTTTGGCGATCACCGCCTCGACCGAGCGATCCATGCTGCCGAGGTGCACCGGCATGTGCGGCGCGTTGGCGACGAGGCGTCCCTCGGCGTCGAAAACGGCGCAGGAGAAATCGAGCCGCTCCTTGATGTTGACCGACTGAGCGGTGTTGCGCAGCGCCTCCCCCATCTGCTCGGCGACGCCCATGAACAGGTTGTTGAACACTTCGAGCAGCGCCGGGTCGGCGGCGGTGCCGTGGACCTCGCGTGTGCGCGGCAGGGTGCGTTTCAGCACCAGATCGCCGATCGCCGTTATCTCGGCCGTCCAGCCCGGCTCGACCACGACCGTCTGATGCGGCTCGATGATGAGCGCGGGGCCGGAGATCGCGATGCCTTGATCAATGTCGGAACGACGAAGCACCGACGCGTCGTGCCAGGCGCCCTGCGAGAAGAACCGGGTCGACGCGGCTGATCCCGGCGCTGCGCCCGGGACATCGGCACCTTTCTCCCTCCCCCTTGACGGGGGAGGGTCGGGGAGGGGGTGGTGCTCGGACGGCAGTTGTCGTGCACACCCGCCACGCTGTCCCTCCCCCGCAAGGGGGGAGGGGACGAAGGCTGCGGCCGCGTTGGCCGAAAGGCCGCCGCCGGTTGCCTCGACCTCGATGTGGGCGGCAAACAGGCGCTTCTCCGGCGAGATGAAGCCGAAGCGGCTCATGTGCTCGCGCTCGAAGTCGGCGCGCATCAGCGGAAGCTCGGCGAGCGAGCACGGGGAGCGCCGTGTCGGTCGCCTCGTAGCGCACGTGGAGGCGCGTCGCGAGCGCGATGTCGTCGTGGGCGATGCCCTGGTCGAGAAGCTCTTCCGTCACCGCCTCGCCGAGGGCCCGCGCCTTCCCCTCGAGATCGCGCACGAGGGTCTCGTCGAGCGGCGCCTCGATCGACTGCTCGCGGCTCGCGCGGAGCGCGGCGAGACCCATGCCGTAGGCGGAGAGGAGGCCCGAGAGCGGGTGGATCAGGATCGTCTCGATGCCGAGCGTGTCGGCGATGAGGCACGCGTGCTGCCCGCCCGCCGAGCCGAAGCAATTCAAGGCATAGCGCGTCACGTCGTAGCCGCGCTCGACCGAGATCTTCTTGATGGCGCTCGCCATGTTCTGGACGGCGATGCGGATGAAGCCGTCGGCGACCTCTTCCGGCGCGCGCCCGTCGCCGATCCTTTCGGCGAGGCCGGCAAATGCCGCGGCGACGCCCTCGCGATCGATCGGCTCGTCTGCGTTCGGCCCGAAGATTGCGGGAAAGAATTCCGGCATGAGCTTGCCGGCCATCACGTTGGCGTCGGTCACCGTCAGCGGGCCGCCCTTGCGATAGCAGAGGGGACCGGGGTCGGCGCCGGCGCTTTCGGGACCGGCGCGCATGCGCAGCCCGTCGAAGGCGAGGATCGAGCCGCCGCCCGCGGCCACGGTGTGGATCTCGAGCATCGGCACGCGCAGCCGCACGCCCGCCACCTCTGTCTCGAAGGCGCGCTCGTAGTCGCCGGCATAGTGCGAGACGTCGGTCGACGTGCCGCCCATGTCGAAGCCGATGACGCGCGGGAAGCCGGCGAGGCGCGCGGTCTCGGCCATGCCGACCACGCCGCCCGCCGGTCCCGAGAGCACGGCGTCGCGGCCGCGGAACAGCTCCGCCGACTTGAGCCCGCCCGACGAGGTCATGAAGAGCACGGCCGCGCCCTCGCCTCCCCTCTCCCCACCTTGGTGGGGAGAGGGTTAGGGTGAGGGGCAGCCGCTTGCGCTGCGGGTGCGTCGCCCCTCGCCTCGTGCTGCACGCTCCGCCAGCCCTCTCCCCGCAAGCGGGGAGAGGGGGAATTCAGAGCTTTCGCCACACGCTCCACGTAGCGCTTGAGGCTCGGCGAGAGGTAGGCGTCGGCGACGGTGGTGTCGCCGCGGCCGACCAGCTTGATGAGAGGCGCCACCTCGTGGCTCAAGGAGATCTCGGTGAAGCCGGCGGCGCGCGCGATCTCGGCCGCCTCCCGCTCGTGCTCGGGATAAGCATAGGCGTGCATGAAGACGATCGCGGCGCTTCTAAGTCCGTCGCTGTATGCCCGCGCGAGATCGGCGGCGAGCGCCGCGCGGTCGAGCGGAAGCTCGATCGTCCCGTCCGCGCGCACGCGCTCGGCGGCCTCGACGACGCGGGCGTAGAGCATGGCCGGCTTCACGATGCGCTTGGCGAAGATCTTGGGCCTGGCCTGGGTGCCGATCTCGAGCTGGTCGGCGAAGCCCCGCGTGATGACGAGCAGCGTCGGCTCGCCCTTGCGCTCGAGCAGCGCGTTGGTCGCCACCGTCGTCCCCATCCTGACGCCGGCGATCCTGTCCGCCGGCATGGGACTCCCCGGCGGGAGGCCGAGAATCAGGCCGCATGCCGTGGAGCGCGGCATCCTCGTAGGCCCCGCCGGCGGAGAGCACCTTCCTGGCGACGAGGCGGCCGTCGGGGGCGCGTGCGACGATATCGGTGAACGTGCCGCCGCGATCGATCCAGAACTGCCATTTGCCGGCGTTGGCCGTCATCTCTTGCGCCCGTCGCGGCTCCCCTCCCGTCGCTATCGGGGGCCGGCCATGGCGTCAATGAGGCTCTCGGGCCGGAGCCGCTTCAACGGGGCCGGCAAAGGCGATAAGGGTAAGCGATGTCCTCAGAGCCGGATTCGAACAGGGTCGACGCCGGGCGCTGGCGTGCGCTGCGCACGGCCGTGGTGCGCGCTCTCGAACGGCTCATTCCTTTCGGCTTCCGGCGCAGGCCCATCCGGCACAGCGCGGCCTTCACCAGCGCCTTCATCGCGCTCGCCGCCAAGATGGCCAAGGCCGACGGCGTCGTGGTCCACGCGGAGGCCGAGGCGTTCGAGCGCTTTCTCGAGGTGGAGCCCGACGAGCGGGCCAACGTCCGCCGGCTGTTCGAGCTCGCCAAGCAGGACACCGCCGGCTACGAGCTTTATGCCGAGCGGATCGGCAGACTGCTACGCGACGAGCCGGACTTGAAGCGCTGCGTGCTCGAGAGCCTGATCTGCGTCGCCTGTTCCGACGGCATTCTGCATCCGGCCGAGGATAGATTCCTGCGCACGGTGGCCGAGAAGTTCGACCTTACCGCCGAGGAGTATCGCCGCATCCGCGCGCTCTTCGTGCGCGATGCCGAGGATCCCTATGAGATTCTCGAGCTCGATCGGGGCGCCTCCGACGCCGAGGTCAAGGCGCGCTACCGCAAGCTTGCGGGCGAGCTCCATCCCGATCGGCTTCTGGCGCAAGGCGCCGAGGCGGCGACCATCAAGGCGGCGACCGCCAAGCTCGCCACCATCAACGCCGCCTACGAGGATATTCTGGGCCAGCGCGCGAGGCAGAGGCAGAGGCGGTGATCGAAGCCCCCGACAGTCCGCTCGTGGCCGACCTCCACCCGTCTCCCAACATCGAGCCGAGGGCCGGGGGGCGGCAGCCGACGATCCTGCTCCTCCACTACACGGGGCTTGCCGATGTCGAGCGCGCGCTCGACGTTCTCTCGCGCGCCGACTGCAAGGTGTCGTGCCATTACGTCGTCGACGTCGACGGGCGCATCATCCAGATGGTGGCCGAGGAAATGCGGGCCTGGCACGCGGGCGTGTCCTATTGGGCGGGGGAGAGCGACATCAACTCGGCGTCCATCGGCATCGAGATTCAGAACGCCGGCCACGCCGGCGGCTATCCGGATTTCCCGGAAGCGCAAATGCGCGCCATCGCCGCGCTCGGCCGCGACATCGTGGCCCGTCACGGCATTCGTCCCGAGCGCGTGCTCGGCCATTCGGACGTGGCGCCCGCGCGCAAGATCGATCCCGGCGAGAAGTTCGACTGGCGGAGCCTCGCCGAGGCGGGGGTCGGCCTCTGGGTGCCGCCCGCGCCGGTCGCCGCCGACGGACGTGGGCCTCGGCCCGGGCGCGAGCGGGCCCGAAGTCGAGGAGGCTCGGCAACTCTTGGCCGGCTACGGCTACGCCGTTACCCTTTCGGGCGAATTCGACGAGGGCCTGGGCCTCGCGCTCGGCGCCTTTCAGCGCCATTTCCGCCCCGAGCGCGTCGACGGCCAGCTCGACCTGTCGACGGCCGACACGCTCGGGCGTCTCTTGGCGGCAAGGGCTCACGCAGCCAAGCTCACGGCCTGACGCGGCCCGTTAGCTTTCGTTAAGCATAGCGAGAGCTTGTGTCGCGGTCCTTCGCCCTGGCCTTAAGACATGGGCCTGTAGCATTGTGCCCGCCGCGCGCCACGAATACGCGCCAAGATCGAGTTGACGCGGCCGTCCCGCCGGGCCGCGCCAAGGGGTCCCGAGAATGAAAATCGTCATCGCGCCCGACAGCTTCAAAGAGAACCTGACATCCCTCGAGGTGGCGAGCGAGATCGAGGCCGGGCTGCGTCGCGTGTGGCCCGATGCCCAGTGCATCAAGGTGCCGATGGCCGACGGCGGCGAGGGCACCGTGCAGTCGCTCGTCGACGCGACGGGCGGCGAGTTCGTGAAATGCGAGGTCTCGGGACCGCTCGGCGCCAAGGTGGTCGCGACCTACGGTCTCCTCGGTGACGGGCGCACGGCCGTGATCGAGATGGCGGAGGCCTCGGGCCTGCCGCTGGTGCCGAAGGAGCAGCGCAATCCGCTCTTGGCTTCGACATTCGGCACCGGCCAGCTCATCGCCGACGCGCTCCATCGCGGCGTCGAGGAGATCATCATCGGCCTCGGCGGCTCGGCGACCAACGACGCGGGCACGGGTCTCGCGCAGGCGCTCGGCCTGAGGTTTCTCGACAAGGAGGGCGCGCCCATCGTCGAGCCGCTCGGCGGCGGGCGGCTCAAGGAGGTCGATGCGATCGAGATGCGCTGGGTGAACCCGGCGCTGGGGCGCGCAAAGATCAGCGTCGCCTGCGACGTGACCAACCCTCTCGTCGGCGAGCAGGGCGCGTCCCGCGTCTACGGGCCCCAGAAAGGGGCGACGCCCGAGATGGTCGAAGAGCTCGACCGCAACCTCGCTCACTTGGCTGCCGTCATCAAACGCGACCTCGGCGTCGACATCGCCGAGCGGCCCGGAGCCGGCGCCGGCGGCGGCATGGGCGGCGGCCTCATTGCGTACACGAACGCGACCTTGAAGCGCGGCGTCGAGCTCGTCGTCGCGGCGACGCGCTTAGAGGAGCACATGCAGGGCGCCGACCTCGCCATCACGGGCGAGGGGCGCGTCGACTTCCAGACCGCCTTCGGCAAGACGCCGTCGGGGGTCGCGGCGGCGGCGAAGAAGCACGGCGTGCCGGTGGTCGCCATCGGCGGCGGGCTCTCCGACGACGCCAACGGCGTGTTCGGCCACGGCATCGACGGGCTCGAGAGCGCAACGCCGAACGCCATGGCGCTCGAGGTCGCGATCAGGAAATCGCGCCAGTACTTGCGGGACGCCGCCGAGCGGGTGGCCCGCCTCATCGTCATCGGCCGGCGCATGTCGGGCTGCGAAGCGCCGCAAGGGACGGAGGAAGCGCTCCGCGCGCCGCATCAAGAGAAACCGGCCGGTAAAGAGCAAGGCCGCGCCCAAGCGCTCGCTCGGCCTCACGCCCGCCGCCCGCGCCCTCGCCACCCGCCGGCGTAAGGGCAAGTAGGCGTTGTCGCCGCCCCCTCACCCCCGCGTCGTGTTCGAGAGCACCTCGACGGCCTTGTCGAGCTGCGGGTCGCGGCCCGCCGCGTAGGGAAGGTCGAACGGCACCTCGATCGAGGGCTCGACGCCCTTGCCCTCGAGCCGCTCGCCGTCGACCTTGACGTCGTTGACCGCGATCATGAGGAAGCTGCCGTCGTCGAGCAGGAAGCCGCGCCCCGCGAGCAGCGCGCCCGCCGTCCTGGTCCCGATCACCTCGCCGTAGCCGTACTTCTTGAAGCCGTAGGCGAGCACCTCCTTGCCGCTGCGCGTGCCGCCGTTGATGAGCATCGCCGCCGGCCGGCGCCACTTGTAGCTCGAGACCGATTTGTCGCCGTCGCGGTCCGTCATCGTCATGTCGGGTCCGCGCGCGTTGAAGATGTCGAGGTAGCTCGGGTGTGCGCCGCCCCAGCCGTCGCGCAGGTCCCAGACGAGGGCGTCGGCGTCCTTGAGCTTGCCGGAGCTGATCTCCTCCTCGAGCGCGTCCTGGTAGCGGCTCCCCGCGTAGCTCCAGAGATGGATGTAGCCGATGCGCCGGCCGTTCTGCTCGATGATGCGGGCGCCGTCGCGGGTCGCGGCCTCGAAGGCCTTGCCGGGCTTGATCGTCTCCGGGACGACGGTGAGGTCGGTGAGCGGTCCGTCCTTGTCGCGGCGGATGCTGATCGTGACGGCGCGCGCCGTCCTGTCGCGAAACGAGGCGACGGGTGCAAAGGGAGCGCCGTCGACGGCGACGATCTCGTCGCCGACCTTGAGGCCGCCCTTGTCGCCCGGAAGCCCGGCCATCACGCCCGAGACGAACGTCTTGCCGCCGATCTCGCGCGTGAAGATGCCGATGCCGGTGTAGGAGATCTCGCCGCCCGGGAAGTGGCGCGGGATTTCGTCTCTGAGCCCGAAGGCGAAGATGTCGACGAGCTGATAGTAGGCGGGGTCGGCGGGCGTGAAGTGGCGGAGGTGGGAGGCGCCGAGCTCGTCCAGCATCGCGTTGATGACGGCAGAGCGGTCCTTCTCGCTCGCGGCCGCAACGTAGCGCACGCGATATTTGTTGCCGACCGCCTCCCAGTCGAGCCCGCGCATCGTGCGATCGTAGAAATGGTCGCGTACGAGGCGCCAGGCCTCGTCGAACACGGCGCTCCCCTGCGCGGCTTCCTCGGCGCGCGCAGGCGCATGAAGCGCCGGGAGCGCGACCGCAAAGGCCACCGCCAGCAACAGCGCATGACAAAGCTCGAGGGCGGCTCTGGGTCGAAGGACATTCGGGCGCATGTCGTCTCCGGTTGGATAGGATTCCGGCAGCTCCCCAGCAGCCTCACATGCTTACGATCGATCGTGGCGGCCGCCGCGTGAAATCTTCGTCATTTTTTTCAAACGGCGCTGCCGAGAGCAGCGATGTCTCGCGGGAGACAGACCTCGGCCGCGCTCGCAGGCATGGTGGCCGTCAAGCTCTCCGAGGGCGAGCGCCCCCGCTCTCCAAATTCGAAAGGTCCAAGACATGCTGCGTCCGACGTCCCGCGCCACGCCGTCCTCAATTATGAAGAACCCCCCGCGGCACTCCTCGGTGCCCGGCGCCCGCCCGCGACAAGCACTCCGACGGCCCGCCCTGGGGCATGCTCGCCTACGACGGCGTGGCGGTGCCCTACGATTCGGACGCGCTGGTCCTCACCGGCGGCCGCTAAGGCGCCTCTTTACCTTCGCCATTGACGAGCCGGCCGCCGTATCCCTTGACGGATACGGCCCGGCTCTCCTTATTTGGGTTGTCAGCCGGCCGGACGGCCGCTGCCGGATGCGGGCGCTTGTGGCCCATACGAGCAGACGGTGGAGGAAAGTCCGGGCTCCATGGAGACAGGGTGGCGGCTAACGGCCGCCGGGGGCGACCCCAGGGAAAGTGCCACAGAGAAGAGACCGCCGCGGCGGGTTCCGATCCGACGAGGCAAGGGTGAAACGGTGCGGTAAGAGCGCACCGCGCGACTGGCAACAGGAGCGGCACGGCAAACCCCACCCGGAGCAAGACCAAATAGGGGCGGCACAGCAGCGGAGAGATCCGTGAGCGGGGCTCGTCGCCAGGCCCGCCGCCCGGGTTGGTTGCTAGAGGCGTCCGGCAACGGGCGTCCCAGATGAATGGCCGTCGCGGAGCCCGGATTTTATCAGGGCTCCAGACAGAACCCGGCTTACAGGCCGGCTGACATCCCTGAGGCCAGGCCCGCAAGGCCTGGCCTCAGCGTTTTTCCGCCCTCGAGGCGTGCGCCCGGCCGCGTCAATAGATCACGCGGAGCGCCCCATTGCCGACACGGTTCCTTGGAGGAGGTGCGCCGCGAAAGTGCGGGTCTCGCGCCGGCCCGGCCAATGTAACCGGCGGTAGGTGAAACTATCGCCACATCATGGCGTTAGGAGTATTGTTCAGCACATGAGATCAAAAAGAGGAATACCGACATGCGCGTAATTTATCCGCTTCTCTTCACCCTCGTCCTCGCTGCACCGCCCGCACTCGCGGCCGACGACAGCTTCAGCGGCCCCGAGGGCCCGCCCCCCGGTTATGCGGAAAAGGACTTCGGCTCGGGCGCGCCGCTCTATGAACGCATCAGGGCTCACTACGAGCCCTATGGGCATGACGTGAAGGAGCGCTACCGCGACGGCCCCTGCAAGATCGTCCGCGAGTGGGAGCGCGACGGCGACTTCGAGGAGCACATCAAGTGCCGCGGCCCGCGTGACTGAATGCGCTGCGCCCGCCCGGCGTCTGCCGGGCGGGCGCAGTCTTTCATGAGCGTGCAATCTTGAAGTCTAGTACTGCTGCTTCGGAGGTGCGCTCGAGCCCGAGGAGCCCGACGTGCCCGCGCCGGCGCCGCTGCTGGACGACGCATGGGCCAGGCCCTTCTGGCAGCCCGCCATGAACTCGGCGCTCGAAAGCTGGCCGTCACCGTTGGAGTCCACCGACTTTATGTCGCTGAAATAGGCCGAGGCCTGCGCTCCCGACAAATTGCCGCTTCCCGACGCGTTCGCCTCGCCCCAGAGGCTCTGGCACTCCGCCTTGCTCATCTTCACGGCGCCCGTCGTCTGTGCGACGGCATATCCGCCTGTTGCCGCTAGCAGAACGGCCAATGATGCAGCGGTGCAAATCTTTTTCATTGCAGCGTACTCCTCTTTGGGTTTTTCTAAGAGCAACGCGAGAATCGCGGACTGCTCCAACCGCGAACTCCCTTGGTTAATGGGGGTTCCTATTCCGGGAGCACTCCGCTCCGTACGGGGACGTGCCGAGCAGGCCGCGCCATATTCGGTGACGGCGTCGGTGGGAAGTGCGCTCGAAGGCACAGAACAACGAGTAGATCGGACGGGGTCGTCGAACGAGGGACTGGTGCGGGTGAGGCTGACGCTCGGCTGCGGACTGGCAGTTCTCGCCGCAATGTTGCTGCGGCTTTCGGACGCGTCTGCTGCGTCAGCCGCTTACGCATTCGGCCCTTATGGCCCCGAAGGGCCGCGTCTGCGCGAGCAGCTCTGGCTTCTTCCAAGCGGCGACGGAGTGAGCCCGCTGCGGGCGACCGTCTTCCGCCCCGTGGACGAGGCCAAGAGCGGCGCGCTGCGCCGGCCGCTCGTCGTGATCAACCACGGGACCTCCGATGCGACGCGCCTCGCGGTGTCGATGCCGGTCTACTACTGGCTATCGCGGTGGTTCGTGGAGCGCGGCTATGTCGTCGTTCTGCCCCAGCGGCGGGGTCATGGCGCAACAGGCGGGCCGATCGTCGATTCGATTGGGTCGTGCTCCAATCCGGATCACTTCCGGTCGGGCCTCGCGGCGGCCGACGATATCGAGGCGGTCGTGAGCTACATGGGTACGCAACCCTTTGTTCAGCCCGGCGCCACGGTGGTCGTCGGCATCTCGACGGGGGGATGGGCCTCGCTCGCGCTCGCATCGAGAAACCCGCCCGAGGTCCGCGCCATCGTCAACTTCGCGGGCGGGCGCGGCGGTCATGCGGGCGGGCGCGACAACGCCGTTTGCGGCGAGCAGCGATTGATCGAGGCCGCGCGCGACTACGGCTCAACGGCGCGCGTTCCGACCGTCTGGCTCTATTCGCGCAACGACAGCTATTTCGGGCCGAAGCTCGCCTCGTCCATGGCGGCAGCCTGGCAGCGCGCCGGCGGGCGTGCGGATCTCGAGCTGTTGCCTCCCTACGGCGCCGACGGACACGAGATCGCCGACGACCGGGCCGGCTGGGACATTTGGGGTCCAGCCGTCGCTCGCTTCCTGGCGTCGACCGAGGGCGCAGCGGTGGCCGCGGCCCCGCTCGGCCCGCCCGAGGACGGCGCTCCGCCGGCCGTGCGCGCGTCCTACACCGCCGTCGAAGGCAAGGCCGCCGGAGACCAATAAGCTAGGTCTTTCCCGAGGCGGCGAGCCACGCCGGATTGAACCAGCGGTCGGCCGGGCCGTCGTAGGGAAGGCGCGTGATGTCCCAGTGGCGGATGAACGGCGCGTAGACATCCCACACCGGCGGACCGCCGCCGACGAACACCACCCGATCCTCGAACTTGGCGAGCACCTCCTCCGGCTTCATCCACGAGCGGATGACCATGATGGTGCGGTCCTCGTAGGCGGGCTCGGGAACGGCGGCGATGGTCTTGGGGCCGGCGATCAGCACGTGGCCGCGGGTGACCTCGAAGAAGCGCGCGACGTCGTCACGGAACTCGGGGCGCGGGTCGCCCTCCCACGGCAGCTCGCCGCGAAGTCCGAGCTGTCCGTTCAAGCCGATCGCGCAAATCGAGCGCACGTCGCCCATCAGTCCTCCAACATGCTCGAGACTACCTAATGCGCCACCGCTCGGCTGGGCAAGGGCGAGGGCAATCGCTCACGGCCCAAGAAACGGGGCCAGCACGGAGAGAAGCGCCCCGGGCCTCTCGTCCTGCGGCAGGTGGTGGCAGCGCTCGAGCACCACGAGGCGCGCGTTGGGCAAGGCGCGGGCGAGGCGCTTTCCCGATCGCACGGGGACGATCGTATCGCCGCGGCACCAGACGACGAGCGTGCGCTGGCGGATGGCTTTGTAGCGCTCGGCAATCTCGTCGCCGTCCTCGGACAGGATCGAGCGGGCGGTGACCACGAAGGCATGCTTGGCAGGGAGCTCGTAGTAAGGCGCGGCATAGCCTTCGATGTCGTCGTCGGAAACGTCGCCGCCGCCACGCGCCTCGGAGAGGAGAAGGCGGGCCAAGGTCTTTGGCGGCAGCGGCAAGGTCACCGCCTCGGGCAGCCCCGGCAGCGCCGCGAGGTTGAGGTCGGATGCCACCGAAGAAGGGAGCGCCGGCGCCGAGATGACGACGAGGCGCGCGACGCGGCCCTTCGCCTTCACCTCCGGCACGAGCGCCGTGCGCAGGGCGACGGTGCCGCCGAACGAGTGGCCGACGAGGCTCACGCCGGAGAGGCCGCGCAGCTCGAGAAAGCGGGCGACGAGGGCCGCCTGGTCGTCAGCTGAGTAGGCCATGTCGAGCGGCTTGTCGGAGCGCCCGAACCCCTTGAGGTCGAGCGCGATCACACGGTGGCGCGCGGCGAGCGCCGGCATGATCTTGCGCCATGTGAAGATCGACTCGCCGAGGCCGTGGATCAGCACGACCGGGGAGCCCTGCCCGGCTTCTTCCGAGTAGAGCACGAGCGGCGCGGAGTCCGGACGCACGATCTCGGTGCGATGGGCTTGACTGGCGCCGCCCGCGGCCGCGATCGCGACAAGCCCCGCAAGCCAGCACGTCGCCGAAACGGCCCGTGTGAGGTGCGCCCACATCCTCGACACAACGCGTCTCCTCCCGGCATTGCCTCTACCACGACAGCGCTTCTCGCACTGCACCTAAGTCCTTGGGACGATTGATGCAGCCGCACCTTTTTCGTCCCCTGTTGAGAACCGGCCGCACCCAGTCTGATTCCTTAATGCTCCATTGACGACCATAACAAACCATGTCATCCCATAAATGCCCGTCCGCACCGGGCAAGGGCCTGTGGTGTGGCGCCGGCCTCGAGAGAGGGCCGAGGTTCGAGCGACCACCACGGCCCCGCCCGGCGCGGGCGGCCAAGAAGTCCCGGAGAGACGAGAGTTACGTTCGCGTTGCGTGGAGAGGACGAGGTTCGAACGGGGGATGGACCGCTTTGTCTCGACATTCACCAACAAGATCGATGCCAAGGGACGCGTCTCGATTCCCGCTCCCTTCCGCGCCGTGCTCGAGCGCGACGGCTACGCCGGCGGAGTCTACTGCTACCCCTCGCTCGATGCTCCGGCGCTCGATGGCGGCGGCGAGCGGCTGGCAAAAAAGATCGACGGGCTTCTTGCGGGCCTGCCAGACTATTCGAACGAGCGCGACGAGCTCTCTGTCGCGCTCTACGGCGACGTCCAGGTCCTCACCATCGACGGGGACGGACGCATTGTCGTACCTGAGGTCCTACGCCGCCATGCCGGCCTTGGAGATCAGGTCACTTTTGTCGGTCTTGGCGACAAGTTTCAGATGTGGGCTCCGGAAAACTTCGAAGAGCGGCGCAGAAATGCGCGCGAGAAAGTGCAAGAGCACAGAAAGCTATTCGGCTCGGGGAGCGGCCACCGCCGCGGGGGCGGTGGCGACGAGGGAGCACGGGAATGACGCCCGGTCGCGGGTCCGGTGGGGAGCCGGAGAGCCGCAGAGGGAGGCCGAGACACATTCCCGTGCTCGTCTCGGAGATGCTGAGCGCCCTCGGCCCGCGGAGCGGCGAAACCTACATTGACGCGACGTTCGGCGCGGGCGGATACGCACGCGCCATTCTCGATGCGGCCTCCTGCCGGGTCGTCGCCCTCGATCGCGATCCCGAGGCCGTCAAGGCGGGCTTCCGTCTGGTCGAGGCCTACGCGCCGCGCCTCACGCTGATCCAGGAAAGGTTCGCCAACCTCGCCGAGCTCGCCGAGGCGCTGCGTCTCGAGGCCGTGCACGGCGTCGTGTTCGACTTCGGCGTCTCCTCCATGCAGCTCGACGAGCCCGAGCGCGGCTTCTCGTTCCAATCGGACGGACCGCTCGACATGCGCATGTCGCGCGCGGGGCCAACCGCGGCCGATGTCGTCAACAGCTACGAGGAGGAGCCGCTTGCCAATCTCATCTACGAGCTCGGCGAGGAGCCGAGGTCGCGCGCCATCGCGCGGGCGATCGTGAAGCGGCGGAGCGAGGCGCCGTTTGTGAGAACGCGCGAGCTCGCCGACCTCGTGTCGGCGGTCTACCGCGGGCGCAAGGGTGACCCCCGCCATCCTGCGACGCGCACGTTTCAGGCCCTGCGCATGCACGTCAACGACGAGCTCGGCGAGATCGAGCGCGGCCTGAGGGCCGCCGAGCGCGTCCTTGCTCCGGGAGGCCGGCTCGTCGCCGTGACGTTCCATTCGCTCGAGGACCGGGCCGTGAAGCAATTCCTTCAGACGCGATCGGGCAAGGAGGCCCATGCCTCGCGGTACATGCCGGAGCGCCCGGTCGCACGTTTCGCTCCAAGTTTCCGAATTGTTAACACTCGCCCGTTAACACCTTTGAAAGGTGAAGTGGACGTAAACCCTCGCGCGCGCTCGGCGCGGCTCAGGTGGGGCGTGAGAACCGAAGCCCCCGCCTGGCCCGATTCCGAGTGAACACGGCTCCCCTGCCGACCGCGCCGGGCTTGCGCCACGCTAGGAGGATCCAATGCGTACCCTCATGTTCTCCGCGGCCTTTCTCGCGCTCTCGAGCGCGTTCCTGCTCTACGGCCTCAACTACGACACCCGTCTCGTCGAGGCGCGCGTCAACGGGCTCGAGCGCGACGCCAACAGGGCGCGCTCGGACATCGCCGTGCTCAAGGCCGAGCGCGCGCATCTCGCGCGGCCCGAGCGCATCGAGGCGCTCGCCCGCGCTCAAGGGCTGCGGCCGGCGACCGAAGGCCAGTTCGCGCGCAAGGACGGGCGCCCGTCGATCGAGACCGGGTCCACCGCCCGCTGAGGAATTGACGAATGGCGAGCGGCGCGGCGCGGCAGGCGTGGCGATCCGAGCCGGCGATGACCCGCATCGACGAGCGCCGATTCGCGACCCCGCTGCGCACCTTCCTCGTCACTGTCGCCATGGGGCTCGGCTTCGTCCTCGTCGCGGGGCAGCTCGTGCGGCTCGCCGTCACCGGTGACGGAAGTGCCGTTTCGACGCTCAGCGAGCCGATCTCCTCGAGCTTCGCCCGTCCCGAGATCGTCGATCGCAACGGCCGCCTGCTCGCGACCGATCTCGAGATGCCGTCGCTCTACGCCGACCCGTCGCTCGTCCAGAGCCGCGACGAGGTGGTGGAGAAGCTAAGCGCCGTGCTCGCCGACCTCGACGAGGCGGCGGTGCGGCGCGAGCTCGAGGATCGCACGCGCCGCTTTGCCTGGATCCGGCGCGGCCTCCCGCCTCTCCTCGCGCAGCGCATCCACGATCTTGGCCTTCCGGGGCTCGCGTTCCGCAACGAGCTGAGGCGCGCCTATCCCTCGGGCCATCTCGCCGGTCACGTGCTGGGCTCGGTCAACATCGACAACAAGGGCATCGCCGGGATCGAGCGCTATATCGACGAGGCGGTCGGCGTCGAGGCGGTTCACGGCGCAACGCTGTCGGACGCCGCACCTGTCCGCCTGTCGCTCGACCTTGGCGTCACCCACAGCCTCGAGGACGAGCTGCAGTCGGCCGTCGGCCGCTACGAGGCCCGCGGCGCCGCGGGGCTCGTCATCGACGTGGCGACGGGCGAGATCCTGGCTGCGGCCTCGCTCCCCGGCGTCGATCCCTCGCGCGCGGCGGAAGCGCAAGATCCCGTGCGCATCGACAAGGTGGCGGGCGCGACGTTCGAGCTCGGCTCGATCTTCAAGATGGTCACGATTGCGCTCGCGCTCGAAGGCGGCAAATCGCTCGACAGCGTGATCGACGTGACCCGATCGCTCGCCGCCGGCCCATTCACGATCACCGACCCCCATCCGCTCGGCCGTCCGCTCACGGTGGCGGAGATCTTCATTCACTCCTCGAACGTCGGCGCCGGGCTTCTTGCGCTCGAGGCCGGCGCCGAGCGGCAGAAGGCGTTCCTCGAGAAGCTCGGGCTCCTGGGAGAGATGCGCACGGAAGCCGGCACGGTAGCCGCCCCGCAGCGCCCGGCCCAATTCGGGCGCGCCGAGCAGATCACAGTGTCCTACGGCCACGGGCTCGCGGTTGCGCCGCTCCAGTTCGCGGCAGCGGCCGCAGCGCTCGTCAACGGCGGGCTCGCCGTGCGCCCGACGTTGCTCCTGCCGCGCGGCGCGGTCCGGCCCGAGCCCACGCGCGTCTTGAGCGCCGCGACGAGCGCGAAGATGCGCGAGGTCCTGCGCCGCAACGTCACCGATCCCTCCGGCACCGGGCGGCGCGCCGACGTTCCCGGCTATGACGTCGGCGGAAAGACCGGGACGGCCGAGCTTCCCGCACGCGGCGGCTACGCGGAGAAAGCAGTGATCTCCTCGTTCGTCGCCGCGTTTCCGATGAGCGCGCCGAAATATCTCGTGCTCGTCTCCCTGTTCGAGCCCAAGGGCACCGCCGAGACAAGCGGCGAAATTCTCGCTGGTCTCAATGCTGCGCCGACCGCAGCGCGCGTGATCGAACGCATCGGTCCGCTGCTCGGCGTCGTGCCCGCGGGCTCCGTCGCTGCGCTTCGCGAGTGACGCCGCTGACAGCGTGCGAGGCGAAAAAATCTCCGTCCATTGTCCGACAGTAAGGTTCGATCAACTTGCCTCGAACTAGAGTGAGAGATGCAAGGCCACTGGACGGAGCTTCCAAATGACGGCCACTTTCGCGTTCTCCACCAAATCAGTTCTCAAGACCGCGCTGCGCGGGGCGCTCTTGGCATGTCTTCTCGTCGCGTGGCCGCTCGAGGCCCTCGCAGTCAGCAAAGCCGTCAAGCTCGCGTGCATGGGTGACTACTTCGCCAACTGCAGCCAGTATCGGGTCGGCACGCAGGAGCTCCGCCAATGCATGCGGGCCGCGGGGCCGCGGCTCTCCAAGCGCTGCATCAACGCGCTCGTCGTTGCCGGCGAGGTGTCGAAGTCCGAGCTGAAACGCCGCGCCGCCTCTCTCTACTGAGGCTCGACCGGCCGAGTGCGGATTGCGGCCTTGAGCTCCGTCATTTGACGGGCGGGTCGGCGCCACATAAGAGCTGACACCATGCAGCTCTCATCGCTTCTCGGGCCGGAGACGAACGCCCCTCCCGGGTGCGGCGTCCTCGACATCACGGGGCTTACGGCCGACAGCCGCAAGGTCGCCCCGGGGTTCCTGTTCGCCGCCCTTGCCGGGACGCGCACCGACGGCAGCCGGTTCATTACCGACGCCGTCGGCAAGGGCGCCGCAGCCATTCTGGCCGCCAGAACGGCCCCTCTCCCGTCCTCGCTCGCCGTTCCGGTCGTCACCGCCGAGGAGCCGCGCCGGGCCCTTGCGCTCCTCGCCGCGAGGTTCTATGCGCGCCAGCCAGAGACGGCGGTTGCCGTCACGGGAACGAGCGGCAAGACGTCGGTCGCCGAGTTCACGCGGCAGATTTTTTCTTCGCTCGGGCACAAGGCAGCCTCCCTCGGCACGATCGGGATCGTGAAGCCGGACGGCGCCGTCTACGGGTCGCTCACGACTCCGGACCCGGTTGGCCTCCATCAATCTCTCGCCGCCCTCGCGGACGAGGGCATCACGCATCTCGCCATGGAGGCCTCCTCGCACGGCCTCGATCAATTCCGGCTCGACGGCGTGGAGCTCAAGGCCGGCGCCTACACCAATCTCGGCCGCGATCACCTCGACTATCACCCGACGGCGGAAGCGTATCTCGCGGCCAAGCTGCGACTCTTCACCGAGCTGCTCGCCCCCGGCCGCACCGCTGTCGTCAACGCGGACGGCGCAGGGTCCGCTGAGGTGATAGCGGCCGCACGCGCGCGCGGGCTCAAGCTCATCACCGTCGGCGAGACGGGCGACACGCTGCGCCTCGCGGCGCTCGTCCGCGAAGGCTTCGCGCAACGGCTCGCCGTCGACACGGGAGGGCGCCGGCACGACGTTCGCCTGCCGCTCGTCGGGACCTACCAGGCGTCGAATGCCCTCACCGCGGCCGGGCTCGCGCTTGCGACCGGGGAGCCGGTCGAGGCGGTGCTCGGCGCGCTCTCCTCGCTCACCGGCGTCAAAGGACGGCTCGAGATCGTGGGTGAACGCAACGGCGGCCTCGCCGTCGTCGACTACGCCCACAAGCCGGAGGCGCTGGCCGCCGTCCTCGACGCGCTGCGTCCCTTCGCCACCGGCAGGCTCGTCTGCGTCTTCGGCTGCGGCGGGGACCGCGACAAGGGGAAGCGCCCGATCATGGGCCGGATCGCGGTCGAGAGGGCGGATGTTACGATCGTCACCGACGACAACCCGAGGAGCGAGCGCCCCGAGGCGATCCGCGCCGAGATCCTGGTCGGCGCCCAAGGCGCGCGCGAGATCGGCGATCGCCGCGAGGCGATCGCCACGGCGGCCCGTCTGCTGGGCCCCGGCGATGTTGTGGTCGTCGCCGGAAAGGGTCACGAAACGGGCCAGATCGTGGGCGACAGGGTTCTTCCCTTCTCCGATCACGAGGCGCTGGCCGAAGCCCTCGGGCAGTCCTGATCTCATGTCGAGCGAACTTTGGAGTTTTGACGATCTCGTGCGCGCGGCGGGCGGCACGGCCGACGGCTCGCCCGAGCGGCCGATCATCGGCTTCTCGATCGACACGCGGACTTTGCGCGCCGGCGACGTGTTCGTGGCGCTCAAGGACCAGCGCGACGGCCACGCATTCGTCACGCGCGCGTTCGAGGCCGGGGCGACGGCCGCGCTTGTCGCCCGAGACTACGGAGGGAAGCCCGGCGACGGCGCCCTGATCCGGGTCGATGATACCCTAGTCGGACTGGAGGCTATCGGACGCGCGGCACGCCGGCGGCTTGCGCCCGAGGCACGCGTCGTCGCGGTGACGGGCAGCGTCGGCAAGACCGGGACCAAGGAGATGCTCCGCGCCGCGCTCGATCGGCTCGGACCGACGCACGCCGCGACGAAGTCGTTCAACAATCACTGGGGCGTGCCGCTGACGCTTGCGGGGATGCCGGCTGCGACGCGCTTCGGCGTGTTCGAGATCGGCATGAACCATCCGGGCGAGATCACGCCGCTTGCGAGGATGGTTCGGCCCCACGTCGCCATCGTGACGACGGTCGAGCCCGTGCACCTCGCCTTCTTTCCCTCGGTCGCGGCGATCGCCGAGGCGAAGGCCGAAATCTTCCTGGGGCTGGAGCCGGGCGGCGTCGCCATCCTCAATCGCGACAACCCGCATTTCGATCTCCTCGCCGAGCGCGCCAAGGCGGCCGGCGCGCGGGTCGTCTCGTTCGGACTAGGCGCGGCGGCCGATGTCCGAGCCTTGCGCCTCGATCTCGCCCCCGAGGGCACCGATGTGACCGCGTCGGTTCATGGCCGCGAGATTGACTACCGGCTCGGCGCGCCGGGCGCGCACATTGCTCAGAACTCCCTCGCCGTCGTGGCCGCGCTCGAGTCTCTGCACGCGGACCTCGAGCTTGCGCTCCCTGCGCTCGCGGAGATTGGCCCGGCTCCGGGGCGGGGCGCACGGGCTCGGATCAAGGCCGGCGCCGGCCACATTCTCCTGATCGACGAGAGCTATAATGCGAACCCCGCGTCGATGCGCGCGGCGCTCGAAAACCTCGGCGGCGTTCCCCGCGAGAGCCATCCGCGGCGTATCGCCGTGCTCGGCGACATGCTCGAGCTCGGCGCGGAGGCCCAACGCCTGCACGCGGGCCTCAAGGAGGCGGTTGACCGCTCCGGGGCCGATCTCGTCTTTGCATGCGGGCCCAACATGGCGCATCTCTATGCCGCGCTGCCGGCGGCAAGACGGGGTGCGTGGGCCGAGACGTCCGACGGGCTCAAGGAGGCGCTGCTCGCCGCCGTCGCTCCGGGCGACGCGGTCATGGTCAAGGGATCTCTCGGAAGCCGCATGGCGCCGCTGGTCGAGGCATTGAAGGCGCACTTCGCGCCGGCCGGAATTGAAGCATGAGAGCGGGGAGCATTTGCCGATGAGCCGGGCAGGGGGAGGGCTGGATGCTTTATGAGCTCGTGAGCTTCAGCGACCAGATCAACGTGCTGAACGTCTTCCGCTACATCACCTTCAGGACCGGCGGGGCGATCTTCACGGCGCTCCTCTTCATGCTGCTGTTCGGCCCCGGCATCATCGACCACCTGCGGGTCCGCCAGGGCAAGGGCCAGCCTATCCGCGAGGACGGCCCCCAGTCGCATCTCTCGAAGAAGGGCACGCCCACCATGGGCGGGCTCATGATCCTCGCCAGCGTCACGGTCGCCGTGCTGCTGTGGGCCGACTTGTCGAACCCCTACGTCTGGGTCGTCCTCGCGGTGACCCTCTCCTACGGCGGCATCGGCTTCTACGACGACTATCTCAAGGTCACGAAGCAGCAGAGCTCGGGCTTCGGCGGCTGGGCCCGGTTCGGGCTCGAGGTCGTCGTGGCGGCGGCCGCCGCCTACCTGATCATGGAGCTCTCCACGCCCGAGCTCGCCGGGCGCCTCGCGATGCCGTTCTTCAAGACCGCGCTCCCGGATCTCGGGCTCGCGTTCGTGCTCGTCGGAGTGATCGTCATCGCGGGGGCGGGCAACGCGGTCAATCTCACCGACGGGCTCGACGGGCTCGCGATCGTGCCGGTCATGATCGCTGCCGCCACGTTCGGCCTCATCGCCTACCTCATCGGCAACTACAACTTCGCCAAGTACCTGCAGATCCATCATGTTGCCGGGACGGGCGAGCTCGCGGTCATCTGCGGCGCGCTGATCGGCGCCGGCCTCGGCTTCCTCTGGTTCAACGCGCCCCCCGCCATGATCTTCATGGGCGACACGGGCTCGCTCGCGCTCGGCGGCGCGCTCGGCACCATTGCGGTTGCGACCAAGCACGAGATCGTGCTGGCGATCGTCGGCGGCCTGTTCGTGCTCGAGACGCTGTCGGTCATCATCCAGGTCGGCTCCTACAAGCTCACCGGCAAGCGCGTGTTCAAGATGGCGCCGCTCCACCACCACTACGAGCAGAAGGGCTGGCAGGAGAGCACGGTCGTCGTGCGCTTCTGGATCATCGCGGTCGTGCTCGCGCTCATCGGCCTTGCGACCTTGAAGCTGCGCTAGAGCACGATCGTCTGACATGGAATCGCTGCTGCGATCCATGTCAGGCGTGAACCGTGCTCTAAACTTTGAATTTGGATAGCGATTCACGTTCTTGATGGACGCGAAGCGTCTCCATCAAGAACGATCGCGATCCAGTCGCGAGGGGCGGCGCGAAACCGGCTAGACTTCGCTCCATGATTCGGGTGACGGCCTTCAACGACAGGCGGGTTGCGGTGTTCGGCCTGGGTGCCTCCGGGATCGCCTCGGCGCGCGCGCTCGCCGCGGGCGGAGCCCGCGTCGCCGCCTGGGACGACAGCGCGCCGAGCCGTGACGCTGCGGCGAAGGCCGGGCTCGAGCTGGTCGATCTCTCGGCCGCCGACTGGAGCGGATTTGCCGCGCTCGTGCTGGCACCCGGCGTGCCGCTCACCCATCCCGAGCCGCACTGGACGGTCGAGCGAGCCCGCGCCGCGGGCGTCGAGATCATCGGCGACGTCGAGCTCTTCTGCCGCGAGCGGGCGCTCACGTGTCCCGCGGCGCCGTTCATCGCCGTCACCGGCACCAACGGCAAGTCGACGACGACGGCGCTCGTCACCCACATCCTGCGCGAGCTCGGCCACGACGCCGAGATGGGCGGCAACATCGGGCGCGCGATCCTGACGCTCGAGCCCCCGGCGCGGGACAGATTTCACGTCATCGAGATGAGCTCGTTTCAGATCGACCTCACGCCGAGCCTCAAGCCGACCGTCGGCGTGCTCCTCAACGTCACGCCCGACCACCTCGACCGGCATGGCACGATCGAGACCTATGCGGCGATCAAGGAGCGCCTCGTCGAGGGCGCCGAGATCGCCTGCGTGGGGATCGACGATGACTTCTGCCGGGCCGTTGCCGCGCGGCGGCGCGGCACGGGCATGCCGACCGTCACCTTCAGCGTGACGGAGGCGCCCGACGCGGACTACGTGCTCCGCGGCGACGATCTCGTCGCCAACGAGACCGGCACGCCTGTCGTGCTTGCGCACTGCCATGGATTGCGCGGCCTGAGAGGCGTGCACAACGCGCAGAACGCACTCGCCTCGGTCGCGGCGGTTCGCGCCGCCTTGGCCAAGTCGGGGTTTTCGCCGGACGCCGACTGGCAAGCGGCTCTCGGCTCCTATCCGGGACTGCCCCACCGCATGGAGGAGATCGGCCGGCTCGGCCGCGTGCTCCTCATCAATGACAGCAAGGCGACCAACGCCGACTCGGCGGAAAAGGCGCTCGCGTCCTGGGACCGCGATATCTACTGGATCCTTGGCGGGCGGGCGAAGGCCGGCGGGATTGCGTCGCTCGAGCGCTTCTTCCCGCGCATCGTCAAGGCCTACCTCATCGGCGAAGCCTCCGACGAGTTTGCGGCGACGTTGTCGGGCAAGGTCGCCTTCGAGCGCTGCGGCGCTCTGGACGCGGCGCTCGCGGCCGCCGTTCGCGACGCAGCCAAGAGCACGGGCGCCGAGCCGGTGGTTCTTGCTCTCGCCGGCTTGCGCCTCATTCGACCAGTACCGGAACTTCGAGGTGCGCGGCGACCATTTCCGGGCGCTCGCGGCCGCCCTCCCCGGTATCGAGCTTCGGAGCGCCGCATGAGAGCAATTCGGCGCAGCGCCTGTGGGGCACTTTTCCCCTCCCCCTGGCGGGGAGGGGTTAGGGGTGGGGGGAATTCAAGAGGGAAATGCGGCCTATTAGGCCACTACGTTGGCGAACGGTTTGGCGAGCTTTCTCTCCACGATCCAACCTCTGCTCCAAGCTCATCACTTCACCCCCGACCCCTCCCCGTCGAGGGGAGGGGAGTTGCAGCGTGCCCCGGCCCGGCCCGGAGGATCGCCGCTCATGGAGTGCGATCATGAGGATCTCGCGCGCGGATCGCAGCCGGCTCTCCGAATGGTGGTTCACCGTCGACCATGCGCTTCTCGTCGCCGTGCTCGTCCTCGCGGCGGCCGGGATCGTGCTGTCGCTCGCCGCGAGCCCCGGCGTCGCGCTGAAGAAGGGGCTTCCCGCCTACTACTTCGTCGAGCGCCATGCGCTGTTCACTGCCGTCGGCCTCTGCCTCATGCTTGCGGTCTCGCTCCTCTCCCCGCAGGGCGTGCGCCGTCTCGCTCTTATCGTCGGCCTCGCCGGGCTCGCCAGTCTCGTTGCCGTGCATTTCTGGGGCGTCGAGGCCAACGGGGCTCGCCGCTGGCTGTCGATCGGCGGCTACTCGCTGCAGCCCTCAGAGTTCGTGAAGCCGGCCTATGCGGTCGTCATCGCGTGGCTCTTCGCCGAGGCACGCCGCCGCCCGGACATGCCGGCGCTGATCCTCGCCGTCGCGAGCTACGTCGTCATCGCGGCGCTTCTCGTGAGCCAACCCGACGTGGGCCAGACGCTGCTCCTGAGTCTCGTCTGGGGCTCGCTCTTCTTCGCCTCGGGACAGCCGTTGCGCCGCGCGGGCCTGATCCTCGTCGCAGGCGCGGTCGGCCTTGCGCTTGCCTACCAGATCTTTCCGCACGTGCAGATGCGCCTCGACCGCTTCTTCAACCCGCTGCCCGGCGATACGAGCCAGGTCGCCCGCGCCATGCAGTCGTTCGCCGAGGGCGGTCTCTTGGGGCGCGGGCCCGGCGAAGGCACCATCAAGGCGGCGCTGCCCGACGCGCACACGGATTTCATCTTCGCCGTCGTCGCCGAGGAGTACGGCGCGGTGGCGTGCCTCGTGCTCCTCGGCCTCTTCGCGTTCACGGTGCTGCGCGCGCTCATGAGGGCCCACCAGGAGGCCGATGCGGCGAACCGCCTGGCGATCATCGGGCTCGCGCTCATGTTCGGGCTCCAGGCGCTGATCAACATGGGCGTGAACGTGGGGCTCCTGCCGGCGAAGGGGATTACGCTGCCCTTCATCTCCGTCGGCGGCTCCTCGACGCTCGCCGTGTCGCTCGGGCTCGGCATGCTGCTGGCGCTGACCCGGCGCCGGGCCGACGTCGAGCGCCTAAAAAAGCCCCGATTGATCGCTTCGTTCGAGACTCTTGGGGCAATGAGCGAGACGCCCAAGTGACGACCCAAGCGAGGAATGGGGAGCGAACGGTGCTGCTTGCGGCCGGCGGAACCGGCGGCCATCTCTTTCCGGCATTCGCGCTCGCCGAGGAGCTCGGCCGGCGGGGGATCGCCGTCGATCTCGTGACGGATATTCGCGGCGACCGCTACGGCGTGGGCTCCCCGGTGCGCCACGTCTATCAGGTGCCGTCGGCGACGGTCTCGGGAAAATCGCCGATCGCGCTCGCGCGTGCGGGCTTCACCCTTGTCCGCGGCTGCCTCGCCGCGCGTAGCTCTCTTGAAGCGCGTGAAGCCGGGAGCGGTCATCGGCTTCGGCGGCTATCCGACCTTTCCGCCTCTCGTGGCGGCGCGGCTGCTCGCCATCCCGTCCGCCGTCCACGAGCAAAACGCCGTGCTCGGCCGAGCCAACAAGGCGCTGGCGAAGTCGGTGCGTGCGATTGCGACCTCGTTCGAAACGACGAAATTCGTCGACGGGGAACAGCTCGCCAAGGCCCGTTTCACAGGAAACCCGGTGCGCGACGTCGTGATCAAGGCGGCCGAGAGACCTTACTCCGCCGGCTTCCGGCGGCGAGCTTCGCCTGCTCGTGTTCGGCGGAAGCCAGGGCGCCCGCATTTTCGCCGACATCGTCCCGGCCGCGCTCGCGGCGCTCGACGCCTCTCTGAGAGGCCGCCTCAAGGTCACGCAGCAGGCCCGCGAGGAGGATCAGAGCCGGGTCGAGACCGCCTATGCGGCGGCCGGCATCGCCGCCGAGGTTCAGCCCTTCTTCGCCGACCTGCCCGCGCGCATGGCGGCAAGCCATCTCGTCATCGCGCGCGCCGGGGCCTCGACCGTCGCCGAGGTGGCCGTCATCGGCCGCCCCTCGATCCTCGTTCCTTTGCCGCATTCTCTTGACAACGATCAGCTTGCGAATGCAACGAGACTTGCCGAATTGGGGGGGAGCTGGTGTATCGAGCAGAAGGATCTGACGCCCGAGCGCCTCGCGCGTGAGGTGGAGCGGCTTGCGCGAAACCCGGCGGCGCTCGAAGCTGCGGCCAAGGCGGCAAAGAGCCAGGGCCGGCCCGACGCCGTGAAACGGCTCGCCGACCTCGTCGAGGGCCTGATCGGGACGGGCGGGGCGGCCGGGCGCCGCGAGGGGCATCGGAGCGGGGCAAGAACGGGATAACGAGCCATGCAGATTCCCCGCGACGCAGGGACATTCCACATCATCGGCATCGGCGGCATCGGCATGAGCGCCATCGCCGAGATCCTGCTCGCGAAGGGGCACAGTGTCCAAGGCAGCGACCAGAAGGAGTCCGCCAATGTGCGCCGGCTGCGCGCGAAGGGCATTCGCGTCTTCGTCGGCCACGACGCGGCCAATCTCGAGGGCGCGCGCCAGGTCGTGATCTCGACCGCCGTCAAGGCGACAAACCCGGAGCTCGAGGCGGCGCGTGCGAAGGGCCTGCAGATCATTCGGCGCGCGGAGATGCTCGCCGAGCTCATGCGCCTCTATTCGACCGTGTCGGTGACGGGCACGCACGGGAAGACGACGACCACGTCGCTGATCAGCTCGGTCTTCGAGAGGGCCGGCCTCGATCCGACGGTGATCACGGGCGGCATCATCAACGCCTGGGGCACGAACGCGCGTCTCGGCAAGGGCCGCTGGATGATCGTCGAGGCGGACGAGAGCGACGGCACGTTCACGCGGCTCCCGACCGAGATCGGCGTCGTGACCAACATCGATCCCGAGCACCTCGACTACTTCAAGACGGTCGAGAACATGCACCGCGAGTTCGAGGCCTTCTACCGCAACATTCCGTTCTACGGGCTCGGCGTGACCTGCATCGACCATCCCGTCGTCGCCGCCATGACCGAGCGCCTGGGATTGCGCCGCGACGGGCGCCGCCTCCTCACCTACGGCACGTCGCCGGGAGCCGACCTCGTACTCAAGGGGATTGCCGCCGACGGCTTCTCGACGCGCTTCGATGCCGAGCTCGGGCCGCGCGTGAAGGGTGGCGCACGCTCGGTCAAAGGCTGGTCGATCCCGGTGCCGGGGCGCCACAGCGCGCTCAATGCGCTGGCCGCCATTGCGGTTGCGGCCGAGGCCGGCATCGCCGACGACATCATCCGCGCCGGCCTTGCCGGGTTCTCCGGCGTGAAGCGCCGCTTCCAGATGACGGGCGAGTGGGCGGGCATCGAGATCTACGACGACTACGGCCACCATCCCGTCGAGATCGCCGCCGTGCTCGCCGCCGCCCGCGCCGGCGCCAAGGGGCGCGTCATCGCCGTCGTCGAGCCGCATCGCTACACGCGCGTGCGCGATCTCTTTCAGGAGTTCGCGGCCTGCTTCCGCGACGCCGATCGCGTCATCGTCGCGCCCCTCTACTCGGCCGGCGAGGCGCCGATCGAAGGCATCGGCCAGCGCGAGCTTGCCGCAGCCATTCGCGCCACGGGGCATCCCTCCGTCGCGACGGTCGAGGCGCCCTTCGACCTCGTCGCGCCGATCCGCGCCAACGCGCGGGCGGGCGACATGGTGATCGTGCTCGGCGCCGGCAACTCGACCGAGTGGGCGCACGCGCTCCCCGGCTGGCTCGCGGCCGAGGAGCCGCGGCGCGCGGGAGGCGCGCTGTGAGCTTTCCGGATCTGACGGCGGAATTGAAGGCGGCGATGCCGGAGCTGCGCGGGCGGCTCGCGGCCAACGTTCTGCTCGCCGACATCACGTGGTTTCGCGTCGGCGGACCCGCACAGCTCCTGTTCACGCCGGCGGACGAAGCCGACCTCGCCTACTTCCTCAAGAACAAGCCTGCGAACCTGCCGGCCATCGTCGTCGGCCTCGGCTCGAACCTGCTCGTGCGCGACGGGGGCGTGCCGGGCATCGTCATCAGGCTCGGACGCGGTTTCGGCGACATCACGATCGAGGATGGAAACCGTCTGAGGGCGGGCACCGTCGTGCCCGACGTCAAGGTCGCGCGCGCCGCGGCCGAGGCGGGGCTCGCGGGCCTCGCCTTCTACCGCGGCATTCCGGGATCGATCGGCGGCGCGCTGCGCATGAACGCCGGCGCGCACGGGCGCGAGACCAAGGACGTGCTCGTCGCCGCCCGCGCCGTCGACCCCGAGGGCAACGTCCATGAGCTCTCCGCCGCCGACATGAAGTTCACCTACCGCCACTGCGGCGTTCCCGATCGCTGGATCTTCACCGAGGCGCTCTTCCAGGGCACGCCCGGAGACCCGGCGGCGATCGCGAAGGAGATGGACGAGGTCGCCGAGTACCGCGAGCAGAACCAGCCGATCAAAGAGCGCACCGGCGGCTCGACGTTCAAGAACCCGCCAGGAAACAGCGCCTGGCGCCTGATCGACGAGGCCGGCTGCCGCGGCTTGCGCGTTGGCGGAGCCAAGGTCTCCGAGATGCACTGCAACTTCCTCATCAACGACCGCAACGCGACCGCCGAGGACATCGAGCGCCTGGGCGAGACGGTGCGTGCCCGCGTGCGCGAGAGGAGCGGCGTCGCGCTCGACTGGGAGATCATCCGGCTCGGGCTGCCGAAAGAGGGGCGGCCCGTGGGCGAGGCGCTCGCCGAGGCCGTGCCCTCATGAGCCGACTACCCCCGGCGCCGGCGCGCACGTTCGCCCATGTCGCCGTGCTGATGGGCGGCTGGTCGGCCGAGCGCGAGATCAGCCTCAAATCCGGGACGGCCGTTGCCGCCGCGCTCGAAAAGGAAGGCTATCGCGTGACGGCGATCGACGTCGATCGCGATGTCGCGCGCCGGCTTGCCGACGTGAAGCCCGACGCCTGCTTCAACGCGCTGCACGGCCGCTTCGGCGAGGACGGCTGCGTTCAGGGCATCCTCGAGTGCTTGGGACTGCCCTACACGCACTCGGGCGTGCTCGCCTCCGCGCTCGCGATGCACAAGGAGCGCGCGAAGACGGTGATGGGTGCGGCCGGCGTTCCCGTGGCCGAAGCCCGCCTCGTCACGCGCCGGGAGGCCCTCGAGCGCCACGCTCTTCCGCCGCCTTATGTGGTGAAGCCCGTCGCCGAGGGATCGAGCGTCGGCGTCGTCATCGTCGGCAAGGGCGCGAATAAGCCGCCCGAGGCCATAGCGGCCGACGGCCCGGCGGACGAGACGGTCATGGTCGAGCGCTTTGTCGCCGGGCGCGAGCTCACCTGCGCCGTCATCGGCGACTTCGTCACCGACGTGATCGAGATCGTGCCCTTGAAGGGGCTCGCCTTCTACGATTTCGAGGCGAAATACGCTCCCGGCGGCTCAAAGCACGAGCTTCCCGCGCAAATTTTACCGAATGTTTACGAGTTGATCCGGAAATACACGATAGGGGCCCATCGCGCGCTCGGTTGCCGGGGCGTGTCGCGCGCCGACTTCCGCTACGACGACACGGCGGGCGGAACCGGCGAGGTGGTGTGCCTCGAGGTAAACACGCAGCCCGGAATGACGGGGACGTCGCTGGTGCCGGAGCTTGCCCAGCACGCGGGCTGGTCGTTCGGTGAGCTCGTGCGCTGGATCGTCGAGGACGCGAGTTGCTTGAGATCGGACGAGCGCCGGGTCGATCTTGGCGGGAGCTGACGGCGGAAGCCTTCGGCGCCTCGCCCGATTTTGCGCGCCCGCTCGATCAGGACCGCCTGCGATCGCCGGCCTGGCCCGGCCGGCGCAAGACCTCCCGCGGATGGCGCGCCCGCCGTCTGCCTCTCATCGGGGGCAGTCTCGCCGTCATGCTGGCTATCGTCGCGATCTCCGACGGCGGCCGGGGCTGGCGCCGCATGATCGACATCGATGCGGCGGCCGCGCTCGCCGGCTTCGGCATCGATCAGGTCACGCTCTCCGGCCACCAGTTCACCGCCGACACCGACGTGTTCGACGCACTCGATCTCGAGAATGCCCGCTCGATGGCGAGCTTCGATGCCTCGGCCGTGCGCGCCCGCCTCGAGCGGCTGCCGTGGATCGCGACCGCCGAGCTCACGCGCGTCTACCCCGGCGGGCTCGACGTCAGAATCGCGGAAAGAAAGCCGTTCGCGGTCTGGTCGCGCGGCGATCGGCGCTATCTGATCGACCGCACGGGACGCGTGCTCTCGCCTGTCAGCGCCACGGCGGCGCTCGACTTGCCGAAGGTCGCGGGCGAGGGTGCCGCCGCCGAGGCCGAGGACCTGCTGGCACTCGTCCAGCGCTACCCTTCCGTGGCGCGCCGTCTCGAGGAGGCCGAGCGCGTCGCAGAGCGACGCTGGACGCTCAAGCTCGCGCGTGCGGTCACGCTCGTGCTGCCGGCGGACCGGGAGGCGGCCGTTCTCGAGGAGATCGAAAAGGGCGGCGAGCTCGCCCGCCTCGTCGCCGGAGAGAACACGATCATTGATCTCAGGGGGCAGGGGCGCATCACGGTGCGTGCCCAGAAGAGCCAAGAGCCGCCGCGAAGCTGAAGGAGGGTTGGCAAGAGTGGGCCTCGAGAGAGAGCGCGGTCAGGGCAAGCGGAGGCGAACGGTCGGTGTCCTCGACATCGGCACGACGAAGGTCGCCTGCCTCATTGCCGCGACCGACGGCGAGCCGCGCCTCTCATCAGCCTCCGGCGACGATCTGCGTATCGTCGGCGTCGGGCACCAGGGCGCGCATGGCGTCAAGAGCGGCGTCATCACCGATCTCGACGAGGCCGAGGACGTCGTCCGCGAGACGGTGGCGCGAGCCGAGCGAATGGCCGGAATTCGTCTCGATGAGGTACGCCTTGCGGTGTCGTGCGGCCGCTTGAAATCGGCGACGTTCGCCGCTTCGGCCGAGGTCGAGGGCGGGGTCGTGTCGGAAGCAGACCTCGCCCGTCTGTTTGCCGGCGGGCGGGCCTTTGCCGAGCGCGACGGGCGCACGCTCGTGCACATGAACCGGATCGGCGTCCGGCTCGACGGCGCGCCGGGCGGGCGCGATCCCACCGGCATGGCGGCGCGCACGCTCTCTGCCGATCTCCACGCGGTTACGGCCGACGAGGCGCCGCTGCGCAACCTGCTGCTCGTCGTTGAACGCTGTCATCTTGCCGTCTCGGGCCTCGTTCCGGCCCCGCTCGCCTCCGCGCTCGCCGCGACCAGCGAGGAGGAGCGCCGCCTCGGCGTCACATTGATCGACATCGGCGGGGGGACCACGACCCTGGCCCTCTTCGCCGAGGGCGAGCTCATTCACGTCGATGCCGCGGCCATGGGCGGCCATCACATCACGTTCGACATCGCGCGAGCATTACATACGCCCCTTGCAGAAGCCGAGCGAATCAAGGCGCTCTATGGCACTGTAGTCAGCGCGCAATCGGACGGGCACGACGAGTTCTCCTACCCGCAGACAGGTGAGGACGACGGGGGTGTGAACCGCATGACGAAGGCGGAGCTGGCGGACATCATCCGGCCCAGGGCGGACGATTTTCTGCGCCACATCCGCGAGCGGCTCGAAGCGTGCCCCCTGTTCGGGTACGCGAGCGGGCGCATCGTGCTGACGGGAGGCACGAGCCAGCTCTCGGGCATGGCCGATTTCGTGGCCCATCGCCTCGGGCATCCGGTACGCGTCGCATCCCCCCGCGCGATTTCCGGGCTTCCTCCCGCCGTTGCGGGTCCCGCGTTCTCGACCGTCGTCGGCTTGCTGCTCGCGCGAGCCTCCGACGTCGTCGATGCGGGCGTCACGGCGGGCCTCGCGCCGCAGGGTTATTTCGATCGCGTCGGCGAATGGCTGCGGCAGGGCTTCTGATGCGAGAGCAAGCGGCGAGACGGCGAGCAAGGCGGAGAGAGAATGGGCATCAAGCTTGAGGCGCCGGAGCTCAGCGAGGTGAAGCCGCGGCTGACCGTCATCGGCGTCGGCGGCGCGGGCTGCAACGCGATCAACAACATGATCGAGGCGGGCCTCAAGGGGGTCAACTTCATTGTCGCCAATACGGACGCCCAGTCGCTCGCCCTCGCGCATACCGAAACCCGAATCCAGCTCGGCGCCAAGCTCACCGAAGGTCTCGGCGCGGGCTCGAAGCCCGAGATCGGCGAGGCCGCCGCCGAGGAGGCCGTCGAGGAATTGAAACTTCACCTCGACGCGTCGCATATGGTGTTCATCGCCGCCGGCATGGGAGGGGGGACCGGCACCGGCGCCGCCAGCGTGATCGCGCGCGTCGCCAAGGACCTCGGAATCTTGACGGTCGGCGTGGTGACGAAGCCGTTCCTGTTCGAAGGCGCGCGACGCATGCGCGTTGCCGAGGCCGGGGTGGCCGAGCTCAAGAAATATGTGGACACCCTGATCGTCATCCCGAACCAGAACCTGTTTCGGCTGGCGAGCGAGAAAACGACGTTCGCCGAGGCGTTCCTCATCGCCGACCAGGTGCTCTACGGCGGCATCGCCTGCATCGTCGATCTCATCGTCAAGGATGGGCTCATCAACCTCGACTTCGCCGACGTGCGCACGATCATGACCGGCATGGGCAGCGCGGTGATGGGCCAGGGCGAGGCCTCCGGCGAGCGGCGTGCGACGCGGGCCGCCGAGGAGGCGCTCTCCAATCCGCTTCTCGACGACATTTCGCTCAAAGGCGCGAGGGGTCTCCTGCTGTCGATCACCGGCAGCCCGAACCTCACCCTTTACGAGGTCGACGAGGCGGCGAGCCGCGTGCGCCAGGAGGTCGACCCCGAGGCCAACATCATCGTCGGGGCCACCTTCGACGAGGATCTCCTCGACAGCGTCCGCGTGTCGATCGTCGCCTCGGGGCTGGCGCGCGGCGGCGAGCAGCAGCGGTCCATCCAGCAGTCCGCTCCCGCTGTGGGCGTCCGCGCGTCCGAGGCGCCAACCGGCTTCGGCGTGCCGTATGATCCCCAATTGCAGCGCCCGGCCGACCCCGCGGGCCGCGGAGCCGACGTCCAGCGGCGGCTCTCCGAGGCCTTGCAAATGCAGACGCCCGCTCCCCCGCCGCTGCCGGGGCGCGACGATCCCGCCGCCCGCGGTGCGCGGGAAACCTGGCGCGCGCCGGGCAATGTTGTGATCGAGCAGGTTCCCCCGCAGCTATCGGCGAGCGCGCCGCAGCCGCCCCCCCTTCCCTCCGGTCATGGTTCCGATCCCTATGCCGGACATCATCAGGCCTTCACTCCGGCGCCCACGGCCGAGATTCGCCGCCCGCCGCGCCGCATGCCGGACCTCCAGGACTTTCCCGCGATCGGTCAACGGGCCTATCGGGCGCTGGCGGGGTCGCCCGAGGCGTCGGGCCAGTACAACCCAGCGACCGGCCAGCCGGTGCACACCGCGCCGCCGCGCCGGCGCGGTCTCTTTGAGCGAATCACCGGGCGCCTGCGCCGCCAGGACGAGGAGAATTTCCCGGCTCGACCGGACGATTGGCACGCCCAAGGTGCCGACCGCGCCGACGCCCGCGAGCCGAGAGGAGACGAGAGAGAAGACTTTAACTCGCAGGACTATCAAGTTGATGTTCCTGTATTTTTTAGTACGAGCAAAAAGCGCGTTTAAGGCCCGCGGCGGCCCACGTCGACGATCCGCCACGAACATTTCCGGACGGTAACAAACGGTAAGGAACCGTGATTTGTCCCACATCGGGACGAGGCGTATCGTTCAATCGTTAACGACCGAATTCGCAACGTCCCACTGAGAGAGATCGCTGTAAGCGGTTTGATCTCAAACTCAAAAAGGGGGGCGGTCTCCGAGGAGGCGACGTTCGGCCGGGGGTGGCGGGCCTCTCTTGACGGGGGAGACGGCCAGGCCAGGGAAGGCATCGAGGGACGGCGCAGCATGTCGAATTGATTTATCGGCGCGCGACAGACGACACTTGCTCGAGAGATCGAGCTCCAAGGGACGGGGGTACACAGCGGAGCGCCAGTATCGGTGGTTCTGCACCCGGCAGAAGCCGATACGGGCCTCCGTTTCATAGTTACAAAGCGCGGCCGGATGGTCGCCGACATCCCCGCCAAAGTCTCCAACGTCAAGAATCTCACCCTCTGTACGGTCATCGGCGACGAGCACGGCACAACGGTCGGCACCGTCGAGCACCTTCTGGCCGCGCTCCGTGGCCTCTCCATCGATAACTGCCTCATCGAGATCGACAGCCGCGAAGTTCCCATCATGGACGGCAGCGCGGCACCGTTCGTCGATGCCATCGACGAGGCGGGGGTTCGCGAGACGGCGGCCTCCCGCAAGTTCCTCAAGGTTCTGAAGCCCATCCGGGTCGACGAAGGCGACTGCTGGGGCGAGATCGTTCCCCATTCCGGCTTCCATCTGGACGTCGAGATCTGCTTCGACACCTCCGTCATCGGCCGCCAGCGCTTGAGCTTCGAAATGAGCCCCGGCGTGTTCCGCAGCGAATTGGCCCGTGCCCGCACATTCGGGTTCATGAGCGATGTCGAGCGCCTCTGGAAGGCAGGGCTCGCGCTCGGCGCCAACCTGACCAACACGATCGCCATCGGCGAGGACCGCGTCATGAACCGCGAGGGCCTGCGCGATCCCCTCGAGTTTGTCCGCCACAAGATGCTCGATGCCGTCGGCGATCTCAGCCTTTCGGGCTATCCCATCCTCGGGGCTTATCGCTCCGTACGCGGCGGCCACCGGCTGAATTCCGCCGTCCTCAAGGCTCTGCTCGAGGATGCGTCCGCATGGACCATCGTGCAGGCTCCCCGCGTTCGCGCCGTTCGCGCACGCGGCTTCGAGCTGCCGGCTACGGCCGTCGCCGCCGCGGGCGAGTGAGGCCGGACCTCCTGCTTGCGGGCTTTCGGGTTCCGAGAACGGTGCATTGGCCGTCTGCCGGGTACCGGCAGTCGAGCCAAACATCAAACATAATCCAGGGTTATGAACGTCCGTGTGGGGGATTGTTCCGCGCGCGGCGCAGCGCGGATTTCGCGGTGGCGAGTCGTGTGCTAAGGCTCTCCGAGTGAGGCGACGCACGCGAGTCTTGCCGTCTGGGATGTTGGGGTTTCATCGAATGCTGGGCACGAGGCGGTCTTGGTGCGCGCGGCTCGGGGCATTGGCTGCCCTGATGGCGCTCGCGGCGGCCGGAGGGTGCGCGTCGTCCGACACTTCCAGCATCCTCAACGCCGATCCGCCCGAGAAGATGTTTGCCGATGCCGATGCCCTCATGTCGAAGGGCAGCTTCGAGGACGCGGCCAAGAAGTTCGAGGACCTCGACCGGTCGCATCCCTACTCGCCGGAGGCGCGCCGCGCCATCGTGCTCGCCGCCTACGCCTACTACAAGGCCGGCAAGACTCCCGAGGCCATCGCGTCCGCCGAGCGCTACACCGTCATGCACCCGGGCACCAAGGACGCCCCCCTCGCCCACCACATCATCGCCTCGGCCTACTTCGACGACATGAAGCCGGCAAATCGCGACCAAGCCAACACGCGCAAGGCGCTCGAGCAGCTCAAGATCCTGAAGTCGCGCTATCCCGACAGCACCTACGCCCGCGATGCCGACAACCGCATCCGGCTCGCCGAGGACACGCTGGCCGCCTCCGAGATGGAAGTCGGCCGTTACTATCTCAACAAGAAGAACTATATCGGTGCCATCAACCGCTTTAAGGTCGTCGTCTCGGACTATCAGACGACGGCGCACGTCGAGGAGGCGCTGATGCGGCTCACCGAGTGCTATATGGCGCTCGGGATCAAGAACGAGGCTCAGACCGCGGCCGCGGTCCTCGGCCACAACTTCCCAGAGTCGCGATGGTACAAGGATGCCTATTCGCTTCTCCAGTCGGACGGCCTCGCGCCGCAGCAGGACGGCGAGTTGTGGATCACCAAGGCCTGGAAGTCGGTGCCCAAGTTCTCTCTCGGCGGGCCGACCTGATCCGCAGCGGCGCGATCCCGCTCCCGCGCGTCGTCCCCGACAGACCATCACCTTCCTGGAATTGAGACGTCGATGAGCAAGCGGGCGGCGAGCTCACCATCCGTCGACAAGCTCACGCGAGCGGAGGCCGAGGCCGAGCTCGAGCGGCTCGCCGGCGAGATCGCCCGCCACGATTCCCTCTACTACCGTTCCGACGCGCCGGAGATCTCGGATGCCGAGTACGACGAGCTACGCCGGCGCAACGAGGCGATCGAGGCGCGGTTTCCCGATCTCGTGCGCCCCGACAGCCCGTCGCGCCGGATCGGGGCGGCCCCGGTCGAGGGATTCGGCAAGGTGCGCCACCGCGTGCCCATGCTCTCGCTCGCCAACGCCTTCACCGACGAGGATGTCGAGGATTTCGTCGTTCGCGTGCGCCGCTTTCTCGGCCTCAAGGAGAGCGCCGCGCTCGAGGTCACGGCGGAGCCGAAGATCGACGGCCTGTCGATCACGCTTCGCTACGAGAAGGGCCGCCTCGTCGAGGCCGCGACGCGCGGCGACGGGAACGAGGGCGAGAACGTCACCGAGAACGTGAGGACGATCGCGGACGTGCCGAAGCGGCTCTCGGGGGCGCACGTGCCGTCGGTTGCCGAGGTGCGCGGCGAGATCTACATGAGCCACAAGGATTTCGAACGGCTCAATCGCGCACAGGCGGCGGAAGGCGGAAAGATCTTCGCCAATCCGCGTAACGCCGCCGCGGGCTCGCTGCGCCAGCTCGATCCCAAGATCACCGCCGCGCGCCCGCTGCATTTCTTCGCCTACGCCTGGGGCGAGATGCCCGAGCTTCCGGCCGACACCCAAGCCGGCGTCATCGCCGCGATCGCTCGCTGGGGCTTTCCGGTCAATCCACTCATGCGGATCTGCGAGGGCGCGGCAGACATGCTCGCCTTCTATCGCGAGATGGGCGAGCGGCGCGCCAAGCTCGGCTACGACATCGACGGCGTCGTCTACAAGGTGAACCGTCTCGACTATCAGGCGCGTCTCGGCTTCGTGTCGCGCTCTCCGCGCTGGGCGACCGCCCACAAGTTCCCCGCCGAGCAGGCGACGACCGTGCTCCGCGACATCGAGATCCAGGTCGGACGCACCGGCGCGCTCACCCCCGTCGCCAAGCTCGAGCCGGTCACGGTGGGCGGCGTCGTCGTCTCGAACGCCACGCTCCACAACGAGGACGAGATCGCGAGGAAGGACGTGCGCATCGGCGACACCGTCGTCGTCCAGCGCGCGGGCGACGTGATCCCGCAAATCGTACGCGTCGTCGCCGAGAAGCGCCCGCGCGGCGCCAAGACCTATCAATTTCCGACAAAGTGCCCCGCCTGCGGCAGCCACGCCGTGCGCGAGGTCGACGAGAAGACCGGCAAGATCGACGTCGTGCGCCGCTGCACGGGCGGCCTCATCTGCCCGGCGCAGCGCGTCGAGCGCTTGAAGCATTTCGTCTCGCGCAACGCCTTCGACATCGAGGGGCTCGGCGAGAAGCACATCAAGGCCTTCTACGACGACGGCCTGATCGCGAGCCCGCCCGACATCTTCAGGCTCGAGGCGCGCCATGGGAAGGCGATCGAGGAGCGCGAGGGATGGGGCCCGCAGTCGGCGAGAAAGCTCTTCCGCGCGATCGAGGCGCGGCGAGGGATCGCGCTCGACCGCTTCATCTATGCGCTCGGCATCCGCCATGTCGGCGAAACCACGGCCAAGGTGCTCGCCCGCGCCTATGGCTCGATCGAGGCCTTTCGCGCGTCGATGATGGCGGCGGCGAAAGGCAATGAGACGGAGGCCTACAACGAGCTCGATGCGATCGAAGGCATCGGCGAGACGGTGGCGTCGGCGGTCGTCGAGTTCTTCGCCGAGCCCCACAACGTCGCGGTGGTCGACGCGCTCCTCGAGGAGGTATCGCCGGAGCCGCTCGAAGCCGTCGACACGACATCCAAGGTCGCCGGGAAGACGGTGGTGTTCACCGGCACGCTCGAGCGCATGACGCGCCCGGAGGCCAAGGCGCGGGCCGAGCGGCTGGGCGCCAAGGTCGCGGGCTCGGTGTCGAAGAAAACCGACTACGTCGTAGCCGGCGCCGACGCTGGCTCGAAGTTGAAAAAGGCGCGAGAGCTTGGCGTTACCGTCCTCAGCGAAGACGAGTGGCTCGCACTTACGGAGTGAGGCCGGGACGAATACCGTCCGCGTGAACAGGCTTCAACTATCCTCTCGCAACTTTAGTCTTGGAGTTGCCACAAAAGAGGCAGAGTATGGGCATTGTCGAGGCAGAGGCGTGATGCCCTTCTCGCTTGCTAGTCAGCCAAAGAGCTGGCAGTTTCCTAAGACAACGAGCATTCGGTCCAACCTCTGGCGAACGCCGCAGGAAGGAGACACGGCAAAAAGGCCGGCTCCGCGGCATTCTCCGCTCCCTGGGAGGAGACCCCATGACGTGTCCGAAAGTGACGTTGCGCGGCAAGCCCGTCATTCTCTTGAGCGGGTACCGACCTCCGCGCCTTTCTCTCGCCAAGCACGCGAGTGATCGGCTCAGAATCGAGAATGAGGAGGAGCTGCGCGAGACCGTGGTCCGTTTCCCCGATGCCGTAGCCTTCGGCTACGTGGCCGGGAGATGGCGGCCCGCCGTCTAGGATCGGGGGCGAGCACCATTCTCGCCGCTGAGTGAAGAAGAAGACGGGCGTTGCGCGTCACGCGGCGGCTGCGCCCGCATCTTCCTTGAGAGCATAGGCGAGGCGCAGACCGCCCCAATGGCGGCCGTCGACGATGATCGGCGCCGAGGCGTCGACCATCGGCATGAACCGTCCGCCGCCCATGTCCCGCTGATAGGCCTGCACGAGAAACGGCTTGCGGTTGCGCCCGGCCGCGAGGCCGACGCGGTCCTTGAAGAACCGCCGGTTGCGGCAGTTGGCGGCGTTCCATACCGGGTCCGGGCCCTGCGGCTTCGAGAACTTCGTGTTGTGGGTTCCGGTGAACCCGTTGTCGTCGACCGCCATGCAGAAGACGACCTGGCCGTCGAACTCGAGCGCCTTGTCGAAGATGGGCGTGAGCACGGGGTCGAGCGCACGGGTGTAGCGCGTCTCGAACTGCTCGGGATTGGATCCCTCGATGCGCTTGTAGTCGCGGTCGAACAGGTCGGCCATGCTGAGAGCGCCCTGCTTGACCGCCCGCTCGAACGCCTCCGATACGCAGCCTGCGAAACGCATCGCTTCCCTGATGAACGGCGTGTCGCGCGTCTCGATCCCGGAAAGCGCGGTGATCTCGAGCAGCCCATCGCCGGCCCAAAGGAGCTGATCGACGCGGCTCTCGATGCGCTTCAGGTTCTCGGCGGACCGATCGAGCCCGCCGGAGAGGTTTGATACGATACCGGTCAGGCTCCGGCTGCGCTCGTCGATCGCCGCCGTCGCCCCGAGAATGCTCACGATCTCGGAGAGGATGTTGCGCACGGTCGCCTCGACCGTATCGAGCGTGTCGGTAATGGTGGAGGTCCCGGTGCTGGCCGAGCGGGCGAGCTCGCTGCTCTTCTGCCCCTGCTCCATCAGGCGGCGCGCCTTGACGCCGAGATCGGCGACCGTCACCGTGATGTCCTTGGTGGAGCGCGCCGTCTCGTTGGCGAGCGATTTCACCTCGGCGGCGACGACCGCAAACCCACGGCCGGCCTCGCCGGCGCGCGCCGCCTCGATGGTGGCGTTGAGCGCCAGGAGATTGGTCTGGCGCGCGATGGTCTCGATCCCGTGCGCAACCGTGGAAACCTTTGCAAGCGCGTCTTGGAGCGAGGCGATGAGATCGTGGCCCTCGCCTACGGTCGTCACGAGGTCGTCGATGCCGGAGATGGAGGCGCGCACCATGCCCATCGATTGCATGATCTCGGCGCTTGCCTGCTCGGCGACCCGCCGGCTCGATTGAGCGCCTGACGCGACGCGGGCGTTCTCGGCCCCGAGCTCAGCTACTTTCGCGTTGACCTCGCCCAAGAGCCTGACCTGCTCCTTCATGCGGTGGGAGAGCTCGCCGACGTTGCAGCTCACGTCGGCGATCTGGTGGGCGACGCCGGTCGCCTGGTCCGCGTACCGGCGCACGATATCTGCGGCATTGCGAGTTTGCTCGCCGCCGGGGTCTGCCGATGGTGCGCCGACCTGTGCCATGCCGAACGTCTCGAGACTGTCGATAGGGTGATTCGTGCGTCAATTATAGACGAGGTAGTCCGCGACGGTGCGATGCCAGCCCGGTTGTGGTGCGCCCGCAAAATCCGCTGCTCCTTTGTGCAGTGCAGCGTGCCGTCAGTTGGGCTTGCTGATCGACCCTTTGGGCAAGCGGCCGAGCAATCGTCCACCGAGCTGGGCCTTGAGCCCGCGGTCCTTCGGGTAGTCGGGCTCGTCGTGCGCGCGATGTCTCAGTCTATGGAGGATCACCGGCGTGAGGACGAGCGCCTCTTTGATCAGCTTTTCGCCCTGGCGCTCGCGATGATGTATCAGTTTCTCGGCCCGGCGCTCGGTTTCTCGGCGAGCTTGGCGACTTCGGCAATCGAGGCTTTCTTTCGCGCCGGCTCGGCATAGTCCTCATCATCAGGGTCGGTCTCGGCGCGCCGCGGGGGCTTCGGCCGCTCGGGGTCGACGATGTCCATGATTTGCTCGGGCGTGAAGATCGGGTCGGGATCGATCGAGGGCGCCTTCATCACGAACGGGAAGGCCGTGCCGAAGGCGATCTTCTCGATGCCCGGCAGAGAGCGCCACCTTCCCGGTGCTCCGATGCCGCCGTCATCCGTGATGCGCACGAGCTTGCCCGGCTCGTCGTGATTGCGGCACTGATTGCGGGCGTTGCAGATCCTGACACCGCCCTCGTGCAGGAGCAGCCAGCTTGTGCCGCTCTCCTCGACGAAAACGTCGAAGATCGTGCCCCTGACCGTGATCGAGGCGGAGGGCACGCGCACGACGTAGGAGGGTTTGGCCGCAAGCCCCGTGATGAAGCGGAACGAGCCCTTGGCCAGGTTGACGAGGATCGAGCCCTGCGTGCGGTCGCGATCGTAGACGAACTTGTCGAGCGTGAGGCGCGCGCCGGGACCGAGAGCAAGCTTGGTCTCGTCCTCGAGCCTGATCTCGCTCGACCCGTCCGAGCCGACCTCGATGAGCTCGTTCTCGCGCACCGCGTCGCCGACCGCGAGCGTGCGCGTCTCCCTGGCGAGCGCGGCCGTGACGAGGTTCACGACGACGACGGCCGATCCGATGTCGCTCGGGGGAGCAGCGGTGGCGGCCGGCGGTCCGGCCAGAATGAGCGCGACGCAGAGAAGAGAGGCCTTAGCCCAGAGATGAGTTGGCTCGACGGACTGCCGATCGACGGTACATGAGACCTCTCCTCCGCGCGCGGCCGCCGCCGGGGAGCACTGTCGCAGGCGCGCGCGACAGTCTCGCCGGCGGTAAGCCTGTTGGTGGAGGATGAGTGTGCGCGGTGCACCAAGGCTTGGCTGTTCCCTAGGGAACAGGCGCGAGGCCGCAGGAAGCGGTCCGCCGGCCGTCAGCGGGCGCGGGGCTCCCAGACGCTATAGGGCCAGGGAACCTCGTGCAGCTCCGTGAGGTAGGTGGTCTGGCCCGGGCGGGGCACGGTGGCAATCGGGCGGCGGATACGCAACGCATAGCGCCCGCCTGATCTCCGCACTGCGGCGCGCGTCTTGGGCGAGCCGGCGGTGACTGCTTGCGGCGCCGAGTTTTCGCTGGACTGCGCAGTTGCCGTCGTCTCGACGGCGGAGGTTTCTATGGACGCGGGCGTGGCTGGATTGTCCTGGCCCGACGGGGAGGCGGGTGGCGAGGCTTCGGCGCGCCGGCCCTCATTGAGACTCTTCTCGAGGCTCGCCTTCTCGTCGCGCGCCTTCGCGAGCTCGAGGCGGGCTTCCTCCATGCCGCGAACGGCGGCTTGAAGCGCGTTGCGCTGCTCGGCGAGCTCTTGCTCGAGCTTCGCCGCGGCGCGCTGCGCGGCTTCCTTCTTCGTCCGCTCGAGATCGAGCTCGGCGCGGGCCGCCTCGGCAGCGCGCTCGGACTCAGCCTTTGCCGTGCGCGCCGCCTCGAGATCGGCCCTGAAGGCATCCGCGATCCCGTCCCCCGGACTTCCGACAGGCGCAGCCAGCTCCTGCCGTTTGGCCGTCTCGGCCAACTCGACGGGAGTGTCCGAGGCTCCGGAGGTGATCCACCAGACTCCGAGGCCGGCGAGAACGACGCCAAGCGCGGCTGCGGCCTTGAGCCAGGTCTTGCGGCGCGAGGCCTCCAGCGAGGCATGCTCGAGATCGGTCTGATGGTAGGACGCCGGCACGCGGCCCTTCCAAGGATTATAGGTGCCGAAGTTCCAAATGTGGCCTTGAGGATCGCGGCACGAGTAGCCGCGCCGGCCGAAGCCGTCGCCCTGGACCTCGAGCAGGACCTCGGCGCCGGCGGCGACGGTGCGCGCGTAGTGGGCATCGATGTCGTCGACGACGACGTAGCAGCTCTGGGTTTCGATGCCGCCGACCTCGTCCGGCTGGCGCAGCAGGCGGTCGAGGTCCGTCTCGCGCACGGCGCCCAGCATGACCATGGAGGGGCCGTAGGTGAGCTGGGCGTAGACGGTGCCGCCGTCGGCGCCGCTCACCGCCACCTGCTTGTCGAAGCCGAATGTCGCGCAGAGCCAGTCCACCGCCGCCGCGAGATCGCGATAGCGCATGAGCGGGACGATACGCGGCGCGGACTCTTCGCTGCTCGCAGACATGGATTTCTCCAATTCGTCGGTCGGGCCAACGCCTACCCGTTCCGGGCGCGACGCATCTCGTCGGCCGGCGGCTCGAAATCTCTTGGGATGGATCGCTGAGCGCGCCGCTCTGGGCCACGGGCGCTCCGCCGAATCACTTTGATAAATTGTAATAGATGTTCACCGTAAATGCTTGGCAAAATTCGCCTAAATCGCATCAATACTTGTGGGTAAAAGGCGGCGTAGGCCCCGGCCCGGCTGATTGGTGTCTAGAGCGGGGCCGTCGCCGCCTCGAGCCAGGCGCGAGTCTCGGGGTCGACCTCGGGCCCTACCCGCTCCATGACCCGGGCATGATAAGCGTCGAGCCACGCGACCTCGCCCGGGGTCAAGAGCTCGGGCACGATGAGGTGCCGGTCGATCGGCACCAGCGTCAGCGTCTCGAAGCCCATCATCTTGCGATCGCCGGCGGGCGGCGTCTCGGGCTCGGTGACGAGCACCAGGCTCTCGATGCGGATGCCGTAGGCGCCCTCCTTGTAGTAGCCGGGCTCGTTCGAGATGATCATGCCGGGCTCGAGAGCCGCCATGCCTGCGCGCGAGATCGACTGCGGCCCCTCGTGGACCGAAAGATAGCTCCCTACGCCGTGGCCCGTGCCGTGGTCGTAATCGAGGCCGTGCTCCCACAGGGCTCGCCGCGCGAAGGGGTCGAGGTCGATGCCGCGTGTCCCCTCGGGAAAGCGCGCGGTCGCGATGGCGATATGGCCCTTGAGGACCAGCGTGAAGCGCTCGCGCATCTCGGCGCTCGGCCTCCCGATCGCGACCGTGCGCGTCACGTCGGTCGTGCCGTCGAGATACTGCGCGCCTGAATCGACGAGAAAGAGCTCGCCGGCCTTGAGCGGCCGGTTGGTGGCCTCCGTCACCCGGTAGTGGACGATCGCGCCGTTGGCGCCGGCCCCGGAGATCGTGTCGAACGAAATCTCCTTCAGCGCCTGCGTGCCTGCGCGGATCTCCTCGAGCCGCGTCACGGCGGCGATCTCGTCGACCTTTCCCGCCGGCGCCTTCGCGTCGAGCCAGGCGAGAAAGCGGGCGAGCGCGGCGCCGTCGCGCACGTGCGCGGCGCGCGCGCCGCGGATTTCGGCGGCATTCTTGATCGCCTTCAACGGAATGCAGGGATCGGCGCCGGCGCTGCACGACCTGGGTCCAAGCGCGCGGGCGAACCAGAAGGCGGCGCGCTCGGGATCGAGCCTCACGCGTTTCTTGGCCTTGCGCAGCGCGCCAATGCGGGTCTTGAGCAAGGCGGGAGCCGAGATCTTGGCGACGGGCTCGATGTGGGCGCGCGCCTCCCGCGAGAGCTTCTCGGGAGCGACGAACAGCTCCGGCTTGCCGTGGGCCGGCACGATCGCAAAGGCGAGCACGACGGGCGTATGGGGAACGTCCGCGCCGCGGATGTTGAGCAGCCACGAGATTGAATCCGGCATGGTCAGGATGGCCGCGTCCTGGCCCGCCTCGGCGAGCTTTGCCTGCACGTCGGCGATCTTGGCGTCGGCGGCGCGCCCGGCGTACTTCAAAGGATGGGGAACGACTTGCCCGGCCGGGGGAGGCGGGCGCTCCTTGCCCCAAAGCCGGTCGACGGGATTGCGCGACAACGCCTTGACCTTGATTCCTTTGTCGGCGAGCGCAGCCCTGAGCCGGGCAATCTCGGCGGCGCTGTGCAGCCAGGGATCGAAGCCGAGTGTCTCGCCGCGCTTCATCCTCTGCTTCAGCCAATCGGCGAGCTTGGTACGGGCGAGGCCGGGCAGCTCGAAGAGCCCAGGGTCGCACTCGCGCGCCGCCTGCACCGTGTAGCGCCCGTCGACGAAGAGGCCCGCGTGCCGGCGCGTGATTACGGCAAGGCCTGCGCTTCCCGAGAAGCCCGTGAGCCACTTCAAGCGCTCGGCCGAGGGGGCCACGTATTCGCCCTGATGCTCGTCGGCGCGGGGGACGAGGACGGCGTCGATGCCTTCCGCGGCAAGGAGCGCGCGCAAGCGCTTCACTCTCTCGGCGGAGGTAGCGGCGTCAGAGACGGCGGAGAAATCCTGAAACATGGGCCTGCTCTTTACCCTGAGATTGCGCATCCGTCACGACCGCCGCGAGAGCGTCAAGGTCGACCAGCCCTCGATCCGCCGGTGGGCGAGGAGCGCGAAGCCTTGCGCGCGATAGGCAGCGACGACGGCTCGAGCCTCGCCGGTCAGCAACCCCGAGAGCACGAGCGCCGCGCCGGGAACAGCGGCGCGCCTCAACTCCGGCGCAAGCGAGACGAGCGGGCCAGCGAGGATGTTGGCGACGATGAGGTCGAACGGCTGAGCGCGGCGAACGGCCGGGACCGCGAGACCCGCGCCCTCTACGAACGCGATCCGGCGGCCGGCGCCGTTCGCCCTACCGTTTGCCCTCGCCACGCCAACGGAGGTCGGATCGATGTCGACGCCCATGATACGGGCCCGCGGCAAGGCTCGCGCAGCGGCGATGGCAAGCAAGCCCGAGCCGCAGCCGAGGTCGAGGACGGAGGCAAACGCGCCCCGCCGCGTGAGCCGGTCGATCTCAACGAGGCAGCCGAGCGTCGTCGGGTGATGGGCCGTGCCGAAGGCTTCGCCGGCGTCGATCAGGATGGTGTTGGGACCGCGCGCCACGCGGTCCCTGTCATGGCTGCCGTAGACCGTGAAGCGGCCGGCCCTCACGGGCGGCAGCGCGGCCTGCGAGAGGGCGACCCAGTTGTGGTCGGGAACGGGAAGGGCGGCGAGAAGGGGCAGCGGCGCGCCGGAAATGTCACACAAGGCGCCGTGCAGGCGTGCGAGATCGGGCGGCGACGCATAGTAGGCCTCGATCCTCCAGGGGCCGGCCGCCGTCTCCACGCGTGCCTGCTCGAAGACGGTCAGCGCGTCGGGCGCCGGCTCGATCAGCTCCTGCATCGCGCTGGCAAGCCGAAGTGCGGTGGCGCGGTCGGAGAGGTCGAGCGAGATCTTGTGGACAGTCACAAGCGGGCTCTCACTGTGCCGGCGAAAGGCGGAGCCCTCTTCGCCGGGAGCTACGGCCGGGGGCCTTCCGGGCGTGCGCCCTCGACTTCGTGGCCCTCATGGACGCCGGCATCGGGCAGGTTGTCGAGAAAGACGTCCCATTTGGCGTCGAGGTGGAGGGCGGCGTCCTTGGGGGAAAGCGCACGCAAAATCCCCGTCGCGTCCTCGGTCACAAGGCCGTCGGCGATCAGGCGTTCGAGCGCGTCCTCGAGATCGAAGTCGACGGTCACGCCGAAACTCGAGGAGAGGTACTGCTCGATCGCCCTATCGATGGCGGGAAGGTCGGCGCGGCGCGCCTCCTCCTTGATGAGGACGCTGTAAAGCAGGATCTCCTCCTTCACGTCCTCCTCGGCCGCCCGGTCGGCGAGCTTGATCAGCACGCCTCGGTTGTCCGCCATGGAGTGGAAGTAGAGGTTCTGCGCCATCACCACCATGTAGCGCTGCTTCTGGTTCATGAAGTTCACGGCCTGGCGGAAGGCGATGCCGCCGAGGCCGACGAGGGCGCCGGCGGCCATGATCGGATTGGAAACGGCGAGGGCGATCTTCCCGGCGGCGCCTACGGCGCCCACGCCGAGCCCGCCGCCCGCCGTCAGCCCGAGCCGCAGCTTGTCGTAGAGGCGGAATTTCACCTGCGTGTTGGGAAACACCATCTCGAGATCGCTGCGCGGCAGGTTCTTGAACAGCTTGATGTAAATGTTGTCCTCCTTGACGGAGGCGGGGAGGAGCGCGCGCCGGCGCTTCGCCACCTTCTCGGCCTCGCGGCGCGGGAGCTTCTCCGACTTCATGAGCTCGCGCACGGCCGTCTCGAGCGGCTTCAGCTTGAACAAGAGAAAGAGCCGCTGGAAGATCGGAACTTCGAACTCCTCCTTGCGCAGGAACTTGCGAATGGTGCGGCGCTGATCGCGCCGCGTCGAGGCGCCGCGATAGTAGATGAAGCACTCCTCGAAGTCCTTGAAGTCGACGTAGAGATCGAGGCCGTAGTGCGAGTCCTTCGTCAGGATGACGGCGACGTCGGACGTATCGATGCGCACGTAGTTCGCCTGCCGCAGGATCCTTTGAATCTGCTGGATCACCCGCTCCTGCATGACGAGGCGCTCTTCCGGCGTGAATGAGCGGGTAACCAGGAGATCGCTGTCGGGACTGAATGCCTCGTAGGCCTCGAGCAGCTCGAGCAGGTTCGCGCCGTGCTGCTGGCGGCGCCAGTACTCGAGATAGCGAAAGAAGCGGCGCGCCGCCCTCGCCTCGCCAGGGGCCCAGGCCTGCGGCAGCGTCAGGCGATCGATGAGCGCATAGGTCGTGACGGGGATGAAGGTCTCGCGCGCGCGGACGCTGTCGGGCTGGAGAACGTCGGCCTGGGGCGGGATGAAGCTCGCCGCGGAAGGGGTGGCGGCGCTCGGGGTACTTTTCGCCGTCGCGCCGGCCACAAGGCCCGGCGCGGGCGCGGTCAGATCAGGTGAGGTCATATGGCCTCCGGTTCCCTTTTTCCCGCGTTCTCGACATGCCCTGCACCCTCGGGACCGTACCCCGGCCGAGGTGAGTTCTAGGGCTCCGCAGCGAGCCTTGTCGAGACCAGCGCTTCGCGGCCGGCACACTAGCCCGTCTCTGGTGCAGGAATTTGACCGCGCGGCCGGTAGCGACGGCGGCGCCATGGAGCCGCCACAAACCTCAGTCGTCCTCGGTCCCAGCGGACCGCGGGGGTGGCTCAGCCCGACTTCCTCATTGGCCCACGCTGGCGCGACGACGCTCCGTGAGCCTTTTGTGAGAATAGTCGGGCTAACGAGGGGGCATCGATGTCGTCGCCAAACCCAATGGCGCCTGACGACCTCAGCGAGGCCGAGCGCTTCCTCCTGCTCGCGGCGGCGCGGGGGGAGACGGCGGACCTCAAGCGGCACACGATCCGCGGCAGCATCGTTCGCGACCTCATCCTCGAAGCCCGGCCCGGCTGGTCCGTCGCCGACTCGGGCCTGCGCATCCAGCGCGCCATCATCGAAGGCGGGCTCGATCTCGAGGGCTGCACCGTCACCAAGCCGCTGCTCTTCTGGCATTCGCGCATCGAGGGCGGCGGCGACCGCGGCGCCGTGCTCCTGCGCGATGCACGCTTGAAGCGCCTCGGCATCCATTCCTCGACCATCGATGGCGCGATCATCGCCGACCGCGTCGACATCGAGAACGGCTTCTTCCTGGGCGGCGGGCTGGTCAAGGGCGCGCTGCAGATCCGCGGCTCCGACGTGAACGGGGCGCTCGCCATCGAAGGGACCGAGCTCGGCGACGGCAAGCAGGCGCTGCTCGCGGCCGGCATCCGGCTCGTGGGACCACTCATCCTGCGCCGCGCCAAGATCAAGGGCGAGGTCGCGTTCCCGCGCGCCGAGCTCGGGGCGGGAATCTATGCCGAGGACGCGGTCATCGTCCGCGACGGGATCGCAATCAACGGCGAAAGCGCGCGCGTCGTCGGCGATCTCTTGTTCGACCGCGCCAATATCACCGGCGTCCTCAAGCTCACCAACGCGCGCGTCGGCGGCCAGATTTCGGCCGAGGCGCTCGTCGTCGCGGCGACGCCCGTGGCGGTGATGGCGACCGGGCTCAACGTCGTGCAGGGGATCAACCTCTCGAACGCACGCATTGCCGGCGCGCTGTGGCTCGAAGGCGCCGACATCGGCAAGTCGTTTCGCGCCGAGGGCGCCGAGGTCTGGGGCGAGGACACCGCGATCAGCGCCGACGTCGTCCGCATCGGCGGCAACTGGAACCTCGCCAAGTCCAAGCTCGTCGGCCAGCTCGTCTGCCCGGGGTCGGAGATCAACGGCCAGCTCCGGCTCACCGAGGCGCGCATCCTCGGCAAGGACATTGCGGTGAGAGCGGACGGCGCGCGCATCCGCGGCGGCTGCTTTCTCTCGCGTGCGACCGTCGTCGGGCTCCTGCGCTTTCCGGCCGTCGAGGTCGGCAACCAGTTCCGGCTCAGAGGGGCCAAGCTCAAGGTCGAGCGCGGAGCGGCGCTGCTCGCGAGCGGGTCCACCTTCAGCCGCGATGTCGAGCTCGACCAGGATCTCGAGAGCGAGGGGGCGCTCGTCTTCGATCAGGCAAGGATACGCGGCACGTGCGACCTGTCCGCGAGCCGGCTGCTCAGCACCGCGCTCGCCGGCACGGTTGCTCAAGGCGAGCCCGAGGCCGGGCGCGTGAACGATCTCGCCTTGAGCCTCGTCGATGCGGAGGTCGGCCGCCTCGTAATGCCTGCCAGCGCCGAGCATCGCCCGCGCGGCATCGTCGATCTCTCGCGCGCCAAGGTCGGCTCGTTCGTCGACTTCGCGGCCGCCTGGCCGCCGCCACCAGGCCTACGGCGGCGCTCGGCCGACAGCCGCGACATCGACCATCTCGTGCTCGACGGCTTCACCTACGAGCACCTCGACAATCCCGCGGGTCTTGCGTCGACGGCCGGAGCCGCGGGGCGCGACGTGCGCGTGGGACCGCGCCGTGTGCTCTGGCTCGAGGGCCAGGACAGCCGCGACCTCGCCGACCATTTCAAGCCTCAGGCCTGGATGCAGCTCGCCCACCGGCTCGCGGAGCAGGGCTATCACGACGATGCGCGCACGATCACCATCGCCCGCCGGCGCCGCGAGCTCAAGAGCCACTCGACGACCGCGGGCCAGCGCTGGCAGGGGCGCATCCTCGATCTCTTCGCGCTCTATGGCCTCAATCCTTGGCGCACCGTCCTCTGGATGGGGCTCGTCGTCCTCGCCTTTGCCGGACTGTGGTCCTGGGCCGCGAGCCATTGCCGTGACCAGGGCTGCTTCGACGAGACCGTGTTTGTCGTCTCGAACCGCGATGCCTACAGCGCGGCCGATTTTCCGCGCACCTATCCGCCGTTCAACGCACTCTCCTACTCCTTGGATGTCTTCGTCCCCTTCGTCTCGTTCGGCTATGAGGACCATTGGCGCCCCAATGCCGAGTGGGAGCCCATCGCCGACGTTCCGGTCCCCAAAATCGCCGAGATCGCCCGCAAGGTCGGCACGGCGGACTTCTGGTCCGTCCCATGGACCTCGGTGGCGCTGACATGGGGCGGACTGCTCTACGCTCTCGTCGTCGTCGAGATGCTCTTGGGCCTCGTGCTCACCTCGCTCGCCGTCACCGGATTCACCGGCCTCCTCGGCGGCAAGGAATGAGGGCGCAATTCTCAAGCTCCTGAGCATAACTCTAAGTCATCCCCAGAGAATATTGCCCCCGACCTCAGTCGCGCCTTGGTTGGCCGCGATGGACGCGATTAGAGTACAAGCCTGAGTTTTCGGGGGGTGTAGAGTGAGGCGGTCATACTTCGTCGTCTCTGTCGCGTGCTTCGTAACGGTGTTCGCAGCGGCAGGCAGCGCAGATCCAAGCGAGGCGCAGGAGCGCCTCGCAATGCCCTATTCCTGCGGTTTCGAGCGCGGCCGGCTCGTCCTCAAGCCGACGGAGATGCGCACCTATGCCATCGTCGGGTGGCACGAGGCGCGCCCCTTCACCACCTGCAGCGCGGCCGGCGACTGCCGGAAATTGATCGTCCATCGCTTCTCGATCCAGTGCGGCAGCGTGACCGTGCCGTGGGTGCGCGTTGCGGCGGCGCTGAAGTCGTCGGCGGCCGGCCGCCACGCCTATGTCAACGGCCGCCTCCTCATCAAGAAGCCCGTCGAGCCGTCGGCGCTCGATGCGAGGCCGTGCGTCGAGCTTCCCATGCGGGCCGGGCGCAAGCCCGAACCGAGGTCCGGCGATTGCCTGCCCTGGCAGCCGGCGGCTCCGGTCGAGCGGATCGTCATGCCGGCGGGCTTCGCACCGGTCGGCGAGATCGGCGCGCTCTTCGCCAGAAAGGCCGAGCGGTCCCCGGACGACGCTGTCCCGACGCTAGAGCGTGTTTCCTCCGAAGGTGGCGTCGCGGTGCTGCAGCCGGCTTCCGCCGAAGACGGCGCGGGAGCCACGACGCTGGCCGGAGCCGGCGATTCTACCCTCGATTGGGTGACCGTCGTCGATGCCCGCGATCTTTCCGAGCCGCAGGGGACCGAGCCCGTCGCCTCGTTCCTCGCCGCACTCGGCTTCGCCATCGTTCTCGCGGCCGGAGGCATCGGCCTCGCGTGGACCGGCTATGCCGTGGTCGGCCGCAGTCAGGGAGGCGCCGCCGCCACGGCGTCTCAGGCATTTCAGAGCCTATGGGCGAGCCTCGTTGAAGCTATCCGTGGGCGGGCCGGCTGGCGCGGCGAGGGCCGCGGAGGCGGTGGTCCCGGCGATCCGAACCTTCTCAACGCCGTGAATACGGTCGCCGCGCTCCTTGCGCAGGCCGAGAGCTCGGTTGCCGGCCTCAAGGCGGCGACGCCGCTGCGCGACGTGCTCGAGGAGGAGGTGCGGCTCATCCGCCGGCGCCTTGCCGTCGCCAAGGCCGCCGCCCTCGATCCCAAGTCGTCGGCCGTCAAGATCGGCGCGCAGCTGCGCGGCCTCGTGTTCGAGCTCGAGCGCGTGCGCCGCATCGCCGAGGGCGCGGCGGCGAGCCTCTCGGGCTCGCGCGATGCGGTCGCCATGCCGCGCACGCTGAGCGAGGCCTACGCGATACTCGGCGTCAACAGCGATGCGAGCGACGGCATTCTAAAGAAGATCGTCGACGCGCTGCGGATGACCTGGCACCCCGACCATGCCAAGGACGAGGAAGACCGGCGCCTGCGCGAGGCGCGCATCAAGCAGATCAACGTCGCCTGGGAGCTGATTGCAGGCAAGCGCCACGCGGCCTGATGCAGCAAGGCGGCGTCGCGGCTCTGCGAGCCCGGCGAACCGGGGCTCGCGGAGCCGACGTCGTCATTGCAGGTGCGATGACGAAACGCCGCTCGACATGCGGTCCATGGACGGCCCTGCGCTGCGCGGCGCCCCCTCGGCGCCCGGCTTCTCGAGCTGAGGGGCGATCTCGGCCGGATCCTTGACGCGGCGCGAGCGGCCGTCGAACACCGCGCCCTGCTCGATGGAGAGCAGGTGGCTGTGAATGTCGCCCTCGACCTCGGCGCCCGAGTGGAGCACGACATGCGCGCCGAGGATTGCTCCGTTGACACGCCCGAACACGTTGACGGTGTCGGCGGCGATCGCGCCTTCGATGGTCGCTTCCTTGCCCACCTCGAGCTGCTTGCTGTGCAGATCGGCCTGGATGTTGCCGAGCACCTTGAGCGAGCCCTTGCAGCGGATGGTGATGGTCTGCCCCTCGATCGAAAGGTCGTTGCCGATCACGGACTGGGTGGCGCCTGCAGCGCTTATGGCATGGGCTTGATGCCGCTCAAGGCCGGCCGGCCGTTCGGGGCGCTTCATCTGAGGTGCTATGATGTCGGGTGTTGGGGTTGGGGTTGGATCGGGCTTGCGGTTGAATACCATGACTTACTCCCTCAACGGCGTGATCCGCACGCGGCGAGAGATGCCCGCCGAGTTGGTCGAATTGATGTCGAAGCAAGGGCTTGCTTCTGCTCAGGGAGAGACGATGGTGCGCTAGCCGCGCTGCCTGTTTTTCCGGCGCGACGCGGCGAGGCACGGGCTCATCGAGGGGCACGGCGATGCGGCGCTTGGCTCTGGCTCTGGTTCTGGTCTTGGGAATGACGGCGATGGCGCGCGCAGTCGAGGATTGGGCGATCGCTCGCGAGAACATGGTCGGCGAGATCGTGCGCCTCGCCCGCTCGATCGGCGAGATGGGCGGCAAGATCGGCTTCGACGAGCGCGTCCTTGCCGCCATGCGCCGCGTGCCGCGCCACGAGTTCGTGCCGAAGGAGGAGCGCCGTGCCGCCTACCGCAACCGGCCGCTTCCCATCGGCCACGGGCAGACGATCTCGCAGCCCTTCATCGTCGCCCTGATGACCGACCTCCTGCGTGTCAACGAGAGGAGCAAGGTGCTCGAGGTCGGGACCGGTTCGGGCTATCAGGCGGCGGTGCTGGCCGAGCTTGCCGGCGACGTCTATTCGATCGAGATCGTGGAGCCCCTGGGACGGGAGGCGGCCTCCGTGCTCGCCCGTCTCGGCTATGCCAACGTCCGGACCAGGATCGGCGACGGCTATGCCGGCTGGCCGGAGCACGCCCCCTATGACGCGATCGTCGTCACCGCGGCGCCCGATCACGTCCCCCCGGCCCTCGTCGAGCAGCTGAAACCGGGCGGGCGGCTCGTGATCCCGGTCGGGGGCTTCTCGCAGGATCTCATGGTCATCGAAAAGCAGGCCGACGGCCGGACCACCTCGCGCGAGGTCATTCCTGTCCGGTTCGTTCCCTTGACGCGCGCCAACGACGCCGTGGACGCCGACCCGGACGAATAGGAGGATTGATCGCGGCTGGCCTTAATGCGCTATAAAAAGGGCCCACTTCAGCCGTTAAAATGAACCGAGGCGGGGGGACTGGAGACGTGGGATGGACGAGCTAGATCCGTTCGAGCCGGGCACGCATACCTTCACCGGTATCGTCAAGGCGTGGACACCGAATTCGGCCGAGCTCGTCACCGACAGCGGGCTCACGGTGTTCCTCAGCACGCAGGGCCAGCCGCCGGTCCCGGTGGGCGCACGCATTTCCATCGTTACGCGCAAATACCGGCCCTGCTACCTGGTGGTGAAAATCGCGGGCGGGTGAGAGCGTCGCTTACGTCCGAACCACGAAGCTGTCGACGACGCGCTTCCTGCCCGCGTGATCGAAGTCGATCGAAAGCTTGTTGCCGTCGACCTCCGCCACCGTGCCGGGCCCGAACTTCTGGTGGAAGACGCGGGCGCCGACCTCGAAGCCTGCGCCCGGCGCCGTCGACGCTGCGACGAGCTCGCCCTCGATGGTGATCGGCGTGCGGGGCGGCGTGCGCCCCTTCGCCCCGGCCTCGCGCGACCACTCGGCGGAGCGCGTCTGCGCCCGCTGCCAGCCCGGCGTCTGGTAGCTCGCCCGGAACGGGGTCTCCTGCTCGTCGAAGCGGCTCCTGCCGTAGGGGTTGGCGAAGTTCTGGTAGGCGCCGCCGAACGGGCTCTTCTGCTCCTCGATCTCGACGTTCCCGTCGGGCAGCTCGTCGACGAAGCGCGACGGGATGGCCGACTGGTAGAGGCCGCGATTGCGCCGGTTCTGGGCGAACGAGACCTTGGCGAGGCGCTTGGCGCGCGTGAGCCCGACATAGGCGAGGCGCCGCTCCTCCTCGAGCCCCTTCTCTCCGCTCTCGTCGAGCGAGCGCTGGTGGGGGAAAAGCCCCTCCTCCCAGCCGGGGAGAAACACGGTGTCGAACTCGAGCCCCTTGGCGGCGTGGAGCGTCATGAGGCTCACGCGCTCGCCGTCCTCGGCCTTGTCCGCGTCCATGACCAGGCTCACGTGCTCGAGGAAGCCCTCGAGCGTGTCGAACTCGTGCATGAAGCGCACGAGCTCCTTCAGGTTCTCGAGGCGGGAGGCGGCCTGCGGGCTGCGGTCCGCCTGCCACATGGCGGTATAGCCAGACTCGTCGAGGATGAGCTCGGCGAGCTCCGTGTGCTTCATGGCGCCGATCAGGCCGCGCCAGCGCGCGAAGCACTGGACGAGATCGGCGAGCGATCTGCGCGCCTTGCCCGCGAGCTCCTCCGTCTCGACGATCTCGCGGGCGGCCTGGAACAGGGGAATTCCCCGGGCACGGGCAAGGGCATGGAGCCGCTGCAGCGTCGTGTCGCCGAGGCCGCGCTTGGGCACGTTGACGATGCGCTCGAACTTGAGATCGTTCGCCGGGTTGGCGGCGACCTCGAGATAGGCGATGGCGTCCTTGATCTCGGCGCGCTCGTAGAAGCGCGGGCCGCCGATGACGCGATAGGGCAGCCCCGTCGTCACGAAGCGATCCTCGAAGGCGCGCATCTGGAAGGACGCGCGCACGAGGATCGCGATCTCGTTCAAGGAATGTCCGGCCGCGCGGAGGCCCTCGATCGCCTCGCCGATCCCGCGCGCCTCCTCCTCGTCGTCCCAGACGCCGGTGACCGTCACCTTCGCGCCGAGCTCGCCGTCGGTGAAGAGCGTCTTGCCGAGCCGGCCCCGGTTGCGGGAGATAAGGCCCGCCGCCGCCGAGAGAATATGGCCCGTGGACCGGTAGTTGCGTTCGAGCCGGATGACGCGCGCGCCGGGGAAGTCCTTCTCGAAGCGCAGGATGTTGTCGACCTCGGCCCCGCGCCAGCCGTAGATCGACTGGTCGTCGTCGCCCACGCAGCAGATGTTGGGCGAGCCCTGGGCGAGGAGCTTGAGCCAGAGGTACTGGGCGACGTTGGTGTCCTGGTACTCGTCGACGAGGATGAAGCGGAAGCGGCGCTGGTAGTCGGCGAGCACGTCGTGGTTCTCGCGAAAGAGCCTCAAGCCTTCGAGGAGGAGGTCGCCGAAGTCGGCGGCGTTGAGCTCCTTCAGGCGCCGCTGATAGGCGCCATAGAGCTTGGCGCCCCGTCCCTGAGCGAAGCCGAAGGCCTCGCCGGGGGGGACCTTGTCGGGGGTGAGGCCGCGGTTCTTCCAGCCGTCGATCAGGGCCGCGAGCTGGCGCGCCGGCCAGCGGTCCTTGTCGAGACCGTCCGCCTCGATCACTTGCTTGATGAGGCGAACCTGATCGTCGGCGTCGAGGATGGTGAAGCCGGACTTCAGGCCGACGAGCTCGGCATGGCGGCGCAGGATCTTGACGCCGATGGCGTGGAACGTGCCGAGCCAGGGCATGGCCTCGACCGCGCCGCCGACGAGGGCGGCGATGCGGTCCTTCATCTCGCGCGCCGCCTTGTTGGTGAACGTGACGGCGAGGATCTGGTGTCCCTGCGCACGTCCTGTCGCCAGGATGTGGGCGATGCGGGTGGTGAGCACGCGCGTTTTGCCGGTGCCGGCGCCCGCCAAAACCAGGACCGGCCCGTCGAGCGCGACCGCCGCCTGGCGCTGCTCCTCGTTGAGCCCATGCAGATAGCGCGGAGCGGCGGAGACCGCGCGCGCGCGCTCGGACAGGGACTGCCGGGGCTTGTCAGCGGCGGCGTTGGCCTCAGGGAGATCGAAGGGCGGCAGATCGCCGTCCTCGGGGCCCGGATCCGGCCGGCTGTTCATGGAATGTTTTTGATTCGAGGGCATCCGCTGCAACTATAGCACCGCCGCCGCAGTGGCAATCGGCCGCCGTGCACGCTCCCCACACGAGAGATGGGTGGATTGAAGCTGCAAGTAAACTAGGCCGTCAGAAAAAGCCCCAATTGAGGTTCAGAGTTTCATGCCAATCGGCTATGGTGCGGCGAGATAGAATTCGGCACTTGCGAACCTGACTGTCGGGCGGAAACGGTCCACAGCCGGAGCACCTTGCTTCGGCCCCGACTGATCGGCGCTCCTTTCGCCGCGGATGCAGGGCAAACGCAACGCGAATGAACAACGCGCTTCTCTACCTCGCCAGCTTTCTCGTCATGGCGCTCGCGGTGCTCTTCGCGGTGCCGTATTTCGTCGACTGGAACAGCTATCGCGGCGTTTTCGAGGAGGAGGCCTCGCGCATCCTCGGCCGCGAGGTGCGCGTCGGCGGCGCGGTCAATCTCCGCCTCCTGCCATCCCCATTCGTGCGCTTCGAGAAGCTCAGGATCGCCGACGCGGGCGGAGAGGGCGGCACGTCGATCTTCAGGGCCGAGAGCTTCATCATGCATCTCTCCGTGCCCCCGCTTCTGCGCGGCGTGCTCGAGGCCAACGAGGTGGAGCTGAAGCGCCCGACCGTGCAGCTCGCGATCGACAAGAATGGCGTCGGAAACTGGGGGACGATCTCGCTCAATCCCGGGCTCGTTCCGCTCATCCCGCGCGACGTGGCCCTGCAGTCGGTCAAGCTGATCGACGGCGTGCTCTCCATGCGCGGGCCGGACGGCTCCGAGCTCTTCCGTCTCGAGGACATCGACGGCGAGCTTGCCGCCGAGGCCCTCGACGGGCCGTACAAGTTCAGGGGAACCGTCGGTTGGGGCGACGGCAAGCGCATGGTTCGCCTCGCGACGTCGCGCCCGGATCCCTCCGGCGACGTGCGGTTCAAGGCTGCGGTCACCGCGTCAGGAAGCGGCAATTCCTACGTTCTCGACGGCCGCGTCGGCGATCTTGCCTCCCGCCCGCGCATCGAAGGCGATCTCGCTGCCAAGCTGTCGTTGGGCCTCGAGACGGCCGCTTTGAACGCGGGCTCTCCGCTGCCGGCGGTCGAGGCTCCGGCGATCCCGCCGGCGCCCGGCCAGCCCGGCGGACTCGACCTGCAGGGATTGGACGTTGCGGTTCCCGCCGAGCTGCCGACCGGCGGTCCGACCCAGTTCGACCTGCGCGCCAAGCTCTCGGGCGATGCCATCGGCTTCAGGCTGTCGGATATTGCGGCGACCCTCGAGCAGGCTGGCGCGCCCCAGCTGATCTCGGGGTCGGCGGCCGTGGCGTGGGGCGAAAAGCTGCGCCTCGATGTGGCTCTCGCCTCGCGCTGGCTCGACCTCGACCGCTTCGTCGCCCAAGGCAATGGAATGGCGCCATTCGAGGCTGCGCGCGGCCTCTTCGAGTTGTTCGCGGCCCTGCTTCCCGCCGAAGCCGATACGAGCGCCACCTTCGAGGTCGATCAGCTCAATCTCGGAGGCGAGGCGGTGAGCAACGTGCGCGTGAGCGCGTCGCGCAGCGGCGGCCCGCTCGAGCTCAAGGGGCTCAGAGCCAATCTGCCCGGCGGAACCCGGTTCGGGCTCGACGGCGTGCTGAAACCCGGGACCACGGCGCCGCGCTTCGACGGAGCGCTCACCGTCGCCGGACAGAGCCTTTTGCGTTTCGTCAGCTGGGGTTTCAAGGACAAGTCGATCGCCGAGGGGCGCACCGACGGGCCGTTCGCGCTCGAGGGCCGGCTCGCACTGGGCGACGGCTCCATCGAGCTCACCGAGGCGAGCGCGGAGATTGCCGCGATGCCGCTTGCGGGCGAGATCAAGCTCGGGCTCGGCGCGCGCAACAAGCTTGTCGTGGCGCTCGAGGGCGCCCGCGTCGACGTCGGCCAGATCCGCGGCGGGATCGTGGGGCTCGGCTCGCTTCAGGGCCTCCTCGGCGGCAACGGCGAAGCGGCGGGCGACGGAGACGGGTCGGCGCCGGCAGCCGGCAAGTCGCATTCGCTCGATCTCGCGAAGACCGATGTTGCGCTCTCGCTTCGGGTCGCCGAGATCGCCGACGGCGCCCGCGTGCTGCGCGATGTCGCGGCCCGCGTCTCCCTCGAGCAGGGCCGCCTGTCGATCCCGACGCTCAAGTTCGAGACGCCCGAAGGTCTCGCCGTCGACGCCGAAGGCGAGGCGACCGACGTGCCCGAGCGCCCGAACGGTGCCATTCGCGGGTCGATCGCCGCGCCGACGCCCGATGCCGCCGCCGCCTTCGTCCGCCTGCTCGATCTCGCCGATGATGCCAAGCCCGTTGCCGACCGCATCGCAAGCCTCGCGCCGTTTCGGGTAGCGGGCACGCTCGGCTTCGGCAAGAGCGGCGCAGCCGACATCGACCTCGCCCTCGACGGGACCGTCCGCGAAGGCCGCGCCAGCGCCGCGGTGCATCTCGAGGGCGGCCGCAGCGACTGGCGCACGAAGCCCGTCGACGCCACGGTCACGGTCGACAACCCGCGCGTCGAAGAGTTGCTCGCGGTGGCCTTCGGTCCGTCGGCGCCCCGCAACGCGACCGATGGCGGCGCGCCGCGCCCGGGCCGGCTCTCGATCAAGGCGGCGGGCACGCCGGCGAAGGGCGTGCTCGCCCTCGCGTCGATCGCCGCCGAGGGCTTTGCCGTCGATTTCGACGGCCGCGTCGCCCTGCGCACCGAAGGCACCGACGTGACGGGAGGCATACGGGTGGCGGTCGACGACGCGCGGGCGCTGTTCGGATTTGCCGGTCTGCCTCTTGGCGACGGCGCAGGGGCCACTCAAGTCGCGGGCTCGGCGCAGCTCACGGTAAAGGACGGCTCTCTGACGCTTGCGGCCAACAACCTGGAGGTCGGCGCCTCGAAGCTTGGAGGACGCCTCACTCTGGCGCGACCTGAGGGCAAGCCGGTCTCGCTTGCGGCCGATCTCGCCATCGATCGGGCGACGTTCGCGGGCCTCCTTGCGCCGGTCCTCGGACGGTCGGAGGCGGCCATTCCGGTGCCGCCGACCCCGACGCCGGCAACAAAGCCCGTCCCGCCGGCCCAGGGCAAGAGCGCGCCGGTGACGGCGGCGGCAGCTCCGGCAATCGCGCCCTTGGAGGAGACTTCCCCCATCTGGCCCGAGGCGCCGTTCGACCTTGCCGCGCTCGGCGAGGTCGAGGGCCGCATCACCGCACGCATAGGCACGCTCGAGCTCGAGCCCGGCCTTGCGATCGGCGATGCCCGCCTCACGGCGATCCTGGAACCGGGCGGCATCAAGGTCGAGACGCTCGAGGGCAGCGCACTTGGCGGCAGGCTCGCCTCGAGCTTCAATATCGAGAAGGCGGCGGCCGGGGTCGGGCTCGCCGGCAAGCTCAGGATCGACATCGCGAGCCGTCCCGACGCTCCCCCGCCCGGCGATGTCGCTGCTCTCGCGCTCGACTTCTCGGGACGGGCGCTGAGCCCCGGCGCGCTCATCGCCGATCTCAAGGGCAAAGGGGAGATCACCGTCGGGGACGCCACGCTCTCGGGCATGACGCCGTCGGCCGTGACCGCCGTCGCCGAGCAGGCGCTCGCCGGCAAGGGTCCCGCGGGCGGCGACGCCCTCGTCCAGGCGATAAAGAGCGCTCTCAAGGTGGGCGAGCTCAAGCTCGGAAAGATTACGATTCCGGCCGAGCTCAGGGACGGCGCCGTGCGGCTCGAGAAGGTGCAGCTCGACGCCCAGGACGGCCGCTCGACGTTCTCGACGGCGATCGAGCTCGCCACCATGAAGATCGACAGCGAATGGCAGATCGAGCCCAAAGTCGTCGCGCGCCTCGGCGCAGGGCGCGCGCGTCCTGCTTCCGGGCGTGACCGTCGTCTACGTGGGCAAGCTCAAGGATCTCGCCCAGCTCGAGCCGGCGATCTCTACGGGAGCGCTCGAGCGCGAACTCACCGTGCGCAAGATGGAGCACGACGTCGAGGAGCTCGAGCGACTGCGCAAGCTCGACCAGACGCACGCGAAGGAGGAGGCCGAGCGCATGCGGGCGCTCGAGGCGGAGCGGTCAAAGGCGTTGCGACCTCAGACCCCCTCTCCGCCGCAGACGACGCCCGGCGTCTTGCCCGCGGTGCCGCCGCCCGGTGCCAGCGCCCCCGTCGATCCCGCGCTTCAGGACGGCGCGGACGCGACCGTGGCGGGTCCTGAGGACGGCACCGGGGAAGCCGCCGCGCCGCAGGCGCTGCCCGCCGAGCAGGCGAGCGTGCCCCCGCCCGCGGCATCGCCCACGACGCGCCGCCGCCGGCCGGTCGACGAGGCTTGGCGCCCGTTTCAAACGTCGCCTTTCTGAGCACGGCCGGGCGCGCAGCTCAATCCCGGTTGCCGCCATCGTAGCTCGCGGCCGCACCGCGCCGGCTCGCGTAGCCCAGAATCCAGACCCGCACGGCGCCCGAAAGGCTCGCCCCTCCGCGCTCCTCGTCGATCTTCGAGACGAGGGCCGCGAGCGACACGCCCTCGCGCTGGGCAGCCTCCTTGAGCGCGTCCCAGAACGGGGCCTCGAGCGAGATCGACGTGCGATGGCCGCGGATCGCGAACGAGCGCTTGACGGGCCGGGCCGTGTCGCGCGCGGGGCTGCGGCCTGCCTCAGGACGCGGTCTCATCCTCGTCCGTCTCCCGGCGGTGCGCTTCGAGCCGGCCGCGCTCGAGGTCGTGCACCTTGTCCGCCTTGTCGCGCTCCGCCTTCGAGCGGCCGAACTTGGCGCGGTTCTCGCCCGCGCGGCGCTCCTTCTCGGCGCGGGCGCGGGCCTTGCGGGCCTTGCGGAGATTGATGATCTCGGCGGTCATGAGCGAGCCTCAGATTCCGGTGAAGAGGATGTCAAGAGCACCGACGATGCGGTGCCACTCGCGCCGCAGGTTTGTCACGTGGTCCTTTAGGGCCGCGCGCGGCAGCGATGCAAGGTCGGGCGTCAGCAACGTGTAGGCGCGCCCGTCAATCTCGAGGTCAGGGTAGAGACGTGAGGATGGTCGCTTCAGAGCCGGTGTCAGCGCTGCAACTATGACGGAATCGGTGTCGGCGACCACATCGTGCTGAAGTATGATGAGGAACGGCATGGCCTTGCGGCTGCGCGGTGTCGGATTGCGGAAAACGTCGTATTGCCGCATCAGAACTTCCGCCAGTCGTCGCTCAGAAGTCCGTGCCTCTTGATGAAGCGGTTGTAGGCTGCATTGGCCGCACGGTTCTCCTCGCGCCACTTGTGCTCGCGCCCCTCCCGCAGCTCCTCGCGTAGCGCCTTCTCGAGCGTCGCGGACATATTGGTCCCGAGCGCGCGCGCCTCGGCGACGAGGTCGGCGTCGATCGAGAGATTGACGGCGCGCTTCGTGCGCCGCGGCTTGTCCTGCATACAGGTCTCCATGCGCAGCAATCGTGCGCATGATACATGCGCCCGGACGAGCGGTCAAAGGCGAGCCTCACTCCGGCCCGATCATCTTCGACGGATCGACGATGGCGTCGAACTCTGCCTCGGTGACGAAGCCGCCGCCGACCGCCTCCTCGCGCAAGGTCGTGCCCTTCTTGTGGGCGGTCTTGGCGATCTTCGCCGCCGCGTCGTAGCCGATCTTGGGCGCGAGCGCGGTGACGAGCATGAGCGAGCGCTCGAGGCCGGCCTTGATGTTCTCCTCGCGGGGCGCGATGCCGACGACGCAGTTCTCGGTGAACGAGGTCGCCGCGTCCGCCATGAGGCGCACCGACTGCAGGAAGTTGTAGGCCATCACCGGATTGTAGACGTTGAGCTCGAAATGGCCCTGGCTGCCGGCAAACGAGATCGCCGCGTTGTTGCCGAAGATCTGAATGCAGACCTGGGTCAGCGCCTCGCACTGGGTCGGGTTGACCTTGCCCGGCATGATCGAGGAGCCGGGCTCGTTCTCGGGCAGCGCGAGCTCGCCCAGGCCAGCGCGCGGGCCGGAGCCGAGCAGGCGGATGTCGTTTGCGATCTTGAACAGGGAGGCAGCCACCGTGTTGATGGCGCCGTGGCTCATGACCATGGCGTCGTGGGCGGCGAGCGCCTCGAACTTGTTCGGCGCGCTCGTGAACGGAAGCTTCGTGATGGCGCGGATGCGCTCGGCGACCATCTCGGCAAAGCCTTTCGGCGCGTTGAGGCCGGTGCCGACCGCCGTGCCGCCCTGGGCGAGCTGCATGAGATCGGGGAGCGTGCTCTCGATGCGCCGAATGCCGTTCTCGACCTGCTGGGCGTAGCCCGAGAACTCCTGGCCGAGCGTGAGCGGCGTCGCGTCCTGGGTGTGCGTGCGGCCGATCTTGATGATGCGCTTCCACGCCTGCGCCTTGTCGTTCAGCGCATTGCGCAGGAGCTGCAGCGCGGGGAGCAGGCGGTGGTGGATCTCCTCGGCGCAGGCGATGTGCATCGCCGTCGGATAGGTGTCGTTCGACGACTGGCTCATGTTGACGTGATCGTTCGGGTGGACGGGCTTCTTCGAGCCCATCTCGCCGCCCATGAGCTCGATCGCCCGGTTCGAGATCACCTCGTTGGCGTTCATGTTCGATTGCGTGCCCGACCCCGTCTGCCAGACGACGAGGGGAAAATGCGCGTCGAGCTTGCCCTCGATCACCTCCTGCGCCGCCGCGACGATCGCCTCGCCGATCTTCGGGTCGAGCCGGCCGAGCGCCATGTTGGTCTCGGCGGCGGCGCGCTTCACGATGCCGAGCGCGCGCACGATCGGCGCCGGCTGGCGCTCCCAGCCAATTCTGAAGTTCGCGAGCGAGCGCTCGGCCTGCGCGCCCCAGTATTTGTCGGCGGCGACCTCGATCGGGCCGAAGCTATCGGTCTCGGTGCGGGTAGGCTTCTTGGCGGTCATCGGGAGTGTCCTAGCATGTTCGACGAATGGTGCACCGCTTAGCACGTCGGCGCGCACCGGCGCACCAGGCTGCCTCATTCTGTTCGGTGCGCACATCTTTTCTCTTTTGGGCAAGCGCTTTGCTCTCGCGGCGCGTGGCATTCTGCTCCTCCACTGTCATCCCGGACGCCATGTGGCCGCAATGCGCGAAGTGGGATTAGTCCTCTTTCCGCATGGCGATCCGGGACCCAGGGCCCATGTCGCTACGTCGGCGCTTGCGGCCCCTGGGTCCCGGCTCTCGTGCCTCCGGCCCTCGGCCGGGATGACAGTTGGGCAAGCGCCCGTCTCCCCGCTCCCAGCAAGCGGGGAGAGGGGGAAGACGCGCCGATGTCCTCGCGGCGCGACCGCCCGAGGGGATCGAGTGTAGGCGCGCGTGAGGAGACGGGGATGACAGGTAAGGGGCTGCTCGAACTCAGGGCGAAGGACCCGCGCTTCCCCTTGCGTCCCCCGCCGAGCGCCGAAGGCGGTCATGGCGGAGCCATGCTTCGCATGGACAGCCGGAGGCCTTAAGGGTCAGACGGGAGGGATCCCGGATAGCCTCGCTCTGCTCGGCTTCCGGGAACGCAAGAGAACGGGGTGCGTCGCCATACGCCGGATCTGGCGCAGAGGACTGCGCCAACCTAACTGTCTACGTGGACCGCGACGTATGGGGACGCTGACTAGAAGGAGGCCAACACGATGCGGAAGAAGTCTTGCGCCGTTCTGTCCGCCGCCGTTGCCCTTGCGGGCACGGCTCCGGTGCTCTTTGCCGACGAGGCTCAGGCCTACCGAGGTATCAAGCCCTACTACTCGGAGACCTACGAGTTCGACCGGCCGGTCCGGGGCTATGAGGGCTTCCTGTTCCCCGACTACTACTGCTCCTACAAGCGCTACCCGAGGCGGGTGTGCACCTATGACCGCAAGGGCAACGAAGTCTGCCGGGTCAAGGGCTGGACGCTGGAGCAGACGTGTCAGTGAGCCGCGGCCTACGCCTTGCCGGAGCCGCCGGCGGCCAGGATCGACCGGCGGGCCGGCTTGTGCTTCGGCGCCTTCCTGCGGTCAGGCCCCGCGAGCGACAGCTCCCACTCGAGCCCGCTCCTTTGCGAGGTTGCGTTCTTGGCCTTGAGCATGGCCACGGCAAGCTCCATACGAAAGCGGTTTGCCGCCTCGATATTGCGCATGGCTCCGTAGTTGAACCACTCGTGCGCGATCGCTTGCGCAGACGAATCCAAGCCAGTCATCCCTTGCACTCCCACTATTCTTCCCCAAACCACGCAGGAACGGCAGCCCGTGCCGCGTAGTCGCGCCGAAGTTTTCAACGTGCGCGAGCGGGAGTATGTGCGATAGCGCGTGAAAAGCCGTAAACGCGGCAAGCGCAAGAGCTTGAATGGCTTCCCAGCAAGCGACCCGTTTCGATCCGATCGACAGGCTTCAGGACGGGGAGCAACGCGAAATTAAGCCGGCGGCAAGGGACTACTAACTCTCTCGAGCGATTTGCCGACGCGGGCCAACCCAGGCGGCAAGGCTCTACGCCAGCCACGACACACTCTTCACGATTTCGACGGCTAGGCTCTATGATCTCCTGGATGATCGCTTCGTGAACACGAGGCGTGCCAGGCCCGAGCAGGCGGCAAGTTCCAGCGTCCGAGACCGACTTCAACGCTCTGTTGGGAAACGCGAGGCAAACCGCATGCGTCTCTTGATTGCCGGTTGGCAGGGGCAGGTCGCTAAAGCGTTCGTGGATGTGGCGCCGGGGCGCGACGACATCAGCGCCTGCGCCATCGGCCGCCCCGCCCTCGACATCTGCGAGCTGCGCAGCATCGAGCGCGCACTCGGCGACGTGAGGCCGGACATCGTCATCAACACCGCGGGCTACACCGCCGTCGACAACGCCGAGATCGAGCCCGAGCGCGCGCTGGCCCTCAATCGCGACGGCGCACGGCTCCTCGCGGAGGCCGCCGCCCGGCGCGGCGTGCCCATCATCCACCTTTCGACCGACTACGTGTTCGACGGGAAAAAGACGACACCCTACGACGAGACCGATCCCGCGGGTCCGGCGACCGTGTACGGGCGATCGAAGCTCGAGGGCGAGGCGGCAGTCAAGGAGGCCAATCCCAAGCACATCATTCTTCGCACGGCGTGGGTCTACAGCCCCTTCGGGCGCAACTTCGTCAAGACCGTGCTCGAGCGCATCCGCGCGGGCGAGCCGTTGCGCGTCGTCGCCGATCAGCGCGGCAATCCGACCTACGCCCCGCACCTGGTGGAGGCCATCCTCGCCATCGCCGGGCGGGCGACGGCAGCCGAGGGAGACGCCTTTCCGTGGGGCGTGTACCACGCCGCCGGCGGCGGAGCGGCGAGCTGGTACGAGGTGGCGCGCCAAGTCCTCAACTGCGCCGAAACGCCGGAGGATGCCCCCGTCGAGATCGAAGCCATCTCGTCGGCGGAGTATCCGACGCGGGCCCGACGTCCCGCAAACTCCGAGCTCGACTGCTCGAAGCTCGAGCGCGAGCTCCACATCCGGCTGCCAGATTGGCACGGCGGAGTTGCCGAGTGCGTCAAGCGTCTCTTGAGCGGCTGAGCCACCCTCTCACCGTCATCTCGAATTTCCAGACGGCACTGAGACAGCCCTGCACCGGTTCGCTCCTGCGACCGCGTCTGCACATTTCGATCGTAATCCGATGCTGCGCCGCGACATTTCGGTAGTGCGCAAGCATCACTTGGCGCTATCCCCGCGCTCTACTTGGAAATATTTCGGTTGAGCAGTCTAGACGCGATGCGAACAAGATGATTCCGGTGTTAGTTTACTTCGGTGTTCTGAGTTCCAGAACCGCAGCCGAAACACGTGAAACAGCCAAGGAGCAAGCATGGATCTTCAAGAAGAGCGTCTGAATTGCCTACGCATGGCCTACGAGCTCGGGGGCAAGCCCGAGGCGGTCCTCGCGGCCGCGAATGCGCTCATGAGCTTTGTTCTGACCGGAACGACGGGAGCAGCCGCGCCTGTCGAAGCCGCGCCGGCCGAGGCACCGGCGGTCGAAGCATCGCCCGCCGAGGCCGAGCCGGCGCCTACCGTCGACCCGATCGCCGCGTGTGGCACGGCTCTCGTAATGCCGGAGGGCGGCGACCTCAGCGCCGCAGAGCCGGTTGCATCAGAGCCCGCGGCCGCGCCGGCCGACGCTACCCCAGGGCCGGAAGAGCCCGCGGCGGCGCCTGTCGAGGCTCAAGCGGAGAGTGTGCCCGAGGAAAGTGTCGCATCCGCCGAGGCCCCCCCTGAGGCGGAGGCCACGGCATCGGCCCCCGCCGATCCCGTTGCCGAGCCCGTTGCCGAGGCAGCGGCAGGCGATGGGGAGGCCCCCGCGGCCGAGGAGCCTGCGCCGGCTCAAGCGGCAGCCGAGGCCTCAGCTGCCAGCGAAGGAGAAACGACGCCGGAGCCATCTCCGGAGCCTGTTGCCGCAACGAACGGTTCCGCCGAAGCCCACGCCACGCCCTAACTGACGCCGCCGACCGAGAAGCTGCACCACCGTAACGATGTTCCTCCGCCCTTGGGGGTCGATGCTCCGACCCCCCTCTTTTGCAAAGGCCGACGCGGGCCTTTCGGCGCTTGTTCGCCTGTTCAATTCCTCCCGGAACCGACGCTGCCGTGTTGTCCGGCATCGCCCGCGCACTTCAGGCGCAACCGCCGCCACGCGATCGGCATACATTGCTCGTGACCGCCCGCTGCCGAAGGACGCCACCGATGTCGAAACCACCGCTTCCTCCCTTTACGCTGGCGACCGCGATAGAGAAGGTGCGAATGGCCGAGGACGCATGGAACACGCGCGATCCCGAGCGCGTGGCGCTCGCCTACACGCCGGACAGCCAATGGCGCAATCGCAGCGAGTTCCCCCGCGGACGCGCCGAGATCGTCGCCTTCCTCACCCGCAAGTGGGTGCGCGAGCTCGACTATCGGCTGATCAAGGAGATCTGGGCCTTCACGGAGAACCGCATCGCGGTCCGCTTCGCCTACGAGTGGCACGACGACAGCAGGCAGTGGTACCGCTCGTACGGCAACGAGAACTGGGAGTTCGAGGCCGACGGCCTGATGCGCAAGCGCTTCGCCAGCATCAACGACCTGCCGATCAAGGAGGCCGACCGCAAATACCACTGGCCGCTCGGACCGCGCCCGGCCGACCATCCGGGCCTCAGCGACCTCGGCCTTTAGAAGCGGATCGACCGGGGCGCCGGGCAGGGAACCCTCAACGCTCGCGGAGCGTTACTTTTCAACAACGAAATCTTTGGAAGGCAATGAAAATGCAGCAGATCTCAAGATCGATCAGCACCGGGCTCGCGGCCGCGGTCGCGCTCTCGCTCGCCCTTGTGACCGCCGCGGCCGGCGGGACGTCCTCGGCCACCGGCACGTCGCCCGGCGACATCGGCGCCGACACGGGCGCCGGGACCGGCGCGTCCGGGAGCGACATGTCGAACACCGGCGCGGCAACGTCCGGCCCTCCGGACGACTCGGGCGCGAGGCTCAAGGAGTGCATGCAGGAATGGGACCCGGCCACCCACATGTCGAAGGGGGAGTGGCGCGCTACCTGCGAGCGCACCGTGCGCACCGATCCCGGGATCGAGCGCTGAGCGCTCGAGCAGGAAAGCGCCCTAGACGATTTTGAGCTGCTGCAGTCCGAGGCTCAGGACCGGCGCGCGCGGCGAAAGGCCCAGGTCCTCCGGCTGCTCGAGATCGCGAACGGCGAAGGTGAGGCGCAGCGGGCGATCGGCGCTGACGAGCCCGGCAGGGATGGTCGTCGCCATGTAGCTGAAGCGCTCGGGGCCTTTCGGGTCGGAAAACTCCCAAGTGGAGATGATCGTGTCTTGGGCCATGACATCGACGACGAGCCGCGAGCGCCACTCGGCCCAGAACCACTTGAGGCGGGTAGTGACGTAGCGCGGGCCGTCGCTTTGAGGCTCCGGCCAGAGCACCAGCTCGGCCATCGGTCCCGTTATCCAAACGCCCCAATGCTCCGTTTCGCCCCATGCCCCCTGCATGAAGCGGCGAGCGGCCGGCTCGCGAAATTCGATAGGCTCACCGAACGCATAGCCGATGCGCGCCCTGATCTGGCGCTCGGCGGCGGCAACGGCAGTCCTCTCGTCGGGACGCGGCGCGGGCGGCGCAGGCCCGCCCGGGCACGGCAGGCCGAAACGCTCGAGCGCGACACGCATCAAAGCATCCTCGCTCATGCCGAAATCGCCGCGATGATCGTAGAGCGGCTCGTCCCGCATGGCGGCGAAGAAGTCGCCGATGAGGCTTGCGCGCTCGCCCGCAGTGAGCCCGTCGACCGGATAGACCCATTGCTTGAGGACGAGACGCTCGAGCACCGCAAGGAAGAACGCCGATCGCTGCTCGAGTGTCACCGCGGCCGCGAGCGCGGCGTCGAGCAGACTGGTAGAGAGCGTCACCAGCGCGGTGCGCCGCTTCTCCAGAGGCCACTTCTCGAACCATTCGGTGGTGAGGCTCTTGACGTGGGCCCGCTTGAAGTAGAGGAGCTGCGGCACGCGTACCATCTCGCCGTGACGCGCGAGCTTGAGATACCAGCTGAAATCCTCGCCGAAGCTGTCGGTGGCCGTGATGCGCATCGGCGCCGCCGCCCGCAACGCCTCGCGGCGCACGAGGCCGCGCAGCGATCCCCAGTAGAATGTCTCGAGCTGCGCCATGACGCGCTCGGCCGGGTCCGCGCCGGTGATCGACGTGCCGGTGCTGATCTCCTCGTGCGCTCCGAAAAACTGTATGTCGCAAAAGACGACCGAGGCCGTGGGATGTCGCTCGGCCTCCGCCAGGAGCACTGCGAAGTAGCTCGGGTCGGTGAGGTCGTCCTGCTGGTAGTAGCAGAAGAAATCGCTTTCGTTCTGGGCCCAGAGCCAGTTGAGATTGCCGGCCCAGCCGAGTTGCTTGGGCTGCATCACCAGGCGGTAGCGAGGGTCGGCGAGAAAAGGCTCGCACGCCGCCGCGCTCCGTTCGTCGGCCGCGTCGACCGAGATCAGGACCTCGAAATCCTGAAAGCTCTGGGCTTGAAGGGAGTGCAACGTCTCCGCCACGTGGTCCCAGCCGCGGTAGACCGGCACGCCGACGAGAATGTGCTTGGGCATGCTTCATTCACCAAGGAGCAACGCGACGATCTCGCGCGCGAGCCGCGGCGCGATCGAATATTTTCCCGTATCGACCGAAATGTAGGAGCCTTTGCGTTCTATCCCGACCCGATGGCGCTGATGCAATGTCGCGTTGGGATCGGCGAGCGATCCCGCGCCGATCGCAAACACCCAGCCGCCCTCGACGCGTAGCTGCTCGATGTTGTCGGCGATCGCCGCACCGAAGGCAGGAGCCGGCCGAGCTCGGCAAAGGTTGAGGCGGCAATGCGCTCCCGCTCGGCGTCGTCGGCCGGGGGCACCTCGGGCGGAGCGACCTGATTGCCCTCGGCGCGCAATCCGGCGGGGTACCAGCTCAGATAGAAATCGCGGCCGTCGTAGTTCTTCATGTCGCCGAAGGGGCCGACGGCAATGACCGCACTCGGTATGTCGAGGGGTCGCAGCGTGCGTACGAAAAGGGCAAGACGATAGCGGTGCGACCAGGTCGTCTCCGGCAGCGGGCCCAGGCTCGAATCGACGATCGGACGCCCCTGCCAGAGTGCGTTGACGACGGCGTCGAACGGCCCCTCGAGCCCGCGATCGGTCTCGATCAGCCACGGCCCGCAATCGTCCGAGCGTGCGGGGCGCACGCCGCGAACGCGTGTCGCGTAGTGCGTTGCGATGCGTGGTTCGGCGGAGAGCGCGGCCACGAAACGATCCGCGACGACGGGGGTCGAGACCGAGCGCTCTGGCGTGCGAAATCCCGCGACGATCTCGTCAGAACCGGCGAGCCGGTCCAATTCGCTCCGCCCCAAGCGCTCGATGCCGGCACGCCTGAGATCGACGAGGTAGCGGCCTGCATCGGGATGATCGCGCGCCAGCCCCATCACCGCCTCGAAATAGGCGGCGACGTCGTCGGGGCCGGCGACGAAGTCCTTGTGAACCAAGTAGAGGTCGTCCTCGCGCGTGGTCGCGTCGCGCAGACACGGACCGAGCAAGGATTCGACATCGTCGCGAAACGTAAGGCCGCCCGGCAGCAAGCGCCGTGCCGTTTCCAGCGAACGATCGGCGGCATAGAGAAATCCGAGATGGATCTTGCCCTCGTTCCAGCGGCTCGCGGCTGAAAAGGGTTGATCCTCGGCATCGAACAGCGACACGGCAGTGCCGCGGCGCGCCAGCAGCAAGGCGGTCGTGGACCCCATGATGCCTGCGCCGAGCACGGCCACAGTGCGGGGAGTCATGCGATGCTCGCGACAATCATCCGACGCGGGGAATGGCCCCTCGCTTGCCTCACGATCAATCCCGGATGTAGGAGCTCGGATCGTAGGGACGTGAGGCAAAGACCAGCAACGTCGAGCCGGCCTGGCGATAGACCTGCTCGGACCACACGCCGCTTGCCACGTAAAGGGCATCCGACGGGGCGTAAGTGTCACGACCTGCTCGGTTCCATGGTGGCGCAGCCGCACGTCGACCAGCCCGGTCAGACATACAAGAAGCTGGTCGCCGCGCGTGTGCGCGTGGCCCCCGCGCCTCATCCCGGCCGGAACATTCGTCACGACGAAGCTGCGGCGCGGCGCAAACGGCAGCCGCGCGAAATCGAACGGCACGAGATCGCCGCGCGCGTCGCTGATTGCGTGAAAGTGCAAGAGCCGCGCTTTTCCATCGAAATAGGCGGCGAGCTCCGCAAAATCCGCGGCAGATTGTCGAGTGAGATCGGCATCGAAGTTCGCTGCAAGGTGCGTGCGCGATGTCACGGCCCGTCCCATTGAATTTCGCCGCCGCTCCTGTCCCCGCCGAGTCGCATTAAGCGTCCGCTGCTGTTCCTCGACTACGATAGAACTCTCTGATCCACAAGTTAGCTGGTCCGAGCACGGCCTTTTGCTCAACTCGGCACTTGCTCCGCACATTGTTCACGTTGTTCAGCGAGGCGCCGGCGCTGCGCGGGCGATGATCGCGTCCGCGTCGATGCCGCGCGGGAGCAAGCCGAATGCGCCTGAGCCGCCGTCGAGGCGCGAGGCGCAAAAGGCGTCGGCGACCGGGGCCGGCGCATGGCGGACGAGAAGGGCGGCCTGCAACGCCAGGACAAGATCGCGCGCGAAGACACGTGCCTGAGATTCGCTCGTCTCGGCCGTCGCGGGGCGAAGCTTCGCGGCAAACGCCTCGTAGCCGCGGCTCCTCGTCCGCCGCCTCGCGAAGCTCGTCCATCAGCACGTCGATCGCCTGCGGCGTGCGGCCGAGAGCGCGCAGCACATCGAGGCACATGACGTTTCCCGAGCCCTCCCAGATCGAGTTCACCGGCGCCTCGCGGTAGAGGCGTGCCAAGGGGAACTCCTCGACGTACCCGTTGCCGCCCAGCACCTCCATGGCCTCGCCGGTGAGGGCCTGCGCGCGCTTGCAGATCCAGAATTTCGCCGCCGGCGTGACGACGCGGCGGAACGCCTCGGCCGCCTCGCCCTCCTCGTCGAAGGCGCGGGCGAGCCGCATCGCGAGGACGGTCGCCGCCTCGCTCTCGAGCGCGAGGTCGGCGAGCACGTTTCTCATGAGCGCGTGATCGACGAGCCGCTTCTGGAAGGCCGTGCGGTGCTTCGCGTGGTGGATCGCCTGCGCCACCGCCTGGCGCATGAGCCCCGACGAGCCGATCGCACAGTCGAGCCGCGTATAGGTGCCCATCTCGATGATGGTCGGGATGCCGCGGCCCGCTTCGCCGATGAGCTCGGCGTGGGCGCCGGCGAACTCCACCTCGCTCGAGGCGTTCGAGCGATTGCCGAGCTTGTCCTTCAGGCGCTGGATGTGGATCGCGTTGCGCTTCCCGTCGGGCGTCCAGCGCGGCACCAGGAAGCAGGTGGGGCCGGAGCTGGTCTGCGCCAGGACGAGGAAGGCGTCGCACATCGGCGCCGACATGAACCACTTGTGGCCCGTGAGCCGGAAGCATGCCCGGCCGTCCTCGCTTGCATAGGGCTCCGCGCGCGAGATGTTGGTGCGCAGGTCCGAGCCGCCCTGGTTCTCGGTCATCGCCATGCCGATCGAGCGCCGAGCTCTTCTCGGCGGCCGGGCGGCAGCGGCGGTCGTAGTCGCGCGCGAAAATCCTCGGCAGCCAGTTCGCCGCGACGGCCGGCGAGCGCCTGAGCGTCGGCACCGAGCCGTAGGTCATCGAGATCGGGCAATAGACCCCGCTTTCGGTCTGGGCCAGCATGTAGGTGCCGACCGCGCGCGCGACATGAGCACCGCGGCGCGGCCTTGCCCACGGGCTGCTGTGCAGCCCCGCGCCGACCGCGATATCCATGAGCGCGTGCCAGGAGGGGTGGAACTCCACCTCGTCGATGCGGTGGCCGGCGCGGTCGTGCGTCCGCAGGATCGGCGGATGGCGGTTGGCGTCGAAGCCCTGCGCGATCGTCTCTGCCGCGCCGAGGCGGGCGCCCAGCTCCGCGAGCTCGGCCTCGGCCCACCCGGCGTGCTCGCGATGGAGCGCCTCGCTTAGCACGGCGTCGCTTGCGAGCAGGTTCAAGTTCTCGAGCGGCGGCGGTTGGTTTGAGACCTCGAACATGCGCTAGTGTCCCGCCGCACTCCTCTGCGGCTTGGTCAACTCTTGCGCCATTTCGTGCCGGCTTCAAGTGAGGCGGACTTCGGGCGGCCTCACCAGGAGCGCGACCGAGATCAGGATCGTGGCCGCGCCCGCCCACTGCAGCGACGTCAGCTCCTGCGTTGGACGGCCGAAACCTCGCTCACAGGATGAAATCCGCGCCGGATAGGGTCACGAGCCCCGTGAGCTCGATCTGGAAGTCGGCGACTTTGTTGCCGTCGATGTCGCCCTCGACGATCGTCTTGCCTGCCGCTTGCAGCCAGTGCAGCTGACCCTTGACGCCCGTGAAGGCCGCGCCCTTGGTGGCGAGGAACGAGAAAGCGGTATTGCCGGCAGCCGCCCCGTTGGCATCGATCGTCGACAGATCGATGTCGTCGGTCAGGTGCACGAAGTCCTTGATCACATCGCGCGTCGCGGGGCCCTTGCCAGTCTCGGCAATGGCGTTGAAGTCGAAGATGTCGCGAAGCGTGCCGCCGGTCATCGTGTCGCGCCCGAGGCCCCCGGTCAGCGTGTCGACGCCGATGCCGCCGTCGAGGATGTCGTTCCCGCTCAGGCCGGTCAGCTTGTCGATGCCGGCGAGTCCCAGGATTTGGTCATTCACCCCCTCCTTGCCGAAGAGCGTGTTGGCCAGAGCTGTCCCCAGCAACCGCTCGTCGCCGAAATCGAACACCTGCGTGCCGACTGAGGAATTGCCGCTGCCGAACGTCCCGAGCGCCATCACGCGTCCGTTGGACATGAGTTCGAGATCGAAAATATTCGAGAGGCCCGGCGTGCTGATCGATTGCAACGAAATCTCGGTGCCGATCCCGGCGCCGTTCATATCGAAGACGCGGATGAAATCGGCGCCCGTGCTGGTCGATTCGTCGAAGGTACGCCACGCAATCGCGAAGCCGCCGTTGGCGAGCTCCACCGCTTGGAAGGAGACGATGTGGTCGGTTGCGCTTTCGACCACCACCTCGGCGCCGACCTTCGCGCCGGAAGTGGAGAAGCGCTGGAAATGGATCTCCCCGTCTTGAGCCGGGTCGATCGCCTGCTGCCAGACGACGACGAAACCGCCGTTGCCGAGACCCAAGGAATCGATGCCGCCGTCGAACGGCAAATAGCTGCTGCCCGATGCAATCGAATCGATCGTGAACTCGAGTGCCGCCGGCGCCCCCGTTGCGCTGATGAACCTCCCGCGCAGCTGATCGAAGGTGATCTCGAGCGCCGGAGTGACCGTCGCGTTGGCCCAGATCGCGACCACGCGACCGTCCGGGAGACAAGGCGTCCGCGCCGAGTTGATCTCCCAACTGATGTTCACCTTGAACTGGCCGCCGGCCGGAGCGCCTGTCTCACCGAAGATGCGCCCGAGCGTGTCGACGTCGAGATCGGAGATTAACGAGGTGCCCGTATCCGTCCAGGTCGTGAAGAAGTTGCCGTTGCCGAGCCGGGCCACGGACGGCGGGAACTCGCCGCCCGATGTTTCGGTTGACAGAGCGAGCTTTGCAGTGGTGGGCGCGCCTGCCGCATTGAACGTTCGTCTGAACGCATCGGCCGCGAAAGGGTCGCCATCGCTGCTCGTGTCGTTCTCCCAGACGATGAAGAAGCCCCCGTTCCGCGCCGGCGCCACAACCGGCAGATCGAGGGTGCGGCTCGGATCCACCGTATCGAGCGTCTGGATCGCAGTCGGCGAGGTGCCGAGCGCGCTCAGCGTCGTAGGTTCAGGGTTTCTGTTGTCGACGACCCCGCCGACCAGACCGCCACCATCTTGCCGGTGTCGAGCCGCTGAAGCTCGTAGGGCGACGCGTCACTCTTGGGAAAGTTCCCGCCGGTGTAATGGCGAATGAGCTGCGCCCCGGTAACGCGCGTGATGGCCATGAGTGGCTCCCCCGAAAACTGAAGCAACGATAAAGGCGAATGGTTCTGAGGCGAGCGCCTGCCATGCAAAGGCGCATGCCGTGCCATCGTTCAATTGCTCAGTAGCACGACTTTCGTTGACGTGACATGGCGACACGCTCCACATTTTGTGAGAAAGGCGGCCCTGCGGCCGCCTTTCGCGTCTCCCAATGCTTCGAGCGCGTCTACTCCGCCGCCGCCTTGTGCTGGGTGAGCACCTGGTCGGCAAGCCGTCCGGTCAGCTCGGCCAGGTGGTCGAACTTCGCCGTGTAGGTGCCGACGCCCGCGGTCGCGCTCCTGAGCTCGACGATGAGGTCGTCCATCTCGGCTTCCGGAATGTGCGCCGACACCACGTCCCAGCCGGGCCAGCCGGGTCTCGCGTCGAAGCCCAGGATCTGCCCGCGCCGCTGCGGGATGATGCCATTGATGCGCGCGGTGGCATCCGACGGCACGGCGATATCGACGGCCATGATCGGCTCGAGCAGCACGGGATTGCATTTGGGCATCCCCTCGCTCATGGCGAGGCGCCCGGCCTGGCGGAACGCCATGTCGGAGCTGTCGACCGTGTGATAGGAGCCGTCCATCAGCGTCACCGACAGGTCGACGACGGGGAAGCCGAGCGGGCCCGACTTCAAGTAGTCGACGACGCCGATCTCGACCGACGGGATGAACTGCTTCGGCACCACGCCGCCCGTGATCTTGTCGCCGAAGGTGAAGCCCGAGCCGCGCGCGAGCGGCTGGATATTCAAGACCACGTCGCCGAACTGGCCGTGGCCGCCCGACTGCTTCTTGTGGCGGCCGCGAATCTCGATCCCCTTGCGGATCGTCTCCTTGTAGGGGACGTGCCGGCGCTGGCGCTCGACGGTCACGCCGTACTTGCGCTGGAGCCGCTCGAAGGCGACGCGCAGGTGCATTTCGCCCTGGCCCTTGAGCAGCACCTGGTGCGTGTCCTGATTGTGCTCGAGGACGAGCGAGGGGTCCTCCTCGATGAGCTTGCCGAGCGCCGCCGAGAGCTTGACCTCGTCCTTCCGGTCCTTGAGGCCAATGCTCGAGCCAAGCACCGGCTCGGGCAGGACGGGACCCTTGATCTGCATGACGCTCGTCCTGTCGGCGGTGATCGTCTCGCCGGACTTGATGCGGTCGAGGCGCCCGAGCGCGACCGTGTCGCCGGCTTTGGCGGCCCCCCGCTTGACCGCCTCCTCGCCCTTGAGCGTGAACATGCCGGCGATGCGCTCCTCAGCGCCCGAGGCCCCGGTCACCGTCGTGCTGTCGGCGAGATCGCCCGTGAGGAGGCGCGCGACGCTCATCTTGCCGCCGTGGGCGGTGTAGAGGGTCTTCATCACGTAGGCGGCGCTCTTGGCGTTCTCGACCTTGAGGCGTTTGGCCGTCTCGCCGACGAAGGGGACCTCGTGGCGCAGCGCCTTCAAGAGGCGGAGAATGCCGTTGCCGTTCTCGGCGCTCCCGAGCAGCACCGGGCAGATGAGGCCGTCCTTCAATTCCTTGGTCAGGTCCTCGAACACCTTGCCTTTGGGCGGCGGCTGGTCGGAGAGCAGCTGCTCCATGAGCTCGTCATCGTAGTCGGCGAGCTGCTCGAGCATGTGGAAGCGCGCTTCCTTCTCGCGGTCGAGGACGGAAGCGGGAATCTCGGCGACCTCGGAGGGCGCGTGACTGCGGTAGACGAAGGCGCGCTCGAGCGCGAGATCGATGAAGCCCGTGGCGACCCCGTTCTCCCAGATCGGGATCTGGCGCAGCACGAGCGGCCTGGTGGAGGCGGGCTGCAGGATCGGCACGATCTCGCGGACGGGCGTCGTGAAGGTGTCGATCTTGTTCAGGAACAGGAAATGGGGGATGGCGCGGTCCTCGAGCTGCTTCAAGAGCACCTGGAGGGCGGGGACCCGCTTGCCGTCGGGCTCGGAGACGACGACGGCGGCGTCGCACGCGGTGAGGGCGAGCGCGCCTTCGTGCTGGAACTCGATCGAGCCGGGACAGTCGATGAAGGTGAAGGTGTCGCCGAGGAAGGAGACGTCGGCGATGTTGAGGGCGACGCTCATGCCGTGGTCGCGGGCTTCCGGCGACGCGTCGCCAACGGTGGTCTTGGCGGGAATGCTGCCCTGGCGGGTGATCGCGCCGGTGCGGGCGAGGATGGATTCAAGCAGCGTGGTCTTGCCCGAGAGATACGGGCCGATCAGTGCGATGCAGCGGGAGCTGCGGCCCGCTTGCCCGTCTCTCGGGCCATCGGATTGCCCCATAGGTTCCTCCTTGCCACTCGCGGGCTTATGGCCGCCCGAGGAGTGTTGCGAGGCGCGCAGGGAAGCGCCGGCCGCGCACCCCCGCGCCTCTCCCGAGGAGCGCGACATGAGATCGTCGCGCCGTGTGCACCGCGGCGCAAGGGGGGTTCGAGGGAGTCCTCGAAAAAAACGCGCCACAAGATGAGCGCCGATGGGCGGTCGCGGGCCTCGCGCGCGCCGGCAAGCTCGGCTTTGCGCCGCACAAGGCTTTTGCGTGCGCGTGCGAAGCCCGATCACGGTTTGTTACCAAAAAAAACTTGACCCGCGGCCAACTTGCCTCATGATGAATTCTTCCCGCGCCCCCGCAATTTTTTGGGGTGCATGGCCTTGAAGGCTCTCGCTTAGTCCCATGCGAAGTGCCCCCGCAGAGTACGATGCTATGAGCCAGAGAGCTCTGATATCGGTTGCCTACGCTGCAGGTTTTGCCATGGCCCCGAGCGAGGAGGACATGGCCGAGCCGGCGCACCTTCAGCCGGACGAGGCGCTTCGCAACGGGCACCTTTTGGCGGCCCGGCGTGCCCTTCCCCCTCCGGCACGCTTCGAGCATCTCTCGGCGTTGGTCGACCCGGCCCGCGTGCTCGGCTTGCGCGAAACGCTCGCGGGCTGGCTCGGCGGCCGCGCCACCGCCTAAGCTCCTTCCGCGTTTCCTGCCTTCCTGCCGTCCACCATGCGACTGCGGCCGCTTCCCGCACAACGTGCCGTCATGAACGGGCGGCATGTTGCCTCGCCGCGCCTCATTGACAGCCCATTGGGCCAATGCGAGCACTTGCGAGGAGCGTTGCGCTCTTGCCTGAGTTGGTTTCGAGGAGTTCGTTCATGCTTCGATCAGCCTCCGTCCTGCTCCTCGTCGCGGTCGGAGCGACGGCCGTCTATGCGCAGAACGTCGCCGTCATCAAGGAGCGCAAGACCAACTACGAGGCGATGGGCAAGGCGACCAAGGCGCCGAACGCCATGTACAAGGGGGACGAGGAATTCGATCTCGCCAAGGTGCAGGCGGCGCTGAAAGTGATCCAGGAGAAGGCCGCGCTCCTGCCCAAGCTCTTTCCCGACGACGCCAAGACCGGCGCCGACACCGAGGCCCTCCCGATCATCTGGCAGGAGAAGCAGGATTTCCTCGACCGCTTCCCCAAGCTCGGCGCGGCGGCCAAGGCTGCCGAGAGCAAGATCACCGACGAGGAGACCTTTCCCGATACGTGGAAGGAAGTGATGGGCAACTGCAGCGCCTGCCACAAGAAGTTCCGCAAGCCGAAGGACAAATGACGCCGAAGCCCGACGCCCCCCGAAGCGTCCCGGCTTGGGACCTGCCCACACGCCTCTTTCACTGGACGCTCGTCGCGCTCATCCTCTCGTCGTGGGTGAGCTACGAGTATGCGGAGGCGATCGGCGATGTGACGCTCGTCTGGCACCGCGCGATCGGGCTTGCGGCCCTGACGTTGCTCGTGTGGCGGATCATCTGGGGACTGGTCGGCTCGTCTACTGCGCGGTTCTCCTCGTTCGTGAGGGGCCCTCGGGCAGCGCTCGGCTATCTGCGAGGTCTCCTGCGCGGCGCCGAAACTCGCTTCCTCGGCCACAATCCGCTTGGCGCCTGGATGGTGCTGGCGCTCCTCGCCGCGCTCCTCGCGCAAGGGTCTTTCGGGCTCTTCGCCGTCGACGACAACGATCTGACCGGCGGCCCGCTCTATCGCCTCGTCGACGAGGCGGCGAACAAGAGCGCGACCCGCTGGCACGGACGCATCTTCGACTTCGTGATCCTGCCGCTCGTCACTCTCCACATCGCTCGCCAACGTTCTCTATGGCCTCGTGAAGGGGGAGCCGCTGATCCGCGCCATGGTCACCGGCTCGAAGCCCGCGCTCCGCTATGAGGACGCGCCCGAGGCCGAGATCGTCGCGCGCCCGCTCGTGCGTGCCCTCGCAGCGCTTATCGCTGCCGCGGCTCTCGTGCTCGGCACGATCCTCGCCGTCGGCGGCCGGCTGTGGTGATCGACCTATCCCCATCCTCCAGCGTCATCCGCCATGACGCGCCGCTCTCGAGGGAGGCAAGAGAAAGAAGGCGATTGCGTCGTAAGGTAGCGGTCACCTGATGCCGGCGCAGAAGCGCTGAATGCGCATGCAGGCTTCCGTCAGGGCTTCCGTCGAGGCGGCGTACGAGATGCGGAACGCCGGCGAGCCGGCGAACGCAGCCCCGTGGACGACGGCCACGCCCTCCTCTTCGAGCAATGTGGTGACGAAATCCTCGTCGTTGTTGAGCGGGGTCCCCTTGGGGCTCGTCTTGCCCATCGCGCCGGCGCAGCTCGGATAGACGTAGAACGCGCCCTCGGGCTTGGGACAGGTGAGGCCCTTGGCCTGGTTGAGCATCGACACGACGAGGTCGCGCCGCTCGACGAACACCTTGTTGTTGCGGGCGATGAAGTCCTGCGGGCCGTTCAGGGCCTCGACGCCGGCCCACTGCGTGATCGACGTCGGGTTCGAGGTCGACTGCGACTGGAGCTTGCACATCGCCTTGATGAGCGGCTCGGGGCCCCCCGCATAGCCGAGCCGCCAGCCCGTCATGCAATAGGCCTTGGAGAGGCCGTTGAGCGTGAGCGTGCGATCGTAGAGGCCGGGCTCGACCTCGGCGGGGGTGCAGAATTCGAGCCCGTCATAGAGCAGGTGCTCGTAGATGTCGTCGGTCAGCACCCAGACGTGGCGGTTCTTCTCCGCCATCAGAACGTCGGTGAGCGCCTTCAAGTCCTGGCGCGAGTAGGCGGCTCCCGTCGGGTTCGAGGGTGAGTTGAACACGAGCCACTTGGTCTTCTCCGTAATCGCCGCGTCGAGCACCTCGGGCTTGAGCCGGTATCCGTCCTCGAGCCGCGTGTCGGCGAAAACGGGCGTGCCGCCCCCGAGCATGACGATGTCGGCGTAGGAGACCCAGCAGGGCGCCGGGATCAGGACCTCGTCGCCGGGATTGAGCGTCGCAATCAGCGCATTGAAGAGCACCTGCTTGCCGCCGGTCCCGACCGAGATCTGCGACGGCTTGTAGTCGAGGTTGTTGTCGCGGCGGAACTTGGCCGCGATCGCCGCCTTGAGCTCGGGAATGCCGTCGACGTCGGTGTACTTCGTGCGCCCGTCCTTCAAGCGCCTTGATGGCGGCAAGCTTTATGTTCTCGGGCGTGTCGAAGTCGGGCTCGCCGGCCGACAGCGAGATGATGTCGCGCCCCTGGGCCTTGAGCTGGCGCGCCTTCATCGAAACGGCGATCGTCGCGGAGGGTTGGATTCGGTTCAAGCTGTCGGCGAAAAAGCCCATGGAGTGCGTCTTTCTTTCCCTGGTCCCGGCTCGGAATTCCCGGCTGGGAGCGGCGCGGAAGCTACGCCGCACTGCAGCAAAACACAATACAAGCCTCGGCCGCTGCGGCCCGGAGCGCGGGCGTTGCCGCTTGACCACAAAGGAGCGGGCGAAGTGCGCCCGCCCGCCAATTCCGGGGAATTGGCCAGCTATCGCCACAATCGGAGCAAAACGCGGCCACACGAACAGGATGTGCTCGCGATGATCACGCTGCGGCCGAGTCGCTCTGAAAGGAGACCTTGATGACAGACCGCTTGCTCGCAATCACGGCTCGCCATCTTGCGCCTGACGCCCTTGTCGGCGTCGCCGTCTTTGCCGTGCTCATGGTGATGACCGCCTGTCAGGCGACGGTTGCCGCGCCGCATGCGTCCCATGGCCTCATCGCCGGGGTCGTGGTGGGCGTCTCCGGCTATTCCTGGCCGGCCCCGCTGGTTCTCCTGTCCGCCGTCCTGTCGGGCCTCACGGCGGTCAATCTGGCCTTTTTCCGGCATCTGGTGCGCGCGTCCAGGCGCCCGCGCCCCCGCCCGGCCGCTAGTCCGTTCCAGCATCCGGCTCGTATCGGCTAGTTAACGGGCCTTGTTAATACCGGCACGAAACTTGAGGCCGGGAGTCGCCGTTTCCCGCGCACCCCTCTATATAGGGGCAATGGGATCAGAGGGTTCGAACACATGGCGCAGCGCTTGACCGTACCTGCCCGTGCCGCCGCGGTGCTCCTGATGGGAGCGGCCGCACTCACGGGGCTGATTGCGGCCTTCTCCAACACCGAGGCGGTCGTCACCCGGGGCTTCAACGTGGCGCTGGGGGCCACGGACGTACGCGACGGCTCGAAGAGCGGCCCGCTCATTTCGGGCAGCGAGGACTATTGGCTGTCGCGTGCGGTCGCAGCGCCGAGCGGCGGACGCATCGAGCCTGCCGCCTGGGCCCAGCCTGCGAAGGCGCTCGATTTCTCCGTCGGCGACCGGCTGACCGTCGGGTCCGGCGAGGACAAGCGCGTCCTCGAGGTCGTATCGATCGCCCCGGCCCCTGCTGACAAGACCCGGATCGAGATGGGCTCTCCGCAGGTGCCCCAGCCCGCGCCCGGCAGCATCGTCGTCATGTGCCGCGAGCTCGGCGTGGACGCCGGTGAGCTGGTCCGGTTCGTGCTCGACGGCGATCCGTCGGGACAGAAGGTCGGCGGCAAGCCGGCCCGGGCGCTCTGACGCAATCCTCGATCGCCCGGGAGCGGTCTTCGTGCAATGCGGATCGCTCGTAAGCTCCGATCGCCGGCCCGACCCGTTGCAATCCCCCTTAAGGCGCGTGTTATGGTGCGGGCATAGTCTTGGCGAGGGGAGGCGGTCGAGGTCGCCGCCGGCTATCGAGGAGTTCGCGTTATGAGGCTCAATCCGCCGACCATTCTGATTTTTCTCATCTCCTTCGTGCTGGCCTCGCTCGCGCTCATCACCAAGCTCGGCTTCATTCCCGTGCCGCGCTATCTGCCCCACCAGGAGTTCTGGCTGTCGATCACGGCCTACTTCACGCTGATGGTGGGCAATCTCGTGCGCGGGCTCTGAGCCTGCCGCTCACCACGGGATCCGCTTCTTGTCGCGGAAGAAGCCGCCCGTCGGGCCGTCGTCGGGCGAGGGTCGCGAGCCACACCGGCGTCTCGGCCCCCTTCTCCACCGGCCGCTCGGCGTTGGGCCCGCCCATGTCCGTCCTGACCCAGCCGGGGCACACGGCGTTGACCTTGATCTTCGCCTCGGCAAGCTCGACGGCGGCGATGCGCGTCAGTGCATTGAGGGCGGCTTTCGACATGCGGTAGGCGGGAAAGCCCGCGCCCATCTCGGCGAGCTGGCCCGCCCCGGACGACAGATTGACGATGCGCCCGTAGCCGTTCCTGCGCATCAGCGGCACGGCCGCCTGAATGAGCCGGAGCGGTCCCAGCACATTGGTCTCGAAGGTGCGCCGCACGGTGTCTCCCTTGAGATCGAGGAGACTTGCCGAGAAGCCTCCCGGGCCGTCGATCAGGACCGCGGCGTTGTTGACGAGCACGTCGCAGCGCCCGAACCGGCGCTCGACCTCGGCCACGGCGCGGGCCGCCCCCATCTCGTCGTCGACGTCGAGGGCGACGACCGGCGCCTCGATGCCGTCGCGGGCGAGCTCGCTTGCCCCCGCGCGCCCTTTCTCGAGATCGCGCGTGCCGATGACGGCGATGATCCCGAGCTTCGAGAGCTGGCGCACGATCTCCAGTCCAATGCCGCGATTGGCGCCCGAAACGAGTGCAATGCGAGCGTCCGCCATGAGCACTCCTTTGCGCAGCAGGTTAGCCCCTCTTGCGCGGCCAAGGAACGCTCCTCGCACGAAAACGGCTCCGCAAGGAGGAGCGGAGCCGCTTCCGAGCGTGGCGGAGGGCGTTCAGGTGGTCTTGTCGGGCTTCTTCGGAGTTGGCGACTTCAGGACGGCCTTGTGGGCGGGGTGATCGTGCTGCCAGGCGAGGTGGTGCACCGGCGCGCTGCTCGCCGTGTGCTCGCGAATGCAATGGCGGCGGAAGGCCTCGCGCGCCTTGCCGTGGAGACCCTTGAGGTTCGCCTCCTCGCTGCACTGGAGCGCAATTTTGCTGTGGTGGCGATGCACATGCTCGGAGGACGAGTAAGCGTCCGCGAAGGCGGTGCTGCCTGCCGCGGTCATGGCGACGGCGAGGACGGCCGAGGCGATCGTGAGCGCTTTCTTGGATTGGGGCTTGGTCATGGGTGGAGTTCCTTCGATGAGAAAGGACGGGCAGCTTGGAGCTGGCCGCCGGGAGCGCGCCCGGACCCGGCCTCCCGGCGCCCCATGACCCTGCGCCGGCGATCCTACGGGCGCCTTGCCCGCGCGATACGGATTCGTAATCTCATCGACCGGTGGCGAGATGCCCGAGCGCGATGTCGCGCAGCACCCGCCCCTCGACCTCGGCATCGTCGAGGCGCACCTTGATCAGGTCGCCGATGCTGACGACGCCGACCATCTCCTCCTCGTGCATGACGACGAGATGGCGGATGCGGTCGAACGTCATGCGCCTGAGCGCTTCCGACACGCGCGTTTCCGGCGTGCACATGGGCGGCGGGGCGACCATCACGTGCGTCACTGCGAAATCGAGCGCGTCGGCGCCGTGGCGGGCGATGGCCCGAATGATCTCGCGGTCCGACACGATGCCGTGCGGGCGGCGCTCCGGATCGACGACGACTACGGATGCGATGTGGTGGCGATCGAGCAGATCGACGGCCTCGCGCAAGCGCCGTGACGGCCAAAGCGTGATGACGCCGCGGCCCTTTCCCGCCAGAACTTCGGCTATCCTCATGGGAGCCTACTCCTTGAGTGCGAGCCTGCCCCCGCCCGTCCGTGCCGAGGCTAAAATTGTGCGCCTTCTCGCGCAAAAGCGAAAGGGGCTGGCCGCGTAGAACACGTAGCCTCCGTTTACCAATCGGTAACGACCTTCTGCAAACGTCGACGCTCGGTCTTTGCCGCCGCTTCGGAGGTCGACATGGGCAAGGCATTGCCGGCGCTCGCCGCTCTCACGGCATGCTGGCTGATCGCTTGCGCGTCCCCGGCGGCCGCGGCCCCGCCCGCCGGCTTAGGGCACAGGGCGATCACGAGCGCAGACGGCGCAGTCCTCGTCGGCTACCGGCGCTGGCGCGAGCGCTTCTGGGGGCATCCCTGGTACACCGTGCCGCCCGTCTGGTTCGCGCGCCGTCCGCCGGTGATCGTCGACGCTCCCGTCTATCCCGAGGTCGGAGTCCTGCCGCTCGGCGTCCAGCCCCCGGTCATCTACTACCCGCCCAACGCGATGCGCTACTCGTCGCCGCCCGTGGTGCTCAATCAGCCGCCCCCGCTCGTCGACTACAGCGACCTCGACTACGATCTCGCGCCCTACCGCTACTACATGCGCCATCAGCCCGGATGGTGGGGGGAAGCGGAAGCGGTCGGCGGCGAGGCGGCCTTCGAGAAATAGGAAGACGCTCGATTACTTTCCCTGCAGGCTCTCGACGTAGTGCGTGAGCTCGAGGATGCGCACGTGCGCCGGCAGGTAGCCCGGCTTGTAATCCTGCTGCTTCATGCGCGCGAAGTACTCCGGCATGTGCATCGTGTCGTGGCCCTCGACGGCGGTCTCGCCGGCCAGGATATCGAACACGCGCCAGAACGGGAACGTCCCGCCGTTCGCGGCCGAGATCGCGGTCAGATCCTTTGGCGGCTTCAAGAGCTTCCCCGCGAGTTCGCCCCCTCCCTTGCCGTCGGCACCGTGGCAGGCGACGCAGTTCTCCTCGTATTCCTGCTGCCCCTCGGCGGCGATCTTGGCGCGCGTGACGCCAGCGCCATGCGCCGATCGGGCGAGAAAAATTAGGACGGCGACGATCAGAATGAAGGCCCAGAGCGGCCAGGGGTGGTGGCGCCTCAGCCATGCCTTGACGCCATCGATCGACGAATTCTCCCTTTTCGCCTGCATGTCGGGCTCCTTGCCTCGCGACACCTGGTCGAAGCCTGCCCGCCGCGCGGGAGGCCCGCCTTGAGCGGGGTCAAGCCCAATGTCCCATGCAAGGGATTGGCGAGTGGTTTGACTTCAGTCCGGAACGCTATTTCTTCCGGAACTGATCGAGGCTCACGATCTCGGCGCCGCTGCTGGGGGCGGACTTCGGCGCGGCGGGCTGAGGCTCGCTCTTGCCGGTTGTGCCAGAGGCGACGGCGGGCGCGGGCGCGCCGGGCTTCGCCCCGCTGGCAGATGCAGAGCCCGCGGGCAGCGCCGGCTGCGGGCGCGACGCGATGTCGATCTCGTCGCGATCGGCGCGCGGCTTCTTCGCGGACCTCGGCTTGCGTGGCGTCGAGCGCGTCGCCCCTGCCGCGTCGCCGCCGAGCGGGGCCGAGGGCAGCGAATGGGTGCCGGCATCGGGCCCGAGGCTCGCATCCTCGAACTGGAGCCCGTAACGCACGGAAGGGTCGAAGAAGACCTTGATGGCCGCGAACGGAACGACGAGGCGCTCGGGGATGCCGTCGAAGGTGAGCTTCACCTCGAACCGGTCGTCGGTGACGGCGAGATCCCAGAACCGGTGCTGAAGCACGATCGTCATCTCGCGCGGGTACTTCTCGCGCAGCCGCTTCGAGAGCGTGACGCCGAGCGCCTCAGTGTCGAACGAGATGTAGAAGTGGTGATCGCCGGGCAAGCCGGACTTGGCCGCGCGCACGAGCACGGTGCGAACGACGCCGCGCATGGCCTCCTGTGCGAGCGCTTCGTAGTCGATGGTCGGCCCGGCCGTCATTCCCGTATTCTGCTGTCCCCGATCGCGGCCACGATGTCCCCCGAACTCGGCCGAAAGACGAGTGGAGGGCTTCTGTTGCCCGGTGCCCTCCGAACCGCGCCTTACCCGGCTAGGGGTGAGGACTTTGGTAGTTCAGGCTTTTCGCGCCGCGTTACGCAGCGAGAGCAGCCTCAGCATAGTTGTCATTGGCAACTATTCTGAATGACCCGATGACGGCGGTATCATGCCGAGCGAAAGCTTAACCCTTTACACCCTCGTCGATCCTAGTTCGCCCCCGCCGCAGGAGTCGAGATTCTGACCCCTCTGGTGGAGGCGCCGGGTACTGCCCCCGGGTCCGAATGGCTTATTACGGCCGCGTTTATCGCCATAGCCGGACGAATCCGGCCGGGAGAATATAGGCCGACCCTGTGTGAAATAAAAGTACTGGGCAAAGTCCGTCTCTGAGCCGGCCGGCGGCCCGATCGATAGGGAAAACGCGTGCGGGACGGCCAATGAACGGCGATAAATCGTTTCCTTGCCGTAGCCTGCGGCGCGCCCGTTGGCTCCATGGCGCCGCTGACGCGGGGTCACCGGCCGGGACGGGCGATAGGGGGAGTGTGCGATGGCAGAGGCTGACGACACTGGCGGGGGAGCGGGCGAGCTCTTCCGCGGTCCTCCCAAATATGTGCCGAGCACGCCGTGGCGTCCCCTCGGGGCTCTCGCCGTCACGTTCATCGCCTGCTTTGCCTCGTTCGCGGTCCTGCTCGTGGGCGCCCTGCTGCTCTCGTGGCTCATGTGGAGCGCTGAATTCGACGTGGGCCGCCGACGTGGCCCGCGCCATGGCCAATTTGGCCGCCGACATGGGGTCGCTCGCGACGCCGAGCGGCGTCGGGCTCATGATCGTCTCGCAATCGATCTCGCTCGCCGTGATCTGGCTTGCGGCGGGCCGCAAGGGCATGCGTCGCGACGTGCTGCGCCTCGGTCCGCCTATGGCCAGCTGGGGGACCTCTATCCTCGGCGGGCTGATCGTCGTTGCGGTCACGAGCGCGCTCGAGCTCGCCATGTATTACGGCGTAGGCTTCGACCCCTTCGCCGACAGCAAGTGGCTCGCCGACGGGCTCAAGTCACCGCTCTGGTGGGGAACGGCGCTCGTCGCCGTAGTGCTGGCGCCGCTATGGGAGGAGCTGACCTTTCGCGGCTTTCTCCTCTCCGCCCTGGCGCAGACCCGGCTCGGCTTCTGGCCGGCGGCCCTCGTCTCGTCGGCGGCCTGGACGGGGCTGCACATGAGCTATTCCCTGCCGGGGCTCATAAGCGTGTTCACGGCCGGCCTGCTGCTCTCGTGGCTCATGTGGCGGACGGGATCGATGCGCGCCGTGGTCGTGGCCCACGCCATGGCCAATATCGCCGCCGTCGCGTTCATTTATTTCTATGCGCCCGCTTGAGGGGCCCTCTTGCCGGGGCGCGGAATCGCCTACATTCCACCCATGCAGCAATACCTCGATCTCCTGAGACGTGTACGGACGGAAGGCGTCCGCAAGACCGACCGGACCGGGACCGGAACGCTGTCCGTGTTCGGCCATCAGATGCGGTTCGATCTCGGCGCGGGCTTTCCGCTGCTCACGACCAAGAAGCTGCACGTCAAATCGATCGTCCACGAGCTGCTGTGGTTCCTGTCCGGCGACACAACATCGACTACCTCAAGGCGAACGGCGTCCGCATCTGGGACGAATGGGCCGACGAGAACGGCGACCTCGGCCCCGTCTACGGCAACAGTGGCGAAGTTGGGCTGGCGCCGATGGGCGGCACCATCGATCAGATTTCCGACGCAGGTGCAACCCTGAAGACCAACCCTGACAGTCGGCGCATCATCGTGATCGGCGTGGAACCCGGCCGACATTCCCGACATGGCGCTGGCGCCTTGCCATTGCCTGTTCCAGTTCTACGTCGCCGACGGCAAGCTCTCCTGCCAGCTCTACCAGCGCTCGGCCGACGTGTTTCTCGGCGTGCCATTCAACATCGCGAGCTACGCACTTCTGACGATGATGATGGCGCAGGTGACGGGCTTCGAGCCAGGCGACTTCGTCCACACGTTCGGCGACGCGCACCTCTATCTCAACCATCTCGACCAGGCGGACGAGCAATTGAGACGCAAGCCGCGCGGGCTTCCGGCCATGTCCATCAACCCGGATGTGAGGTCCATTTTCCAATTCAGGTTCGAGGACTTCTCGCTCGAGAACTACGATCCCCACCCGCATATCGCCGCGCCGGTCTCCGTCTGACGCCTGCCAATTCCTGTCAATTTCGGAAGCGTTGCGAACTAGACCGTTATGTTTGACTCCATCTGTGCGCCCACGACGCCGGGTTAGAGATGCTCGAATTTGAGGACACGATCACAAACAAATCGGTTGGATGAAGGGGTGCTCAAGGTACCGTTCACATGGCGTTTGGTGCAACAACAACCCATCGAGTCGCCGACTGGTTGAGAATGTGCCCTTTTCTCGCGCAAAGCGTGCCCGGTGAAGAATTATTAAGTATATCAGCAAATTGCGAGACGAAAACACTGTTGGAAATTTCCAACATCGGCTCGGCAAAACGCGCGAATCGTCTAGCCTTGAACCCTGCAACTGTGGAAATCGTGTATAAATTGAATCGTGCGCTTGACTTATTGAAGTTGCGCGTCAGCAGGTGAGTCCCTAGCGGGGCGACCACGCAGAAGGGGAGACGGATGGCAGAAGGACGCATCAGCTACCGCTTTCTAGTTGCGCGTTCGCGAAATTTTGTTATCGGCTGCGATAACAAGCTGCCATGGCATCTACCCACTGACCTTGGGATTTTCAAAAGACTGACGATTGGGCACCCTATAATTATGGGCAGGCGAACTTTCGACTCGATTGGGCGCGCTCTACCCGGGCGAACGAATATCGTTATTTCGCGGGAAAATGGCATACACGCTCCCGACGTTGTAGTTGTTCGTAGCAAATTAGAAGCTATGACGATCGCCGAGGATGACGCGTGTGTGCGTGGGGTCCGTAGCGTAATAGTGATCGGCGGCGCTGAAATCTTTCAACTCTTTCATGATGAGGTAGATACCGTCTATCTGACAGAGGTGGACGTCGACATCGACGACGCAGGTTACAGCGATGTCGCCAAGTTCGAACGGAATTTTCGAGACTGGCACATCGGCGACGAGCTTGCAGTTCCAGCCGGTGAGGGCGGCGACCAGTATGCGTTTAAGGTCACGGTCTATTACAAGCCCAACGTTGCGAGGTGCGTTCAAGCACCCGCCCTTGAGGCAGCTTAGGCTAGGCTAGCCGCGCGCTTGACGAACCGCGCAACCAAGTCTCTGCAATTTGCTTCCGGCTTCGCTTACGAGGCGCAAAACGGCCGGTTGAGCTTGCCTTGAAGTCCGGCAGAGGACCGCCGATGTTAGCGAGGCCCGTTTGCAGAGGCGAAAGCGCTGTCCTATAAGCGGGGCTGACATTTCACCCTCGGGATATCGAGGCGGTCGAGCGCGGTGGAGCCCCGAGCCACCCAACCGTCCTCTCCCGGCCGGCTTCCCCTAAAATGAGAGGCGAGACCTAATGCCTTGGAGCAATCAGAGCGGCGGCGGTGGCGGCGGCTGGAAAGGCGGCGGAGGCGGCGGCCCGTGGGGCCAGGGTCCCGGCGGGGGCGGACAGCCGCCCGATCTCGAGGAGATGCTGAAGCGCAGCCAGGATCGCATGAAGCAGGTAATGCGCGGGGGCGGCATTCCCGGCCCGCTGATCTTTCTCGCGGTCGCGGTAGCGAGCGCCGTGGTGGTCTGGTACGCGTTTTTCTTCCGCGTCAATCCGGACGAGCTCGGCGTCGTGATGCGGTTCGGCGAGTTCGTGCGCCAGGAGCCGCCGGGCCTGCACTTCCGCTGGCCGTACCCGATCGAGGAGGTCGTGCTGCCTCAGGTCACGCGCCAGAACATCATCGAGGTCGGCATGCGCTCGGGGACCTCCTCGCGCGGCTTCTCGACCGGCGCGGCGCAGGACGTCAAAGAGGAAAGCCTGATGCTGACCGGCGACGAGAACACCGTCGACATCGACTTCGTCGTCTACTGGCGCATCAGGGACGCGGCCCAGTACCTGTTCAACATCCAGAACCCGGACAACACGGTGAAAGAGGTCGCCGAAAGCGCCATGCGCGAGATCGTCGGCCAGTCGAACATTCAGCCGATCCTGACGGAAGCGCGCCAGAAAACGGAAACGGCCGTGCACGATCTCATGCAGAAGACGCTCGACTACTACAAAGCCGGCATCCAGATCGACCAGGTGACGCTGCAGAAGGTCGATCCGCCGAGCGAGGTCATCGACGCCTTCCGCGACGTGCAGGCGGCGCGCGCCGACAAGGAGAAGCTGCAGAACGAGGCCTTCGCCTACTCCAACAAGGTCATTCCAGAAGCGAAAGGCGAGGCCGAGCGCATCCTCCAGGGCGCGGAGGGCTATAAGCAGCAGACCGTTGCCGAGGCCAACGGCCAGACCTCGCGCTTCCTCAAGGTCTACGACGAGTACAAGAAGGCGCCCGACGTCACGAGGAAGCGCATGTACCTCGAGACCATGGAGCGCGTCTTGGGCAACTCCGACAAGATCATCCTCGACAGCAAGGCCGGACAGGGCGTCGTGCCCTACTTGCCCCTCGATCAGTTGCAGAAGAAGAAGACCGAGGGAGGCAACTAGGGATGCGCGCGTTTCTCCTCACCCTGCTCGTTCTCATTGCGATCGCTGCCTCGGTGCTCTACGCGTCCGCCTTCATCGTCCACCAGAACGAGCAGGCGCTGGTGCTCGAGTTCGGCAAGCCCAAGCGCGTCGTGAAGAATCCGGGCCTCAACTGGAAGCTGCCGCTCGTCGAGACGGTCGACATCTTCGACAAGCGCATTCTCGACCTCGATACGGCCACGCAAGAGGTGACGGCGTCCGATCAGAAGCGGCTCCTCGTCGACGCCTTCGCGCGCTACCGCATTACCGATCCGCTGAAGTTCTATCAGACGCTGCGCTACGAGGGCGCGGTTCGCTCGCGTCTCGGTCCGATCATCGAATCGGCGCTGCGCCGGGTCCTCGGCGGGGCTCAGTTCCAGGACGTCGTGCGCGAGCGGCGCGAGGAGCTCATGAAGCGCATTGCGGCGATCGTCAACGAGGAAGGCAAGGAGTTTGGCCTCGAAGTCGTCGACGTGCGCATCAAGCGCGCCGACCTGCCCGAGCAGAACCTGAAGAGCGTGTTCGACCGCATGCGCGCCGAGCGCCAGCGCGAGGCCGCCGAGTTCCGCGCCCAGGGCACGGGAGAGGCCAATCGCATCCGCGCCACCGCCGACCGCGAGGTTACCGTGATCAAGGCCGAGGCGACGCGCAAGGGCGAGACGCTGCGCGGCGAGGGCGACGCGGAGAGGAACAGGATCTTCGCCGAGGCCTTCGGACGCGATCCGGACTTCTTCGGCTTCTACCGTTCGATGCAGGCCTACGAGCAGGGGCTCAAGTCGGACGACACCCGGCTCGTCATCTCGCCCAATACCGAATTCTTCAAGTACTTCAACGATCCCGCCGGAGGGGCGCCTCCCAAGCCATGAGCGACCTCGCCGTCGGTCTCGGCCTCGTGCTCGTCTTCGAGGGACTGCTTTGGGCCCTCGCGCCGCATGTCGGCCTCCGGCTTCTCGAGGCGGCCTCGGAAACGCCAGAGGCGCAACTTAGAATTGCCGGCTGGGTGGCCGTGGCCGCCGGTGCGGCCGTGGTCTGGCTGGTCCGCGGATAGTTAACCGCACCGCGCCGCGTTGACAGGGAGCGTCCCATGTCCGCACTTTCGTGGGGATTGAATCGGGCCGGCCCTGGCTTCGCCCTAGCTCTCGCACCGCCAAGGAGGAAGAATTGATGTCCGTGTCGTCGAGGGGCAGCAAAGAGCGCAGTGCCCGGCAGTTGCTGTGGGGCTCGGCTGCGGCGGCTGCCCTCGCCCTCGCCCCGGGCGGGGCCGTCCCGGCGGAGGCCCAGCAGGGGCCGCAATCCGTCGCGCCGATCGCCGAGAAGCTGATCGACGCCGTCGTCAACATCTCGACCTCGCAGATCGCCAAGGGCCCCGAGGGGGTGCCGCTTCCCAAGGTGCCCAAGGGTTCGCCGTTCGAGGAGTTCTTCGAGGATTTCTTCAACAAGAGGAACGGGCGCGTGCCGCCCTCCGAGCGCAAGGTCTCCTCGCTCGGCTCGGGCTTCGTCATCGACGGCAAGGAGGGCTACGTCGTCACCAACAACCACGTGATCGACGGCGCCGACGAGATCATCGTCAATTTCCACGACGGCTCGAAGCTCAAAGTCGACAAGGTCGTCGGCCGCGACAGCAAGGCCGACCTCGCCCTTCTCAAGGTGACGCCGGCAAAGCCGCTCGTCGGCGTCAACTTCGGCTCGTCCTCCGCCATGAAGGTCGGCGACTGGGTGATGGCGATCGGCAACCCCTTCGGATTGGGCGGCACGGTGACGGTCGGCATCATTTCGGCGATGCAGCGCGACATCAACGCCGGTCCCTACGACGACTTCCTGCAGACCGACGCCGCCATCAACAAGGGCAACTCGGGCGGTCCCCTCTTCAACATGCAGGGCGAGGTCATCGGCGTGAACACCGCCATCATCTCGCCGACGGGCGGCTCGATCGGCATCGGCTTTGCCGTGCCGTCCGATACGGTGACCGCGGTCATCGACCAGCTCAAGGAATTCGGCGAAGTGCGCCGCGGCTGGCTCGGCGTCAAAATCCAGTCGATCAGCGAGGACATTGCCGAGAGCCTGGGCGTCCCCGACAACACCGGCGCGCTCGTCGCCGCCGTCACGCCGGACAGCCCCGCCGCCAAGGCAGGCCTCGAGGCCGGCGACGTCATCCTCAAGTTCGACGGCAAGGACGTGACCACCATGCGCGGGCTGCCGAAGCTCGTCGCGCAGACCCCGATCGGCAAGTCGGTCGAGCTCGAGGTCCTGCGCCTGGGTCAAAAGAAGATCGTGACCGCGGCCGTCGGCCTCCTCGATGACGGCGAGGACAAGCCCGAGCCCGTCCCCGAAAAGCCGAAGGAGGAAAATCCCGCGGCCTCGGCGCTCATGGGACTCTCGCTCGTGCCGCTCACCGACGAGATCCGCTCGAAGTTCGGCTTCGATCCCAAGGTGAAGGGCGTGCTCGTCACCGAGATCGACCCCGACAGCCCCGCCGCCTCCAAGAACATCAGGGTGGGCGACGTGATCCTCGAGGCGCAGCAGGAGCCCGTCGCGACAGCCTCCGACATCGAGAGCGCGATCGACAAGGTGAAGAAGAGCGGAGGCAAGACCGTGCTGCTCCTGGTCGAGGACGCCAAAGGCGACACGCGCTTCGTCGCCGTGCCGTTCTGATCAGCCTTGTCCGCTGGAACTCCGGGGCGGCCAGGCGCACTCTTCTGGATTGGGAGAGGCAATGTAGGCGCGAGACGTCAAGGAGGGCTGCTTGTCCGATCGCAACAGCATTCTCGACACCATCACCGAAAGCCTGGCGCCCGTTCATCGCGACGGACACAAGTTCGTCGCCATCGGGCTTGTCGCGACCCTGCTCCTGTTCATGATCTGGCCGCCGGCGGGATGGCTCGCGGCGCTCGCCACGCTCTGGGTGATCTACTTCTTCCGCGACCCCGACCGCGTCACGCCGCTGCGCGACGGGCTCGTCGTCGCGCCGGCAGACGGGCGCATATCGGCGATTGAGGCCGTGCGCCCGCCGGCCGAGCTGGGCCTCGGCGACGCCGAGCGCCAGCGCATCTCGATTTTCCTTTCGGTGCTCGATGTGCACGTCAACCGGGCCCCCGTCGCCGGGCGCATCGTGCGCTCGGTCTACACGCCGGGCGCCTTCCTCAACGCCGCGCTCGACAAGGCCTCGGAAGAAAACGAGCGGCGCGCGATCGTCATCGAGACGGCGTCGGGGGCGACGATCGCCGTCGTGCAGATTGCCGGGCTCATCGCGCGCCGCATCGTCACGTTCGTCGAGGAAGGGCAAAGCGTCGGCGTCGGCGAGCGCATCGGCCTGATCCGCTTCGGCTCCCGCGTCGACACCTACCTGCCTCCGGGACGAACGGCGCTCGCGGCGGTCGGTCAGCTCGCGGTCGGCGGCGAGACGGTGCTCGCCGACCTCAAGTCCGAGGAGGCAGAGCGCGAGGCGCGCCGGTCATGATATAATGCCGTCACATTAACGGCCGCGAGGGCCTTCCCATGGATCCCGTGCTACCCCAGCTCGAAGAGGAGACGCGCCGCCGGCGGACGCGGCGCCTCTTTGCCCACGCGCGCGTGCCCGTGCGCATGCTGGTGCCGAATTTCTTCACCCTGCTCGGGCTGTGCGCCGGTCTCACCTCGATCCGCATGTCGATCGAGGGGCGCTACGAGTTCGCGCTCGCCGCGATCGTGTTTGCCGCCCTTCTCGACGGCATCGACGGACGCATCGCCCGCCTCCTCAAGGCGTCCTCGCGCTTCGGGGCCGAGCTCGACAGCCTCGCCGATTTCGTCAACTTCGGCGTCGCGCCGGCCTTCATGATCTTCACCTGGGGCCTCGGCGACCTGAAGAGCATCGGCTGGATCTGCGTGCTCGTCTTCGCGCTCGCGTCCGCGCTCCGCCTCGCCCGCTTCAACGTCGCCATCGACGACGATCGTCCGAAGTGGCAGTCGAACTACTTCATCGGCATGCCGACGCCCGCCGCCGCGATCGTCGTGCTGCTGCCGGTCTATCTCGATCACCTGGGCCTCGATCTCAAGGGCTCGCGGTGGATGATGGACCTCGTGCTCGTCTACACCCTCCTCATAGCCTTCATGATGGTGTCGACCATCCCGACGTTCTCCGGCAAGCTCATGGGCGAGCGCATCAGGCGCGAGTGGGTGCTGCCGATCTTCATCCTGGCGGTCAGCTTCGTCGCCTACCTCGTGACCTACCCCTACGAGACGCTGGCGCTGGCCTCGCTCGCCTATCTCGGCGCGATCCCGGTAAGCTTCCGGCGCTTCCGCGAGCGCGAGAGGGCGCCGGCGGGCGCCGACGCCAAGGATGAAGCTCAGGCGACGGCCCCCGGCCCCTCACCCGAGCACAAGGATTCCGACGACGGCGGCCGCGTCGTCGAGATGCGCGCCGGCGATCAGAAGCGCTGAGGCGTCGCGTCGCTCGCACGGCTTTCCACATGCTCATTATGAGGATACCCGTCCTAATCGACAAAAAGGGCGAATCAGCACAGCCTGGAAGAAAGTCTGCTCTTGCGAGCATGAGGGCAGCGCGTGGCAGGGATCAGGCTAATGCTGATACACGAGAATACTGCTGCCCGGGACAGGTCCGAGCCCGGGTGCGACGGGCTTGAGGGGCTCGACGAGGCCGAATTCAGGTGGCGGCGCGGGACGGCCATCGTCGAAGCGCGGATGGCCATGGCGGACGATTTCGAACAGATCGAGGCGGAGGCAGCGCCCGTCGCCGAGCCGCAGAGCGCTAAAGCGGCCTAGATCGCGGCCTCGCGAGAGCGATTGCGCAATGACGGGGCGTCGGGGCGCCATCACGGCAATCCGCTCTCGCGGAGACGATCACTTCACGTGATGCACCCGGCTCGCGACCATCTTGCCGTCCTTCGTGTCGTAGGTGATGGCGACCTTCTCGCCGGGCTTGAGCTTGTTCGCCTTGATCGAGCTCGAGAGCTCGAAGGTCTCCCCGCTCGAGAGCACGAGCTCGTGCTTGGCGGCGTCCGTCGACTTGATCTCGCCGGTCTTGGTCTGCACGGCGGCGAAGGCGGCCGTCGTGGCGAGAACCGCGGCGACCGCAGTCGTGGGGATGAGAAGTGTCGATTTCATTTTCCAGCTCCAATGAGTTGCGGTGGCCGATCGCCACCTCGTGACCTAGACGATACCTGGCCTCTCGAGTTTGCCGCCGTCTGGCCTCCGCGCATACAAATGGGTAAGCGGCATGCGGCAGACGGCTAGAGCAGGATCGTCTCGCGATCTAGAGCTTGGGAAAGTCCACCTCTGCGACGAGGCCGGGCGCGTTGTCGCCGAGCGCGACTTTGGCGTCGTGCAACTCGGCGATGGCCGCAACGAGCGCGAGCCCGAGCCCGCTGCCCGGCGTCGAGCGGGCGCGCTCGAGCCGGTAGAGGCGGCGAAACACGTTGGTCCGCTCGCTCTGCGGAATGCCGGGCCCAGTGTCGGCGACGACGACGCAATAGCTCCGCTCCTCCGGCCGGAGATCGAGCGAGATGCGCGTTTGCGGGGGACAATGGCGCACCGCGTTCTCGACCAGGTTGGCGAAGAGCTGCACCAGAAGCTCCTTGTCGCCGCGCACGATCGCCGGCTGGCCGAGCCCGCGGCCGATGGTGAGCGTGCTGCCGGCATCCTCGATCACCGGCTCGTACACGTCGGCCACGTCACGGACGACCGCCGAGATATCGACCGGGGCGAAGCGCGCCCTGCGGGCGCCGGCCTCGATCTGGGCGATCCTGAGGAGCGCTTCGAAGGTCTCGGTGATCGAATGCAGCTCGGCGAGCGCCTCGTCGACGGCGTCGCGGTAGTCGCCGATGTCGCCTGCGTTGCGCCTCAGCCGCTCGAGCCGCTGGCTCAGCCGGCCGATCGGCTTCTTCAAGTCGTGGGCGATGTCGGAGGAGGCCTGGTTGACGTTCTCGATCAGCCGCTGCAGGTGGCCGAGCATGCGATTGATCAGCTCGCCGATGTGGTCCATGTCGTCGCCCGAGCCCGAGAGGGGCACGCGGCTGCCGACGGCCCCTTGCGAGACTGCGGTCAGCGTCGAGGAGAGCGCGCCGATGCGCCGCTGCGCCTGGCGCGCGAGATAGGCGGCGCCGAGCGCGGCGATGACGGCGACCAGCACGAGGCCCCAGCCCAGTCCCGTCAGCAGGAGACGCTGGGTATCGCGCACCTCCCTGTTGGAGAAGCCGACGAGGAGCCGTCCGTTCGAGACCGGGCTCCAGCTGGCGAGGAACCAATCGTCCGGATCGCCCCGGTCCGCAATCTCGGGCAGGTCCGACCGGGCAAGCTTGCGCCAGCCCGCGAAGTCGGGGACGGCACGCACGTTTCCCGTGAGGTAGACGCCGGACTTGTCGACGAGCAGGAAGATGCTGTCGGCGTCGCGCAGCGAGTTGCTTTCGCTCGTCACTGCATGGACGAGATTGTCGAAGCTGTTGTCGTCGTCGAGAGAGGCAAGGGCGTCCTGCGTCTCCGTGACACGCTCGCGGATCAGCCGCTCGAGCTCGGTGCTGAGCCGAAAATAGAGAGCGCCGAAGAGTGTGATGACCGTGAGAGCGAAGAGGGCGGTGAACGCAGCTGCAATCCGTACGGGCGTTCGCCTCAGAAGGTCACGGACCGTCATTCAGGCTGTATCCGCTGCCCCGCACGGTGTGGATCAGCTCCTTGTCGAACGGCTTGTCGATCTTGCCGCGCAGGCGCGAGATGTGCGTCTCGACCACGCTCGTCTTGGGATCGAAATGGAAGCTCCACACGCGCTCCAAAAGCATCGTGCGGGTGATGACACGGCCCTTGTTGCGCATCAAGACCTCGAGCAGGCGGAACTCGCGCGGCTGGAGGTCGATGTCCACGCCCCCGCGGGTGACTTTTCTCGAGATGAGGTCCATCTCGAGGTCGGCGATCTTGAGCTTCGTCTCCTCGTCCTTGATGTGCGGCCGGCGGGCCAGCGCATTGACGCGGGCGAGCAGCTCGGAGAACGCGAACGGCTTTACGAGATAGTCGTCGCCGCCGGCATCGAGCCCCTCGACGCGGTCGTCGATGCCGCCGAGCGCGGTCAGGAACAGGACCGGGACCCTGCCGCCACTGCCGCGCAGGCTCTTGACCAGCGAGAGGCCGTCGAGGCCCGGCAGCATCCGGTCGACGATGACGACGTCGTAGGTCTCGCCTGCCGCCTGCACGGCGCCTTCGCGTCCATCGGTCAGGTGATCGACGGTGTGGCCTTCCTCGGTGAGGCCGGTCGCCACATAGGCCGCCGTTTCACGGTCGTCTTCGATGAGGAGGACACGCATCCTTGCGCCGGTTCCGAACTGCCGCATGCGGGGGTTCGAGGTGCGGCCCGGGCACGAGGTCTCTGCCCGGGCCGCTTGGACTCGTTGCAGGGGACGCCGCTCCGAGCCCGTGTCGCGAACCGCACCCATTCGCTACGCCGGAAACCGGGGGACAGTTCCGGGAGGCTGTTCGAAACACGAGCCAATGTTAGGCCGCACCGGTGGCGGCAACCTTGCCGCAATCTTACGGTTTCGTAAGGGCGCTTCCACCACCTATCGGGTCTCGTGGGGCGCCCGGTTATAGACGTCGTGGGCGCGGACGATATCGTCCTCGCCGAAGTAGGACCCGGTCTGGACCTCGATGAGCTCGAGGGGGACCTTGCCCGGGTTCTCGAGCCGGTGCCACTGGGTCGCGACGATGTAGACGCTCTCGTTCTCGCGCACGAGCTTCTCCTCGCCCTCGACCGTCACCCTGGCGGTGCCCTGCACGACGACCCAGTGCTCGGAGCGGTGGTGGTGCATCTGGAGCGACAGCGTGCCGCCGGGGTTGACGTGGAGCAGCTTCACCTGGAAGCGCGGTCCGAGGGCCAGCGTCTCGAAGAAGCCCCAGGGGCGATAGCTCCTGACGTGGCTCGCGTGCTCGCGCCGGTTCGACAGCTTGAGGCGCGTAACGATCCTCGACACGTCCTCCGCGCGCCCCTTGTCGGCGACGAGGAGGGCGTCGGGGGTGGCCACGACGACCAGGTCGCGGACGCCGATCGCGGCGACGAGCTGCTTGTCGGTATGGACGTAGCAGCCCTGCGTGTCGTCGAGGAGCGCTTCGCCCTGCACGGCGTTGCCGTGCTCGTCATGGCGCGCGATCTCCCACAGCGACGACCACGAGCCGACGTCGCTCCAGCCGCCCTCGAGCGGGATCACGGCGGCGGCCTTGGTCTTCTCCATCACTGCGTAGTCGACCGAGATCGCCGGCGCCTCGCGGAACGCGGCCTCGTCGAGCCTGAGGAAGGAAAGGTCCTCCTTGGCACCCTCGAGAGCGCGCCGCGCCGCCCTCAGGATCTTGGGCTCGAGGCGATCGAGCTCGGCGAGGAAGGTCGCCGCGTGGAGCACGAAGATTCCGCTGTTCCAGTAGTAGCCGCCCTCGTCGAGGTAGCGCTTGGCGGTGCCGGCGTCGGGCTTCTCGAAGAAGGCGTCGACGGCGAACGCCCCCTCGCTGCCGTTGGCGGCGCCGTCGAGTGGGAAGCCGCGGCGAATGTAGCCGAACCCCGTATGCGGACGGTCGGGTGCGACGCCCAAGAGCACGAGCCGGCCCTGGGAGGCGATCTCGGCCGCCCGGCGCACGGTCGCGGCGAAGCGGGGCGCGTCGCTGATGGCGTGGTCGGACGGCATGACGGCGAGCACCGCCTCCGGGTCCGATCGCGTCGCGGCAAGGGCCGCCACGGCGATCGCCGGCGCGGTCGAGCGGGCGACCGGCTCGAGGATGATCATGGCGGGGGTGACGCCCGCACGGCGCACCTCGTCCTCGATCAGAAAGCGGTGGTCGTTGGCGGCGAGCAGAAGCGGGGCTGCGAAGCCGGCTTCTCCCTTGAGGCGCTCGAGCGCGGCGGTGAGAAACGTCGAGCCTTCGCCGTTGAAGAAGCGAATGAACTGCTTCGGGTACATCGACCGCGACAGCGGCCAGAGCCGGGTGCCCGATCCCCCGGACAGGATCACAGGGGTGATGGTGGTCATGTGGCACGCCCTCCGCACTCGGCTGAGACGGCCGTTGCATTAACCATGGGATGTGTCCGCAAGCTGGCCGTTCCGAAAAATTGATTGATAGGCCCCGAGCAACAAATGAGCCAGTCCCGGACGCAAAATTGGACAACGGCGGGGCGCGCCAGGGCGCCGGGGCGCTTTATCGGGTCGTCTGCGGCCTGAGGAGGCGCTCGCGCAGCGAGGCGCGGGCGTTGCTGGGGCCCGCGCCATCGCCCGCCTGCGGGGCCGCCGGATCGCGCCTGAGCGAGCTGAAACGGCCCACGCCGGCCGGGAGCGCGTCCCGGATCGGGTCGCGCTGGAGGAGGGGGTCGGCGGAGGGCGGGGGCGTCGGGCGAGCCTCGCTCGCGGCGCCCGGGGCGGCGCTCTCGTGCGCCGAGCCGCCCGCGGCCGCGCCGGGGCGCTCGCCGTCCGCGCGTCGGGCCGGCGGGCCGTCGTCGACAGGCCTTGCGGCAGGTTCACGGCATCGGCCAGCATCTGGACCTGGGCGTTGAAATCGAGGCCGCTGATGCCCGCCGCCCGCCAGCGCTCGACGACGGTCTCGAGGAAGCCCTCGTCGCCGACCGAAGTCTGCCACTTCTCCGAGAACCGCGCGGAAGAGGAGCGCGGCAGGACGGCCTCGGGCATGTCGTCGAACCTGATGCGCACCGGCAGGGCAACGCCGTCGCCGAAGGCGATCGCCTCGCGCTGGCCGAGAGCGGGCAGAAACTCGAGGAGGCCCGTTCCGGTGTCGGAGATTGCCGAGGTGACGATCGCCTGATCGCGCTCGTTCGACATGCGCAGCGCGAACACGGTGTTGCACTGGGAGAGGATCGTGGGGTCGATCTCGGCGGGGCGCTGGGTGACGATGCAGAGCGAGGCCCCGTACTTGCGCCCCTCCTTGGCGATCTTGGCGATGGCGCGCTTGCACGGCTCGAAGCCGAGCTGGGCATTGAGCGGGACGTAGCGGTGCGCCTCCTCGCACACGAGCGTCACCGGCACCTGGCCCTCGCTCCAGAGCGCAAAGTCGAACGCCATCCGGCAGAGCACGGAGACGACGACATTCACGACCTCGGGCGGCAATCCCGTGAGCTCGACGATGGTGATCGGCTTGCCGTTGACCGGGACGCGGAACAGGCGCGAGAGCACCTGCGCCATGCCGTCGTAGACGGTGAGCGAGCCGAACATGAACGCATAGCGCCCGTCCTGCGAGACGGTCTCAATCCGCGTCTTGAGCTGGCGATAGGGGGCGAGATCGCGCTTGTTCTCGAGCTTGCCCATGCGCTCGTCGATGAGGCCCGTGAGATCCGAGACGCGGTAGGGGACGGGCGTGTCGACAGTGAAGCGTCCGGTGTCGAACAGGCTCTTGCGCAGCTTCTGGAGCTCGCCCGCGCGCCCCGAGCTGTAGCGGCTCTTGGCCACGGGAATGAGGTCCTGGAGGATCTCGATCTCGACCTTGCGCGTCGGATCGCCGACCAGGACCTCGACGGCTTCCTCGAAATTCAAGAGCCAGAGCGGCAGCTGCATGTTGCGCGGGGAGACCACCTCGGCGCGCTCGCCGAAGGCGGTGGCGTACTCGTTGTGCGGGTCGAGCAGGACGATATGGGCGTTGGGGTTCTTCTCGAGGATCGCGCGCAGAATGAGCGCGGTCGAGCACGATTTTCCCGTTCCCGTCGTGCCGAGGATCGCGAAATGCTTGCCCAGGAGCTCGTCGACCCGGACCATTGCCGGAATCGAGGAGTCCTGGCGGATAGAGCCCACGCGCACCGAGCGGCTGTCGTCACCGCAGTAGGTCAATCTCAGCTCGGACTTGGTCGCGAACCGCACCCGGTCGCCGAGCGTGGGATAGGTCGCGGTGCCTCGGCTGAAGGAGAGCGGACGGCCGCCTGCATCTTTGGCGAGCTCGCCGACGAGGCCGAGCTCGGCGATGCAGATCTCGTTTTCGGCTCCTTGCGCCGGCACCGGCACGCTCAACGCCGAGACGACGGCGAGAACGACGCTCGAGGGCGTGTCGAGGGCGAGCAGCGTGCCCATCTCGGGGCGATCGGTCTTCTTGCCGTCGGCGTCGAGGGCCGGGTCGAGCAGCACGATGGCCTTGGACCCGGTGACGGAGGCTATGCGTCCGATGGAGCGCAGAGGGGCCGGCGTCGGGGTGTCGGTGCTGGCTGCCGGTCGTTGAAAAGAGTTCATGTCTCGCGGACCTCAGTCGATTTCAGGCGCCGAGGCCGTGCCCGAACATGGCCTCGCGCACCTCCGCCAGCGAAACCCTTTGGCGCGGCGGTAGGATCACGGTCGCGTCGGTGCCTTGACCCTTGATGCTGGTGATCATGAGCACGCCGCCGTGCAGCTCGACGAGGGCTTTGGCGATCGGCAGGCCGAGGCCGGCCCCCTCGCGCCAGCGCGTGCGCGCGCCGTCGACCTGGCCGAACGGGGTCATTGCGACTCTGACCTCGTCCTCGGTCATGCCGATGCCCGTGTCGCGAACCGAGACGAGAACGCCGCCGTCTCCGTGCTCGAGCGCATTGACGACAATGTCGCCGCTCTTCGGCGTGAACTTGATGGCGTTCGAAATGAGGTTCGAGAACACCTGCTTGAGCTTTGCTGCGTCCCCGCGCACGTGGGGCAGATTGTAGGCGACGCGCGCGCGCACGTTGACCCCCGCGTCGGCGGCCATCTGCCGCGCTTGGGCAAGGCAAGCCTGCAGCACTTCGTCGATGCCGATCTCCTGGGCATTGAGCGTGTACTTGCCGGCCTGCATCTTCGAGATGTCGAGGATGTCGTTGATGACGGAGAGGAGGTGCTCGGCCGCGTCGTGAATGAGGGACGCGTATTGCACGACATCGGCGTCGGGGAGCCTCTGGCGCGCGTGGCCGGCGAGCAGCTTCGAGAAGCCGATCACGGTGTTGAGCGGCGTGCGGAGCTCGTGGCTCATGTTCGAGACGAACTCGGACTTCACCTTGTTGGCGAGGTCGATCTCGATGCGGGCCCGGTGCTCGGCCGCGCGCGTGCGCTGGCGGAGCACGGCGTCTCCGACCAGCGCCGAGTACTCCGTTATCAGCGAATTGGCACCGAACTTGGCTGATCCGCCGCTCAGCATGGCACTACGCTGCACCTCTTGGCCTAAAGGTACGGTAGTGGCCAATGGATAACGCGGGGTTAAATTCGGCCGCGCGCCAAGCGTTTAGAGCAAATGTCGCTGGCCGTCAGCGGACGCTGAATTTGAACGGGACCGTGTGCACCATGGTCCCGCTCGCGAGCTCGGCTGGAACCGGCGGGAAGGGCGAAGCGCGGTCGATCGAGGCAAGCGCCGCCGCGTCGACGTTGGCGATGCCCGAGCTTTGCGCCACCTCGCGCGAGACCACCTCGCCTGTCGGGTTGATGACGAAGCGGACGACGACGTTGCCGACGCGCTCGGCCCCGCGCGGGCGCACCACCTTCTTCATGAGATGGGCGTGCATCTTGCCTTCGTAGGCCTTGAGGATCGAGGTGCGTCCCCCTTCCTGCGCCTCGCCGGCCGCATGCTTCTCCTCGACGGGGACCTGGGGCGCCTGCTCGATGGTGGCGACCTGCGGCTTCTGCGGCTCCACGACCTCCTTGACCTCGTCGACCGTCATCTCCTGCTCGGGGCCGTGCTCGGAGGAAATGACCTCGGTCTTCTCGATCAGCTCCTCGGGCTTCACCTCCTTGATCTCGGGGCGGGCCTCGGAAAGCTCGACCGGCTCGACCTCGACCGCCTGAACGGTCTCCGTGTCGGTGCCCATCAAGGCGACGCCTTCGATGGTGATGCCCTGCTCGACGATGAACTCGTCGTCGCCCGAGCCGAGCGCGTAGGCGCGCCCGTCGAGGTCGGCGAGCACATACCAGAGGAGCCCGCCGTGAAGCGCGAGCGAGACAACCCATGTGATCGCGCGCAGCGTCATCGTCGTCCGCCGTCAGTGTCCGTTCGTGCCGGTGCCGTTCGCGGCCTTGGGCATCGCCTGCGAGAGCAGCGACACACGTCCGTAGCCGCTCTGGCCGACCAGGCCAAGCACTTCCATAACCTCGCCGTAAGGAATTTTCTTGTCCGCGCGCACGTAGACGACGGCATCGCCCTCCGCCGCCTTGAGCGCCATCAGGCGCGGAATGAGGCCGTCACGCGTCACGAACTCGTCGCGGATCTGCATACGCCCGTCGGGAACGACCGTCACGACCATCGGCTTCTTCGACTGGGCGACGCGCGAGGCCGAGGTCTTCGGCAGCTCGATCGGCACGCCGGCGACCATGAGGGGCGCCGCGACCATGAAGATGATGAGGAGCACGAGCATCACGTCGACCATGGGCGTGATGTTGATCTCGGCCATCGGCTTGTAGCCGCCGCCCTCGTCGTCCGCGCCTCCCGCGGCGTTGCCGACCGACAATGCCATCAGTGACCCTTTCCTGCCCTGAGCGGCTCGGGTGCCGGCCTAGGGAAGCTCTCGGCGCTGGGGCGCGACACGTTCTTCGCGATCTCGGAGATCGCCGTGCTGGCGCGGTTTGCGGCGCGCCCGAGCGATACCGAGATGGCGTTATAGGCCATGACGGCGGGGATGGCGGCCGCAAGACCAAGCGCGGTCGCAAAAAGCGCTTCGGCGATGCCGGGCGCGACGGTGGCGAGGCTGGTGTCCTGCTGCTGGGCGATGGACGTGAAGCTGTTCATGATGCCCCAGACGGTGCCGAAGAGGCCGACGAAGGGGGCCGCCGAGCCGATGGTCGCCAGGAACGGCAGGCCGACCTCGAGCCGCTGCAACTCGCCGCGGAGCGAAACGCGCATGGCGCGCTCGAGACGGTCGCGCACGGTGGTGCGGTCCTCCCCGCGCGCCCCGCCGTCCTCGGCTTCGCGGTGTGCCGCCGCCATGAGCGTAGCGGCAAGGCCTCTATTTCCTGCGACCGCGTCCTCGCCGCTCGCGACCTTCTCGAGGCGCTTCAAGTCGCGGCTCAAGAGCCTGAGCCGGATCATCTTCTCGAAAATGATCGCCCAACAGGCGACGGAGGCGAGGGCAAGTCCCGCCATCACGCACTGGACGACGGGATCGGCATTCATGATCATGGCGTAGATCGAGAAATCGCGCCCCATGTCGGCGGCAAGTGCAAGCACGGCGGTACCCCTTACTTCGTCAGTTGAACCTTGGTCAGCGACTTCACCGTCAAGCCGGCGAGACAGTTCTCGACCACGCCCGACGGAGACTCGCACTCGATGATGTCATTGATGAGCAGGCTGCCGACCTGGTCGCACGCCGTTCCCTCGAGATCGAATTGCTTCACCGACCGCTTCTGCGCCTTGAGCGGCGCGAGGTTGACGATGAACCGGCGGCCGATCACGCCATCGGGCTGGAAGAGAACGACGTCGAGCTTCAGGTCGGTGAGCTCGGATTGGCTGTCGTTGGCGACGACGAGAAAGGCGCGGCAGCCCGCCCCCTGCGCCTCGAGCTTGTTGAGCTCGACGGAGACTTGCGGCGGCTCGGCGGCGCCGGCGGGCGCGGCGAGAAGCGGCACGGCCGCGACCAACGCAACAAAAAGGGCCGCCGCGCGGGGGCCTCTTGCACGAAAGCTCGGGGTTCGGCTCCTCGATCCGGACCCTGGCCGACGTGACCCACACCTCAACAGACCCAAGAAAGCCTCCTCGAACCGCTCGCCTCTTGCGTTAAAGAGGGAACCGGGCACGCCGGTCAAGGCCGGTCCGCCCTTCTGGCTACGCGGCGAAAGGATCGCCGCGCATGCCGCCTGCTTCACTCCCTTGGCGGCAAAGCTCTCTCCGGAGCCGCCCGCGCCTATAACATGACTCTCATAGTCAAGAAACGTATTTCCGCGGACAGTCCTCGCCCGCTTCCCGCAGCCCGCCGCCGGCGGCGCGCTGCGAACCGTGCATATCGTGGCTTTCGCCCTTGAATCAACCGCTTCGGCCTTCACGAGATATCCCAGTGCGGTGATCCGCGGTGTGCGCCGAAACGGGCAAACAGCGTAAACGAGGGCGGGCTTCCCCGCGTCCTGATCGTTGAGCGCCGGCATTTCCGCCCGAGGCAGGACAGGAGCCCGCTTTCGTTACAAGATAACGTTTCCGCGATGACGCGCCAAGACCAAATGCTGGGATGTCGGGAAAAAATTGGCGCCGAATCGGGAAAAATTCCCGCTCCTTCGCGGGACGGAGAATCAGGAGCCGGTATCGACTTTCCCGTTGGCTTGGTGGGTGGCGGCGCGGAGAGGCATGGGGAAGCCCTTGGCAACGGGGGTCGGCGACGGCTTTTTGCACCGGCGAGCCTTAATCTTGCGGCGGAGCTTCGTTCCCGATGCGGCGTTTTCTTTACGAAATGCCGAAACTTAGAGTCGGCGCTCCTGCTCTCGCAGGATTAAACGGCGCTATGATCCTATAACTGATCATCCGGCATATGCGGGAATTTTTCCCTACTGATTCGACAGCATTTTCCCGATGTTTGCAGGTCACACGAGACCAGAAAACCGGACCGATTTTCCGTTTCGGGAAGTTCGCCCGTTGACGCTGCCGGAACCTGCAACATAGTCGATGCCTGGGCCAGGGACGTGGGGTGCGTCGCTGGAGGGGAAACGGTATCGGCGTCCGGGGTGCCGATCGGGGGTTACATGACGGGACAACACCTCTTGCGGGTGAGCTGGCTTGCGCTGGCGCTTGCTCTCTCCTCTGCCGCAACAGCTCAGCAGACGGATGGCGGGCAGCCGGCCGGCGGAACGGCTCCCTCGGGAGAGGCGGCTCCCGGCCGGTCAGGCCGCCGAGCCCGCGCCGCCCGCCGCCGGGCAGGGCGCGCTCCCCGAAGTCGAGGTCATTCAGAAGAAGGAGGCCGCTCCCAAGCCGCAGCCGAAGCCGGTTGCGAAGAAGCAGGCCCCGCCGCCCGAACCTTCGCCGGCCGCCGAGCCGGTCACCGAAGCGCCGGAAACGGTCGCCGACGAGATTGCGTCCGGCAAAGTCGTGCCGATGTCGCCCGTCGGCGGCGCGGAGCTCCCGGTCGGCAAGTATCCCGGCGGCGTCAGTACGGTTCCACGCAAGGACTTCCAGAGCAACGGCAACGAAGCCTCCCAGACTCAGGATGTCCTGCAGAAGTACGTGCCGGGCATCATCCTCACCGACACGGCCGGCTCGAACTTCCGCGCCCAGGTCGAGTACCGCGGCTTCGGAGCGGGCTCCGTCACCGGCTTCCCGCAGGGGCTTGCCGTCTATCAGAACGGCGTGCGCATCAACGAGGTGTTCGGCGACGTCGTGAACTGGGATCTCATCCCGTCCAACGCCATCAACGCCGTGACGATCGTGAGCGGCAACCCCGTATTCGGCCTCAACGCGATCGGCGGCGGCATCTCGATCCTCATGGAGGACGGCTTCGGCTTCCACGGCGTCGAGATCGACGCGCTCGGCGGCTCGTTCGGGCGCTGGCAGGTCGGCACCCAGGTCGGCATGCAGAGCGGGAACTATGCCATGTACTGGGCCGGCCAGAAGATCGAGGAAAACGGTTTCCGCGATTTCTCGCCGGCCGACGTGAGCCGGATGTACGCGGACCTCGGCGCGAAAGGCAGCTTCGTCGAGGCACACGTCAATTTGACCTGGGCCGACAGCTCGGCCGGCGTCGCCACCTCCTCGCCCATCGACATTCTCGCCATCGGCTGGAACCGCACGTTCACGACGCCTCAGGTCACCGACCTCGAGGTGATCATGCCGTCGATCAATGCGTCGGTGAAAGCCACCGACACGCTGACCTTCTCCGGCGTCGGCTATTACCGCCACTACAAATCGGACGTAATCGACGGCAACCTGCTCGACGCGGCGGACTGCGCCGAGGTCGCAGCGGAGAATGGCCTTCCCAATCCGTTCCCGGCCGGCACGCTCTGCTCGGCGGAGATCGAGGACGGAGAGCTTGACGCTCTAAAGGATCGAGGCGGCAGCCTCGTCAACGAGGACGACGTCGGCGAGGAGCCGTTCGGCGTCATCGACAATATCGATCAGAAGGCCGAGAGCTGGGGCGGGTCGGTTCAGGGGGTCGAGAGGGCCAAGGTCTTCGGCCACGACAACCAATTCCTGCTCGGCACGAGCTACGACAGCGGCAACGTGCACTACGGGACGGCGTCGGAGATCGGCACCGTCGGCAAGCGCTACGTCGTGACCGGCTCGGGGATTTTCCTGGTCGAGCCGGACGACTTCGCTCCGCGCGACGTCAAGGCCGAAACCCAGTACTGGGGCGTCTACTTTTCAGACACTTTCAATGTGACCGATAAACTCGCCCTTACCGCCGGCGGCCGCTACAACAATGCTCAGATCGATCTCGAAGACTTGAACGGCAATTTCCCCGACATCACCAGCGACAACTCCTACTCGCGCTTCAATCCCAATGCCGGCGCGACCTACGAATGGGTGCCCGGGCTCACCATGTACGGCGGCTACTCTGAGGCGAACCGCGCCCCGACGCCGGCCGAGCTCGCCTGCGCCGATCCCAACAACCCCTGTCCGATCGAAAGCTTCCTCACCGACGATCCGCCTTTGAAGCAGGTCGTCACCGACACCTGGGAGTTCGGCTTCCGGGGCGACAACGGCGGGACCGGCGGCCATACGCTGACGTGGAATGCCGGGCTGTTCCGCGCCTTGAATACCGACGACATCCTGTTCGTGTCGTCGTCGACGACCGGACGCGGCTTCTTCCTCAATGCCGGCGACACGCGGCGCCAGGGAGTGGAAGCCGGCATCAACTACTCGAACTCGCGGTACTCGGTCTATGCCAACTACGCCTTCGTGCAGGCGACGTTCGAGACGCCGAACGAGTTCTCCTCCCCCAACAACCCGGCCGGATTCCCGTGCACCGGCGATCCCGAGGCGACCTGCATCAACGTGCAGCCGGGCGACACGATCCCCGGAATTCCCGAGCATCGCTTCAAGGCCGGCTTCGACTACTGGCTCACGCACAAGTGGAAGTTCGGCGCCGATCTCGTTTCCGCGAGCGGGCAGTACCGCCTCGGCGACGAGTCGAACCAGGTGGCGCAGGTCGGCGGCTATGGCCGCGTCGATCTCCACACCTCCTATGACGTGACCGAGAACTTCCAGGTCTACGGTCTCATCAACAACCTCTTCGATCGCCACTACGGCCTGTTCGGCAACCTGTTCGATACGGCGGAGGCGACGGAGGCGGGCGAGCCGTCCGGCTACGTGATCACGAGCCCGCTGGGCCTGGTGCCGGCTCAGCCGTTTTCGGCCTACGGCGGCGTGAAGGTGACTTTCTGAGACCTCGAGGCAGGGACCCGGGTCCGCACCCTCTCCCGCCTCAGATGTGCGTGATCTCGGCCGATCTGCGGGCGATATCGTAGGCGCAGATGAGGCGCGCATGGCGCTCGCCGGCTGCTAGCACGATATAGGCGTGCTTGAAGCGCGCGTCCCACTGCTCGTGGTCGATCTCCCAGACGTGGACGGAGATGTTGCTGTTGCCGATCACGAGGCGGACGGAAGCGGGGCTCGCCCACGTCACGATCGAGGGCGCAAGCAATCGGCCCTCTTTGTCCTTCTGCGGCTCCTTCTGGCAGGCGGCGATCGCGCGGTCGCGGTAGGCCTCGATGACCGCGTCCTCGGTGGCGGACCGGTAGAACGTGTCCTGCGTCCAGACCTTGAGGCCTGCAAGCACCGCCAGCGCCAGCACGATAGCCCTCATGGGACCAGTCCCCCGATAGGCGGCACCGACACGCCGGGGAGGGGCACGCCCTCCCGGAGCCCGGGAACCGCGGGTTCGCGAGAGCCAAAGTGTCGGCGAGCATGGTGAATAAAGGGTAAGCGGACGCCGGCGGCGCGGGCGAGCCGCGACGCTCGGAAGCTTGTCAGCGGGCCGCCCTTGCGGCAAAAGCGGCAGGCCGAACGCCCAACAACAAGCTCCCCGGGAGGGACCGCCGCCGATGAAGAAACGCATTCTGATCACTTGGCCCCTGCCCGAGGCCGTCATGACACGGGCACGCGCGTCCTACGATGTCGTGGCGCATGGCGACAATCCCAAGATCACGATCGACGAGCTGCTCGAGACGGCGAAGTCGGTCGACGCCATTCTTCTCACGCTCAACGAGAAATGCCGCAAGGACGTGATCGATCGCCTGCCGGAGCACATCAAGTGCATCTCGACCTTCTCGATCGGCTTCGACCACATCGACCTCGACGCCTGCAAGGCGCGGGGCATCAAGGTCGGCAATGCGCCCCACGGCGTCACGGTCGCCACCGCCGAGATCGCCATGCTGCTGCTGCTCGGCTCGGCGCGTCGCGCGTCGGAGGGCGAGCGCATGATCCGCGCCCGCTCCTGGCCGGGCTGGCAGCCCCTGCAGCTCGTGGGCCAGCGCCTCGACGGCAAGAAGCTCGGCATCTACGGCTTCGGCAAGATCGGCCAGGCGCTCGCCAAGCGCGCGCGCGGCTTCGACATGGAGATCCACTATTACGACATCTTCCGCCAACCGCCCGAGAAGGAGAAAGAGCTCGGCGCGAACTACCATTCGAGCCTCGACAGCCTGCTCAGGATCTCGCAGTTCTTTTCCATCAACGCGCCGTCGACGCCGGAGACGCGCTATTTCTTCAACAAGGACGTGATCGACAAGCTGCCCCACGGCGCCATCGTCGTGAACACGGCGCGCGGCGACCTCGTCAAGGACGAGGACATGATCGCGGCCTTGAAGTCGGGGCGACTCGGCTACGCCGGTCTCGACGTATTCGCCGGCGAGCCCGCCATCAACGAGGGCTACTACGATCTGCCGAACACGTTCCTGTTTCCCCATTTGGGCTCGGCCGCGATCGAAGCGAGGAACCAGATGGGCTTCGAGGCGCTCGATAACATCGACGCGTTCTTCGCCGGCAAGGAGATGCCGTTCAAGCTCGCGTGAAAGCCTACGAGGCCTTCCCGGCCTCGGCTCCATGGCTGGCAAAGAGGGAGTAGGCCGCCGCGATCAGGAATATGGAGATCGGCTTCACGAGCATCTCCCACGTGAGCTGGTTGCCGATCTCCGGCCAGTCGGTGGCGAAGTCCACGACCAGATAGACGAGGATCACGCCGACGAGGGTGCTCTTGAGCTCGTTCACGCCCTCGACGCGCATCCACGACGGCAGCTGCTGACGATCCTCGGGCGTGAGCTCGAAAACGAAGCCGAATGCGATGGCGTAGGCGAAGATCACGAGCACGATGCCGAACAGGAACGCGTCGATTCCGCCCATGACCGACGTGACGACGAGCCGCTCGTGCCCGGCAAAAAGGGCTTGCGTCGCCTCGACCATCCTCACGCACCCCTGCCACAGCATGAGCACGGCGCCAAGCGCCGCTCCCAGGGCGGCGATGAGCAAGAGCACGCGTAGCGAGATTGCGGCTTTGAGCATGGGTGTCGGGGCCTCGCATGGGCGAATCGCGGATCGGCGCGCGAGCCCATCCTAGCAAGAGGCGGCACAAAGCGCTCAGATCTTGCGGCTTGGGATGCTCCTGCGTCAGCGGCCGCGCCAGAGCCAGACGGTGACGGCGGCGCCGAGCACGGCCATGAGATAGAGCAAGAGGCTCGGCAAGAGCTCGAGGATGACGCCGATATGGAAGCCCATGAACGAGCCGGCAATTCCGACCAGACTGTAGGTCACGTCGCCGATCCCCGTGGCGTCCGTAACCTGGCGGCCAAGCCAGCCGCGTCCGCGCCGGTTGAAAAGAATACCGACGACGATGCCGATAATGACGAGGATGAGAAACGTGGCGATGGCCGTGGTGATGAGAGGCATGAGGCACCCTGCAGTCGGCGGACGGATACCAATGCGCAAAGCTCGGTTATGTTCCTCGTCTCAGCAACGAGCAACACGATGGCGATTCCTGTCGTGGGGCTCGCCTTCCTGCTGTTCGGCATGTGGATGTACATCGCGCTGCAGGCCTGGCCCGTCGGATCGCCGACGGTGAGCTTCACGACCGGCTTCGAGCCGTGGTCGGAGAAGCTTGCGCCCAACCTCAGCGACCGCATTACCGGCGTGTTCTGGGCCGCGTTCGCGCTCTTCGGCATGACCGCGGCCTCGATCGTGTCGGGCTCGATCATCGAGCGCGCCAAGACGACGGGCTTCCTGATCATCGCTGTCTATGTCGGCGCCGTGTCCTGGGTCATACCCGCGGCGTGGGGCTGGTCCGGCAACGGCTGGATGGCCCAATACCTCGGCTTCCACGACCAGTACTGCTCGGCCGTGCTGCACTTGCCGGCAGGCTTCGCGGCGCTCGGCGTGCTGCTAGCGCTCGGCCCGCGCATCGGCAAGTTCGGCCCTGACGGCAAGCCGCGCGAGATCCCGGCCCACAACCCGTGGATGGTGACGCTCGGCATCTTCATGATCTACGTCGGCTTCTTCGGCTTCTACGCCGCCTGCCACATCCCGATCGCCAACGTCGCCGCCGAGGGCCAGACGGCCTACTGGACGACGACCAACATCTACGGCGTGCCGATCACGCTCTCGGGCGTGACACTCAACTTCCTGTTCGCGCTGTTCGGCGGCATGATCACCGCCTACATGATCTCGAACGGGAATGCGTTCTGGACCTATTCCGGCGGCCTCACGGGCCTCATCAGCGCCAGCGCCGGCAACGACCTCTACCACCCGATCCTGGCCCTTGCGATCGCGGTTGTCGGCACCATCATGGCCTACAATCTCCACAACTTCGTCGAGCGCAAGTTCAAGATCGACGACGCGGTGGGAGCGGTTGCCGTGCACGGCTACTGCGGACTGTTCGGCGGCATCGTCGCCGGATTCGCGCTTTGGGGCTATCCCGCGGTGATGCCGAGCGCCGGCACGCTCATCACGCTGTCGGAGGGCGCCGGCTGGTCGATGAGCCAGGCCGACACTGCGAGCGCCGGCTGGTCGCCCTTCTACGTACCGGCCGGCGCAAGCGTTTCCGGCCGTCTGGCAGGGGATCGCTTCCGCGATCTAGTGCTCGAAGATGAACACCAGGCCGATGAGGGTCGCCGCGAGTGCCAGAGCCGCCGGGATGAGCGCGATCTCGAGCCAGGCCTCGCGGCCCGAGAGCGGGCCGGTCGCGGTGTCGACGGAGGAGGTGAGGAAGTGCCGGAGAGACTCGGGCTTGGCCTCCGTGTGATGAGCGGCCGTCGCGTAAATCAGCAACGGTAGTCCGAGAAAGACGGCGAACAGGACGGCGGCGACGGTGAGAACGAGGTCGGTCTCGGCGCCGCTCGCGAACGCGATCCAGGACGCGAGCAGCATCCAGGCGAACGCGAGGAGGACGGAGCGATAGACGGGGCTCGGGAGCTCGCCGCCGGGCAATTCTGGAGTCATCGGGGCCTCCATTCGAGTGCCCCCCGAACGATCAGGGACGTAGTGCGCGGAGCGGCGCTCGCCAAGGGGGCGCGTCGCCTCGTCGCCTGTAGCCCATGCGCCGGCGGCGTTCCGGAAAAGTGCGGCGCGCTCAAGCCTCGGCCGCCGGCGGGACCGGCAGCTTGCAGAACCCCTGGGACGGCACGCCAAGCGCGCTGTTGAACTTGCTCGACATGTTCTGGAAGGCGATGAGGCCCGTGAGCTCGACGATCCCGTCGTCATCGAAGTGCCGTCTGAGACGCGCGACAATGGCATCGTCGACGCGACGGTCGGAGCGCGTCATGGCTTCGGCATAGTCGAGCACGTCGCGCTCGCGCTGATCGTAGAGGCCGCTCTCGCGCCAGAAGGCCACCGCCTCGACCTTCTCGGCCGGCACGCCGCGCTTCAGCAATGTCGCAGAGTTGATATCGACGCAGAACGGGCAGTCGTTGAGCTGCGAGACGCGGACCGTGACGAGGGAGCGCAGCGCCGGCGGGATGGGGGAGCTACTGCGGTCGATCATGCCGTAGAGAGTGGCGACGCCGAGGAAGAGCCAGGGGGAACGCGCCCACAGGAGCGCCGAATCGAGCACCGCGCCGTATTTGCGCCGCTGGTTTGAGAAGAACGGGCGCAGATAGAAGGGATAGTCGTCGACGGCCTTGGCGGGAACTCTCATTGGCGGCCTTGCTTTCGTAAACTTTTGTTGTCTTCTGGACCTGAACGATGCGGCAACCCTATCCGGCGCGGCGCTCTCTTGAACGTCGCGCGCCGCGTTCCGCGCTCTTAAGATATGGGATTGATCGTTGATCGAGAGAACCATCATGGAGCGGGAACGAGCGGTCGCGCTTGCGCAGGACGGCGGCAAGTCGCCCACGATCGCGCTTGCGCTCGGCGGCGGGGGTGCGCGGGGGCTCGCCCATATCCTGATGCTCGAGGCCTTCGACGAGCTCGGCATCCGCCCCAAGATCATCGCCGGCACGTCGATCGGCGCCATCTTCGCGGCGGCCTACGCCTCGGGGCTCTCCGGGCGCGAGATCCGCGCCCACACGGAGGAGGTGCTGACCAACCGCTTCTGGCTCTTGCGCGATCTCTTCTCGGCGCGGGCGCAAAAGGGCGTGGCGCTGAGAAACCTCTTCTACGCGAGGAACGCGCTGCTCGAGCCCTCGGCGCTGCTCGACATCGTGTTGCCGGCCCGCGTCGCCCGCGACTTTGCCGATCTCGACATCCCGCTCAAGATCGTCGCCAGCGACTACTACGGCCTCGAAGCGGCCGTGCTCGGGGAGGGGTCGCTCCGGCGCGCGGTCGCGGCGAGCATGGCGCTGCCGGTGATCTTCGAGCCGGTGATCATCGACGGGCGCACGCTGATCGACGGCGGCCTCACCAATCCGCTTCCCTTCGACATCCTCGAGGGGGAAGCCGACATCCTCGTCGCGATCGACGTGTCGGGGACGACGGTGCCGTCGGAGAAGCGGCCGCACCCGACGGCGCTCGAGGCCCTCTTCGCCTCCTCGTTCCTGTTCGAGCGCTCGATCGTACGCGAGAAGCTGAAATCGAGCCAGCCCGACATCTATGTCGATGCCGGCACGGGGCGCTTTCAGGTGCTCGATTTCCTGAGGGTGCGCGAGGTCCTCGCCGCGGCGCTGCCGGCAAAGGAGAAGCTCAAGGCCAAGCTCGCGCGCGTGCTCGGCGCCGAGACTCTGCCTGCTCCGCCGGCCTTGCAGGCCCTCGCGGCGCCTGCGGGCGAGGAGGAAGGCCGCCGGCCGCGGCGCCGTCTCTTGAAGCTGCGCCGGCGCGGTCCCAAGGAGCTGACAATCCATAGCGCGTCTTCCTCCTCCTCAAGTGGAGGAAGTGGCGCGCTTGTCGGCGAAGAATGCCTTGAGGAGCGCGGCGGCCCGCTCCTCGCCCATGCCGGAGTAGATCTCGGGAGCGTGGTGGCAGGTCGGCTGCGTGAAGACGCGGGCGCCGTGCTCGACGCCGCCGCCCTTCGGGTCGGAGGCGCCGTAGTAGAGGCGGCGGATGCGCGCGAACGAGATCAGCGACGCGCACATGGGACAGGGCTCTAGCGTCACGTAGAGGTCGTGGCCCGTGAGGCGTTCGGAGCCCGAGCGCCGGCACGCCTCGCGGATCGCGAGCATCTCGGCGTGCGCGGAGGGGTCGGCGAGCTCGCGCGTGCGGTTGCCTGCGGCGGCGGCGACAAGACCGTCGGGGGCGACGACGACGGCGCCGACCGGCACCTCGCCGCGGCCGCCCGCGGCTGCCGCCTCGGCGAGCGCGCGATCCATGTGGCCGAGCCTCGAAAGCGATGTCATAAGGGCGCTCGCAAAACGAAATCCCCTCTCCCCGCTTGCGGGGAGAGGGTTAGGGTGAGGGGCAGCCGCAGGCGATAGCGCAAGAACCTGCCCCTCACCCCGACCCTCTCCCCATGCCGAGAGGCGTGGGGAGAGGGAGAACAAGGATCACATGCGCAAATCGCCCTCCCGTCAACGCCCGGACCACAGTCCGCCGCGCCCAGCCGGCAAGGGCGCGAGGGGCAAGACCAAGGCGCATCCGAAGGGCCGCGCCGCCCGCGCCGAGCCCCGCTCGGGCCCCATGCGCATCGCCAAGGCGATGGCGCGCGCCGGCCTCTGCTCGCGCCGCGAGGCCGAGCGCTGGATCGCGGATGGTCGCGTCAGCGTTAACGGCGAGGTCTTGAAGACGCCGGCGTTCGAGGTCGGCCCGCGCGCCAAAGTCCTGGTCGACGGCAAGCCGCTCCCCGTCGCCGAGCCGACCCGGCTCTGGCGCTACTACAAGCCGAAGGGGCTCGTCACCACCCATAGCGACCCGCAGGGGCGTCCGACCGTATTCGACGAGCTGCCGAAGGGGCTGCCGCGCGTCGTCTCGGTGGGCCGGCTCGACTACAATACGGAGGGGCTCCTGCTCCTCACCAACGACGGCGCGCTCGCCCGCCACCTCGAGCTGCCGGCGACGGGCTGGCTCCGCCGCTACCGGGTGCGCGGGCGCGGGCGCGTGACGCAGGCCGAGCTCGACCGCCTGAAGGAGGGGATCGAGATCGAGGGCGTGCGCTACGGCCCGATCGAGGCCACCCTCGACAGCGTGCAAGGCGCCAACGTGTGGCTCACGATCGGCATCCGCGAGGGCAAGAACCGCGAGGTGCGCCGCGTGCTCGCCACGTTCGGCCTCGAGGTCGGCCGCCTAATCCGCATCTCGTTCGGGCCGTTCCAGCTCCTCGACCTCGAGCCGGGCGAGGCGGAGTCCGTGAAGCGGCGCGTGCTCGCAGACCAGCTGGGCCCGGCGCTCGCCGCCGAATTCCACTTGAGTGCCGACGACGAGCCGGCCGCTCCGGTATCACCTCGAACCGCACGCGGACCCAGGAAATGAGGGTGGTCGGCGGGAAATTCCGCGGGCGCTCGCTCGCGAGCCCGAGACATGAGGGCCTGCGCCCGACGGCGGACCGCGTGCGCGAATCGGTTTTCAACATTCTTCTCCACGGCATCACAGGCTTCGACATCGCGGGTGCGCGCGTCATCGACCTCTTCGCCGGCACGGGCGCGCTCGGCATCGAGGCCCTCTCGCGCGGCGCGGCCTTCTGCCTTTTCGTCGAGGAGAGCGCAGAGGCGCGCGCCCTCATCCGCACCAACGTCGAGGCGCTGGGCCTCACCGGCGTGACGCGCATCTTCCGCCGCGACGCGACCGACCTCGGGCCAGCGGGGACCATGGCGCCGTTCGACCTTGCCTTCCTCGATCCTCCGTACGGGCAGGGCTTGGGCGAGGCTGCACTGCAAGCTCTCGCGCATGGCCGTTGGCTCGCGCCGGGGGCCGTCGCCGTGCTCGAGGAGCGCGCCAAGGCCGAGGTCGCGCTGCCCCCCGGCTTTGCCGAGCTCGACCGCAGGGGCTACGGCGACACGCAGGTCATCTTCGCCCGCTACGCGGAGCGCGCGGGCGAGCCGGGAGTTGGGGGCTTCGAGGCGGGAACGCGCCGGATCTGATAGCGCTGCCAGTCGACGCCGGCGATCTTTGCATTGGCCCGGCACTCGCCCTCGAGCGCGCGCGGGTCGGCGGCAGCCTTGGCCTCGAGCTCGACGAGCTCGGTCGGTGCAAATCCGCGCGTGCGCACGGCGCGCCCGAGCAGCGTCGCGCCCGAATGAATGGAAATGACGCTGTGGCGGATGTCGCCCTCGACGAAGGCGCCTTCCATCAGGTGGACGACCGAGGCCTCGACGTTGCCGACGATCTGGCCCTCGACGATGAGCTCGCGCGCCGTGACGGTGCCGAGTATGTAGCCGTCGCGCCCGATCTCGAGGCGCGAGCATGTCACATCGCCCTCGAGCCAGCAGTCGAGGCGCATGGTGCCGGCTGCCTTGAGCTTGCCGCGCACGACGCTTCTCGCATCGACGACCAGCATCACGCCACTCACTTCCATTCTAGAGCACGATCGTCTCACATGGAATCGCTCCTGCAATCCATGTCGGACGTGAATAGTGCTCTACACTTTGAATTTAGATCGCGATCGACGTTCTTGATGGACGCGAAGCGCCTCCATCAAGAACGATCTCGATCTAGGATCGAGGCCCCATCATGCCGCGGCACGTGGTTCTTCAATGGCGAAAATGCGTCGTGCGCACGGAATTATTTTTACTCGCCGGGGGAATAATCTCTGCTTAACACTCGAGCCGCCTCCGCCATGCGGCGCCCCGGCGGCGGCCCGAGCATGTTCTTCACCCGCGCAGCCTTGCCCGACGGCCCGCGCGCGATCTCGGGAGCGATCTCTATCCGGAATTTGATGACGTCGGCCAGCCCTTCGGATTGAATGGAGGCGCGAAGGAGCGCGTCCAGCCGGTTCCTCGGGACGCTGCGCGAGATCGATCCCGGCGAGCCGGCGCCGGTAGAACGGAGATGCCTTGGCTGCATGCGCGAGGAGGGCACGCAGGCGCTTCTCCTGGACGGCATATATTTGGGCCGACCCGCCGCGCCAGCGGGGATACAACCGCTGGAGCATGACGACGAGCCGAATGAGGTCCAACATGAGTGCAAGCCCTAGAGTCGGAAGGTGCCGGGCGCAATCGCCGATGCCGGCCGCGCGAGGCGGAGGGTGTGCGGCGTAACGTCAAAACCACACTGGGGGTGCTTGCGGGCGCAGGTGGCCCGAGACCCGGGTCTCGGGCGCCGAGACTTAGCCGATGTCCTGGGCGAACTCCGGGCGAGGCGGCTCGCCACAAAAAGGTCACGCTGCGGGAGGCTCGAGATGGCGGCGCAGGCAGCCGGCCGTCGCGGAATCGAAGGCGACGAGCTTGATTTCTAGGCCGGTCCGCTGCGCCTCCGCCCGGCACACGTCGACCGCCTCGCGGCAGGCGTCCTCGAGCGGATAGCCGTAGATCCCGGTGCTGATCGCGGGGAACGCCAGGCTCGCGCAGCCGTTCTCGACGGCGAGTGCTACCGCCGTTTCGTAGGCCGAGCGCAGCAATCGGCGCGCTTCCGCAGCGCTATAGTGGCTGTAGACCGGGCCGACGGCGTGGATGATGTAGCGCGCCGTCGAAATCGAGAACGCGGGCGTGATGACGGCCGATCCCGTCGGGCAGCCGCCGATCGCGCGGCACGCACGGCTAAGCTCCGCCGCGCCCGCGGCGCGAAAGATTGCCCCGCACACACCGCCGCCCGCGGCAAGCTCAGCATTGGCCGCATTGACGATCGCGTCCGCGGCGACGCGGGTGATGTCGCCCTCGACCACGTCGACGGTGCCGCGCCCGCTCATCCCCAGGCTCCGGATCAAGTGCCGGTCAGCAGATTGCCACGCCTGTCGCGGCCGCGCCATGCACGGGACCCAATCACAGTCGATGCAGTCGATGCCGTTCGAATTTCGTTGCCCATTGGCAGCCCATAGCGTCAATAGCGATCGAGAGACTTCGCAGCGCCGCCGGTCATGAGCGTCCCCATCGCCCGCCCCCCTGAAACCTTCGCCCTCACGACCTCGCGCGGCTTTACCTCCTGGCTCGCGCGCGCCGGCGGCTCGCTTGCCTTCACGACCTATCAGGCCGGCAAGGTGTTCTTCCTCGGCCTCAAGGCCGACGGCACGCAGTGGGTCCACGAGCGCACCTTCGCGCGCTGCATGGGTCTCGGCGTGAGCGGGAGCTCCCGCACGCTCCTGCTCGCCACCCACTACCAGCTCTACCGCTTCGATAGCCTTCTGCCGCCGGGCGCCAAGTCCGCGGACGGGTCGGACGCCGTCTACGTGCCGCGCCTCTCGTGGATCACCGGCGATCTCGACATCCACGACGTGGCCTTCGATGGCGCCGGCCGGCCGGTGTTCGTCAATACGATCTTCTCCTGCCTCGGCACGGCGAGCGACGGCGCGAGCTTCAAGCCGCTTATGGCGCCCGCCCTTCATCACCAAGCTCGCGCCCGAGGACCGCTGCCACTTGAACGGCATGGCGGTCGAGGACGGGCGCCCGCGCTACGTCACCGCCGTGTCGGCCTCGGATGCGGCCGATGGATGGCGCGACAAGCGCGCCGACGGCGGCGTCGTCATCGACGTCGAGAGCAATGCGATTGTCTGCTCCGGCCTCTCCATGCCCCACTCGCCGCGGCTCCACGAGGGCCGCCTGTGGCTGCTCAACTCGGGCACCGGCGAGCTCGGCTGGGTCGATGTCGCGGCGCGCCGCTTCGTGCCCGTCGCCTTCTGTCCGGGCTACGCACGCGGGCTCGCCTTTGCCGGCGGCTGCGCCGTCGTCGGGCTGTCGCTCGCACGCGAGAACCGGACGTTTCAGGGGCTCGCGCTCGACGGCGCTCTCGCCGCAAAGGGGGTCGAGGCGCGCTCAGGCCTCATCATGGTCGATCTCGACTCCGGAGACACGGTGGCCTGGGTCCGTCTCGAAGGCGTGGTGCGGGAGCTCTACGACGTGGCGTTCCTGCCGGGCGTCCGCCAGCCGTCCGCGATCGGCTTCAAGACCGACGAGATCACGCGCCTGATCTCGATCGACGAGGGCCCCTGAGAGCCTCCGGTTCTGGAGTTGGGAGCGGACGCCGCGAGAAACGGTAGAGTGCGCGCTTTGGTCCATCTGTTCTATTCGGAATTGGGATCAACTGAATCTGTCGCCGTAGCTCGATCCGTCCTATCAACTGCCCGGCCGCCGGTAGAACACCTTCTTAGGTGCCCTCGAACCGCGGGCTAAGGACCGGTGTTCAAAAATCTCAAGCGAGCGACACACGCCGCAAGCCCGCACATTCGCCCAACTCACTGCTGTAGCCAAGCGGAGTAAACAATGAACGAGCAGTCGACCCGCTACACTCGCGAGATGTTCAGCACCTTAGAGGAGGCGCGCATTCCAGAAGCCATGCGAGCGTTCGCCGAGCAAGCCGTCGTCAGGATGTGCCAAAGCTACAAGAATATCGGCGCGGTCGCCGACGACACTGCACGTGCTCTCGAGGAGGTCATGCTCTCAACGCACGCCGGTGCGAAGGCCATCGGCGCGAAGGCCTTCGAGTATTCGGTCGCCAATGCGGAAACGGCATTCGATGCCGCCGAAGCCATCGCGCGGGCCAAGACGATTCCAGAAATCGTCTCGCTTCAGGCCCGCTACTTGCAACAGCAGTTGGTCTCCGGCAGCGAGCAGATGAAGGATCTCTTCGAGCTGTCGACAAAGTTCACGAGAGACGCCTTCGATAACCTCAGCGCGGCGGGGGCGAAGAGCGTCGAGCACTTCAAGAAACTCTGCTGAGCCATCAACGCTTGCCCTCACGTCCAGAAAAACCCGGCCGATCGTGCCTTGAGCGCGGTGGGGTTACTCCGAGGTGGCCAAGGAAAGGAGGCTTTTAGATGATCAAGCTACAAAAGGAAGCATTAGACAAAGCGCACGCCCTGATGTTTGCGACCAATTTGCTGGCTAAAAGCTCATCGGAACGATGCGCTATCGTAGGCACCAATCCGCTGCTCGTCAGGGAGTGGATGCATGACCTCCTACGCTGGCGCGCGCAATCTCAGCGGGAGATCGAATTGCTCGATCAAGCAATTGAAGACCTGTGTACTGCGCAGCGCCTGATGATCTGCAAGGGGGAGGCATAAATTGGTGACCAAGCTGGGCGGGTTTAGCACTCCCGCCTCGGCGAACAGCCCGGCGCGTCGCGACCTGCACAAGGAGCTCGCGCCCTACTACAGCGACATCGGCCGCCCCTCGGTCGACCCCGAGCTCATGATCCGGATGCTCATCGTGGGCTATTGCTACGGCATCCGCCACGAGCGGCGCCTCTGCCAAGAGGTCGAGCTGCACCTCGCCTACCGCTGGTTCTGCAAGCTCGATGTCGACCAGACGGTTCCGCACCACTCGACGTTCTCGGCCAACCGGTTGGGCCGCTTCCGCGACAGCGACATCCTGCGCCACATCTTCGAGCGCGTCGTCTGGTCAGCGATGGCCATCGGTCTCGTGAAGGGCGAGGGCTTCGCCGTCGATGCGAGCGTGCTCGAGGCCAATGCCAGCCGTTACCACGGCAAGGCTCCCGACGAACTCGATTGGACGGATGCGCAGCGCCAGCGGCGCGCCGTGGCCGAGTATCTCGCCGCGATCGAGGCAGAGGCCGAGGCGAAGGCGACATCGGATTCGGACGATGGCGATGGCTCGGGAGGAAAACCGCCGCCCAAGCCTGACCGCAAGAGCCCGAAGGTGATCTCGCCCTCCGACCCCTCATCGGCGTGGACGGCCAAGGCCAACAAACGCGTGCTGTTCGGCTACGGGCTCAACTATCTCATCGACATCGAGAACGCAGTCATCGTCGATGTCGAGGCGACGCCGGCCAGGACCTACGACGAAGTTGCGGCGACTAAGACCATGATCGATCGCACCGAGAGGTGCTTCAACCTGAAGCCCAGGCAACTCGCCGCTGACACGGCCTATGGCACCGGCCGCTTCCTCGGCTGGCTGGTCAAGGACAAGCGGATCACGCCGCACATCCCGGTGTGGGACATGAGCGCGCGCGAGGATGGCACGTTCTCGCGATCCGACTTCACCTTCGATAAGAGGCGCAACGTCTACATCTGCCCGGCAGGCAAAGTGATAACGACCAGCGGCCAAGTCTGCGCCGATCGGGGCATCCGCTATCTGGCCTCTGTGTCCGATTGCCCAGTTGGACGCCAAGCGGATCTTGCGGACCCTCACCGCCGCCCGAACAGGCGCTCGATGTCGGTGAGCTTCAATTCGACGTAGGTGGGGCGGCCGTGGTTGCACTGGCCGGAGAAGGGCGTCGCCTCCATCTCGCGGAGCAGCGCGTTCATTTCTTCGCCCGTGAGGCGGCGCCCCGCACGCACGCTGCCGTGGCAGGCCATGCGCGAAGAGACCGCCTCGAGCCGGTCGCGCAGGGCCGAGCCGCTCTCCTCGGCCATGATCTCGGCGGCGAGGTCGCGCACGAGGCCGTCGATGTCGCCGTTGCCCAGGAGCGCCGGGACCTCGCGCACCGCGACCGCGCCCGGCCCGAAGGCCTCGAGGGCGAGGCCGAGCTCGGCGAGCTCGTCCGCCTTCTCGGCAAGCGCCGCCGCCTCGTCGGCCGTGAGATCGACGATTGCGGGAATGAGGAGGGCCTGGCGCGCGACGCCGCCGTTGGCGAGCATCCGCTTCATGCGCTCGTAGACGATGCGCTCGTGGGCCGCGTGCTGGTCGACGATGACGACGGAGGTTCGCGTTTGCGCAACGATATAGGTTTCGTGGAGCTGCGCGCGCGCCGCCCCGAGCGGGCGATCGAGGAGATCGGGCGCGGGCGGCTCGGCGCCGGCACGCGAGTCCACGGACGGCTCGGCAATTGCCTCGAACGGAGCCTGCATCGCCTCGGCGAAACCGGGCGACATTTGCGCGCCCGCCCTCCACCCGACGGTGTGCGAAGGCCCTGCTGTGCGCCGGGCCAGCGTCTCGAGCGTCGCCGCGCCGCCCTCTGCGCTCGAGAGATGCCCGGCCGTCTCGAGCGCGTGGCGCACGGCGCCGATGAGAAGGGCGCGCACGCGGGCGCCGTCGCGGAAGCGCACCTCGGCTTTCGTCGGGTGGACGTTGACGTCGACGTCGGCGGCCGGCACGTCGACGAAGAGCGCGAGCAGCGGATAGCGGCCCTTAGGCACGAGGTCGCCGTAGGCCGCGCGCACGGCGCCGGCGACGAGCTTGTCCTTGACCGGGCGCCCGTTGACGAAGAGGTAGAGCTGTCCGGGATCGGGGCGGTTGAGCGTCGGCAGTCCGGCAAAGCCGGTCACCGTCACGCCGTCGCGCTCGGCCCTGATGGGGAGAGCGTCGGCCATGAACTCGCGGCCCATGATGCGCCCCAGCCGCTGGAGCAGCCCCTCGGGCGAGGCGTCGGCCGGCGGCAGCACGAGGCCCGCGCGCTCCCCCGTCGTGAGCGAAAAGCCGATTTCGGGGTGCGCCATGGCCAGGCGCTTCACGACCTCGGAGGTCGCCTGGTTCTCGGTGCGCTCCGACTTCAGGAACTTCAAGCGCGCCGGCGTCGCCGAGAAGAGGTCGCGCACCTCGACGCGCGTGCCGGGGTTGAGGCCGGCGGGCTTCAAGGAGTGCTTCGTGCCGCGGTCGACGACGATCTCGAAGCCGTCACGGGCGCCTCGCGCGCGCGACCCGACGCAGAGACGCGCGATCGAGCCGATGGAGGGCAGCGCCTCGCCGCGGAAGCCCAGCGTCGCAATCGCCGAGAGATCGTCGTTTGAAAGCTTCGAGGTCGCGTGGCGCTCGACGGAGAGCGCGAGGTCGTCCGGTCCCATGCCGGACCCGTCGTCGGTGACGCGGATGAGAGAGAGGCCGCCGGCCGCGGTCACGATCTCGATCTCGCGCGCCCCCGCGTCGATCGCGTTCTCGGTGAGCTCCTTGACGACGCTCGCCGGCCGCTCGATCACCTCGCCCGCGGCGATGCGGTTGACCGTCTCGGGGCTCAGCTGGCGAATCGGCATTGGCACAGATTAGGAGCTGTATTGGGCCCGTTGAAGGCCGGGCACCGTCTATGCACATTCGCGAATGCGAATGTCTGATCTTACCTGCCAACGCCATTATGTCGTCATGGACCGCGCAGGCGGCCATCCACGTCACACTGCCACGGAGGATACGATGGTGAGGTCAATTGACGTAGCACTTGCGGAAGCTTGCGTGGATGGCCGTCTTCACGGCCATGACGGTTAGGTATTATCTAACGCCTTGCCCGCGTCGCGGTGTGCAGCGCGTCCGCAACCAACTGATCGAGCTTGCCCGCCGCGGCATCTTTCGCGATTTCATCGTCCCAGATGCGATTGTCGAACTCGATGAACCACGCGCGGAACTCCGCAAGCTCGCTCGAGTTCAGCTTGCGCACGCGCTCCTCCAGCTCTTTCACCTCTCCCATCTGGGGGTCTCCTTTTCGCCCACACGGCGAAAATTGGCATAGTCGGGAAGTTTCCCACCATGCCAACCGATCTTCATGCTTGCCGATTAGTCAGGCGCTCTCTTGTCAGCACTTTGGCGAGCTCGACGGCGGGCTGGTCGAAGGGATCGACGCCGAGAAGCCGGCCGGCAAGTATTGTCTCGAGCATGAAGTGCATGAGAAGCGCGCCGATCGTGCGCTCGTCGAGGCGGGGAAGGTCGAACGTGCGCACGGGGCGGCCGGCCTTCGCCAGGGCGTCGGCGATGGCGTGCGCTTGCGCTTCGACGATGTCGCCGACCGTTTTGCCGCCCATGAACGATTGGCCGGCCACGGCCGCCATTGCGGGATCGAGCGTGGGGCCTTGTCCCGCCGTCGCGATGCGCACGAGCGTCACCGCGATCTCGCGCGGCCCGTCCATGAAGAGCTGGAGCTGGCTGTGCTGGTCGACGGGACCGAGGGCCGGAACGGGGCTCGTCCCTTCGCCGCCCTTGCCGAGGCTTTCGGCCCAGAGCTGGACCCACCAGTCGGCGAAGCGGCCGAGCCGGTCGGCATAGGGCATGAGCACCAGCGTGCGTATGGCGCGCTCCTTGGCGAGCGCAACGAGAACGGCGGCGCCGAGGGCGGGAGGAACGTCGCGCGCGTCCTTGGCTCGGAGCATCGCCTCGACGACGGCGCGGGCGCCGCTGCGGATGGCGCTGGCGTCGAGCCCGCGGGCCATCGCCGGCACCAGGCCGACGTTGGTGAGGCACGAGAAGCGCCCGCCGATCCCGGTGTGGTGGTCGAGCATCGGAATGGAGAGGCTCGCGAAAAGGTCGCGGAGCCCGTTCCTGGTGCCGGGCTTGGCCGGCTCCGTGATGCCGAGGAAAAGCTCGGGGATTTTCGCCTCGAGGCCCGCTCTCTTCACCGCCGCGAGCGTCGCGATCACCTGGGCGAGCGTCTCTGCCGTGCCCCCCGACTTCGAGATGGCGACAAAGCGCGTGGTGGCGAGGTTGATCTTCTTGAGCGCCCCCTCGAGGGTCAGGGGATCGAGGTTGTCGAAGAAGCGAGTCCGAGGGCGCGAGCGGTCGTAGACCCCGCCGCCGCCCGAGATGTTCCAGCCGGCGAGCTGGGCGAACGTCTGGCCGCCGAGCCCCGAGCCGCCGGTGCCGAAAAAGACGATGGTCTCCGCGCCCTCGGAGAGACGCGCGAGGGCGCCCTCGGCGGCGTCGAGGTCGGCGGTCTCTTCGGGGATGCGCAGAAGAGGCAGGCGGGAGGCGGCATAGTCCGCGCGCAGCGCCTCGAGCGCCGGGGTGACGCGGTCGAGCCAGCGGGCTAGCTCGGCCTCGCTGAGCCCGTGGGCTTCGATGGCGCCCGCGAGGCACCCGTCGATCGTCTGCGTGTAAGGAGGCATGCAGTCGTATCAATCCCTTCGCCGGTCCGGGAGTTCCGGCGAACGGGTAGCCGGTTTCCGGGCCCTAGCCAAGCTGGAGGACCTTGAGCGCTAGCCCTTGCTCGCCGCCGCGCTGACGGGCTTGCCGACGATGGTGACGATGAGGTTGTCGTTGTCGAGGAGCCTCTTGGCGACACGCTTGGCGTCGTCCAGCGTGATGGCCTCGATGAGGCTGTTGCGCTTCTCGACATAGTCGGGGCCGAAATCGTCCTCGAAGAGCCCCAAGAGCTGGCTTGCGATCTTGGCGTTGGTATCGAAGCGCAGCGCATAGGACCCCGTCAGGTACTTCTTCGCGTTCTCGAACTCGTCGGGCTTCGGGCCGTGCTCGGCAATCTCTCTGAGCTCGGCGCGGATGACGTCGAGCGACTGGCCGATCACCTCGTTCTTTGAGGCGACGCCGCCGGTCAGGATCGAGGCATGACGGAACGGCTGGATGTAGCTGTAGACGGAGTAGGCGAGGCCGCGCTTCTCGCGCACCTCCTCCATGAGGCGGGAGGCAAAGCCGCCGCCGCCGATGAGCTGATTGAGCACGAACGCCGTCATGAAGTCGGGGTCCTTGCGCGGCATGGCGTTCAAGCCGAACACCGCGACCGACTGGGGAATGTTCATCTCGATCAGCTGCTCCTTGCCGCCGGTGACGGGCGCCGTTTGCGGCACGGGGCTGAGATCGGCCTTTTCCGGAAGGTCGCCGAAAACGGTGTCGAGCAGTTTTCCGAGCTCGTCGGGGGTGATGTCGCCGACAGCCACGACCTTCAAGTTCGACTTGGCGAACACGCGGTGCCGGTAGGCCTCGAGGTCGTCGCGCATGATGGCGCCGACGGTGGCCTCGGTGCCCTGGGCCGGGCGGCCGTAGGAATGGCCGGCGAAGGCGGTGGCGAACCACTCCTTGGCGGCGACCTTCTCCGGATCGCGGTCGGCGTAGACGAGATTGGCGAGAAGCTGCTGGCGGATGCGCTCGACCGCGTCCGGGTCGAAGCGCGGCTTGGTCAGCGCGAGCCGCAGGAGCTCAGCCGCCTTGTCGCGGTTGGCGGTGAGCGTCTCGAAGTTGCCGTAGAAGGCGTCGCGGCTGTCCTCGTAGCTCATGCGCATGGCGATCTCTTCCATGCGCTCCTGGAACTCGCTCGAGCGGATGTCGCCGGCGCCCTCGTCGAGCATGGCGGTCAGGAAGTTGGCGACGCCGTCCTTGCCCTCGGGGTCCTGGGCGTTGCCCCCCTCGAAGGCGAATTTCATCGCCATCAGCGGATTGGCGTGCTCCTCGACGAGCCAGGCTTCGATGCCGCCTGGACTCTTGATGGTTTGGATCTTCATGGCGTGAGCTGGCTTCGCGAAGGTGACGAGCAGGAACAGGGCGAGAACCGCCAGCGATATGGCCATATCGATGCGGGCAAGGCGCACGATACCACGGCTCAGGCTTTCCATGGGGCAGTCCTCAATCAGGCCTCAGGAGCGGTTCTTGGCAGCCGGCTGCTCGGCGCGCGCGTCGCCGCTGTCGGCCTCGGGGAGCAGCACGCCCGTCACCGAGCGCTTGAGATCGAAGTAGGTCGCGGCGACCTTCTTCACGTCGTCGAGCGTGACCTTCGAGATCGCGTCCGGCCACGCCTCGACCTGCTCGACCGTGCGGCCGATCGCGAGGGACCAGCCGTAGCGGCGCGCAAGGGAAGCCTGATTGTCGTTTTCGTAGACGTAGTCGGCGATGAGGCTCGACTTGGCCCGGTCGAGCTCGGCCTGAGTGACGCCGTTGGTGCGAATCTCGTCGAGGACGCCATCGAGCGCGGCCTCGATCTTCTCGACGGCGGGTCCGTCGGCGGAGACCGCGTAGAGCGAGATGGTGCCGTAGTCGAGGCCCGAGCCCATGTAGGAGCCGCCGGCCGAGGAGGCCACCTTGTCCTCGACGACCAGCTTCTTGTAGAGGCGGCTCGTAGCGCCGTCGGCGGCGATTTTGGCGAGGATGTCGAGCGCCTCGGCCTCGCCGGGCTTGGCGGTCGTGTAGCTCGGCACGACGTAGTCGCGATGGAGCGAGGTCTTGCCCGCGCGCGGGTCCTTGTACTCGACGCGGCGCGCGGCGCGCGGCGGCGGGTCCATGGGGCGGGTCCGAGTGGCGGAGACGAGGGGATTGGCGGGCACCTTGCCGTAGGTCTCCTCGGCAAGGGCGCGCACCTCGTCGGCCGTCACGTCGCCGGCGACGACGACGATGGCGTTGTTGGGGGCATAGTAATGCCCGTAGAAGCTCATCGCGTCCTCGGGCGTGAGCTGCGCCATCTCGTGCTCCCAGCCGATCACCGGAATGCCGTAGGGATGCGAGTAGTAGAGCGCCGCGTTCATCTGCTCGTCCATGATCGCCGACGGGTTGTTCTCGATGCGCGAGCGGCGCTCCTCGAGGATCACGTCGCGCTCGGTCAGGACCTCCTTCTCGGTCGAGCGGAGGTTCGACCATGCGGTCGGCCTCCATCTCCATCACCGTCTTCAAGCGGTCCTTGGCGATGCGCTGGAAGTAGCTCGTGACATCGCTGGCCGGTAAACGCGTTGTCCTGGCCGCCGAGCCGGGCGACGATCTTGGAGAACTCGCCCATCGGGATCTTGTCGGTCGACTTGAACATCAGGTGCTCGAGGAAGTGGGCGATGCCAGACTTGCCCTTGGGCTCGTCGGCGGCGCCGATCTTGTACCAGACCATGTGGGTCACGACCGGGGCGCGATGGTCGGGGATGACCACGACGGTGAGGCCGTTCGAGAGCGTGAATTGGCTGACGCGATCGGCGGTCTCGGCGGCGGCGGGAGTGAATGCGAGCATGAGAAGGACCACGGCTCTGATGAATAGGCGCCAAGCGCCCGCAAAGTTTGTCATGGGATCCTCGAACGTGCCGCACGCGGGAGGCAGGTCTCTCTCCATGCGGCGAGGCGCCGAGCCACGATTGGCTCTCGAGGACGTCCGGGCGCGACGGATCGTACCCAAACGGCCGAAGCTCCATGATCTCGGCATTCGAGGCTCCGTTGTCAAATGACAACCAGTTCACATCGCTTGAAAAGCGGGCAACGGGGGGACGTGCAGGGCATCCTCCACGGGGCTCGCCCGCGGCGTAAGATGGTTGAGAAAGGATGAAGGGCCGGGAGCGCTTATTGCTCGCTCTCGTTCCATTTCTTGATTGCCGTCAGGACCGAGCCCCGGCAGGGCCCGAGCGGGCCGGTGGCCAGATCGGCGCCGGTCTCGTCGCCGTGCGCCTTCGCCATCTCGTAGTTTACCTTGCAGTACTCGGCCTGCTGGCGCTCGAGCTCGGCCCGATTAACCTCGAGCTTCTTGTCGGGGTCGTCGATGGCCGCAACCTCGTTCTGGGCGGCTTCCGGCGCCTCACCCGGCGGGGGGAGGTGCTCCATGTTCGGAGGAAGGACGAGGGGGGTGCGGGCCGCAACCTTCGGCTCGGCGGCCTTCGTCTGGGTGCCGCCTAGACCCACGGCGTTGAAGATCCCGCCGTTGAACTCGATCTCGTCCATGGCGCAGCCGCCGACGGTGGCCGCCAAACCGGCAAGCGCGAATGCGATCAGGGCCTTGCGGCTAACCCCCGGCTTCCCCATCCTGCGCCTCCGAACGCCGTCGTTAAGGCCGCTGCAGCAAGGTCTTCGGCTACAACGGATTTGCGGCGTCATTGCGACTCGCCCACAATGAGTCATATAGCAGCCCGAGGACCCCGGCAACTATGGCGACATCGGCAATATTGAATACGTACCAATAGAAGCCGAAGGCGTGCAGCGAATAGAAATCCGCGACCCCGCCGAGCCTTAGCCGGTCGATAGCGTTGCCGATCGCCCCCCCGATGATGAGCCCCAGCGATACGGCCATGATCGCCGTGCGGGCGCTGCGCGATAGCCACACCCACAGTGCGGCCGAGGCGAGAGCAGCAAAGGCGGCGAGTGCCGCCTGCCAGGCCATGCTCGACTGGTCGAACATCGAGTAGCTGATGCCGGTGTTCTTCACAAACACGAGGTCGAGGAACGGAGTGACGGCGACGCGCCCTTTGGCGGCGATGTCGTAGACCTCGATCATCCACCACTTGTTCGCCTGATCGAGGACGAGGGTGGCGAGAGCCACGCCGAGGCCGAGGCGCGAGTAGGGGCCCCATAGCCAGGAGGCGGCGGCGGACGCGGATGTGGTCGGGGTGGTCATCCCCGAACCTCTATGGGGGATTGAGGACAGGAGCAAGCCAGCGCAGGTCCGGTACCGAATCGAGCGAGCAATTGCAGTGGAGCAGACCAAGCAAGGCCGGGGGCCGGCTCACTGGCCGGGCTTCGCCTCCGCCCCGAGTACACCGGATTTGTAGACGCCATCCATCAGCTTGGCGACGTCCTCCTCGCGCAGGTTCCACATGCGCCACCAGGTCTCGAAGCTTTCAGCCGACGCGCCTGGCTCTTCTTTGAGAAGCTTGCGCCACTCTTCGAGCGCTTCTTGTTTGCGGCCGAGTTGTCCGTAGATCGGGATGTTCTCAATATATGTGGACGTCGATTGGTCCGGGTTCTGCCTTGCCAGCTCGAGTGCGCGCCCGTAATCGCCGTTCAAGTAATAGGCCGTGTACATGGTCGAATGATACCACCCGAAAGCGGCGTCAGGGTTGAGCGCGTTCGCCTTAGTCGCCAATGCCATCCCGCGTTGCCGATCTGTCGCGCCGATCATGCATGCGAGAATAGCCAGCATCTCGGCGTCATACGGGGCAAGTGCCATCGCCTGTTGCGCTTCATACTCGAACCGATCGAGCTGCTTGTCGAAAAAGTATGCGGCTGCGAGCACCATCCGCGCGCGTGCGTCAGCGGGGTCGAGCTGAACCGCCTTGGTTGCCTGCTCCAAAATCTCATGTGGTCGCGCTGGCGTCTCATCGAAGCCGAAGACCCAGCCCATCAGGGCAATCCACGCCGTCTCGCGGCGAGCCTGCGCGTTCGATGGATCGAGGGCGACCGCCTGGCGCAACGACTCTCTCGCCGAGCGGAAGCTCTCGGGATTCACCGACAGCATCGCCTCCCGCGCGCGCAGAATAAGGTCATAGGCCTGGATTTCATCGGGGCTCTTGCGTGAGGTCGATTTGGCTTCCGTCCTCTCGATGACACCATAGCCGCCCGCAACCTTGGCGGCGATCTCGCTCACGATCTCGTCCTGGACGTGGACGACGTCAGCCATCGTGCGATCAAACCTTTCCGTCCAAATGTGGGCGCCGGTCTCTGCGTCGATGAGTTGCGTCGTGACGCGGAGATCGTCGCCGGCGCGCCGTACACTGCCCTCGAGCACGTAGCGCACGTTGAGCTCGCGTCCGAGCTTCATGACGTCCACTGCCTTCCCCTTGTATTGGAAGGTCGTGTTGCGTGCGAGCACGCGCAGGTCGCGCGTCATCCGCGACAACTCGGTCATGATGTCCTCGGTCAGCCCGTCGCTGAAATATTCCTGTTTCGGGTCGCCACTCAAGTTGACGAAAGGGAGGACCGCGATCGCCGGACCTTCGAGCACCCCGAGCACTTTGTCCTCGGCCACTTGTTCGGGAGCCGGCACCCAAAGGGGGCGATAATGCCATGCGGCGAGCGCACCCAGAGCCACGATCAGCGCCGAGGCCGGTAGGGTTATTTGCCATCGCAGGCGACGTTTCGACCGAGGCGGTGCCGACGGTAGCCTGGGCTCGGCGCGCACTCGGTAGACGCGGACCGGCTTCGCGATGTTCTTGACCTGCTGCTCGCCCAGAAAATCGAAACCCAAAGAAAGTTTGCCTTCGACGGCATCGTAGACTGTGGAGGAGATGCAGATACCGCCGCCCTCCGCGAGGGCCTCCATGCGCGCGGCGATGTTGACCCCATCGCCATAAATCGTCCCGTCTGCGTCCTCGATCACATCGCCGAGGTTGACCCCGATGCGGAACTGCATGCGCCGGTCCGGCTCGAGCTCGATGTTGTGTCCTTCGAGCGATTTCTGGACCTCGACGGCGGCCTGGACCGCCTCGACCGCACTCGGGAACTCGGCGAGGAGCGCATCGCCGGGCGCGTTAACCACGCGACCGCCGCGACGCACCACGAGGCGGGCAATGATGGCGCGATAGGACTTGAGGGTCTCGACGGTGGTGGCCGTTAGCCGCCATCAGACGCGAATAGCCGACCACGTCCGCGCTCAAGATCGCGGCCAGCTTGCGGCGGCTACTTGGATCGGTCATTGCCCCCTCCATGAGGGGAACAGCCTGTAAGTCTACGCTCCCCAGTGACCGCGAGCAATCGCAGCACGGCGCTTCTAGTGGTTGATGTCGCAGGCGGCCTAGGTCTTGCGTGCTCCAAAAAAGCGGACACTCGCATCTATCGACTTGTGATCGGTAGCGATGAAGGTGATGCGTCAAATTTGGCGCGGATTGCGTGCCTCCCACTCGCGGACGGCCGCGGCGTCGCGGGCCGAGAGGTCGGGATACTCGGGGTCGGTGCCCACGTCGGCGGTGATGCGCCAGGAGCGGGCGCATTTCCTGCCCTCGGCGCGATGGGCGATGACGCCGACGCCGTCCACGTCCGGGAGCGTGAAGGCCTCGGCGGGTGCGAGCTTGCAATGAAGCGTCGCGGCGCTCGTGATGCACACCTCGGCCAGGTCCACCTCCTGCAGGGCCTCATGGCAGAGCGAATGCGTGACGAAGATCTCGGGCGCCGCCTCGAGCGAGGAGCCGATGCGCTTCGCCGCCCGCTCGAGCTCGAGCGCGCCGGTGACGACGCGGCGCACCGCGCGCACTTGATCCCACTTCTCGGCGAGCGCCTCGTCGCGCCAGGAGGCGGGAATGTGCGCAAAGGATTGGAGGTGGACGGAGTCGCGCTCGGACGGGTAGCGCGCGAGCCAGGCCTCCTCCGCCGTAAACGAGAGGATCGGCGCGAGCCAGGTCGTGACGCAGCCGAAGATCTGGTCGATGACGGTCAGGGCCGCGCGCCGCTTGAGGCTCGAGTAGGGCTCGCAATAGAGCGTGTCCTTGCGGATGTCGAAATAGAACGCCGAGAGGTCGGTGTTCATGAAGTGGGTCAAGCGCGCGACGACCTTGCGGTAGTCGTAGGCACGATAGGCCTCGCGGATCTCCAGATCGAGCAGGGCCAGCTCGTGCAGCATGAGCCGTTCGAGCTCGGGGAGCTCGGCGAGCGGCACCCGATGGCCGGGCTCGAAGTAGGCGAGGGCGCCGAGCATCCAGCGCAGCGTGTTTCTGAGCTTGCGGTAGGCGTCGACCGCCGACTGCACGATCGCGGGCCCGAAGCGGATGTCGTTCACGGTATCGGCGGAGGCGACCCACAGGCGCAGGATGTCGGCGCCCGACGTCTTCATCACGTCCTGTGGCGAGAGCGTGTTGCCCTTCGACTTCGACATCTTCTCCTCGCCCTTCTCGTCGAGGATGAAGCCGTGGGTCAAAACTACGTCATAGGGGGCGAACCCGCGCGTGCCGCAGCTCTCGAGGAGCGAGGAGTGGAACCAGCCGCGGTGCTGGTCCGAGCCCTCGAGGTACATGATGCGGTCGGTCCCGCCGTCGCGGCGGCGGAAGATGCCGGAGAGCGTTGGGAATTGCTCGGGGTCCTCGAGCGTGAAGGCGTGCGTCGATCCGGAATCGAACCACACGTCGAGCACGTCGGTGACCTGCTCCCACTTCGAGAGATCGTTGTCGGGCACGAGCCCGGCGAGGAAGCGCTCCTTCGCGCCCGCGTCGAACCACACGTCGGCGCCCTTCTCGGCGAAGGCCTGCACGATGCGGGCCGACAGCTCGTTCGAGGCGGGATAACCCGGACCCGGGATGACGGCGTCGGTCTCCGTGTTGCGGAAGACCGTGATCGGCACGCCCCAGGCGCGCTGGCGCGAGACCACCCAATCGGGGCGGTTCTCGATCATGCCGGTGATGCGGTTCTCGCCGGCCTCTGGCACCCACTCCGTCTGGCGGATCTCGGCGAGCGCGAGCCGGCGCAGCGTCGGCCAGTCGCCCGGCCCGTGATGGTGGCGCGCATGAGGGGCGACCGCGGGATGGGCGATCTCAGGCCCGGCGTCGGGCAGCGCGAGGTCGACGGGCCTGTCGAGGGCGATGAACCACTGCGGCGTGTTGCGGAAGATGACCGGCTTCTTCGAGCGCCAGGAGTGCGGGTACTGGTGCTTCAAGCGCCCGCGCGCGATGAGGGCGCCGGCCTCGATCAGCGCCTTGATGACGGCGTCGTTGGCGTCGCCCTTGTCGCCGGACTCGGTCAGCACGCGCTTGCCCTCGAAGCCCGGCGCGTCCTTGGTGAAGACGCCGTCGGCATCGACGGTGAAGGGGATCGTCGTGTCGATGCCGCGATCGTGCAGCGCCTTCTGATTGGCGATCCAGATGTTGTAGTCATCGGCGCCGTGTCCGGGCGCGGTATGCACGAAACCCGTGCCCGTGTCGTCGGTGACGTGATCGCCATCGAGGAGCGGGACATCAAATGTGTAACCCTTGCCACGCAGGGGGTGAGCGCAGACGCATGCTGCTTAAGATCAAGCACTCGTCAAATCGCCTAATCGCTCAGACGTCGGAGACCTTCGCTGACTGTCATAACCTCCGCGGCAAGCCTCGTCTGCAAGAACGAGCTTGTCTCCCGGCTTCGCCCAATTGCCTTCCGGCGCTGCAATTACTTCGTATAAGCCGTAATCAATCTTCGACGAGAAGCTGATCGCTCGGTTGCCAGGGATAGTCCAGGGCGTTGTTGTCCAAATCAACGACGTTCGAGGCTTACCCTTCGGCTGCCTCCGTGCTCCCTTGCAACCTTCGCCGGCTCGCTTGGAGATGCTGCACCTGTCACTCTCGGTAAATGGATTGCGCGCCGTGAAATCGCGCACGCGGAAACTTCACCCAGATCTGGTCGCTCGTGGTGTCCTGGTACTCGACCTCGGCTTCCGCGAGCGCCGTCTTCTCGACGACCGACCACATGACGGGCTTCGAGCCCCGATAGAGGAGCCCGCTCTTTGCAAACTTCATGAGCTCGCGCGCGATCGTGGCTTCCGCGCGGAATGACATGGTCGAATAGGGCCGCTCCCAGTCGCCGAGCACGCCCAAGCGCTGGAACTCCTCGCGCTGCACGCCGAGCCACTTCTCGGCGAACTCGCGGCACTCGCGGCGGAACTCGTTGACCGGCACCTTGTCCTTGTTCCTGCCCTTGGCGCGGTATTGCTCCTCGATCTTCCACTCGATCGGGAGCCCGTGGCAGTCCCAGCCCGGCACATAGGGGCTGTCGTGGCCCAGCATCTGCTGGCTCTTCACGACGAGGTCCTTCAGGATCTTGTTCAGCGCGTGCCCGATGTGGATGTGGCCGTTGGCGTAGGGCGGCCCGTCGTGGAGCACGAACTTCGGGCGCCCGCGCGAGCGCGTGCGCAGCTGCTGGTAAAGTCCGATCTCGCGCCAGCGGGCGATGAGCTTCGGTTCGAGCTCGGGCAGGCCCGCCTTCATGGAGAAGGAGGTCTTGGGCAGGAACAGCGTCTCGCTCCAGTCGCGCTCCGCGCCCTCCGCCTCGACGGCTCCCGCCTTTGCCCCGCTGTCCTTCGCCATTGTCATTCGCTCGTTGGATAGAGGGGCGTTCTAGCAACACAGCCTTCGTGAAGCAAAGGCCGACCCCACGTCCCACCCCCTCTAGGGGGAGGAAAGAGGTTCAGCCGCCCACCCGCGCCTTTTCGTCGGCGAGGGCCTTCTGGAACGCGGGCCGGGCCTGCAGGCGCTCGACGTAGGCAGCGAATTCGGGCCGCTCCGGCAGGATCTTGAAGCCCAGCATGTAGCGCAGCGCCGAGCCGATCAGCACGTCGGCGGCGGAGAATTTCTCCCCGAGCAGCCACGGGCCCGGCTTGAGGCCCGCCGCAAGCGTGCCGATGACGTCGTCGAAGGTTCCCCACCCGGCCGTGGACGGCGGCGACTCGCGCTGCATGAATTTGTCCATGACCGCGGGCTCGAGGCAGCTGCCGTTGAAGAACATCCATTTGAGATAGGGGCCCCGCTCGGGGGCATCGATCGCCGGCGCCAGCCCGGCCCGCGGGTACTTGTCGGCGAGATAGACGAGGATCGCCGGCAGCTCGGTCACGAGCGCGGGGCCGTCCTTCAGCGCCGGCACCTTGCCCATCGGGTTGATCGCCAGGTAGTCCGCCGATTTGTGCTCGCCCTTTTTGAGATCGAGGATTTCGAGCTCGAACGGCTCGCCGAGCTCGTGGAGCATGTAGAGCGCGGTTGCCGAGCGCGAGTTCGGCGCATGATAAAGTGTGAGCATGTAGGGCCTCTCAGCTTGAAGGGCGGCGCTGGTCGATGCCCTGCGCCGCGGGGTTGGCAAGCAGCCGGCGGGCTTCTGCGCAATCGGCCTCCATCTGCGCTTTTAGCGCCTCGACGCTGTCGAACTTGCGGTCGCCGCGAATGAAGTCGATGAACTCGATTTCGATCTCTTGACCGTAGAGGTCGCCGGCAAAGTCGAGAATGAAGACCTCGAGCAGCGCGCCGCCGTCGTCGAACACCGGGCGCGTGCCGAGATAGGCCGCCCCGTCGAAGCTCCCTCCCGGCGTCGCGACGCGCACCGCATAGATGCCGTGGGCGAGCGCGGCGCCCTTCGAGAGCGCGATGTTGGCAGTCGGAAAGCCGAGCAGCGTTCCGCGCTTGGCGCCGCCGATGACGCGGCCCTTGACGGTCCACGGCCGGCCGAGGCCGTGAGCGGCCCCTCGTACGTCGCCCTGGGCGAGCTGCGCGCGGATGGCGCTCGAGGAGAACGCCTCGCCCGCTTCCGCGACGGGCGCGACGACGGTGACGGTGAAGCCGAGCCGGGCGCCTTCTCTCTGCAGGGTCTCGGGCGTGCCGCGGCGATCCTTGCCGAAGAAGAAGTCGTAGCCGATGACGACGCCGGCTACGCGAAGGGCGCCGACCAGCACGCGTGCGATGAAGGCCTCGGGCTCGAGGCCGGCGAGGGCCCTGTTGAAAGGGAGGACAATGGCCTGGTCGATGCCGAGCTTTTCGAGGAGGGCAAGCTTGTCGGAAGGCGTCGTCAGCCGGAAATGCGGCTCGTCGGGGAGAAAGAACTCGCGCGGGTGGGGCTCGAAGAGAAGCGCGCCGGAGGGGCGGCGCGCCAGTCTTGCTTCCTCGACGGCGTGGGCGATGAGCGCCTGATGGCCCCGGTGCACGCCGTCGAAATTGCCGATGGCGAGGATCGCGCCCTGCGCCTCCGTGGGAACGCTGTCATAGCCTTGAACGACGAGCATCCTGTCCCATCCAACGCCATGGAAAGATCGCGCTGCGATCGCCCCGCGCTTCGCGCGACCCTCCCCGTCAAGGGGAGGGTGTCACAAACGTCCTCGGCCGCTCAGTGAGATCACGAAGGGCGGGCCGGCACCATCAGCATCGCTTCCCCGGTCAGCACGGGCTTGCCGCCGACCGAGCACACCGTCTCGAAGCGCGCCCGCTTCTTTTCCGGCACAAGCTCGACCAGCTTCACCGTCGTCGTGACGGTGTCGCCGATCTTCACCGGCGCCTTGAAGGCGAGCGACTGGGAAATGTAGACCGAGCCGGGGCCCGGAAGCTTCATACCGAACACGGCCGAGATATAGGCCGCCGACAGCATGCCGTGGGCGATGCGCTCCTTGAACATGGTGGTCGCGGCATAGGAGGCGTCGAGGTGCACCGGGTTCTTGTCGCCCGAGACTTCGGCGAAGGCGGCGATGTCGGACTCCTTGACCGTCGTCGCCAGCGACGCCTCCTGCCCGACCTGCAAATCCTCGAAATAGGTGATCTTCGGTGCGCTCATTCTCTTTCCGGCCCTTTTTGATTGCGGCGGGCGGGACACTAGCCGCCGGATAGAGGCGGCGCAACGAGGTGTTGCAGGCTTGGGCGCGTTCGCGCTATAAGGCGCAATCCCCAAAGTTGCCCCACGAAATTGGCTTTGCGGCGGCCCCGCGAAGCCCGGAGAAGAGCCGCTATGAGCGACCGTAAACCCCTGATGCCGAAAGCCACCGCCGTGTGGCTCGTGGAAAATACCTCGCTCACCTTCGAGCAGATCGCCGAGTTCTGCGGCCTGCACGTGCTCGAGGTCAAGGGCATCGCCGACGGGGACGTGGCGCAGGGCATCAAGGGCCTCGATCCCATGACCTCGGGCCAGCTCACGCGCGAGGAGATCGAGGCGGCGGAGCAGGATCACTCCCACCACCTCAAGATCTCCGAGCCCAAGGTGGCGATGCCTGAAGCGGTGTCGAAGAAGGGGCCGCGCTACACGCCGGTCTCGCGCCGCCACGACCGGCCGAACGCTGTCCTGTGGCTCCTGCGCAATCACCCCGAGCTCAAGACCAGCCAGATCATGCGCCTCGTCGGCACCACCAAGCCGACCATTGCCCAGATCAAGGACCGCACGCACTGGAACTCGCCCAATCTCGTGCCGCAGGACCCGGTGACGCTCGGGCTCTGCTCGCAGATCGACCTCGACGCCGAGGTGAAGAAGGCGGCGCGCCGCGTCGAGCGCGAGCGCAAGGAGGCCGAGCGCGAGGCGATCAAGGCCGGCACGCTGCTGCCGACCGAGGTGACCACGGCGCCGCAACCCGAGGAAGGATTCAAGCCGACGGCAGAGATCGTCCAGCCGAAGGAAGCGGAGACGGCGCGCGAGGAGACGCCCCAGGAGGAGGAGGCGCGTGTCTTCGCCAAGCTCAAGGAGCTCAAGAGCGAGACCGAGGACGAGAAGGTCGAAGGCAAGGAATAGTCCCGCCTTCCTTGCCTCTGGCTCAGCTCAAGCCCGCCCACCACGACAGCAGCATGTCGAGGACGAGGGCGAGGAAGATCGCCGCGCCGACGTCGCGGTTCGAGCGAAATCGAAACAGGCAATTCTTGGGGTCGGTGATGTCGAGCGTCGAGACTTGCCAGGCGAGCTGGAGCGCGACGAGCGCCAGCCCGAAGAAGAATACGAGGTGCGTGCCGGCGAGATAGCCCGCGGCCACCCACAGCGCGACGGCGCCGAGATAGAACCCTCCGACCCAGCTCGCCGTGTTCGGCCCGAACGTCAGCGCCGTCGACTTCAATCCCAGCATGGCATCGTCCTCGGCGTCCTGATGGGCGTAGATGGTGTCGTAGCCGATCGTCCACAGCACGGCGCCGAGGTAGAGGAGGATCGCCGGCAGCGCGAGCGAGCCCTTGACCGACGCCCAGCCCATGAGCGCGCCCCAGTTGAAGGCGAGGCCGAGCACCGCCTGGGGCCAGTAGGTGAGGCGCTTGGCATACGGGTAGACGGCGACGATGGCGAGCGAGGCGATGCCGAGCAGGATCGTGAAGCGGTTGAACCAGATCAAAATAAAGAATCCCGCGAGCGAAAGGGCGCCCGCGAAGAGAAGCGCATTCTCCGGCGTCACCTGGCCCGAGGGGATGGGCCGGCTTGCGGTGCGCGCAACGCGCGCGTCGAAGTCGCGATCGACAAAATCGTTATAGGCGCAGCCGGCGCCCCGCATGATGAAGGCGCCCGCGGCGAAGAGGGCGAGCGAGACGAGGCTCGGATAGGGGTGGCCTTCCGAGACGTGGGCGAGTGCGAGCGACCACCAGCAGGGAAAGAGCAGGAGCCAGGCTCCGATCGGCCGGTCGACGCGTGCAAGCCTGAGGTAGGGCCGGATCGCCTCGGGCGCGTAGCGGTCGACGAGATTGCCGGGCGCCGCATCGGCGACGGGAGCGTCGCCGAGCCCGTCGGCCTCCGAGCCTGGGTGAGGAGCCGTCATTATTCCTTCCCGCATCTTGGCGAAGCCTAGTCGGACCGGGCGCGGCGGGCAACCCGTCGACCTCTGTTGGACCCGCGCGGGGCTTCGGATATTGAGGGGCGATGCCGATCCACGACTTCTCCGCCCAACGCCTGTTCGTCGAGGCGCCGCTCGGGCCCGGCGCCCGCGTCGCGTGCCTGCCGGCGCAGGCGAACTATCTCGTCAACGTGCTGCGCCTCGCCGCCGGCGACGAGATCCTCCTCTTCAACGGCCGCGACGGGGAATGGCGCGCGCGCCTTGCCGAGACGGGAAAGCGCGGCGCCGTGCTCGAGGCGGTCGAGCGTGTGCGCGCGCAGGAGGGAGGACCCGACCTCGACTATCTCTTCGCGCCCCTAAAGCGCGCGCGCCTCGACTACATGGTGGAAAAGGCGACCGAGATGGGCGCGGCCAAGCTGCGTCCCATCCTCACCCGCCACACGATTGCCGAGCGCGTCAACCTCGAGCGCATGCGGGCGCATGCGATCGAGGCGGCCGAGCAGTGCGGCGTTCTCCGCCTCCCCGAGATCGCCGCGCCCGAGCCGCTTCTCTCCGTGCTCGACGCCTGGGACGCGGCTCGCCCGCTCATCGTCTGCGACGAAAGCGCGGCCGTCGAGAGCCCGATCGAAGCACTCGCCAAGCTCGAGCGCGGCCCGGTGGCCGTGCTGATCGGGCCCGAGGGCGGCTTCCACGACGAGGAGCGCAGAGCTCTCAGCTCCAAGCCGTTTACCTTACCGATTTCTCTCGGACCCCGGATTCTGCGCGCCGATACCGCCGCGGTCGCCGCCCTCGCCCTCGTCAACGCTGTCTTAGGCGATTGGCGGTAAGAGTTGTGGCTTGTGGGCGTTCCTCGCTCGGAGGAGCGCCGAGGCGGAGGTATTGCAAATGCGCCAGCTCATTCGGTGGGGTGCGGTCGTGATCGGTCTTGCGGCGTTGGCCGCCCCGGGCGCGGCGGAAGAGATGCTCGGCCGGCACCGGCCCTGGGACTCGCCGCTCATCGTGCCCGAAATCGACGTTCCCATTCCCATGACGCAGCCGCCCCAGAACCGCATCCAGACCGCGGATGCCCTTGTGGCCGAGCTCGGCGAATGTCGCAACGGCGGGCAGCTCAACCTCGTCATGTGCCTCTGGGGCGACTTGAGCTCGGTCGACGTTCGGCGCATGGAAGCCTGCCTCGGGTCGGACATCATTCCCGACGATCCGGCGCCGGCGCGCGCCTGCTTTGCGAGCCTGCCGCGCTAGGGCGGCGACGGTACGCGGTTCGCCGATTTCAAGCCTTGTGCCGCCCAGCGGGCGCGGCCATAACTCGCTTCGATCAGCGCCCCGTTAACCGCCGAGGCCCGCTTCAATGTCGACCCGTCAGGATGGAGCCCCGAGCGGGGTCGCGCGCTCGCGCGCCGACCTCGTCGCGTGGATCGCCGACGGCGAGAAGCCGAAAGAGGCCTGGCGGATCGGCACCGAGCACGAGAAGTTCGTCTTCCACACCGACACCCTCGGCCCGGTGCCTTACGAGGGCGAGCGGGGCATCCGCGCGCTCATGGAGTGCCTGATCGAGCGCTACGGCTGGGAGGCGATCACCGAAGGGGCGAACATCATCGCGCTCAAGCGTCCGGCCGGCGAGCCCGGCGGCACGATCAGCCTCGAGCCCGGCGGGCAATTCGAGCTGTCGGGGGCGCCGCTCTCAGACCTCCACGAGACGGCCGCCGAGACGCAAGAGCATCTGAACGAGGTGCTCGACGTCGGCGAGGATCTCGGCATCGGATTTCTCGGCGTGGGCTTCTCGCCCAAATGGACGCTCGCCGAGACGCCGCGCATGCCCAAGGAACGCTACAAGATCATGACGCGCTACATGCCCGAGGTCGGCCGCTACGGCCTCGACATGATGTACCGGACGGCGACCATCCAGGTGAACCTCGACTTCGCCTCCGAGGCCGACATGGTGAAGAAGCTGCGCGTCGGTCTGGCTTTGCAACCGATCGCGACCGCGCTCTTTGCCTCCTCGCCCTTCCGCGAGGGCAAGCCCAACGGCTTCAAGTCGCTGAGGAGCGAGGTCTGGCGCGACACCGATCCCAACCGCACGGGCATGCTGCCGTTCGTGTTCGAGGACGGCATGGGCTACGAGCGCTATGTCGACTACGCGCTTGGCGTGCCCATGTACTTCGTCTACCGCGGCGGGCGCTACATCGATGTCGCCGGCGCCTCGTTTCAGGATTTTCTGGACGGCAAGCTCGCCGCGCTGCCCGGCGAGCGCCCGACGCTCGACGACTGGTCCGATCATCTGACCACGCTCTTTCCCGAGGTGCGGCTCAAGCGGTTCCTCGAGATGCGCGGCGCCGACGGCGGGCGCTGGCGGCGGATTTGCGCGCTGCCCGCGTTCTGGGTCGGGATCCTCTATGACGACACGGCGCTCTCAGCCGCTTGGGATCTCGTGAAGTCGTGGACGAGCGAGGAGCGCCAGGCGCTGCGCAACGGCGTGCCGCGCGATGCGCTTGCGGTGCGGTTCCGCGACACGACCGTCCAGGAGATCGCCCGCGAGGCGCTGCGCATCGCCCGCTCGGGATTGAAAAACCGCCGCCGGATCAGCTGGAAAAGCCAGGACGAGACCATCTACATCGAGCCGCTGGCCGAGCTTGTCGCCTCGGGCAAGACGGTGGCGGACGAATTGCTCGAGCGCTTCCATGGGTCTTGGCGCGGCAATATCGACCATATCTTCGAGGAGTTTGCCTTCTGACGCTGCAAGCTTGACGAGCCAGTTCAGGTGACGTTCATCCTATCCCGGCTAGAACTCAACACGACGGAATCGCGGACGAGATTCGTCGCATCGTCAACGTGGATGGCATAGCGGAGCTGGACGTGAGCGCAACGAGGAACAGACTGGCGGTATCGAAGGCGCTTCTCGCCTCGCTGCTCGTTGCCGTCGTTTCCGGCACTGCGATCGCGGGAGACTGCGCATCGCAATGCTACGCTCAGGAGAACGCTTGCCGGCGTGCGACTCAAGGCTCGCCGAGCTGCGATGCGGCGCTGACGCGCTGCCTTCAGCAGTGCCGCGCCCAGAGGTAAGGCCGAGCCTCAATCCTCCCGCGTTCTTTCCGCGTCATCATAAATGATCACGGCGAGACGGCGCGGTCCGTGGGCACCGGTCACGATGCGTCCGCCGATGTCGCCCGTGCGCGAAGGTCCGGTGACGAGATTGAGAGATCGCGGCAGCGGGCGCGCGCCGCAGGCGGTGCGTACGCGTTCGAACGCCTCCTCGTAGCAGCCGACGATGTCGCCGCGGGCGACGGCGACGAGGTGCGTCTCGGGGAGGAAGGCGAGCGAAGTGGGGTTTTCCGCGCCCGAGGCGAGAAGTAGCGTTCCCGTCTCGGCCACGCCGGCGAGCGCGCGCGAGAGGGATGCCTCGAATATGCGGAGTGCGTCCCACATCCCGCGCTCGATACCGGCCGCGTCCCAAGGAAGCTCTGTGAAGAGAGATTCGGTGCCGGTCGCGAGGCGCGGCGCAAGGCCATGCTCCGCGAGATAGCCGGAAACCGCGCGCGGGAGCTCGCCCCGCCCGGCGATCTCGATCACTCGTTGCACCGTGCGCTTCGAGAGCGCTTGCGAACCGGCCGGGAAGCGCGTCCTTGGGCGCTTGCCCCAGTCTCGGGACGAGGTGGCGCGGATGCTCGTCGAGCCGCTGCTCCGAGGCCGCCCGCCGCGCGCTCTCGCGCGCGGGCCGAACACCGAGGCCGGCCCGAATGTCGGCGAAAATCGTGTCGCGGCTCTTCATCGCGGCACGCCCCTCTTCGACTTAAGCCAGAGCTGCTGGAACGTGCGCCCCTCGGGCGCGGCAAGATCGCGGTGGCGGGTCCAGCTCTGCGCGAGAGGGAATGACCGCAGCCGTCCTTCAGGGCCGGCGGCGAGCCGCAGCACGTAAGCGGCAATTCGCGCGAGCGCGTGATAGAGGCGAGGGCGCCTGGCGACGAAAGCCCATGTGGCGAGCGACAATCGAAGCCCCGCCGGCTGAGCTCCGCCGCTCGCCTCGACTTCGCGCCAGCGGCGCATGAGACGCGTCAGCGGAATCTTGACCGGGCACACGTCCTCGCAAGCCCCGCAGAACGTCGAGGCGTTGGGGAGGTGCGCGCCGACGCGGATTCCGAGGAGGGCGGGCGTCAGCACGGCGCCGATCGGGCCCGGATAGACCCAGCCGTAGGCGTGTCCGCCGATCGCGTTGTAGACCGGGCAATGGTTCATGCAGGCCCCGCAGCGAATGCAGCGGAGCGCCTCGCGGAACTCGCTGCCGAGAAGGGCCGAGCGCCCGTTGTCGAGGAGCACGACGTGAGCCTCGCGCGGTCCGTCGCGATCGCCGTCGCGGCGCGGACCGGTGAGAAGCGTCGTGTAGGCTGTGATGTCCTGGCCGGTCGCGGAGCGCGCCAGCACGCGGAGCAAGGTCGCGGCGTCGTCGAGTGTCGGCACGACCTTCTCTATGGAGGCAAGGACGATGTGGACGCGCGGGATGAGCGCGGTGAGGTCGCCGTTGCCTTCGTTGGTGACGACGACGGCGGACCCGGTCTCGGCGATGAGAAAATTCGCGCCCGTGATTCCGACGTCGGCGTCGAGAAACTTCTGGCGCAGCACCGCACGCGCTTCCGCCACGAGAGCGGCGGGCTCGCCGAGCGCGCGCGCCGGGTCGAGCTCTCCGTGACGGCGGCGGAAGTCGGCCTCGATCTCTTCCTCGGTCACATGGATCGCCGGCGCGATGATGTGGCTCGGGGCCTCGCCGCGGATCTGCACCACGTACTCGCCGAGGTCCGTTTCGACCGCCTCGATGCCGGCGGCCGCGAGATGGGCGTTGAGACCGATCTCCTCGGAGACCATCGACTTGCCCTTGACGACGAGGCGCGCCTCGGCCTCGCGGCTGATGGCGAGGATCGTCTCGCGAGCTTCCGCTGCGGTTCGCGCCCAGTGAACCTTCGTGCCGGCGCGGCGCGCGCTCGCCTCGAACGCTTCGAGGTAGAGGTCGAGATTTGCCAGCGTGTGGTCGCGGATGTCGCGTGCCGCGGTGCGCAGCGCTTCGAACTCGGGGAGGGCGGCCTTGGCGGCCGCGCGCCCGGCAACTAGCCCGCCGGGAAGCGCAGCGAGCGCGCGGGCAAGCGCGGGATCGGCGAGCGCGCGCTCGGCATTGGCGACGAAATGCTCGGGCCGGCCCGTCATGGATTCTCCGCAGCGGCAATTTCCGGCGTGCCGAGCTCGCCGGCGATCACCTCGGCGGCGTGACGGCAGCGGATCGGCGAGCCCAATCGGCTGAGCTTGCCGGCGATGTTCATGAGGCAGCCGAGGTCGCCGCCGACGAGGAGAGGCGCTCGCGCTGCGGCGATAGCCGCGGCCTTCTTCTCGACGAGCGCGTTGGAGATGGCCGGATATTTCACCGAGAAGAGGCCGCCGAATCCGCAGCAGCTCTCGCGGTTCTCGATCTCGACCAGCTCGAGCCCGGCGACGAGGGCGAGGAGGCGGCGCGGCTCGGCGGCGATGCCGAGCTCGCGCAATCCCGAGCAGGCGTCATGGTAGGCGACGCGTCCGCTATAGCGGCCGGGGACGGCGCCGACGTTGCGGACGTTGACGAGGAAATCGAAGAGCTCATGGACGCGCGCGGCGAAGGCTGCGGCCTCGCTGCGCAGCGTGTCGTCGCCCTCGACGAGGCGCGGGTAGTGAATCTTGAGCATGGCCGCGCACGAGCCCGAGGGGGCGACGACATAGTCGTATCCCTCGAACGCCCGCATGGTGTTGATCGCGAGGGCGCGCGCCGCCTCGCGAGCGCCGGAATTGTAGGCGGGCTGGCCGCAGCAGGTCTGTCGCCGCGGCACTTCGACCGTGCAGCCCGCGTCCTCGAGCAAGCGAGCTGCCGCGAATGCGACCGACGGCCGTACGAGGTCGACGAGGCAGGTGACGAACAGGCCCACACGCGGCGCCAAGGCGAGGCTCCCGGCCACAGAGTTGGAAAAGCCTGGAAGCTACTTGAGGAACGCGCCGGCTGCGACGGTCTTGTTCAGGGGCAGCTCAGTGAACCTCGCTGAGGCGGCCCTTGCGCGCGGCCGAGCTGCGGCCAAGCGGGGCGGAGCGACGCCCGGTCTCGAGGACGTTGCGGCCGTTCGTCGCCTGCGCGGGCCTCTCCCAATAGGGCTCGGCGCCGTACTTCTCGGCAAGAAAGTCGACGAAGGCGCTGACTTTGGTCGGCATGAAATCGCGGCTCGGGTAGACGGCGTAGATCGCGACATGCGACGAGCCGCGGTATTGCGGCAGCACCGCCTTGAGGGCCCCGCTTTCGAGCTCCGGGCCGATCTCCCAAATGCTGCGCAGGCCGAGCCCGAGGCCGGCGACGAGGGCTTCGCGCACGAGCTCGGCCGAGTTCGAGCGGATGTTGCCTTTGACGCGCACGTTGCGCAGGCCCTCGGGGCCTTCCAGGCGCCATACGTCCTGGGCTCCGGCCGAGAGGCAGTTGTGCTTGGCGAGGTCGTCGAGCGATTTGGGCGTGCCGGCGGCGGCGAGGTAGGCGGGCCCGGCGCAGATGACGCGGGTGTCGGGCGCGAGCTTGCGCGCGACGAGCGAGGAGTCGGGCAATTCGCCGATGCGGATCGCGACGTCGAACCCGTCGCGGATGATGTCGACGAAATTGTCGGTCAGAACCATGTCGAGCTGGATCTGGGGATAGCGCGCGACGAACTCTCTTAGATGCGGGGCCACGTGGAAGCGGCTGAAGCAGGTCGGCGCCGTGATCTTGAGCGAGCCGCGCGGCCCCGTGTTGCGCTGGCTCACGAACTCGTCCGCCTCCTCGACGAGCTTCAGGATCTCGAGCACGCGCTTGAAGTAGCCTTCGCCGGTCTCGGTCAGGGTGAGCTGGCGCGTCGTGCGCTGGAACAGGCGGGCGCCGAGCCGTTCCTCGAGCAGGCTGATTCGCTTCGAGACGACGGCTGGCGAGATGCCGATCTCCCGTCCCGCCGCGGACATGTTGCCGGCTCTAGCCACGCGTGCAAAAATATCAAAATCGCTAATGGTGGTCACGAAGGAGCCTCGACATTCAAAAGTGGCAATGACGACCGTGTCTTCTTCGCAATCAAGCCCTCCTAGTTTCGACGAAAGACCCGCTGCAGACAATCAACGAGCGAGAGAGTTTATTTCCGACGTTGAAGATGGACATTAGTTGCACTACTCCAATCATAACAACGCCGACTTTGGTCGGAGAGGGCAAGCGGGCCCAAGGGTTAAGATGACGAGGCTAATGCCGTGATCGAGTTGGAAGACCCCGACCGGTCCGTGATGGCGCGCCGTGCCGAGATCGTTCGCGGCATTGAAGCACTCGTCGGCGCAGAATTCTGTGATAGCGGACGAGGAAGGGCGACGCGCGTTCGAGACCGACGCGCTCACGGCCTATAAGCGCCTTCCGTTGCTTGTGGTCCTGCCGAGTACAACGGACCAGGTAGCCGAGGTTCTCAAGTACGCAAAGGCCAACGGCATCAAGGTCGTGGCCCGGGGAGCCGGCACGTCGCTGTGCGGCGGGGCGTTGCCGAGCGAGGACGCAATCGTGCTCGGCCTCTCTAAAATGAACCGCGTTCTTGAAATCGACTACGAGAGCCGGACGGCGCGCGTCGAGGCCGGCATCACCAACCTTGCCATCTCGGACGCGGTCGGCGCGGCCGGCTTCTTCTACGCGCCGGATCCCTCGAGCCAGATCGCCTGCACGATCGGCGGCAACGTCGCCATGAACTCGGGCGGCGCTCATTGCCTCAAGTACGGCGTCACGACGAACAACGTGCTCGGCGCGAAGGTCGTGCTGATGGACGGGGAGATCGTCGAGCTCGGCGGCACCCATCTCGATCCGGAGGGCTACGACTTCCTGGCGCTCCTCGTCGGCTCCGAGGGTCAGCTCGGCGTCGTCACGGAGGTGACGGTGAGGATCCTGCGCGCCGCCGAGGGCGCTCGCCCGATGCTGCTCGGCTTCGAGTTCCTCGGCCAAGGCCGGCATCTGCGTGGCCCGCATTATCGCGTCGGGAATAATTCCGGTTGCGATCGAGTTCATGGACCGGCCCGCGATCGAGGTGTGCGAGGCGTTCGCCAAGGCCGGCTATCCGCTCGACGTGGCGGCGCTGCTCATCGTCGAGGTCGAGGGCTCCGAGGAGGAGATCTCCGACCGCCTCGCCTACGTCGCGATGATCGCCGAGGAGCTCAAGCCGAAGGTCGTCGTCGCGAGCTCCTCGCCCGAGCACAGCGCGAGGATCTGGAAAGGTCGCAAGGCGGCGTTCGGCGCCATCGGCCGCATTTCCGACTACTACTGCATGGACGGCACGATCCCGCTCTCGCATCTCCCTTACGTGCTCGAGCAGATCGCCGACATCTGCGCGCGCCACGGCCTCAAGGTCGCCAACATCTTCCACGCCGGCGACGGCAACCTGCACCCGCTCGTCATGTACGACGCCAACGACCCGGCGGAATCCGCCAAGGCGGAAGCGGCCGGAGCCGAGATCTTGAAGCTCTGCGTCGGGGTCGGCGGCTGTCTTTCGGGCGAGCACGGGGTCGGCATCGAGAAGCGCGATCTCATGCGCACGCAGTTCACCGACGGCGACCTGGCTCTGCAGATGCGCATCAAGTCCGTGTTCGATCCCGATTGGCTCTTGAACCGCGGCAAGGTGTTTCCGCTCGACGCGCAGGCGGCAGAGGTCGGCGCGCGCACGCCGCCCCCGATCCCGTCCGCTGCGGGCGCGGCCGAGGCCGCTTGAGGAGACCGGACGTGGGCGACATCCTGAGGCCTGCCACCGAGTGGGAGCTGAAGAGCATGATCTCGGCTCTCGTCGAGAGCCAGGTTCCCGTCGAGATCATTGGATCCGGGACGAAGCGGGGCGTGGGCAGACCCCTTTCCGCCCCCGTTGCTCTGACGACGACCGGCTTGCGCGGCATATCCCTCTACGAGCCGACCGAGCTCGTCATGTCGGCGCGGGCCGGCACGCCGGTGTCGCAGATCGAGGTCGAGCTCGCAACGCGCGGCCAGATGCTCCCCTTCGAGCCGATCGATCTCGCGCCTGCGCTCGGAATGAGCGCCGGACTGCAGACGATCGGCGCGGTGTTCGCCGCCAACATTTCGGGGGCGAGGCGGATTGCGGCCGGCGCGGCGCGCGACTTTCTCCTCGGCGTCCAAGGAGTGAACGGACGCGGCGAGTTGTTCAAGTCGGGCGGGCGCGTGATGAAGAACGTCACCGGCCTCGACGTGGCGCGCGGCCTCGCCGGAAGTTGGGGAACCCTTGCCGTGCTGTCGGAAGTGACGTTCAAGGTTCTGCCGCTGCCCGACGACGTCGCGACGCTGGTCTTTTCAGGGCTCACCGACGATCTCGCGGTCGAGCTCATGAGCGCGGCGCTCGGCCTGCCCTTCGAGGTCTCGGGCACCGTGCATCTCCCGGCGTCGCTGGTGCGGCGCTTAAATCATGCCGCGCTCAGAACCGAGCGCACCTCCTTGACCGCGCTTCGTCTCGAGAACTTCACGCGCTCCGTCGCCTATCGCAAGGAGAAGCTCATCCAGGCGCTCGTCGCCTACGGGACACCGATGGAGCTCGACCTCGAGAATTCGCTCGAGTTCTGGGGCGAGATGCGCCGCCTCTCCGTCATGGCGGCCGGGCCCTCCCATCTGTGGCGAATCTCGACGACGCCGAAGATGGCGCCGAAGCTCGTCAACTCGATCCGGCGCCACATGCCGGTCGAAGCGTTCTACGACTGGTCAGGCGGCCTCGTCTGGCTCGAGACGCCCGAGTCGGCCGACGCCGGGTCGGCCGATATCCGCCGCGCGGTCGCGACCCACGGCGGACATGCGACGCTGATCCGCGCCGACGCCACCGTGCGCCAGATGGTCGACGTGTTCCAGCCGATCGTCCCTGCGCTCGAACGCTTGACGCGCGGGCTGAAGCAGGTCTTCGATCCTCTCCACCTCCTCAATCCCGGCCGCATGTACGCCACGATATGAGCCGAGCGCCGCGCGGGGCAGATATCGCCTCGCCAACCCGTGAGACCAGATGCAGACGAATTTCACCGTGAAGCAGCTCGAGGATGCGCGCGTCGCCGAGGCCGACCGCATCCTGCGCCGGTGCGTGCACTGCGGACTGTGCACGGCCGTGTGCCCGACCTACGTCGTGCTGGGGGACGAGCGCGATTCCCCGCGCGGGCGCATCTACCTCATGATGAACATGTTCCAGGGCGGGCGGCCGCCGAGCCGCGAGGTGCGGCTCCATCTCGACCGCTGCCTCACCTGCCTCTCGTGCACCACGACCTGTCCGAGCGGCGTCGACTACATGCATCTCGTCGGCCTTGCACGCACCCACATCGAGGAGAACGGGCAGAGGAGCCTCAAGGATCGCTTTCTGCGCCGGGTTCTTGCCTTTCTCATTCCGTCTCCGGGGCGGTTCCGCTTGGCGCTCAGGGCGGCTCCGCTCGCGCGAGGCTTCGTTCCGCTGATGCGCCGCCTCGGCCTCAAGGAGCTCGCGACGATGATCGAGCTCGCGCCGCTGACGTTTCTTCCGCCCTCGCCCCGCTACGAAGGGCCGGGGACCGCGGTGACCAGGCTCGAGCGCCGCGGGCGCGTCATCCTCGCTACGGGCTGCGTCCAGCAGGTGCTGAGGCCGGACATCAACGACGCGACGATCAGGCTCTTGGCCCGGCGCGGCGTCGATGTCGTCGTCTCGAACGGCGCCGGCTGCTGCGGGGCGCTCGTCCACCATTTGGGGCGCGAGGAGGACGCGCGCCGGTATGCGCGGCGCAACGTCGATGCCTGGACGAAAGAGATCGGCAAGGCTCCGGTCGATGCCATCATCGTCAACGCGTCTGGATGCGGCACGCAGATCAAGGACTACGGCCACCTGCTCAAGGACGACCCGGCCTATGCCGAGCGCGCGGCGACGATCGCGGGCCTTGCCAAGGATGTCGCCGAGTTTCTCGACGAGTTCGGGCTCGGCGCGCCGGACCGCTGGTCGTCGCTGCGCGTCGCCTACCACTCGGCGTGCTCGCTGCAGCACGGCCAGCGCATCCACGACGGGCCGCGCGCGCTTCTGAGCCAGGCGGGTTTTGCGGTCGCCGACGTGCCGGAAGGGCACATCTGCTGCGGCTCGGCGGGCACCTACAACATTCTCGAGCCGGACATCGCCGGCAAGCTCAGGGAGCGCAAGATCAAGGCCATCCGCTCGGTCAAGGCGGACGTGGTGGCGGCCGGCAACATCGGCTGCATCACGCAGCTCGCGGGCGGCCTCGACATTCCCGTCGTGCACACCGTCGAGCTTCTCGACTGGGCCTACGGCGGTCCGCCGCCGCGCGGGCTCGAGGGTTTGACCCGCTTCGTCACCGACGTGCCGAAGCCGAAGCTGCGCATCGAGGATTTCATCGAGGCGTGACGCCATCTTCCCCATGACGGTCAAGCACTCGAGACACCGCTAGCGTGCCGATTCCGAAGTTCGCCGGAGTTTGCGGCTGGGCACCCGAGCGAACTTCGGAATCAAAAGGGACACTAGAATCATAAGTCTTGCTGGCGTGATTAGATCGAGAAATTCGCTCGGGGCTAGGCAGCGAACAATGGCGAATTTCTCGATCATCAAACTAGTGCCCGACCGGCGCGAGCTCACGGGACCTTTCGACGTCGTCGGCGACGTTCACGGCTGCGCGGGCGAGTTGATCGAGCTGCTCGCCCGCCTCGGCTACGCCGTCACGCTCGAGGGGCGGGGCGCATCGCGGCGGGCCGAGGTCGGCGAGGCAAACGGCCGGACGGTGGTTTTCGTTGGCGATTTCGTCGACCGGGGGCCCGCCTCGCCCGACGTGCTTCGGATCGCGATGGCGATGGTTGAGGCCGGCCAGGCGCTCGCCGTTCCGGGAAACCACGACGTGAAGTTCGTGCGCTGGCTCGAAGGGCGCCAGGTGAGGATCAGCCACGGGCTCGACCGCACGATCCAGCAGTTCGAGGCGGAAGCCCCGGAGCTGCGCGCGGCCGTGCAGCGGTTCTTCGCAGCGCTACCGAGCTATGTTTGGCTCGACGGCGGCCGGCTCGCGGTCGCGCACGCGGGCATCAAGGAGGAGATGCTGGGCAAGGTCTCGGGCGACGTGCGCCGCTTCTGCCTCTATGGCGAGACGTCGGGGGAGACCGACGAGTTCGGGCTTCCCGTGCGCTACCACTGGGCGGCGGAGTACGCCGGGAGCACGGCAATCGTTTACGGTCACACGCCTGTCCCAGCCCCGGAATGGGTCAACAACACGCTCTGCATCGACACGGGCGCCTGCTTCGGCGGTCAGCTCACGGCCTTGCGGTGGCCGGAGCGGGAGATCGTGTCGGTGCCGGCCGCCCGCACCTACAGCGCCCCCGTTCGCCCCTTCGGCCATCCGCCCGTGCGGCCGCGCCAGCGCCCGGAGGCGTGAGGGGCCAAGCGTTAACGATACGCTAGGGCGGGCTTATTGCCCGAAACGCGGACCCTCTAGACCGACTGGCACCGCTCTTGCTGCGAGCAAGCGAGGGTCCGCCGGGTTGGGACGAAAGTCCCGTCCGGCGCGGCCCATGAGCTTGGCGCCGTGGCGGCTTGTCCCATCAACCCGTGCTCGGCGGCATAAACAGAGCCCGAGGGTTAGCGCATGTCAGAGCCGGTCTTCACCAATTGGCGTCCCGAGGATACCCGGGCGTGGGCACGGGAGCCCGTGCGGCTTGCCCACCGCCTCGACCGCCACCCGATCTTCTCGCTCGCTGCCCTCGCCGAGCTGATCGACGGCTACCCGCGCGCCCACTACTCCCTGGTCGAGATGGGACCGCAAGGGTCGGACCGCAGGCTGTGGCGCGAGGGCGATCTCGGCGGGCTCAAGGGCACCGAAGTGATCGAGGCGATCCGGCGCGGGCGCATGTGGCTCAACCTGCGCAACGTCGGCAAGATCCATCGCGCCTACGGCGAGGTCCTGCGCGAGATCTTCGCCGAGATCCGCGCCAACGTCCCCGGCTACGAGACCTACGACCAGACCTCGGGCATCCTCATCTCCTCGCCCAAGGCCCAGGTCTATTACCACATGGACCTTCCCGGCCAGTCGCTGTGGCAGATCCATGGACGAAAGCGCGTCTTCGTCTATCCGAACCGCGCCCCCTACCTCATGCCCGAGCAGCTCGAGCGGATTGCCCTCTACGAGGTCGAGGTCGACGTTCCCTACGACCCGGCCTGGGACGAGGCCGCGACCGTATTCGAGATCGAGGGCGGCGAGATGCTGCACTGGCCGCTCAACGCGCCCCACAAGGTCGAGAACCTCGACAGCCTCAACGTGTCGATGACGACCGAGTATTGGACGGAGGAGATCCGGCGCAGCCAGATCGTGAACCTCGCCAACGGCATCCTGCGCGACAAGCTCGGGATTGCGCCGTCGAGCCGGTCGACGAGCGGACCCGGGTTCTGGGCCAAGGCGGCGCTCCAGGCCGGCGTGCGCCGCGCCGGTCTCCTTCGGCGCGACCGCAAGGGCCGCCGCCCGGTCGAGTTCCGCCTCGACCGGAGCCGTCTCGGCGCCGTCGTCGATCTGCAAGAGGCCGCCGAGTAGCTAAGCCATGATGGCCGCCGAGCCAGTGTCGGGACGCCGGGCGCGGGCGGCCGACCAAGCCTCAGAGCGGACGGAGAGCGTGCCGCTCTATCGCGCCGAGCGTATTGAGAACGCCGCGAGGCTGCTCGAGCTCGTGGCGGGACCCAAGACCTCGGCGACCGCATTTCAGACGGCGGCCTGGCTCGCGCCGCTCTACGACGTGCTCCTGCCGTCGCTCGGGGGCCAAGCCCTCGGCATAGCCGTGCACGACGCCCGCTCGGGCGAGCTCGCGCTCGTCCTTCCCCTCGTCGTCGTCCGCGAAGGGCATCTCAGGATCGCGCGCTTTGCCGATCTCGGCGTTTCCGACTATCGCGCGCCGGTGCTCGGGCCGGCCGCGCCAACCGATGCGGCGGGCGCCGCCGCGCTCTGGCCCGCGGTCCTCTCGGCGCTCGACGGCATCGACCTCGTCGATCTCACGCAGATGCCGCCCGACATTGCCGGGCGCCCCAATCCGCTCGCGATTCTGCGTCTCGCGCAACGTGCGCGCCAATCGCGTCACGTGATGGCCGTGCCCGGCACGGTCGAGGACTTCATCCGCTCGTGCGGGCGCAAGTACCGCAAGGAGGTCGAGCGCTCGCTCCGCGTGCTGGCCAAGGAGGGGACGGTCGAGTTTCGACGCGCGGAAACGACCGACGAGATCGGCCGCGCGTTTGCCGCCCTCGAGGCCCAGCAGGGCGCGCGGCGCCGCGAGCTCGGCAGCGACTATGCGCTCGACAGGCCCGAGTACTCACGCTTCTACGCGACGCTCCTCGCACAGGGGACGCGCGGGGGCTTCGCCCACATCTTCACCCTCTCCTGCCGCGGCGAGATGGTCGCGACGCTGCTCGGCGTCGCTCCACGACGGCGTTTTCACCCTGCTCAGGATCGCGACTGCCGGCGAGCGCTGGCGCCACGTCTCTCCCGGCCGCCTCATCATCGTCGAGGCGATGCGCTATTTCGTGGCGCGGGGTCTCAGAGCCTTCGACGTGGGGATCGGCAGCTATCCCTTCAAAGAGCGCTTCGGGGCCGACGAGACCCCGCTCTTCGATCTCGTGGCGCCGCTCACCTGGAGGGGCGTGCCGAGGGCGGTCGCGGCGCGCGCCAAGGCCCGCTTGCGCCAGAGCCCGCGCTTCATGGCGCTCATCGCCCGCCTCCGCGGCCACCATTGAGACGGACGGACTCCGCCTCTCCCCGCTTGCGGGCGAGAGAGTCATGGCGGAGCCATGCCTCCGGCACGGGCGTAGAGGGGCAGCCACAGACAGCAGTGCCAGTCTTCTGCCCCTCACCCTGGTCCAGCTCTCCCCCGCTGCGGGGCGTGGGGAAGGAGATTGCGAGGGCGGCTTTCATGGGGGAGGTCGATCCGCTATAAGGCGGCACCCGAAGCAACCCCGTGACGCGCATCAGCAACTTTCCACGGCTCATGACCAAACCGGATAAAGATGACGTCCTGCCGGAGGCGGGCAAACAGGTCCTGCCGGAGGCGGGCAAGCAGGTCCTGCCGGAGGCGGGCAAGCAAAACTCCCCGTCGCGCCCGCAAGCGCGGCTGCCCAAGGGCCTGCGCGACGTCGAGGCCGCGGAGCTGCGCGAGACGTGGGCGATGATCGAGAAGATCCGCGCCGTCTACGAGCGCTACGGGTTCGAGCCCTTGGAGACGCCGGCCTTCGAGTACACGGACGCGCTCGGCAAGTTCCTCCCCGACCAGGACCGGCCCAACGAGGGCGTGTTCTCGTTCCAGCGACGAGGACGAGGCGTGGCTGAGCTCTGCGCTACGATCTGACCGCGCCGCTCGCGCGCTATGTCGCCGAGAATTTCCAGCGCCTGCCGAAGCCGTTCCGCCGCTATGCGTTTGGAAATGTATGGCGCAACGAGAAGCCGGGACCGGGACGCTTCCGCCAGTTCATGCAGTTCGATGCCGATACCGTCGGCGCCGAGAGCGTCGCGGCGGATGCCGAGATGTGCATGCTCGCCGCCGACACGATGGAGGCGCTCGGCATCAAGCGCGGCGACTACGTGATCAAGGTCAACAGCCGAAAGATGCTCGACGGCGTATTGGAAGCGGCGGATCTAGAAGGGGAAGCAAACGCGGGCCGTCGCCTCATTGTCATGCGAGCGGTCGATAAGCTGGACCGTCTTGGCGTAAATGGCGTGCGCCAGTTGCTTGGCCCGGGGCGCAAGGACGAAAGCGGCGATTTCACCAAAGGCGCAGGACTAACTGACGACCAGTGCGAGCGCATAGTCGCCATCATTACGAATGAGCCGAATTCTTCGAGGTGCCGTCGGGTGAAATGCAAAAGGCCTCAGACTGGGATCGACGGATCGAAGGCAACCCGACGTACAACGACGGCTTCGAGGAGCTTAATGAAATTGAGAATCTGGTGCGAGCCGCCGGCTATGGCAAAGACCGAATTCGCATAGACTCCTCCGTCGTGCGCGGGCTCGAGTACTACACCGGCCCGGTGTTCGAGGCGGAGCTCACGTTCGAGGTGAAGGACGACGAGGGCCGCCCCGTCCGCTTCGGCTCGGTCGGCGGCGGCGGGCGCTACGACGATCTCGTCGCACGCTTCACCGGCGAGAAGGTTCCCGCGACCGGCTTCTCCATCGGCGTCTCGCGGCTCGCCGCCGCGCTCTCTGCTCTTGGACGGAGCAAGTCCTCCCAGGCCGACGGTCCCGTCGTCGTGCTCGTCATGGAGCGCGACCGCGTCGCCGAAACCCAGAAGCTCGTGCAGACGCTGCGCAATGCAAATATCCGCGCCGAGATGTACCTCGGCTCCTCGGGCATGAAGGCGCAGATGAAGTACGCCGACCGGCGCGGGGCCCCTTGCGTCGTCATCCAGGGCTCGGACGAGCGCGCCAAGATCCCGCCTGAAGTCACGCTCAAGGACCTGATCGAAGGCGCGAAGGCCGCCGCCGCCATCAAGGACAACAGGGAATGGAAGGAAGCCCGCCCCGCGCAGGTCACCGTGCCCGAAGCCGACCTCGTCGCCGAGGTCCGCAAGATCCTCGCCCGCCATCATGGATGACGGTCGAGATATGACCCCAAATTGGATCTCCACCTCGCTGCACAAATTTGTGCAGGATCCACTAGCCCACCCAGAATCGTCATCCCGGCGGAGGCCGGGATCCACGACACGTATCCGCAAAGGTCTGTGCGGGATGAGGCAATACGTGGAGGGGTCGAAACCACTTTAACCAAGAGAGCAAGTAGAACCTTGCGTGGGTCCCGACCTTCGTCGGGATGACGTTTCTAATCAGAGGCCGAGTGCAAGCCTCTCGCTGCACGCAGCCTGACCATAGGCATTACGTTTAATGGCCGCTGAGACCGCAATACAGTTCGAGGCGCTCGAAGCCCAGGCGCAGAGGATCATGCAGGTCTTCATCGCCAAGGGCTACGAGGCCGTGGCGCCCGCCGTCCTGCAGCCGGCCGCCGTCTATCTCGACGCGATCGGCGAGGAGTTGCGCGCGCGCACCTACGTCTTCACCGACGCCGGCGGCGACGAGCTGTGCCTGCGCCCCGATCTCACGGTGCCGGCCTGCCGGCTCTATCTCGAGCGTCACCCCGACGGCGCCGCGCCCGCGAGGTACTGCTACAACGGCGCCGCCTTCCGCTATCAGCCGCTCGGCGCGACCCGTGCCCACCCGCGCGAGTTCCGCCAGGCGGGGATCGAATCCTTCGGTGACCGCGAGCGCGAGCGAGCGGAAGCCGAGACGGTCGCGATCGTGCTCGATGCGCTCTCGGCGACCGGCCTCACGGGCGGCAAGCTGCGCATCGGCGACCTCGGCCTCATTCGCGCGCTGCTCGGCTCCCTCGAGATGCCCGAGCGCTGGCGCCAGCTTCTGATGCATCGCTTCTGGCGCCGCACGGCGTTCGATGCCGAGATCAAACGCTTGTCGTCGGCGCCGGGCGGCGCGGCCGAGGGCGGCGTCAGGGATCTCATCGGCGCACTTGCCGGCGTCGGTCCCGACGAGGCGGAGATTACGGTCGCGAGCTATCTCGAGCGCGAGGGGATCGAGCATGTCGGCGTGCGCTCGCTGACCGAGATCGCCGAGCGGCTGCGCTGGATGGCGGCCGATGCCGAGGCGGAGCCGCTCGCGCCCGCGACCGGCGACATCATCGAGCGCTATCTCGCCATTCGCGCCCCGGCGCTCGAGGCGGTGGGCGCGATCGTCGCCGAGGTGGGCGACCGCGGCCCCGGCATGGCGGCGGCCGTGGCCCAGTTCGAGCGGCGCCTCGGCCTTCTCACGGCGGCGGGCGTCGAGCTCGGCAGTGCCGAGTTCTCGGCCGAGTTCGGCCGCACGCTCGAGTACTACACGGGCTTCGTGTTCGAGGTCGTAGTTCCGGCGCTCGGCCCGTCGAGCCCCGTGGCCGGCGGCGGACGCTACGACGGCCTCGTGCGGGCGGCCGGGGCTTCGCGCGACGTGCCGGCGGTCGGGGCCGCCATTCACACCGAGCGTCTCCTCGCCGCGGTCAACGGAGGCACGCCGTGAGCGTCATCTTCGAAGAGACGTGGTGCACACCCCCCTCCCCTCCCCCACAAGGGGGGAGGGAATAGTGATACGCGGGAGTGCTTGCAGAGCAGACTGACTATTCTCGCGTGCCGTTTGCCACAAGCACACTCCCTCCCCCTCGATGGGGGAGGGACGGGGCGGGGGTGGTGCACCGACCGGCGTTATCTGTATTGCAGCAGGCCATGGGAGACGGGCGATGTCTGAGCGCCTGATCCTCGCCGTCCCGTCGAAGGGGCGCCTCATGGACGAGACCGCCAGGACCTTCGCCGCGGCCGGCCTCGCGCTCGGCAAGGCGGGGAACGCGCGCGGCTACCGCGGCGAGATCCAAGGCCTCGACGGCGTCGAGGTGGCCTTCATCTCCGCCTCCGAGATTGCCGCCCATCTCAAGACGGGGCGCGCGCACATGGGCGTCACCGGGGAGGACCTGATCCGCGAGCAGATCGCCGACGCCGAGACGCGCATCTCATTCCTGAAAAGGCTCGGCTACGGGCGCGCCGACGTGGTCGTCGCCGTGCCGCGCTCTTGGATCGACGTCACCACCATGGCCGACCTCGACGAGATCGCCGTGCCGTTCCGGCGCGCGCACGGGCGCTCGGTGCGTGTCGCGACCAAGTATCTGAACCTCACGCGCGCCTTCTTCGCGGCGAAGGGCGTCGCCGACTACCGCATCGTCGAAAGTCTCGGGGCGACGGAAGGGACGCCGGCGGCGGGCACAGCGGACCTCATCGTCGACATCACGACGACGGGGGCGACGCTCGCGGCGAACGGTCTCAAGGTGCTCGACGACGGCGTGATCCTGCGCTCGCAAGCAAACCTCGTGGCCTCGAACGTGGCGCCCTGGAGCGCTTCGATGCTTGCGGCGAGGCACGCGATCCTGGCCGCGCTCGGGACTTGAGGACCGGGCGGCGACAAAACCATCGCCGGCTTCCCCTTGGAAAGGCAGGCGAATTACGAGCCGGTTGATGTGAAGGCCCGCCTTGGGCCACATTCAGGTGAAGTTCATGGACGGGCGGCTAGGGTATGCGCCATGACGAGACGGGAAACGTCTCGCGCCCGCTTGTCGGGCGGAACGACGAAACGAGGTAGGGACGATGCTGACCAATCGGACGGGTGGCGCGCTCGCGCTTGCCGCGCTGCTCGCAGGCGGAGCTTTCGCGCCGGCGGCACACGCCCAGGCCAACTGCGACGTGTACGGCAAGCTCGCGCTCCAGCAGCAGAAGGAGAACGAGGCGGGCAAGTGCGGGTTCAAGGGACCCGAATGGAGCAGCGACCTCAAGGCGCACATCGCCTGGTGCTCGAGCGTCGGTCCCGACCAGTGGAAAGTTCAGCTCCAGAGGCGCACCCAGCAGCTCGCCACCTGCAAGCATTAGCCTCCCGCCCCTTGGCCGTGACCTCGCCGCAAAACCCGGCTAGGAATTGAACGCGCGATCAACCGCGATCCGCGCCGGCAGGACAGGATGGGGTGCCATGAAATCCTTGGGCGGACTTGCGCTCCTTTTCGTGCTCGGCTTCTACGTCCTCTGGCCCGCCTACTCGGGCTACGAGATCCGCTCCGCGCTCGAGGCGCGCGATCCCGCCCGCCTCGCGGCCAAGGTCGATTTTCCGAGCCTGCGCGCTTCCCTCCGCCCCGCCGTCGCCGTCAAGGTCGAGAAGCTCCTCGCCGAGGGTTTGAGGAAGGCGGGGCCTGCCGCGGGCACGCTCACCGACGAGATCAAGGCGCGCCTCATGCCGCGCATCATCGACGGCGTTCTCGCCACCGTCGTCACGCCCGAGGCGATCGTGCGCATCTACGGCGAGGGCTCCGACATCAAGGAGGCGATCGATCGCATCTCCGCCGAGCGCGTGGCTGAGGGCGACGCGCTGGGCGAGCTGCTCGGCGGAAAGGTCTCGGTGACTGACAGCGATGGGACGAAGGATGCCTTGGGCAAGCTCGCCGAGAAGATCGGCCTCGATCCCTCGGGTCTCGGCGGCCTCCTCGGGAAGCCGAAAGCGAAGGAGCCTGCGACGACGGAGGCCAAGGCCGCGAAGCCCGCGCCCCACTACGGCGTCGAGAACATCAAAGAGTTCGGCCTCGACGGACCGCTCGGCGTCGCCGTGGGCATCGCCCGCGATCCCACGGCGAGGAAGGCCGACCTAACGGTCGAGATGGGCTTCGTCGACGGCGACTGGAAGCTCACCGGCCTCGTCCCGCGCACGTGACGTAAGTCACGCGAGGCTCTTCGCCGTGACGTAGCGCTCGAGCATGCCGGTCGCGGCGGCGACCTCGGCCCACGACGGAGCATCGAACGTGAGCACGGCCAGCGCGCTCGTCGGAAACTTGGTGGCGATCGCCGCGATCTCCTTGCGGGCGCCCTGGCCGATGAGCTCGAGGGTCAGCGCATGGAGGCCCGGATTGTGGCCGATCACGAGCACATGAGCGTAGCTCGGCTCGGCCCTGCGGATCGCCTCGAGAAGGGCTGCGGACGTGCCGAGGTAAAGGGCGTCGTCGTAGCGGATCTCGGGGGGCGGGAAGCCGAGCCCGCCGAGCACGAGCGTGAGGGTCGCCCGCGTGCGTACCGCGCCCGAGCAGAGGACGAGGTCGGGGCGCAAGTGCTCGCGGCGCAGGTACTTGCCGATTTCGGTCGCGGCCTTGGTGCCGCGCGGAGCGAGCGGGCGCGCGTAGTCGTCGAGGCCGGGCTCGTCCCAGCTCGATTTTGCGTGGCGGAGGAGCGAGAGCGTAAGCATGGGCCCACAAAGACCATGGATCACCCAGCGTCAAGCCGCAGGCGAGGGGAAACGCGCCGGCAACAATCGCCGGCAAATGCGCGCCCCGGGCGCGCCTCCGCCTTGAAGCGGCTGGCGCGGGCCCCTAGCGTGCCGGCCAGGGGACGGTGGATCAAACATTGAGTAGGGGAAAATGCAGATTATTCGACTGACCTGTCTCGCGGCCCTGGCGCAGGGGCTCGCGCTCGGCGGCGCCCAAGCCGGCGACTGCCATCGGCTCGGCGCGGTCGGCGACGGCCTCACCAAGGACATTGCCGTGGTGATGTCCACCCACGGCCTGCAGAACATCATCGAGGGGAAGGGCCTCAAGGGGCAGGGTCCGGTGAAGACCACCTGCGAGCCCGGCACCATCATGGTCGAGTGCCATTCGAGCCAGCTCGCCTGCAAGTAGCGGGGCTCGAACGACAAGGCCGGAGGCATCCCCCCTCGGAAGCCCCCGGCCTTTCCCCGCCGCCGTAAACGTGTGGGTGTGTGTCAGGCGCCCGCCGGCTCCTTGCGCTGGACCGGCGGCTGGGCCGCGATAGCGGGCGTCCTCGGCTCGACGATCTCCCGGTCGCGCCGGCGCGGCTGGGGCGGCTGGAAGGCGCGGCGCGCGTGAAACTCGCAGTAGGGAAGACCCGGAACCTTGTTCTTGCCGCAGAAGTGGAAGTCGCCCGCCTGCGGATCGCCGATGGGCCAGCGGCAGCTGCACTCGGTCAACGTCTGGATCGACTTTCTCTCGGCGAGCGGGATGACGAGCTCCTCGACGGAGGGCACGAAGGGCTCCGCCTCGGGATGATAGAGGGCGCGCAGCGCCGGATTGCCGAGCGTGGCGAAGCGCGACTTCGCCATGCGCTTGGCAGTGGCGGCGCGGGCGCGCGGGCGGTGCGATTTCATGCGCGAGGTGGTCGCGCGACCGGCAAGACCGAGACGGTGCACCTTGCCGATGACGGCGTTGCGCGTGACGCCGCCGAGGCGTCCCGCGATCTGGCTCGCGCTCAACCCCTCGGACCAGAGCTTCTTCAAGAGATCGACGCGTTCATCGTTCCAGGCCATAGTTTGGCGCTCCTCAAGCCTAGGCGCGGCGAGCACGTGCCAACGGCACGACTTCGCCGGCGGGCGGGCGCTCGCGGGGAAGTGCGCTTCGGGCGCGCAAGACGCACGCCGACGCAAGCTCCCGGGACGAGGGACCGGCCGTTGACGCTCACAAGGGATGACGCAGGACTGAATGCGCGCGCGTCGTGGGATGGGAAAGCGGTACGAACGCAAGCCTGACGCGCGGCCGGCACGCAACGCATGATCTGGGTCTACTGTGCAACCCGAGATCTCGTGGCCGGACGAGGGAAACCTACAACAACTTGATTTTAATCTACAAGCGAGGTCGCCGTTCCAGGGCGGCAAAGGGATGGAGACGTGGCGCTATCGCCACAGCGGGTCGAGCAGGCTCCCGGAAGCACGGACCGTATACGGAGCTGTCCCCGAAATTCCCACTGACAAGATGGTGGCGGCTTGTCGTTCGGGTATTCCCTCTCCCCATGCCCCTTGGCCTCTCACCCCACCCCTCTCCCCGCAAGAACGGGGAGAGGGGAAGAAAGTGTCCGGGCCTTCGGGTTCGACGCCCGCAATCGCCGTCACGGCGCAGTGGCGGGGTCAGACCCGAAACTTTCGTTGTATGTGTGCAGGTATTCCCTCTCCCCATGCCCCTGGGCATGGCGAGAGGGTTAGGGTGAGGGGCGGCGATTCGGCAATGCGATTTGTAGTTGCCCCTCCCCGCAAGAGCGGGGAGAGGGGGAAGAAGACAAGGGGTCTGCCCCATGGCGATGGTAAAGCGTCTCGCGGCCCTTTCGTTGACAGGGACGGGCCCTCGCCGTATCAGCAAGTCTCCGACGGGCCGCCGGAAAGGCGGCTTTTTTTCATTTTTCGGGAGCGGGATGGGCGCGATGTCCAAACCCCTGCCTGTCTCGCCATCGCCGCCCTTCCCAGCCGCAGCGGGCCCCTCGCCCGCGGTCATGGGCACCTACGCGCGCCAGGATCTCGTGTTCGAGCGCGGCGAGGGCGCCTGGCTCGTCACTGAAGCGGGCGAGCGCTTCCTCGATTTCGGCGCCGGCGTCGCGGTCACCGCCCTCGGCCACGCGCACCCTCACCTCGTCGCCGCGCTCACCGAGCAGGCCGGGAAGCTCTGGCACACGTCCAATCTTTACCGAATTGCCGAGCAGGAGCGCCTTGCCGAGCGCCTGACCCAGGCGACGTTCGCCGAGCGAGCTTTCTTCTGCAACTCGGGCGCGGAAGCCTGCGAGGGCGCGATCAAGGCCGCACGGCGCTACCACTATGTGTCGGGCCGGCCCGAGCGCTGGCGCATCGTCACGTTCGAAGGCGCGTTCCACGGCCGCACGCTCGCCACCATCTCGGCCGCCGGCAATCCCAAGTACCTCGAAGGCTTCGGCCCGGAGATGGCGGGCTTCGATCACGTGGCCTTCGGCGACGTCGAGGCGGCGGAGCGGGCAATCGGTCCCGAGACGGCGGCGATCCTGGTCGAGCCCATCCAGGGCGAGGGCGGCGTGCGAGTGCTCGCCCCCGCGGCCCTCGCCGCGCTGCGTGCGCTCGCCGACCGCCACGGCCTGCTCCTGGTGCTCGACGAGGTGCAGACCGGGATCGGCCGCACCGGCACTCTCTTTGCCTACGAGCGGGCCGGGATCGAGCCCGACATTCTCGCCGCGGCCAAGGGGCTCGGCGGCGGATTTCCGGTGGGCGCCGTGCTGGCCACCGCGGAGGCAGCAAAGGGCATGACGGCAGGCACCCACGGCTCGACCTTCGGCGGCAACCCGCTCGCGATGGCGGTCGCCAATGCGGTCCTCGACGTCGTGCTGGCTCCGGGCTTTCTCGATGCCGTGCGCGCCAAGTCTCTGCGCCTGAAGCAGGGCCTCGCGGGCTTGAGCGACCGGTTTCCCTCGATCGTCGAGGAGGTGCGGGGCGAGGGCCTGCTCATGGGGCTCAAGCTCAAGCGGCCGATGGCGGACGCGATCAGGGCGGCGGCCGCCGAGAAGCTGCTCGTCGTCGGCGCGGCCGAGAACGTCATCCGCATCTTGCCGCCGCTCATCGTCGAGGACGCCGAGATCAGCGACGGCGTCGAGCGCCTCGCGCGCGCCTTCGAGCGGCTCGCGAAATCCGCAACGTAATTGCCCGCACGCCAAGGAGCTCGGCCGTCCATGGCCAAGGCAAGCACCATTCGTCACTTTCTCGATATCGACGCCCTCGACGGCAAGACGCTGCGCCGGATCATGGACGCGGCCCACGCGATCAAGAAGGCGGGCAAACGCGTGCCGGCCCGCTTCCGGCCCAAGCACGCCGAGGGGACCGTGCTCATTCTCATCTTCGAGAAGCCGTCGACGAGGACCCGCGTCTCCTTCGACGTCGCCATGCGCCAGCTCGGCGGCCAGACGATCGCCCTCAACCACACCGACCTGCAGCTCGGCCGCGGCGAGAGCATCGCCGATACCGCGCGCGTGCTCTCGCGCTATGCGGGGGCGATCATGATCCGCGCCAACAAGCACGAGACGCTGATCGAGCTCGCCCGCCATTCGGCCGTTCCCGTCATCAACGGCCTCACCGACAAGTCGCACCCGTGCCAGATCATGGCCGACATCATGACCTTCGAGGAGGCGCTCGGTCCCATCAAGGGCCGGCGCGTGGCCTGGGTCGGCGACGGCAACAACGTCGCCGTGTCGTGGATGCATGCGGCAGAGCGCTTCGGCTTCGAGCTCGCCGTCGCGACGCCCGCCGAGCTCAGGCCCCCCAAGGACGTGATCGACTGGGCGCGCCGCGAGAAGGCCTCCATCACGATCACCTCCGATCCGGCCGAGGCCGTGCGCGGGGCCGAATGCGTCGTCACCGACACCTGGGTGTCGATGGGCCAGACGGACGCGACGAAACGCAAGCAGCTCTTGAAGCCCTACGCGGTGGACGAGGCGCTCATGGGCAAGGCCGCGAAAGGCGCGATCTTCATGCACTGCCTTCCCGCCTACCGCGGCAACGAGGTGACGGCGGCCGTCCTCGAGGGGCCGCAGTCGGTCGTGTTCGACGAGGCGGAGAACCGGCTCCACGCGCAGAAGGCGATCTTGGCGTGGTGCCTCGGCGCCGTGTGAGGGGCCGGGCGAATTCGTGCGGGTTCGTATTGCGGAAAAAAGGCGGGCACGGACTGTCCGATTGACGCAGCGCTGTCGCATGCGCAAAGTATGCGTCTCTCACAGCGGCCCTCGCTTCGAGCGCCGCCAATAACAGCATTGCCTTTCCTTGCCTCTGCCCGGAACTTTGCCCGGGCCAAATCTCAGAATTGAGCACAACTCAACCGATCTTCTTGAAAATTCGCATGTGTTGCGGCGACCGGCCTCAGGGCGCGTCGAAGGCCGCTGCAAAGACGGGCTTATGAGAGTTCTGAGGAGAAATGACGATGGCCGTTCTTCAGCGGGCCTATTTCCAGGGCCACACGTACCTACTTCTCGACCACCCAGACGCAAGCAAATGGTGGGCACAGGACGAAGCGGAGGCCGTCGGTCTCGGCGGACACCTTGTCACCGTCAACTCGTCTGCTGAGAATGTCTTTTGTCTTCGTCGTCGTTTGCCAACACCGTGCAGACGACCGCCGCGTCGCTCGGCCAGAGCACGGTAAACACTTGGATATTCATCGGCCTGAGCGACCAGGCGACCGAGGGTACCCGTGTCTGGTCGAGCGGAGCGCCGGTCGGGTTCTCGGATTTTCTGCCGAACAACCAGGCTGTCTTCCCGGATCAGGATTTCGTCGCCATCGATCGTCGACGTAACTTCGCCAACATGAGTCGTCACCTTCATCCCAGGGCATCTGGCACACGCTGATAAGTGACGCGCACTTGGGCGACGTGCCATACGGTGTCGCCGAGCTGCCGCTCCTGAAAGGCACCAACGGAGCGGATATTCTTACCGCCGGCACCTCCGCCGCCGACCTCATCCAAGGGCTCGGCGGCGCCGATACGCTCAATGGTCTCGGCGGCGGCGACACGATGCAGGGCGGCCCCGGCAACGACACCTACGTCGTCGACAGTCCTTTCGATAAGACGATCGAGCTTTTGAACCAGGGCCTCGACACCGTGAAGTCGACGGTGTCGCGCCCGCTTGGCGCCCACCTCGAGAACCTGACGCTGCTCGGGGCCGCAAACATCAACGGCACCGGCAATGGTCTTGCCAACACGATCACCGGCAACAACGGTCGCAATACATTGAACGGCGGGCTCGGCAACGACAAGCTCGACGGCAAGGGAGGGATCGACAGCCTCAACGGCTCGGCCGGCAACGACACGGTCGACGGCGGGCTCGCCAAAGACGTCCTGACCGGCGGGGGCGGTTTCGATACCTTCGTGTTCAGCACGAAGCCGTCTGCCGTCAATTTCGACAGGATCACCGACTTCAGCGCTCCCTTCGACACCTTCAAGCTCGTGAATTTCGACGGCGTCAACTTCACTCACACGGCGACGGCGGCGGAGTTCTTCGTCGGCACGAAAGCGCACGATGCGAACGACCGCATCATCTACGACAAGGTCCACGGCGTCGTTTACTTCGACGAGGATGGTCTGATCGGCGGGCCGTTCGACGATGCCGCCGTGCGCGTCGCCGTCGTGAATCCGGGCACCAACCTGACTGCAGCGGACTTCATGTATCAGGTTTTCGCGCACTGAGCGGCGCTGTGGACGGCGCATTCGGTAACCGGCCGGGGCTGGCGCAAGCCGCCAGCTCCGCTACATATTTACCTATGCGAACAAGGTGTTGACCGCCGGCTTTAGCCTTTAGCGGGCCGCGCCGTCCTCCGGCGCCGATCCAAGGCCTAGAGCGGGTTGGCTTGGCGCGCGCGGACGGCCCGCGTGTGGCGCATTCCGGCTACTCGCGCGGAAAAACTGCGCGCGTCGATGTTCGCCCGACGACGGACAATCATATTTCTGAATTAATGTGCAAGCGCAGGCGGCTAGGCCGGATCGAACAAATTTCGCCAACCGCCCTGCTCTGTGGGTTGGCCGGCCATGCCCGGCCAAGGGGAGTAGAACATGGCCAACATCGTCCTCACTGTTTTCGGCGGCTTTGGTTTCAACACCGACAATTTCTGGGCGGCGCGCTCGACGACCGCCAATCCAGGACGACGCCCACGACGTACGACTTCCTGAACGTGGCGGGCTATTTCATCCGCGTCACGGGATCGGGCCTCACCTATGACAACCGACGATCCGCTGGCCGGCGTCTATACCGACATCGGTGTCTACACGGACAGCAGCTATACGACGCTGGTAGACAGCTTCAGCTCGCCAACCGATCTCCACTTCAGCGCCTTCTTCACCGACTTCGCTATCGAGGCGCTCGTCGGCGCCGACACGATCACCGGCTCGACCGGCGACGACCGGATCACGGGCTATGGCGGCGCCGACACGATGGATGGCGGCGACGGCAGCGACACCTACGTCGTCTCGACCGACGATGTCGTTACCGGCGAGCAGATCACCGACACGGGCGGCGGTGTCGGCGACATCGACACGGTCCTGATAGGCTCCGGCGGCAACGTCAACTTCAGCGACGCAACCATTCTGGGCGTCGAAGCGCTCACCTTCGAAGGGTCGGGAACAGCGACTTTCAATGCGTCCCAGCCGCCGTCGAACTTGCTCGTCACCGGCGTCGACACGGTGTTCCAGACGGTCAATATCAATATGAGCGGCTTGAGCTTCTCTGCCGATGGATGGTCCTTCGCGGACTGGGGGGCGGACGGCTTTGATCTTGTCCGCATCTTCGGCACCAACGGCAATGACACGATCATCGGCTCGAGCCAGGCGGACAGTATCTTCGGCTGGCAGCGGCGCCGACGCCCTCGATGGCGGAGACGGCTCAGATAGTTACCAGTTCACACCCGGCGACGTCGCCGCCGGCGAGCAGATCATAGACTCGGGTTCGAGCGGCATCGACGCACTTCTGCTCACCGGTAACATCGATTTTACGCTGGCCAGCGCCATTTCCGGCATCGAGCAGCTCCAGCTCGTCAACGCGATCACCGACACCTTCAAGGCCAGCCAGCTTCCCACAAACTTGGACATCTTCGCTCAGGCGGCCGAAGTCCAGACGGTCGCCGTTGTGAATGCCTCGAGCTTCTCGGCGGCGGGATGGACGTTCACCAACTGGAACTCGAGCCATATCCTCTCGATCACCGGCACTACGGGGAACGACACGATCACGGGCTCGAGCCAGAACGACACCATGGACGGGCAAGGGGGCACGGCGGACACGGCCAGCTACGCCGCCGCGACGAATTCCGTCACGGTGACGCTCGCTGCCTCCGGCAACGGCGCCGCCGCCGGGACGGGCGTCGGCAATGACACGTTAACGGGCTTCGAGCATTTCACCACCGGGTCGGGCAACGACACGTTCAATCTCACGGGCTCAATCGGGCGTACCTTGAATGGCGGCAGCGGCGCCGACAGCGCAAGCTACGCTGCGAGCACGAGCGGCGTCACGATTGATATCGGCAACGCCAACGGCGTTGGCACCGATGACCTTTTCTTCATCGAGAGCGTGACCGGCAGCGCTCACGCCGACACGTTCGTCATGGGTGATTTGGCCGACAACTCCATCGATGGCAACGGCGGCATCGATACGGTGAGCTACGCCGCTGTCGGTGGCGGTGTCCTCGTCAACCTCGTCACCCACTCGGCAACCGGCGCCGGTGTCGGGACCGACACGCTCACGGCCATATCCAATGTCATCGGCACCGGCAGCGGCGACGGTCTGACCGGCGACGGCGCCGCCAACACGCTCAATGGGCTCGACGGCAATGACGTGCTCGACGGCGGCCTCGGCATCGACTCGATGAGCGGCGGCGCGGGCAACGACACCTATTTCGCCGACGTCGGCGCCGACTTGATCATCGAGCTCGCGGGCCAGGGTATCGACACCGTGAAGAGCACAGTAACCAAGACGCTCGCGGCGAACGTGGAAAATCTCACTCTGATCGGACCCTTTGCCGTCAACGGGTTCGGCAATGGCGCCATCAACACGATCATCGGCAATGCGAAGAAAAATGTCCTCAACGGCCTCGGCGGCAACGATACGCTCGCCGGCAACGGGGGCAACGATGCGCTCGCCGGCGCCGCCGGCAAGGATGCACTGAGCGGCGGCCTCGGCTTCGATCGGCTTGTCGGCGGAGCGGGCCGCGATACGATGACGGGCGGAGGCCAGCGCGACATCTTCGACTTCAATGCGCTGAGCGAGACGGGCAAGACGCTTCCCACCCGCGACCTGATCAAGGACTTTCAGCACGCCATCGACGACATCGACCTCTCGACCATCGACGCCGTTCTCGGGTCGGGCAACCAGAAGTTCACGTTCATCGGCAAGGGCGCCTTCTCCGGGGTCGGGGGCCAGCTCCATTACAAATTCGCCGGCGCCAACACGATCGTCGAAGGCGACGTCAACGGCGACAGGAAGGCCGATTTCCAGATCGAGCTCACCGGCCACAAGCTGCTGACGGGCGGCGATTTCATCCTCTAGTCCCGTCCCTGTCACCTCGGGAACAGCGGCCGGCGGGTCTTCTCCCTCATTCTAGTACAGGGCCAGGTGAGGACCTGCGGCCCGGGGCGGGAACGCGTTTGCCCCGGACGCATTTGAGCTTCAAACACAACCGAGGAGGCAGCGATGCCGTTCAATAAAACCGTACTGGGATCCGTCGCAGCGGCGGCATTCCTGCTCGCAGCGGGTGCGGCCAATGCCGCCTCCGATCCGACCGGAGTTCTGGATGAACGACACGGGGCGCGGCGCGATCGAGATCAAGCCGTGCGGCGCCGGCATGTGCGGCCACGTCGTGTGGGTCAAGGACACGGCCGACGCCAACGGCTGCGGGCGCAAGATCATCGGCGACGTCATGCCGTCGGGCGACGGCCTGTGGGACAACGGCTGGATCTACAGCCCCGAGAAGAAGAAGAAGTACGACGTGGAATTGAAGCCGCTCGACAACGGCACGCTGCGCGTCAAGGGTTACGCCGGCACCAAGTTCTTCTCCAAGACCATGATCTGGACGAAGGCGCCCGCGGACCTCGTGCGCTGCGGCGAGACGCAGGCGGCGGCGCCGGCGGCGAAGCCCGCCGAGACGGCTGAGAAGAGCGCGGCAGCCTCGGCTTCGACCGGGACCAAGACGGCGGCGGCGACCGAGCCGAAGGCTCCCGCGGCCGACGCCCCTGCAAAGGCGGCTGCCCCGACCGCGAGACACCCGCGCCTGCGCCTGAGGCGGCGGCGCCCGCCGATTCCGGGCAGGAGGTCGCCTCCTCCGAGGACGGCGCCGCCGAAGAGGGCGCCGATATTGCCGAAGCGCTCGGCAAGTTCCTGAAGAAGGGCCCCAACGGCACCTGCAAGCTCGACACGCCGTGGATCCAGCTCGATTTCAAGTGCGAGAAGTAAAGAGCGGGCAGACGCCCCTCGAACCAAGCGCGGGCGATCGGCATGGTGCCGGTCGCCCGCTGCTTTTCTCAGGCCGCGCTCGCGTCAGTCGGGTCCTTCGTGGCGTAGATGCCCGTCCCGAGCCAGAACCGCGTTCAAAGCCAGCCGAGCGATCGCGCCGCGATGAGCGCGAGGCTTACCGCGCCGAGCACGAGCGCGGCCCTGCTCCAGCGGTCGCGGCGCGACCTCTCGGCTGCGAGCTCGCGAACCGTTTCATCGTCGAGCCTCACGCCCGAGCGCGCCATCTCGGCCAAGCCGGCAGCCGCGTGCTCGGCCTGCGTGAAGAGCGCCGGAACGTCGGCGAGGATCTTGGCGATCGTGGACGCCCCCTCGCCCGCTTCCCGCAGGCGTCCGACGGGGCCTAGATTTTCCTCGATCCACGCCTTCGCGACCGGCTCGGCGGCGGTCCAGAGGTTGAGCGACGGGTCGAGCTGGCGCGCGACGCCTTCGACGATCACCATGCTCTTCTGCAGGAGGATGAGCTCGGGGCGCGTCTGCATGTCGAAGACTTCGGTGTAGGCGAAGAGCTGGCCCAGGAGGTCGGCCATCGAGATCTCGTCCGCCGTGCGGCCGTGGATCGGCTCGCCGATGGCGCGCAGCGCCTGCGCGAACACCTCGACCGGATGATGGGGCGGCACGTAGCCGGCCCAGTAGTGCACTTCCGCCGCGCGCCGGTAGTCGCGCGTGATCAGGCCGTGGAGGATCTCGGCGAGGAACCGGCGCTCCTTGGGGCCGAGCCGTCCCATGATGCCGAAGTCGACGGCGACGACGCGGCCGCTTTTCTCGACGAAGAGGTTGCCCTGGTGCATGTCGGCATGGAAGAAGCCGTCGCGCATGGCGTGCGAGAGAAAGGTGCGCAGCACGACGAGGCCGAGGCGCTTCAGGTCGTGGCCTTCCGCCCTGAGGCGCTCGCGGTCTGAGACGGGCGTGCCGTCCACCCAGCTCGTCGTCAGCACGCGCTTGGCGGTGCGCCGCCAGTCCACCTCCGGGACGCCGAAGCCGTCGTCGGCCTTGAGGTTCTCGCTCATCTCCGAGATGGCCGCCGCCTCGAGGCGCAGGTCCATCTCGAGCTCGGTCGTGCGCGCGAGGCTCTGGACGACGGCGACGGGCCGCAAGCGCCGCGAGGGGGAATGGAAGCGCTCGATCTGGCGCGCGGCGAAGTAGTAGCTGTCGAGGTCGCGCCTGAATCTGCGTTCGATCCCCGGCCGCAGGATCTTGACGGCAACCTTGCGGGGGCGGCCGTTCTCGATCGTGGTGGCGGCGTGCACCTGCGCGATCGAGGCGGCGGCGACGGGCGGCCCGAACTCGGCGAAGTGGTCCTCGAGCCGTCCCCCGAGCGCCTCCTCGACAGCGGCCTTCGCCTTGGTGTCCGAGAACGGGGGCAGCTTGTCCTGGAGGTGCTGGAGGTCGTGGGCGAGGTCCTTCGGCACGATGTCCGGGCGCGTGGCGAGGAATTGGCCGAGCTTGATGTAGCTCGGTCCGAGCTGGGAGAGGGCCGCCGAGATGCGCGTCTCCTCGGGCTCGTTCCGCGTCCACGGCCAGGCAAGGATCCGGATGGGCAGAGTTGCTGCACGCGCGAGATGGAGGACGAGCGGAACCTTCTGCCCGGCCGGCACGAAGCGCACGCCGTGCTGGGCGAGGACGACGCCCGCCCGCGCGAGGCGAAGCGTATTGACGAGTGCGTGCGCCATGCCTTGGGTTCCGATCCCCCGGCGGCGGGACCTGCCCGCCGGGCCGTCCGGGCATCATGATCCAATCTCGCCGCCTCCGGCGCGACTGATCCTCGGCATGGTTTCCGGGGGCCAGACGCGTGGCGAAGAGCGGTAATCGGCGCGAGCGAGCCTGGCAAGCGCGCGCACGGGTCCGGGCTCACGCGGCGGCGAGCGCCGCCTTGATGGTCGATTGAAGCATGTCGAGCTTGAACGGCTTCAAGAGGTAGCCGTTGGCCCCCGCCGCCTTGGCGGCCAGCATGTTCTCCTGCTTGGCCTCGGCGGTGATCAGCACGAAGGGAACGGTGGCGGTCTCGGGATCGGCGCGCAACACCTTGAGCAGCTCGAACCCGGTCATGCCGTCCATGTTCCAGTCGGAGAGGATGAGGTCGTAGCGCTTGGAGCGCACCTTCTCGAGCGCGCCGAGGCCGTTCAAGGCATCGTCGATGTCGGAGTAGCCGAGCTGGACCAGGAGGCGACGGATGATCTTGAGCATCACCAGCCGGTCTTCGACGATCAGAATGGAGGGGCCAACCCGTTCGCCCATCGTCCGCCTACCGCAAGAAGCCCCGATCGACGCAAACCCCGAGCATTTGTCTCAATGCCAGCCCGGACTTGTGCGAAGCTGAACGGGCGGAAGCTTCTGACAGAGCCTCTTAAAATCGCGTTCACTCCGAGCTGAGCTCGTGGACGCTGAACAGGCGCTCGGCGTCGGTCCAAACCCGCGTCGGCATCCAGCCTGCGGACCGGGCCAGGTCCTGGAACTCGCCGACCGTGTACTTGTAGGAGTTCTCGGTGTGGATCGTCTCGCCGGCGCTGAAGCGGAAGCGGCGCCCGCAGATCGTGACGCACTGATCGGCGCGGCTCACGAGATGCATTTCGATGCGCCCTTGGCGCGGGTCGTAGATCGCCTCGTGGCGGAACGAGGAGAGATCGAAGGCGTGCTCGACCTCGCGATTGATGCGGTGGAGCAGGTTGAGATTGAACGCCGCCGTGACGCCGGCCGCGTCGTTGTAGGCGAGCACCAGCCTGCGGGCATCCTTCTTGAGGTCGATGCCGATGATGAGCCGACCGAAGGGCGCGAGCACGGCCTTGAACGCGCGGAGCAGGCTTGCCGCCTCGGACGGCGGCAGGTTGCCGATCGTCGAGCCCGGGAAAAAGCCGGTCTTCGGCCGCCGCGCAAGGTCGGCCGGGAGCGCGATGGGGCGCGAGAAATCGGCGACGATCGGACGGATGTCGAGGCCGGGGAAGCGGCTCGCGAGGCGCGCCGAGGCTTCAGAGAGGGCGCTTTCCGACACGTCGACGGGAACGTAAGCGACGCGCGGCGGCGACCGGCGCAACAGGATCTCGGTCTTGCGGCTGGAGCCCGAGCCGAACTCGACGAGGACGCCGCGATCGCCGATGCCCTCGACGATCTCATGCCCGCTGTCCCCGAGGATGCCGGTCTCGACGCGGGTCGGATAGTACTCGGGAAGGCGGGTGATCTCCTCGAACAGCTCGCTGCCGCGCGCGTCGTAGAAGAAGCGGCAGGGGAGGCTCTTTTTCGGCCGCGACAGGCCGTCGACCACGGCGAGCGCAAGCTCGCTCTCGGGGAGGGCCGCGAGGTCGGAGAGAAGCTCGGCATTCGAGGTCGTGCGCATCGTTAAGCCTCCGCGGCGAGGCGCAGGCCGGTGAACTGCCAGCGCTGGTGGGGATAGAAGAAGTTGCGATAGGTCGGCCGCGAGTGGCCTTCGGGCGTCGCGCACGAGGCTCCGCGCAGGACCTGCTGGCTCACCATGAACTTGCCGTTGTACTCGCCGAGCGCGCCTTGAGGCGGGCGATAGCCGGGGTAGGGGAGGTAGGCGCTCGAGGTCCACTCCCAGACGTCGCCGAACATCTGACGCGGGCGCTCTCGCCCCGAGCCTTCGGCGGGGAGCGGCCGCAACGCGCGGGTCGCGAGCGTGTTGCCTTTGACGGGCAGACCTTCGGCGGCCGCCTCCCACTCGAACTCGGTGGGGAGGCGCGCATTCGACCAGCGCGCGAACGCATCGGCCTCGTAGTAGCTGATATGCGCGACGGGGGCCGCGCGGTCGATCGCGTCCAGCCCCTCGAGCGTCATTTCCAGCCAGCCTCCGTCGCGCTCCTCCCAGTAGAGGGGCGCGCGCCAGCCGTCGCGATTGACCGTGGTCCAGCCGTCGGCGAGCCAGAGCGAGGCGGTGCGGTAGGCGCCGTCGGCCATGAAATCGAGCCACTCGCCGTTGGTGACGAGACGATCGGCCAGGCGATAGTCGGGGAGAAGCGCGTCGTGGCGCGGCGCCTCGTTGTCCCAGGCGAAGCCCGCCCCGTCGTGGCCGATCTTGCGGATGCCGCCGGCAAAGGAGATCCATCCCGCGGGACCGGGGAGCGCGCGCTCGGGGCGCTTGCGGCGCGCACGGTAGGCGGGGCGCAGCGGGTTCGCGGAGAAGAGGGCGAGAATGTCGGTGAGAAGCAGCTCCTGGTGCTGCTGCTCGTGGTTAATGCCGACCTCGATCAGGCGTGCGATCTCGCCGTCGAATGCCCCCTGTCGCGAGAGAAGCTTCTCGAGCGCCTCGTCGACGTGGGCGCGGTAGGCGAGGACGCGATCGACGGACGGGCGCGTGAGTAGGCCGCGCTTCGGCCGAGGCTGACGCTCGCCCTGGCTCTCGTAGTAGGAGTTGAAGCAGTAGTTGAAGGTGTCGTCGAAGACCCGGTAGCCCTCGAGGTATTTCGCGAGGACGAAGGTTTCGAAAAACCACGTCACGTGCGCGAGGTGCCACTTCGTGGGGCTCGCCTCCTCGCTCGCCTGGACGACCATGTCCTCGGGCGAGAGCGGCTCGGCGAGCTCGAGCGAAAGGCGGCGCGTTTCGAAGAGCCGTGCCGCAAGAGCCTCGAGCGAGACTGTCTCATCGCGCGGGGGGACGAGCTTGAGGTGGGCCATGTGCGCTATCCTCGTCTAGGACTGTCGGGGCCGTTACGTACAATTCGCGCCGCCGGATGCCGTCTCGCCCGAACCATCAGCGATCGGACGGGCCAAGGCGACTACCGTTTGCCTCTCAAATCCATGCCTCAAAGCTATCAGCTTTTGCGGCAAACTTTGCCGTGCCGGCAGCGTTGATAAGGGAGACTGCCGCATGGAGAGATCGAGCATGAGCGCCCACTACGACGCGGCCATCATCGGAACCGGCCAGGCAGGCCCGTCCCTCGCCAACCGGCTGTCGCAGGCCGGCTTCAAAATCGCGGTCATCGAGCGCGGACGTTTCGGCGGCACCTGCGTCAATACGGGGTGCATGCCGACCAAGACACTGGTCGCGAGCGCCTATGCCGCGCGCCTCGCCGCGCGCGCCGCCGAGTACGGCGTCGTGATCGACGGGCCGGTGAGGGTCGACATGAAGCGCGTCAAGGCGCGCAAGGACGCCGTCTCCGGAACGGCCACGCGCAACGTCGAGGCGTGGCTTCGTTCGATGCCGGGATGCACGGTAATCCAAGGTCACGCCCGTTTTCTTTCAGCGACCGAACTGCAGATAGGGGCCGAGCGGCTTTCCGCAAAGAGGGTCTTCATTAACGTCGGTGGGCGGGCAATCGTTCCAGCGATCCCCGGCCTCGAAACGGTCGACTACCTGACGAACGAGACGGTCATGGACCTCGAGGCCGTGCCGCCGCGCCTCATCGTGCTCGGCGGCAGCTACATCGGGCTCGAGTTTGCCCAGATCTTCCGCCGTTTCGGTGCCGAGGTCACGGTTATCGAGGCGGCCCCGCGCCTTGTGGCGCGCGAGGACGAGGACGTGTCCGCGGCCATTAAGGATATTCTCGCCCGCGAGGATATCGACATCCGCACCGGCGCCACGTGCAAGAGCCTCGAAAATGGTGGCGGCGACATACGCGCGCACCTCGAAACGGCTGAGGGCGACATCGAGGTCACCGGCTCGCACCTCTTGCTTGCCATCGGACGCGTGCCCAACACGGACGACCTCGGCCTTAAGGCCGCCGGCGTCGCCGTCGACGAGCGCGGCTTCATCCGAACCGACGATTTCCTGCGCACGAGCGTTCCCTCGATCTGGGCGCTCGGCGACTGCAACGGCCGCGGCGCCTTCACGCACACGAGCTACAACGATTTCGAGATCGTCGCGGCGAACCTGCTCGATCAGGACCCGCGCCGCGCGAGCGACCGCATCACGACCTACGGGCTTTTCACCGATCCTCCCCTGGGGCGCGTCGGCATGACGGAAGCCGAGGCGCGCAAGGCGGGGCACAGGCTCCTGATCGGCAAGCGGCCGATGAGCCGCGTCGGGCGTGCGGTCGAGAAGGGCGAGACGCTGGGCTTCATGAAGGTCGTCGTCGATGCCGAGACGAAGAAGATCCTCGGCGCGTCGATCCTCGGCACCGGCGGCGACGAGGCGGTGCAGAGCGTGACGGCCGCCATGTACGCTAACGCGCCCTACACGACGCTCCAGCGCTCGGTGATGATTCACCCGACGGTGACGGAGCTCATCCCGACCGTGCTCGGCGCCCTCGAGCCGGCGTGAGCTAGCGGCAGCAGACGCCTCCCCACACCGTCATCCCGACGCAGGTCGGGACCCACGCAAGATTCCACGTGTGCTCCTCGTGAATGAATGCTCGACATGGCAACGTCATTCCTCCGCCGACCCAAACCCCAGCGGAGACGTGTCGTGGGTCCCGGCCTCCGCCGGGATGACGTTGAGAGGGACGCACGTGGTGTGAACGGTGTGACGGAGGGCTACGCTACCGCGTCCTCGATCACCTCGACATGCCGTAGGTCGAAGGCGAGGTGGTTCTTGATCGGGGCGGCGACGGGCTTGGGGCTCTCGTAGGTCCAGATGGCGTTCTCGGCTCGCTTCCCATCGACGACGATCGAGAAATAGGACGCGAGCCCCTTGTACGGGCATGTCGTCGTGTGCCAGGAGCGCTCGAGGAGGCCCATGTCGACATCGGCGCGCGGAATGTAGCGGACGCCCGGATAGGAAGCCTCGAACAACGTCAGCGCGCGCGTCGTGTCCGCGATCACGCGACCGCCTAGGCGCACGCGAACGCGCCTGGGATTGGTCTCGACCCGGATCGGGTGCATGTCGGTGGTGCTGCCATGGCGTCCGCTCCTCTCGCCGTCACGCTCGGCTCTTCTCTTCGAGATCTATCTGGGCGGGCGGCACCGGAGCGATCGAGCTTTGCGCGACCTGCTCCACCGGCATCTCTCCCGGCGGATCGTGGAGGATGACGCCGTCGAGAGGGTCGAACTCGCCCTGCCACGCCGCCTGCTCGATGGCGCGCTGCGTATCGGCATAGCCCGCCTCCCAGCGTTGGCGAATGCCCGACGGGCTGAAATCGACGTCCTTCGTGTGGTCCTCGTTGTCGAGGCTCGGCGCGAGAAGGCGTACGACGTGCATGCGCGTGAGGCAGCCCCAGGCCGCAAGCTCGCGCACGGCCTCGGTCTTGCGGAGGTCCTCGGGAATGAGGTCGGCGAGCTCCTTGATGACGTGGCGCAGGCGATGGTTCTGAAGCTGGCGCACGATATGGGCCGCGACCCGGCTCGAATACTGGATGTCCTTCTGCCTGTGCAGGACGTCGAGAATGCTGTCGGGCTCTTTGCCGACCGGGTTCCACATGTGGACCGCGAAGATGAGCGAGTTGCGGCGCGGGTTGTCGTCGAAGATGACCTCGGTCGGCGTATTGGAGAGAATTCCCCCGTCCCAATAGAGCTCGCCGTCGATGCGCACCGCCGGAAAGGCCGGAGGGAGCGCGCCCGAGGCCATGATGTGGCGCGCGCCGATCTCGGTCTCGCGGCTGTCGAAGTAGCGCATCTGGCTCGTGCGCACGTGCGCCGCGCCGACCGTCAGCCGCGGCTTGCAGCGATTGATGAGCGAGAAGTCGACGAGCTCGCTCAGCGTCTTCTCGAGCGGTGCCGTCGAGTAGTAGCCGGCGTTGTCCGCGCCGAGGGAGAAATTGGGGTTCAGAAACGCGAGAGGATTGGGCTCGAAGAAGCCCGGCACGCCGGCGGAGATTGTGTTCCAGTAGGAAAGCGTCTGGGCGAGGCGCGGCCAGGCTGCCCCACGTGTGCCAGAGCGACTTGTGCGCCATGCGCTGCCAGAACTCCTGCAGTACGTCGAGGCGCCGCTCCCACTCGTTGCCGGCGATGAGGGAGGCATTGATGGCGCCGATCGAGGTGCCGACGATCCAGTCGGGCTCGATTCCCGCCTCGTGCAGCGCGTGGTAGACACCCGCTTGATAGGCGCCGAGCGCGCCGCCCCCCTGAAAGACGACGACGATCTGACCCGCGCCTGTGGCCGGGTTGTCGCGCCGCCGCGCCGGAGTGGTGTCCGATCCATTCAACATTGGCGTCTCCTCTTTAGCGCGGTTTGCGCCCGCTTTCCGGCGCACGCCCGCGCGGGACCGGGCGGAACAGCCCGGCCTCGTGGGGGGAGAGTGCCCAATCGCCGCATCGGCCGGAAGTATTCGTTTGCTATCAAGTCAATGCGGGAGCGCTATCGAGGCCGTCCCGGGGAGGGGGCCGTTGCAGATCTATGTCGATGCCGATGCGTGTCCGGTGAAGGACGAGGCGCTGCGCGTCGCGGAGCGGCATGGCCTCATCATCCATTTCGTCGCCAACGCCTGGATGCGGCTTCCTGAAAGCCCGCTCGTTCGTCGCGTCGTGGTCGCCGACGGCGCCGACGCCGCCGACGACTGGATCGCAGAGCACATCGAGAAAGGGGATATCGCCGTCACCGGCGACATCCCGCTCGCGGCGCGCTGCCTCAAGAAGGGAGCGAGCGCCGTCGGTCCCGCGGGCAAACCCTTCAGCGACGAGGGCATCGGCATGGCGCTCGCGATGCGAGACCTATCACGCCACTTGCGCGAGACAGGAGAGAGCCGCGGGTCCAATCCCGATTTCACGCGCCGCGACCGCTCGCGATTCCTCGAGGCGCTCGAGCACGCAGTGCAGGCCGAGAAACGGCGACGATGAGACGAGTCCGGCATGCAGAAAAAGTTCGCCGTCTGACAAAAATGACAAATGCTCGAATTTCCAAGTGGGGTATTGCAAGCTGGGCACGACCTGTGAAATCACGACCGGGGGATATGATCCGAGTTGCCATAATTCCAGCGGATCGCCGATTGCCATGAGGGACGATTGACGTGCATTTGGAGTGGGACCTTCATACCATCATGATCGCCGTCTCGCTTTTCTTTGCGGGGTGGGGCTTTCTGTGTCTGCTCGAGCCGCCGTCCTCCGGGTCTGAGGAACGCCTGGCCGCCGGCATTCGCGCCATTGGCTTTCTGCTTATTGCCCATCTCCTGATGAGACTGTTTTGACGGGCTCGTCTCACGTCATTGCCGCCCCCGGCCACACGGCCCACCTCTTCGGCTAGGCGCGCCTTGACGGGGCCCCCGAACACGGCCAAGAACAAAGCATGATCGACAGGCTCGTCACAGCGCTGCACCGAGAGACCGATGCCGCCGAGGCCTCGATCCGCCCGAAGACGCTGGCCGAGTTCATCGGCCAGGAGCAGGCGCGCGCCAACCTCAAGGTGTTCATCGAGGCGGCGAAGGCGCGCGGCGACCCGCTCGACCACGTGCTGCTCGCCGGCCCTCCGGGTCTCGGCAAGACGACGCTAGCCCAGATCGTTGCGAGAGAGCTCGGCGTCGGCTTTCGCGCCACCTCCGGCCCGGTGATCTCCAAGGCCGGCGATCTCGCCGCCCTCCTCACCAATCTCGAGGAGCGCGACGTTCTCTTCATCGACGAGATCCACCGGCTCAACCCGGCCGTGGAGGAAATTCTCTACCCGGCCCTCGAGGACTTTCAGCTCGACCTCATCATCGGCGAGGGGCCCGCTGCGCGCTCGGTGCGCATCGATCTCGCGAAATTCACGCTCGTCGGCGCGACCACGCGGCTCGGGCTTCTGACGACGCCGCTGCGCGACCGCTTCGGGATTCCGATGCGCCTCAACTTCTATACCGTCGAGGAGCTCGAGCGCGTCGTGGTCCGCGGCGCGCGCGTGCTCGGCGCCCCGCTCGCGCCCGACGGCGCGCTCGAGATCGCAAGGCGCGCACGCGGCACGCCGCGCATCGCCGGGCGGCTCTTGAGGCGCGTGCGCGATTTTGCTGCCGTCGCCGGTTCGAAAATCATCGACGCCCCCGTCGCCGACAAGGCGCTCGCCGCCCTGGAGGTGGACAGCGCCGGCCTCGACGCGCTGGACCACCGCTATCTCGGTTGCATCGCCGGAAACTACGACGGCGGCCCCGTCGGCATCGAGACGCTTGCCGCAGCGCTCTCCGAGCCGCGCGATGCGCTCGAGGAGATCGTCGAGCCCTACCTCCTGCAGCAAGGCTTCATCGGCCGCACGCCGAGGGGGCGCGTGCTGACGCTCAAGGCCTATCGCCACTTGGGGCTTTCGGGTCCGGCGCGCAGCGCCGCGCCCGAGCTGCCGCTGCTCGACGAGGAGGATTTCGGCGGCCCCGACGTGGGCAGCTCCTCGCGGCAAGGTTAATTCGTCGCATCGTTTGCCATAAACCGGCGCAAGTCTTGCTTAGACTTGCCGTAGGACAAGTCTGGGGTTCCAGCGGCGATCGAGGGGCTACGTGTTTTCCCGGCGTCAGTTTCTGAAGGGCCTTGCCGTGGGAGCGGCGGGGACCGTGGGGTCCGGCGGCTATGCGGTCGCCGAGCCATGGCGCACTACCGTGACCCGCTACCGGGTCTCGCCTCCGGGCTGGCCGCAGGGGCTTCGCTTGAAGCTCGCGGTCCTCGCCGACATTCACGCCAGCGAGCCGTGGATGCCGGCCGAGCGCATCGAGGAAATCGCCCATCGTACGAACATGGAGGAGCCGGACGCGGTGCTGTTGCTCGGCGACTACGTCACCGGCCATCGCTTGGGCCTCCTGTCGAAGATCGTCCCGCATCGCGACTGGGCGCGTGCGCTCGGGCATCTCAAGGCGCCCCTCGGCGTCCATGCCGTGCTCGGCAACCATGACTGGTGGGAGGATCGCGAGGTGCAGGAGCGCCGCGGCGGTCCGGTCAGGGCTCGCGTCGCCCTCGAGGAGGCGGGAATCCCGGTCCACGAGAACGATGTCGTGAGACTTAGCAAAGGCGGGCCAGCCGCTTTGGATCGCCGGCCTCGGCGACCAGTGGGCGTTCTGGCCGCGCCCCGAGCGCTACGAAACTTTCGTGCGCGGGGGCAGGGTCGACTACGAGGGGGTCGACGATCTCGCAGGCACGCTCGCCAAGGTCACGGACGACGCGCCCGTCATCCTGATGGCGCACGAGCCCGATATCTTTCCCGAGGTGCCTCAGCGCGTCGCGCTGACGATTGCCGGGCATACCCACGGCGGCCAGGTTTGCATTGCTGGGTTCGCGCCGATCGTGCCGTCGCGCTACGGCCAACGCTTCCTGTACGGCCACATCGTCGAGGAGGCGCGCAACCTCATCGTCTCCGGCGGTCTCGGCTGCTCGGGGCTGCCCGTCCGTCTCGGCGTGCCCCCCGAGATCGTGCTCGTCGAAGTGGCAGCGCCCGACGCTGGTGCCATCGCGTAAAGCCCGCGCCCGGTTGGGCGCACCCCCGTGACAATTGCCGCCCGATCGGCTCTTCTCGCCACTCATGACGAGCAAGCAAAGAGACTGGCCCGACCTTGCCGGGCGCATCGTCGACGATGCGACGGGGCGCTGGCATGTGCTCCCCGTCCGCGTCTATTTCGAGGACACGGACGCGGGCGGCATCGCCTACCACGCCTCGTTCGTGCGCTGGTGCGAGCGCGGGCGCACCGACTTCCTGCGGCTTCTCGGCACCGATTCGCGCCGCCTCATCGACGGCTCCGCGAGCCACGAGCCCGCCGCCTTCGTCGTGCGCCGCATGAACTGCGATTTCCTGAAGCCCGCGCGCATGGACGACGTGCTCGAGGTCGAGACGCGGGTGAAGGAGCTCGGCGGGGCGTCCGTCAAGCTGCTGCAGACCATCGCGCGCGACGGCACGGCGCTGTTCGAGGCCGAGGTGACGGTGGTGCTCGTCGCCGTCTCCGGCAAGCCGCTCCGGCTCTCGACCGCGGTGCGCACGGCTTTCTCTCCGTCGTGACGCCGAGCGCGCTCGCCACTCCCGCGTAGACAACAGAGGCCCGGGCCGTGAAGATAGCCGGGCGGGGAAGGGTGGACTGAGGGGGACCAAGATGACAACGACGAAGGACGAGCGCGGCGTCGACCTCGACATCAAGGACGCCGTCGAAGGACACGAGCGGTTCCGGCTCGAGTTCGAGCGCGACAAGGCTTTCTTCAAAAGTCTCGCCACCAGGAAGCAGAAACCGCGCCTGTTGTGGATTGGCTGCTCGGACAGCCGCGTCGTTCCTTCGCAGATCACCTCCGCCGACCCCGGCGAGCTGTTCGAGGTGAGGAACATCGCCAACTGCGTGCCGCCGGCGGGCGCCGACGACGACGCGGTCGGCGCCGCAATCGAATATGCGCTCGGCCACCTCGGCGTCGACGACATCGTCGTCTGCGGGCACTCGGGGTGCGGCGGCATCCAGGCCCTCGCCGAGCCGATCCCGCCCGACGCGGAGGCCCATCTCGGGCGCTGGGTGGCCTATACCCGCCCGGCCCACGATCTCGTCGCCGCGGCCCGCGTGCCGGACGCCGAAAGGCTCCAGGCGACGATTAAGGCTCACGTCCAGTTTCAGCTCGACAATCTGCTGACCTATGCTTGTGTCGCAAAAGGCGTGGCCGAGGGCCGCGTCGGCATCCACGGCTGGCTTTATGAGATGGAGACCGGAGAGCTCCTCGCCTATGACCCGGCGTCCGGCGGCTGGCGCGGCCTCGTCGAGCTTGCCCGCGGATGAGGCTGAACGCTCTCGCCTTGGGCACCCCCGTGGCGGACCGCCGCGCACGCCCCGAAATGCCCGAAAATTCGCGCTTTTCCGGGGGACAATGAGCCCTCGTTTCGTCATATTGCGGGGCAACATGCGTCGGGGGACCACATGTGTAAGCGGGCAATGGCCTCGCGAGGGATGCGGGGCGACGGTGGTCGTGCGCCGGTTTCCTCTCTCATTCGCCCGCTCGAGGCGCACTAGACGACGGTTGAAGAGATGAATCCGGGAGACGTTTCGCAAGTTGCCATCGCGCCCGCCGCGGGCGGAGTGTCGTTCCTCGAGCTGTTCATAGCGGCCTCGCCGGTCGTCCAGGTGGTGATGGCGGGACTGCTCGTGGCCTCGATCTGGTCCTGGGCCATCATCTTCGAAAAGCTCTTCGCCTTTCGCCGTGCGCGCGTCGAGGCCGACAAGTTCGAGCAGACGTTCTGGTCGGGTCAGTCGCTCGACGAGCTCTACAACGGGCTAGCGCGGGGGCGCACAATTGCGATCGCGGCCCTTTTCGTCGCGGCGATGCGCGAATGGAAGCGCTCGGTCGAAGGCAATATCCGCGCGCTGGGGGGCATTCAGCTGCGCGTCGAGAAGGTGATGGACGTCACCATCAGCCGCGAGATGGAGCGGCTCGACCGCCGCCTCCTTTTCCTCGCGACGGTCGGCTCGACGGCGCCGTTCGTCGGGCTGTTCGGCACGGTGTGGGGCATCATGACGAGCTTCCAGGCCATCGCCGTATCGAAGAACACCAACCTGGCCGTCGTCGCGCCCGGCATTGCGGAAGCGCTGTTCGCCACCGCGCTCGGCCTCATGGCGGCAATCCCGGCGGTGATCTTCTACAATAAGTTCTCTGCCGATTCGGCCCAGATCAGTCAGCGGCTCGAAGCGTTTGCGGACGAATTCGCAGCGATCGTCTCGCGTCAGATCGACGTGCGCAGCTAGCGGGGCAGAGGGTCCGAGGTTCGAGCTATGGGCGTGAGCCTCAAACTAGGCCAGGGAAGCGGCGGGCGCCGTCGCCGAGGACGAGGTAAGCGCCACACGCCGATGCACGAGATCAACGTCACGCCGATGGTGGACGTGATGCTCGTGCTGCTCATCATCTTCATGGTCGCGGCGCCCTTGCTGACGGTCGGCGTCCCGATCGAGCTGCCGCAAGCCAAGGGCAAGCAGCTCGAGAGCAACAAGGAGCCGCTCACGATCTCGGTCGCCGCCAACGGCGATATTTTTATCGGCGATACGGCAGTTCCCTTGAACGAGCTCGCCGACAAGCTCAAGTCCATCGCCAAGAACGGTGTCGACGAGCAGGTCTTCGTGCGCGGCGACAAAGGTATAAACTACGGCACGGTGATGCGCGTCATGGGCCGCATCAGCGCCGGCGGTTTCAGAAAAGTGTCGCTCGTCACCGAGGTGGAGGAAGGAGGCTAAGGGTTCCCCGTGCAACTCAGTCTCTTGATCTCGCTTCTGATGCATGGCGGCCTCCTCGCGTGGGCTTATCTCCTCATGCTCGCGACGCCGAAGCTCGAGCCGCCCGAGCCCGAGCCGATCACGGTGGCGCTCATCACGCCCTCGGAGCTTTTGCGTCTGAAGCAGGGAAGCGAGACCGCCAAGGAGCTCGAGGCGAAAGCAAAGGAGGAGCCCAAGCCCAACGTCTCGAAGCTCGAAGCGGAGAAGCCGAAGCCGGTCGAGGCCCCGACGCCGCCCGAGGAGGCTCCTCCCGTCCCCGCCGAGGCCGCCAAGCCCGCCGAGCCGCCGCCCGAGCCCAAGCCCGAGCCGAAGTCCGACCCGATCGCCGAGAAACTCGCGGCCTTGCCGCCCGACCCGCCCCCCGGGCCGACGCCCGAGGAGTTGAAGCGCATCGAGGAGCAGAAGCAGGCGGCAGAGGAAGAGCGCAAGAAGGCCGCAGAGAAACGCAAAGAAGAGGAGAAGAAGAAAGCCGAGGAGAAGAAGAAAAAGGAAGAGGAGAAAAAGAAGCTCGCCGAGGCCAAGCGCAAGGCGGAGGCGAAGAAGAAATCGGCCGCCGACCGGCTCGCCGCCCTCCTCGACAAGGACCCGACCAAGCGCGGGGCGCCGCAGTCGGCGACGCCTCCGACCCGCGACACGAACTTTCAAGGGCCGACGGCGGGCGCGAGCCAGGGCACCGACAGCGTTCTCTCCGTGCGCGAGCAGGATCTCTTGAAGGGCCTGATCAGCTCCCAGCTCAGAGTCTGCTGGAAGCTCCCGGGCGGCGGCGGCGGCATCGAGACCACCGTCGTCACGCTGCGCTGGCAATTGAACGCGGATGGCTCGCTCGACGGCGAGCCGTCGGTGGAGGACCCGCAGTCGGGGTCGGTGTATCAAATCGCTGCCGAAGCGGCGATTCGCGCAGTCAAAGGGTGCTCCCCGTTCACGCTGCCCCCCGACAAGTACGCCGCATGGAAAACAATCATCTGGGATTTCGACCCGCGGGAGATGATGTGACGCAAGGCATGATCGCGTTCAGGCTCGGGACCAAACCATGAGATTGGCAAGACGTATGCTGCGGGCCGCCCGCGTCGCGGCCACTCTCGCGGCGGTCGCTCTTACCGCAGGAGGCGTCCTCCCGCTCGCGGCCGGCGCGCAGGGCGATGACAGCTACAAGGGACCGCCTCCAGGCGGGGGGCTCGACGGCCAGCTGCGCGCGCGCGGCTACGATGCGCCGCCCCCGCAGGGCGGCGGCGCCCCCAGCGGGGGCGTCCCTGGCGGTGTCGCGGGCGGCGCTACGCTCGGTGGCGGGGGAGGTCTGCGCGGCACCCAGCGTCAGGGCACGATCGCCCCCATCCCGATCGCGATCCCCGCCTTTCTCGGCGACGATCCCAAGCTCGCCGCGGACATCTCCGGCGTCGTCGCCTCCGACCTCGAGCGCTCGGGGCTGTTCCAACCCCTCGATCCCGCCTCCTTCCTCGAGCAGGTGCGCGACGTCAACGCGCTGCCGCGCTTTCCCGACTGGCGCCAGATTCGCGCCGACGCGCTCGCCGTCGGCCGGGTCGTGCGCGGCGGCGACGGACGGCTCACGTCCGAATTCCGCCTCTGGGACGTGACGAGCGGCAAGCAGCTCGCGGGCCAGCGGTTCGCCACCGCGTCGCAGAACTGGCGCCGCGTCGGCCATATCATCGCCGACCAGATCTACGAGCGCTTGATGGGCGAGAAAGGCTACTTCGACACGCGCGTCGTCTACGTCGACGAGACCGGGCCGAAGAACAAGCGGGTCAAGCGCTTGGCCATCATGGACCAGGACGGGGCCAACGTGCGCCTCCTGACCCAGGGCCAGGAGCTCGTCCTCACCCCGCGCTTCAACCCGTCGACGAGCGAGATCGCCTTCATGTCCTACACCCGCGATCAGCCGCGCGTGCTCCTCATGAACCTCGAGACGGGCCAGCGCGAGGTGGTCGGCGACTTTCCGGGCATGACGTTTGCGCCTCGCTTCTCCCCCGACGGGCAGCGGGTCATCATGAGCCTGCAGTCGGGAGGGGACGCCGATATCTACGAGATGGACCTGAGGACGCGCCAGACGCGCCGGCTGACCGGCGGCCAGGGGATCAGCACCGGGCCCAGCTATTCGCCGGACGGGCGCCAGATCGTCTTCGAATCAGACCGCGAGGGGACGCAGCAGCTCTACGTGATGAATTCCGACGGCTCGGGCGTGCAGCGCATCAGCGGTGGCGAAGGGCGCTATTCGACGCCGGTGTGGTCGCCGCGCGGCGACTACATCGCCTTCACGAAGCAGCTCCAGGGGCTGTTCCTGATCGGGGTCATGCGCCCCGACGGGACCGGAGAGCGGGTTTTGACCGAGGGCTACCACAACGAGGGGCCGACCTGGGCCCCCAACGGGCGGGTCCTGATGTTCTTCCGCGAGAGCCAGGGCGAGGGGGGCGGCCCGCGAATCTATTCGGTCGATCTCACGGGCTACAACGAGCGAGTCGTGAAGACGCCGTCGTTCGGTTCGGACCCGGCCTGGTCGCCGCTCCTGAATTGAGGCACGAGTTAACTCGAATTTAACCCGAGGGATGCATAGTCCTCATTACGCTCCCGCGTCGCTTGAGAGCGATTTGTCGCGTGACTTCAGTCGCTTCGCGGCGTCCCAGCCCTTTGGGTCCGATGCCTGAGGAGCACCAAACACGGCGTGGCATTTTCGCATCTACAGGATTGGAAAACAGTGGGACAACGTCCTCTGTTCTTGATCAAAACGAGCCATGCCGGTACCCCAATAGTCGGCTAGTTGCCGATCAAGCATCAGGAGATAAGACCATGCAGGGTGTTAAGGGGCTGATCGTTCTTTCGGCTGCCGTCGTCGCTGTTGCGCTCGGCGCTTGCCGTCGTGAAGAAGCTGCGCCGATGAAGCTCGGTGCGGAAGTTCCGGCCGCCACGGATGTGGCTCGCTAACGTCCGACAATTTCTAGGACAACACAGGAGACAACACTATGAAGGGCGCTATCGTTCTCGCTGCCGCGATCGTGGCCGTCGCTCTTGGCGCATGCCGTCGTGAAGAGGCTGCTCCCATGAAGCTCGGCGCGGATGTTCCGGCTGCTGCTGACGTTCGCTAAGTCGAGCACTCAGAATTAATCTCTCGGCTCCCGCCGCGAGATACGGACAAAAGACCGGATTGTTGCTGGCGAGAGCCGCGACAGTTCGGTCTTCGTCTTTCTGGCGTGGCGGCCTGCCAGCAACCAGAAACGATGACCTGGTCCGAAGGCCGGAGAATTGCGGTGGGTGGCACTTGGCGCCGCGCTTGACGCACGAATTGGATGTCTGCGACAAGCGCGGGAGCTGCGATCGTTGAGGCGGGGCTGCCGCCGATTGTGAGCATTTGTGGGCGGCCACATTTTCGTACAATCACTCGGTTAGACGCCTGTTAGCGTTGCGTCGTGGGATGCCACCGCGACCGGTCCGCGCGTGAGCTTGCGGGAACAAAGGGACAGAGAGGGACATGGCGCCTCATTTTCGCGCCTCCGGGCTCGCGGCGATGGCGGTCTTCGCCCTTTTCGCCGGCGGTATCGGCGGCTGCGCCAACAACGAAGACCCCAACACGGCGCTGGCCGACGGGAAGGGTCCGATCACGCCCGGCACGCAGCGCGACTTCAGCGTCAACGTCGGCGATCTCGTCTATTTCTCCTCCGACAGCTCCGACCTCACGCCGGAGTTGCAGGCGACGCTGCAGAAGCAGGTCCAGTGGCTGCGCCAGTACCCGCAATTTACCGTGACCGTTGAAGGCCACGCCGACGAGCGCGGCACGCGCGAGTACAACATCGCGCTCGGCGCGAGGCGTGCGACGACGGTGCGCAATTTCCTGGCCCAGAACGGCATCCAGGCCTCGCGGCTGCGGACCATTTCATATGGCAAGGAACGCCCCGTCGCGGTCTGTAACGATATCTCCTGCTGGTCGCAGAACCGGCGCGCTCAGACGGTGCTGAACAGCCGCGCGGCTTCCTGACGCCTGTTGCGCGGCGAAGCCGCCGAGATTCCGCGTCGAGGCGGCGTCGTTGTTCCTGCCGAAAAGCAAAGTTTAGCCGCAATAGAAGGGCATTCTTTCTGAGGCTCCAATTTCGGAGCCACGGCGAAGGATTTCGTCATGTACCCGTCTCGCGCGGCGGCCAGCTGTCCCGGTCGGCGCGCATGTGTGTTGAGCGTAATTGCGATGGGCATTGCCGCGGCGCTCGCCGCCACGGCTGCAGTTGCCCAAGAGGATACCGGGGTGCCAATCGGCACCTTCTCTCTCGAGCCACGGCCCGGTCCCGCCGTCGATCCGGTTGACCGCCGGAGCGTGCGGCAGCCTCCGGCGCTGGTCGCCGAGCCTTCGGCCAACGAGGAGCTCGAGGAGCTGTTCAGCGACGCGTTGGCCGAGCTCGAGGCGGGCCGCAGCTGGGAAGCCCAGCGGCTCTTCGAGCGCCTGGTGGCGCGCGCGCCGGAGAGCGGCCTCGCCAACGACGCGCGCCGCTATCTCGTCGAGCTTTACAAGGCACCCATCGCCCCGCGCAAAGACGCGACCGGCTCGGCCGACGGCCGCCCGCAAAGCGGTCGGGCCGCGAACGGATCTGCGCCCGTAGACGGCTGGCGCGCCGAGGAGCGCCCGCCGGCAGCCCAGGCCGGAACTCCCGTCTCGCGCCAGCTCGAGGACGATTTCATCGCCGATGCGGGAGACCGCGTCTTCTTCAGCTCGGGCAGCGCCGAGATCGGCGGACGCGCGCGGGGCGTGATTGCCGCCCAGGCCCGCTTCCTCAAGCGTCGCCCCGAGCTCACGGCGGTGATCGAAGGCCATGCCGACGACCAACCCTTGACGTCGCGGCAGCATGAGGAGCTTTCCGGCGAGCGCGCCGAGGCCGTCCGCCAGCGGTTGATCGGCGAGGGCGTGGAGCCGGACCGGCTCACCGTCGTCGCCTGGGGCCGCGAGCATCGCGTATCCGACTGCCCGGACGCCGCGTGCGCGGCGCAAAACCGCAGGGCGGTGACCGTGCTCGGCGTCCGTGACGTGCGCCGGCCGAACGGGCCTCTCGGCGCGGCGCCCGGCACCGGCTCGTATGCCGGCGCCTCGCGCTCGGTGACGCGATAGCCGGGCCCTGGACCGCATGCCCGCCAGCGGGATCCCGTGCGACGGACTGGCTTGCGAATCAACGTCGATGACCTTCGTTCACAACCGACCTGGTCCAGTGCCCCCCGGGCGACGTGCCGGGCCGTTGACAACGGGTGGCGAAAGGCCTGATGCCATAGTCAGCAACAAACAATTGGGAATTCGGCTGCCTCACGGGCGCCCGATAACGGCCGTACCAGTCGAAGGATGACAGCAAGAGTGTCGCTCATGGTCCGCGATCCGCGCCGCGCACTGAGACTCTCGATTGTGGCCTCCCTCGCGTTGGCCCTGACCTGGGGCGCGCGAGCGTTGGCGCAGGAGCCGATGGCGGTCGAGCAGTCGCAATTGCCTCCCCCCAGCGAGCCGGCGAAGAAGGCGCCCGCCAAGGCTGGCGCACGGGAGGGCGCACCGGCGGTGGATAGCAGCTTGGTCCAGCGGGTCGAGCAGCTCGAGGAGCAGCTCGTCGATCTGCAGGTGGTGATCGGGACGCTCGAATCGCTCGCCCGCTCGGGCGCCACAAGCGCGGTCGAGCGTGCGCCGGCGCCGGCAGGAGCGGGCCCCAGCGATCAGGCGCGCCTCGACGGCATGGAGACCCAGATCCGCGCGCTTTCGGCTCAGATCGAACAGCTGTCGGCGGAAATGAGGGCGCCCGCTCGCCGGTCGGAGGCGGCGCCGTCCGCGGTCCCCGACCCGACGATACCCCACGCCGGAGTAGCTTCCCAGAGCGCCAACCAGAGCACAAGCCGGTTCGGGTCGACCACGGTCACCTCCGGGTCCGCCGATCCCATTGGCGGCGTCCTCTCCGAAGGGGCGGTCAATCCCCCGGCGTCTGGCCCTCCTGTCGGCGCGTGGACAGGCCCCAACGGTGCGCCCGCGCCCGGCCCCAACGGCGCGCCCGCGCCCGGCCCCCTGGCGGCCGTCGAGCCTCCGCCGGGCCGGCGAGGCCGGCAATCCCAAGCAGGCCTACGAGAACGCCTACGGCTTCCTGCTGCAGCAGGACTATGGCGCGGCGCAATCGGGATTCAGCGACTTCCTCAAGCGCTATCCGCAGGACCCGCTCGCGCCCAACGCGCTCTACTGGCTCGGCGAGACGCACTACGTCCAGAAGAACTATGCCGACGCCGCCGAGGCCTTCGATCTCGTTCTGTCGGCCTTCGGCACGAGCGCAAAGGCGCCCGACGCCCAGCTCAAGCGGGCTATGGCGCTGGCGCAGCTCGGCAAGAAGCAGGACGCGTGCGCGGCGTTCCGCCAGCTCGCCACGAAGTTCCCCAATGCGCCCGCGCACGTCAAAGCCAAGGCCGACAGCGAGCGTCAGCGCGCCGGCTGCTCCTGACGCCGGGACGCTCCTGCCATGTCTGCCGGCGAGCCCTCAAACTCCGCAGCCGGTGCAAGCCGTGCCGATCCCGTTACTGACGAGGAGATCGAGCGCCTCCTTGCGCCGCTCACGCCGTTCGGGCTCGTCGTGCTCGCGGTCTCGGGCGGCGCCGACAGCACGGCGCTGCTCCATCTCGCGGCGCGCTGGAAGAAGCTCTCGGGAGACGGCACGCCGCAAATCGCGGTTGCAACCGTCGATCACGGGCTGAGGCCCGAGTTGGCCTCGGAGGCGCGGTGGGTCGCGGCTCGCGCCGAGGCGCTCGGCTTTGCCCATGCCGTTCTCGTCTGGCCGGGAGAGAAGCCCGCAACTGCCGTCCAGGAGGCGGCGCGCGAGGCGCGCTACCGGCTTCTCGCCGAGCACGCGCGAGCGCTTGCCGGCGGCCGGCCGGCTGCGGTCGCGACCGCGCATACCGAGGACGACCAGGCCGAGACGTTTCTCATGCGGCTTGCGCGCGCAAGCGGCCTTGATGGCCTCGCGGCGATGCCTCCGCGGCGACCGCTCGCGCGCGACGGCGACGTCGCGATCGTGAGGCCGGTGCTCGCCGTATCCAAGGCCCGCTCTGATCGCGACGCTCGAGGCCGCAGGGTGCGAATGGCTCGATGACCCTTCGAACGAGTGCCGGAACTTCGAGCGCGTACGCCTGCGCGGGGCCCGCGACGCCTTGGCGGCGCTCGGTCTCACGAACGACAAGGTTGCGCTGAGCGCCCGGCGCCTCAGGCGGGCGCGCGAGGCGCTCGATCGCGCGGTGGACGAGCGGCTCGACCATGCCGACCTCCACGGCGGCGTGTTCGCTATGCTCGACCGCAGGATTTTGGACGATGCTCCCTGCGAAATCCGCGTACGGGTGCTGGCGCGGCTCTTGGCGGCCTTCGGCGGCGAAGCAAGGCCCGCGCGCCTGGTCCAGGTCGAAGCGCTTGCGGAAGCGCTTCAAGGCGGAGAGCGCTTCGCCCGGACGCTCGGGGGTTGCATGCTCTCGGCCGGGCGAAAGTGGGTGCGCGTCTACTGCGAGCCCGGGCAGCGGCGCTTGCCTGAGATTGCGCTCGAGCCCGGCGGCGAGAAGGTCTGGGATGCACGGTTTCGCGTCGCGGCGGCGCCGGCTCCCGTTCTTGCCGCAGCCGGCATCGTGCCCCCTATTCGCGTCCGCGCGCTGGGGCGTACGGCCTATGCAACGCTGCGGGGATCGCTCGAGCCGGGCCGGCGTCCTCCGGCCCGTGCGGCGCACTCGCTCCCGGCGTTCTGGTCGGGGGAACGCCTCCTCGCGGTGCCAAATCTCGCCTCGTTCCGCGCGAGCGGCGGCGCCAACGGCGCGGTCGAAGGGCAGCTCTTATCCTCGGTATTCGAGCGCTCGCCGGGCCTGCCCGCTTGAATTGCGTCAATTCCGAGGAAACTAAGACTGAAGGATAGGGGGCAACAAACTTGGCAAACACCCGGCCCCCCCCTATCTTAACGGCGCGGGGGCGCCGGACCGGCGGCGCGCCTCCCCCTTTTCGCGGCCAGCCGCTCCCCTCCGGATGATGTAGGCCCTAGATGAACTCGAATTTTCAGAAGCTCGCGATCTGGGTTGCCGTGCTCGTGCTGCTCGCCGCGCTCTTCAATCTATTCAATAACCCGAGCCAGAGCCGGCGCGGCACCGAGATCACCTATTCCGAGTTTCTGTCCGCCGTTGACGGTGGCACCGTCTCGGAAGTGACGCTTGCGGGCAATCGCATCTACGGCACGATGCGCGACAACACGAGCACGTTCACGACCTATGCGCCCCAGGATCCCTCGCTCGTCGAGCGGCTTACCGCCAAAGGCATCAAGTTCAAGGCGCGTCCCTCGGACGAAGATGTGCCCTCGATCATGAACGTAATCTTGAACTGGTTCCCCATGCTGCTGCTCATCGCGGTGTGGGTGTTCTTCATGCGCCAGATGCAGTCGGGGTCGGGGCGCGCCATGGGCTTCGGCAAGAGCCGGGCCAAGCTTTTGACCGAGCGCCAGGGTCGCGTCACGTTCGAGGACGTGGCAGGCGTCGACGAGGCCAAGGCCGACCTCGAGGAGATCGTCGAGTTCCTGCGCGATCCCCAGAAGTTTCAGCGGCTCGGCGGACGCATTCCGCGCGGCGCCCTGCTCGTCGGCCCGCCGGGCACCGGCAAGACCTTGATCGCCCGCGCGGTCGCCGGCGAAGCCAACGTCCCGTTCTTCACGATCTCTGGCTCCGACTTCGTCGAGATGTTCGTCGGCGTCGGCGCTTCGCGCGTGCGCGACATGTTCGAGCAGGCGAAGAAGAACGCGCCCTGCATCATCTTCATCGACGAGATCGACGCCGTCGGGCGCCACCGCGGCGCCGGCCTCGGCGGCGGCAACGACGAGCGCGAGCAGACGCTGAACCAGCTCCTCGTCGAGATGGACGGCTTCGAGGCGAACGAGGGCATCATCATCATCGCGGCGACCAACCGCCCCGACGTGCTCGATCCCGCTCTTCTGCGTCCCGGCCGCTTCGACCGGCAGATCGTCGTGCCCAATCCCGACATTGCGGGCCGCGAGAAGATCCTGAAAGTGCACATGCGCAAGGTGCCGGTCGCACCCGACGTCGACGCCAAGACGATCGCGCGCGGAACGCCCGGCTTCTCGGGCGCCGATCTTGCGAACCTCGTCAACGAGGCGGCGCTGCTTGCCGCGCGGCGCAACAAGCGCCTCGTCACCCAGTCCGAGTTCGAGGACGCCAAGGACAAGGTGATGATGGGCGCCGAGCGCCGCTCGATGGTGATGAGCGAGGAAGAGAAGCGCAACACCGCCTATCACGAGGCGGGACACGCCATCGTCGGCTTGACCGTGCCCTATGACCCCCTGCACAAGGTGACGATCATCCCGCGCGGGCGCGCGCTCGGCGTCACCATGAACCTGCCAGAGGGCGACAAGTACAGCCGCTCGCGCCAGTGGTGCGAGGCGCGCCTTGCCGTCCTCTTCGGCGGCCGTGAAGCCGAGATCATCCTCGGCGGGCCCGACAACGTGACCAACGGAGCCACCGGCGACATCCAGATGGCGACGCAGCTCGCCCGCGCCATGGTCATGGAGTGGGGCATGTCCGACAAGCTCGGACGCGTGCGCTACAACGGCAACGAGCAGGAGATCTTCCTCGGCCATTCTGTGACGCAGACCAAGAACATCTCGGACGAGACGGCGAAGCTGATCGACGAGGAGATCCGCGGCCTCATTCAGACCGGGGAATCGACCGCGCGGCGCATCCTGTCCGAGAAGATCGATGTGCTCCATGCGGTCGCCAAGGCGCTGCTCGAGTTCGAGACGCTGAACGGCGACGAGGTGGCCACCATCATGCGCGGCGAGAAGGTCATCCGCCGCTCCGACGACGACGGAACGAAGGGCCCGGCGGGCTCGGCCGTTCCCGCGGCCGGGCGGTCTCGCCCGCGCGAGGAGCCGGGCGCGGGCGGCATGGAGCCCCAGCCGCAGTCTTGATGTCGTCCGCCCGATCGGGCAGTGACTGATGTGACCGCGAGAGCCCTCGCGGTCACATTGCTTTTCTCGGGGTCGCGACGTGCAGCGCTCGATCTATATCCGCCCCGTCGGCATCTTCGAGACGAGCCGCGAGGACGAGGCGGGCGAGGTCTGGGGCGGGCTTGCGCTCGCCGGCGGCCCGCTTGCGTTCTCCGCGATCGAGGTCATTGAGCGTCACGGCGCGGGGGCGCGGCGGCGCGTCATCGGGCTCGGCGACGTGTTCGAGCGCGACTGGGGACGCAATACGCTCGCCGCCTCCGATCTCCTCGAGGCGGTCCGCAGCCCCCGCCCGCGCCTCGCCGGTCTATCCATGGACGCCCCGCGCATCATGGGCATCGTCAACGTCACCCCGGACAGCTTCTCCGACGGCGGCTTTTTTGACAGCGCGCAGGCGGCTGTCGATCACGGCCTGCGCCTGGTCGAGGAAGGCGCCGACATCCTCGACATCGGCGGCGAGAGCACGCGCCCGGGCTCCGATCCCGTGCCGCTCGAGGAGGAGCTCCGCCGGGTGATGCCGGTGCTCGAAGGGCTGCGTGCGAGGACCGAGTCGCGCATTTCGGTCGATACCCGCAAGGGGGAGGTCATGCGCCGTGCGGCCGCGGCCGGCGCCGACATCCTAAATGATGTCTCGGCCCTCACTCATGACCCCGAGGCGATGCACGTCGCGGCCGAGACGGGGCTTCCCGTGATCCTCATGCACGCCCAGGGCGATCCCAAGACCATGAACGACAACCCGGTCTATTCGGACGTGGCGCTCGACGTGTTCGACTTCCTCGAGAAGCGCATTGCGGCCTGCGAGGCGGCGGGAATTCCCAAGGCCAAGCTCGTCGCCGACCCCGGCATCGGCTTCGGCAAGCACCTTCACCACAACGTCACAGTCTTGTCGTCGATGAGCCTCTATCACGGGCTCGGCGTGCCTATTCTGCTGGGGGCCTCGCGCAAGAAGATCATTGGCCAGCTCTGCAATGTGGAGGAACCGAAAGACCGCGTTCCGGGATCGATTGCCGCCGCGCTCTATGCGATCGCCCAAGGTGTCCAGATCGTGCGCGCGCACGACGTCGCCCAGACGCGCCAGGCGGTCTCGGTATGGCGGGCCGTCGCAGCAGGAACGGAAGCAGGGCTCGGCTAGGCCCTTCTCGCGGGGGAAGCTCATGACTCAACTCGTCTACCGTCTCGAGCCGCGTCATCTCATGGACTATCAGTTCGCCGTCCGCGACCGCCTGTCGCGTAGTCCGGCGCGCCGTGCCCCGAAGGCCGAATGGTTGCGCGGGCTCCTCTTTGGGCTGGCCTGCGCCGTGATCTATTTCGGGCTCGTGTGGCTATGGCCGAGAGTGGCGGGGGCGGAACTCGGCATAGCGGAGCTCGTCCTAGGACTTCTTCTCGGAATGGCCGTAGCGGTGGGGGCGATGTGGTGGCACTACGCCGAGCAGCGCCGCCTCATGGTGAAGCCCGACGGCCCCTCCCTCGGCGAGCATGCTCTCGCGATCGACGGGGCCGGCATCGTCATCACCGGTCAGAACTTCGAGAGCCGCTACAAGTGGCCGATCTTCGAGGACGCCTCACGGTATTCCGACATTCTCATCCTGTGGATCGAGCCTGGAGCGGGAATCATAATCCCGCGCGCGGCGCTCGGCGGCGTGGCGGCCGAGGACGCGTTTCTTGCCGACGTCAAGGCCCGGTCCGCCGAGGCCAAGCTGCCGCGGGCCGGCGGGTTCGCGTAAGTCCCCGTCACCCCGCCGCAGCCCTGCGCTCGGCGATGCGTCGCTCGGCACCCCGCACGATCGCGGCGCGGAGCTCGCCGACGTCGATCAGCCCGCCATCCACCGGCAGATGCTGTGCCTCAGCGAGCGCCTTGAGATGCTCGGCGCTCTCGATCGCGGAAAGGCGCTCCATCAAGCCGTCCCGGCCGAGGCGCTGCAGCGTGACGACGGCCCCGAAGGCGTAGGGATCGAACGCGGCTTCTCGAGGCGGCCTGGCTCGCAGCGCCGGCTCGGCGACGTGCAACTTTCCGCCGAGCTCCACGATCAGCTTCTGCTGACGCATGAGGCGGTTCACGACGCGGCGAACGGCCGGCTCCGGAAGACCGGGGGCGGCGCGGACGGCGCGCTCGAAAATGGCCCTCAGCTCTTTACGCGCCGAGTGCGGGCTGGAACTGCTCATGACGCGGCCATACGACTTCCGGTTTCTTCGCTCTCGGCAAGATGTCCTCGATGACTTCCTTGTAGAGGCGCTTCAAATCGGCGCTCGCGTCGGAGTATTTGGCCTCGAGCGGGAGCCTCCGCGGCGACCAGTCGAAGGCATCCGCCATGCCGTTGCTCTGTGCGATCTGAGAGGCGAGCAGGGGATGCATCAGCGCGACCTCCTCGACGAGAAGGCGCTCGGCGCCGGTCGAGCGCACGTAATTCGGCAGGCAGGCATAGCGGCGCTTGGCGATCGGCACGGCGGCGAGCTGATCGAGGTTCGAGACGCCCTCGATAACGAGTGAAATGCGGTCGATGGCCATGAGAGAGACGTAGTCGGGCCGGAACGGCACGATGACTTTGTCGGCGGTCGAGATCGCGGCATGGGTCGCGAACGACAGCCCCGGCGCGCAGTCGAATATGGCAACGTCGTAGCCGGCGGCGCAGCGACGCAGCAGGACCTCGAAGCGTTGCCTGAGGCTCGCCATGGCGTCGTTCACGCGGCGCTCACCGACGACATCGAGGAAGAGATCGCCCTGGACGTCGTCGAGGAGAAGGGAGCCTGACAGCAGGTCCAAGGCCGGCTCTGCGCCCGTCGCATCGACCACATCTCCGACCCCGCCCACGATGTATTGCTCGGGAGCGGCATGCTCTTCTTTGAAGAAGTCGGTGAGGTAGTGGGCGATCGACCTGCGGCTGTCGCGGGCGTCGCGCCAGCCTTCGCCACCGAGCAGAATGAGCGAGCTGTTGCATTGGGGATCGACGTCGACCACGAGAACGCGCATCCCGCCCCAGACACTTAGACTATGAGCTAGCATAACGGAGACAGTGGACTTGCCGACGCCGCCTTTGCGGTTGGCCACTGCGAGGTGGAGCGCCATACGAACTTCTCCTACGCGATACAAGGATCCAAACTCAAACGCACCTGACCCCGCTTTTGACGCTCTCGACCGGCAGGGTCGCCTCTCCCTCGCCGCTCCATCACGCCGAGGACCCACAGGGGGTCCTTCCTTCATGCTGCCAAGTTCGTCTGCTGCGCTCCTCCTTCCTCAATAGAAATGGGGTCCTGAGAAATCAGCCTTCGGCCTGATTGCTTCGCCGCCAGCGTGTGACGCAATCATGATGGTCATTTGGTCGACCTTAACCGCGTCATGTAACGCTTTGACCACGCTCTTCTTGAGAACCCCGAGCCATGCCCTTATCCTCAAACTGGCGTAAATCCTGGGCAGAAGCGGGGCAAACGCAGCCACCCGTCTGCGGAATCGCTTGGCGCGGCCCGAGACTCGGGCAAGATCAGCGCCGATCGCTGGGCTTCCTGCTATGAGAGACAAGAAGGGCGAGCGCAGACTTGGGGGCTGTGCTCTAAGGAACGAGACGAGGGGATGCACATGACGCGTCGCTATTTCGGAACCGATGGCATCCGCGGGCTCGCCAACCGCCACCCGATGACGTCCGAGGTCGCGCTTCGCGTGGGCATGGCGGCCGGCAAGGTCTTCCAGAGCGGGACCCACCGTCATCGCGTCGTCATCGGCAAGGACACCCGCCTTTCGGGCTACATGCTCGAGGCGGCGTTGATGTCGGGCTTTACCGCGGTCGGCGTGGACGTGTTCCTCTTGGGCCCCATGCCGACGCCCGCCGTCGCCATGCTGACCCGCTCGCTCAGGGCCGACATCGGGGTCATGATCTCGGCCTCCCACAACCGCTACGACGACAACGGCATCAAGCTGTTCGATCCCGACGGCTACAAGCTCTCCGACGACATGGAGCGCGAGATCGAACGGCTGATCGAATCCGACAGCACAGAGTTGCTCGCGACCCCCGACCGCATCGGACGGGCAACGCGCGTCGAGAGCGCGCAGGAGCGCTACATCGAGTTCGCCAAGCGCACGCTGCCGCGCAACATGAAGCTCAGCGGTCTCAGGATCGTCATCGATTGCGCCAATGGAGCCGGCTACAAGGTCGCGCCCGAGGCCCTGTGGGAGCTCGGCGCCGAGGTGATCAAGATCGGCGTCGATCCCAATGGCCGCAACATCAACTACAAGTGCGGGACGACGGCGCCGGACGCGCTCATCGACAAGGTGCGCGAGGTGCGCGCCGACATCGGCATCGCGCTCGACGGCGACGCGGACCGGGTCGTCATCGTCGACGAGAAGGGCGCGATCGTCGACGGCGACCAGCTCATGGCGGTCATCGCCGAGAGCTGGCACCGGCGCGGCAAGCTCGCCGCGGGCGGCATCGTCGCCACCGTGATGAGCAACTTCGGCCTCGAGCGCCACCTGAAATCGATCGGGCTCTCGCTCTCGCGCACGCCCGTCGGCGACCGCTACGTGGTCGAGCACATGCGGAAGCACGGCTACAACGTCGGCGGCGAGCAGTCGGGCCACATCGTGCTCTCCGATTTCACGACGACGGGCGATGGGCTTGTCACGGCGCTGCAGATCCTGTCGTGCGTGGTGGCGACGGCAAAGCCGGTGTCGGAAGTGTGCGCCCGCTTCACGCCACTGCCGCAGGTGCTCCAGAACGTCCGCTACGCGGACGGCAAGCCCCTCGAGGACACGCGCGTGAGACGGGCCATCGAAGGTGCCAAGGCGCGGCTCGGCGAGGGCGGGCGTCTCGTCATCCGCCCGTCGGGCACAGAGCCCGTCATCCGCGTCATGGCGGAAGGGGACGACGAGCAGCTCGTCACCCGCGTCGTCGGCGAGATCGTCGAGGCGGTCAAGGCCGCGGCCCAGGCGGCCTAGCTGCTGGCGATTAAGCTTCCTTTAATCAACTCCCTCCACGCTCGACTTTGAAGCCGCTTCGCGCGCCTTGCGTACCGGGCGTGAGGGGCGGCTGATGGGCTCACGCACGGCATTCATCGGTAATGCGCGCCGCTCTCCCGAGCGAGGAGGGCACGACCCCATGCCGGTCGCGGATTTCGCATGTGAACCGGGGATCCTGTCCATGAATGCCTGCATTTCGAGGCTTGTCCTTGGCCTTGCCGTTCTTGGCGCGGTCGCCGCTCCGGCGGCGGCGGGCGGCGACTACGGCGGCCTCAAGGGATACGGCGCCGTGCCGGTTCCGGCCCCCATTCCGGTGCCGATCTACAAGCCGCAGTGGTATCTGCGCATCGATGCGAGCGCTGGCTTCGGCGGGGACCCCGGTGCCGAGGAGGACGGCATGGTGCTCGGCGACGGCGATGGCGAGACCTATCGGGCGACGAGCCCGTTCGGCACCGAGGCGTCGTGGATCGGGAGCGAGTTCCGCCAGGATGCCATGTACGGTGCCGGCGCGGGCTATCGCTGGAGCGACTGGTTCCGCACCGATCTCACGGGCGAATCGATGCGCGAAGTGCGTGTTCAGATCGAGGGAGACGTGACCACGACTGGAATCGGGCTGAACGGCCTGCCCGACCCTGCCTCCTACAATGTGGAGGTGACAGACACGACAAAGGTCCGCGGCGCCGTCTTCCTCGCCAACGCCTACGTCGATATCGCGACCTGGGGTCCGTTCACGCCCTACGTCGGCGGCGGCGTCGGCTTTGCGGTCGCACGCCTGAAGCGCGAGAATACGCTTGTCGAGACCACCACGGGACCGGACAGCACCGTCGTCAGCCAGCAGACGGACGACGCGCCCGTTGACTATGCCTTCGCGGCCGCGGCGACGGCCGGCGTGAGCTATGCTTTCTCCAATATCGTCGAGCTCGATGTGGCCTACCGCTATCTCTTTATCGACAGCATGGACGTGGACCTCGTCGTCAACGGCCACAACAGCGGCCTCACGGTCGATGCAACCAACGACCATCAGGTACGCGCGGGCCTGCGCTTCAACATCCAGTGAGCATGCGCGCGACCCGGGCCGTCGCTTGCGGCATGGCCGCTCTGCGCCGTTTCGGTTGACACGAGCCCCGGGCGCCGCCTAGACCCCCAGGTGGGACACCTCTCCCCAACGAGAGGCACCTATCTGGAAGGGTAGACACATGACCATTCTCGCCAAGCCGCTGCGGCGGCCGGTCAATCCGAATTTCTCCTCTGGCCCCTGCGCCAAACCCCCCGGCTGGTCGGCCGAAAGACTGAATGGCGCGCTCGTCGGCCGCTCGCACCGCTCCAAGGAAGGCAAGGCCCGCCTCAAGCTCGCGATCGAGCGGAGCAGGAAGATCCTCGGGCTGCCGCCGGACTACCTCCTCGCCGTCGTCCCCGGCTCGGACACGGGCGCCTTCGAGATGGCGCTGTGGTCGATGCTGGGCGCCCGTGGGGTCGACGCGCTCTCGTGGGAGAGCTTCGGGGCGGTGTGGATCACCGACATCGTGAAGCAGTTGAAGCTTCCCGACGCGCGCGTGATGACGGCCGACTTCGGCCGCCTTCCCGACCTTTCCGCCGTCGACTTCGCGCGCGACGTGGTGTTCACCGCCAACGGCACCACGTCGGGCGTGCGCGTTCCGGGCTACGACTGGGTCGCAGCCGACCGGGGCGGGCTCACCATCGTCGACGCAACGTCGGCGGTGTTCGCGCAGCCGATCGACTGGCCGAAGGTCGATGTCGCGACCTATTCCTGGCAGAAGGTGCTCGGCGGCGAGGCCGCGCACGGGATGCTGATCCTGTCGCCGCGCGCCGTCGAGCGGCTCGAGAGCTACGTGCCGCCGTGGCCGCTGCCCAAGCTCTTTCGCATGACCAAGGCTGGCCGCCTCGACCGGGCGATTTTCGAAGGCGAGACCATCAACACGCCGTCGATGCTCTGCGTCGAGGACTATCTCCTCTCCCTCGACTGGGCCGAAAGCGTGGGCGGCCTCTGCGGGGCTCCTCGCGCGCGCCGACGCCAACGCCAAGGTTCTCTTCGATTGGATCGGCGCGAGGCCTTGGATTGCCAACCTCGCCAAGGACCCTGCCACCTGGTCGAACACGTCCGTGTGCCTCGAGGTGGTGGCGCCGGAGGTGCTTGCGCTCGCGCCCGAGACGCAGAAGGCGTTCGCCAAGGCGGTCTCCGACCGGCTCGACAAGGAGGGCGTGGCCAAGGACATCGGCTCCTATCGCGACGCGCCGCCGGGCCTCAGGATCTGGACCGGGGCGACCGTCGAGAAGAGCGACGTCGAAGCGCTCGTGCCCTGGCTCGACTGGGCGTTCGCGGAGGCCAAGGCCTCGCTCGAGATCGTCGCCTGACGGGCGCCGGCGTCCACTTCTCGCTCTCTCCGTGCTTGCCTTTCTGAGGACGTAAGCAATGGCCCCCAAAGTTTTGATCTCCGACGACCTGTCGCCCGCCGCGGTCGCGATCTTCAAGGAGCGCGGCGTTGACGCCGACGTGCGGGTAGGTCTCTCCAAGGACGAGCTCGAGCGCGTGATCGGCGCCTATGACGGCCTCGCCGTGCGCTCGGCCACCAAGGTGACGCCGAAGGTCATCGAGGCGGCACACCGGCTCAAGGTCGTCGGCCGCGCCGGGATCGGCATCGACAACGTCGACGTCAAGGCCGCGACCGCGCGCGGCATCATCGTCATGAACACGCCCTTCGGCAACGCGATCACCACCGCCGAGCACGCGCTCTCGCTGATGCTGGCGCTGGCGCGCCAGATCCCGGCCGCCGACCGCTCGACGCGCCAGGGCAAGTGGGAGAAGTCGAAATTCCTCGGCGTCGAGGTGTGCGGCAAGACGCTCGGCGTCATCGGCTGCGGCAATATCGGCTCCATCGTCGCCGACCGCGCGATCGGCCTCAAGATGAAGGTGATCGCCTTCGATCCGTTCCTGTCGCCCGAGCGGGCGGTCGAGATCGGCGTCGAGAAGGTCGATCTCGACACGCTCTTGGCGCGCGCCGATTTCATCACGCTGCACACGCCGCTCACCGACAAGACGCGCAACATCCTCTCCGCCGAGGCGCTCGCCAAGTGCCGTAGCGGCGTGCGCATCGTGAACTGCGCGCGCGGCGGTCTCGTCGACGAAAGAGCCCTCGCCCAAGCCATCGAGTCCGGCCATGTGGCCGGCGCCGCCCTCGACGTGTTCGAGACCGAGCCCCCGACCGAGAACGCCCTTTTCGGGCTCGATGCGGTCGTCGCGACCCCGCACCTCGGCGCGTCGACGACGGAGGCGCAGGAGAAGGTGGCGCTGCAGGTTGCCGAGCAGATGTCGGACTATCTCTTGCGCGGCGCCATCACCAACGCCGTCAACTTTCCCGCGATCTCGGCCGAGGAAGCTCCGCGGCTCTCCCCTTACGTCGCGCTCGCCGAGCAGCTCGGGCTCTTCGCCGGGCAGCTCACCGAGACGAGCATCTCGGGCGTGCGGCTCGAATACTCGGGCGACGTCGCCACGCTCAAAACGAAGCCGCTGACCGCCGCCGCGCTCGCCGGCGTGCTGCGCCCGTTTCTCCCCGACGTCAACATGGTGTCGGCGCCGGTCATCGCGAAGGAGCGCGGCATCCTCGTCGAGGAGGTCTCCCGCGGCAGCGCCGGCATGTTCGGCAGCTCGGTCCGCCTCACCGTGAGGACGCCCGAGTTCGAGCGCTCGGTCGCCGGCACGATCGGCGCGGCGGGGCGGCCGCGCATCATCGAGGTGCGCGACATCCCCATGGATTTCGAGATCGCGCCCCACATGCTGTTCGTGCGCAACTCCGACAAGCCCGGCTTCATCGGCCGGCTCGGCACGCTCCTCGGCGAGGCGGGGGTCAACATCGCGACCTTCAATCTCGGGCGCGAGAAGCCGGGCGGGGACGCCATTTGCGTGGTGGCGGTCGACGAGGCCGTGAACGACGCCGTGCTCGAAAAGGTGAAGGCTTTGCCCCATGTCGTCCGTGCACGGCGGTTGGGATTTTGAGCGCTAAGCCAGTGAGTTATCACCAAAGTCGTCATAATTCGGTCGTGATGGGGACGCACACGGGCACCGTCCGCGGATCCGCCCGACACGAGAGAGGTTAGTCCCATGCGCACCGTGATGGTCTCACTGGCGTTCCTTTGCCTTGCCGCGCGCGTGGAGGCCGCCGAGCTCGAGGCTGTCTCGCGCCCCGATACCGTCATCGTCTTTCCGTCGGGCGCCGAAGTCTCGCGCATCGCCAACGTCAAGCTCGACAAGGGCGAGCACACGATCGTCTTTCGCGACCTGCCGGCGGCGGCCGTCGAGAGCTCGATCCGGGTCGAGGGCAAGGCGACGGGCAAGCTCGAGATCGGCTCCGTCGACAGCCGCCGGATGTTCGTGCCGCAGGCGGACGCCGCCGCGGCCGAGAGCGAGCGGCGCAAGATCGAGGACGAGCTCGAGCGCACGAGGGACGAGAAGTCCGCCCTCGAGGCCCAGACGCTCGCCTCGGATACGCAAAAGTCGCTGATCGCCAATCTGGCCACGCTGCCGACGCGGCCGGCGCCTGCCGCCGGTGCCGAGCGCGGCGAGGATTGGCCGGCGGTGCTCGCGCTCATCGCCAGCGGCACGGTCGAGGCGCAGCGCCTCAATCTCGAGGCGCAGGCCAAGCTGCGCGAGGTCGGTCGGCGCATCGAGGACCTCGAGAAGAAGCTCGCCTCCCTCGCGCCGGCCGCAGTCGAGCGCACCGAGGTCAAGGTCAACGTCTCGGCCGATGCGCCGCTCGATGCCGACATGACGGTGCGCTACCAGGTGCCTCACGCCTCCTGGACTCCGCACTACGACGCACGCCTCGCGACCGGCGCCAAGACCGTCGCCCCGAAACTCGACCTCACGCGGCGCGCAACCATCACGCAGCGGACCGGCGAAAGCTGGGACAACGTCGCGATCACGCTGTCGACGACGCGGCCGACGGCAGGCGCCGCCGCGCCGGAGCTTACGACCATGACCGTCGACTTCGAGCCCGAATACAAGCCGCGCCCCATGTCGATGGCGCCCTCGGGCACGGGCCGCATGGCGGCCGAGCAGGAAGCCGCGGCCCCGGCCCCGGCGGAGCCGGCCCGCGACGACGAGAGTGTGGTCGACGGCCTCGCCGCCAAGACGCGGGCTATTGCGGAGGAGCGCGGCGCCGAGATCGTCACCGCGCCGTTTCAGGCGCTCTATGCCGTGCCCGGCCGCCTGAGCGTGCCGAACACCGGCGAAGCCAAGCGCGTGACGCTGCTCGCCGAGGCGATCGAGCCGCAGCTCTCGGTCCGCACCGTGCCGAGGGAGGACGCGAAGGCCTACCTCTACGCCAAGCTTGTGCTGCCCAAGGGGTCGCCGCTGCTTCCAGGCGCCGTTTCGCTGTTTCGCGACGGGACTTTCGTCGGCACGACCCGGCTTCCCATCCTCACCCCGGGCGAGGAGCATGAGCTCGGCTTCGGCGCCGACGACCTCGTGCGCGTCAAGTACTCGGTCGCGGAGGAGAAGCGCGGCGAGACCGGCCTCATCTCGACCTCGCGCACCGACAGCCGCAACTACAAGATCTCGGTCAAGAACATGCACGAGCGCGCGATCGGCTTCACGGCGCTGGATCGCATCCCGGTGTCGAAGAACGACCAGATCAAGGTCGAGCTCAGCGCGCGGCCGGCGCCGTCGAAGCAGGACGTCGACGACAAGCGCGGCGTGCTGGCCTGGGAGGGGACGCTCGAGCCCGACCAGGAGCAGGTGATCGATTTCGGCTATCGGGTGTCGTGGCCGTCGGCAAAAAATGTGGTTTACGGCCCTTGAGAGGACCTTGGCCGCTCGCCGGAGGGTTGCGGCCCCGCGCTCTCCGGGATAAACGGGACTTGTGATCCTTTGGCCCTGGCTCGTCGAGTCGGGGCCAAGTCGTGTGATGCCGTCATTCACAAATGGCGGCCGCTTCCGCTCCACGTCATCCCCGCGAAGGCGGGGATCCGCCCAAGCCCGCCCAAGAATCTCGAATTCCGGCTTGGATGGATGCCCGCCTGCGCGGGCATGACGAAGGGTAGGGAGCCATGATCGTCTGCAGTGAGGCTTGCGGATGGCGAACGTCGTGGTGGTCGGCGCCCAGTGGGGCGACGAGGGCAAGGGCAAGATCGTCGACTGGCTCTCCGAGCGCGCCGACGTGGTCGTGCGCTTCCAGGGCGGGCACAACGCCGGCCACACGCTGGTGATCGGCAACAACACCTACAAGCTGTCGCTCCTGCCGTCGGGCGTCGTGCGGCCGGGCAAGCTCGGCGTGATCGGCAACGGGGTCGTCGTCGACCCGTGGGCGCTCTGCCAGGAGATCGACAAGCTCCGCAGCCAGGGCGTCGCGGTCAGCCGCGACAACTTCCGCATCGCCGAGAATGCGACGCTGATCCTGCCGCTGCACCGCGAGCTCGACGTCATGCGCGAGGAGGCAGCGGGAGCGGGCAAGATCGGCACGACCGGGCGCGGCATCGGCCCGGCCTACGAGGACAAGGTCGGGCGCCGCGCCATCCGCGTCCAGGACTTGAAGAACCTCGCGACCCTCGGCCCCAAGGTCGACCGCATCCTTCTCCACCACAATGCGCTCCGGTCCGGCCTCGGGCGCGAGCTCGTCTCGAAGGAGAAGCTCATGGCGGAGCTCGCCGAGGTCGCGCCCAAGGTTCTGCCCTATATGGACGTGACGTGGGACTTGCTCGACCGCGAGCGGCGTGCTGGGAAGCGCATCCTGTTCGAGGGGGCGCAAGGGGCCCTCCTCGACATCGACCACGGCACCTACCCGTTCGTCACCTCGTCCAACACGGTTGCGGCGCAAGCGGCGACCGGCTCCGGCATGGGGCCGCGCGCCATCGGCTACGTGCTCGGCATTGCCAAGGCCTACACCACGCGCGTCGGCTCGGGGCCGTTTCCGAGCGAGCTCACCGACGAGGTCGGCGAGACGATCGGGGCGCGCGGCAACGAGTTCGGCACGGTCACGGGACGCAAGCGCCGTTGCGGCTGGTTCGATGCCGTGCTCATGCGCCAGGTGTGCAAGGTGTCGGGCATCGACGGCATTGCGCTGACCAAGCTCGACGTGCTCGACGGGTTTTCCGAGATCAAGGTCTGCGTCGGCTACCGGCTCGACGGCGAGCGGCTCGACCGGCTGCCCGCGGGCCAGAATTCGCAGGCGCGCGTCGAGCCGATCTACGAGACGTTCGAGGGCTGGACCCAATCGACGCGCGGGGCGAGGAGCTGGGCCGCTCTGCCGGCCCAAGCGGTGAAATACGTGCGCCAGATCGAGGAGCTGATCGGGTGCCCGGTGGCGCTCCTCTCCACCTCGCCGGAGCGCGAGGATACGATTCTCATGAAGGACCCCTTCGCGGACTGAGGGGCGTTAGGATCTTTGCTCGTCGTCCTCGCAGCGCAATCGACAGTGTACCGGGCATGGTCGCCGCGACGCTCTACGCGGAGAGGCGTCGGAGGTGGCGCGCCTCACTTAATGCTCCCGAAGCAGGTGTTTCCCGAAGTCATCGCGTCGAGCAGGGCCTTGAACCGGACTTTGCCGTGGGGGTGCGGGTCGGCGATCTCGCTCGGTTTCGGCTGAGGCTTAGGGCGCTTGCAAGTCATCCGCCACTCGGTATTGCTGAACCGCTAGGTGCGTCCGTTTGGTCGTCCACAGGCTGAGGGGGTGCTATGACCTCTCGCGCCTCACCGGGATTGTCCGTAAGCCAATTTAAGCCACGCCAGTTGTAGGTTGCAAACATAGGATAGATCGCCTCGGGAACCATGAATGTGAACAAATAGAAGCGGCAATTGCGAAATGTGCAGTTCTCAAACCCAAAGCCATTCCTTGCAAAGGAGCCCTCACGGATAATGAGCCCATCAACTGCCTCGCCGCCACAGTTCTGGAATATGCAATCCGGCAAAAAGAGTGCGTTTGCTGGCCCGACGATATCGCAATCGATGAACGTCCGATTGCGGATCGCGCCTCCGACCGGAGGCGCGAGGTCTATAAGGCGGATACGTTGTTTGCGGAATGTATCCTCCATCGGGTTGACATGATTGGTGTCGTGAACCCTTTGCCGAAATCTGATCACTTGCGCCCATTGGGCAGCATAGACGCGAAGCGCATTCATGATGTAGATAGCGAGTGCCGTGCCCAGAGCCGCTACAAAATACGACGCGGGCGCATAAGCGTTTAGGGTTTCGGTCATATGGACAACCCAAACGGCGACGGCGCTGCCGCCAACCATGAGGCCGCCTTGCCCAAATAAGAGGTTGTAAAGTGAGAGCTTCCATTCGGCGTTCTGGAATACCCTTTCAACCCAACGAAGAATCCACATCGCGACCCCCGCCTCAGTTCCTGCCCATCCATAGCACGGCCAGCAGTCCTCGGCAGATGGCCTAAGCATCCCTGTCCACGGCGAGCTTCGCCGGGAAAATGATCCCAGACGCTGAGAGACCCCTAACCCCCTTTCCGTCAAGGGGAGGGGATATTGCTCTCACTCCATGCTTTGAAATTACGGCGCAGATTGAAATCTCATCCGCAGGCCGGACAACCGTGAGGGATCCCCTGGCATGGCGCGACCCTCCCCATTGAAGGAGGGTCGCGCGGATCATAGCGTGAGAATGCGAGAGAGACGCGCCGATCAATCGGCGCAAGGTACGTTGATGGTCTTGCCGATGACGGGGATGCGGAACTTGCAGGTCTTCGCCTTGCCGCCCGAACCCTCGCTCTCGCCCTCGTTGGCGGTCTCGGCCTTCTCGGGAGCCTGCGCCGTCTTCGTCGTCTCGGCAGCAGACTTAGCGTCAGACTGAGCCGCGGCCGTATCCGCCGGCTTCGTCTCGGTCGCGGGCTTGGCGTCCGACTGGACCGGAGCAGCCGCGGCCGCATCCGCCGGCTTCGTCTCGGTCGCGGCGGCAGCGGGCTGAGCCGCAGGCTCGGCCGGCTTGGCCGTCGCCGCCGTAGTGGCGTCTGCGCACTTCAGGATGTCGTCCGGCGCGCGATGCCAGGTGTAGGTGCGGCTGAAGAACCGCGATCCGGCGTTGCCGACCACGCGCAGCTTGTCGTCGCTGACCCGGGTCAGCTCGACATCGTAGCGCCGCTTGCGCTCGGGGCTGTAGATCCAGCCGCCGCCATTCGGCGACACCTCGCCTAGGATCTGCATGCCGCAGTTCTTGGCATTGGCAGGATCGACAACGTAGACGACATGGCCGCAGAGGCCCTTGCCGTCGGCGCACTCTTTGATCTCGACGGCGCCGCGCTTGTTGTGGTCGAACCAGATGCCGGTCGGGTCGTTTGCCGCGTGGGCGGCGGCCGACCAGAGAAGGGCGGCAGCGGCCGCGACGAATTTCGGGGCGTGGGTGTTGAACGGCATTTATTTGGCCTTCCCATTTTGATTGCGGATATGAGGGCGCCAGCCCGGCAGTTCGGGCTGGACATTGCGAGGTTCAAGGCCCCGACCATCGCCGATGGGGCTCGGAGCGGCTATTCCCTGTGGGACAGGCACCTCATCGCTGGCAGTCTACGGCAACCGTGATGGAGACGGCTGGAATGAATCGGCGGCATCCGGTCGCGGGTGCCTCTGCCGCTGCGCCCGACGCGGCGACCTTATCGGTGGGCTCGCCGCCGAGCGCGTCGAAATGCTCGCGCGCCTCCATGCGTGCTGAGCGTGCATCGACGGATTTGGCGGGAAGAGCGAGCGCGCGCTTGTAGTGCGCCCGAGCGGCGTCGTTGTCCTTGCGGTCCTCGGCGATGCGCCCGAGCAGCGTGTGGGCGGCGGGGAAGGCGTCCTTCAGCGCGACGGCCTTGTCGGCATCCGCCGCCGCCGCGTCCAAATCGTGCTCGCGGAAGGAAATGAGCGCGCGCGCATAGTGGGCAGACGCATTCTTCGGCTCGGCGGCGATGACCTTGTCGATATCGACGCGCGCCGGCGTCTGCTCGCCCTTGTCCGAAAGGATGAGCGTACGCAGCACCGTCACCTTGCTTTCGCCGGGATTGAGGGTCGATGCCTTCTGCACGTCGGAGAAGGCACGATCGAGCTCGCCGAGCTTGCGCAGCAGGAGCGCGCGATTGACGTAGGCGATCCAGTCGCTGCTCTTGAGCTCGACATAGCGGTCCGCGTCGGCCATCGCCTGATCGCGCAGGCCCCGCTCGACCTGGACGACGGCGCGGCTGTAGTGGCTATCGGCATAGCCGGGATAGAGCTCTATGGCCTTGTCGAAATCGGCGGCCGCCTTGTCATTGTCCCCCGCATTGAAATGCGACCAGCCGCGGTTGTAGTGGGCGATGTAGAATTGGCTCTTGGGGAGGCGCCCGCTCTCGAGGACGCGCGTGCAGGCGCCGGCGCTTCGCGGCCGGTCGGCCGCCGTGCAGTCGGCAAGATCCTGCGTCATGCCGGCAAGGCTCGGCGTCGAGAGGAGGGCGAGCGGAAGGGTCAGGCTCACGACGTGCCATGCGCGCGCCATCGGTCTCTCCCGTGGGTTGGTGAGGCGCGGGCCTCTGAGGGCGGCGCCTCGGCTGCGGCCGTGTCGAGGTGTCAGGAGAAAATCGTAACGTAACCGGGGGAACAGGCTGTTCCCGAGGGAACAGGCGCCGAGAAAGAGCGCCTTACTCGCCCGGCTCGGCGCCGAGGCCCCAGCGTGTGCGCAGTCTGCCGGCGAGGCCGAACGAGCTCATCTGCCGACGCGCCGGATCACGGCCGAGGAACTCTTCCAGGGCTCGCGCGAGGTCGTTATCAGCCACAACGGCGAGCAATACCGGCTCAGGATAACGAGCCGGGACAAGCTTATCCTGACGAAGTAGCCCTGCGGGACCGCTCGACCTTTCCAGTGCGCGAAAGTACTCTTCGCCTGAAGGAGCCGCCGCCGCTCGATCGGGCGGCCAGGTAGCGGCTCCGGAAAGACGAAAGACGTGAAAGCTCTCCTTGAGAGCCCGGTGCGGACGCTGCTTGCCGGGGCCGCGGTAACTGTCCTCCTGATCGTGCTTTGGCTCGCGACAGGATCTGCGGACGCGCGCGGCGTCCTCTCGGTTCTCTTGCGCTTCATTCACGTTGTCGCGGCGATGGCTTGGATCGGCCTCATCTTCTACGTCAACTTCATCCAGTTCGCGGCGCTCGATGAAGCCGACGAGGCCACGCGCCGGGCAATTTCGCAGTCCATCGTCCCGCGTGTCTTGGCCGCGATGAGCCACGCCTCGCACCTGACCGTGCTGTCCGGCGCCATCCTTCTCATCGCAACGGGATACGTCCTCGGGGAATGGATCTATTCGTCGGCGGTCTTCATGCCGTCGCCGCGCACGGCGCTGCTCGTGGCCGGCGCCGCCGGTGGCATCGTGATGTGGAGCATTCTCGCATTCGGGATCAGGCCGGGTCTCGCGATCGCGCTCGGCCGGACGGGGGCCGACGACGGCGCCAAGGCGGACGCGCGCCGCGCCGTGAAGCTCTACGCGCGCGTCAATCTCGCGCTCGCTCTGCCGGTTACGTTCGCCATGGTGGCGGCTGCCCACCTCGCCTGACGGTCACTCGCCGTGCGGCTGCGGGCCGAGGACGCGGCCCGCGACCGCGTCGAGCTTTCGAAGCAGCGAGGGGTCGCGCGCGTCGGGTGAGGTGATGATCGCGACCTCGAGCGCGGTGTCGGAGCCGATCGGGCAGGGCGGGTGCTTGCGCGGGAAGTCCTTGGCCAGGCGGACCACCAGGCGCTGCGCCTTCTCGGTGTTCCCTTGCATGACGCGGACGACGGCCGCAACGTCGACGTTGGCGTGCTCGTCGTGCCAGCAGTCGTAGTCGGTGACCATGGCCACCGTCGCGTAGCAGATCTCCGCCTCGCGCGCGAGCTTGGCTTCCGGCATGTTGGTCATGCCGATCACGTCGCAACCCCAGCTCCGGTAGAGGTTGCTCTCGGCCCGCGTCGAGAACTGCGGGCCTTCCATGACGAGGTAGGTGCCCCCGCGCGTATGCTCGATGGCCTCGGCCTTCGCAGCGGCCGCGACGGCGTCGACGAGAAGCGGGCTCACGGGATCGGCGACCGACACGTGGGCGACGCACCCCGGTCCGAAGAAGCTCTTCTCGCGCGCGAACGTGCGGTCGATGAACTGGTCGACGAGCACGAAGTGGCCCGGGGCATACTCTTCCTTGAGCGAGCCGCAGGCCGAGATCGACACGAGATCGGTGACGCCGGTGCGCTTCAGGGCGTCGATGTTGGCGCGGAAATTGATCGCCGAGGGAGGCACGGGGTGGCCGCGCCCGTGCCGCGGCAGGAAGCGCAGCGGGAGCCCGTCGATCTCGGCGAACAGGATCTCGTCGGAGGGGGCTCCCCACGGCGTCATCACCCGCTCCCAGCGGGGATTCGAGAGTCCCGGCAGGTGATAGAAGCCGCTGCCGCCGATGATGCCGAGAACTGAGCGAGTCAAGCGGGGCCTCCGGCGGAGGGGACTACGGGCAATAGGCAATGGGCAATAGTCAATGCGGCGTAGATCTCACGACTAATGCCCATTGCCCAATGCCTATTGCCGAAATCAGTGGGCAACCTTGGCCCAGATGCGCTTCTTGCCGAGATAGAGCAGCACCGTCGTGATGAGAAGGTAGAGCATCACCTGCCAGCCGATGCGCTTCCTGGCGTCCAAGGAGGGATCGGCCGCCCACGACAGGAAGGCCGCGACATCGTGGGCGTTCGCCTCGAGCGAGCCCGTGCCGTCCTGGTATTTGACGAAGTTGTCCTTGGAGAGCGGGGGCGGCATCGCGATCTGATGGCCGGGGAAGGCCGCGTTGTAGGCCATGCCGTCCTGCATCTGAACGCAGGTGTCGGGCTTCCCCTTCTCGCCGGGCATGACGCTCGCGCACCGCTCGATGCCGGCCCCGCCGGCCTCGGCCTCGGAGACTTGCTCGAGGCGCCCGTCGGCATCGCGCCTGAAGGGCGGCGGCTGGTCGGCATAGCCGGTGAGAAGCGCCACGAGATAGTCGGCGCCGCCCTCCTGATAGGAGGTCGCGACATCGCGCAACATCGAGAGCGGGTGAGCATAGAAGCTCCCCGCGTACTCTATGCTGCGCGCCTTGGCGATCAGCGACAGGTCCGGCGGCAGCGCGCCGTTCTGGGCCGCCCGCGCCTCGTTGTCGTTCTTGTAGGGCCCGAGGATCGGGTCGGACAACTTGGCCGGCCGCTCGAACATCTGGCCCTTCTCGTCGGGTCCGTCCGTGATCTTGTTCGGCCACTCGGCGGCAAGCGCCTTCACTCCCTCCTCCGAGAACTCCGGGCCGCCGGGCTGGACGAGATTGCGGAAATAGACGCGCTTCAAGCCGTGGCAGGCCGAGCAGACGTCCTTGTAGATCTGAAATCCGCGCTGGAGCTGGGCCGGGTCGTATTGGCCGGTAAAGCCGCCGAAGCTCCAGTCCTGGCGGGCAATGTGGGCGTGTCCGCCTTCGGCGCCAAGCGCCGGAGCCGAGCCGGCCGCGAAAGCAAAGAGTGGAAGTGCGCCAAGGGCGTGCCTCAATGACCTCGTCGTCATGCGATCCCCCCGCGTGCTCATCGCTTTTCCGGTGCCGCCGCCACGCGTTCGGGCACGCCGAGCCCGCCGCTCCTGCCGAGGACCGACTCGGTGATCGATCTCGGCAGCATCTTTGGCGTCTCGAGAATGCCGACGATCGGCATGATGATGAGGAAATGGACGAAATAGTAGATCGTGAAGACGCGCGCCCAGATGACGTACGACCCTTCCGGCGGCTTTGCGCCGAGGTAGCCGAGCGCGATGGACGAGATGACGAGCAGCCAGAAGAACCACTTGTAGACGGGACGGTACTTCGCCGAGCGCACGCGCGAGCTGTCGAGCCACGGCACGAAGACGAGGATGACGATGGACGAGACCATGGCGATGACGCCGCCGAGCTTCGAGGGGATCGCGCGCAGGATGGCGTAGAAGGGCAGGAAGTACCACTCGGGCACGATATGCGGCGGCGTGACGAGCGGGTTGGCCGGGGTGTAGTTGTCGGCGTGCCCGAGGTAGTCGGGCAGGAAGAAGACGAACCAGGCGAAGAGGAGGAGGAATACGAACAGGCCGACGGTGTCCTTGGCGACCGCGTGCGGATACATCGGCACCCAATCGGAGCGCGTCTTGATGTCGAGGCCGGTCGGGTTGTTCTGGCCGGCGATATGCAGCGCCCAGATGTGGAGCACGACCAGGCCGGCGATCACGAACGGAAACAGGTAGTGGAGCGAGTAGAAGCGGTTGAGCGTCGTCCCCGACACCGAGTAGCCGCCCCACAGCCATTCGACCACCGTCGTGCCGAGCCCCGGGATGATCTCGTTCAGCGCGCTGAATAGGTTGGTGATGACGGTGACGCCCCAGAAGCTCATCTGGCCCCAGGGGAGCGCGTAGCCCATGAAGGCGGTCGCCATCATCACGGCGAAGATGAGCACGCCGATGATCCACAAGACCTCGCGCGGCGCCTTGTACGACCCGTAGTAGAGGCCGCGGAAGATGTGGATATAGACAGCGAAGAAGAACATCGACGCGCCGACGGCGTGGAAATTGCGCAGCATCCAGCCGTAGTTCACGTCGCGGCGGATGTGCTCGACGGAGTTGAAGGCGTCCGCCGCGCTCGGCTGATAGTGCATGGCGAGCACGATGCCGGTCAGGATCTGCGCGCCGAGGCAGAAGGTGAGGATGCCGCCGAAGGTCCAGAGGTAGTTGAGGTTGCGCGGCGTCGGGAAGTCGATGAACTGGCCGTGCATCAGGCGCATGATCGGCAGGCGATCGTCCCACCATTTCGCCGTGCGCGATTTCGGCTGGTAGCTCGACGCGTGGTGCTCCATGGCCCGCTCCTCTACCCGATCTTGATCTTGGTGTCGGAGACGAACGTGTAGACCGGCACCTCGAGATTGCGCGGCGCGGGCCCTTTCCTGATGCGTCCCGCCGTATCGTAGTGCGAGCCGTGGCAGGGGCAGAACCAGCCGCCGAAATCGCCGCGCGCATCGCCGAGCGACTGGCCCTTGGGAATGCAGCCCAGATGCGTGCAGATGCCGATGAGAACCATCCAGTTCTCCTTGCCGGCGTCCGTGCGGTTGACATCGGTGGCCGGTGTGTCCTCGGGCTTGGCGTCGTTGCGGGCGAGCGGGTCAGGAAGCTCGTTGACGTCGACCGCGACGGCCCGCTCGATCTCCTCCTTCGTGCGATGGCGGATGAAGACCGGCTTGCCGCGCCAGAGCACGGTGATCGCCTGTCCTTCCTTTATCGGGGCAAGGTCGACCTCGATCGACGACAGGGCCAGAGCGCCCGCGTCGGGGTTCATCTGAGCGATGAAGGGCCACATCGTTGCCGCGGCGCCGACCACGACGAAGGCATTGCCGGCGATGATGAGGAAATCCCTGCGATCGGGCTCATGAGCTTCGGCTGCCACGTGATCCTCCAGGAGGGCCAGAAGAGGCGGGACGCATCATGCGGTGACGGTATCAACAGAACGTGACGGTGAACCCCTTGCGACCCGCATTTTGGTGCGCAAGGAGCCTCGGCGGGGCACAGGGTTCGTCACGGGCACCCGAGCGGCCCCCGCGTCACTCGAAAACAAGGCGGATCCCTGCGCCGTTCTCTCTTGGCACCCTTTGATTGCCGCCTCAAGAAGACATGAACGGCCTGCGCGGGGCAATTTGGCGCAGATCGGCTCGAGAGCCGCCCGGCACCAAGGCGAGGACGCTCGCCAGGGAATCGCCTCCGCGGTCCATGTCGGGCGTAAATCGTTCTCTAATCTTTGAATTTAGATCGCGATGCCCCGTTTTTGATGGACGCAAAGCGTCTCCATCAAGAACGATCGCATTCCAGCCGGACCTCGAATGCATGGAATACCCCCACGCCCTCTCCGACGATCTCGACTTTGGTCACCCGGGCTCCTGGGGGCCCGCGCTCGCAAAGTGCGAGCATATCCACAACTTTCTCCTCGGTGCCTTGGAACACGGCTTCGACCGACCCGTCGGAGCGGTTGCTGACCCAGCCCGTAAGCCCGAGCCCGGTCGCTACATGCTTGGTCCACGCGCGAAAACCCACCCCCTGGACGCGGCCCTCGATGCGGACATGAACGGTCCTGTTTTTGGTCGGCATGGCCGTGTCGGTCCGCCTTCATGGAGCAGCGCCGGGATTAGTCGCGCCCGATAATGAGAACCGAGGCGTCGTTATCGCTTTCCAGCTCCGCCACGGCCGGCGCCTTTCTCCGCAATGCTTGCTCGATGTCGGCCGTCGTACAATTGCCAAGACGGAGCCAAATGACCTTCGGCGGAGGGCCAAAGAGAAAGCTCAGCTGATGAAAGTCGCTATCCTTCGTGACGATCGTTAGACCCTTCGACTTGGCATAGTTCCACACCTCCAAATCGCTCGAAAGTTCGAGCGCCGCATTGGCGACGTGCTCGCAGCTTGGAAACTGGTCGGCAAGGAGATCGCATAGGCTACGGGAGAGGTTTGCATCGAAGAGCAGTCTCATGAGCCGACGGAGCCGACCAGGCGACGTTCGCGGTCGGCGGCGAATGCAAGAGAGGCACGAATGTCCAAGCGCGTCAGCTCCGGGAAGTCGCGGAGGATGTCGTCCTCGCTCATGCCGCCGGCCAAGTAGTCGAGGATGTCGTAGACCGTGATTCTGAGCCCACGGATGCACGGCTTACCGCCGCGCTTGCCCGGTTCGAGGGTAATTATCTTGCTGTAGTCCATGGGGAAAGTGTTCCGTTGTTCTCGCTCCACGTCAATACCCCGGTCCAATACGGGATACCGGCTCACGCGAACTCCAGGATGACGGCGTCGACGGCGAGGCTGTCGCCGGGCTTGGCGTTGACCTTCTTGACGGCCCCATCGCGCTCGGCGCGCAGAATGTTCTCCATCTTCATGGCCTCGACGACGGCAAGTGCGTCGCCGACCTTCACCTGCTGGCCCTCGCCGACGTGGATCGCTTTGACGAGCCCAGGCATCGGGCACAGCAGGAACTTCGACATGTCGGCCGCGGCCTTGACCGGCATTAGCGCGGCAAGGGCCGCCTCGTACTCCGTATAGACGTAGGTCGGCGCGTGGATGCCCCGGTAGGCGAGGTCGAAACCGTTGAGCATCGGCCTCACCTGCACGGACACGTCCTTGCCGCCAACCCGGCCGTGCCAGACCGGCTCACCCGGCCACCAACTGGAGACGACCTCGACCGTCTCGGTGGGTTTGCCGCCTTCGCCCATGAGCGTCACCAGGAACGGGGCGCCGTCGCCGCCGGTGACCTCGCAAGGCTCGTTGCGCCCGCCGATCTTGACGATCCGGCTTCGCGCAAAGCGCACCTTCTGGCCCGACATTTGATGACTGATTGCGCGCCGGCGCTGATTGGCGAGGTGGTCGATGGCGGCCGCGACCGCCGTCAGCACCTTGCGCTCTTCGCCCTCGGGCGCCCGGGGCTTGAAGCCGTCGGGGTACTCCTCGGGAATGAATCCGGTCGATAGCCGCCCCTCGCGCCAGCGCGGGTGCTGCATCAGCGCGGTCAGAAACGGAATATTGTGCTGGATGCCGTCGATGTAGAAGCTGTCGAGCGCCTTGGCCTGGGCGTCGATGGCGGCGATGCGGTTCGGGCCGTGGGTCACGAGCTTGGCGATCATCGGATCGTAGAACATGGAGATTTCGCCGCCCTCCTCGACGCCCGTGTCGTTGCGCACAGTGATGCCGCCGGACGAGCCCTCCTCCGGCGGCCGGTATTTGACGAGGCGGCCGATCGAGGGCAGGAAGCCGCGATAGGGGTCCTCGGCGTAGATGCGGCTCTCGACGGCCCAGCCGGTGAGCTTCACGTCCGATTGCTTGAAGCTGAGCTTCTCGCCTGCCGCGACGCGGATCATCTGCTCGACGAGATCGATGCCGGTCACGAGCTCGGTGACCGGGTGCTCGACCTGCAGGCGCGTGTTCATCTCGAGGAAGTAGAAGCTGCGGTCCTGGCCGGCGACGAACTCGACCGTGCCCGCCGAATCGTAGCCCACGGCCTTGGAGAGGGCGACCGCCTGCTCGCCCATGGCGCGGCGCGTCTTGTCGTCGAGGAGGGGCGACGGCGCCTCCTCGATCACCTTCTGGTTGCGCCGCTGGATCGAGCATTCGCGCTCGCCGAGATAGAGGACGTTGCCGTGCTTGTCGCCGAGGACCTGGATCTCGATGTGGCGCGGATTGGTGATGAACTTCTCGATGAAGACGCGGTCGTCGCCGAAGCTCGATTTCGCCTCCGAGCGGGCCGATCCGAACCCTTCCTCGCACTCCCTGCGGTTGAAGGCGATGCGCATGCCCTTGCCGCCGCCGCCGGCCGACGCCTTGATCATCACCGGATAGCCGATCTCCTCGGCAATGCGCACGGCATGGGCCGCGTCGGCGATCTCGCCGAGGAAGCCCGGCACGGTCGAAACTTTGGCTTTTGCGGCGGCCTTCTTGCTTTCGATCTTGTCGCCCATGGCGGCGATCGCACGCGGGTTGGGGCCGATGAAGACGATGCCGGCCTTCTCGAGCGCGATGGGAAAGGCCTCGCGCTCGGAGAGGAAGCCGTAGCCGGGGTGGACCGCCTCGGCGCCGGTCGACTTCGCCGCCTCGACGATCTTCTCGATCACGAGATAGGACTGGGTTGCGGGCGGGGGGCCGATGTGGACTGCCTCGTCCGCCATGTCGACGTGGACGGCGTCACGATCGGCATCGGAATAAACCGCCACCGTCTTGATGCCCATCTTGCGCGCCGTCTTGATCACGCGGCAGGCGATCTCGCCCCGATTGGCGATCAGGATCTTCTTGAACATCGCCCCGTTTGTCCCGTCCTTTGCGATTGGTTGCAGTGCGAAATGGCCTGCTCGGGACTTCTAGACGGAGGATCGCGCCGCGTAAACTGCGATCGCGGGCGACAATTACGGCCAAGCGCGCTCGGGCGCCGGCTGGGTTAACAGGGGATCGACCAGGGGGCCACAGGAGCCGGCTCGGCCGGGAAGGTCGGCGGGGCTTCGAGGTGCTAGGCCGCCTTGCCCTTGTCGGCCCTCTGAGCCCTGAGACGGCTCATCACGCTCGCCATCTCGCCCTCGAAGTAGGCTGCGAGCGCACCGGCCACGGCCGAGCGGGTCGCCGCCTGGGCGAGCCGCGATATGAGCCAGCGCGGCTCCGCCACCTTGATTGCCTCGCCCGTGATGATCTCGATGCGCTGGCGCTCGAGGCGCGTCAGCCCACGCTCCTCCTGCGACTGTTCGTGGTAGATCGACCTCAGCGACGAGAGGCTGGAGGCGGTGAGAGCCCCCGCCGAGAGGTCGTCGTCGGCTACTTCCATCGAGGTCGCGGCACGTAACGCCTCCTCCCGGGACGGTACGCCATAGCCGGCCGTGGCCATTATCGCGTTGCCGATTGACTTGGCGAAGAGATCGGCCCAGGCGGGATTGAGCGCCGACGCCGCGAGCACCTCGTCGATCTCGAACAGAACCTCGGCCTCGCCGCGCGTGATGGCGATGGCGCCCTCTCCGCCGAATGCCGTGAGAATGCGGCGGATGAGGTCGACCTCGCCGGCTCTGATGGTGCCGGCGAGGGGGATCTGGCCGGGCCGCAACGGACCGGCTCCGGCGCTGATCGTGGTCTTGATGGCCTCGAGCGCGAGCCGGACGAGGCAGCCGGGCGACCAGCGTGCGTGCTCGATCGCGGCGACCAGAAGATCGAGGCCGACCTTCGTCTCGACCGGTCCGTTCTCGGCGATGCGGGCGAGAAGCCAGCGCGCCTTTTCCGCCGTGAGATAGCCTTCGGGCTCGTCGTGGGCGACGATGTAATCGGAGATCGTCTCGATCAGAAAGCCGGGCCAGGCCGGATCCTGGACACGGCACGCCTCGTTGACGGCGAAGAGCTCGTCGGCGATGGCCCGCGTGAGGACCGGCGCATTGCGGAGTGCCACGGCAAAACGTGAGACATCTGTGTCCTTGATGCTGCCACGTCTCTTGACTTCCTCGACCGCAACCGACTTCAAAACGCTCATCCCGACCCCCGCCCACAGCACTACCGACCCCAGGACGAGGCTAGGCGATGATGCTTACCAATCGGCTAACGGGCGTTCCGTCTTGGTGCGGCGGATTGGGCTCAGGCTCCGACGGGCGTCGAGATCGCGGCAAGCGGCCAGAAGAGCCGCATGGCCGCGTAGCCGGCGGCTCCCGCCCCAAGCGCAATGAGTGCGCCAATCGTGAGCCGCATGCCCGGTCCGCGGCCGCCTGCGACCCAGCCGAGCACGGCTTTCGTCACGGTATTGACCGCCGCGGCGATGAGGATGGCGAGAGCAGCGTCCTCGAGACTGAGCGACCGGCCACCGAGCCGGGACATCGAAAGGGTGATGGCGTCGACGTCGGCGATCCCCGACACGGCCGCGAGCAGGTTCGCCCCGCGCCCGCCGGCTGCTTCGGTGAGCCCCTTGGCGGCGACCATGATGACGGAGAGAAATGCCCCGAACTTGAGCACCGTCGAAAGCTCGAACGGGTTCTTGAGCTCGAGCGGTGCTGCAACCGCTTGCCCGGAGACAGAGCGCAGCTCGACGTAGGCGAAGAGAGCGACCGCGGCCGCGGCGAGGACGAGCGGTGGTGCGAGCCAGGTGAGCAACGACGGGTTGATCGACCCGGCGACGACCAGGATTCGGACCATCATCGTCGCGCTGGCGAGCAGCGCCCCGGCCATGAGTGCGCCTTCGGGCGCCTTGCCTTCGCGGGCGAGCCGGGAGAAGGCGAGCGTGACGGCGGTCGATGACACCAATCCTCCGGCGAGGCCGGAGATGACGACGCCTTGTGCTCCCCCGAGCCACTTCATGGCGACGTAGCCGGCCGCCGACACCGCCGCGATGAGGACCGTCATGAGCCACAGCTCGTAGGGGTTCAACGCCTCGTAGGGGCCATAGCCGCGGTTAGGGAGCACCGGGAGCAGAATGAGCGTCATGGCGAGCAGGACGAGAGCGGCCCTGAGCTCCTCCCAGGTGAGAGTCCGGAGCCAGGCGTGAAGGACTGCCTTGAGCGCCAGAAGCGCCGTCGCTGCGACCGCGGCTGCCGCCGCAACCGTCGTCTCGCCGAGACCTGCCAGAGCTCCAAGCGCGAATGCAAGATAGGCGGCGACGACTGTTGTCGCCCCGAACGTCTTGTCGTGGACCATCTCGCGGTAGCGCAGAAAGCCGATCGCGAGCGCGTAGGCGAGAAATGCAAGGCCGAGCACGACCGCGCCCCCGGCAACGCGCTCGGCGAGCACCGCGGAGACGCCGCCAAGCAGCCCCGACAGGGCGAGGGTGCGCAAGCCGGCGGTGCGCTCGCCTTCCGCCTCCCCGCGCATCGTCCAGCCGCGCTCGATGCCGAACATGAGGCCGATCGCGAGTGCGACGGCGAGACGCTGGAGGAGTTCGAGATGGTCGGTCATCGAAGGGCTGTGCTCGCGGTCCCGGGCACCCCCTGCGATCCTGCCAAGAGAAGCCCACCTGAGCCTAGCGCAGCATGGGGGTCCGTGCCGAGAGAAGGCTTCGGCGAGGGCTAATGGCTGGTTTCGGTCTAGAAGCTGTAGCCGAACTCGCGGACCTCGTTGGCGTACCAGCGAGCAACCGTATCTCGAAGCGCCTCGTCATAGAATTGGCGATAGGCATCGCGCGGCTTGTCGGAGACATTGGCGCGGGGCAGCGCGATTGGTTCGCTGATGCCGACCGCCTCCAGCGCCTTTGCGAAGTCCCTGTCGATCGCCTCGTAGCGCCCGACGAAATCGACGGCGATACGGTCGTCGATGGCGAAGATCTCCCACGACTGAAGCTTGGCGCGCTTCCTGCTGTCCATGAAACTTTGGAAGCTCGGCCGCTCGCGCTCGTTGCGTGTCTTGTAGAAGTAGAAGGAGACCTGCGCGTCCCATGGGTTCCTGACGAACGTGAACTTGAAGTAGTCGCGCCAGATGTCCTCGCCCACGTACTGGCGCACGCGCCAGGCGGGCATGTGCTCGTAGTAGCCGACGGTCGGGTGGTAGAAGCGCTCCGGCCGGCCGAGCAGGCGCTTCCAGAGTGGCCGCTTCGGTTTGAGCGGATGCTCGATGCGGAAGTTCTGCGCGGGGATTGCGCGCTGCTCGCCGAGGTCTTCGCGCGTCGGCGTGATCACGTCCTCGGGCCCGCAAAGCCCGGAGAGCGCGATCTCCATGCTCGAGCTCGCGGTCTTGACTGTCTTGAGGAAGATGAAGCGGTGCTTATGCGAGATGATCATGGAAGCATGGGCTGGCGCGTGGCCGTATGGTCCTCCGGGATGCCGTATCGGCTCCTGCCGGCGGCGCGCCGGCTCCAGTAGCGAAGCTCCTCTCCGGCGCGCAGCGCCATGTAGGACAAGGTCGCGCCAGGGCTGCGGCGCCATGTCCTGAACCCGGCGCGCGAGCGGCGCGCCGTCGCGATCGGCTCGAGCGGTCCGAAATGCGCCGAGAGCCGCTCGCGCCACCACCCGTGAGGCCGGATCGTGACATGGGCGTTGCGCCCGTCAGGGAGCAGCTTCGTCGCGGGCTTCGTGTCGACGATGATCAGGGCCTCGCGGCCGAGCGCGCGCATTTCCGCGATCACCGCGTCGAGGTCCTTCTCTTCGATGTGCTCGAGCACGTCGACGTTGATGAGAAGGTCGAACACTTGTGCGGGCTTCTCGGCATACTTGGGGATGGCCGGATCGTAGCGGGAGAGAATCGCCGGATAGCCGAGGTCGAGCATGTCAAGAAGGCGCGATTGCCCGCACCCGTAGTCGAGGATCGACGCCGGTCTCAACAGCCTGATCTCCGGGCGGATGAAGCGGAGATTCTTGACCGAGGTCGTGCCGTAGGCGCTCGTTTCATGGATGCGCCGGTACTGCTCGATCAGCTCAGGATTGCCCGTCAAGATGAGATCCCTCCATCGCGGCGCCTCCTTTTGCCCCCGCCCGAAGTCGAAGTCAAAGAGACGCCGGAAAGGCCTTGGAACCACTTGGCGTTGCGCGAAAAAATGGGCGGCCCTAAGGCCGCCCGGAGCGTGACAAGAGAGAGAATTGCTCGCCGGTTCAGCAGCCCTGACGCGCTTCCGACGCCTTGATCATGTGGAGCACGCGCCGCTCGGACTTGGAGAACGGCACGGCATCGTCGTCGTGATAGATGCAGCCGCCGTTGCCGAAATAGGTCATGGCGCGGGTCGACTGGAAGCAAAAGGCGTTGTCCTTGTACATCTGGTTGCGCATGACCCAGAGTTCCTCACAGGAGTAGGCATCGCCCTGGACGTCGCCGGCATGGGCCGCAAGCGAGAGGGGCGCAATGAGGGAGAGCGTGGCGAGGGCAACAAGCATAGGGGTCTTCACGGAAGTCTCCTTGGGGTTGTGTCTTCTATGGGGCTTGAGAGAGCCGGCCGTTACTTGCCGAAGCGCGGCATGAACCACAGCCGGTGCCAGCCATCGGTGGACTCGAACGCGATATGCTGGGCCGCCTCGTCGAGCATCTCGTTCAGCGTGCGCTTCTCGGACTTCGAGAACTTTCCGTCGCCGAGGAACTCGGCCTCGAGACGGGCGATCTCGCGCTGCTCCTTCTGGAGCATCAGGCCCTCGCGCCACGTGATGGCGCCGGTCTCGCGGCCGATCTCGATTTTGCGGGCCTGTGCCTCCTGGCGGTCGTCGATGACGCTGGCGAATGCGGTGGCGCTGGTCGCGACGAGCAGGCCGGCCGCGAGAGAAATGATCTTGGTCATTGGGGTCGTCTCCGTTCGATTGGTGAGCGGCGTCGGCTGATCCGGGCCGCGTGGGTGATGGGGCGGAGACTGCCCGATCGCCTTTGAATTCAGCCTGAACGTTGTTTTAATGTGGCGTTCATCCTCGCAGCGCGTTCAATTCGAGAGCCGGGGCCGGCTTGCTGGCTTTCGGGCTCGAGCAGGCGGCGGGACAGCTCGACGATCTCGCCGCCGGTCTCTGCGAGCCCCCTTACGCGCCATTCGATTTCGACGCCGCCGGGCTTGCGGGAGAGCCGGAACAGATTGTAGCGCGCCACGGGCTCCGCTTTGTGCGGCCGGCCCGCCGAGCCCGAGGCGACGCCGACGACCGGGATGTGGCTCCTCGTCCATTGTCGCCACGCCAGCATGTCGCGGTGGTTGTGGCCATGGAGCACGAGCTCGGCGCCCGCGCGAACGAGAGTTTCCTCGAGGAGGGCGGCGTCGGCGAGGGCGCGGCGCGGCGGGGCCTGGCCGGGAAGCGGCGGGTGATGGATGAGGACAACGCGGATAAGGCTCTCCTTCCCGAGCCGATCGAGGATCGAGGCGAGCGCGTCGATCTGCTCGCGGCCGAGGCGGCCGGCGGCGACGAACGGCGGCGTCGGCACGGCGGAGTTCAGCCCTATCAGGGCCACGTCGCCAATTCTGCGCACGAATGGAAACGCGCCGGCTGACCTCACGCCGGCGCCGAATGCGTCGGAGGTCATGTACGGGGCCCATCGCTCGAGGCAGGACGACCCGTGAAGGCGCGCCGTATAGATGTCGTGGTTGCCCGGCACGACGGAGACGCGCTCGGGGGGGCCGAGGCCAGCGAGCCAGGAGAACGCTGCGTCGTACTCGGATGGCAGGCCGATGTTGGCAAGATCGCCGGTGACGGCGATGTGGTCCGGGCTTTGCGCGAGCGCGTCCGCGGCGATCCTGTCGGCGATCTCCTTTTGGTGGACGAACCGGCGGCCGCGATGCCAGTTGAGGAAGCCCAGCCCGCGCTTCACGTTCCAATAGCGCGGGTGAAAGCCCGTGATCGGCCCCAGGTGGACGTCGGAGATGTGGGCGAGCGTCGTCGCGTCTGCCATCGCGGCTGTCATTCTCTGCGGGCGCGGGTCCTCAGCCTACCATGCCCTGCCGCCGGTCATCTTGCCAAAGCGGCCGATTGGCCTGTATCGGGGCGTGAGGCAGGAGCGGAGGCGCGCGGTGCCGAAGGCGAAGCTCGTCACCAAGGTATTGCAGTACTATTGGCGCCAGACGCGCAGCCTCACGCTCGGCACGCAAGGCATGGTGCTCGATGCGGACGGTCGCGTGCTTCTCGTCCGCCACACCTATCGGCCCGGCTGGCACTTTCCGGGCGGGGGCGTGGAGAAGTCGGAGACCGTGGCCGAGGCCCTGCGCCGAGAGCTCGCCGAGGAGGCGGGCATCATCATCGAGGGCGCCCCGGAGCTGTTCGGGATCTACACGAATTTTCGCGCGTTTCCCGGCGACCATATCGCGTTCTTCGTCATTCGCAGCTGGCGCCGGCCCGTGGTTCCGGAGCCCAACCATGAGATTGCCGCGCACGGGTTCTTCGCGCTCGATCGATTGCCCGAGCCGCTCAACCCGCCGGTCGCGTCGCGCCTCGCGGAGGTGGTGGGCGGAAAATCGCGCTCTGAGCAATGGTAGCTCCTCCCGAGCGGCCGAAGGCGAACAGCAAAAAACCTGGGTGACATGCGCTACGCTTTGCGTAATCGTGGCGAGCGGGTTCGCAATTTCAATTCCGACGATCGGCCCCGAAGCTGTCCGCCAGGGGGAGTCAACCATGACGGCCAGAACCAGTTTTTGCTTCGCGGCGATCGCCTCGATCTTGCTCTCCGCGTGTGGCGACAACGCCGAGAAGCAAGCGGCCCCTCCGCCGCCCCCGGCCGTCACCGTCGTCAAGGTCCAGTCCGAGGACCTGCGGCCGAGCCTCACCTTTACCGGGCGCGTGAGCGCCATCGACAAGGTCGATCTCAGGGCGCGCGTCGAGGGCTTCCTCGAGAAGCGGCTTTTCACGGAGGGCGCCGACGTCAAGGAGGGAGACCTGCTCTACGTGATCGAGCAGGCGCCCTACAAGGCGACGATCGATCAGACGAAAGCCGCCATCCAGTCCGCGGAAGCAAGCCTCCAGCTCGGCGACGTCGAGGTCGCGCGCCAGACGGAGCTCGTCGCGCGTCAGACGGGAACGCCACAGAAGCTGGATCAGGCCACCGCCGAGCAAGGCAAGGCGCGCGGCGAGGTCGCGGGCCAGAAGGCGGCGCTCGAGAAGGCGGAGCTCCAGCTGAGCTATACCGAGATTCGCGCGCCCATCAGCGGGCGCATCGGGCGCTCGGCCGTCTCGGTCGGCAACTTCGTAAGTCCCTCGAGCGGCGTTCTCGCGACCATCGTCACTCAGGACCCAATCTACGTTATCTTTACGGTGACGCAGCGGGAAGTTCTCGCCATCCGCAAAGCGCACGGGGGCGATCCCGATGTGTCGAAGGTCATCGTCCTTATCGAACTCGCCGACGGGAGTCGCTATCCCCAGCCCGGCAAAATCGATTTCGTCGACACCAAGGTGGACCCCGGCACCGATACCCAGCAGGTGCGCGCGGTGTTTCCCAATCCCAATCGGCACTTGGTCGACGGACAGCTCGTCACCGTCGTCACCGAGGCCGGCAAGGCCGAGCCGGCCGTGGTCGTGCCCGAGGGCGCCCGGCAGATCGATCAGTCGGGCCCCTACGTGCTCGTCGTCGATGCGGAGAAGAAGATCGAGGTCCGGCGGATCGAGACGGGCCAGACACGCGGCGGCAACATCGTCGTCACCAAGGGCTTGTCGGACGGGGAGCTCGTCGTCACCGAAGGGCTCCAGAAGGTGCGACCCGGACAAGTGGTCGATCCGACCGAGGTCAAGGCCAAGCCGGAGGCATGAGCCATGATCTCGGCTGTGTTCATCGACCGGCCGCGGCTCGCCATCGTCATCTCGATCGTGATCACGCTGGCGGGCCTCGTCGCCCTGACGCAGATCCCGATCGCGCAGTTTCCCAATATCGTGCCGCCGCAGATCTCCGTGACCGCGCTCTATCCGGGCGCCAGCGCCACCGTCGTCGAGACAACCATCGCGCAGCCGATCGAGGCGCAGGTCGTCGGCGTCGACAACATGCTCTACATGAAGTCGACGAGCGGCAACGATGGGAGCTACACGCTCACCGTCACGTTCGCCGTCGGCACCAACCCCGACATCAACACCGTCAACGTCCAGAACCGCGTCAATCTCGCGCTGGCGAAGCTGCCCAAGGAGGCGCAGGCTCAGGGCATCAGCGTCAAGAAGAAGTCTTCGGCGCTGCTGCAGGTCGTGGCCCTCTCGTCGGCGGACGGCCGCTACGACCAGCTCTTCCTGTCGAACTACGCGACGATCAACGTCATCGACAGCCTGAAGCGCGTGCCCGGCGTCGGCGACGTGGCGCTGTTCTCCCCCGCCGACTACAGCATGCGCGTGTGGCTCGACACCAACCGCTTGACTAACTTCAACCTCACGCCGAACGACGTCATCAGCGCGCTTCAGGGGCAGAACGTTCAGGCGGCGATCGGCCGCATCGGCGCCCAGCCGGCGCTGCCGGATCAGCAATTCCAGCTCTCCATCCAGACCAAGGGGCGGCTCACCTCGGTCGAGGAGTTCGAGAGGGTCGTTGTTCGCGCCAATCCGGACGGCTCGTTCGTCCGCGTCGGCGATGTCGCCCGCGTGGAGCTCGGCGCGCGCCTTTCGGAGTCGGTCGGGCGCCTCGACGGCAACCCGGCGGCGGTGATCGGGCTCTATCAGTCGCCCGGCGGGAATGCGATCGAAAGCGCCGCGGCGGTGCGCAAGATCCTCGAGCAGGCTGCCCCGTCCTTCCCGGAAGGGCTCACCTACACGATCACCTACGACACCTCCACGTTCGTCAACGAAAGCGTGCACGAGGTCGTAAAGACGCTCGTCGAGGCGTTCGCGCTCGTGGTCATCGTCGTCTACCTTTTTCTCGGAAACCTGCGCGCAACTCTCATTCCGCTCATCGCCGTGCCGGTGTCGCTGATCGGCACCTTCGCCGTCATGCTGGCGCTCGGCTACACCGCGAACACGGTCTCGCTCCTGGCGCTCGTGCTGGCGATCGGCATCGTCGTCGACGACGCGATCGTGGTCGTCGAGGCGGTCGAGGCCGAGCTCGAGAAGGATCCCAAGGCAACGCCGGCCGAGGCGGCACGGCGCGCAATGGGCAAGATCACGGCGCCCATCATCGCCATCACGCTGGTGCTGCTCTCCGTCTTCGTGCCCGTGGCCTTCATTCCCGGCATCGCCGGCGTCCTCTTCCGCCAGTTCGCGGTCGCCGTCTCCGTCTCGATGGTGATCTCGGCCATCAACGCGCTGACGCTGTCGCCTGCACTCTGCGCCGTGCTGCTGAAGCCCCATCACGGGCCGAAGCGCGGTCTTATCCGCTACGTGCTCTCAGGAATAGATTGGGCGCGCGACGGCTATTCGGGCGTTGTGAGGCATCTCGTGCGCCGGGCCGTGCTCGGCCTCGTTGCCCTGGCCGTCGTTCTTGCGGGCACGGCATGGCTCTTCAAGGCGACGCCGACCGGGTTCCTGCCGGCCGAGGACCAGGGCGCGCTCTTCGCCGAGCTTCAACTGCCGGAGGGTGCCTCCGTCAACAGGACCAACGCCGTCACCCAGCGGATCGAGGCCATGCTGCGCGAGACGGAGGGGATTGCCAACGTCACCTCCGTCGTCGGCTACTCCATGCTGGACGGCATGACCAAATCCAACGGCGCTCTTCTCATCGTGGCGCTCAAACCCTTCGACGAGAGGCGCACGCCGGAGCTTTCGGCGGACGGCCTCATTGCCAAGCTCAGGGGCGAGTTCCAGGCGATCCAGGAGGCGAACGTCATCGTCTACAACCTGCCGCCGGTCATCGGCCTCGGCACGGGGAGCGGCTTCGAGTATCAGCTGGAAAGCCTCAGCGGCGGCTCGGCCGAGGACATCGCCGCGGTCGCGCGCGGGCTTGTCTTCACGGCGAACCAGGACCCGGCCTTGCGCGGCGTGTTCACCACCTATGCCGCGAATACGCCGCAGCTCTATTTGGACATCGATCGCGAGAAGGCGCAGACGCTCGGCGTCGAAGTCTCGGCCGTCTTCAGCGCGCTCCAGTCCATCCTCGGCAGTGCCTACGTCAACGACTTCAATCTGTTCGGGCGCACCTGGCAGGTGACGGTACAGGGGGAAGCCTCCGAGCGCGCCAAGATCTCGGACATCTACCGCATCAACGTCCGCAACAAGGCCGGCGACATGGTGCCGATCCGCGCCTTCGCCGAGGCCAAGCTCATCCTCGGTCCGCAGTCGGTCATCCGCTACAACAACTTCCGCAGCGTTACGATCAATGGCAACGCCGCGCCGGGCCGCAGCTCCGGCGAGGCGATCGCCGCCATGGAACGGCTCTCGGCGACGACGCTGCCCAGGGGCTACGGCTACGAGTGGACGGGGACCGCGCTCCAGGAGAAGGAAGCCGCCGGCAAGACGACGACCATTCTCGCTCTTGCGATTCTATTCGCGTACCTGTTCCTCGTCGCGCTCTACGAGAGCTGGACCATCCCGGTCCCCGTGCTGCTCTCGGTGTCCGTCGGCGTCGCCGGCGCCATGTTGGCGCTGCTCGTATCCGGGCTCCCGTTCAACCTCTATGCCCAGATCGGCATCGTCGTCCTCATCGCGCTCGCCGCCAAGAACGGCATCCTGATCGTCGAGTTCGCCAAGGAGCGGCGCGAGGCGGGGCTCGGGATCGAGGAGGCGGCGATGGAAGGGGCGAGAGAGCGCTTCCGCGCCGTCATGATGACGAGCTTTGCCTTCATCGCCGGCCTCGTGCCCCTCGTCGCCGCGGAGGGTGCCGCGATGCTGAGCCGCCGCGGCGTCGGCACGGCCGTTTTCGGCGGCATGCTGGCGTCGGCCCTCGTCGGCATCTTCCTCATCCCCGTCCTCTACGTCGTCTTCCAGAGGCTGCGGGAACGGGTCAAGGGCTGGGCAGCGCCAGCCACTCCCCAACCGGCGGGGCACGAGGCCAAGCCCTGAGCCGTGCCGGGATTGCGGCCGGCCCCGTCGCTGGACCCGCGGGCCGCGGTCATGCTAAAGGCCCGCGCCATGACCCTCGGACGGCTGACCCTGTTGTCTCGGCTCCTCCGGCGAACGGCTCGCCCGGCCGCGCGCCGGCGCTGACCGCCGCCGCCCACGCTCCGCCGTTTGCCCAGTTGCGCCGTCCTCTCCAGAGTCTTCTTCCATGTCGTCCAAGGTCTTGAACCGGCCCGTCACGCCGGCCGATCTCCCTCTCATCGCCAGGCTCCATGCCGAGGCGTTCGGTCCGGGCCGCTTCACGCGCACCGCCTACCGCGTGCGCGAGCGGCGGCCGGGAGCGGCAAGCGCAATCTCGCGCTTCTGCCGCGCGGCCTTTCTCGGCGACCGCCTCGTCGCTGCCGTCCGCTTCACGGAGATCACGGTCGGCGGGAGAGAGGGCGCGCTGCTCCTCGGTCCGCTCGCGGTCGCGGCCGACGTCGCCGGACAGGGCTACGGGCGCGCGCTCGTCGCTGAATCGCTGGAGGATGCGAGGAAGGCCAGGGTTCGTCTCGTCCTTCTCGTCGGCGACGAGCCTTATTACGGTCGCTTCGGCTTCAGGCCGGTGCCCCCGGGCCAGATCACGCTGCCCGGCCCGGTCAACCCCGCGCGCCTGCTCGCCGCCGAGCTCGAGGCGGGCGCGCTCGCCGACTATCGCGGCCTTGTCTCCGCCGCGTGACGAGTGGAAGGCCTCGCTCAGGCGGAACCCAATGAATAGCCGCGGCGGCGCGCCTCGGGCCCGGCGATCCGGATGACCGAGGCAAGCTCCTCCTTGGACAGCTCATCGCGCCAGCGCTCGGTGAGCCTGATCGTGCCGTCGAAGTGATCCATGGAGCGGCTGCCGACCCAGTGGCTCGGCTTCGGGATCGGGCGCAGGAGAGGCTCGCGGGGAAGGTTCAGCCAGTCGAGAATCGTCGCAAGCTGCTTCTCGGGCTCGGCGCAGAAATCCTCGTAGCGGAGCGTCAGCGCTCTCTCGCCGGTGAGGCGCACGATCGTGTCGACGCGGCGATGAAACGCCACCCAGCCGCGACAGGCTTCGCCGACGCTGACACCCTTGAGCTTGGCGGCCGCCGCGAAGGCTCTCGGGTCGCGCAGGACATGAATGAGCCCCGCGATCTCCTGCCGGCCGTCGGCCTTGAGCGCCAGGTAGCGGATGAGGCTCTTATAGCCGTCGACGAAGAGGTCGAAGTCCTTTTCCCCGCGGCAAACGCCGAGAAAGCGCGCGTTGGCCGCCGCGAACCGGCGAAACGGAGCAGGCACGCCTCCTTTGAGCGCCGCGAGCGAGATCGCGGCGACCGCGGCCTGGTTGATCGCGTTGCTGGAAAAGAGCCTCGGGCGAGCGGGGATCAACGAATCGCCGCCGCCCTCGCCGACGGCGCGGACGACCGCGGTCCAGAACGGACATTCGATCGCTTGCGCGCCGCAGCGGCAGCGGAACTTGTCGTCGCGCGGAATGGTGTCGCCCAGCGAAAAGGCGCGCGAGTGGTTGCCGAGGACGAGCGAGAGGAGAGTGGCCCCGTGCCACGATGGGCACAGCACGAAGACCGTGCGCGGCAGCCCGGCGACGGTTTTCGCGGCGTCGGTCGGCGAAGGTGCCATGCTAGCGGTTCGTGAGCTTGAGCTCGATGCGCCGGTTCCTGCGCAAGCTATCCTCGTCCACCCCGGGCTCCAGCGGCTGGAACTCGCCGTATCCCGCGGCAACGAGGTGGTTGGGGGACACGCCGCGTGCGATCAGGTACTTGACGACGGAAGCCGCGCGCGCCGTCGACAGCTCCCAGTTCGAGGGGAACTGCGCGCTCGCGATGGGTCGGATGTCGGTGTGGCCGTCGACCTGCAGCGCCCAGTTGATCTCCTTGGGGATCGCCTTCTCGAGGTCGACGATGGCGGACGCGAGCTGATCCATCGCGCCGAGGCCCTCGGGCGTCAGCGTCGCCTGGCCGGAGGGGAACAGAACCTCGGACTCGAAGACGAAGCGGTCGCCGACGACGCGAATGTCCTTCCGGCCCTTCAGAAGCTCGCGCAGTCGGCCGAAGAAGTCCGAACGGTAGCGCTGCAGCTCCTGCACCTGGCGCGCAAGGGCCGCGTTGAGCCGGCTGCCCAGGTCCTTGATGCGGTCCTGGCTCTCCTTGTCCTTCCTCTCGGACGCCTCGAGCGCCTCGTTCAGCGCTGCGAGCTGGCGGCGCATGGCGAGAATCTGCTGGTTCAGGATATCGACCTTGGCGAGGGCCTCGTTCGAGATCTTCTTCTGCGCGTCGAGCTCGGTCGTGAGTCCCGAGATGCGCGATTCGGCGGCCTTGGCCTTCTCGTCGCCCGACAGCGCGAAGCCCGAGAGCTTCGCCTGCTCCTCCTTCATCGCGCCGAGCGTGGACTGGAGGGAGGAGAGCTCGTCCTCCGCCGATTTCGACTTGCCCTTTTCGAGCGAGAGCAGGTTCGTGAGCTCGGCGATCTGGCGGTTGAGGCGCTGGAGCGCCGTGTCCTTGCCGGAGGCCTCCTGCATGGCGAAATACTGCGCCAGCATGAAGATCGACATGAGGAACGTCACGACGAGCAAGAGCGTCGACAGCACGTCGACGTAGGCCGGCCAAAACTCGCCGTATTCCCCGCCACGCCGCGAACGCCCACCCGCCATGCTACTTGCCCTTGCGCTGGATATTCTGGGCGAGATCCTTGAGCACGTTGGTGACCTCGGTCTGCTGGGCCGCCTGCTCGTCGACCCATTCGCGCACGACCTTCTGCTCGGCGCGCATCTGCGTCACGAGCTGGTTGACGCCGCGCGCGAGATCGCGAACCGTGTCGTCGGCTCCCGGCACGACAGCGCCCCCCGAGGGCATGACCGCCTGACCGCGCATGCGCGCCGAGAGATCCTCGACGGCGCGCTGCATCTCGTAGACGGCGGTCGTGAGCTGGCGGCTCGCCTGGTCGGTCGCGGCAAGCGTGCCCGGCGTCAGCTCGGTGATGCCCGAGAGCCATTCCTCGAGCTCGTTGTAGAAGCGGTTTTGCGCGTGGCTCGCCTGCAACTCGAGAAACCCGACGATAAGCGACCCCGAGAGACCGAGGAGCGATGAGGAGAACGCCGTGCCCATGCCCTTGAGCGGCGCCGCAAGCCCGTTCTTCAGCTCGTCGAACACGGCCACCGTCTCGCTCCCCGACGTGTCGAGCGAGCCGATGGCACGGCCGACCGATTGGATCGTCTCGAGCAGGCCCCAGAAGGTGCCGAGCAGCCCCAGGAAGACGAGGAGCCCGACCATGTATCGCCCGGTGTCGCGTGCCTCGTCGAGCCGCGAGCCGATGCTGTCCATGATCGAGCGCATCGATGCCGTGGAGAGCGAGAGCACACCGGTGCGGTCGCGCAGCATGGTCGCCATCGGCGCCAGCAATTTCGGCTGGTATGCGATGGCAAGGCCGGGGTCCGAGATGCGGAACGCATTGACCCAGCGGATCTCGGTGTAGAGGCGGATCACCTGGCGGAAGGAATAGAGAATGCCGAGGGCGAGCACGCCGACGATCAGGCCGTTGAGGCCGGGGTTGTTCATGAACGAGACGGTGAGCTGCTCGTGCAGGATTGCGGCGAGGAACCCCACGAGCGTGAGGAAGATCAGCATCCGGATGACGAAAATGCCGGGCGGCGTCAGCGTTCTGTGCTGCGGACCAGAAACAATGTCGCTCTTGCGGGCCATAGAGTATCTCCGGCGCGATCGTCGTGTCGGCGCCCGACCATAGCCGAACGCAATGGCAGCGGAAACGGGCAACATCGTGCCGGATGCGGGCGTACTGCTGCACAGCTTCGGCGCAGTTTGGCCGCAATTGAAGAGGGGCCCGCGTGCCGTTGTTAACGGCAGGCGCCCCGATCAAAGGAGATCCTTAATCCCGGCCCTGAGGAGAGGTCCCAAGTCCTCGCGATCGAGCGCATAGGCAACGTTGGCGAGGAGAAAGCCCATCTTGGATCCGCAGTCGTAGATGGTCCCGTCGAAGCGCACGGAATGGAACGGTTGGGTCCCGGATTCGAGCAACGTCTTCATGGAGTCGGTTAGCTGAATCTCGCCGCCGGCACCCCTCTCCTGGCGTTCGAGCAGGCCGAAGATTTCCGGCTGGAGGATGTAGCGGCCGGTGATGTGCAAGTTCGAGGGCGCGGTGCCCTTCGCCGGCTTCTCGACCATGCCCGTGATGCGCGAGACCTTGGCCCTGGCATCGTCGACGCCGACGATGCCGTAGAGGTGTGCCTGGTCCTCGGGAACCGGGGCGACCGCGATCAGATTGCCGCCCGTCGATGCGTAGGCCTCGATCATTTCGGCCAGGCACGGCGCGGCGCCGTGGTGGAGCATATCCGGCAGGAGGAGCGCGAACGGCTCGTCGCCGACAATGTCGCGCGCGCACCAGACGGCATGCCCGAGGCCCAGCGGCGTCTGCTGGCGGGTGAAGCTCGCCTGGCCGGCGCCCGGAAGCTCTCTGACGAGGAGCTCGAGCTCGCGCACTTTTCCCCGCTCGGCCAGCGTGCGCTCGAGCTCGAAGGAGGTGTCGAAGTGATCCTCGATGACGGCCTTGTTGCGCCCCGTGACGAACACGAAGTGCTCGATCCCCGCCGCGCGGGCCTCGTCAACGACGTGCTGGATGACCGGGCGGTCGACGACCGTCAGCATCTCCTTGGGGACAGCCTTCGCCGCCGGCAGAAACCGCGTGCCGAGTCCGGCCACGGGAAACACCGCTTTCCTGATTCGTGTCCTCAATTGCGACATGGGGGCTCCAAAAGACGGGCTTACGGCCTTTGCGCACTCTGGCACGAGTTTTGATGGTCACTTTGCGGTTAACGATCGCATGCTCGGGATTGACTTCAGCCGTCGCCAATCCAGAGCTGATAGTCACCTTTCACCGCGGGGCGCAATTGGGGAAGTGGGCAAAATGACTGTCCTGGTTACGGGCGGGGCCGGCTACATCGGCAGCCACATGGTTCTCGAGCTCATCGAGGCCGGCGAAAAGGTCGTGGTCCTCGACAACCTGTCGACGGGGTTCCGGTGGGCGGTGCCGGATCAGGCGACGCTCGTCGTCAGCGACGTGGGGGATCAGGATCTCGTGCGCACGGTCGTGCGCAAGCACGGCGTCAACGCCATCATTCACTTCGCGGGGTCGATCGTCGTCCCCGATTCGATCGCCGACCCGCTCGGCTACTATCTCAACAACACGGTCAAGTCGCGGGCCCTGATCGAGGTCGCGGTCGCGACCGGCATCCGCCATTTCATCTTCTCGTCGACGGCGGCCGTCTACGGCAATGCCAAGGAGATGCCAGTCTCCGAGGACGCCGAGCCGCGCCCCGTCTCGCCCTACGGCACCTCGAAGCTCATGACCGAGCTGATGCTGGCCGATACGGCGCGCGCCCACGACCTGCGGTACGTGGCGCTGCGCTACTTCAACGTCGCTGGCGCCGATCCCAAGGGCCGCGCAGGCCAGTCGACGCTGCGCGCGACCCACCTCATCAAGGTCACCTGCGAGACGGCGCTCGGCAAGCGCGCGCAGATGGAGGTGTTCGGCACCGACTACCCGACGCGCGACGGCACCTGCATCCGCGACTACATCCATGTCACCGATCTTGCCCGTGCCCATATGGCCGCGCTCGGCTATCTGCGCGCGGGCGGAGCCTCGGAGGTGGTGAACTGCGGTTACTCGCGGGGCCACTCGGTGCTCGAGGTCATCGACGCGGTGAAGCGCGCCTCGGGTCGCGAGTTCGCGGTCCGGCTCACCGAGCGCAGGCCCGGCGATCCGGTGGCGATCGTCGCCGCGTCGGAGAAGATCCGTGCCCGGCTCGGCTGGCGGCCCGCCTATGACGACCTGTCGACGATCGTCACCCACGCGCTCGCCTGGGAGGATCATTTGGCGCGCTTCAAGGCCGCATCCTGATCGGGCCGAGAGCGTCGGCGAGGTCGCAAAAAAGCCCCGAAGTGCCGACAGGAAAACGCCGGAGCAGAGCTGGGCTCCGGTGCAGCGGGCATGAGCGTGGATCTCACTCTCCACCGAATATGTGCGGTCGCGGGCAAGTGCCTGGGGGCAGGATTGGCGCTTCTTGTCGTCGCGCTGGCCGGCCCGGCTTCGGCGGACGCTCAGTTCCGCGCCTGGATCGATGGCCTTTGGCCGGAGGCGCAGGCGCGCGGCGTCTCGCGGCCGACGTTCGATGCCGCCTTCCGCGGGCTCGAGCCCGATCTCAAGCTCCCCGATCTCCTTTTGCCCGGCCGCGAGAAGAAAGCCGACAGCCGTGGCCAGTCCGAGTTCACGAGCCCGCCGTCGGAATACCTCGACAAGACCTACCTCACCCGCCTTGCCGCCGACGGCAAGGCGCTCGCGGCCCGCCACAAGGCGGCGCTCGACAAGATCGAGCAGGAGATCGGCGTCGACCGCTATATCATCCTCGCGCTGTGGGGCCGCGAGACCGCGTACGGCAACTACAAGCTCCCGCACGATGCGATCCAGGTGATCGCCACCCAGGCCTACCTGGGCCGGCGCAAGGAGCTCTTCCGCAACGAGCTGCTCGAGGCCCTGAGGATGCTCGAGGCGGGTGTCGCCCGCGCCGACATGCGCTCGTCGTGGGCGGGTGCGGTCGGGCTCACGCAGTTCATGCCGTCGGAGTACTTCGAGCACGCGGTCGATCTCGACGGAGATGGGGTGAAGGACATCTTCCGCTCGGTCCCCGACGCGCTCGCCTCCGCCGCCCATCAGCTCAAGGGCAAGGGCTGGGTCGCGGGCGAGACCTGGGGCTACGAGATCACGATCCCGGCGAGCGCCGATTGCGGCCTCGAAGGGCCGAACCAGGCGCGCCCGATCGCCGAATGGGCCAAGCTCGGCTTTGCGAGGGCAAACAAGAGTCCGTGGACCGACCGGCAGCTCGCGCTCGAGGCCTACCTCATGAGCCCCGGCGGGGGATATGGGCCGTCCTTCCTGGTGCTCGAGAACTTCAAAGTTCTGCGCCGCTACAACACGTCGGACCTCTATGCCGTGTTCATCGGCAATCTGGCGGATCGGATCGCCGGAGGCGGCGATTTTGCGACGCCGTGGAGCGCGGGCCCGCAGCGCACGCACGTCATCGAGGAGATCCAGGAGCGCCTCAAGACGGCCGGCTACGAGGTCGAGAAGATCGACGGCAAGGTGGGCTCGAACACGCGCCATCTGATCGGCACCTATCAGCGCGATCACAAGCTCAAGGTCGATTGCTGGCCGACGGACGCCGTGCTCGCCCACATGCGCACCACCGCGTCGCGCTAGTTCACTTTTTCGACGGAGAGAGTCGCGCTAAAAGAGCGTGGAGCGCCGCGCGCGCTCTCAGGAGGACTCGACGGCACGATGCCCGCTAGTGTGCGCTGGATCCTGGCCAATCTCATGCTCGCCGTCGCGCTTGGCGCGGCGTCCGGGGGGGCGCGCGCGCAAGAGGACGCGTACGGGGCGAGCTTCATCACGCCGTTCCCCGAAGGCGACGTCTACAAGGTCGTCATCATCGGCGACGATCTCGCCGAGGGGCTAGTCGAGGGTATGACGGAAGCCTTCCTCGGCGATACGCGTGTACAACTCCGCCCAAAGCGGCTGCCCGTCAACGGACTGATGCGGGCCGACTTCGACGACAAGCTCAAGGATGTCGACGCCGAGCTCGGGAAAGAGCCGCCCCACATCGCCATCGTCATGCTGGGCGCCTGGGACCGCGTCACGATCAGGGACCAGTCGGGCAAGCGGGTCGCCATCGGCTCCGACGCCTGGCGCGGGGCCTATGCGCAGCGGGTCGACCGCCTGGCGAAGACCCTGAGAAAGCGCAACATCGGCGCCTATTGGGTTGGGCTGCCGAACGTGCGGCGCTACGAGGCCAACGAGGACGCGCAGATGATGAACGAGATCATCCGCGAGCGCTCGTATCTGAACGGCATGAAGTTCATCGACGCCTATGCGGGCTTTGTCGACGAAAGCGGGGGGTTCAGCCCCTACGGTCCGGACATCACGGGCAAGATCCGCCTCCTTCGCGACGGCGAGGGCGTCTACTTCACGACTGCAGGCAATCGCAAGCTCGCCCATTTCGTCGAGCGCGACGTGCGCCGCGACCTCAACCAGGCAAAGGCCGCGCGCACGATCCCGCTCGCGGGCAGCGAGGCCGAGCAGGCAAAGATCAATCCCGACAAGGCCAAGCTCGCGGAGCCGACCCCGGGCACTATTGACGCGAAGTCCGGGCAGGCGGCGGCGCAGACGGGGGCACCCCAGCCGCAACCTGCCGCCGGCCAGGCCACCGGCGAGCAGAAGGCCGATAACGGCAGGATCAGCCTGAAGACCGTCAACCAAGCAGGCCGTGAGGAGGTGGTGACGCTCGATATCGTCCGCCCCGCCATCTCCGCGTCGGTGGTCCAGCTTGTCACGCGCCGCGAAAGCCCCGACCGGCCATCGCAGATCGGGGAGGCCGTTGTAGACCAGATCGCGGGCGGGCTCACGGTGATGAGCACGGTCGCGCTGGCCACGGCGCCAGGACCGGGCGGCACGCGCCGGGGGCTCGCGACCGTGCAGACGCCCTATTACCGTGTCCTGTTCAAGGGCGAGCGGCTCACCCCGCGGGCCGGGCGTGCCGATGATCTTCCCTGGCCCCGCCCCGAGCCGGCGGCCGTCCTCGATACGGAGATCGACGAAACGGGGGCCCTGCCCGGGTCCAAGGCGTCCGACGAGAAATCCGGGAAGGCCGAGCCGAAGACGCCTTCCTCGGCGCGCAAGTAGCCGTTCAGATCGTCCTCATGACTTCTTCCGAGCCGGTGGCCGGCGCCGGCCGCGCTCGGACTTGGCAGTCCCCGACATGCGCGCGGCCGAATCGTCGAGGCGGCGCCGCGCTGCGTCGAACGCATCGCGGATCGCGACCAGAAGGTCCTCGTGGGCGTGGTTGACCTCCGGGTCGTGCGCAATCACGAGGGGGGCCCGCTCCGGCAGACCGACCTCGATCTTGATCTGATAGATCTTGCCCTTGTGGGAATGGCGGTGCGGCGCCGCGACGACCACCCGCAGATGCGTGATGCGGTCGAAATGCTTCTCGAGCTTGGCGGCTCGTTCGGCGATCTTGGCCTCGATGGCTTGGCTTTTCTCTACGCCCTGGAACGTGATCTCGAGCGGCGTGTTCATTGGGGTTCTCGGTTGCCTTGCGATTTCAGGATAGTCACTAGGGCGGCGCCTGAGAACGGCCCTTTTTGCAGGCCGGGGCCTGGTGCCCGCGCCGGGCTAGGATTTGAAGAAAGTCGTGAAGTCGGACCACTGCTCGATACGGAACGCCCGAATGGCGCGCACACATCCTGCGAACCATTGCAGCGCCTTCAAGGCATTCATGGCGGCAAAGAGATTGGCCAAATCCTCGCGCTCGCAGACGTAGACGCTGCCTTGAACATTGGTGAATCCATGGCGCTCTAATGCTTGTCGAATGTCGGTGTATGCCTGAGGCACTCCTTTCGGGTGACGTTGCTCGACCTGAGCCACGACCAGATCGAAGGCGATTGCGAACATCAGCGTTCCTGAGGATCGCCTATGAGGCTTTCGAGCCGGTAGTCGAGTTCCTCGCCGGTCTCGACGACGCGAACGCGGACGACCGGTCCCCGGTTGGAAGGCCGAGCAGTCTTGTCGATGATTTCGTAAATGGGCCCATCTAAGCCAAAGCGACGCCACCGTCCGAACGAGGCGATGATGTCGGTCTCATATACTTGTGGAGCAAGGAGCAACTGATTCATGTACTGAAGGTGCTCCTGTTTCGGCGTGCTGTCCAGATTGCTATCTGGGCAACGTCGTCGAGCCCATCAGGAATTTGTCGATCGCGTGGGCGGCCTGGCGGCCCTCGCGGATCGCCCACACCACGAGCGACTGGCCGCGGCGCACGTCGCCCGCCGCAAAGAGCTTTCCGCGGCCCGCGAGCTTGTAGTCGGTCTCGTTTGCGGCGAGGCCCTTGAAGCGTCCTCGCGGCACCACCTCGAGGTCGAGCTCACGCACGACATCGCTCTCGACCGGGCCGGAGAACCCCATGGCGAACAGCACGAGCTCGGCGTCGAGCGCCGCCTCGGTCCCCGGGATGGGAGCGAGCTTGGTGTCGACGTGGGTGTAGTTGAGCTTTCTCACCGCGCCGCCCTCGCCCGAAAAGCCGGTCGTCGACACGGAGTACTCGACCTGGGCGCCCTCGGCCTGGCTCGAGGAGATACGCAGCTTCAGCGGCCAGTGCGGCCAGGAGAGCGCCTTGATCTCGCGCTCGGGAGGCCTCGGCATAATCTCGAGCTGGGTCACGGAGCGAGCGCCTTGCCGGAACGAGGTGCCGATGCAGTCGGACCCTGTGTCGCCGCCGCCGATGACGATCACATGCTTGCCCTTGGCGGAGATTTCCTTGGTGCCGGGCTTCTGCGCCTCGCCGGCGATCCGCCGGTTCTGCTGGGGCAGGAAGTCCATGGCGTAGTGAAGGCCGTCGAGGTCCCGTCCCGCCGACTTGGCGAAGAAATCGAACGGCTGCTCGGAGCCCATGGCGAGGAGCACGGCGTCGTGCCCAGCCTCGAGCTCCGTTGCCGAGAGGTCGCGGCCGACGTGGACATTGCAGTGGAAGGTGACGCCCTCGGCCTCCATCTGCTTTACGCGCGCCGCGACGACGCCCTTCTCCATCTTGAAGTCGGGGATGCCGTAGGTAAGGAGCCCGCCGGGGCGGTCGCTCTTCTCGTAGACGTGCACGTCATGGCCGGCGCGCGCGAGCTGCTGGGCCGCGGCGAGCCCGGCGGGACCCGAGCCCACGATCGCAATGCGCTTTCCGGTCTTCTGCTCCGGCGGCTGCGGCACGACCCAGCCTTCGGCGAGCGCACGGTCGGCGATCGCGCATTCGATGGTCTTGATGGTGACGGGGTTGTCGTCGATGTTGAGCGTGCAGGAGGCCTCGCACGGCGCCGGGCACACGCGCCCCGTGACCTCGGGGAAGTTGTTGGTCGAATGCAGGTTCTGCGCCGCGACCTTCCAGTCGCCGCGATAGACGAGATCGTTCCAGTCCGGGATCTGGTTGTTGACCGGGCAGCCGGAGTGACAATAGGGGATGCCGCAGTCCATGCAGCGCGCGGCCTGGTCCTTGACCTCCTTCTCGGGGAGCGGGACGTAGAACTCATGCCAATGCTTGATGCGCTCGGCGACCGGCGTGTACTTGCGGTCCGCGCGCTCGAACTCCAGAAATCCCGTCGGCTTACCCATCGTCTCTCTTCATGCTGAGCGGGCGGGCCCGCTGGGCCTCGCCCAAAGACCTAACTCGAATTTCGGGCGATGTCGCTCCCTCGAGCGCGTCAGCTCTTTAGCGGCTGCTCGCGCTCGGCCGCGGGTCCTGCGACCCCGGCCGCCGCCCTCGCAATCTCGGCCAGCGCGCGCTTGTACTCGTGCGGCATGATCTTCCTGAACTTGGGCAGCCAGTGCTGCCAGTTCGCGAGGATCGTCTTCGCCTTGGCCGAGTTCGTGTAGTGCGCGTGGCGGACGACGAGCGCATGGAGGCGTTCGGCGTCGCGGACGCTCATGTCGGACATCACGGTCTCGAGCGCCACCACGACGTTGCCGTTCTGCTTGGCGAGCGCCGCGAGCGAGCCCGGATCGGCGGTGATGGTCTCGAGTTCGACCATCTCCTTGTTGAGGCGTCCCTCGAAGTCGCCCTTCTCGTCGAGCACATAGGCGACGCCGCCCGACATGCCGGCGGCGAAATTGCGCCCCGTCGGCCCGAGCACGACGACGCAGCCGCCGGTCATGTACTCGCAGCCGTGATCGCCCGTGCCTTCGACCACCGCGTAGGCGCCCGAGTTCCTGACTGCAAAGCGCTCGCCGGCGACGCCGCGGAAGTAGCACTCGCCGGTGATGGCGCCATAGAGCACCGTGTTGCCGACGATGATGCTCTCCTCGGGCGCAATGGACGAGACCGGGTCCGGGCGCACGATGAGCTTGCCGCCCGAGAGCCCCTTGCCGACGTAGTCGTTGCCCTCGCCGACGAGGTCGAGCGTCAGTCCGCTCGCAGCCCACGCGCCGAAGCTCTGTCCGGCCGTGCCCTTGAGCGTCAGCCAGATGGTGTCCTCCGGCAGGCCGCCGTGGCCGTAGCGCTTGGCGATCTCGCCGGACACCATGGTGCCGATCGTCCGGTCGGTGTTCTTGACCGCGAGCTCGCCCTTGACCGCGCGCTTGGCCTCGAGTGCCGGCATGGCGAGCTCGATCAGCTTGTTGTCGAGCACCTTGTCGAGTCCGTGGTTCTGGCGCTCGCTGTTGTAGATCGCGACGCCCTTGGGCGCGAACGGCTTGTAGAAGATGTTCGAGAAGTCGAGCCCTTTCGCCTTCCAATGGTCGATGGCGCGGTCCTTGTTCAGGCACTCGGTCTGGCCGATCATTTCGGCAAACGTCCTGAAGCCCATCGCCGCCATCAGCTCGCGCACCTCCTCGGCGACGAAGAAGAAGTAGTTGATGACGTACTCGGGCTTGCCCGTAAAGCGCGCGCGCAGCACCGGGTCCTGGGTCGCGACGCCGACCGGGCAGGTGTTGAGATGGCACTTGCGCATGTAGATGCAGCCCGCGGCGATCAGGGGCGCCGTGGCAAAGCCGAACTCGTCGGCGCCGAGTAGCGCCCCGATCACCACGTCACGCCCGGTCCTCACCCCGCCGTCGACCTGGACGGCGATGCGCCCGCGCAGCCGGTTGATGACGAGCGTCTGGTGGGTCTCGGCGAGGCCGATCTCCCACGGAGAGCCCGCGTGCTTGATCGAGGTCAACGGGGAGGCGCCGGTGCCGCCCTCGAAGCCCGCAATGGTGACGTGGTCGGCGCGCGCCTTGGCGACGCCGGCAGCGACCGTCCCGACGCCGACCTCCGAGACGAGCTTGACGGAGACCTTGCCCGTCGGGTTGACGTTCTTCAAATCGAAGATGAGCTGCGCGAGGTCCTCGATCGAATAGATGTCGTGGTGCGGCGGCGGCGAGATGAGCCCCACGCCCGGCGTCGAATGGCGCACCTTGGCGATGACGGCGTCGACCTTGTGGCCGGGAAGCTGGCCGCCCTCGCCGGGCTTCGCACCCTGAGCCATCTTGATCTGCATCATATCCGAGTTGACGAGGTACTCGGCGGTGACGCCGAAGCGGCCCGAGGCGACCTGCTTGATCGCCGAGCGCATGGAATCGCCGTTGGGCAGCGGCTTGAAGCGGTCCGTCTCCTCGCCGCCCTCGCCGGTGTTCGACTTGCCGCCGATGCGGTTCATGGCGATGGCGAGCGTGGTGTGGGCTTCGCGGCTGATCGAGCCGAAGCTCATGGCGCCGGTCGAGAAGCGCTTGACGATCACCTTGGCCGGCTCGACCTCCTCGAGCGGCACGGGTTTCCGTCCCATGCTTTCCGCCAAGCGAATGCGGAACATGCCGCGCATGGTCATGAGCTGCTCGGACTGGTCGTTGATGGCGCGCGCAAAGTCGCGATACTTCTGCGGAATGCGCCCTTCCATGGCGTCCTTGTTGTCGGTCCCGCGCACGGCGTGCTGCAGGTCGGCGACGACGTTCGGGCGCCAGACGTGGGTCTCTCCGCGCACGCGGTAGGCATAGTCGCCGCCGACGTCGAGCGCGTTGGCGAGCACGGGAGCGTTGCCGAAGGCGGCCGCGTGTCGGTCGAACGTCTCGCGAGCGATCTCGCGCAGCCCGATGCCTTCGATCTGCGTGTGGGTGCCGGTGAAATACTTGCGCACGAACGGCGTGCGCAGGCCGACCGCGTCGAAGATCTGCGCGCCGCAGTAGGACTGGTAGGTCGAGATGCCCATCTTGGCCATGACCTTGAGCATCGCCTTGCCGATGGCCTTGATGTACTTCTTCTTGACGTCGGCGACCGTGAGATCCGAGCCGAGCTCCGGCAGCATGCCCTCGATCGTGTCGAACGCGAGATAGGGGTTGATCGCCTCCGCGCCGTAGCCCGCAAGCGTGCAGAACTGATGCACCTCGTGCGCTTCGCCGGTCTCGATGACGAGTCCGACGGAGGTCCTGAGCCCCTGGCGAATCAGGTGATGGTGGATGGCGGAGGTGGCCAGCAGCGCGGGAACGGCGACCCGGTCCGGGCCGAGAGCGCGGTCCGAGAGGATGATGATGTTGCAGTCCTTCGAGCGCACGGCCTCCTCTGCTTCCGCGCACATCACGTCGAGCGCCGGTCCCATGCCTTGGGGGCCGTTTTCGACGGGGAGAGTGATGTCGATCGTCATCGACGAGAAGTGGTTGTCCTTGACCTCGCCGATCTGGCGGATGCGCTCGAGATCCTCGTTGGTGAGGATCGGCTGGGCGACCTCGAGGCGCTTGACCTTCGACGTTCCCTCGAGGTCGAGGATGTTCGGGCGCGGGCCGATGAACGACACGAGGCTCATGACGAGCTCCTCGCGGATGCTGTCGATCGGCGGGTTCGTGACCTGCGCGAAGTTCTGCTTGAAATAGGTGTGGAGCAGCTTGGGCTTCGACGACAGCGCCGAGATCGGCGTGTCGTTGCCCATGGAGCCCACGGCCTCCTCGCCCTTCGACGCCATCGGCGTCATGAGGAACTTGAGGCTCTCCTGCGTGTAGCCGAACGCCTGCTGGAGATCGAGCAGGCTGACGTTGGTGAGCTTTCCCGGGACCGACTTCGGCACGAGCGGCAGGTCGTGGACCATGATCTGGGTGCGCTTGACCCAGCTCTCGTACGGGTGGCGCGAGGCGAGCTCGGCCTTGAGCTCCTCGTCGGAGATGATCCGCCCCTTCTCGAGGTCGATGAGCAGCATCTTGCCGGGCTGGAGTCGCCACTTCTTGACGATCGTCTCCTCGGGCACCGGCATGACGCCCGCTTCCGAACTCATGACGACGACATCGTCCTTGGTGACGAAGTAGCGCGCAGGCCTCAAGCCATTGCGGTCGAGCGTCGCCCCGATCTGGCGCCCGTCGGTGAAGGCCATGGCGGCCGGGCCATCCCACGGCTCCATGAGACAGGCGTGGTACTCGTAGAAGGCGCGCCGCCTGGAATCCATCAGCGGATTGCCGGCCCACGCCTCGGGGATCAGCATCATGGCCGCATGGGCGAGCTTGTAGCCGCCCATGGTCAGGAACTCGAGGGCGTTGTCGAAGCACGCCGTGTCCGACTGGCCCTCGTAGGAGATGGGCCAGAGCTTGGCGATGTCGCTGCCGAACAGGGGTGACGACACGGACGCCTGGCGGGCCGCCATCCAGTTCACGTTGCCCCTGAGAGTGTTGATCTCGCCGTTGTGGGCGACCATGCGGTAGGGGTGGGCGAGCTTCCACGACGGGAACGTGTTGGTCGAGAAGCGCTGGTGCACGAGCGCCATCGCCGACTTGAATCGAGGATCGGATAGGTCCTTGTAGTAGGTCTGCACCTGGTACGACAGGAACATGCCCTTGTAGACGAGCGTGCGGCTCGACAGGCTCACCGTGTAGTGGCCGATGTCGCGGCCCCTGTAGGCGTTCTGTATGACATTAGAGACGACCTTGCGCACGAGGTAGAGCCTGCGCTCGAACTCGTCCTGGTCGCGCATCGACTTCGGGCGGCCGACGAACATGTGCCGATGAACCGGCTCGGTCGCGCGCACCATGTCCGAAAGGCACGAGTTGTCGACGGGGACCGGGCGCCAGCCGAGGAGCTCTAGGCCCTCTTCCCTGAGAACGCGCGACCAGACTCGCTCGCAATGCGCCATGAGGCGCTCGTCGCGGGGCATGAAGATGTGGCCGACCCCGTACTTGCCGGGCTCGGGCAGAGCAAAACCCTGCTTGCGGCATTCCTCGGCCAGGAATTCGTGCGGGATCTGCACGAGGATGCCGGCGCCATCGCCCGCCTTGGGATCGGCGCCGACCGCGCCGCGGTGCTCGAGATTGCAGAGGATGCCAAGCGCATCCACCACGATCTTGTGCGTCTTGCGGCCCTTCAAATCGGCGATGAAGCCGACGCCGCAGGCGTCGCGCTCGAAACTCGGGTCGAAGAGACCTTGAGCCGCCGGGGGCTCAAATCCGCCGGCCGTAGGCGGAGATTTGCTCATTTCTCGAACCTCGGAACGCCAGAAGCACGCTCTAGGCAATTGGGTGCAGACCGGCTCTCGGCGAAGCTTCCCGCGCCGCGGCCCATACGCGACGCACCCTTCACTCCGAGCATAAAGGACAGGATTGCTGACCTTTCAAGCCGAATTTTGCATTTTTCTCGCGTCTGCACAAGCAAGAAAGGTCGCAGATCCCACATCCGGGGCCCGCGCGTCGTGCGCGGTAAGGCAACAGGCGAGCTGTGCTGCGGGGTGATAAGCGACGCGGGATACGGGGAATAATCGTTCTCGAATAGGCGCCAGGCGCGACGCCAAGGGTTCTATCTCAACAGCACGATGCCCATAGGCCTCGCGGGCTTGCAGGTGGTCGATCGCAAGTCGGACGTGGCCTTCCGCGTGTCGACATTCGCACGCACCGGCGCCAGACGCGCGTGCGGCCGGCGGCGCGGGGAGCGCGCCGCCGGCCGTGAAACGCCAATCGGGAGCGAGATCCGCGCTTAGACGCCGGCCTCGATCTGCTCCGGCTCAGCCTCGGTCGTGATCGAGATCGTGCGCGGCTTCATGCGCTCGGGCAGATTGCGCACGAGGTCGATGTGCAGCATGCCGTCCTTGAGCACGGCGCCCTTCACCTCGACATGGTCGGCAAGCTGGAAGCGGCGCTCGAAATTGCGCGCCGCGATGCCGCGATGGAGGTACTGGCGCTGTGGCTCGGTCGGCTCGGCCTTCTTCTCGCCGCGTACCGAGAGCGTGCTTTCCTTGACCTCGGCCTTGATCTCGTCCGCGCCGAAGCCGGCGACGGCCATGGAGATGCGGTACTCGTTCTCGGCCGTGCGCTCGATGTTGTAGGGCGGGTAGGCGGTCTCGGTGTCGAAGCCGCCGACCGTGTCGAGCAGCTGGGCGAGACGGTCGAAGCCGATGGTCGAGCGATAGAGGGGGGCAAAATCGAAGTGTCGCATGGGAAGAGTCCTCCTTGAGAAGCGACTTTGGAGGCCCGCCCCTAAGGGCCGGGCCGGTTGCGAATGCGCACCCTCCTCGAGGCGTGCGCGAGCTTGAATTTAGGGAGGAGACGCGCGGCTTCAAGAGGGGCCGAGGTTAGTGCTCATTTCACACAAGCCTCGCCCAACCTGCTGTCCTCAAACCAGAAACCGTCATTCCTTCATCTGCCGTTCATGTTCGGAGGAGGACGCTCCGATTGGGGAGCCTTGCGTGGAGAGGCAAGGGAGAACGGGATGGAGAGGACGATGTCAGCGCGAGCTCTGTTTCTAGGTATATGCACCGCTCTGGCCCTGATCGCGGCTCCAGGGGCGCGGGCCGCCGATCTCTACGGCGAGGGCTATGCGCCCGAAGGCGCGGCGCCCTACGACGACAACGGTTATGCCGAGCCCGGCCCCGGCTTCGAGGAGCCCGTGGAGCCGCGCGAGAGGGCCTACGAGGAGGGCTACGGCGAAGGCGCGGAGAGATGGCGCGAAGCGGACCGCGCGCCCGCCTGGGACCCCGAGGGTCGCTACGGACGCCACTCGCTCAAGGACGGCTATCTCGCCCCGATGCCGCGCCCGCCGCGCGTTGCGGAGGTGCCCTATGGCCCGCCGCGTTCATGCGTGCCGCGCTGGAAGATTCGCCGCTGGCTCAGCGCCGACGGCTGGGCGGACCTGAGGCCGATCGAGTGGCGCGGCGAGATCGTCGTCTTGCGGGCCGAGCGGCGCGATACGGGAGCCTGCTTCACGCTGAGGGTCGATCGCTGCACGGGCGAGATCGTCGACGCCGCGCCCGACCGGTGGAGAAGGTACGGGGCCTACGCGCCACCGCCGCGGTCGAGGTACGGATTCCGATACGGCTATTGAGGCCCGAGCCCGCTCGCGTTCTTTTCCGGCAGGCCTTTCGAGCGCCGTCGCCGCCATGATACCTTGGGCGCGCGGCAGCCGGGGAATCGAATGGAGCTCATCTCACTAGCGAGGAACCCGGTTCCGGGCGGGGCCGTCGTCGGCGAGCTCAAGGCAGCGGACGGCTTGAAACTGCGCTTCGCGCGCTGGGATGCGACGCGCGGGCCGCGCCGCGGGACAGTGTGCCTGTTCGGCGGGCGCGGCGAGTTCATCGAGAAATATTTCGAGGTCGTAGCCGATCTCCGCCGGCGCGGCCTCGCGGTCGCGACCATGGACTGGCGCGGGCAGGGCGGCTCCGGGCGCGTGCTCGCCAACCCGCGCAAAGGACATGTCCGCGACTTCGCCCAGTACGACAGCGACCTCTTCCGCTTCATGAAGGAGATCGTGCTGCCGGACTGCCCGCCGCCCTTCACCGCGCTCGCCCACTCCATGGGGGCCAACATTCTCATCCGCAACGCGGGCGCCCCCGGCTCCTGGTTCGAGCGCATGGTGCTCACCGCGCCGATGCTGGCATTCAACGACGCGAAGGTCGGCTTCCCGCAATGGGCGGCACGCGGCTATGGCGAGGTGGGGGCGTCGCTCGGCTTCGGCAGGCTCTACATTCACGGCGGCTCCGACTACGCCGAGGAGCAGGTGGCCTTCGACGCCAACGCACTGACGTCGGATCGGGAGCGCTGGTCGCGCAACAAATCGGTGCTCGATGCCGCCCCCGCTCTCGCGCTCGGGTCGCCGACGATCGGATGGCTGCGCTCCGCCTATCGCTCGATGGCAAGGCTATCGGAGCCGAGCTACGCCGCTCGCGTCGAGGTGCCGATGCTCTTGTTCGCGGCCGGCAACGACCGGATCGTCGCGACGCGGTCGATCGAGGAGTTCGGCGTTCGGCTCAAGCTCGGCACGCAGATCCTGCTGCCGGGCTCCCGCCACGAGATCCTGCAGGAAGCCGACACCATACGCATGCGCTTCTGGGCGACCTTCGACGCCTACCTCGGGATCAAGGAGCCGGTAGCGTAGGCGGCCGGAACGATCCTGCTCTAACGAGCCAGGATTTCGAGCGCCTGCGCATGCAGTCTCGGGTCGCCCGCCGCGACGATGCGCCCGCCGTTCGTCGCCGCCGCGCCGTCCCATGTCGTCATGCGCCCGCCCGCCCGCTCGATGATCGGGATCAGGGCGACGACGTCGTACGACTGAAGTCCCGACTTCGACGATGAGATCGACGAAGCCCTGAGCGAGCAGAACGTAGGCGTAGCAGTCGCCCCCGAACCGGGTCATGCGCGCCTTGGCCTGGAGGCGCGCAAACCTTTCGCTCTCCGCGCCCTTGGCGAACATCTCCGGGCTCGTCGTCATGAGGACGGCGCTGGCGAGGTCGCGGCAGGCGCGCGTCTTGATCCGTCGCGCCGTGTCTCGCCATCGCGGGCAAAGGACGCTCCCGAGCCCGACCAGGCGCGCTCCTTCGTGAACGGCTGGTCCATGAGGCCGAGGATCGGGGCGCCGTCGTCGAGGAGGCCGATGAGCGTGCCCCATAGCGGGGAGCCGGTGATGAACGCGCGCGTCCCGTCGATGGGGTCGATGACCCAGCGGAAGCGGGCGTCGGCGCGCGCGCTGCCATGCTCCTCGCCGGTGATGCCGTGGTCCGGAAAATGCTCGGCGATGAGCCGCGATATTGCGCGCTCCGCTCTTTTGTCGGCGACCGTGACCGGATCATAGGCGCCCAGCTTTGCCTTGTTCGTGACGGCGATCTTCTTGCGGAATTGCGGGAGGATGACCTCGCCGGCGCGATCCGCCAAGAGATGAGCGAGTTCGAGGAAAGTCTTGAATGATTTCGGCGAGACTCTCTTCACGATGCTAGGCCGGCTCCGAAGTTTGAGTGAGAAATCCGCATCTTGAACACTGGTTAGACTGAAGGGAATAGTCAGTCACGCTCAGCCTGCCTTTTCATAATGTTGCCGCATTGCATCATATCCACTTGAATTGCCTAGCATAGGGACTACCTTGATTGCCTCTGTTTGCGAATAAGCGCATAGGAACAGAACGGTCTCGAAGGAGCACTTCTTCGCTACCGTAGCCCACTACGGGCGTTTCCTCCCTAGACTTGGGCCGTTCGCTCGCACGAACGGCCTCTTTTTGCGCCCCCTCCAGCACAGATCGTCGAGCTTCGCACCGCATCGCGCGGTGCCCAGCCTCGTGCTGGTATCCGTGGCTGTAATAGCAGCTCTGCATTATTTGCATTTGAAATTTTGTGCGCCGCATCTCAATTTTGCAGTGCGGTATCGGCGAGTTGATCTCACGGTGCCGTAGCCCTCCTTGGGCGTTTCCTCCCTAGACTTGGGCCGTCCCACGCGGACGGCCCTTTTTTTATCGTTAATGGCCGGTGCTCGGTCTCCCCGAGCAGAGGCGGTCTGTGGCTGTCGGGCCGCGCTTGTCCGGGGTGACGGCACGCGAGGCTTTCCTGGGGCTTGAGTTATGTCGCGCTGCAGCATACCGTAAGCGCATGGACGCCGGGCTGCCACCGGGCACTTCTCCCCCTTCTCGGGCGTTCCTCCCTAGACTTGGGCTGTCCCGCCGGACGGCCCTTTTTGTTGGGATGGTTGGCGAGAGCTATTCGGCTGCCGCACGGCGCTCGAACAGCGAGGGCAGTTCGGCGAAGAGCCGGCTGGCGAGCGCCGTCAGGCGGTTGCGTACGACGCTGAAGCCGGGCGACGGCTCGAGCGCCGCCTCGTCGAGATAGAGCCCGCGGTTGATCTCGAGCTGGACGGCATGGATGCCCCGGTGCGGTCGCCCGTAATGCTCGGTGATGTAGCCTCCCGCGTACGGGCGGTTGAGCTGCGCATCATAGCCGAGGCTCGTGAGGATCTCCTTGAGAAGGCGCGTGAGACGGGCGTCGCAGGAGGCGCCGAACCGATCGCCGATGACGAAGTCGGGGCGCGGCCCGCCCGATTGAGCCATGAGGGCGGAGGGCATCGAGTGGCAGTCGATCAGGATCGCGTAGTCGAACTGCCTGCGCGTAGATTCCAGGAGGCTTGCGAGGGCGCCGTGGAACGGCATGTACAGGCGCTCGATACGCTCGAGCGCCTGCGCGACCGACAGGCGCCCGCGGTAGATCTCCTCCCCGTCCGCGACAATGCGCGCGATCGTCCCGAGGCCGCCGATGACGCGCACCGACTGTGTGTTGGCGAAGTCGGGCAGCGGGTCGTGGAAGAGCTCGGGATCGAGCTCGTAAGGCTCGCGATTGACGTCGAGATAGGCGCGAGGAAAACGCGAAGCGATGAGGGGTACGCCGAGCTCGGCAACCCCCGAGAAAAGCTCGTCCACGAAGCAATCCTCGGACTTGCGCAGCGTCAGCGGGTCGAGGCGCGACTGGGCGAGAAAATGGCGCGTATAGACGCGCCCCGAATGCGGCGAGCAGAGCACGAACGGCGCCGTCTGCGCGGCCGGCGCCACGACCGTGAAGGGCGGATTGAGCTCGTTGACGATGGAAGCCTCTTCGTGGGCGGGCATCGATGTCATTCGTCTCTCATCGAAAAGCTCGCGCCTGGGCGCGAGCGAAACGGACGGGGCTGAGTTTGCCAAGGTCGCCGAGCCGTGTCCACGGCGCGTGCGCGGCCACGTCCTCGGCGCCGTGGAAATCTTCCCCTTGCGCGGTGAGGCAACACCGCGGCGGGGAAAAGCGGTCGATAGGCGCGGCTTCATTCTCCATTTACCAAACTCGCGTCAGATTTCTGTGGCACGCCGCTACTTCTCCGCTAATGTCGCTTCTTCGGGTTCGAGATGTCATGACCGCCAAGCCGTCCCAAGTACCCATGTATCGGATTCTTCTCGCCGAAGACGACGATTCGATGCGTGGATTTCTCGAGCGGGCTCTCGGCAAGGCGGGCTACGACGTATGCTCCTTCGCCAACGGCGAGGACGCCTTCCAGCGCTTGAAGGAAGAGCCGTTCACGCTGCTCCTCACCGACATCGTCATGCCGAAGATGGACGGCATCGAGCTGGCGCGCCGGGCGGCCGAGCTCGACCCCGAGCTCAAGATCATGTTCATCACCGGATTCGCCGCGGTCGTTCTGAATAACGACGTCGCCGCGCCGAAGGAAGCGCGTGTTCTCTCCAAACCCTTCCATCTCAAGGATCTCGTGCGCGAGGTCGAGCGCCTTCTCGCCGCCTGACTCGCCCTTGCCTCCCCGCGCCGATGCCGATATAGGAGGCGCTTCGAAACGCCCTCTTTTCGCCGGGAGGGGCACTTAGCTCAGCGGTAGAGCACTACCTTGACATGGTAGGGGTCAGAGGTTCGATCCCTCTAGTGCCCACCACCGGAATGCCCCGCCACTCCTCACGAAATCCCCTCTCCCCCTTTTGGGTGTAGTTCGACGACCTTGTCCCGTTGGGACATGTCGGTGCGATTTTCGGGCTCCGTCGGTTCCTGATCAGTGCTCAAATGGGCAATTCTAGGTAGTGGCCCAAAATCGAGATCAAGGAGCTCGACCGCTCATTGGGAACAGTGAGCGGAGGGTGCGTGTTGGATCACCATGCGCATTTGTGCGCAATGGAGGTTCGCAATGAGTAGAACAACCTACGGTCCGGGTGTGATTGCTGCGGCCGCGGTTCTGATGTTCGCCGCTTCAGCCCAAGCTGGTCCGGTGAGTACAGGAGTTCTCGGGAGTGACGTCGTGTCGAATAGTGAGATCCAACTCGCCCACTGGCGTCGGCACTATGGCTACGGCTATTATCGTCCGTATCGCTATTACAACTACGGTTACTATCGGCCATATCGCTACTACGGATATTATCCGTATCGTCGGTATGGCTACTATCGGCCTGGTATCTACCTCCGCTTTGGCTGGTGAGCGACCAATCGCCAGGGAAACACGAGAAGCCACGTTCAACGCCCTTGGTGTGTGACCACGGCCGCCGTTCTTCGGGCATAGCAGTGCTCCGTGTTCTGCGCGCTAATCAGCTTTTCGCGTTCCGATTGTGATGCCGCCCCACGCCCGCTAGTCTGAGAACAGCCGCACGCCTTACTGGATACTTTGTCACCCTCGCTTCGGAAGGACAATCTATGGCAACGTCCTCGGCGACGCAGCCGCGCGGGCTTGATCGCCTCATCGAATACCGTCGGCTACTGGACCAGCCATTCCGCCGCTATTCCCTGGTAGGCGACACTCCGTTCTTCGACCCGGCACAGTTCCCCTGGGTTTGCACGCTTGAAGAGAACTGGCGCGTGATTCGAACGGAGCTTGACGCTGTGCTTGAGCGGCGGGCGGCCATCCCGAGCTTCCAGGCCGTCTCCAGCCGCCAAGAGCGCCTCACCCAGGACGACCGCTGGAAAGTGTTTTTCCTGTTCGCCTATGGCCACAAGGCCGAAAAGAACTGCCGCCAATGTCCGCGCACGACGGCTCTCCTCGAGCAAGTCCCGGGAATGAAGACGGCCATGTTCTCGATCCTGGCCCCCACCAAGCACCTGCCCGCCCATCAGGGGCTCTATGCCGGTGTGCTCCGCTATCACCTCGGTCTCAAAGTCCCCGCACAGGCCGAGCGCTGTCGCATTCGCGTGGCGGATCATGAAGCCCACTGGCAGGAGGGAAAGAGCCTGGTCTTCGACGACACCTACGACCACGAGGTCTGGAACGACACGGACGAGGAGCGCGTCGTTCTCTTTCTCGATGTGTTGCGGCCGCTGGCGTTCCCGATAGACCAGCTCAACCGGGGCATCCTGTGGCTCGCCAAGTGGATGCCGGCGGTGCAGCAGGTGCGCAGAAACCAGGACGTCGCCTTCTGATTAAAACGTGCCAGCGCATTGTTCGGAGTCGCGTCTTGTTCACGACGCGAACGCGACATGTTCCTTCACTCCTCAGGCGTCTTAGGCCCTTTACTTTCTGGGGTTTTCTCGTTATTGAGCCCGCCGGAACACGCTCTTGACATGGTAGGGGTCAGAGGTTCGATCCCTCTAGTGCCCACCATCCGCGACGCAACTGGTGTGAGACATGAAAGTCAGAAATTCATTGAAGTCGCTGCGCTCGCGCCATCGCGACAACCGGCTCGTCCGCCGCAAGGGGCGCCTCTTCGTCATCAACAAGACGCAGCGCCGCTTCAAGGCCCGCCAGGGCTGAGGCCGGGCATTGGCGAAGTTGCCGGCCGCGCGCTTTGACGCGCTGGCTGCAAGACCCTATCTTCTCCCCATGATGTCCGCCCACGCGATCGGGATCGTGCGCGCCGCGCTCTGCGCGACAGCGTTCGCCTGGGCGGCTCTCGCCGCGCCGGCCCAGGCCCAGGCCCCGCCGTCTCCTCCTGCGACGGGGCCGTCGGCAGAAAAGCAAGCGCCGCCCGAGCCGCATGCCGAAGCGCCGACGACACTCGAGCAGAGGAGCGCCCTGCTTGCAACGCTCTACGGGCGGCTCGCTGCTGCCCAAAGCGCGGAGGAGGCGGAGCCGGTCACCCAGGCGATCGAGCGGCTCTGGGCCTACTCGGGCAGCCCGACGGCCGATCTCCTCGCCGAGCGCGCCGCAACGGCGACCCAGTCGAGCCGGCACGACCTCGCGTTGAAGCTCCTCGACGCGACGATCGATCTGCAGCCGGATTTCGCCGCCGCCTGGAGCCAGCGCGCCTACGTCTACTATCTCAAGAACGACTATAAGCGGGCGCTCGGCGACCTGCGGCGCGTCCTTGCGCTCGACCCCAACCACTATCGGGCCCTCGAGGGCCTCGCCCAGATCCTCGCCGAGATCGGCGAGAAGAAGGCCGCGCTCGAGGCGTATAAGAAGCTGCTCGCCGTCCATCCCTTCGCCGCCGGCGCGCGCGCGAGCTTCGAGGAGCTCAACCGCGAGGTCGAGGGCCAGGGAATCTAGCCGCTCAGAGGGGCGGCATGTAACCGCGGCGGCTGCGCCGCTCCAGCGGCACCTTGCCGCCCACGGGCACGTAATCGGGGCTATGGCCGTCGGGCAGCCCGTGCTGGTCGACAAAGGCGAGGCGGATCATGTTGGTCGCGCCCGGCGAGCCGAGCGGCACGCCGCACGTTATGACGACACCATCGCCGGCGCGCACGAAACCCTCGTCGAAGGCGATGCGGCACGCCTTGCGCACCATGTCGGCAAGGTCCTCGGGATCGCTGGTGAGAACCGTCTGAATTCCCCATACGAGAGTGAGGCACTGGGCGGTGCGCGCGATTGGCGTGAGGCCGATCACGGGAAGGTTGGGCCGCTCGCGGGCGACGCGCAGCGCCGTCGAGCCTGTCGCCGTGTAGCAGAGGATGGCGGCAACCTTGACTGTGCCGGCGATCGTCGACGCGGCGGCGGCGATGGCGTCGGCGCCGGTGGGCTGCGGGTGAAATTCGGTCGCGTGGACGAAGGCCTCATAGCTCGGATCCGACTCGACCTCGATGGCGATGCGGTCCATCATCTCGATCGCTTCCACCGGGAATTGGCCGACGGCGGACTCGGCCGACAACATGACCGCGTCGGCGCCGTCGAACACGGCGGTCGCCACGTCGGAGACCTCGGCGCGCGTCGGCATCGGCGAGGAGGTCATGCTTTCCAGCATCTGCGTCGCGACCACGACCGGCTTGCCGGCGCCGCGCGCCCTGCGAGTGATCTGCTTCTGGAGACCGGGCACGCGCTCGACCGGCATCTCGACGCCGAGGTCGCCGCGGGCGACCATGAAGCCGTCGCCGGCGGCGATGATGGCGTCGAGGTCGTCGATCGCCGACGGCTTCTCGATCTTGACGAGCACGGACGCCCGCCCGTCGATCAGCTTCTTGGCCTCGACCACGTCGTCGGCGCGCTGGACGAACGAGAGCGCGATCCAATCGGCGCCGAGCGTCAGCGCGCAGTCGAGATCGGCGCGGTCCTTCTCCGTGAGCGGGCTGATCGGAACGACGGTGTCGGGCAGGCTCAAACCCTTGCGGCTCGAAAGCGCGCCGCCAGCCACGACCTCGGCGACGATCGCGCCCGCCGTCTTCTCGACGACCCGCATGCGCACGCGCCCGTCGTCGATCAGCATCCTGTGCCCGGGTCGGATGGCTTCGAAGATCTGCGAATGAGGCAGGAACACGCGCTCGGCCGATCCCGGCACGTCGACGCCGTCGAAGCGGAACGTCGCCCCGTCGTTGACGAACACGCGGCTCCCCTGGATCTCGCCGATCCTGAGCTTCGGCCCCTGGAGATCACACAGAATGCCCAGCGGATGACGGTGCTTGGCACTTATGTCGCGCACGATGCGGCCGAGCCCCCGCGCCGTCTCGTGGCTCGAATGGCTCATGTTGATGCGGAAGACATCGGCACCGGCGAGGAAGAGCTTCTCGATCACTTCCGGGGCGGCGGACGCGGGTCCAAGGGTTGCAACGACCTTGACCCGCCTGTTGCGCCTCATTGGCTTTTAGCCCCTTTAGGTTCCGGGTCGGTCAGGCGAACGGTCCATTCCTGCGCCTCTCCGGTGTCGACTTCGAAAAATCCCGTGCGCTTATATCCGCGTTTGGGGCAATCCTGCACCCCCCGTATGGCAAACGATTTGTCGGCGGTGCACATGTAGTTCGTGCCGGCCCACTCTCCGCCGCGGTCATAGTCCATGGCGTGGACGTAGATGAAACGGCTCGGCACCGCGCCCTTGAGCAGCGTCTCGCAGGATTGCGACGCGATATTCCACCACCCTTCGGTAGTCCATCCGCTCGCGTCCTGATAGCCGATGGATACACCGACGCGGCTCGAGGTCGAGTTGCAGAGGACGAGGTCGGCGCGACTTTGCGCCGCGCCCCCGGCGACCAGGGATAGGCAAAGGCCTGCTGCGCCGAGGCGGCAGCCAATTGCGCACCGGCGAGCTTTCATTCGAGGCGCCAAGTATACACTCCCATGGCTCTTAGGTGGCTCGAGGAAGCGGATCGGGAGGGGCGTCGAGACATCGGAAAGCATCGCGCGGGGGTGAGCATCCGGCCCTGCTCAATTACTCCAGCCCGCCGGCCTGGGAAAGCGGGACCGAAGCGAGGGTATATGGCGAGGAAAAGGGCGGCATTGAGGTTGAGGCGATCGGGGTAAATCTTGGAAAGGCCCGGTTGCCGAGCCTATAGTGGACACATGCAGAAAAGAGCGGTGTCCGGTCCCCGGGATCTCGTAGCGGCAACAGAGGCTCGCGCATTTACTATCCTTCCGGGTCGCCTTGATGTCGGCGTCCTTGTCCTTTGCGATCATGCCGGCAACGCGTTTCCCGAGGGTTACGGTACGCTCGGTCTGCCGTCCTCCGAGCTCGAGCGCCACATCGCCTACGATATCGGCGCAGCCGGCGTCGCGCGGACGATCTCCGAGCGGCTCGGCGCGCCCGCTATCCTCACGCGCTACTCGCGGCTCCTCATCGATTGCAACCGCGGGCTCGACGATCCGACCCTCTTCATGCGCCTCTCCGACGGGGCGGTCGTGAACGGGAACCGGCATCTCACCGCGGCCGAGCGCGCGCGGCGCATCCGCGACTACTACGATCCGTACCACGGCGCCATCGGGCGGCTGATCGATCAGTCTCTCGCTGCCGATATCGCACCCGCGCTCCTGTCGATCCACAGCTTCACCGACACGTGGAAGGGGTGCCCGCGCCCCTGGCACGCCGCCGTGCTCTGGGACGGCGATCCGCGTCTTGCGAAGCCTCTGCTCTCGGCCTTGAATGCCGAGGAGGGTCTGGTCGTCGGCGACAACGAGCCTTACTCGGGTCGCCTCGAAGGAGATACGTTGTGGCGCCACGGGACGCAGCGCGGTCTTGCGCACGCCATCGTCGAGGTGCGCCAGGACCTCATACGCACCGAGCGCGGGCAAAGGGACTGGGGCGAGCGCCTCGCCCGCATCATGAGCGGGCTCCTGTCGCGAGGCGAGGTGGCGGCCGATTTGCAAGAGGCGCGACCGCATTGCCGGTCCACTGCATGAGGCGCCTACGGCAACAGGAGGCGGAACGATGGGAAAGGATATCGACGCCGACACGCGATTGCGGCTCGAGGCCGCCGCCTATCGCCGCCTCGTCGACCACTTGCGGGCCCGCAGCGACGTGCAGAACATCGATCTCATGACGCTTGCGGGGTTCTGCCGCAACTGCCTCGCGGATTGGTACCGGGAGGCAGCTGGGGAGGCCGGAATAGCCCTCACCAAGGACGAGGCGCGCGAGATCGTCTACGGCATGCCCTATCGCGATTGGCAACAGGCTCACCAGAAGTCGGCAACGTCCGAGCAGATCGCCGCCTTCGAGAAGGCCACGCGCGAAAAGCCTTAGTCGAGAAAGCTCTGGATCGTTCGGCTCGCGCCCTTGAAGGGCGCCGGGCCCCCCTCTAGCCTCGTTCTGGCGCTCGAGACGGCGAGCGCGCGAGAGAGGGACCTTTCATGACAACACTTCAAGCCTCCGCGCAGCGGCAGCTTCAGCAGATCGTCGAGAGCATCGAGCGCCTGGAGGAGGAGAAGAAATCTCTGCTCGGCGACATCCGCGACAAGTACCTCGAAGCCAAGGGGCTCGGCTTCGACGTGAAAACGCTGCGCCAGATCGTGCGCATCCGCAAGAAGAGCAAGAGCGAGCGCGAGGAGGAGGAAGGTCTGCTCGAGGTCTACATGCACGCCCTCGGCATGCTGCCCGAGCCGGCGAAGTCCGAGTCCGGCGCGCGCATGATCGCGGCGGAGTAGAGCGGCGGAAGTAAGAGCCGCCGCGCGACGATTGCCGCGCGGCGGCTCAAATGGAGCGCCTCGAACCGATTCGGCGCTCGGCCGAGGCGCTAACGACGGACCTTGAGCCGAAGCTCGTACCCCGCCGTGTCCGAATTGCGCGAGGCGATCACGCCTCGTTGATGTCGTTAAGGTAGACGGGGAGGGGAATAAGCGCTAATCGTTTTTAGTAGGCATGTTGATCAGGCTTCCTGATGGCGCACGTGACCCTCAAGCAACTGCGCTACCTGGATGCGCTCGCCCGCGAGCTGCATTTCGGCCGTGCTGCCGACTCCTGCGCGGTCACCCAGCCCGCGCTCTCGATGCAGATCCACGAGCTCGAGCAAAGTCTGGACCTCGTGCTCGTCGAGCGCACCCGCTCGGGCGTCCAGCTCACCGACAAGGGGGCCGAGATCGCCGCGCGCGCCGCGCGCATTCTCGGCGACGTGCGCGACCTCATCGCCTTCGCCCACCATGCGAGCCGCGTGCTGTCGGGCGCGCTGCGCCTCGGCGTCATTCCCTCGGTCGCGCCCTACATGCTGCCGCCGCTGCTCCCGCTTCTCCGCGACGCCTATCCCGACCTCGAGCTGCATGTGCGCGAGACGCAGACGCAGCCGCTCACGGAAGAGCTGCTCGAGGGCAAGCTCGACGTGCTGCTCTTGGCGCTGCCTGTGAAGCACACCGATCTCGAGAACATGAAGCTGTTCGAGGATCGCTTCCTGCTCGCGCTGCCGAAGTCGCGCAAGCTCTCGGGGCGCGTGCGCGCGACGAAAGAGCTGATCGAGCACGAGCGCCTGCTTCTGCTCGAGGAAGGGCACTGCCTGCGCGATCAGGCGCTCACCTACTGCAGTCTGCAGCAGGTCGACATGGTCAATACGTTCGGAGCCTCGAGCCTCGCCACCATCGTCGAGATGGTCTCCGCCGGCTACGGCATCACGCTGCTTCCGGAAATGTGCCTCGGCATCGAGGAGCGCGGCCGCGACCTGACGCTGGTCCGCTTCGTCGAGCCCGAGCCCTTCCGCACGATCGGCCTCGTCTGGCGCTCGACCTCGCCGAGGACGCGCGACTTCCAGGAGCTGGGCCGTCTCATTCAGAAGGCCTGGAACGAAGGGCCGCTCGCGGCCGCGCGCCATGGAGGGCGCGCGAGGAAGCCCGTCAGCGCGGCAGCGTCCTGACCGATCGGTCGGCGAGGCCGGCCGCCTTCAAGGCCGGGGCCTGCGGCGGCGCATCGGGGACCGGCACGCTCACGGCGTCGCCGCGGAATTCTTGAGAGAGCATCATCTCGGCCACCTGCCGCCCCGGCCTCAGGCGCATGGGCAGCACCGACCCCCTGTCGTCGAGCACCTCGAGCGTCTTGGCGACGTCGGGGTGGACGAGCGTGACGAGCGCCGGGTCGTCGGCGGAGGCGGTGGCCGTGAGCAGGGGCGCGAGCGGGAACGGCCGATAGGCGAGCTCCTCGGGATGCTCCTCGTCGTAGGCCGGCGCCGGGGCCCAGCCGGAGCCCCAGCCGAAGCGGCCGCTCTCGGCGGGCAGGGTTTCGGCGGCGGGGGCCTCGAGCTCGAGGGCGGCGAGCTTGGCTCCGATTTCATTCGACGGCGGCTCTGGCTTCGCAAGGGTGAGCGGCGGAATGGCGCCGGTGATCATGCCGGCCATCACCGGGCTAGCGGGCTTCTTGCTCGGCTCGGTGTTGGCGATGGGGGTGCTTTCGGAGCGGACCGGGTGCAGCGGCGGCGTGACGAGCTCAGGCGGCGACAGTTCCGTCTCGAGGGAGGCGAGCGTCACGAGCTTGTCGAGCCCGCGCCGGTCGGCGACGGAGGGACCGGGCGTGAACCGGGAGGGGCGCTCGACGAGGCGCGGCACCGCGGCGAGCTTGGGCGCCGTCTCGGCTTGGAGCTCCTCGGGCGGCGGCGGAGGGCCGCCGACGGCCATTCTCGAGTCCGGGCGCAGCGGACGCACGGCCGGGGTCGGGGCCGGCGCCACGACCGGCGGGAGCGGGCTCGCCTCGGCGACGAGGATCGGCGCGAGCGGAGCGTTGTGCTTGTCGAGGTAGGCTGCGACTTCGGTCGCAAGGTCCTTGCGCCGCTCGCGGGCGGCCTTTACGTCGGCCGGCGTGATGGGACGCCCGTCGGAGGGCTCATGCATCGAGTGCCCCGACGGGAACAGGAGAGCAAGCTCGTCGCGGCCCATGCGCGGCCAGTGGCGCACGCGCCCGCTGTCGACGTGAACGAAGGGAATGGCCGAGGTCGGATAGTAGCCGACGCCCCCGCGCTCGCGCACGAGCGCCGAATAGCGGAGTTCGCGCGCCGGGATGTCGGGGAACGCGATGTCGACGGCCTTGCCCGTGATGTGCTGGCTTTGGCTCGCCTGGCCGCCGACCGTCTTCCTCAGCATCTCGTTGGTGGCGCGCGAGCGGTAGCCGCAGATGATATGGACGGGCTCGCGCGAGCCGAGCTCGGTGTGCATCTCCCAGATGAGGTCGATCGTGGCGGGATCGATGACCTTGACCTCGTTCTTGCGCCAGTCGCGCATGATCCAGTTGATCTTCTCCATCGCCTCGGGGACGTACTTGCCATCCTTCTTGTAGAGGATGGTCAGCGTCTCCTTGGTGTGGATGTGATAGAAGGCGATCGTGCGATCCTCGTCCCCGCCCGCGGCGACCAGCGCTCCGCTGAGGCTCGGGGCTCCAAAGAGTATGAGGAGCCCCACGACGAGGCGTTTGATTGCCGGATTCAAGGGCTCTCCCACGAAATACACTGCGCCGGAACGCTGTGCTTCCCTCGTTGGCCCACGAACGTGAGCCGCAAGTTTGAGCCAGCCCGTCGCCCGCCCGATCCCGACAGGGTAAAGCTCGAAGTCTTAACAGTTGGTAACCCTTGAATGCGGGCATAGAAGGGCCTGCCCGCGGCAGAAACGCGGCAAAGGCCGGGGATCGGCGCGAAACGGCGCTCAGAAGCCGCCGAAGAAGTTGCTCATGAAAACTTCGAGCGTGTTGTTCTTCGAGGCCATGTAGCGCGTCTCCCCGTAGGTCACGGGCGCCAGGTGGTCGGGCCCGCGCACGATCTCGGACCACTTGCCGTCGAGGGCCTGCGTGATGCGCTTCTCGTGCCCGTAGACGTCCTTCATCGTCCTCGCCGTGCCGTCGTCGTCGACCCAGGCGGTGAAGTAGGTGATGTGGACCGGGATCTTGTGGTCGAGACGAACCTCGTTCTCCTCGGGCGGCGCACCGATCAGCTCGGCGATCTTCTCCGGGCCCCAGCCTTTATCCTCTCCGAGCACCAGCTCGGCCAGGCGCGCGGGATTGCGCACGCGCATGCAGCCGTGGCTGAAGGGGCGGCTCGCCTCCTCGAACAGGCCCTTGGTCGGCGTGTCGTGCATGTAGACGTCGTGCTTGTTCGGGAACGAGAACTTCACGAGGCCGAGCACGTTGCCGCCGCCGGGGGGCTGGTAGACGTCGTAGTTGCGGATGTCGGTCGTGCTCCAGTCGATGGTCGTGGGATCGACGACGCGCCCGTTGCGCGTCAGGCGCAGGTTCTGGCGCGAAAAGTACGTGCCGCCGCGGGCGAGCGAGGGATAGAGCTCGCGCACCTTGATCGAGTTCGGCACGTTCCAGCGCGGATGAAACGTCACGAGCTCCATCTCGTCGGAGAAGACCGGCGTCTGCTTGTCGGTGAGGCCGGTGATCACCCGCTCCTCGTGGATGACCTTGCCGTCCTTGACGACGCGCAGCGCGAACTCGGGAATGTTGACCCAGACGTAGAACGCGCCGAGGTCGTCAGGCATCCAGCGCCACTCTTCCATGTTGGCGCGGAACTTGGCGGAGCTCGGCACTTCGACGTCGTTCAAGGCGGCGCGCGTGCCCGCGCCGACGATGCCGTCGGGCCTCAAGCCGGCCTTGGTCTGAAACTCCTTCACGGCGGCGGCGAGCGTCTCGTCGTAGAGGGTCTCGTCGGGGCTCGCCGCAGTGTCGCCGAGGAGGCGCTTGCGCAGGAGCGGGACGCTCGCGTGCTTCTGCCCGGGGGCGAGCGCCGGTCCCGGGGGAACCCGCACGATCTCGGCGGCGACCGCCGCGCCCTTCTCGAGCTCGAGGTATTTCTGCCTGAGCCTCTCGAATTGCGGGTGCTTGGGATGGAGACCTCTCAAGACCGCGTCGGGCTCGCTGCTCCCTGCGAGCTCCTCGAGAACGGCCTTGGGATCGCGAATCTGCGGCAACCGGTCGAGATAGGAGGAGAGTTGCTTGGCGGGATCCCCGATGCGTCCGCCGCGCGCGTCGCGCGCATACTTGAGCACGGCGAGCGAGAGCGCGGCCTCGGTCGAGGCGAGCTCTTCGCGCGTGAGTGCAGCGCCGCCCGCGTCCGGCACGAACGAGAGATCGTAGTCGCGCGCGTCGAGGCCCCAATCGTTCGCGCGCTTGATCTCTCCGATCACGGCGTCCGCCTTGGCCGTCAATCCCGCCGGTCCGACCCAGAGCGGCTCGTCCTTGCGGCTCTCGTAGAAGGCGGCGAGGGCGGCGCGACCCTCGGCGTTGTCGTCGTTCTTGTCCTTGGCGAGGCGCTGGCGCACGTCGGCGCCGATCGGCGGCTCCTGGGGTGGAACGGCGGGCGCGGCGGCCTGCTCGGTGCTAGCGGCCGGCGGCGCGGATTGCTCCGCAGGCTTCGATGCAGGTGAAGCCGGTTCCGCCGGCGGCGGCGCGGACTGTTCGGCGGCGGCGCGTCGCCGGCTGCGCCGTGGTCCCGGTTGCCGGGGCCGCCTGCTCGGGGCTTGCAGGCTGAGGCGCCGCCGCTTGGCTCGGAGCCTCCTGCGCTCGAGCCGCGAGAGAGGCGCAGGCCAGAGCTATCGCGAGAGCGGCGGCACGCAAAATCAACATCGGGATACTCCCCCAAGTCCGAGGCGGGGACGCTAGCCGAGGCTGGTCGCCTTGAAAAGTCCAGGCGCGAGCCCATCCCAATGTGACAATCTGTTGTAGACTGAGTGTTGCCCAATTGCAGAAGAGCGAGAGCACGCTACGCGCCGCCCACGCCGGCAAAAAGAGACGGGCCCGGCCTTGCGGCCGAGCCCCACGATCAAGAGGGCATCAGGCGGCCTCGGGTGAGGCCTGGCTAGTTGACGCGTGGCTCCAGACCGTATTCCTGCATTTTGCGATAGAGCGTCGAGCGGCCGATCTTCAAGCGCTTGGCAACCTCGGTCATGTGGCCGCGGTAGCGGCCGAGCGCGAGGCGGATCATGTCGGCCTCGATGTCCTCGAGGGGCCGGATCTCGCCGGCCTCGGTCACCGCGGGAATGCCGAGCGAGGAGTGGCCGCCCGCGGGCCTGACCTCGATCGTCCTCGGGATCGTGCCCTCGGCGCCGAGGACGGCCGGCCCGGTGTAGGCCGGCGGCTTCTGAAGGACGACGGGGGCGGCGGGAATTGTCGCCTCGAATCCGTCGACCTGGGCCGCGATCTGGGGAAACTCGGCAACCGTGAGATCGGGCCCGTCGGCGAGCACGACCGCGCGGAAGACCGCGTTCTCGAGCTGGCGCACGTTGCCGGGCCATGCGTAGGCCTTGAGCAGGCGGAGCGCGTCGTCGGTTATCCCGTTGACCCTCTTCATCTCCTCGGCGGCGAAGCGGGCCAGGAAATGCTGGGCGAGCTCGGCGATCTCCTCGACGCGCTCGCGCAGCGGGGGAACCCAGATCGGAAAGACGTTCAAGCGGTAGTAGAGGTCCTCGCGGAACTTGCCGTCCTTGACGAGCTGGATCATGTCGCGGTTGGTCGCCGAGATGAGGCGGAAGTCGACCCTCACGGAGCGCTTCGCTCCGACGGGGTCGATCTCGCCTTCCTGCAGCGCGCGGAGCAGCTTGACCTGCGCGTCGAGGGGCAGCTCGCCCACCTCGTCGAGGAAGAGCGTGCCGCCGTCGGCCTCCTGAAACTTGCCGACGCGCCTGTCGACGGCGCCCGTGAACGAGCCCCTCTCGTGGCCGAACAGCGTGCTCTCGACGAGGTTCTCGGGGATCGCGCCGCAGTTGACGGTGATGAAGGGCTTTCCCGCGCGATCGCTCTCGCCCTGGATTGCGCGCGCGATGAGCTCCTTGCCGACCCCGCTCTCGCCCTCGATCAGGACCGGAATCTGCGACGCGGCCGCGCGCTTGCCGAGCGCGATGACGCGCGCCATGGCGTCGGCGCGAATAATGAGGTCGTCGAAGGTGAGCGTCCCCTCGACCTTCTTCTTGATGCGCGAGATCTCGCCGGCAAGCGCCTCGATCTTGATGGCGCTCTTGATCGAGACCTCGAGGCGCTCGGGCGCGGCGGGCTTGATGACGAAATCGACCGCGCCGAGGCGCATGGCGCTCACCGCCGCCTCGACCGAGCCGTGCGCAGTCTGCACGATGACGGGCGGCGTCGTGGGCTTGTCCTTCAAACGCTCGAGCACGGCCATGCCGTCGACGCCGGGCATGACGAGGTCGAGCAGCACGAGCGAGATCGAGCTGCGCTCGGGGCCCTCGAGGATGGCGAGCGCCTGCTCGCCGCAATTGACCGACTTGGTGTCAAAGCCGAGCCGCTTGATCGTCTCTTCGAGAAGGCGGCGCTGGGCGGGATCGTCGTCGACGATAAGAACGCGTTTTGCCATGGGCACTCGAACTCGAACTCGCGACTTCTACAGACGTCCGGCGGACAATCGAGCCGCCCTATTATCGGACAGCTCGTCACCGGCGACTTACTTCATGGGGCCGAGATTGCCCGACAACGGTAAAGAAGGCGTTTCGGGACGGGTGCGCTTTGCGCCTTTTTTGCACGGGCGCCGCCGCCTCGGCCTCCGCGTCGCTTACTTGAACTTTAGAGAGTGGCCCTGCACATTAACGGCGGGTTCCCAGCCGAACGAAGCGGAGACTTTCATGACGTGTGTCAGCACCAGGCGCCCGCGCGTCCCGAGTGAGCTTTTTGCGCCGGATGCGAAGGCGCGCGGGAGCGAGGCTCGAGACCTCGGCATGCTGCCGGAGTGGAACCTTTCCGATCTCTATACGGCCCCCGACGCGCCCGAGGTCGCGCGCGACCTCGAGCGGGCGGGGGAGCAAGCGAGGCGCATCAGAGACACCTATCAGGGCAAGCTCGTCGCGATGGGTAGCGACGGGGCGAAGCTCGCCGCCGCCGTGCGTGCCTACGAGGAGCTCTCCGATCTCATGGGCAAGCTCGGCTCGTACGCCTCCCTCCTCTATGCGGCGAACCAGGCCGACTCGGCGCGCGCGAAGTTCTACGGCGACGTGTCCGACAAGCTGACGCAGGTCTCGACCGATCTCATCTTCTTCGAGCTCGAGCTCAATCAGATCGACGACGAGGCGCTCGCGGCCGCGCTCACCCATCCCGATCTCGCGCGCTACAAGCCCTGGTTCGAGGACCTCCGCAAGGAGAAGCCCTACCAGCTCGAGGAGCGGATCGAGAAAGTCTTTCACGAGAAGGGGCAGACCTCGCGCGGCGCCTTCAGCCGGCTCTTCAACGAGACGATGTCGGCGCTCAAATTTCCGGTCGCGGGGGAGCCGGCCCCGCTCGGGCTCGAGGCCACGCTGAACCTCCTCTCCGATCCCGCCGAGCCGCGACGGCGGGCGGCGGCCGAGGCGCTAAGCTGCGTGCTCAAGGACAACCTGCGCCTCTTTACGCTCATCACCAACACGCTCGCCAAGGACAAGGAGATCTCCGACCGCTGGCGCGGCTTTCCCGACGTGGCGGCGAGCCGCCATCTCGCCAACAGGGTCGAGGAGCCCGTCGTCGAGGCGCTCGTTTCTGCGGTGCGCGCGGCCTATCCGCGCCTCTCGCACCGCTACTATGCGATGAAGGCACGCTGGCTCGGCATGGAGCGGCTCTCGCATTGGGACCGCAACGCACCTCTCCCGGAGAAGCCGGAGCGGATCTTCTCGTGGCCGGACGCGGAGAGCATGGTGCTCAAGGCCTACGGCGCCTTCGCGCCCGACATGGCGGCAATCGCCAAGGAGTTTTTCGATCGAGACTGGATCGATGCGCCGGTGCGCGAAGGGAAGGCCCAGGGCGCGTTCTCGGCCGCGACGGTGCCCTCCGTGCACCCCTACGTGCTCATGAACTATCAGGGCAAGCCGCGCGACGTGATGACCCTTGCCCACGAGCTCGGCCACGGCGTGCACCAGATGCTTGCGCGCGCCCAGGGGCCGCTCCTCGCACCGACCCCCTTGACGCTCGCCGAGACCGCCTCCGTCTTCGGCGAGATGCTGACCTTCAAGGCGCTCCTCGCCGAAACGGCCGATCCGCGCGAGCGCAAGGCGATGATCGCCGGCAAGGTCGAGGACATGCTGAACACTGTCGTGCGCCAAATCGCGTTCTACACCTTCGAGCGCAAGGTCCACGAGGGGCGCCGGCAAGGCGAGCTGACGAGCGACACGCTGAACCAGTTCTGGCTCGAGGTGCAAAGCGAGAGCTTAGGCCCGGCGATCGATTTGAAGCCCGGCTACGAAGTGTTCTGGACCTACATTCCGCACTTCATCAACTCTCCGTTCTACGTCTATGCGTACGCGTTTGGGGACTGCCTCGTGAACTCGCTCTACGGCCTCTATCAGGAGGCCCACCCCGGCTTCGTCGCCAAGTATTTCGAGATGCTGAAGGCAGGGGGCTCGAAGCATCACTCCGAGCTGCTCGCGCCGTTCGGGCTCGATGCGAGCGACCCCGCGTTCTGGGGGAAGGGGCTCCGCGTCATCGAGGGCATGATCGACGAGCTCGAGGCGATGGAGAAGGTGAGCTGAGCCTCGCGTCCTCGCTGCGCGCCTAGACGGGGTGTGGAGGTCGAGATCAAGACTGCGGCTGTGTCAAGAGCAGCCGCGCAGAGTGAACGCAATTTCACGCCTTCCGCCCTGCCGGGCGGAGGCGTATAAGCCCGCACCTTGCTCCATTGCGGCGGACGCCCAGGAGGCGACCAACGTGGCTCAAAGCAGGGCTGCCGATACTGCCGCCGAGAACGGCGGGCTGGAGGCACTCGGCGGCCGGCAATTCTGGACCTTGGTGATCGGCTCGATCGGCGTCGTCTACGGCGACATCGGCACGAGCCCTCTTTATGCCTTTCGCGAGGCAGTGACCGCCGCCCGGGGCGACAGCTTTGCCGGCCGCGAGGCCGTCCTCGGCGTTCTGTCGCTGATCTTTTGGGCGCTGATGCTGATCGTCACGCTCAAGTACGTGCTGGTCCTCCTCAGGGCCGACAACAAGGGCGAGGGCGGTATGTTCGCCCTGATGGCGCTCGGCCAGTCGGTGGCTCAGCGCAGCGCCCCGCTCATCATCGGGGCTCGGCATCGCCGGAGCGTCCTTCTTCTACGGCGACGCGGTCATCACGCCGGCGATCTCCGTGCTGTCGGCGGTCGAAGGTCTGACGCTCGTCTCGCCGGTGTTCCAACACTGGGTGCTGCCGCTTTCGCTCGTGATCCTGATCGGACTGTTCGCCGTTCAGTCCCACGGCACGGCGGCGGTCGCTCAGTTCTTCGGCCCAGTCACCGTCGTCTGGTTCCTCGTTCTCGCAATCGGCGGAGCCGCCGAAGTGCTCGAGAACCCATCCGTGCTGGCTGCGCTGAGCCCCTGGTATGGGCTTAGGTTCCTCATCGGCAACGGCCTGCTGGGATTGACGGTTCTCGGCCTCGTGTTCCTCGCCGTGACGGGCGCCGAGGCTCTCTATGCGGATCTCGGCCATTTCGGCCGCCGCCCCATTCAAGCCGCGTGGATCGGCTTCGTGTTCCCGGCCCTGACCATCAACTATTTTGGCCAGGGCGCGCTCGTCTTGAGCAATCCCGACACGCTCGCGAACCCCTTCTATCTGCTCTACCCGGATTGGGCCCTCGTCCCCGTGGTCATTTTGGCGACGGCTGCGACTGTCATCGCGAGCCAAGCGGTGATCACCGGCGCCTACTCCCTCGCTCGCCAGGCGATCCAGCTCGGGTTGCTCCCGCGCTTCGCCGTCAAGCACACCTCGGAGAGCATGGCCGGCCAAATCTACCTGCCGCGCGTGAACTACCTGCTCTTGTGCGGTGATCGTCGCTCATCGTGCTCATGTTCAAGTCGTCGTCCGGGCTCGCCGCCGCCTACGGCGTTTCCGTGACCGCGACCATGGTGATCGACACCGCTGATGGCGTTCTTCGTCATTTGGAAACTCTGGGGCTGGCCGCTCTGGCGCACGGCGCTCCTGCTGATTCCGCTTCTGCTGATCGAGCAGACATTCTTCACAGCCAACGTCTTGAAGCTGTTCGAAGGGGCCTGGGTGCCGATTCGTCATAGCGGCCACGCTGGCGCTCATCATGTTCACCTGGGTCAGAGGCTATCACATCCTCACCAAGATCACGCGCCGCAATGAAGCCGATCTCGACTGGCTCGTGCGCAAGCTCGAGGCAAGGCCGCCGGCCAGGGTCTCTGGAACCGCGGTCTTCCTCTCCGCCGACGTCAACGCGGCCCCGACCTCGCTCATGCACAACCTGAAGCACAACCGCGTGCTTCACGAGCGCAACATCGTGCTTTCGATCCGCACCGAAGACGTGCCGCGCGTGCCGCGCCATGAGCGTGTGGAGGTCGATCGCAGCAACGAGACCTTCATCAAGGTCATCGCCCACTACGGGTTCATGGAAACGCCGAGCATCCCGAAAATCTTCGAGAACTGCCGGCGGAAGGACCTCAATGTCGACATCGGCGGCACGTCGTTCTTCCTGTCGCGCCGGTCGCTGCGGCGAACGTCCAAGTCGGAGTTGCCGCGCTGGCAGGAGAGCCTCTTCATCTGGCTGGCGCGAACCGCCGAGGATGCGACCACATACTTCCAGATTCCGACCGACCGCGTCGTCGAGGTCGGCACTCAAGTGGCGATATGATACGCCGGATCAGTGCCTGGCGCACACTTCGCCGATCCCGTCCTTCTTGACGAGCAGAACCTCGTAGTCTTGCCTCTCCTCGCCCACATCCATGCCGGGCGAGCCGATCTGCATAGCGTCAGGGCGATCATATGGCAGACGAGGAAAACCGGTTTACGGCGCGGGCGGCGCGCTATGTGAGGGTCGGCACCGAGATGGGCCGGGTCGCCGGCAAGGTCGCGGGCCAGCGCCTCTTCGGGCTCGAGGCGGATCGGGCGGCGACGGCGCGGGCACTTGCGCACGCCTTGGGCGGCCTCAAGGGTCCGCTCATGAAGGTTGCCCAGCTTCTCTCGACGATCCCCGAGGCGCTGCCGGCCGAGTACGTCCACGAGCTGAGCCAGCTGCAGTCGGCCGCCCCGCCCATGGGGCCCGCCTTCGTGCGCCGGCGCATGTCCGCCGAGCTCGGGCCGGACTGGGCGCGGCGCTTTTCGGCGTTTTCGCTCGAGGCTGCGGCGTCGGCCTCCCTAGGCCAGGTGCATCGCGCAAAGGGCCTCGACGGACGCGATCTCGCGGTCAAGTTGCAATATCCGGACATGCAGTCGGCGGTCGAGGCCGACCTCAATCAGCTTCGCGTCCTCTTCGGCGTCTATGCGCGCATCGATCCGGCGATCGACACGAGCGAGATCATGACGGAGATCGCGGCCCGCCTGCGCGAAGAGCTCGACTACGGCCTCGAGGCGCGACACACCCGCCTCTATGACCTGATGTTCGCCGATGACCCGGCGATCCGCGTCCCGCACGTGGTAGCCGAGCTTTCGACCAAGCGTCTTCTCACCATGACGTGGCTCGACGGCAACAGACTGCTCGTTCACAAGGCCGATCCGCTCGAGGACCGCAACCGGATCGCGCGCGCCATGTTTCGCGCCTGGTGGTATCCATTCAGCCATTACGGCGTGATCCACGGCGATCCCCACCTCGGCAACTATACGGTCTTCGCCGACGAGAGGGGCCCGGCAGGCATCAACCTCCTCGACTACGGCTGCATCCGCACCTTCCGGGTGCCCTTCGTGCAGGGCGTGATCGACCTCTACACCGGTCTCGCCACGGGCAAGCGGGACCTCGTCGTTCACGCCTACGAGACCTGGGGTTTCCGCGGCCTCTCCGACGAGCTGATCGAGGCGATGAATATCTGGGCGCGCTTCATCTACGGGCCGCTCGTCGACGACCGGGAGCGCACGATCGCCGACGGCACGAGCCCCGGCGACTATGGGCGCAAGGAGGCGTTCGCGGTGCACAAGATCCTGCGCGAGAAGGGCCCCGTCACCGTGCCGCGCGAGTTCGTGTTCATGGACCGCGCCGCGATCGGTCTCGGCGGCGTGTTCCTGCATCTCGATGCGCGCCAGAACTGGCATCGCCTGTTCAACGAGCTGATCGAGGGCTTTCGCATCGAGGACGTGGCGCTGCGCCAGGAAGTGGCATTCACCGCGGCCGGCGTTCCACTGCCGCAGTGAACGGTGCCGCGGTTCACGCGAGGCTGACGCGCCCTTGATCGAGATCATCGCATCGCCACTTATATTGAACCAGATTTCCAACACTGGCGTTTAAGGAACTCCACGTGGAGCACGGGCGGCTCGTCGTAGCCGGAGCGCGATTGATGCGTTCGGCATGCGAAGACAAGTCGTCGCTCGACCCGGGCCGGGGATCGACCACAAGAGGAGACGATCACATGATAAGAAGACTGTCGATTTTGGGCGCGGCTGCTGCCGCGCTGTTGTTCTCACCGCCGCTCGAGACGAGCGCTCAAGTTCTCACGGGTCTCAAGGCCGCGCCGAGCCCGTCGCAAGTGACGCTCGTGGGCCATGGCATGCACTTCGGCGGGATGCATGGCGGCATGCACTTCGGCGGGATGCATGGCGGCGCGCACTTCGGCGGAATGCATGGCGGTCCCCACATCGGGGCGATGCATGGAGGGCCGCGGATAGGAGCGATGCATCACCCTGGCTTCGCGATGCATGCCGGGCCGCGCATTGGGGGAATTCGTCACGGCGGCTTCGCCATGAGGCACGGTGGGCATGGCCCCGGCGGACTTGCTTTCCGCCATGGGCCGAACTTCGGTCCTGGAAAGCATTTCCGCCACAATCACGGGTATGCGTACTATCCCGGGAAATTCCACAATCACCACGGCAAGCACTTCAACCGTCGCTTCTACGCTGCGCCCTACGTCTACTCCTACGGGGCGTACTCCTATTCCTACGGCAACTGCTATTGGTTGAAGGAGCGGGCGATCGTCACCGGAAGCAGCTATTGGTGGCGGCGCTACGAAGATTGCCGCGACAATTGGGATTGAGAAGCCTCGCACCTAGAACATCAGCTGGGGCCGGACATCGTCCGGCCCCTTTCGCTTTCGGCTATGGTCGTGCCATGGACGAGCAAAGCACCACGGAGACCTTCATTCGACGCTGGGTCGAGATCGAGGATCGTTCGCACCTCGTCCCGGAGATCGACGAGATCTTTTTCGAGGCCAGCGCCACCAAGTCGTTCGCGAGCGAAGCCGATCGCGCCGCCTTCCGCGAGCGCTGGCTCGGGCGCTATCTTGCCCACTATCCCGAGGAGGCATTCGTCGCGCTGGCCCCCGGCGGGACGATCGCGGGCTATCTCGTCGGCAGCCTCGACGATCCGGCCTCGACGCCGCTCTTCTCCGATATCGCCTATTTCGCCGACCTCGCGCAGCTGACAGCTCGCTATCCCGCGCAGCTGCACGTGAACCTCGCTCAGCCCTGGCGCGGACGCGGGATCGGCTCCCGCCTCGTCGCGGCATTCGTCGACCATGCGCATAGCGCCGGCGTGCCCGGCGTCCACGCCGTGACGGGGCGTGGCATGCGCAATGTCGGTTTCTATCTCTCGAACGGCTTCGGCGAGGCGGGCTCGGTCAGGACGCGAGACCGGGACCTCGTGTTTCTCGCCCGAAGCCTTGTGGACTAGAGCACGATCGTCCGACATGGAATCGCGTCCGCGATCCATGTCGGACGTGAATCGTGCTCTACAGCATAGAATTTAGATCGCGATTCACGTTCTTGATGGACGCGAAGCGTCTCCATCAAGAACGATCGCGATCTAGGGCAACATGCGTTGCACCTTGCGTCGCCCCTCGGGCATACTCGCGTTTTCCGTCCGGGGAGAGAATGACGGCCGCCTCGCACCTTCGGGAACCCGCCACGACCGCACTTCCGGCGATCGTCATGGAGGGCGTCGAGAAGCGGTTCGCCGACTTTCAGGTTCTGCGCAACATCAATCTCGAGGTGCGCCAGCGCGAGAAAATCGTGATCTGCGGACCGTCCGGGTCGGGCAAGTCGACGCTGATCCGCTGCATCAACGGGCTCGAGACCTATGACAAGGGCCGCATCGTCGTCGAGGGCGATCTGCTGACGCGCGACATTCGCCAGGTCGAGAAGATCCGCTCCGAGGTCGGCATGGTGTTCCAGAGCTTCAACCTCTTTCCGCACCTGACCGTGCTCGACAACGTGTGCCTCGCGCCGATCTGGGTGCGCCATCTGCCGCGCGCCGAGGCCGAAAAGCGCGCCCTTGCCCTGCTCGAGCGGGTCCGGATCAAGGAGCAGGCCTCGAAGTATCCCGGCCAGCTCTCGGGCGGCCAGCAGCAGCGCGTCGCCATCGCCCGCGCGCTCGCCATGAACCCGCGCATCATGCTGTTCGACGAGCCGACGTCCGCGCTCGATCCCGAGATGGTGAAGGAGGTGCTCGACGTGATGACCGAGCTCGCGCAAGGGGGCATGACGATGCTGGTCGTGACTCACGAGATGGGATTTGCCCGCGCCGTCGCCGACCGTGTGATCTTCATGGACAAGGGCGAGATCGTCGAGGAGGCGCCGCCCCAGACATTCTTCGCCTCCCCGCGCGAAGCACGCACCAAGGCCTTCCTGTCGCAGATCCTGAAGCACTGAGGGAGGTCGATGCGGCAAATCCCATCTAAAGAGCGGGCGCGCCGAGCGGCGCAAAGATTCGGTCGTACTCGTTGCCCCCTCACCCCAACCCTCTCCCCAGGGGGAGAGGGGGCAGGTGGACGCACGCGGCGCCGTTTTCGTCCCCTCTCCCGTCACGCTGAAAGCGTGCCTTCGGCACGACGGGGAGAGGGACAGGGTGAGGGGGTTATCGCGTGCATGAAGCATGCAGTGTTCGTGCTGCTTTTCGTGTCAACCATAGCCGGCATTTCCCCGGCTCAGGCGGGGACGCTCGAAACGGTGCGCGCGCGCGGCATGCTCGCCTGCGGCGTCAATACGGGTCTCGCCGGCTTCGCCGCCCCCAACGACAAGGGCGAGTGGGCCGGCATCGACGCCGACTTCTGCCGCGCCATCGCCGCCGCCGTGCTCAAGGACCCGCGCAAGGTCCGCTTCGTCCCCCTCAACGCCAAGGAGCGCTTTACGGCGCTGCAGTCGGGTGAGATCGACGTCCTTTCGCGCAACACGACTTGGACCATGAGCCGCGACACGTCGCTGGGGCTCAATTTCACCGGCGTCATGTACTACGACGGTCAGGCCTTCATGGTGCGCAAGTCCCTGGGCTTGACGTCGGTGCGCGAGCTCGCCGGCGCCAGCATCTGCGTGCAGACCGGCACCACCAACGAGCAGAACCTCGCCGACTACTTCGCGACCGCCGGGCTAACGTACAAGCCCGTCGTCTTCGAGCGTCTGGTCGAGGTGGTCGCAGCCTACACGTCGGGCCGCTGCGATGCCTTTACGACCGACTCGTCGCAGGTCATCTCGGAGCGCACGCGTCTGCCCGATCCCGACGCCCACGCAATCCTGCCCGAGCTCATCTCGAAGGAGCCACTCGGCCCGGCCGTGCGCCAGGGCGATGCGGCGTGGGCCAATGTCGTGCGCTGGGTCCACTTCGCCATGCTGAACGCCGAGGAGCTGGGCGTGACGCAGAAGAACGTCGAGGAGATGCTGGCCTCGACCAATCCGGAAATCCGCCGGCTGCTCGGCGTCGAGGGCGAGTTCGGCAAGGGGATGGGCGTCGATAACGACTGGGTGGTGGCCGTCATCAAGGCCGTCGGCAACTACGGGGAGAGCTTCGAGCGCAACCTCGGCCAAGGCTCGCGACTGAAGATCGAGCGCGGCAAGAACGCGCTTTGGAAGGACGGCGGGCTCATGTACGCCCCGCCGGTTCGATAGGGGCGGGGATGAGCGAAGCCGGAAGGCCGAATTCCGATCGATCCTGGCGCACGCCGGCCGCCTGGGCTGATCTGCTCTATGACCCCCAGGCACGCGGGATTGCGTTTCAGGCGCTGCTGCTCGCCGCGCTCGGGCTCCTTGCCTATACGATCGTTGTCAACACGGCGGCAAACCTCGAGAAGCAGAACATCGCCTCGGGCTTCGGCTTTCTCTCGCGCACCGCCGGCTTCGACGTTTCCCAGTCGCTGATCGATTACAAAAGCACGAGCAGCTATGCGCGCGCCTTCCTCGTCGGGCTCACCAACACGGTGCTGGTCGCCGGGCTCGGCATCGCCCTCGCGACCGCGCTCGGCTTCGCGCTCGGGATTGCGCGCCTCTCTCCCAACTGGCTCGTCTCGCGCCTGGCGCTTGCCTACGTCGAGATCGTGCGCAACGTGCCGCTCCTCCTGCAGCTGCTCGTCTGGTACGTGGCCGTGCTGCGCACGCTGCCGATGCCGCACGAGGCGCTCGAGGCAGGAGGCATCTTTCTCGATACGCGCGGGGTTCATGGACCAAGCCCCGTGCTCGGGCCGGGCGAAGGGTTCGCGCTCCTTCTGGGCTTGATCGTCGGGATCGGCGCGGCAGTTGCGGTCGCGCGCTGGGCGGCGCGGCGCCGGGAGGAGACCGGAGAGCCGTTTCCGGTCGGTTGGACCGCGCTCGCGCTCGTGGTCGGGACGCCGCTTCTCGCCTTTCTGCTGGCGGGGTGGCCGCTCGCGTTCGAGACCCCGCGTCTCGACCGCTTCAATTTCGAAGGCGGGCTTACGGTATTGCCGGAGTTTCTGGCTCTCCTCGTCGGGCTTGCCGTCTACACGGCCGCCTTCATTGCCGAGATCGTGAGGAGCGGAATAGCGGGCGTGCCGCGCGGACAGTGGGAGGCGGCGAGCGCGCTCGGCCTCAGGCGGGGCGCGATCCTGCGCCTCGTCGTCATCCCGCAGGCGCTGCGCATCATCATCCCGCCGCTCACCAACCAGTACCTGAACCTGACCAAGAACTCCTCGCTCGCGGTCGCCATCGGCTATCCCGATCTCGTCTCCGTGTTTGCGGGCACCGTGCTCAATCAGACCGGGCAGGCAGTCGAGGTGATCCTCATCACCATGGGCGTCTATCTCGCCTTGAGCCTCGCCACCTCGCTCGCCATGAATTGGTTCAATGCGCGCTTCGCGCTCGTCGAGCGGTGAGGCGGGCGATGGATTGGCTGGCGAAAGTGAAAGAGGACGTGACGCGGTTCGTGAGGCCGCTCGAGCCAGCATTCGGCGACGCGGTTGCGTGGACTCGCGCCAATCTCTTCTCGTCGTGGGGCAACGGCCTCCTGACGCTCGCCGCCATTTGGCTGCTGGTCGTGATTGCGACGGCCTTCGTCGACTGGGCGCTCGTGCGCGCCGTGTTCGAGGGCGACGACGCCAGCGCCTGCCGGGCGCCCGGCGCCGGCGCCTGCTGGCCCTTCATCACCCACAAGATGGGCCTCTTCATGTACGGGCGTTACCCGGAGGCCGAGCTCTGGCGCGTCAATCTCACCTATGTTCTGGGCCTCGCCGGCCTCGTCCCGCTCATGACGCCGCGCGTGCCGGGCAAGCTGTGGCTTGCTCTCTACATGCTCGTCGTCTTTCCGCTCATCGCCTTCGTGCTCCTACGCGGGGGGCTCCTCGGCTTGCCGCTCGTCGGCACCGAGCGCTGGGGCGGGCTCCTGCTCACCCTCGTCGTGGCGAGCGTGGGGATTGCCGCATCGTTTCCGCTCGGCATTCTGCTCGCGCTCGGACGCCGGTCCGAGCTTCCCCTCGTGCGCTGGTCGTCGATCGGCGCCATCGAGCTCATCCGCGGCGTGCCGCTCGTGACCGTGCTCTTCATGGCCTCCGTCATGCTGCCGCTGTTCCTGCCTCCCGACGTGACCATCGACAAGCTGGTGCGCGCGCTGGTCGGCGTCGCCATCTTCTCGGCCGCCTACCTCGCCGAGGTCATTCGCGGCGGGCTGCAGGCGATCCCGCGCGGCCAGTACGAGGCGGCCGACGCGCTCGGCCTCGGCTACTGGCAGAAGATGGGGCTGATCGTGCTGCCCCAGGCGCTGCGCCTCGTCATCCCGGGCATAGTCAACTCCTTCATCTCGCTCTTCAAGGACACGAGCCTTGTGCTCATCATCGGGCTTTTCGACCTTCTCGGCATCGTCGAGCAGGCCGTGCAGGCCGATGCCAGATGGTTCTCCTCGCAGACCGCGGCGACCGGCTATCTCTTTGCCGGCGCGATCTTTTGGGCATTCTGCTTCTCGATGTCGCGCTACTCGGCGGCGATCGAGCGGCGACTTTCGCGTGGCGCCGTCCGGTGATGCACAGGCGCGTTCACGTTGCCAAAGCAGTCATGACAAATCCAGGATGCTGGTATACACACGTGCTGCCATCGCACGAACGGTGGCGGGAAATAGGGGGAAGTCAATGTTCATGCCGCCAGACTACGCCTGGCTCGAGCCAGTGCTGATTGCTGCCGGAGTCGTGTTCGTCGTCGATCTCATCGGCAACATGATCTCGTTCAGCAACCGATTCGTGAACGCGCTCGTGACGGCGCTCGTGTTCGCGGTCATTTTCGGCACGCTCTCCTACCTCGCGTACCAGGAAGGCGCCGTGCCCACGGTGACGATACCGGCGCCCGCACCCACGCCCAACTAAGCCGAGATCGAGACCAGCGCCGACGCATCGCCCTCCCTCGCCTCAGCGCGGGGGAGCGGCGATTTTCTTTTGGGCCGGCTCGCGTTAGCCCAAGAGGCATTCGCGCCACAGATGCAGACGTCGTTCGCCATATGTCCCATATGTCACAACTGTGTCCACAATGAAGGCTATCTAGATTTATCAATTTAGATCAGCATCTTATATGGAAATCTCGGAAAGTTATCCACAGGTTCTGCACACAATGACGGTGGAATGACGGCGGTGAGAACAAAAAAAGAACAGAATTGAAGGGCAAGAATCAGCCTACGGTGATCGGCTCTCGCGATCCGTCGCAAGGAGTTCACACATGGCCGGCGCGCAACCCTCCGTGCTCCACATTTCAGTCCCCGCACACGCCGGGCGCCGAGCGCTGTCCGTGGTGCGACCAGCCGATCCCGCACGAGAAGTTCGCCGAGGTCCGCAGCAGGATCGCGGAGAAGGAGCGCGAGCGGTTCGCCGACCGGGAGCGGGCCCTCAAGGAGGAGGGCGAGCGGGCGCGCGCGGACGCCGTGGCGCGGGCGCGCGAGGAGGAGCGGGCGACCGCTCAGGCGGCTCTCGAAAGCAAGCTTGCCGCCCTCGAGGCTGCGCGCCAGGCCGCGGAGGCAAGGCTCGCCGAGCAGCGCGAGGCTCTCGACAAGGAGAAGACCACGGCTGTGCTCGCCGAGCGCGCGCACGCTTTCGACGAGCGCCAAAAGCTCATGGCGAAGGTCGACGCGCTGCAGAAGCAGCTCGAGAACAAGACCGCGCAGGAAATCGGCGAGGGGGCGGAAGCCGACCTCTACGAGCAGCTCAAGGCCGCCTTCGAGGGCGACCGCATCCGCCGTGTGCTCAAGGGCACCCAAGGGGCGGACGTCATTCACGAGGTGATCCACAACGGCAAAGTCTGCGGGAAGATCATCTACAACTCGAAGAACCGCAACGCCTGGAAGAGCGAGTTCGTGACCAAGCTGCGCTCCGACCAGATGTCGGAACGGGCCGAGCACGCGGTGCTCTCGACCAACAAGTTTCCCGCCGGCGTCCAGCAGCTCCACACCCAGGAGGGCGTGATCATCGCCCATCCCGCGCGCGTCCTGTCGCTGGTCGAGGTCCTGCGGCGCCACATCGTCCAGACCCACGAGCTGAGGCTCAGCAACGAGCAGCGCGACGAGAAGACGGCGGCGCTTTACGCCTTCATCACCTCCGACCGCTGCAAGCAGCTTTTCGAGCAGGTCTCCTCGCACACGGGCAAGCTCCTCGAGATCGACGCGGCCGAGGAGAAGTCCCACCGGCTGACGTGGGAGCGCCGAGCCAAGCTCATCAACGCGGTGCAGCGCGTGCGCGATGATCTCGTGTTCGAGATCGAGCGTGTCCTCGGCACCGCCGACAACGGTCCGGAGGACGATCCCGGCGTGCTCTAATCGCGGAGCGGGCGCAGCGCCCGCCTCACTCCGAGGATGATTTCGGCGGCTCGATCACCATGCCGGAGCCCGATGTCGTCTGCCCACTCCGCTCCGACATCACCTGCTCGGGGCGCGCGAGGCCGGCAATCGGATCGTCGGTCCGGCGCGATTTGCCCTCGAAGAAGGCGCCCTGCTCGATGGCGAGCGTGTGGTGGTAGATATCGCCCTCGACGTGGCCCTGGGTCTGCAACAGAACGCGCTTGCCGCGCACGGTGCCGAGCACGTGGCCGCGGATGACGCATTCCTCGGCGACGATGCCGCCGGTGATCTTGGCCCTCTCGCCGATGACGACGTGGGTGCCGTGGATGTCGCCCTGGACCTCGCCCTCGATATGGACCTCGCCCTTCGAGACGAGATTGCCCTGGATGACGAGATCGGGCCCGATGACCGAGCTCGAGGCATGGGCCCCTGCTCTCAGAGGCGCGGCGGCAGGACGTGCGCCGAGCGAGGAGGCCTGCGGCTGGCCGAGCATCGGCGGGCTAGGCCTCACTCCATCGGTCTCGGACTTGCGAAATTGGGGAAGCATCGGCAACCTCCGCGATTACCCTCGAGACTGCGCGAATCTCAAGCGATCGACGTTTTCGGCGTGCGGGCGGGACGACGGCACGGCGAACGAAAGCAATTCGCCCCCGTCCAATCGAGGCTTGATCCCCCCGGCTCGCCCATCTGGGGCGGTGACTACCACGTTTCCCGAGGCGGGTCACCAATTTAGCTTGAGTACGGACTGCCCTGCGATTGAGCAAGCTGCCCGGTGGCCGCACACGCGAAATGTGCAGAGGTCGCTGGGGTTGCGGGCAGACGATGTCATCACTTGAGAGAGCGCACTGCGCTCAAGACCTCCTCGGCGTGTCCGGGAACTTTCACCTTGCGCCATGAGCGTGCGATCCTCCCCGAGCCGTCGATGAGAAACGTCGAGCGCTCGACGCCCATGTACTTTCGCCCGTACATCGACTTTTCGACCCAGGTCCCGAACGCCTTGCACACGGATTTGTCCTCGTCGGCGGCAAGGCGGACGGCGAGGGCATGCTTCTCCTTGAAGGCGCGGTGACAGGAGGCGCTGTCCGGCGAGATGCCGACGACGAGGGCGCCCTCGGCCTCGAATTGGCGGGCGAGCGCGGTGAAGTCCTTGGCCTCGGCCGTGCAGCCCGACGTGTCGTCCTTGGGATAGAAGTAGAGGACGACCGGATGCCCCCTCATGTCCTTGAGCGAAAGGGAGCTTCCGTCGTCGGCGGGGAGCGTGAATTCGGGGGCGGCATCGCCATCGGTCAGCATGTTGAAAACGCCTTTCTTTCGTCGCTTTTCACAACTCCTCATCGGTCTTACGTGCGACGCAAGACCCTGATCTAGTTGGGGCTTGATTCGAGGCCAGCGAGGAGCGCGGTTGCAGGGGGCAGTCGGGCTCGGCTCCGGTATGGAGTTTCGAGCGCGAGTCTTATCTCAGAATTATCGGTCGGGGATGATGCGCACTAGAAGAGCTGATTCGGGGCGCGGGGACTGGCAGGACCGATGCCCGGATCAGGCATCCGCCCGGGGGGCAACGGCTTGAGACCAGTTCGCACATGACGCGAGCGACCGGCATTCCCCGCTCCCAGCCTGCGTCGAGGTCCGGGACCGGTGCGGCGCGCGCCATGGAGCGGCTGCGGGCCGAGCCGCGGGACGCAAGCGGGCTCGACTCTGGCGACCCGCGGTTCTCCGCCGTCGCGCGCATCGGCGTCAGATTTCTGATGATTGTCGCCCCCGTCGTCCTGCTGACGCTGATCGCGGTCGGCATCGGCTACGTGCGGCTCAAGCACGGCCCCGTCTCGCTCAAGATCTTCGCGCCCCACATCGAGCGCGGCATCAGCGCCGAGTTCGCCCACCTCAAGGCCTCGATCGACGACGCCACCTTGAGCCTCGCCGACGGCGGCGGCCTCGAGTTCCGTCTGATCAACCTCAGGCTCAGCGAGGCGGATGGGGACCTCGTCGCCTCGGCTCCCCTCGCCGCCGTCGAGCTGAACAAGAGCGCCCTGTGGCTACTGCGCGCGGTGCCCGAGCGCGTCTACCTCATCGAGCCGCGCATTTCGCTCACCTATACCGAGGACGGCGGCCTCGCGCTGCGTTTCTCGCAGGCCTCCGGCACGGGCTCCGCCGCGGACCCCGCCGCGACCCCGTCGCCTGCAGCGGCCGACCCTGGCACGAGCACGGTCGCGAAGTCGGCCGGCGAAGCTGCCGCCCCGCCCGTTTCCTTTCACCGCATCGATCTTGCCCGCGTCATTGCCGAAGCCTCGGCGCGGGCGCGCGCCGGCCTCGACGCGACGTCGCGGCTGAGAGAGATCGGCGTGCGCAAGGCCACCGTCATCTTCGAGCACCAGGGCCTGTCGAGCGAATGGAGCGTGACCGAAGCCGCCGTGGACCTCGAGCACATGAAGCGGCGCAGCGTCATCTCGGGCGCCGCCAGGATCAACTCGCCGCGCGGACCCTGGGTGCTGTCGTTCCGCACCGAGGATTCCGAGAGGAAAGGCACGGTCCAGGTGACGACAACGGTGCACGACCTCGTGCCGAGCACGCTGGCGAAGGCGGCCCCGCAGCTGAGCCTGCTCGAGACGCTCGACATGCCCGTGACGGGCGACGCCACCCTCCATTTCACCGCCGCGGGCGAGCTCAAGTCGGCCAAGCTCGCGCTGGCCCTGAGCCGGGGGCAGATCCGCCTTCCCTCGCTCACGGGCGCGCCGCTCACCGTCGACGGCGGAAAGTTCCTCTTCGACTACGACGCGCAGTCGAGCCGCCTCACGCTAGCGCCCTCCACCCTCCAATGGGGCGACAGCCGCATGACGCTCGAAGGCTCGGTCTCTGCCGCGAAGGGCCGGGACGGAGACGAGTGGGGCTTCAGGATCTCGGCCAAGGAGGGAGTGCTCGCGGCGGAGGAGTTCGGGATCGCAGGGATTGCCGTCGACGCCTTCGTCGCCGGCGGCCGGCTGGTGCCGAGCCGGGGGCTCATCGAACTCGCGGAGTTTTCGCTAGCGGCGGGCGGGGCCAAGGTGTCCGCGAACGGGGAGGTGATGACGGGGTCGGCGACGCCGAGCACGCGCATCGACGCGGCGATGACTCCGATGTCGCTCCCGACCCTCAAGGCGCTGTGGCCGCGCGCGGTCACCCCGGCGGCGCGCAAATGGGTCGGCGAGCATTTGACCCGCGGCACGCTCAAATCCGGCACGTTCAGGCTCCTCACGGGCGACTTTCTCAAGAACGCCGACGCGACGCCCGGCCGGACCGAGCGCCTGTCCCTCGTCATCGAGGGAGGCGACCTCGAGATGGTCCCGTTCCCCGACGGGCTTCCCGTCGTCGCGCCGCAGGCGACGCTCCGTCTCGTGGACGACACTTTCGAGGTGACCGTCCCCGATGCGTCGCTCCTCGCGAGCCCGACCCGCCAGGTTCCGCTCAAGGACGGCCGCTTCGCGATAGCGAGCGTGTCGAGCTCGTTTCCGCTGGGCGAGCTATCGTTCCGGAGCGAGACGCAGCTCGCCGCCCTTCTCGAGGCCATCAACCGCTCGCGCCTGCCGATGGCGGAGTTCGGGTCGCTGCCCGTCGAGGGCATCGACGGCAAGGTCGAGGGCGAGTTCAAGATAACCACGCCGCTGATCCCGGGCACAGGCGCGCCGGTGAAGACCGAAGGCAAGGCGCGCATCAGCGAGATCAAGTCCAAGAGCCGCATTGGCCCCTACGAATTGCAAGGGGGCACGATCGATGTCGACGTGTCGGAGGCCGCCGTCAGCGCCAACGGAGAGCTGCTGTTCAACGGCGTGCTCGCCAAGCTCAATCTGCAGCACATCTTCGAGGCCCCGGACGACACGCAGCTTCCGCTCCGCATCACGGCGCGGCTCGACAACTCCGACCGCAACCAGCTCGAGCTCGACGTCAATCATCTCGTCCAGGGCGAGGTCCCGGTCGAGGTGTCGATCACGCGCGGCGCCGACGGCAAGCCGCAGGTTCATGCGCAGGCCGATCTCACCAACGCCGAGCTCATCCTGCACGGCGTTGCCTGGCGCAAGCCCCAAGGCCGCCCCGCCTCGCTCGAGTTCGATCTCGTTCAGGCCCAGCCCCAGGGCTTTTCGCTCGAGAACTTCAAGGTGCAGGGCGAGAACATCGCGATCGGCGGCAGGGTGGGCGTCGATGCCCGCAATTTGGTGAGCGAGTTCGAGTTTCCGGATTTCTCCTTGAACGTCGTGTCGCGCCTCGACGTGCAAGGAACGCTCAACCAGCAAAGAATTTGGGTGATGAAGGCGAAGGGGTCGACCTTCGACGCGACGGACCTTTTCCGCAGGTTCCTCGCCCTCGGGCAGGCAGGCGAGACGGAGATCAAGCCGCGCCATCCCGCGGCGGGGATGGACTTCGAGGCCGACATCGATACCGTCCTCGGCAGCGGGGGCAAGAACTTGCGCGGCTTCAAGATGAAGCTCACCCAGAAGGGCGACGACATCGCCTCGCTCGATGCGCGAGGGACGCTCGAGGGCAACAAGCCGCTCGCCTTGCTGCTCAAGAGAAACGCGAGCGGGGAGCGCGTCGTCTATGCCAACTCGACCGATGCCGGCCAGGCCTTCAAGCTGGTCGGCTTCTATCCGAACATGGAGGGCGGGCGCGTGCGGCTCGAGCTCAATCTCGACGGGCGCGGCGCGGCGGAGAAAACGGGCATTCTCTGGGTCGACGATTTCAAGGTGCTCGGCGACCCCGTGGTCGCGGAAGTCTACTCGAGTGCGAGCGTCAAGGGGACGGAGATCGACGCGACGCCGTCGGGACAGCGCCGCGTCGTGCGCGAGGTGTTCGAGTTCGATCACATGAAGGCGCCGTTCTCGGCCGGTCACGGCCAGTTCGTCCTCGACGAATCCTATATCAAGGGGCCTTTGCTCGGCGCCACCATCCGCGGCAAGGTCGATTTCGGCGCGAGGCGCGTGAACCTCGGCGGCACCTACGTGCCGCTGCAGGGGATCAACAGCGCGTTCTGCGATATCCCCCTCGTCGGCCCCCTCGTCTCGGGCCTCAAGTGCGAAGGCGTGTTCGGCCTCACCTACGCCATCCAGGGCTCGATGTCGGACCCGCAGGTCATCGTCAATCCGCTGTCGATGTTCACGCCCGGCATCCTGCGCGGCATCATGGAGATGACCAATCCCAATCCCACTGTCCTGCCGCGCGGCGGAGCCGCCAAGGCACCGGCCGAGGACCGCGTCCGCGCCTCGAGCTCGGGCGTCGCCGAGGGCGCAAATGCGAACGAGCCGACGCGCTCCGACACGGTCGACGGCTGGTCCTCGTCGACGGACAGCAAGCCGACGAAGAAGAACTGAGCTGTTCGCGCTTGCTGTGCACTGGTGCAGCACATTCGTGGGGCTCCGGGCCGGAGACCAACTCGTGAGGCAAGCGCCGCCTAAAACTGGGCCCCGAGCACCCGCGCGCTTTGGATAATTCGAGAAGGATAGGGCTCTCCTTCGACCGAACCATAGAGCACTTCGAACCTCGCCTCTTCAATGTGACAGTAGCCAAGTATGCCGGTCTCCAAGAGAATACGCATGCCTGTGTCGTATCCCCCTTCCGCAAAGCTTGATTTGTGGGTGCCTGCAACGCCAATCATCCAAACCTTCTTGTGAGGATAAAAGCGGGTGCCATAGGCATAGCCGAAGTTCCACACGCGATCGATCCAGCCCTTCAGCACTGCGGGCATCGACCACCACCACACCGGAAAAATCATAACCGTCGCACTCGTTGCGCTCGATCCTGGCCATCTCTTCACGTACGGCGGCAGAGTAAGTCTTGTCTGGGTTGTCCCAATCCGGCTCGTCGGCTTCGTGCAGGACTGGATCAAAGGCTTCAGAGACAAGGTTGGCCCTCTCGAATGAATGGCCGTTCTTGATAGCAGCTTCGGCAAATGCTTCCGCTACCGCCTTCGTCAGAGAATTTTCCCGCACATGGGCCGAGACGAGGAGCACCTTCATCGTTATCTCGAGAAGAAATAGAGGGGTAGCCGGAAGCTTAGAAGGCTGAAACCGCGGCCGACTGCCGTACGGCCGACCTTGTCTCCGCAAACGAGCTCAGCAGGTGACGAGATCGGTGTGCCCGAAGCCCTTGGAGTAGTCGAGCACGGAGATGACTGTCGGCGTCAGGCGGAAGATGCGAACGTCCTCAGGTTTCGGCATCGGCCCTGGCAAGGAAACCTGCTCGGGATATTTCATCGGCAACAGGCCCAAGACCTTTTCGGCTTCCGCCCGATCGGTCACCGCTTGCGCGCGTGCCGCCATGGAGAGACCGGTGATCGCCATGATCTGAGGCGTATCGTGATCGATCGCAAGCGAAACGCGATCGTCTCGCGCCAAATTCGCCGCCTTCTGGCTGTCCAGGCCGCAGAGGAAGTAGAGCGTGAGGCCCTCGTTCACATAACCGACGGTCGTCGCCTGCGGCCAGCCATCCGGCCTCAGCGTGGCGATCGTCATGATCCGGTGTTGGTCTAACAGCGCCAGGATCTTCTTTCTGATCTTGTCGTCCATCTGTCGTCTCCGTAGTCGGCGGCGATGCAGCGACGACCATATCGTGAGCGGATCAATTGGCGTTGACACATCTCAACGGTGCCGCCTTCGGGTCCAAGAACAGACGTCGTCCCCCATTTCCTTCCTGCTCATTTGGCCCTACCGTCGTGGCTCCGTTGAGGGGAGAGACGCCATGAAAAGGCCAACCCTGACAGGTCTCGCCGTTGTGCTCGTCACGGCCGCCGCCAGTCAAGCGCTAGCGCAGACATCGCCGCCCGACCGGCCGACCGAGGAGCAGCTCGCCAACGACAACAAGCTCTTCATCTCCCTCGCCATCAAAGTGTTCAAATGGGAAGAGCCGGCCGAGCCAGTCAAAATCATCGGACCTTTATACTTCGTCGGCACCAAGGGGCTCGGCGCATTCCTGTTCGCGACCTCCGAGGGGCACATCCTGATGAATACGGGCATGCCCTCGTCCGGGCCGATGATCGCCGACTCCGTTCGCAAGCTTGGGTTCAAGCCCGATGACATCAAGATCATGATCAACGGCCATGCTCACATCGATCACGCGGGCGCGTTCGCCTATTTCAAGGAAAAATTCGGCGCCGAGCTCGCGGTCATGAAGGACGATGTTCCGGCGATGGAGAGCGGCGACAGGGACGACTTCAAGTACGTCAACGACTTCGTTTACCCGCCGGTTAAGGTCGATCGCATCCTGCGCGACGGCGACACGATCCGCTTGGGAGAGGTGCTGCTCACCGCGTATCACACGCCAGGCCACACGCGCGGATCGACCACATGGGTCACGACTGTCGTCGATTCCGCAAAGGCCTACATGGTGGCCTTCCCCGACGGCGCCGGGTTCAACCCGGGTTATCGGCTCGTGAACAATGCGTCCTATCCCGGCATTGCCGACGACTACCGCCGCACGCACCACACGCTCGAGATGCTGACGCCCGACATCTGGCTGGCACAGCACAACGAGTACTATGACCTGGAAGGCAAGCGCAAACGCGCCGAAACGGAAGGCGTCAACGCTTGGGTCGACCCGGAGGGTTATCGGCGCTTCGTTGCCGGGAAAAAGCGCGCCTTCGAAGACCAGGTCGATCGGGAAATGGGTGTCCAGAAAAGCGCAGAGATGCACGCTGGAGGGCAGCCTTAATCAGTCCTTGATGAACGCCAGCAGGTCGGCATTGATCGTGTCTGCCTCCGTGGTCGGCATGCCGTGCGGGAAGCCCTTGTAGGTCTTTAGCGTCCCGTTCTTCAGGAGCTTTGCCGACAATGGTGCCGCGTCGGCATAGGGAACGATCTGATCGTCGTCGCCATGCATCACCAGAACCGGCACGGTGATCTTCTTGAGGTCATCGGTGAAATCGGTTTGTGAGAAGGCGACGATGCCGTCGTAATGCGCCTTCGCGCCACCCATCATGCCCTGCCTCCACCAGTTCTGGATGATCGCCTCCGAGGCTTTTGCGCCCGGCCGGTTGTAGCCATAGAAAGGCCCCTCCGGCAGGTCGCGATAGAACTGCGAGCGATTGGCCGCGAGCTGTGCCTGCAATCCGTCGAACACCTCCTTGGGAAGGCCGCCCGGATTGGCCGCCGTCTTCACCATCAGCGGCGGCACCGCACTGATCAGGGCCGCCTTCGCCACCCGGCTCTCGCCATGCCGTCCCAGATAGTGCGCCACCTCGCCGCCGCCGGTGGAATGGCCAACGTGAATGGCGCTCTTCAGATCGAGATGCGCGGTCAGCGCCGCCAGGTCATCGGCATAGTGATCCATGTCGTGACCGTCGCTCACCTGAGTGGACCGGCCATGGCCTCGGCGGTCATGAGCTATGACGCGATAGCCGTGCTTGAGGAAGAACAGCATCTGCGTGTCCCAGTCGTCGGCCGACAGCGGCCAGCCATGGCTGAACACGATGGGCTGACCTTTGCCCCAGTCCTTGTAAAAAATCTCAACGCCGTCTTTGGTCGTGATGGCAGGCATGGCCTTGTCTCCTGTCTGGAGTTCTGTCGGTATTAGTCGAGGATTCGTCGTTCCCTTGCCGGCGGTCACCGATGTCCATTCGCAGAAGCTAATTGTCGCGCATAGCCGACAGGGGCCGACGCGCGAGGTCGAGATCGGCGTGCGGCGCCCGCACAAGACCCGCACAAGAAGAGTGTTCCACCGGAGGCTCGCGCGTAGGAGACGCCCTTTCACACTTAAGCCGGCTTCGCGAGCACGTGCCTCTTCTTGCCGAGCGAGAGCTTGATCGCTCCTTCCGCGGTGAGGTCGCCGAGCGTGAGCATCCGCTTCTCGTCGGTGACAACCGTGTCGTTGACCCTGAGGCCGCCGCTCTGGATTTGACGCCGCGCCTCCCCGTTCGATTGAACGAGCCCGGCGCGGACGAAGGCGGTGAGGACGCCCAGGCCGCCCTCGAGCTCGGCCTTGGGGATCGCGATCGTGGGAAGGCCGGCGGCGAGGCCGCCCTCCTCGAAGGTCTTGGCGGCGGTCGCGGCGGCAGCTTCCGCCTTGTCGCGCCCGTGCAGCAGCGCGGTCGCTTCCGTCGCGAGCACCTTCTTTGCCTCGTTGATCTCGGCGCCTTCGAGTGCCGCGAGCCGCCCGATCTCGTCCAAGGGCAGCGTCGTGAAGAGCTTGAGGAAGCGGCCGACGTCGGCGTCCTCGGTGTTGCGCCAGTACTGCCAGTAGTCGTAGGCCGAGAGCTGGTCCTCGTTGAGCCAGACGGCGCCGGCCGCGGTCTTGCCCATCTTGGCGCCCGAGGCCGTGGTCAGCAGCGGGCACGTCAGCGCATAGAGCTGGTGCGTGCCCATGCGCCGCCCGAGATCGATGCCGGTGACGATGTTGCCCCACTGGTCGGAGCCGCCCATCTGCAGGTTGACGCCGTAGCGGTTGGCGAGCTCGACGAAGTCGTAGGCCTGGAGCAGCATGTAGTTGAACTCGATGAAGGAGAGCTCCTGCTCGCGCTCGAGGCGCAACTTCGCGCTGTCCATCGTCAGCATGCGGTTGACGGAGAAGTGCCGTCCGACGACGCGCAGGAACTCGATGTAATTCAAGGGCGCGAGCCATTCCTCGTTGTCGGCCATGATCGCCGCGCGCGGCCCCGCTCCGAAGTCGAGGAACTTGGCGAAGACGATGGCGATATTCCGCTTGTTCGCTTCGATGTCGGCGATCGAGAGGATGCGCCGCGTCTCGTCGCGCCCCGAGGGGTCGCCGACGCGCGTCGTCCCCCCGCCCATCAGCACGACCGGCTTGCCCCCGCCCGAGACCTGGAGCCAGTGGAGCATCATGATCGAGAGCAGCGAGCCGACGTGGAGCGAGGGGGCCGTGCAGTCGTAGCCGACGTAGGCGACGACCTCGCCCTTCACCGCCAGGGCGTCGAGCCCGGGCATGTCCGAGCACTGGTGGATAAAGCCGCGCTCGGCGAGAATGCGGAGGAAATCGCTCTTTGGCTCGGTCATGGCGACGGCATATTCGGGATCGATCTGCTAAGAGACGGGACTGCGGCGAACGCGGGGGACCATGCACGAGGCCGATGTCGTGAGCAAGCAACCGGGGAAGCTCCTCCGGGCCGTGGAGGAGGAGGGGCTCGTGCGGGCGCTCGGGCTCATGAGCGGGACCTCGCTCGACGGCATCGACGTGGCGCTCATCGAGACCAACGGCGAGGGGCTGGTCCGGCGCGGGCACGCGGCGACCTATCCCTATTCGGCGCTGTTTCGTGCCCAGCTGAGGGCGGGCCTCGAGGAGGCAGCCTCCCTCAAGCGACGCGACGAGCGGCCCGGCCGTCTCCGGCTTCTCGAGCGCTATCTGACGGAGCTCCATGCCGAGGCCGTCGGCCACTATCTCAAGGATCATGGCGTCGAGGCCGCCGGCGTCGACGTGATCGGCTTTCACGGGCAGACCGTGCTGCACCGGCCGGACATCGGCCTCACCGTGCAGCTCGGCGACGGGGCGCTGCTCGCCGCCGAGACCGGCATCGACGTCGTCTACGACCTCCGGGCCGCCGACGTCGCGGCCGGGGGGCAGGGCGCGCCGCTCGTCCCCGCCTACCACAAGGCCCTGGTCGGACGGCTTCCGGGTGCGATCGCGGTCGTGAACATCGGCGGCGTGGCGAACGTCACGTGGGTGGGCGACGACACGGACGAGATCCGCCGCACGCTCATCGCCTTCGACACCGGGCCAGGCAATGCGCTGATCGACGACTGGATGGCTTTGCGCACCGGCAAGTCTTGTGACGAGGACGGCGCTTGCGCCGCGAGCGGCCGCGTCGACGAAGCGGTGCTCGCCGAGCTGCTCGCCGATCGCTATTTCGCCGTTCCCCCGCCCAAATCGCTCGACCGCAACGCTTTCTCGCTCGACCGGCTCTCCGCCCTCTCGACCGAGGACGGCGCCGCGACGCTGACGGCGTTCACGGCCGCCGCGATCGCCAAGGCGCGCTTCCACGTGCCCGAGGCGCCCCGGACGTGGATCGTCTCGGGCGGCGGGCGGCGCAATGCCACTCTCATGAAGATGCTCGCCGAGCGGGTTGACGGCGCCGTCGTCCCTGCCGAGGCCCTGACGCTCGACGGCGACGCGCTCGAGGCCGAGGCCTGGGCCTATCTCGCGGTCCGCTCTCTCAAGGGGCTGCCGATCACGTTTCCCGGCACGACCGGAGTGACGCGGCCCCTCACCGGCGGCGTGCTGGCCCGGGCAACCGCGCAGTAGGCTTTTATCCGACTTCGTACGAATTCGAGCAGAGTTGCAACGGTGCAACAGTTTACTCGAGATACTCCTGCTATCAATTCGGGTGGCCAATTAAGTGCAGGGGCGGGTCAATGTTGTCGTTCATCGCGTTCGTGGGCAGCGTCGCAATTTTAATCGGGGCTATCAGCGCTGCCTGTCTGGCCTACTCGGCCGCCGGATTGATCGAGTAGGATTTTCCTTCCCATTCAAGCCAACTCGGCTCGCGAAGGCGGCGTCTGCCTCCTTTGGTGAGGAGAACCGCTGCCGCGAGCTCATTGCACGAGGTCGCGCACCATCCCCTCGAGGCCCTTGGTGATGCGCGCTAGGCTTTCGTAGTCGACCTTGTCCGGCAGGTCCTCCGCAGTGTGATAATAGGGGTTCCGGAACGGCGCCGTATCCGTGATCATGAGCGCGGGATAGCCCACGTGGTCGTAGGACCAGTGGTCCGAGTAGTCGATGCCCTTGATGAAGCCCGGCGCCACGCCGCCGATCGAAGGAAATACCGCGTGGCGGCGGAATGCGCCGAGCGCCCGATGCACGAGCGCACGCGATCCCGGCAAGCCGACGAAGGCGGCAAAGTTGCCCTTGTCGGCATAGACGAGCGCAAACGGGAAGGGGAATTTCTGGCTGCCGGGCGCCCCCGAGAAGAACCCCAGCGTCTCGAGGGATATGGCGCCCGCCACGCGCTCGCCCTGCTCTGCGAGGTGGCGCGCGTGGCGCAGGCTTCCCATCTCGTCGGTCTTCGAAAACGGCTGTTCCTCGTTGACCCAGAAGACGAGGCGCAGGCGGTGCGCGCGTGGGTGCCAGCCGGAAAAGAGGCGGGCGAGCTCGAGGAGCGCGCCGACGCCGGTCCCGTTGTCGTTGGCGCCGGGAGAGCGGCCGGCGCTGTCGTAGTGTGCGCCTATCACATAGGTCTCGGCGTCGCTCGCGCGGGGTTCGGGTTCGATGACGGCTTCGATGTTGCGCACGCCGACCCCGCGCGCGGTGAAACTCTGAAGCATGGGCTCGTAGCCGACCTGGCGGAGCGTTGCCTCGATGTAGCGGGCGGCGGCTTCGAGCTCCGCCGGATGGGCGACGTTGTGGGGCCGGCTCGCCACTGCCGTCACGTGCTGCTCGAGGCGGCGGGCGAGATCGCGCTCCTCCAGCGCCGAGGGGCGGAAGGGCGCCGTGGACCGGTTGACGGGGAAAGACGATCGCATACCAGAGGGCCGCGGCGAGAAGGAGGCAGCTCAGGGCAAGACCGACGGCGAGGGCCTTCATCCTTTGTGCCCAAGCCCGCGGCCGGGCCCTCCCTGACTATTCGTCCTCGGTCTCGTGCTCGGGCTCGGGCTCGGGCTCGAGTTCCGCCTCCGGCTCGGGGTCGCGCTCCCTTTCCTTTTCCTTCTCCTTCTCCTTCTCCTTTTGTTTCTCGCGATCCATGGCCGCCTTCGCAAGGCGCATGTCGAGATAGCTTCCGACGACGGCCTCGAGCTCGGGGATCTTGCCCTCGAAGAAGTGGTTGGCGCCGGGGACCACCTCGTGATCGATCTTGATGCCGCGCTGGGTCTTGAGCTTGGCCGAGAGCTCGGCAACCGAGTTCGACGGGACGACGCGGTCCTTCTCGCCGTTGATCATCAGGCCCGAGGAGGGGCAGGGAGCGAGGAACGAGAAGTCGTAGAGGTTCGACGGCGGCGCCACGCAGATGAAGCCGTCGATCTCGGGGCGGCGCATCAGGAGCTGCATGGCGATCCAGGTGCCGAACGAGACGCCGGCGATCCAGCAGTACTTGGCGTCGGGCTTGACGATCTGCAGCCAGTCGAGGGCGGACGCCGCATCGGCCAGCTCGCCTGGACCGCCGTCCCAGAAGCCCTGGCTGCGCCCGACGCCGCGGAAGTTGAAGCGCAGCACCGAGAACCCGCGCTTGGCGAAGGTGTAGTAAAGGCTATAGACGACCTGGTTGTTCATCGTGCCCCCGAACTGCGGGTGCGGGTGCAGGATGAGGGCGATCGGGCTGTCGCTCTGCGGCTCGTGATGGTAGCGGGCTTCAAGACGGCCGGCGGGCCCATTGATGATCAGCTCGGGCATGAGTTCTTTTGGTCTCGCGTTGCGGGCTTTTGCACTGGGGCGGCTGCTTCGGCTGAGGACAGTGTTCCGTCAGCTGCCGCCGGCTTTTCGGGTGTTCACGAGTTCGTGCCGAGAGAATGCTTGATTTCCCGGCTCGGAATTTTCATATTCAGGTACAAGTTTAGAACCGTTCGAAAGAGATGGTAGAACGTCTATAAGGAGCCGGCCCGGGCCGGTCTCTTAGCACAGGTGCGGGTGGGCGTTGCAAGTGGCCTTGAGGCCTCGCCCGTCGTCGAGCGGTGGAGGCTGTTTCATGGAGCTCAACACCAAGGGCCGGTACGCGGTGATGGCGATGGCCGACATCGCCAAGCACGGGGGCGCGGACCAGGTACCCCTCTCGTCGATCGCGGAGCGCCAGCAGCTCTCCCTCGACTATCTCGAGCAGATCTTCCTGCGCCTGCGCCGGGCCGGCCTCGTCGAGAGCACGCGCGGCCGCCTCGGCGGCTACAGGCTCGGTCGCCCGGCCTCGGAAATCAGAATCGGCGAGATCATGGCGGCGGTCGACGAGGAGACGCGCATGACGCGCTGCCTCGGCGGCGCGGCGCCGTGCTTCGGCGACGAGCGCTGCCTGACCCATGGCCTGTGGAGCGCGCTCGGTGACGCGATCTCGGCCTTCGTCTGGAGCGTCACGCTGCAAGAGGTTCTCGACGGCATTCCGGCCGAGAAGCGCGTCGAGCCGCCGGTGATTGTCGTTCACGGCGAGAACGCGGTCGGCAGCGGGAGCCATGGAAAGGGAATAGCCGCGGCATGACGGCCGAGCGGACATATCTCGACTACAACGCCTCGGCGCCGCTGCTCCCCGAAGCGCGCACGGCCATGCTTGCCGCGCTCGATCTCTGCGGCAATCCCTCCTCCGTTCACGCCGAGGGCCGGCACGCGCGCGCCCTCGTCGAGACCGCGCGCGAGGAGGTCGCCGCGCTGGTTAACGCGCGCCCTAGCGAGGTCGTGTTCACGAGCGGGGCGACGGAAGCGAACGCATGGGCGATGGGCGCCGGCTGGGACACGATCGTAGTTTGCGCCCTCGAGCACGAGTCGGTGCGCGCCCCTGCCGCGAACTCCGGCGCGAGGCTTGTGCTATTTCCGGCGACCTTGGCCGGGATCGCCGACGTGGGCGCCGTGGGCGAGGTTCTGCCGGCGGGCGCCGAACGCGGCCGCGCGGTGCTTGCGCTGCAGATGGCGAACAACGAGACCGGCGTCGTGCAGCCAATGGCCGCCGCCGCCGAGCTCGCGACGGCGAACGGCCTTGCGCTCCACTGCGATGCCGTGCAGGCCGCAGGCCGCATGCCCGTCGACTTCGCGGCGCTCGGCTGCGACGCCATGAGCCTCTCGTCGCACAAGATCGGCGGGCCAAAGGGCGCGGGCGCGCTGGTCATTCGCGACGGCATGACGCTCGCGCCCGCTCATCGCCGGCGGCGGCCAGGAGCGGCGCCGTCGCGCAGGCACCGAGAACGTCGCCGCTATTGCCGGCTTCGGCGCTGCGGCGCGAGCGGCTGCAGGCAATCTTTCCGAGATGGCGCGGATCGGCGCCCTGCGAGGCCGCCTCGAGACGGAGATCCTGCGCCTGACGCCGGAAGCGCGCATCATTGGCGCCGACGCGGCGCGCCTCGCCAATACGACCTGCGTCGCCTGGCCGGGCAAGTCGGCGGAAATGCTCGTCATCAAGCTCGATCTCGCGGGGATCGCGGTGAGCGCGGGGGCGGCGTGCTCGGCGGGCAAGGTCGGCGAGAGCCGCGTGCTCGCGGCCATGGGCCTCGAACCGGGGCTCGCGCGAAGCGCGATCCGGGTGAGCCTCGGGCCCGAGACGCAGGAAAAGGATATCGCGGCGTTTCTCGCCGCCTGGGAGGCGATCGGCGGCGGCGCGCGGATCGCCGCGTGAAGAGAGTTGAGATCAACGGCGGCCGCGGCGGGCCGTACGAGAGCAGGTGAAAGATGGCGGCAGTTCAAGAGACGATCGAGCAAGTCAAGAAGATCGACGTCGACCAGTACAAGTACGGTTTCGAGACGAAGATAGACACGGTGCGGGCGCCGAGGGGGCTCGACGAGAGCACCGTGCGCTTCATCTCGGCCAAAAAGGGCGAGCCCGAGTGGATGCTGAAGCTCCGTCTCGAGGCCTTTACGCGCTGGCGCGCGATGACCGAGCCGAAGTGGGCCAAGGTCCACTATCCGAAGATCGACTTCCAGGACCTCTACTACTACGCGGCGCCGAAAAGTACGGAAGCGCCGAAGTCGCTGGCCGAGGTCGATCCCGAGCTGCTGCGCACCTACGAGAAGCTCGGCATTCCGCTGCGCGAGCGCGAGATCCTGGCCGGCGTCGAAGGGGCGCGCGTCGCGGTCGACGCCGTCTTCGACAGCGTTTCGGTGGTGACCACGTTCAAGGACGAGCTGGCGAAGGCCGGCGTCATCTTCTGCTCGATCTCGGAGGCGATCCGCGAGCACCCCGAGCTCGTGAAGAAGTATCTGTTCTCGGTCGTGCCGCAGGGCGACAACTTCTACGCGGCCTTGAACTCGGCCGTGTTCTCCGACGGCTCGTTCGTCTACGTGCCGCCCGGCGTGCGCTGCCCGATGGAGCTCTCGACCTATTTCCGCATCAACGAGCGCGAGACCGGCCAGTTCGAGCGCACGCTCATCATCGCCGACAAGGGCGCCTACGTCTCCTATCTCGAGGGCTGCACGGCGCCGATGCGCGACGAGAACCAGCTGCATGCGGCCGTGGTCGAGCTCATCGCGCTCGACGACGCCGAGATCAAGTATTCCACGGTGCAGAACTGGTATCCGGGCGACAAGCAGGGCCGCGGCGGCATTTACAACTTCGTGACCAAGCGCGGCGACTGCCGCGGCCGCAATGCGAAGATCTCCTGGACCCAGGTCGAGACCGGCTCGGCGATCACGTGGAAGTACCCGAGCTGCATCCTGCGCGGCGACAACAGCAGAGGCGAGTTCTACTCGATCGCCGTGTCGAACGGCCATCAGCAGGTCGACAGCGGCACCAAGATGATCCATCTCGGCCGCAACTCGTCGAGCCGCATCATCTCGAAGGGCATCGCGGCGGGGCGTTCGAACAACACCTACCGCGGCCTCGTCTCGGCGCACCGCAAGGCGACGGGCGCGCGCAACTTCACGAACTGCGACTCGCTCCTCATCGGCGACAAGTGCGGGGCCCATACCGTGCCCTACATCGAGGCCAAGACGTCGTCCGCTCACTTCGAGCACGAGGCGACGACGTCGAAGATCTCCGAGGACACGCTCTTCTATTGCATGCAGCGCGGGCTGTCGCAGGAGGAGGCGGTGGCGCTCGTCGTCAACGGCTTCGTGCGCGACGTGCTGCAGCAGCTGCCGATGGAGTTCATGGCAGAGACGCAGAAGCTCATCGGCGTCTCGCTGGAAGGGAGCGTTGGATGACCGTCAAGCCCGTCATCAGCGTCGCGGATGTGGAGCTGCGCGAAGTCGGCAATGGCGCGGGCTTTGCCGCCAAGGTCGGTTCCTTTGGCGCGGCCATCGGCTCGCGAGGCTTGGGATGCATGCTGCACGTGGTGGAGCCGGGCAAGAAGGCGTTCCCCTACCACGTGCACCATCAGATTCACGAGCTGTTCGTCGTCCTCGAAGGTGAGGGAACCTATCGCTTCGGCAGCGCGGAGTATCCGATCAAGGCCGGAGACGTTTGTGCGGCCCCGACCGGCGGCCCGGAGGTCGCTCACCAGATCATCAACACGGGCACCCGGACTCTCACCTATCTTGGCATCTCCACCGAGGGCGAGACCGAGGTCGTCGAATACCCCGACTCCGGCAAGATTGGCGTCATGAGTCGGTTCGACTGGTCGACCATGAGCGGCGGCGTCCGCCACATGTTCAGGAAGTCGGATGCGCCGCTCGGCTATCACGACGGCGAGAGCTGAAGTTGCCCGCGAGGACTAGCGAAGAAGACTGCGGAGTAGGATTGGAATGCTCGAGATCAAGAACCTGCACGTGAAGCTCGCCGACGAGGACCGCGAGATCCTGAAAGGGCTCTCGCTCACAATCCCGAAAGGCGAGGTGCACGCGATCATGGGGCCGAACGGGTCCGGTAAGTCGACGCTCGCCCACGTGCTCGCGGGGCGCGCCGGCTACGAGGTGACCGAAGGCGACATCCTCTGGGACGGCGAGAGCCTTCTCGAGATGGAGCCCGACGAGCGCGCCGCGAAAGGCGTGTTCCTCGCCTTCCAATACCCCATGGAGATCCCCGGCGTCGCCGGACTGACGTTCCTGCGCACGGCCGCCAACGCGATCCGCAAGAAGCGCGGGGAAGCCGAGCTGACGACGCCCGAGTTCATGAAGCTCGTCCGCGACAAGGCGGCAAAGCTCGCGATCGACATGGAGATGCTGAAGCGCCCCGTGAACGTCGGCTTCTCGGGCGGCGAGAAGAAGCGCTCGGAGATCCTGCAGATGGCGGTTCTCGAGCCGTCGCTCGCGGTGCTCGACGAGACCGATAGCGGCCTCGACATCGACGCGGTGCGCATCGTCGCCGACGGCGTCAATGCGCTGCGCTCGAAGGACCGGGCCATGCTCCTGATCACGCACTACCAGCGGCTCCTCGACTACATCGTCCCCGACCGCGTGCACGTGCTGGCGGGCGGCGTCATCCGCGAGTCGGGCGGCAAGGAGCTGGCGCAAGAGCTCGAAAGGTCGGGCTACGCCGAGTACCAGGACAAGGCGGCCTGACGATGAGCGACAGGGGGGCGGCGGAGGAAAAGGACGCAGGACGACCGATGACCGTGCAGGTGTTGAGAACGAAGGCCGAGACCGCGCTCACCGAGGAGTTTGCGGCGAACGAGAGCCGCTTGCCCGGCGGGGCGTGGCTGAAGAAGATGCGGCGCGAGGCGATCGGCGCGTTCTCGGCGCTGGGCCTCCCCCATCGGCGCCTCGAGGCGTGGAAGTACACGGACCTGCGCGGGGCGCTCAAGGACGCCTTTCCGGTCGCGGCCGGCGAGGCGCTGCGCCCCGATCGCGCCGCCGCCGAGACGGCTGTCGCGGCGGCGCTTCCCGGCGCGGAACTCGAACGAAATTGGGCGGTGGTTGCCGACGGTACGGGCCTCGCCCATGCCGGGCTCGTGTGCGGCCCGGAGGGAGGCGAGCCGTTTCTCTCGCGCATGATCGAGGACCCGCCGGCGTGGGTGAAGGAGGAAATCGAGCGCGCGAATTTCGCCGACGATGCGATGCTCGCCTTGAACGCCGCCTTCCTCACCGACGGCGTCGTGCTCGACATCCCTGCCGGCGCCGCGCCCGCCGAGCCCCTTCTCCTGCTCGACACGAGTGCCAAGGGCGGCAAGGACGGCCGCAAGTCGGTCTTCCTGCGCAACGTCATACGCGTCGGCAAGGGCGCCAAGGTCACCCTCGTCGAGGTCCACGCGGGGGCGAGCGCGCCACCGAGGCAGACGAACGTCGTGACGCACCTCATTGTCGGCGACGGCGCCGAGGTCGAGCACGTCCGCCGGCTCGAGGTGGGCGAGGGCTCGACGCTACGTGGAAACGCGCCTCGTCACGCTCGGCAAGCAGTCGATCTACCGGCCGTGCGCGCTCGCGGAGGGAGAGGGGCTCGCCCGCGCCGAGCTGCGGCTCACGTTCGCAGGCGAGGGGGCCGAGCTCGACTTGGGCGCCGCCGTTCTTGCCGGCAGAACGGGCCACATCGACACCACGCTCGTCATCGACCACGCGGTCCCTGGCTGCCGCAGCCGCGAGCTGTTCAAGGGCGTGCTCGACGGGGAGGCCCGCGCCGTGTTCCAGGGCAAGGTGATCGTGCGCCCGGGCGCGCAGAAGACCGACGGCAAGCAAATGGCGCAGGCGCTGCTGCTTTCGCCCTCAGCCGAGTTCGATTCGAAGCCCGAGCTCGAGATCTACGCCGACGACGTCGTGTGCGGGCATGGCAGCACGTCGTCCGATCTCGACGAGGATCTGCTCTTCTACTGCCGCTCGCGCGGGATACCGCTCGGCGAGGCGCGCGCATTGCTCGTCGAATCGTTTATCGGTGAGGCGATCGACAAGGTCGCCCATGCGGCCGTGCGCGAGGCACTGATGGCGCTGGTGCGCCGCCGCCTCGCGGAGGGCGGTGCCGCGCTCGCGGCGTGAAAGAGGCATTAATGGCTGGAGCAGCGCAGAGCTTGGTACGAAGGCCCGAGAGCGAGGCCGGCACCGGCTTCGACGTCGAGCGCGTCAGGACCGATTTCCCGATCCTGTTCCGCGAGGTCTACGGCAAGCCCCTCGTCTACCTCGACAACGCGGCGTCGGCCCAGAAGCCGCTGCCCGTGATCGAGGCGATGGACCACGCCTACCGCTTCGAGTACGCGAACGTCCATCGCGGCCTGCATTTCCTCTCCAACACGGCGACGGCGCGCTTCGAGGAGGCGCGCGACACCGTGCGCCGGTTCCTCAATGCCGAGAGCACGGACGAGATCATCTTCACCCGCAACGCGACGGAGGCGATCAATCTCGTCGCGAGCTCCTTCGGCGGCATGGTGATCGGAGAGGGCGACGAGATCGTCCTCTCGATCATGGAGCATCACTCGAACATCGTGCCGTGGCACTTCCACCGCGAGCGGCGCGGCGCCGTGCTCAAGTGGGCGCCGATGTCGAATACGGGCGAGTTCCTGCTCGACGAGTTCGAGCGCCTGCTCACGCCCAAGACCAAGATGGTCGCCTTGACGCACATGTCGAACGTGCTCGGCACCGTCGTCCCGGTGAAGGAGGCGATCCGCCTCGCGCATGCGCGGGGCATTCCCGTCCTCATCGACGGCAGCCAGGCGGCGGTTCACCTGCCGGTCGACGTGCGCGATCTCGATGCGGATTTCTACGTATTCACGGGCCACAAGGTGTACGGGCCGTCGGGCATCGGCGTGCTTTACGGAAAGAAGCGCCATCTCGACGCCATGCCGCCCTACCAGGGCGGCGGCGAGATGATCGACACGGTCGAGGTCGACCGCATCACCTACGGCAGGACGCCGCACAGGTTCGAGGCCGGAACCCCGGCGATCGTCGAGGCGGTTGGGCTCGGCGCCGCGCTCACCTATATGATGCAGCTCGGGCGCGAGCGCATTCTCCGCCACGAGGCCGAGATCCTGGCCTATGCGCATGGCCGGCTCGGCGACGTGCCGGGGCTCGTCATCCACGGGACCGCGCCCGGCAAGGGCTCGATTGTGGCGTTCAGCCTCGAAGGGCTCCACCCTCACGACGTGTCGACCATTGTCGACCGCTCGGGAATTGCCATTCGCGCCGGACACCACTGCGCGCAGCCGCTGATGGAGCGCTTGGGCGTGACCGCGACCTGCCGGGCCTCGTTTGCCATGTACACGACCAAGGCGGAGATCGATGCCCTCGCCGCCGCGCTGATAAGGGCACGCGAGTTTTTTTCGTGAGTTGGAGTCTCATGGACGGCAAAGCGCTTGAGCAAGACGTGACGAAGGACGGGCCCGCGCCGCCAGGAGCGCTGCCTGCGACGGCGGCCGCTGCGTCCTCCGCGCTCCCGCCCGAGGAGATCGAGCGGCTCACGCACGACATCGTCGCGGCGCTGAAGACGGTCTTCGACCCGGAGATCCCGGCCGACATCTACGAGCTCGGACTGATCTACAAGATCGACGTCAACGACAACCGCGAGGTCGCAATCGAGATGACCCTCACCGCCCCCGGCTGCCCGGTGGCGGGCGACATGCCGAAGTGGGTCGAGGACGCGGTCAACGCCGTGCCCGGCGTCTCCGGGACGACGGTGGCGCTGACGTTCGACCCGCCGTGGGACCAGAGCCGCATGTCCGACGAGGCTCGCCTCGCCCTCAACATGTTTTGACGGCACCGCCCTTCTTGCCGCCAGCTGTCAGCCGCGGGCGCGGTGGCATCGACCCGCCGCGGGTCTTGATTCTGCGTCAAGGCGTTGAAGCCGCCGTCGACGGTGAGCGCGGCGCCCGTGATGTAGCTCGCGGCGGGGCTCGCGAGAAAGGCGACCGCGGCGCCGACCTCCTCCGGGCGGCCGTAGCGCCCGAGCGCCGTGCGCTCCCTCTGCACGGCCGCGAAGTCGGTGCTATCGGGGTTCAAGTCGGTATTGATCGGGCCAGGCTGGACAACGTTGACGGTAATGCCCTTGGGGCCGAGATCGCGCGCCCAGCCCCGCGTGTAGGCAGCGACGGCCGCTTTTGTCGCCGAGTAGCCAGCGACACCCTTGAACGGCGTCTGGTCGGCAAGGACGGAGCCGATGGTGATGATGCGCCCGCCTTCGCCGAGAAGCGGTGCCGCGGCATCCACTGCCGCGGCGACGGCCTCGACGTTGATCGCGAGCTGGCGCTTCTGAGCAGCGCCATTGCCGTTGGCATCGCCGACGGCTCCGGCCTCGAACACGCCCGCGTTGTTGATGAGAATGTCGAGCCGCCCGAACTTCTGGGCGACGGACTTGACGAGGCCCTCGGCCTGTCCGGCGTCGGCCTGGTCGGCCTTGAATGCCGCCGCGCGCACGCCGCGCTGCTCGAGTTCGCGCACGACCGCGTTCGCCTTGTCGGCTGAGGCCGCATAGCTCACCGCCACGTCGGCGCCTTCGTCGGCGAGAGCGCGCGCGATGGCCGCTCCGATGCCGCGCGAGCCGCCGGTAACGAGAGCAACCTTGCCTTTGAGTGACTTTGCTCATGACCATCTCCATGTGACTAATGTAACGATCGATACAGAAATATGGAGTCTGGACTTCCGGAGTCAAGCGAATTATGTAACGGGTAATACAAATGTGATGTGGTGTCCGGAATGACCATGGGCCGACCCCGCGCCTTCGACGCCGACAAGGCGCTCGGCAAGGCGCTCAAAGTATTCCTGGCGAAGGGCTACGAGGGCGCGTCCCTCGGCGACCTGACCAAGGCCATGGGAATCAATCCGCCGAGCCTCTATGCCGCCTTCGGCAACAAGCAGACGCTCTTCCTCAAGGCCGTCGACCGCTATGTCGAGGAGCCCGCTCAAGCACGGCGCGACGCGCTCGCCGCCCCGACGGCGCGGGAGGCGGTCGAGCGGCTCTTGCGCGTCTCCGCCGACCTGCCGACGCGCACCCGCAACGCTCCCGGCTGCCTCCTGGTCCATGGCGCTCTCGCCTGCGGCGAGGCGCGCCGAGCCGGTGCGCCGCGAGCTCGCCCTGCGCCGGGCCGCCGGCGAGGCGGAATTGCGCGAGCGTCTCGAGATAGCGAAAGCCGACGGCGACCTTCCATCCGACGCCGACCCGGCGGCGCTCGCCCGCTATGTCTCGGCCTGATCCAGGGGATGGCCGTTCAGGCGCAAGGCGGAGCGACCCGCAAAGAGCTGCTCGAGGTCGTCGACGCGGCGCTCAAGTCCTGGCCGGGGAAGTAGCCGCACCCGGCCGGCGCAACCGCGCTAGGAGAGACCGGCTCGCAAATCCCCCGATCCACGCTATATTCGTCTTTGACTCCCTGGTTTTGGAAATGGATCTGCAACTTATGACCGAAATGACCACGCCGCGCCGCCCGAAACCGAAGGTGATGACGCTGACGGAGGCTGCTGCGGCGCGCATCGAGGCGCTGATGGCCTCGAAGGGCCCCGAGATTCAGGGCCTCAAGATCGGCGTCAAGAAGGGCGGCTGCGCGGGCATGGAGTACACCATGACCTGGGCGGACAAGGTCGACAAATTCGACGAGGTGGTCGAGGCCGGCGCGCGCGCGCGTCATCGTCGATCCGCAGGCGGTGCTCTATCTGCTCGGCACCGAGATGGACTTCAGGATCGACAAGCTCACCTCGGGCTTCGTCTTCAACAACCCGAACCAGAAGAGCGCCTGCGGCTGCGGCGAGAGCGTCAATCTCGAGCCCGCCGACAAGGGTCCGGGCGAGCCTTCAGAGCACTTAAGGACGACTTTAGACTGCCTATTCGGCGGCGGTGCGCACTGCGTCCGGAGTGGCCGTCGCAATCGCCGCAATAGCGGCAGACCAGCGGCGAGCCTCCGCCTCTGCCGCGAGCTTCTGGCGGCGAAAGGCCTCCATCCACTCCCAGACGATCAGCGGATTGGCCTCGGCGAGGGCGGCGAGGTCTGCGGGCGACTTCGAAAGCACCGCCCCTGCCAATCGCGCGAGCTGCAGCTCCTCGATGGGATCGGTCGCGCGGCCGGGCGGCTCGACATGACAATCCTGCATGGCTTTGGTGTTCGGGAGTGGGTCGACGACGCGGGTTTGACGCATGGGTGATTGCCTCCTCGCGCCAGCACTGTAGCCCCCGGATTGCCTCTAAATTAGGCGCAAGCCGCAATTACCCACAGTTCATAATTGGTGCAGCGCGGAAAATGCTTGACATTCCGATTGTGCATTGCAGTTGCCGGGGCGACCGGCCCGTGACTCGTTGCAATCCATGCGGCGGACCCCGAAGGTCTGAGAAATGACGGCCAGCACTGAGTTTATCGAGCTTGTGAAGGAGCTCCTCGCCCCGCTCGGACCCATCATGGTGCGGCGCATGTTCGGCGGCGCCGGGGTCTATTGCGATGCGATCGTTTTCGCGTTCATCGACGACGACACGCTCTTCCTCAAGACGGACGAGGCGGGGCGCGCCGCGTTCGAATCCGAGGGCATGGGCCCGTTCACCTACATGACAAAAGACGGACCGGGTACGCTCATGAGCTACTGGCGTGCGCCCGAGCGTCTTCTCGATGAGCCTGACGAGATTGTTCTCTGGGCGCGGCGTGCACTCGCGACGGCGCGGCTCCAGTTGCGGGCGAAGGCTCTGAAGAACAAGCGGGCGCGAGGTGGCGCGAAGCCGCGTCCTCGCACAGGGGCCAAGCGCAAGGCGACCGCGAGAAAGCCCTGAGCGTCAGTCGCTCGCGACCTTGACCGGGCGCGCCGGCTTTCTGAGGAAGGCCGGAACATTGTCGGCAAAACCCGCCGCGGGGGCTTGCGGTCCGGGCTCGCGCTCCCGAGCCCGCGGCTGGTCGGGCCGCGGCTGGCGCGGACGCTCGGAGGCCCCTGCCTGCGGACGGGGCTGCTGCTCGAGCGGACGCGACGTCTGACGCGCCGCCTGCGGCGCGCGTTGAGGCGCGGGACGATCCGCTTTCTCGCGCCGGGGCTGCCGGTCGGCTGGTGCGGGCCCGCGCGACGACGCCGGCCGCTGCCCGCGCTCGCCGTGACGTGCCGGGCGCCCGGCGCCGCGGCCTGCGCCCTCGCGCGCCGCGCCGCCTCGCCCGCCGCGTCCGCGACGTCTTTTGCCGGCGCCGGCAAAGTCCTCCGCGGTCGGCGGCTCGCCGACCCAAACGGCACTCACGCCCAGCATCTTCTCGATGTCTTGGAGAGACTTGAGATCGTCGGGGGTCACGATCGAGGAGGCAGCCCCTTCCTTGCCGGCCCGCCCCGTGCGGCCGATGCGATGCACGTAGTCGTCGGAGTGCCAGGGGAGGTCGAAGTTGAAGATGTGGGAGACGTCGGGAATGTCGAGGCCGCGAGCTGCGACGTCGCTCGCCGCGAGAAACGTGATCTCGCCGGTGCGGAACTTCTCGAGCGTATCCATGCGGCTCTTCTGGTCCATGTCGCCATGCAGCGCGCCCGCGTTGAACCCGTGCTTCAGGAGCGATTTCAAGAGGATCGCGACGTCACGCTTTCTGTTGCAGAAGATGATCGCGTTCCTCACGTCCTCCGCCTGGATCATCTGGCGCAGCATCTCGCGCTTGGCCCAGTCCTCGGTCTCGGCGCAGAAGCGGAACCGCTGGGTGATGGTCGTCGCCGCCGTCGCCGGCTTCGTCACCTCGATGCGCACCGGGTCCTTCAGGAACTGGTTGACGAGGCGCGTGATCTCGGGCGGCATGGTCGCCGAGAAGAAGAGCGTCTGGCGCCGCGGCGGAAGCAGCTTGCAGATCTTCTCGATGTCGGGAATGAAGCCCATGTCGAGCATGCGGTCGGCTTCGTCGATGACGAGGATCTCGACCCCCATCAGCATGATGCGCCCGCGCTGGAAGTGATCGAGCAGCCGTCCCGGCGTGGCGATGAGCACGTCGACGCCGCGGTCGAGCTTGCGCACCTGGTCGTCCATCGACACGCCGCCGATGAGGAGGGCGACGTCGAGCTTGTGATTGATCCCGTACTTCTCGAAGCTCTGGGCGACCTGAGCGGCAAGCTCGCGGGTCGGCGCGAGGATGAGCGAGCGGGGCATGCGCGCTCGCGCGCGGCCCGTCTCGAGGCGGGTAATCATCGGCAGCACGAACGAGGCCGTCTTGCCGGTGCCGGTTTGCGCTATTCCGAGCACATCGCGTCCTGAGACGGCGACGGGAATGGCGGCGGATTGAATGGGGGTCGGCGTCGTGTAGCCGGCCGCCACGATAGCGGCCTGCACTTTCTGGCTGAGCGGGAGCTCAGCGAAGGTCTTCGTTTCCAAAAACTATGTCTCCATCTGCGTCACGTTTGTCCGGCGCGCTCAAACCCGAACGGCCCGGTGGGGCCAGGGGCGGCAGCGCAAGACGACAGAGCGCAGGGGAATGGCACGCGATCAAGCGGCAAATCTATCGAGAGGGGTCATGCAAAGGGCCCAAAGAAACTGAATTACCCCTGCGCTCGAGCCGGGCTCTCCGTCGCATACCCCGGAGAAAAAAGCAAGATAGAGCAGGCCCTTCCGTGATGCTGAAATGACGCAGCTGGTCTGCATCGCGTCAATGGCGGGCGGCGCCGTGCCGCCCGTTCCCGGCCGCGATGGTCGCGGTTCTGAGCAATCGCGGGCCTCTGCAACCCGAAGCCGGGTCAGGACTCGTCGGCGAGCCACCGGTAGATCAGGGCGCCTGCCACCGCTCCGAGAATAGGCGCCACCCAGAACAGCCAGACCTGGCTCAAGGCCTCGCCGCCTGCGAACACCGCCGAGCCGAGGCTGCGGGCCGGATTGACGGACGCATTCGAGACCGGGATCGCCATGATTTGGATTGCGGTCAGCGCCATGCCGATGGCGAGCGGAGCAAAGCCCGCCGGAGCGCTCTTTCGCGTCGCGCCCATGATGACGATGAGGAAGAATGCGGTGAGCACCGTCTCGAGGAGGAACACGCTCGTCATGGACGCCTTCGTCATCGAGAGATCGCCGAAGCCGTTGGCGGCGAAGGAAGCCGGCGCGTTGCCGATCACGGCGAAAAGGGCGCCGGCGGCGAGGGCGCCCGCGCACTGGGCGACGATGTAGCCGAGCGCGTTGCCGATCTCGAATTGCCCGCCGGCGACGAGGCCCAGGGTGACGGCGGGATTGTAATGGCCGCCCGAGATGTGGCCGATCGAGCGGATCAGCGCCATGACGGTGAGGCCGAGCGAGAAGGCGATGCCGAGGATGCCGGCCGCACCGGAAGGAGCGCCGAAAGAATAGAAAGCCGCGCCGAGCACGGATGACATGAGCATGAATGTGCCGACAAACTCGGCTCCCAGTGCCTTGATGTTCATGAGAAACGTCTCCCTGGCCGCCGTCCCTTTTGAAGCCGGGGGTTGGTCCGAGCCTTGAGGTGCGCAAGCACCTGGCGAGACCTCCCCTGGCACCGAATCGGGTTTTCCCGATCGCGGGGTCATAGTAGCGGTCCGCCCTAATGCGGGAAATCCTCCCTGCGGAGGGAGCAAAATTAGTCTCGAGGTGCGCCGGGAGGTTGCGCGGCCGACGACCAGTCCACCTTGAGCGTGGTGAACATCACCGCGGCGAGGGCGGCAAATCCGAGGAGGGCCCCGGCCAGCAGCGCATAGTCCTCGAGCTTCAGGATCAGGAATAGAAACGCGTAGGCGACGAGAAAGAGCGCGAGCATGAGGAGGCCGCGCCGCGGGCTTTCGAGCACCTTGCCGACGTACAGCGACAGCATGCCCCCGGTTGCGCCGGCTGCCGCCAGATAGGCGGCCGTGAAGCCAATGTGCTCGGCGAGCGCAAGCAGGAGCACGTAGAAGAACACCATGGCGACGCCGACGAACAGGTATTGCACCGGGTGCACGCGCTTGCCCGACAGCAGCTCGAGCACGAACACGCCCATGAAGGTGAGAGAAAGGAACAGGACGCCGTACTTCACCGCGCGCGTCACGAGGTCATAGAAGTCGACGGGATCATAGAACGTGACGCCGAACAGGTAGGGGTAGAAGCGCCCGAGATCCTGCTCGCCGAGCATCCAGGCGTTGGGCACGCTGCGCGCGAGGTGAGGGACGCGCCAGGAGGCGGTGAAGCCGTTGTCGGTGACGGAGCGCTCGGCCGGCAGGAACGAGCCCATGAAGCTCGGATGCGGCCAGTCGGAGGTGAGGGCGACCTTGGTCTCGCGGGCGGCGGGGGCGAAGCTCAACGATGTGGAGCCCGAGAAGACGAGGTCGGTGCGGAACGTGAAAGGGCCGGGCGGCGCGTCGCCGGTTTGCCAGGCGGCGGCGTCGGCGAGGCGGACGTGAATGCCGCTCAAGCTCGCCCCCGGGACGCCGACGCTCGGCGCGAAGGCGAGCTCATTCGTCCCGTTGATCTTGATGGTCGAGGCTTCCTTGAGGCCGGCGACATCGGAGAGCGCGAGCACGAGCACCGCCTCGCGCCAGCGCACCGAGGTTGCGTTCGCATCGACCTCCGCCATGTCCGGTTTGTCGAAGCCCCCTTCGAGCGAAAGCGTCGCCGTGTAGACCGGGACGTCGAAGATCGAGCGGTGCAGCACGCCCGACTTGGCGTTACCGGTGATCGTGAGCGCATTGGGAAGGAACACCGCGCGCCGCTCGAGCACGAGCTCGATGACCTTGTCGCCTTCCTTGGTCTCGCTGCGCACCGTATAGGGGACGACGAGGAACGGGCCCGAAAGCTGCTGGGCGCCGCCCCAGGTGCGCGAAACCTCCAACTTCACCTCATTGGCGCGCCCCTCGCGCTCGAAGACGAGACCGACGACGAGCAGGAGGGGGATGAGCAGGAGAAGGATCAGGAAGCAGATGAGCACGAACTTGAAGGCGGGGCTCTGGGTCACGCGCCTCATCGACTGAGTGATCTCGGACATCTGCTCTCCCCTTGGGCTCTCGCGCTGCAGTCCTTTTCGAGGAGGCCGGCAAATGTGGGGCCGGAGAAGGGCAGGGCACGGAGAGAAGGCGCAAGGCGCGATAGCTCGACGCCCCAAGTCTTGCCGCTCGTTTCCGGAATTTGCGGGACACCCGGCGCTCCCGCAAAGGAGAGTCCCCGTTGACACGCTCCGAGCATGGAGAAGCAGCCCCCGGGGGCGTGTCACGCAGGCGCGCCCGTGATAGACTTCCGCGACGAGGAGGGACGGGGCTGTCCTCATGACGAGACGAGCGGTCAGGATCGCGTGGGTGTCGGTCGGGATCTGCCTTGTGCTCGGCATGATTGCGGGCCTCCTCACCTTCGTCGGTCCGCCGGACCAGCCCTGGCACAAGGCGATGCGCGAGGTGTCGACTCTCCTCGACGTCGCGGCCCTCCTGTTCTGGATCGCGATCTTCGCCATCTATTGGGCGCGCAAGCAGCGGCGGGACTAGGCGAAACGAGCGGCGTGGCGGGTCACGCGGGGAACAGCGCCGGGCGCCACTTCGAGCAATGCTGGGCGGCGTTGGATCAGCCCTAGGACCCGCCGAGAGCCCCGCCCATGTATCACGTCATCTCCGTCGGCATGAATTCCGATCTGCTCGGCAAGCTCGATGAGCTGCGCCAGGCGTTTCCGGCGGCGGCCGAGCGCCGCCAGATCGTGCAGCAGCTGATCCTCGAGGCCCATGCGCGTCTCATGAGGCCCGGCTCGGCGGAGGCGTCGAGCAACGTCGTGCGCCTCGAGGCCTTGCGCCCCGCCGCGTAGAAGTCGGCAAAGCCGCGCCGGCGCTCGCGCATGCGCAACGCTCAGACGTCCTCGAATTTGCCCTTGGTGTGCTCGCTTCGCCACATCTGCGGGCTTCTTTCAGGCCTCTTCAGATCCCGAACGCCTCGCGGCGCCGCCTTCATGCCGGCCTAGAGTTGCCGGCCGGCCGCACGCCCGGCTCATTTGTGTCAGTGTGATAAAAGCTTCAATCGGATGGCGCACTATCCCCCGCCAAGGGGGAGTTTCGCGACGGGGAACTTCCACAATTCGGGATTCTGCAAACGCCATGCGCTTCGGCGTCCGCGTTCGCGTTGTTGCGTGGGGAGGGTTCGATGGCTGCGCCGACGGATTAACGTTCACGGACGGAAGGATTTTCGAGGAGCGACGGCCGGGACCGTGGCGGCAACCCTATCGGCGGTCGACCCCGACGGGGCACACGTTCACATTCACAATCGTTGGCGGCTCCACTCTGTTCGAGATCATCGGCAACGAGCTGCGCGTCAAGGCCGGCGCCACGTTCGCCTTCGGCACGAACCCATCCATCACCGTCAGGGTAACGGATTCCACGGCCAATACATTCGACGAGAGCATCACGATCATTGTTGGCGACGAAATCACCGACGACGACACTGGCCATACGATCAACGGCACGGACGGTGACGATGTAATCCATGCGCTGGGCGGCATCGACACTGTTAACGGCGGTCTCGGAGACGACACGATCGACGGTGGGCTAGGAGACGACATTATCCATGGAGACGACGGCAACGATGTCCTCGACGGCAACTTCGGCGCCGACACGCTCAACGGCGATGCCGGCAACGATACGCTCACCGGCGGCTCGGGCGGAGATACGCTGAACGGCGGCTCCGGCGACGACACGCTCATCGCCGATGACGGCGCGTCCGGACCGGCCAACACGCTCAACGGCGGCGCCGACAACGACACTCTCGACAACAGCAACAGCCATTCCGCGGCTACGCTCGACGGCGGAACCGGCAACGACACCATCCATGCCTCGATATTTTCCGGGGTCGTGGACACGATCACGGGCGGCGACGGCAACGATACGATCACCAACGTCGGCCTCAATTCGTCGGATACGGTCAATGCCGGTATTGGCAACGATACGGTCGAGTTCTATGGCCTCAACGCGTCTGGCTTCAACAGCACCATAACTCTGGGGACCGGACAGGATACGGTGGGCTTCGGCCACGATCCCGACCTCACCGTAAGTTACGCGACGATCACGGACTTCGCGACCGGAGCGGTCGGCGACAAGATCGATCTCGACCGGATCCTCAACAAGCTCACCGGCTACACCGGGGATAATCCGTTCACCAGCGGCTTCCTGCGCCTGGTGCAGTTCGATTCCGATACCACGCTGCTGCAGGTCGATGGCGACGGCACGGCCAACGGCGGCACCTTCACCACCCTCTTCACCTTGGACAATACGACCGCCAGCGCCTTCACCTCCGCCAACTTCACGCCTTCGGGTTTTACGCCCTACGTCAACGTCGCCCCCACCTTGACGGCTCCGTCGAGCGTCGGCGCCACCGAGCAGACGACGTTCGACCTGAAGACGGCCGGGTTCTCGGTCGACGACGGCAGTGTTACGGAAAACGACATCGTTTCGCTGACGCTGACCATCACCGAAGGGAGCTTAACAGTATCCCCCATCGCGTTGGGCGCGACCGTCACGACCGTCACCGACCCGCTCGATCCCACAATCATCACCTCGGTGACGATCACCGGCACCGTGACGCAGGTCAACGCGCTGCTCGCCAACAACTCACAGGGCGTGCTGGGCTACATCAACAACAGCGACAACCCGCCCGCGAGCACTACGCTCTCGGTCGTCCTCAGCGATGGCGGCAACACGGATACCGACTCCGTGACTATCAATATCGCGCCCGTCAATGACGCACCCGTCCTTGATAATCTCGGGTCCGCGCTCTTCACCGAGGGCGGAGCCGCCGTCGCGATCGTACCGTCTGCCACTGTCACCGATCTCGATTCGCCTGATTTCAATGGCGGGTCCCTCACGGTCGGCTTCGCCGTCGTCGACGGCAATGGCACGCCAAGTGATCAGCTTACGATCGGGACGGGAGGGGGGATCGCCGTCAGCGGAAGCGACGTGACGTTCGGAGCAAATCACCATAGGAACCTTCAGCGGCGGGGACGAACGGCAGCGCTCTCGTCGTGTCCTTCAACTCCATCGCGACTCCCGCGGCGACGCAGGCTCTCGTCCAACACATCCTCTTCTCGAACACTTCCGACAATCCGTCGACGCTGGTGCGGACGCTGCAATTCCAGCTGACCGACGGCGACACCGGGACCGCGACCAGCAGTGCCACCGTCAATGTCGAGGCGGTCAACGACGCGCCGGTGCTCGGCGGCGGCGGGAGCTCGCTTCCCTACACGGAGAATGACGCGGCGACGGCGATCGACGCCACGCTGACCGTGAGTGATGTCGATAGCGCCAATTTGACGGGGGCGACCGTCTCGATCACCGGCGGCTTTGCGTCCGGCGATGTTCTGGGCTTCGTCACTCAAAACGGCATCTCCGGAAGCTACAATGCAGGGACCGGCGTGATGACGCTCTCCGGTACGGCGTCGCTCGCAAACTACGAGGCGGCGCTGCGCTCGGTCACCTATTCGAGCACGAGCGACAACCCGTCCGTCACGCCGCGCACGGTGAGTTTCTCAAATCAACGACGGATCGAGCGCCAACAACCTGAGCAACGTTGTGGACTCGACGGTGACCGTGACATCGCCCCCAACGACGCGCCGGTGCTCGATCTCAACGGCGCGGGCGCAGGCACCGGCGCCACGCTCAACTATGGGGAGAACGATCCCGCCACGGCCGTCGCGCCTGGAACGAACGTCAGCGATCCCGATTCGACCAATTTCGATGGCGGCACTCTGATCATAAGCTTCACCGCCAACGGCACCACGGACGATCAGCTTACGATCGGGACGGGAGGGGGGATCGCCGTCAGCGGAAGCGACGTGACGTTCGGCGCAAATGTCATAGGAACCTTCAGCGGAGGGGCCAACGGCAGCGATCTCGTCGTGAACCTCGACCCCGACGCGACGCCCGTGGCGGTTCAGGCTCTCGTCCGTCACATCCTCTTTTCGAACTCGTCCAACACTCCGTCGGCGGCGCCGCGGACGCTGCAATTTGAGCTGACCGACGGCGACGGCGGGACAACCAGCAGCAACGCCACGATCAATGTCGGCACGGCGAACGAAGCCCCCATCGTTTCCGCCAACGGCGGCACGCTCGCCTACACGGAGAACGACGCTGCGGGGGTGATCAACTCCTTGCTGACCGTGAGCGACGTCGACAGCGTCAATCTCACTCATGCCACCGTGTCGATCACCAGCGGATTTGCCATCGGCCAGGACGTTCTCGGCTTTGCCAGCCAGAACGGCATCACGGGAAGCTACAACGCGGCGACCGGTGTGCTGACGCTGACGGGCGCCGCGACAGTCGCAAATTACCAGGCGGCCCTGCGCTCGGTCACCTATTTCAATTCGAGCGACGACCCGTCGGGCACGCCGCGCATTCTGAGCTTCCAGGTCGAGGACGGCCAGTCGCCGAGCAACGTTGCGACTTCCGTGGTGACCGTCACGCCCGTCGCCGACGGCGGAGGGGGCGCCGCGGATTTCTCGCTCGGGGGCACCTCGGTCAAGGAGTTCCGCGCCGACGGCACGGTCGTGGGCACGTTGTCGCCAGCGAGTGCGGGCGCGACATTCACCTACGAGCTTCTCGACGACGCCGGAGGGCGCTTTACGATCGTCGGCAACCAGCTTCGCGTGGCCAACGGCCTCCTCCTCGACAAGGAGCAGGCGGGAAGCCACCAGGTGCAGATCAAGGCAACGGACCTGGGAGGCGTCGTCCACACCGGGGCGTTCACGATCACCGTCCTCAACGTCGACCCCGAGGTAGTGGGCGGCAACACCGCGGCGAACAAGCTCGTCGGCGGCGCCTTTGCCGACACGTTCTCCGGCGACGGCGGCGCCGACACGCTGAGAGGCCAGGGCGGCAACGACAAGCTCTTCGGCGGCTCGGGCAACGACACGCTGATCGGCGAGGGGGGCAACGACATCCTGTCCGGCGACGTTGGTGCCGACCAGCTGACGGGCGGCCTCGGCCGCGACATGATGACGGGAGGCGCCAATCGCGACGTGTTCGATTTCAATGCGTTGGGCGAGATGGGGAAGAACTCCGCTACGCGCGACGTGATCAAGGACTTCCAGCATTCCATCGACGATTTCGATCTCTCGACCATCGACGCCATGAGCGGTCCCGGCAATCAGAAGTTTTCTTTCATCGGCACGAACGCGTTCACCGGCGTCAAAGGCCAGCTGCATTGGTTCCAGCAGAACTTCGTGGGCACGGCGAACGACAAGACCATCGTCGAGGGCGACGTCAACGGCGACGGCAAGGCCGACTTCCAGATCGAGATCACCGGCCTCAAGGTGCTGACGAAGGGAGATTTCATCCTCTGATCGATCGGCGGAGCCGACAAATACGTCGCGGTAAATCGCGAAAGCGCTTGCATCTCAGCCGATAGTGCCTTGTGCACGAGCCAGCCCTATTCTCGGGCGGGATATGTCTTTCCTCGAATTGAGGGATTGCGATCCGGAGGGCGCTCGGCTAATCGACACAGCGCGGGCAACTAAAATATTGACTGCACAGCACTTTTTTCACCGATCGGGGGGACAGCCTTCAACAGGAGTGTCCCAATGTCGACGAATCTGGTTTCCGAGATCACTCAAGTCCTCAGCTCCAATCTCGTTGCGCGCGTGGCCTCGAGCCTCGAACTCGGGAAGCCCCAGGTCGAGAGCGCGCTTCAGGCCGGCGTGCCAACGCTGCTCGCCGCGCTGAGCTCGCTCGCCTCCACGCCCGGAGGCGCAGCAGCGCTGAACACGGCGGTCGCTCAGCAGCAGCCCGGAGTTCTATCGAGCCTCGCCAGCATAGTCGGCGGCTCTGGGCAAAAAGCTCTCATTGATTCGGGGGCCGGCGTTCTCTCGTCGCTTCTCGGCGGCACGACCATGTCCTCTCTCGTCGACGCCATCGGACGGTTCGCGGGTGTCGGCAGCGGCGGCTCGAGAAGCCTCATGGGTCTGCTCGGTCCGATCGTATTGGGCGTGCTGGGACAACAACAGCGAGCGAGCGGATTGGATGCCTCCGGCCTCGCAAATCTCATTGCCTCGCAAAAGGACAATATTGTCCGCGCGATTCCCCCCGGCTTCTCGAAGACGCTCGAGGAAACGGGCTTGCTCGACAGCCTTGGCGTTGCGAGCGATGTGCGCCGCCCGACGGCTGCGGCGAGGGACTATGACGCTCCGAGCCGATACGCGACCCCGAGGCCCCAGGCCGCCTCGCCGTCCAATTGGCTATTGCCGCTCCTTGCTGCTCTCGCTATCGGCGCCCTCGGCTGGTACCTTTTCTCGCGTCCAGGCCCGACGGAGACGGCTCGCGTCGAACCGCCGGCAAAGGTCGAGTCGTCGGCACCGGCAAAGGTCGAGTCGCCGGCAAAGGTCGACGAGCCCCTCACCACTGGGACACTTCCCGAGCAGCCTTCGATCGACCTTGCGGCGCTCGAGAGCCTGCGCGGCATCAAAGCGGGCGATGTCGACTTCGGCGCACAGGTGGCCGACGCGGTGAAGAAGCTGCAGGGCTCGCTCGAGGGGATCACGGACGAAGCATCGGCCCAATCGGCGACGGCGCCGCTCAAGGACTCGGCCGACGAGTTCAGCAAGCTCTCCTCGCTGCTCGGCCAGCTTTCGCCGGAGAACCGCCAGGCGCTTGCCAAGGCCATCGCAGCGGCGAAGCCGACGCTCGATCGGCTCTTCGACAAGGCGATGCAGATTCCGGGCGTCGCCGCGCTCCTCAAGCCTTCGATCGACAGTATCCGCTCCGGGATCGACACGCTGGCTACAGCCTGAGCCGGCTCCGGCTTCGCCGACCGGGCACGGCCGATGGGCCGTGCCCGTCTCTTTCCCATAACGCAAAAATTCGCCGATGGAGGATGACCCGTGGCAAACAAGCAGAGCTTCACCCCCGAGGAATGGACGAAGATCATGGAGAGCGTGGTGCTCTCCGGCATGGCCGTCACCGCGGCCGACCCGAGCGGCCTGATCGGCCTCGTCCAGGAATCTTTCGCGAGCGCCGGCGCGCTCATCAAGGCGAAGGGCGACCCCGGCGCCAACGAGCTCGTCAAGTCGGTCGTCGCCGAGTTCGAGACCTCCGAAGGGCGGAGCAAGATCCGCGAGGCCTTGAAGGCGCGGTTCGCCGGCGCCAAGCCGGCCGACGTCATCCAGCGCTCGCTGGACGCCTTGCGCGAGGTGTCGCGCCTTCTCGACAGCAAGGCTCCACAGGACGCCGCCGCCTTCAAGCAGCTGCTCAGCACGATCAGCAGCAAGGTCGCCGACGCGGCGACGGAAGGGAGCGTGCTCGGCTTCGGCGGCCAGAAGGTCTCCGACGCCGAGAAGGCGACGCTCGGCCAGATTGCGCAGGCGCTCGGAATGGCGGCGTAAAGCGAGGCCGCAGCGCTGTATCCCCTCTCCCCGTAAGAACGGGCGGAGGAAGAAGACGCGCCGATGCCCTCGCGGCAGGCCGCCGCTCTCCCCGTGTCATCCCGGACGCCATGCGGCCGCTCCTCGTGTCATCCCGGACGGCGCGCAAGCGCCGATCCGGGACCAGGGCCCATGTCGCTACGTCGGCGCTTGAGGCCCCTGGGTCCCGGATCTCGCGCCGTTAGTGCTCGGCCGGGATGACAGAATTGCATGACACATGGGATCATTTGCTCGTGGCTCGCCACTGTATCCCCTCTCCCCACGCTCTTGCGTGGGGAGAGGGTAAGGGTGAGGGGCAGCCGCTTGCGTTGGCGCCAGTTTCTGCCCCTCACCTCATGCCGAAGGCATGGCTCCGCCATGACCCTCTCCCCGCAAGAACGGGGAGAGGGGGATCGCGCGCGTTTCGCCTCGCGGCGCAAACGCCCGAGGGGATGGGGAGGGGGAAGCGGGGCGCGGGATTGCCGCGGTCTTCCGCTTGTGTCTTTCAAAGGCGCACCGGCGCCCCGTCCATGCCGGAGGCATGTCTCCGACATGACCGAGCTTTGCGTTGGGTGAAGCCAAATCCCAGAGGGAAGGGAACCTCAAATATCCAAGTCCTTCGCGAACGCGGCGCGCTCCTGGATGAAGCGCACGCGTGCGCGTGCCTCGCTCGCGCTACGCCGCAGCCGGGCGCTTCGCGACCCGCCTGACCTTGATGCTGTGCTCGCGGCGGCGCACCTCGGCGAGATCGAATGCGAGCTGCATCCGCATCAGGTGGTCCATCTTGGGACCGAATGCCTTTTCGATCCTGAGCGCCATATCGGCCGTGAGCGCGGTGCGCTCGTTCAAGAGATTAGACAGCGCCTGACGCGTGACCCCGAGAGCAGCGGCCACCGCAGTCACCGAGAGCCCCAGCGGCTCAATGATCTGCCGGCGAATGAGGCCACCGGGGTGGGGAGGGTTCTTCATGGGCATTTTTCTGCTCCGGACTGTCAAGCGACAATTGTCAATTGGCAGGAGGAGCTTGAAGGGAGCCTCAAATATCCAAGTCCTTCGCGAATGCCGCCCGCTCCTGGATGAAGCGGAAGCGCGCTTCGGGCTTCGACCCCATCAGCGCGTTGACGGCCTCGCCGATCTCGCTCCGGTCGCCGTCGCCGATCTCGACGCGAAGCAGCGTGCGCCGCGCCGGGTCCATGGTCGTCTCCTTGAGTTGCGACGCGTTCATCTCGCCGAGGCCCTTGAAGCGGCTGATCTCGACCTTGGCGTTGTGGGCGAACTCCTTCTTCAAGAGCTCGTCCTTGTGCTTTTCGTCGCGCGCATAGACGGACTTGGCGCCGTGCGTCAGCTTGTAGAGCGGCGGCACCGCCAGGAATAAGTGCCCGTGCGTGATGAGCCCCGGCATCTCCTGGAAGAAGAACGTGATGAGAAGCGAGGCGATGTGCGCGCCGTCGACGTCGGCGTCCGTCATCACGATCACGCGCTCGTAGCGCAGGTCCTCGTCGCGGTATTTGCTGCCAGTGCCGACGCCGAGCGCCTGGATCAGGTCGGAGAGAAGCTGGTTCTGCGACAGCTTCTGCGAGGTGGCGTTGGCGACGTTCAGGATCTTGCCGCGCAGCGGCAGAATGGCCTGCGTCTCGCGGCTGCGCGCGCTCTTGGCCGAGCCGCCGGCCGAATCGCCCTCGACGATGAAGATCTCGGTGCCGGCCGCCTGCTGGATCGAGCAGTCGGCGAGCTTGCCGGGAAGGCGCAGCTTGCGCGTCGCCGACTGGCGCCCGATCTCCTTCTCGCGCTTCCTCTTGAGCCGGTCCTCGGCCTGCTCGATCGTCCATTCGAGGAGGCGCGTCGCCTGCGCCGGGCTGTCGGTGAGCCAATGGTCGAAGGCGTCCTTGACGGCGGCCTCGACGATGCGGGTCGCCTCTTGCGTCGCGAGCTTGTCCTTGGTCTGGCCCTGGAACTCGGGCTCGCGGATGAAGACGGAGAGCATGGCGGCGGCCGTCCCCACCACGTCGTCGGCGGTGACCTGTGCCGCCCTCCTGTTGCCGACACGCTCGCCGAACTCGCGCAGGCTCTTCGACAGCGCCGAGCGCAGACCGTTCTCGTGCGTGCCGCCTTCGGCCGTCGGGATCGTGTTGCAGTAGGAGCGGATGAAGCCGTCGTCGTCGGCGATCCACGCGACCGCCCACTCGACCGAGCCGTGCTTGCCCTCCCGCTCGACCGCGCCCGCGAACAGCTCCTTGGTGACGAGCGTGCGCCCGGCGATCTCGGACAAGAGATAATCCTTGAGGCCGCCCGGGAAGTGGAACACGGCCTCGGCCGGCGTGTCGTCCTTGATGAGGGAGGGGTCGCAGCTCCAGCGGATCTCGACGCCGCCGAAGAGGTAGGCCTTCGAGCGCGCCATCTTGAAGAGGCGCGCCGGCTTGAAACCGGCGCCCTTGCCGAAGATCTGCTCGTCCGGCTTGAAGCGCACGCGCGTGCCGCGCCGGTTCATGACCGGGCCGAGCTTCTCGAGCTTGCTCGTCGCGTGCCCGCGCGAGAAGGCCATGCGATAGAGCTGCTGGGCGCGCGCGACCTCGACCTCGAGCTCCTCGGAGAGCGCGTTCACGACCGAGACGCCGACGCCGTGCAGGCCTCCCGAGGTGTTGTAGGCCTTGCCGTCGAATTTGCCGCCCGAGTGCAGCATGCACATGATGACCTCGAGGGCGCTTTTCTTCGGGTATTTCGGATGCGGGTCGACGGGGATGCCGCGGCCGTTGTCGGTGACGGAGAGGAAGCCGTCGGCGTCGAGGCGCACCTCGATCCAATTGGCGAAGCCCTCGACCGCCTCGTCCATGGCGTTGTCGATCACCTCGGCGAAGAGGTGGTGCAGCGCCTTCTCGTCGGTGCCGCCGATGTACATGCCGGGGCGCCGGCGCACGGGCTCGAGGCCTTCCAACACCTCGATGTCGGCGGCCGTGTAGCTGTCGGAGGCATCGCCCGATTTCTTGGCGCGGGTGGTCTTGTCGCTCATGCCGAGTTTGAAGTTCGAGAACAGGTCGCGGATCGATTGAGCCATGCTGTGCCCCGGTTCCGAGGTCAAGACACGCACCTCCGGCGGGCTCTAGGGGGCCGCTGCCGGCAAATCTTACGCGGTTTCAGAGCCTCCGTCGCACGCCGACGCCGGGCTTGGCAAGCGCTCGGCCCTCAGCCGTGTGTGGGCGGGGCGCCACAGGTCGGTGCTGCCTTGGCTCCGCCGCGGCGCAGCCACGGTTTGATCAGCGCCGGGACTAAATCGTCGGGCATGAGTGGTGCGGGTTGCGCGGGTTCATTGCAAACATTGCGAGGGTGTCATGCTGAGCCAAAGCTCCACGGTTATTCCGCTCCTAGTTGCCGCGGCCGCGTCGGCCGCCTTTGCGCTCGCGCGCGAGGCCAAGGCCGCCGATCAACGCATCTCGGGTCCCTACACGCACGAGAACCTCACCATCTTTCTCGTCCACGGCAAGAGCGCCGAGGGCCCGGTGCCGCTTACGCTCGACGAGGCGCTCGGGAAGGGGGCGGTCAAGGTCAACGAGACGGGCTCCGTCGGCGAGCTCGAGATCGAGAACGCCGGCTCCGAGGAGGTGTTCGTCCATGCCGGCGACATCGTCAAGGGCGGCCAGCAGGACCGGGTGGTGACCTCGAGCCTTATGCTGAAAGCGAAATCGGGGCGCGTGCCGCTCGCCGTGTTCTGCGTCGAGAGGGGGCGCTGGTCGGCGCGCGGGGACGAAAATGTGCAGCAGTTCGCGAGCGCCTCCGAGATGCTCCCGACCCGCGAGGCCAAGCTCGCCATGCGGTCGCCCGTGACCACCGCTGCTGCCTCCTCGCCGGCGCGCGGGGAGGCCTCAGCCGCGCGGCCGCCCGAGAACGAGCTCGAGCCGGCATTGCCGGCGAACCGCATTCGCACCGAGGAGCAGCGGCAGGTCTTGAGCCAGGAGGCGGGTCCCAATGCTCAGTCGGAGGTCTGGCGTAGCGTCGCCAACATCCAGGCGTCTCTCGCCGGCAACCTCGGCGCCAAGGTCGCGTCGGAAAAATCCGAGACGAGCCTCCAGCTCGCGCTCGAGAACGAGAAGCTCGAGGCGGCGCGCAAGGACTATGTGGCGGCCCTCGAGCCGGTCGCACTGAAGGAGAGCGACGTGGTGGGCTACGCGTTCGCCATCAACGGGCGGCTCAACAGCGCCGACATCTATGCCTCGAACGCACTGTTCCGCAAGCTCTGGCCGCGGCTCTTGAAGGCCAGCGTGACGGAAGCGATCGGCGCCGAGAAGTCGCTGCCGAAGGCTCTCGATCCGACGGCGGCGAAGGTCGAGGAGTTTCTGAACGACGCCGCCGACGGCAAGGTGAGCGAGCAGGCTTCGCTCGACGGCCAGAAGCTCGAGACGCGCGAAGCGGACACGGCCTTCGACTTCGCCACGCGCACGGCCGCGGGCGTCGTCATGCACAGGAACGTGCTCGCGCGGCACTAGGGCTGTCGCTCTCTGGCGAGCCTTCTGCCCAACGAGAAACGCTTCATCCCGGTGGAGGCCGGGATGACGCTTTTTAGATCGCGACGTTGTCGATGAGCCGGGTCTTGCCGAGCCAGGCGGCGGCGAGCACGCGGCCGGGCCGGCCGGCGGCCGGATCGAAGCGTGCCAGCGTCTCGGCCTCGCGCACCTCGACGTAGTCGATCTTCGCAAAGCCGGCGCGCTTCAGCGCACGCTTTGCGGCGCCCGTTGTCTTGGCCGTGGAGGCGCCGGCCGCCACGTCGCGCGCGACTCCCGTGAGCGTCTTGTAAAGCGCCGGTGCGATTTTGCGCTCCTCGGCCGTGAGGTAGGCGTTGCGCGAGGAGAGGGCGAGGCCGTCCGCCTCGCGCACCGTCGGGTGGGCGGCAATCGCGAGCGGCAGATGGAAGTCGCGCACCATCTGGCGGATGACGCAGAGCTGCTGGTAGTCCTTCTCGCCGAAGACGGCGATGTCCGGCGCGACCGCGGTGAAGAGCTTGAGACACACGGTAGCGACGCCGCCGAAATGGTGCGGGCGGAACTTGCCCTCGAGCCCCTCCGCGGCGCCCGCCGGCTCGACCCGCGTCGCAAAGCCCGGGGGGTAGATCTCGGCCGCGTCCGGCACCCAGACGAGATCGGCGCCGGCGCGAGCGAGCTTCGCCACGTCGCCCGCCTCGTCGCGCGGATAGCGGGCGAGGTCCTCGTTGGGGGCGAACTGTGCCGGGTTGACGAAAATCGACACGACGGTGCGCCCGGCCTTCTTGCCCGCGTGCTCGACGAGGGCGACATGGCCGGCGTGCAGCGCCCCCATCGTCGGCACCAGCGCGACGCTCTCGCCGGCAGCCCGCCAGCGCGCTATCGTCTTGCGCAAGTCCTTGATCGTGCGGACGACCTTCGGCATCGCTTCGTGCCTTCCGGGCTCGGGTGGAAGAGCCGGAAGTGAGGCGTTCGCGCACCTTGCGTCAAGCCCATTGTAGAGGGGCGGCGGGCCGCCAATCTCTAAAAGATGCATTAGGCGGGCGAATCATGTGTGCTTCCGGCGAACCGACAGAGGACGGCATGGTCGCGCTCAGGAAGACGGACTTCGACGAGGCCGTGCGCGAGCCTCCGCGCGAGGAGATCGCCTCTCACCTCCTCATCGACGAGACGCGTCTCGTCGGCGGGCTGATCGAGCGCGCCGTCTACACCGAGGACGAGCGCCGCCGCGCGGCCGAGATGGCGCGCCGCCTCGTGCTTGCTGCCCGCGCCGAGCGCCATCGTGCCGGCGTCGACGCCTTCATGCACGAGTACGGCCTCTCGACCGAGGAGGGCGTCATCCTGATGTGCCTCGCCGAGGCCCTCCTCAGGATCCCGGACGCCGAGACCGCCGACCGCTTCATCGCCGAGAAAATCTCGGGCGGCCACTGGGAGCGCCACCTCGGCCAGTCCGACAGCCTGTTCGTCAACGCCTCGACCTGGGGCCTGATGCTGACCGGCCAGCTCGTCAAGCTCAAGGATGCGAGCGGGGGAAGGCCGCTCGACGCACTGAAGCGGCTCGTCGCGCGCTCGGGCGAGCCCGTGATCCGCCAGGCGGTTCGCCAGGCCGTGAAGCTCCTGGGCGATCAGTTCGTGCTCGGGCGCACCATCGGCGAAGCGATCGAGCGGGCGGCCGACTACGAGGCCAAGGGCTACCGCATCTCCTACGACATGCTGGGGGAGGCCGCGAAGACCGAGAAGGATGCCAGCCGCTATTTCGACCGCTACATGGCGGCGATCGATGCGGTCGGCATTGCCGCGGGCCCGCCGCCGCCTCCGGGCCACACGGACGCGCTCGCCGTCCGCCCGAGCATCTCCGTCAAGCTGTCGGCGATCCACCCCCGCTTCGAGGCGGGCAAGGAGGATCGCCTTGCCGCCGAGCTCGCCCCGCGCCTCGTCTCGCTCGTCCGCGCGGCCGCCGCACGCGGCCTTCCCGTGACGATCGACGCCGAGGAGCAGGATCGGCTCGAGCCGACGCTCACCCTGTTCGCCAGAGCCTTCCGCGACCCCTATCTCGCGCACTGGTCCGGGCTCGGCATTGCGGTGCAGGCCTACGGCAAGCGGGCGATCCCGGTGCTGCGCTGGCTGCGCCGGCTTGCGGAGGGAAGCGGCAAGCGCATTCCGGTCCGCCTCGTCAAGGGCGCCTACTGGGACAGCGAGATCAAGTGGGCGCAGGAGCGCGGGCTCGCCGACTACCCGGTGCTGACGCGCAAGCTCCACACCGACGTCTCCTACCTCGCGTGCATGCGTCTCCTGCTCTCCGATCCGAACGCCTTCTTGCCGCAGCTTGCGACCCACAACGCGCACACGATTGCGGCCGCGTTCGTCAGCGCCGGCCAGACCGAGTTCGAGTACCAGCGGCTGCACGGCATGGGGGAGGCGCTCTACGAGGAGGTCGTCGGCGCGGGCAAGTTCGCGCGCCCCTGCCGGATCTACGCCCCCGTCGGCGGGCACGAGGACCTCCTGTCCTATCTCGTGCGCCGCCTGCTCGAGAACGGAGCCAACACGAGCTTCGTGAACCGGCTTGCCGACGACGAGGCGCCCGTCTCCCAGATCATTCGCGATCCCGTCGAGGCGGCCGAGCTCGAGCGGCGCGAGCCCGTCGCCGTCAAGGCGCTCCCCCGCCCGCGCGACATCTTCTGGCCCGAGCGCAAGAACTCTTTGGGCCTTCCCCTGTCGGACGCGGCGACGCGGCGCGCGCTCATCTCGGGCATGGAAGCGGCGCTCTCCTCGCCGTTCGCGGTCGGCCCGATCGTTGCCGGCGAGGCGACGACCGTAGGAGAGGCGCCTCCCGTCTACTGCCCCCATGACAACCACCAGCGCATAGGCTCGGTCAGGATCGCGACGCCGGCTCACGTCGACAAGGCGATCGCCACAGCGGTCCGTGCGGCACCGGCCTGGGACCGGATGGGGGCGCAGGCGCGCTCGCGGATTCTGGACTTCGCAGCCGATTTGGTCGAGCGCGACCGGGCGAAGCTCATGGCGGTGCTGGTGCGCGAAGGCGGAAAGACGCTGCCCGCAGCGCTCGCCGAAGTGCGCGAGACTGCCGATCTCTTGCGCTACTACGCGACGGAAGCCCGTAGGCTCATGAGCGGCCCGGTCTCCCTTCGCGGGACGACGGGGGAGACGAACACGCTCGAGCTCAGGGGCCGCGGGGCCTTTGCCTGCATCGCGCCCTGGAATTTTCCGCTCGCGATCTTCACCGGGCAGGTCGCCGCCGCCCTCGCCGCCGGCAATGCAGTCCTCGCCAAGCCCGCCGAGCAGACGCCAATTGCGGGGTTCCTCGCCACCCAGATCCTGCACGAGGCGGGCGTGCCCAAGGACGTGCTCCACCTGCTGACGGGCGGCGCGCCCGTGGGGAGCGCCCTCGTCAAGGACCCGCGCGTTGCGGGCGTCGCCTTCACCGGCTCGAACGAGACCGCCTGGGTGATCCAGAGGGCGCTTGCGGACCGGCGCGCCGCGATCGTGCCGTTCATCGCCGAGACGGCGGGCCTCAACGCCATGATCGCCGATAGCAGCGCGCTGCCCGAGCAGGTCGTCCGCGATGCGGTCGCGTCCGCCTTCGACAGCGCGGGGCAGCGCTGCTCGGCGGCGCGGGTGCTGTTCGTTCAGGAGGACGTGGCGGGCCGGATGATCGACATGCTGGCCGGCGCCATCGGCACGCTCGATCTGGGCGATCCCTTCGACTACGCGACCGACATCGGTCCCGTCATCGACGAGGCGTCGCAAGACGGCCTCGAGGGGCACAAGCTCAAGATGCAAACCGTTGGGCGCGAGATCGCCGATCTCCCCGTGCCTCCCGCCTGCCGCGCCGGCACCTACGTGGGGCCGGCGGCCTACGAGATCGAGCGCATGGACCAGCTTCCGGGCGAGGTATTCGGCCCTATCCTGCACGTCGTGCGCTTCGAGCGCGGGCACGTCGACAGGGTGGTCGCCGCGATCAACGCGTCGGGCTACGGCCTGACGCTCGGGCTCCACAGCCGCATCGGGGCGGTGGCGGATCTCGTGGCCGAGCGCGCGCGCGTCGGCAACTTCTACGTCAACCGAAACCAGATCGGCGCGGTGCCGGGCGTCCACCCATTCGGCGGCGAGGGCCTCTCCGGCACCGGCCCCAAGGCGGGCGGCCCGAACTACCTCGTCAGGTTCGCGACCGAGCGCGTGCGCACGACCGACATTACGGCCACCGGCGGCAACGTTGCCCTCCTCGTCCAGGACTGGCCGAGCGGACGCACCTGAGGCGGCGCTAAAGGCCCATTGCGGGCCACCCGGCGACGGGCCATCTTGCTCGCATGGTGACGTCATGACGAGCCGAGACCCCACCCCATCCAAGCCCAAGACCCCCGCCCCGCGCGAGGCGGTGGGCGCTCCCGCACCCGCTTCGAGCGACCGCGAGGTTGCCGCCTTCGTCGCCAAGATGAAGGCGCTCTCGCCGCAGGCCGGAGCCGGGCGCGGGCGGCTCATCTTCGCCATGGACGCGACCATGAGCCGGGAGCCGACGTGGGACCTGGCGCTGGGGCTGCAAGGCGACATGTTCCACGCCGTGAGACAGGTGGGCGGCCTCGACGTGCAGCTCGTCTACTTTCGCGGCGCGGGGGAGTGCCGGGCGTCGAAGTGGGTCTCGGACCCCGACGCGCTCGCCCGCCTCATGAGCCGGGTCCGGTGCCATGGCGGATACACGCAGATCGGCAAGGTGCTCGGCCATGCGCGGCGGGAGGCGGAGGCGCGCAAGGTCAACGCGCTCGTCTACGTCGGCGACGCGGTCGAGGAGGAGATCGACGCGCTGGCCGGGAAGGCGGGCGAGCTGGCGCTGCTCGGCGTTCCGGTCTTTCTCTTTCAGGAGGGACACGATCCGTCGGTGGCGCGTGCCTTCGCCGAGATAGCGCGCCTCACCAACGGCGCCGCCCTGAGCTTCGACGCCGGCTCCGCAGCCCAGCTCCGCGCCTTGCTCTCCGCCGTCGCCGTGTACGCGGCCGGGGGGCAGAAGGCGCTTCTCGCTCTGTCGTCGGAGAGGGACGGCGGCGGGGCGCGGCTTCTCCTTTCCCGGTTGAAGCCTGCGGGCTGAGCGAACCATGCAGTTTTTTCTTCTCGGTCTTGCGGCCCTCGTGCTGGTTCTCCTGGCTATCCAGGGTTTCACCAAGGCCAATCCTCGAGTCATGGCGCGGCAGCTGAGGCGCGCCTTCGGGATCGTGGCGATCGCCGTGGCAGCCGTTCTCCTCCTGCGCGGGATGGCCGGCCCCGCCCTGCTCCTCGCGGTGCTCGGGGCGTCGCTGCTCGGCTGGCGAGTGCTGGGCTCGTTGGGCGGCCTCGGCGGCCAGGCAAAGTCGCCAGGCCAGATCTCGCGTGTCACGACGGACCATCTCGAGGTCGCGCTCGATCATGATACGGGGGGCATCTCGGGCCGCGTGCTCAAGGGCCTCTTCGCGGGCCGGGATATCACCTCGCTCAGTCCGCACGACCTTGCGCTCCTTTGGCAGGACTGCCGCTTCAGCGATCCCCGATCGGCGCAGATCATCGAGGCCTATCTCGATCGCGAGCACCCGGCGTGGCGCGAGGACATGGCCAAGGGCGAGCGGGAGATGACGGGCGCGGACGGGCGCATCTCCGAGGAGGAGGCCTACGAGATTCTCGGCCTTGCCCCCGGCGCGAGCGAGGGCGACATCCGCCGCGCACACCGCGAGCTCATGATGAAGCTCCATCCCGATCGCGGCGGCTCGACCTATCTCGCGGCGAAGATCAACGAGGCGAAGGACGTGCTGCTCGCCAAGATCGCCTAGTCGGCAAAGTCTCGGGATTAGTCGGCTTTCATCACGAAGCAGTCGATGGCGAGGCGCCTCAGCTCGAGGCAGGCGTTGGTCGCAGTCGCCTCGCTGAAGCCCGTGAAGCGGGCGCGGAAGACCTGGCGATCGCTCTTCTGCACCGGGAGCGCCACCGGCTCGTGTCCGTCGAGCAGACCCGGCGCACGCTCTTTCGCCGAGGCCATCTTGCGCTCGGCCTCGGCCGAGGACGCGTAGGCGCCGATTTGGATCTCGTAGCCGTCCCCGCGCGGGGCCGGGTCGAAGCGGGCGGGTATCGCCGTAGCCTGCGTGGATGCCTCCGTCGCCGGCGGACCGGGGAACGCGGCTCCCGCCGCATCCGATGAAGCAACCGCCAGCGCCTGCGCCTGAAGGTCGAGGGTCGAGGGCTCGCGGGCGCGTCCTGCGGCGGCTGACGGATTGGCAAGGAGCGCATCGATGCTGGCCGGCGCAGCGGCGGCGGCTTCTACCGGCGCCGCGCCCGAAGGACCGCTCGGCGCTTCCAGGATTGCGGCCCGCAGCGCGTTGAGATCGAGCTTGGGGACGATCGGCGCGGCTGCGGGAGCGGCGGGTGGCACGCCCTCGTCGCCCTCAGCCGGCGCGGTCGCCCCGGGCGCGACGTCGGCGATCAGCCGATCGAGGTCCTTGGCGGCCGGGCGCGCCGCCGGCTCGGGCGCCGGTGGAGCCGTCCGCTTGGCGGCCGTTGCCGGACGCGGCGCCGGAACATTGGTCTTCGCGGCTTCCTTCGTTTGCGTGCTCCAGGGCGCGCCGGCGTCGGCAGTCTCGACGGCGTCGGCCGCAGTCCTCGGCGCCGGCTGCGGCCGGGCGGCGAGCTGAGGCCCGGGCTGGCGCGTTCTCTCGGTCGAGGCCTTTTCCAACGCACGATAGAGGAGGAGGCGCATGTGGGCGTTGCGGGCTGACGCGGTGGCGCCGCCGAACACGGCGGCAACGAGATGCTTGCCCCCCGTGCGCACCGACGAGACGAGATTGAAGCCGGACGCGCGCGTATATCCCGTCTTGATGCCGTCCATGCCCGGGAAGCGGAGGAGCAGCGTGTTGTGCGTGCGGTAGGTCTTGCCGCGGTAGGTGAACGATTTCAGCGCAAACAGCTGGTAGTGGGTCGGGAAATCGTCCTGCAGGCGCAGCGCGAGCGTCGCCATGTCGCGCGCCGTCGTGATCTGCCGCGGATCGGGAAGCCCCGACGCATTGGCGAAGACGGTGGATTGCATCCCGAGCTGGCGGGCGCGCTCGTTCATGAGGCGCACGAAGCCCGACTGGGTCCCCCCGATCCGCTCGGCGATGGCGACGGCCATGTCGTTCGCCGACTTGGTGATGACCGCCTTGATGGCGTCGATGAGCTCGATCTCCTCGCCCGCCGCGAGCTCGAGCTTGGAGGGGGCCACCGCCGCTGCGGCGGGGCTCACCGTGAGCTTGCTTGCATAGCTGAGCCGCCCCTGCTCGATCTCCTCGAAGGCGAGGTAGAGCGTCATCATCTTGGTCAGCGACGCCGGGTGGCGCGGGGAGTCGGCCGACTGCTCGTGGAGGACCTGGCCCGTATTGGCGTCGACGACGATGGACGCGGAGAGGACCTCGGCCTGCGAGGCCGGTGCCGCGGCGACGGCGAGCCCGAGAAGGGCCCCGGCGGCGATCAGCGTCTTGAGCCCATTCCCTGCCAAAGGACTCTAACCCTCGTTGCCCGGTCCATCCCTCTCGGCGCGCAACGGGCCATCGAGGTCGACTTTGAGCCGCGCGGCAGTAGACCCCCCGCTGCTCCATGCTGGATGCTGGGCGCCCCGCCGGACGCCGCAAGCGTATGTTAGCCCACGATTATTGGGCGGCTTTGGGGCGCCCCCGGCCGCCCGGCTTTCCTGGCCCGCGGCGGTCGAGCCTAACCTAGCCCGGCTGCCAAGTGGTTAAGGAAGTGCACCAAGGCGTTGTGCGTCGCAGCGACCACTTGAAAAAATTGTGCAGTGCGACTATTGGTAAAGCCGCAAAGCACCCCTTGCGCACCCCCTCTCGTACAGCAACGATGCAGGCTTCATCATGATCAACAATTTCCAAGACTTCCAAAAGCTCGGCCAGGGCAACATGGATGCCGCCATGAAGGCGATCGGCGACTGGAACAAGAGCTGGCAGGCGATCGCCGCCGAAATGAGCGACTACTCGCGCCGCGCGTTCGAGGACGGGACGGCGACCTTCGAAAAGCTTCTCGGCGCCAAGTCGCTCGAGCAGGCCCTCGAGATCCAGGCGAACTACGCCAAGCGCGCCTACGACGACTACATGCACCAGATGACTAAGATGGGCAGCATGTACACGAATCTCGCCAAAGACGCCTACAAGCCCGTGGAGCGGGCCATGCAGAACGGGCGTTGAGCGCCGCGAGCCGCGCGCCAGCGAGCGAGTCAAGGCCCGGGCAAGCCCCCGGGCCTTTTTTGTGACCCGATGCATCCTCATGTTGTGATTTGCCGCTCGTGTGGCAGCGTTGCGCGAAACGAAGTCGCACACGCCGAGCAATGTCGGGCGGGGAATTGCAGGGCGCGGTGAGTTGCGTAAAAATGCTCGAACAGAATGGCCGCGCTGCGAGGGCGGAATGAGGCTTGTTCACACGGCGAGGTCAAACCGGTCCGTGATGAGGGCGAAGGCGAACACGGGGCGATGACGGCGGACTTCACCATGGCTGGCAAGGGCACCCCCGGCGGCGACCGAGACGAAGAAGGCAAGACAGGGCTCGTCACCAAGACGCGCCCGAAGACGAAGAAGCCGAGCCTCTACAAGGTCCTTCTCCTTAACGACGACTATACGCCGATGGAATTCGTCGTACTGGTGCTGGAGAAATATTTCAGCAAGGGGCGTGAGGAGGCGACGAGAATCATGCTGCATGTTCACCACAAGGGGGTCGGCATTTGTGGTGTCTACACCTACGAGGTTGCCGAGACCAAGGTGACGCAGGTCATGGACTTCTCGCGCCAGCACGGCCATCCTCTACAGTGCACCCTGGAGAAAGAGTAGGTTCCCGTGCCGTCATTCTCGAAGAGTCTCGAAACCGCCCTTCATCGCGCGCTCCAATACGCGAACGAGCGCAGCCATGAGTTCGCGACGCTCGAGCATCTTCTCGCCGCCCTCATCGACGATCGCGACGCGGCTGCCGTCATGCGCGCCTGCAACGTCGATCTCGATCAGCTGCGCGCGCGCGTCACCGAATATCTCGACGCGGAGCTCGCGAGCCTGGTCCACAAGGGCTCGGCCGAGGCCCAGCCGACGACCGGGTTCCAGCGCGTCATCCATCGCGCGGTCGTGCACGTGCAGTCCTCGGGGCGCGAGGAGGTGACGGGGGCCAACGTGCTCGTCGCGATCTTCGCCGAGCGCGAGAGCCACGCCGCCTTCTTCCTGCAGGAGCAGGAGATGACCCGCTTCGACGCGGTCCAGTACATCAGCCATGGCATCGCCAAGCGGCCCGGCATGTCCGAGCCGCGCCAGGTGCGCGGCATCGACGAGGACCAGGCGACGGAAGCCGGCGAGGAGAAGAAGCCCGGCCAGGACGCGCTCAACACCTATTGCGTGAACTTGAACAAGAAGGCGCGCGACGGGCGCATCGACCCGCTGATCGGGCGCGAGACCGAGGTCTTGCGCACGATCCAGGTGCTGTGCCGCCGCCAGAAGAACAATCCGCTGTTCGTCGGCGATCCGGGCGTCGGCAAGACGGCGATCGCCGAGGGGCTCGCGCGCAAGATCATCAAGGGCGAGGTGCCGGAGGTGTTGAAGGGCGCCACGATCTTCGCCCTCGACATGGGCGCGCTGCTCGCCGGCACGCGCTATCGCGGCGACTTCGAGGAGCGCCTCAAAGCCGTGATGAAGGAGATCGAGAACTATCCCGGCGCGATCCTGTTCATCGACGAGATCCACACCGTCATCGGCGCCGGCGCAACGTCGGGCGGCGCCATGGACGCCTCGAACTTGCTCAAGCCGGCGCTGCAGTCGGGTACCGTGCGCTGCATCGGCTCGACCACCTACAAGGAGTACCGCCAGCACTTCGAGAAGGACCGCGCGCTCGTGCGCCGGTTCCAGAAGATCGACATCAAGGAGCCCACCGTCGAGGACTCGATCGAGATCCTGCGCGGCTTGAAGCCTTACTTCGAGGAGTTCCACAAGCTCAAGTACACGGGCGAGGCCATCAAGGCCGCGGTCGAGCTGTCGGCCAAGTACATCCACGACCGCAAGCTGCCCGACAAGGCGATCGACGTGATCGACGAGACCGGCGCCTCGCAGATGCTTGTCCCCGAGGGCAAGCGCAAGAAGAAGATCACGGTCAAGGAGGTCGAGGCGACGGTCGCGACGATGGCGCGCATTCCGCCCAAGACCGTGACCAAGTCGGACGCGGAAGTGCTCGCCAATCTCGAGAAGGATCTGAAGCGGCTCGTCTTCGGCCAGGACAAGGCAATCGTGGCGCTGTCGGCGGCGATCAAGCTTGCGCGTGCCGGGCTGCGGGAGCCGGAAAAGCCGATCGGCTGCTATCTTTTCTCCGGCCCGACCGGCGTCGGCAAGACGGAGGTTGCCAAGCAGCTCGCGGCGCTGATGGGTGTCGAGCTCCTGCGCTTCGACATGTCGGAGTACATGGAGAAGCACACCGTCTCGCGGCTGATCGGCGCGCCGCCGGGCTATGTCGGCTTTGATCAGGGCGGGCTGCTCACCGACGGCGTCGACCAGCACCCTCATTGCGTGCTGCTCCTCGACGAGATCGAGAAGGCGCACCCGGATCTCTTCAACATCCTCTTGCAGGTGATGGACCACGGCAAGCTCACCGACCACAACGGCAAGTCGGTCGATTTCCGCAACGTCATCCTCATCATGACGACCAACGCGGGGGCCTCCGAAATGACGAAGGCGCCCATGGGCTTCAACCGCGACAAGCGCGAGGGCGAGGACACGGACGTGATCAACCGCATGTTCACGCCCGAGTTCAGGAACCGGCTCGACGCGGTGATCGCCTTCGCGAGCCTCCCGCCCGAGGTCATCGCCAAGGTGGTCGAGAAGTTCATCTTCCAGCTCGAGGCTCAACTTGCCGACCGCGGCGTGATGATCGAGCTGTCCGACGAGGCCATGGATTGGATCGGAACCAAGGGCTACGACGACAAGTTCGGCGCCCGGCCCTTGGCGCGCATCATCCAGGAGCACGTGAAGAAGCCGCTCGCCGACGAGTTGCTCTTCGGCAAGCTCGAGAACGGCGGCACGGTCAAGGTCGTCGTCGAGGGCAAGGGCGCGGAGTCGAAGCTCGCGTTCGAGTTCATCCCGGCCGATCCGGCGAAGAAGCCGCGGTCCAGAGACGAGGACGACGAGGACGAGGCGGAGACCGCGCTCGTCGAGGCGACCGTGCGGAAGGCGCTGCCCGGTCCCAAGGACAAGAAGGACAAGCCCGGCCGTCCCGTCGGGTGCCGTGCCGAGCGTGCCGCGCCGCAAGGACGAGTAGGCCTCCGTCGCCGAGCTTGCGGACTACCCTTCTATTTTTGCCCCTCACCCCAACCCTCTCCCCATCGCAAGGGAGAGGGGGAAGGGGGAACCGCATCGGCGACGTGCCGAGACATAATCCCCTCTCCCCGTTCTTACGGGGAGAGGGTTAGGGTGAGGGGCATTTCCAGAACGTCGGGTTGGGACCATCAAGCTCGGAGCGCGGCGACGAGGTCCTCGACCGGCATGCGGCGGCGGTAGTCGGGATCGATGTAGCGCGCCTTGATGCGCCCATCCTCGCCGACGACGAAGGTTGCCGGGATCGGCAGCGTCCAGAAGTCGTTGCCGTGGTAGGGCCCGATGTCCCAGCCGGCGGCCTTCATGTAGCGCTTCTTCTCCTCGCCGACCCAGAACGCGACGTTGATCGACAACGCGTAAGCATTGTCCATGTCGGAGAGCACCGGGAAATCGGCTTTCGCCCCGGCCTTGAGCTCGGCGTTGAAGCGCTCCCGCTCGGGCGTGATGGCGATGAGGCAGGCGCCTGCCGCTTTGATTTCCGGATAGGCGGCGGCGAGCGCGCTCGCGGTGATGCGGCAATAGGGGCACCAGTTGCCGCGGTGGAAGGCGATGGCCACGGGCCCCTTGGCGATGAGCTCGTCCAGGCTGACGAGTCGCCCCGTCTGATCGGGTAGGAGAAAGTCGGGCATCTCCTCGCCGGGTTTCGGCGCGTCCTCGCCGGTGCCGCTTTCCCGCAAGCGCTCGACCATGCGGTCGACGACGGCAGCGAACTCGGCATTGATCTTGCGCACGTCGTCGGCGAACGCCTGCAGCCGCTCGGCGAGCGGCGCATCCATGTTGCGGCACTTTATCTCGGATTCGAGCAGGAGCTCGGACAGCGTCTTCTCGGCCATGAGGCCACCGGTCCCGTGTCGTTCCCCTGGCGTGGATTATGGGTGGGATCGCCGCCCGAGACAACGGGGGCAGCGTGGCCGTTGTGAGCGCTATTGCTCCCTCTCCTTGCTTCAGCGGGGAGAGGAATGGGGTGAGGGGTCGCCGCTTGCCCTGTGGCTCGTCTGCCCCTCACCCTAACCACTCTCCCCATCGACTTCGATGGGGAGAGGGGATGACGTTGGTTGGTGGGCTATTTGCCTCGCCCGCGGGCTACGCCACTCGGTCAAGCGTATTGGCGAGGTCGCGACCAGAGGTCCCGGGCGGAAGCGGCTTACCGTCCTCCTTGTAAAGGCGGATGGCCTCATCGACGATCCGGCACAGCTCGTCGAAAACCTGGCGTTCGTCGTCGCCATGACAGCCGCCGTAGATTAGGCCCGGTGCGCTGCCGACATAGGCTCGATCCTCCTCGGACCACTCGACGATCTTTACGTAGCGGTCGCTCTCCTTCATCGCTGCCAATCCTCGATGGACCCGTCCAACTCATCTCCGTCATCCCGACGAAGGTCGGGACCCACGCAAGCTTCAGCATGCTCTCTTGGTGAAGGAACATTCGACGCGGCCACGCATTGCCTCATTTCGCTTACGCCCTTGTGGATGCGTGTCGTGGGTTCCCGCCTCCGCGGGAATTACGATTGTGGTTGGGCGATCCGCTTGCCTCCCCCATGCCGTCATGGCCGCGGAGGCGGCCATCCACGCCAGCTTCGGCTGCCTCTCTTAGTGAAGGAACATTCGACGCGGCCACGCATTGCCTCATTTCGCTTACGCCCTTGTGGATGCGTGTCGTGGGTTCCCGCCTCCGCGGGAATGACGTTTGTGGTTGGGCGATCCGCTTGCCTCCCCCCATGCCGTCATGGCCGCGGAGGCGGCCATCCCCGCCAGCTTCAGCAGTCTCTCTTAGTGAAGAAGCATACGCGGCCGCGCATTGCCTCATTCCGCTCACGCCCCTGTGCATGCGTGTCGTGGGTCCCGGCCTCCGCCGGGATGACGTTGGCGGGAGGGCGATGTTGATGGATGCATCTAAAGGATGAACCTCAACCGAATAGCCCCTGGATTGCTGTAGGCAGCAGGAAACATAGCTGCGAGATCCGAAAAGAACGCGCCGATTGTGGCAAGTAGTGCGAACCAAAATTCCCAACCGCGCAACTCAATACGACGAAGCGCAACGGGCTTGCCGTGCCAATAGAGCATGCCTTGAGCGTCGACGCCGATCGCGTTCATTTCGTCTAGCCCGACAGTGCGCACACCTTCCGGCCATTCTGCTCGATTGACCGGTCGTGGTGGTACCTTGCGCAGCTCTTCCTCGCGCTTTTTCCAATTATCAGAAGACATGGCCGACCAACTCCAAGAAAGTGGACACCGGTCTACCTACTTATTCTACTCCGCGGCATGCTTGCCATAATGAGAGGTGTTCGCCGCCGGCTACTCCGCCGCCGCGCGTGAATAGCCGAGCTTCTCGTTGAGCTTCATGATCAGGTCGGCGGCGGCCTTGGGGATGTTGGTGCCCGGCCCGAAGATCGCCTTGGCGCCGGCATCGTAGAGCTCCTGGTAATCGTGCGGCGGGATCACGCCGCCGACGACGATCATGATGTCGTCGCGCCCTTCCTTCGCCAGCGCCGCCTTGAGGTCCGGCACCAGCGTCAGGTGCCCCGCCGTCATCGTCGACACGCCGATCACGTGCACGTCGTTCTCGACCGCCTGGCGGGCGGCCTCGTCGGGGGTGGCGAACAGCGGCCCGATGTCGACGTCGAAGCCGAGATCGGCAAAGGCCGAGGCGATCACCTTCTGGCCGCGGTCGTGGCCGTCCTGGCCCATCTTCGCGATCAGGATGCGCGGGCGGCGCCCGTCGTTCCTCTCGAACTCGGCGGCAAGCTTGATGACGCTGCCCACGTCGTCGTTCATGGCTCCCGCCTCCGATCGGTAGACGCCAGAGATGGCGCGAATTTCCGCCCGATGGCGGGTGAACACCTTTTCCATCGCGTCCGACATCTCGCCGACGGTGGCCTTGGCGCGCGCCGCCTGGACGCAGAGGTCGAGCAGGTTTGCGTGCCCGGCCGCGCCGATCGTGAGCGCGCTGAGCGCCGCCTTGACCTCGGCCTCGTTGCGCTCGGCGCGAAGACGCTTCAACTTGGCGATCTGCTGCTCGCGCACGGAGCGGTTGTCGACCTTCAACAGCTCGATCTTGGCCTCGTCGGTCACGCGCAGCTTGTTCACGCCGACGATCGTCTGCTTGCCGGAATCGATGCGCGCCTGCGTGCGCGCGGCTGCTTCCTCGATGCGGATCTTCGGGATGCCGGCCGCGATTGCCTTCGCCATGCCGCCGAGCTTTTCCACCTCGTCGATGCGGGCCATCGCCCTCAAGGCCAGGTCGTAGGTGAGGCGCTCGATGAAGTGGCTGCCGCCCCACGGATCGATGGGCCGGCACGTGCCGCTCTCCTGCTGGATCAAGAGCTGCGTGTTGCGCGCGATGCGGGCCGAGAAGTCGGTCGGGAGCGCGATCGCCTCGTCGAGAGCATTGGTGTGCAGCGACTGCGTGTGCCCTTGCGTCGCCGCCATCGCCTCGATGCAGGTGCGCGTCGCGTTGTTGAAGATGTCCTGGGCCGTGAGCGACCAGCCCGAGGTCTGGCAGTGGGTCCTGAGCGAGAGCGAGCGCGGGTCCTTCGGGGCGAACTCGTCGCGGATGAGCTTCGCCCATAGAAGGCGCGCGGCGCGCATCTTGGCGATCTCCATGAAGAAGTTCATGCCGATCGCCCAGAAGAACGACAGCCGCGGAGCAAACGCGTCGATGTCGAGGCCGGCCGCGACCCCGGCGCGCACGTACTCGAGGCCGTCGGCGATCGTGTAGCCGAGCTCGAGGTCGGCGGTCGCCCCTGCCTCCTGCATGTGGTAGCCCGAGATCGAGATCGAGTTGAACTTCGGCATGTTGGCCGACGTGTAGGCGAAGATGTCGGACACGATCCGCATCGAGGGCTCGGGCGGATAGATGTAGGTGTTCCTCACCATGAACTCTTTGAGGATGTCGTTCTGGATGGTGCCCGCGAGCTTGGCCGCCGGCACGCCCTGCTCCTCGCCCGCGACGATGAAGAGGGCAAGCACCGGCAGCACGGCGCCGTTCATCGTCATGGAGACGGTCATCTCCTGAAGCGGGATGCCGCCGAAGAGCGTGCGCATGTCGAGAATTGAATCGATCGCGACCCCCGCCATGCCGACGTCGCCGCGCACGCGCGGGTGGTCAGAGTCGTAGCCGCGGTGGGTCGCGAGGTCGAAGGCGACGGAGAGGCCTTTCTGGCCCGCCGCGATGTTGCGCCGATAGAAGGCATTGCTGTCCTCGGCCGTCGAGAAGCCCGCGTACTGGCGGATGGTCCACGGACTGGTGACGTACATGGTCGGATAGGGGCCGCGCACGAACGGCGCGATGCCGGGCCAGGTGTCGAGGAAGTCGAGCCCGGCCGTGTCGGCGCCGGTGTAGACGGGCTTCACCGCGATGCCTTCGGGCGTGGTCCAAAGCTCGGGCGCGGGCTCGCTCGGGCGCGGCAACCCCGCCGCCGTGATGGGAGAACCCGTTGGCCTTGCTCTTGGTCTCGAGCGTGATCTGCGTGTAGTCGGGAATGCGGGTCATCAAGTCTCAGGTCTCTCGCGTCGGCGGCTTCCAGTCGCTCGGGGTATCATGATCGGGATGTTGGTAGCTGACAATGCGGGCGAGCTTCTCTGCGTCGGAGGATTCGGCCGTCGTTTTGCCCGGAAAATGCGCAATACCCACGGTCCAGCCGAGCTTCGATTCGATGCCGACCTCGACGGTGGGCACGACCCGGCTCGGCGCGTCGAAGCTTCCGGTGGTGAGCGAAATCAGCGATCCGCCGATCTCGCGATAGCCGAGCGGCGTTCCGCACTTGGCGCAGAAGTCACGCTCGGCGAGCGAGGAGGAGCGAAACGCCGCCGGCGCGCCGCGGGTCCACGCGAAGTCCTCGAGACGCACGTCGACGAGCGACGCGAACGGCCCGCCGACCGCCTTCTGGCACATGCGGCAATGGCAGATCGCAATGCCTCTGGGCTGATTGTAGCAGGCAAAGCGCACGGCGCCGCACTGGCAACCGCCGGTAAGAACGGGGGTGCGCGCCTCAGCCATCGAGCGCTCCTTGCAGACCCCTGAGGGTCGCGACCGCATCCTGGCCGGCGAAAAGGAACTGATCGACGCCGGCCGCCTTGAGCGCCGCCTCCCGCTCGCCGGGACGGCCCGCCATCAAGACGAGCTTCGCTCCGGCCGCCTTGAGCGCGCTCGCGGTCGCCTCGGCGTGAAGGGCGTTGAGCGCGTCCGAGGAGCAGATGCAGGCCGCGGCCGCGCCGGAGGCCCTATAAGCACGCGCCGCCTCGGCCGCGTCCTTGTAGCCGTCGCTCGAGAGCGCCTCGATGCCGCCGGCAGCGAGAAAGTTCTTGATCCAGGTCGAGCGCGCCGTGTGATCGATGACGGCGCCGATCGAGGCGAGGAATACCTGAAACGGTGTGCCCTGCTTGGCGGCGTGAGCGTCCGCCAAATCGCGCAGCGCTTCGAAAGCCTCGCCCAAGCGGTGCGGCAGCAGCGGGCGCACGAGCGGCTTGCCGTTGAGCGGTGGGGCCGGAGCATGGGGCGCGACCTTGACGCCGTCGTCGCCGAGCAGCGGGAACGCCGAGACGCCGGTGAGCTCGGTCCGGCCCATGGCGATGGCCTTCGCGCGCGCCGCCGCCGTCGCGGCAATTCTCTCCTGCATGAACCCCGACCCGAGCGCGCCGATGATGCCGCCCCCCGCTTCGATCTCCTGAAAGAGCGTCCCACGCCGTCTTCGCCAGCTCGTCGGTCGCCTTCTCGACGTACCAGGAGCCGCCCGCCGGGTCGAGCACGCGGCCGAGGGAGGATTCCTCCTGCAGCACGATCTGGACGTTGCGCGCGAGGCGGCGGGCGAACGCATCGGGAGCGCCGAGCGCCCAGGTGAAGGGCAGCACCGTGATCGCGTCCGCCCCGCCGAGCGCCGCCCCGGCGCAGGCAAGCGTTGCCCGCAGGATGTTGGTCCAAGGATCGCGCTTGCTCATCATCCTCTGCGAGGTGACGGCGGTGAGATGCAGCTTGGCGGCTGAAGGACCGGCGTGCGCCGCCTCGGCGATGCGCCAGACGAGCCGGCGCGCGGCGCGAAGCTTGGCGATCGTCATGAACTGGTCGGTGTCCGCGGCAAGGGCGAAAGAGATGTGGGCCATCGCCTCGTCTGGGGCGGTGCCGGCCGCCTCGAATGTCCTGAGGTAGGCAACGAGCGTTGCCGCGAGCGCGGCCAGCTCCTCGGCCTCGCTCGCGCCGGCCTCGTGATAAATCGTGCCGTCGGCGCGCACGGTCTTGAGCCGCGGCTCGGCCGCGCGCCCCTCGACGGCGAGCGCCATCGCCTCGGCGAGCGACTTGTCGATCGGCGCCCGAAGCGTTCCGAAGCGCGCCATCGTGCCGATGGGATCGAGGTTGAGGAAACCTCGCGCCTTCCCCTGCCGCGCGCCGGCGCGGCTCATGGCGGCGAGGAAATGGCGCGCGGCCTCCGCCCCGCCGAGCCCGGCCGCGAGCTGAACGGGTGCGAGCTCGAGCTCGATGCCGGAAAGAACGGCCGCCATGTCGTCGGCGCTCCTCACGCGGGTGCCGAACTGACCTGGGGCCTCGAGCTTGCAGGATGATCCCGTTGGCACCACCCTCGAGCTCGCCGATGCGCCACGCGGTTAGCCGCCGACGGGTCGCTGTCGGCGACGATCTGCTGGATCTCCCAGCCGAGACCGTCGACGCTGCGCGAGGTTCCGCGCGTGAACGGCGCCGCTCCGGGGAGTGCGGTGGCCGCGCCGGCCAGCGCATCGGCGCGCGTGTAGATGGGCTCGATACGGATGCCGTCGGCCGTGCGCGCGGTCAGCATCTTGTCGAAATCGGCGCCGTTGAGGGCCTTGCCGACGAGCGCCAGCCACGCCTCGCGCGTTGGCGCCGGAAAGCCCGCGGCAAGCTTTTCGATCCCAGCGGTATCCTCTTTGGCGCCGGCCGTCATGAGCGTCCCTGACCCTCGTTCTCGCTGTCGTGAACCTGTCGGATTCGAGCCCCGACAGTAGTGTTCCTATAGGGGGAAGATGGGGCGGGCGCACGTAAAAATGGCGCTTCGCGCTCGCGGCACGCCGACACGGCCGCATTAAGGAAAGCTCCAGCCGCCCAAGGCCTTAGCCTCGTTGGAGGATTGCGCTATGCTCGCGCTGTCGGCCATGCAACTGCCGTTTGCAACGAAGGTCGGCGCATGTAATGACGGCCGCTGATCGGATCGCGCGAGTCGGTCGTCGGTCGAGGCGGCAATCCCGGAGCAGGTCATGACGCAGTCGGTGATGCAGGACGGAAAGATCTTCCTCGGCAAGAGTGTGAAGCCCGAGTACCTCGATCTCAAGCTTGCCAATCGGCACGGTCTCGTCACCGGCGCGACCGGCACCGGCAAGACGGTGACGCTGCAGGTGCTCGCCGAAGGCTTCTCGGCCGCGGGTGTGCCGGTGTTCGCCGCCGACATCAAGGGCGACCTCTCGGGCATCGCCGCCGTCGGCGAGCGAAAGGACTTTCTCGTGAAGCGCGCCGAGGAGGTCGGGCTCGGCAGCGACTGGAAACAGCGGGCCTATCCGACGATCTTCTGGGACGTGTTCGGCGAAGAGGGCCACCCGGTGCGGGCGACGGTCGAGGACATGGGACCGCTTCTGCTCTCGCGCATGCTCGAGCTCAACGAGGTGCAAGAGGGCGTCTTGAACATCGCGTTCCGCGTCGCCGAGGACGATAAGCTGCCGGTCATAAACCTCGACGATTTGCGCTCGCTCATCACCTCGGTCTCCGAGCGCTCGAAGGAGCTCATGGCCAAGTACGGCAACGTGGCTGCAACCTCGGTCGCCTCGATCCAGCGCCGCCTGCTCGTGCTCGAGCAGCAGGGAGCCAAGCAATTTTTCGGCGAGCCCGCCCTCGACATCAAGGACCTCATGCGCACGGCTCCCGACGGGCGCGGCGTCATCAGCATCCTCGTCGCCGACAAGCTCATGGAGAAGCCGCGGCTCTACGCGACGTTCCTGCTCTGGATGCTGACCAAGCTCTGGCAGTCGCTGCCCGAGATCGGCGATCCTCCCAAGCCCAAGCTCGTCTTCTTCTTCGACGAGGCGCATCTCCTGTTCGACGACGCGCCGAAGGCGCTCCTGGAGCGCATCGAGCAGATCGCCCGCCTCGTGCGCTCGAAGGGCGTCGGCGTCTATTTCATCACGCAGAATCCCGCTCGACGTGCCGAACTCGGTCTCGGCCCAGCTCGGCAACCGCATCCAGCATGCGCTGCGTGCCTTCACGCCGCAGGAGCAGAGGGCCGTGCGCACGGCGGCGGAGACGTTCCGCAAGAACCCCGCCCTCGACACCGAGCGCGTCATCATGGAGCTCAAGGTCGGCGAGGCCCTCGTCTCCACGCTCGAGAACAAGGGCGAGCCGTCGATCGTGCAGCGGACCTTGATCCGGCCGCCCGACGGGCGCATCGGCCCGCTCACGGCGGACGAGCGCCAGAGCGTCATCGAATACAGCCCCGTGTACGGCAAGTACGAGGAGGCGGTCGACCGCGACAGCGCGCACGAGAGGCTTGCGAGGCGCTCGCAGGGCACGGCCGAGGAGGGCGACAGCGGCGGCAGCTGGGGCGACGTCATCTTTGGCGGCGGGTCATCGGCCGGCAAGGGGAAGGGCGGGCGTCCGCGCCAGGGCATGGGCGAGATGATCGGCCGCGACTTTCAGCGCTCGATCTCGCGCACGATCGCGACCACGATCAAGAATATCATCGTCAAGTCGCTGACCGGCCGCAGCCGGTAAAAGGTTCGCACACGAAGGCGGCGTCCCTCAATTCCCCTCTCCCCATGCCGGTCACGGCATGGGGAGAGGGGGATTGTCAGCCCATCATCTCGTCGACGTGGTCCCAGTTGACGAGGTTGTCGAACCAGGCCTCGAGATACTTCGGGCGCGCATTGCGATAGTCGATGTAATAGCTGTGCTCCCACACGTCGCAGCCGAGAATGGGCTGGGCGCCGTGCATAAGCGGGTTCTCGCCGTTCGGCGTCTTCGCGACCTCGAGCTTGCCGTCCTTGAGCTGCAGCCAGGCCCACCCCGAGCCGAATTGCGTCACGCCCGCATTGATGAAATCGGCCCTCATCTTGTCGAAGCCGCCGTACTCGGCGACCAGCCGCTCGAGCGTGCCGGGGAGCTTCTTGCCGCCCCCGCCCTTCTTCATCCAAAGCCAAAAATGAATGTGATTGAAGTCCTGGCCGACGTTGTTCACGAGGCCCTGGTTCTTGCCGGCGTAGGCGGCTTTGCAGATCTCCTCGATCGACTTGCCCTCGAGCCCCGACCCGACGATGAGCTTGTTGGCATTGTCGACGTAGGCCTGGTGATGCTTGTCGTGGTGAAACTGCAGCGTCTCCGCCGACATGTAGGGCTGGAGCGCATCGTAAGCATAGGTCAGAGGGGGGAGCTGGAATTGGGTCACGGGGGCGTCTCCGGCGTCAGGGTTCGGGCTTGTGGGACAATGCCTTACCACTTGGGGAGTTCCGTTCAAGGCCCGATGCGGGCCGAGCCGCCGGTTCCGGGTGCGGCCGGGTCGGGCCTTGCGCAATGGTCTCGCGACGCCGATCCGAAAAGCCGAGCCGGGAGCGTTTATGAACGTGAAATGGGGCCGAGCGACCCTGAGCGCACGTCTTGCCGGAGGCAAGCGCATGGAAAGATTGCCGGAGGCAAGCTCATGGAAAGCCGGAGGCAGGCAAAGAGAAAGGGGCCGAGCGACCCTGAGCGCTCGGCCCCCGTGGATCACGCCGGGGAAGATAGGATCTCAGGGTAAGGCCACCCTAGACGGCCGGCACTGAACCCTCTCTGAATGGTCCATTCATGTCGCATTCATCAATGAGGCAACTCTGCGGCGCGGGCGCCGGCGAATTAGCAGCGGGCCGGCTTTGACCCTACATTCACGACGGAAGCGGGAGAAAGCCCCCGTTATGCCTCACGAGCTACCGACTATTCCTTTTCGCCCCCCAGGGATCCCATGACCAAATTCACCGGCCGTCTCTTTACGCTTGCCATACCCCTTGCCCTCGTCGGGCTCGCCGTGGCGTGGGTGATCACGGCCGCCGAACGGCAGGGGACCGGTCTCGTCTACGACACTGCAACAGTCCAAAAGGGCGCGATCCGCAAGATCGTCTCTACCTCGGGGCCGGTGCGAGCTCTGGTCACGGTCAGCGTCGGCTCGCAGCTCTCCGGGCAGATCGAGGACGTGAAGACCGACTTCAACAGCGAGGTCGCCCCCGGCGACATTCTCGCGACCATCGACGACAAGACCTTCGTCGCCCGCGTCGCACAGGCCAAGGCGGACCTTGCGGCGGCCGAAGCAACGCTCGCCAACCAGAAGGCCTATCTCGTCAAAGCCGAAGCCGTCGTGAAAGCGGCTGATCGCAATACCGTCCGGCAGGAGACGCTCGCGGCCAAGGGCTTCGCCGCCCAGGCTGCGCTCGACACGGCCACCCGAGACGCCGACGTGGCGCGGGCCGACATTACAGTCGCGCAAGCCCAGATCGCGAGCGCGGAGGCGACCATCCAGCAGCGCAGGGCTTCGCTTTCCCAGGCCGAGATCGACCTCGAGCGCACCCAGATCCGCGCGCCCATCGAGGGCACCGTCATCTCGCGCACGGTCGATCCGGGCCAGACGGTGGCGGCGAGCCTGCAGGCCCCCGAGCTGTTCAAAATCGCCCAGGACCTCTCGCGCATCCGCATCGAGGCGCAGGTGAGCGAGGCCGATGTCGGTGCGGTGGCCGAGGGCAATTTGGTCATGTTCACCGTCGACGCATATCCCGAGCGCCAGTTCGAGGGCCGCGTGACGCAAGTGCGGCTCGCGGCGACCGAGCTCAACAACGTCGTCACCTATACCGTCATCGTCGAGGCCTCGAACGAGGACCGCAAGCTGTTCCCGGGCATGACCGCCAACGTATCGATCGAGTCCGCCAAGCGCGAGGGCGTGCTGCGGGTGGTCAACGACGCCTTCCGCTTCAAGCCGCGCGCGGGCACGGCGGCGGAGAGCGACCGGCGCGGCGACGGGGCCGGCGGTGGCGATCGCAATGGGCGCATGATCGAGCGCCTCAAGACCGAGATCGGCTTGACCGCCGCCCAGGAAGCCACCGTGAACAAGGCGCTCGAGAAGCTCTCCGCCGAAGAGCGCGAGAGCAGTCAGGGGCGTCTCATCTCCGGCCCCGCCGATCCCTCGGCGAGGCGCCAGCGCGTCGCCTCCCGCGTCGACCAGGCTCTTCTGCCCTTGCTCAGCGACGAGCAGCGGCCGCGTTACGAGCAATGGAAAAAGGACAGGGAGCTCGTGCGGCCGGCGACGCTGTGGGTGCTCGGGGCCGATGGCACGCCCGAGCGCCGGTTTGTGCGCACCGGGCTCGCCGACGACCAGTTCACCGAGGTGCTCGGCGGCGTGAAGGAGGGGGAGACGGTCGTGCTGCGCACTCGAGAGGCCAAGTCATGAGCGCGGCGCCGCTTCTCCCGAGGACGCCGCTCATCCGGGCCCAGGGCGTGAGGAAGACCTACCGCATGGGCGGCGAGGAGGTGCACGCGCTCGACGGCGTGTCGCTCGACATCGAGGCCGGCGAGTTCGTCGCCATCATGGGGCCGTCGGGGTCCGGAAAATCGACGATGATGAACCTCATCGGCGCGCTCGACGTGCCGACGGAGGGCCGCCTGTATATCGACGGGCGCGATATCTCGAGCCTCACGGGCGACGAGCTCGCCCACTTGCGCAACCGCACGATCGGCTTCGTGTTCCAGCAGTTCAATCTGCTGGCGCGCACGCCGGCGCTGAAGCAGGTCATGCTGCCGCTGCTCTACGCCGACCCCAGGCCCAAGGACTGCCGAGGCCCTTGCCCGCCGCCGACTGGAGCAGGTGGGGCTCGCGAACCGGGCCGATCATCATCCGCGCCAGCTCTCGGGCGGCCAGCAGCAGCGCGTCGCGATCGCCCGCGCCCTCGTCAATGATCCCAAGATCCTCTTGGCCGACGAGCCCACGGGCGCGCTCGAACTCGAGGACGTCCGACGACATCATGCGGCTCTTCGCGAGCCTCAATGCTGAGGGCATCACCGTCGTTCTCGTCACCCACGACAGCGATATCGCCGGCTGGGCGCGCCGGCGCATCTCCTTCCGCGACGGGCATATCGTCGACGACGTGCGCCAGCCGGGACTAGCGGAGGCCGCCGAATGACCCTGCTCGACAGCCTCCGCGTCGCGTTGACCGCGCTCGGCGCCAACCTCCTGCGCTCGGTGCTGACCACGCTCGGCATCGTCATCGGCGTCGCGTCCGTGATCATTCTCGTCGCCGTGGGCCAGGGCGCCTCGAGCGAGGTCGAGCGGCAGATCGCGGCGCTCGGCACCAACATGCTCGTCGTCGGCTCCGGCGCCAATCGCATGGGCGGGCGCTCGTCCGGAGCCGGCACCGACGTACCGCTTTCGGAAGCAGATTTCGCCGCCATTCGCGACAAGGTTGCAGGCGTCATCGGCATTTCGGGCCAGCTCAACGGGTCGGGGCCGGTGGTGCGCGGGGCAGCCAACTGGACGACGCAGTTCTCGGGCGTGCACGCCGACTACACGGCGGTGCGCGACTGGATGATCGAGAGCGGCCGCGATTTGACCCCGAACGACGTGCGCGCCGCGGCCAAGGTCGCGCTCATCGGGCAGACGGTGGCGCGGGAGCTGTTTCCCGGCGAGGACCCGGTGGGGGCGATCATCCGCGTCAAGAATGTGCCGTTCGAGGTTGTCGGCGTGCTCGCAGCCAAGGGGCAGACGGCCATGGGACGCGACCAGGACGACGTGGTGCTGCTGCCGATCACGACGGCGCGCGGGCGCGTCGTCGGCAAGAGCCAGGTCCAGAATGACCAGATCGGGTCTTTGTTCGTGAAATTCGACCCGAGCGTCAACCTCGCCGATGCGCAGGAAGAGATCGAAACCCTGATGCGCGAGCGCCGCCGCGTGCGGCCGGGCGCCGAGGACAGTTTCTCGGTGCGAAATCTTGCCGAGTTCATGCGCACGAGAAGCGAGGTTCTGACCACCCTCAGCTATCTTCTCGGAGCCACCTCGGTCATTTCGCTGGTGGTCGGCGGCATTGGCATCATGAACATTATGCTCGTCTCGGTGACCGAGCGCACGCGCGAGATCGGCCTTAGAATGGCGGTGGGCGCGCGCCGGCGAGACATTCTCCTGCAATTTCTCGTCGAGGCTGTGACGTTGTGTCTCTTCGGCGGCATTATCGGAGTTGCAGCCGGGCTTTTCGCCTCGGCTGCAATTGCTTACGGGGCCGATTGGCCGGTCTATGTCGCGCCCTCCATTCTCGCCCTCGCCATGAGCGCGGCGGCGGCAACCGGCATTGTTTTCGGGTTCTTTCCGGCGCGCCGGGCCGCTTGGCTCAATCCCATCGAGGCGTTGAGGAGCGAGTAGCCGCTCTCCCGGCGAGCGGGCGCGCTTAAGGGCCAATCAACAGAAGAATTGGGGCGGAGCGCAATTTCTCGCCGAGGTTGCGCTTGACAGTTTAGCCAATAATTCTATTAACGCTTTCCCTTATCGACATCCTGAAGAAATGCGATGCAATCGCCGGGGGAAGTTCGTATAAAGGCCGACCGATTGCCGAGGTTCACCGCCGTGTCCAAGAGAGGTTCCAAGCGTATGGCTAGCATCAACTACGACAAGATGTCTGTGAAGGAGCTCACGGATCATATTGCCCGCGCGCAAAAGGCTTTGGCGGCGGCCAAGGATCGCGAGCGCCACGAGGTGAAGCAGAAGATCGCTTCGATGGTCGAGAATGCGGGGTTCTCCGTAAACGAGCTGTTCGGCGGACGGGGCCGCGGCCGCTCGGCAGCGGTGAAATACATGAACCCGGATAATCGCACCGAGACGTGGACGGGGCGCGGCCGCAAGCCGAATTGGCTGGTGGCCAAGCTCAACAAAGGCGCGAAGATGGCCGATTTCGTCCTCAAGGGCTGATGTTCGGCGCGAGAATTCTGAAGTTTGCAACCACCCGTTCGGTAGCCGCCGGGCGGGTGATGGCGTGTTATGATCGCCAATTGCAGGGACCGGCGATCGGCGCATGATGCGAAATTTCTCTGGCGACGCCTGGAATTGACATCCGAGTTTCGCGTGTCAATTCACCCTTTGTGCCTTTCGCGCGGAATAGGTCGGGCTTTCGGGTTATAGGCGGACAATCCGGCATTGGCCGAACGCCATTCAGGAGCGCGCGGAAATGAACGGCGGCGGCGGGAACTTCCTGCCTTAAACGCCGGCGAGCATATCCGGGCGCGGGAGACGACCGGCGGGAAATCGCGGGTGAAACGGTAAGGAAACGCCACCAATTGGCGGCGGACACCGGCGCAAAATGCACCCTATTTTCGCATTGACTTTGCAGCCGCTAGCACTCAACCCTTGACACTGCTAACAACAAATCCCATAACACAGCCGCGGCCCAACCGCTGTCAGCCGGTCGGCGCCGCGAAATCTGGGAATCTGTCTTAAATCAAGAGGTTAGACATGAAGTTCCGTCCCTTGCATGACCGCGTCGTCGTGAAACGGATCGAAGAGGACACGAAGACAACTGGGGGAATCATCATTCCCGACACCGCCAAGGAGAAGCCGCAACAGGGCGAGGTCATCGCGGTCGGGCCCGGAGCCCGCGACGAGGCCGGCAAGATTGTCCCCCTCGATGTCAAGGCCGGCGACCGGGTGCTGTTCGGCAAATGGAGTGGCACCGAGGTCAAGATCGATGGGCAGGAGCTGCTCATCATGAAGGAGAGCGACATTCTCGGGGTGCTCGAGGGAAAAGCCTCCGTTAAAGCCGCCGCGTAATTGCGCAACTCGTGAAAGTCTTATTCCCATCCAGCTAGGAGTTGGTTTGACATGGCAGCCAAGGACGTCAAATTTTCACAAGATGCTCGCGAGCGAATGCTGCGCGGCGTCGACATTCTCGCCAATGCGGTGAAAGTGACGCTCGGCCCCAAGGGCCGCAACGTCGTGCTCGAGAAGTCGTTCGGCGCGCCCCGCGTCACCAAGGACGGCGTCACCGTCGCAAAAGACATCGAGCTCGAGGACAAGTTCGAGAACATGGGCGCGCAGATGCTGCGCGAGGTCGCGTCGAAGACTTCCGACATCGCCGGCGACGGCACGACGACGGCAACCGTGCTCGCCCAGGCGATCGTCAAGGAGGGTGCCAAGTCCGTCGCGGCCGGCGCCAACCCGATGGACCTGAAGCGCGGCATCGAGATGGCGGTGGCCAAGGTCGTCGAGGAGCTCAAGGACAAGTCGAAGAAGGTCACCTCGAACGAGGAGATCGCCCAGGTCGGCACCATCTCGGCCAACGGCGACACCGAGATCGGCAAGAAGATCGCCGAGGCCATGAAGAAGGTCGGCAACGAGGGCGTCATCACGGTCGAGGAGTCTAAGAGCCTCGAGACCGAGCTCGACGTAGTCGAGGGCATGCAGTTCGACCGCGGCTATCTTTCGCCCTACTTCATCACCAACGCCGACAAGATGGTGGCCGAGCTCGAGAGCCCCTACATCCTGATCCACGAGAAGAAGCTCTCCGGCCTGCAAGCCATGCTCCCCGTGCTCGAGGCGGTGGTGCAGGCGGGCAAGCCCCTCCTCATCATCGCCGAGGACGTGGAGGGCGAGGCGCTCGCCACCCTCGTCGTCAACAAGCTGCGCGGCGGCTTGAAGGTTGCGGCCGTCAAGGCGCCGGGCTTCGGCGATCGCCGCAAGGCCATGCTCGAGGACATCGCCATCCTGACCGGCGGCACGGTCATCAGCGAGGACCTCGGTATCAAGCTCGAGACCGTGACGCTCGACATGCTCGGCAGGGCAAAGCGGGTCTCGATCGACAAGGATAACACGACCATTGTCGACGGAGCCGGCAAGAAGGCCGACATCGAGGCGCGCGTGAAGCAGATCAAGGCGCAGATCGAGGAGACGACCTCGGACTACGACCGCGAGAAGCTTCAGGAGCGGCTCGCCAAGCTCGCGGGCGGCGTTGCCGTGCTGAAGGTCGGCGGCGCGACCGAGGTCGAGGTGAAGGAGAGGAAGGACCGCGTCGAGGACGCGCTCCACGCGACGCGCGCGGCCGTCGAGGAGGGCATCGTGCCCGGCGGCGGCGTAGCACTCCTGCGTGCGATCAAGGCGCTCGAGGCGCTGAAAGTCGACGACGAGGACCAGAAGGTCGGAATCACCATCGTGAGGAAGGCGCTCCAGGCCCCGGCGCGTCAGATCTTCCAGAACTCGGGCGAGGACGGCTCCGTCGTCGTCGGCAAGATCCTCGAGAACTCGAACTACAAGTTCGGGTTCAACGCCCAGACCGGCACCTACGGCGATCTCGTCGCCGAGGGCGTCATCGACCCGACCAAGGTCGTGCGCTGCGCGCTCCAGGATGCGGCCTCGGTCGCCGGCCTCCTCATCACGACCGAAGCCATGATCGCCGAGAAGCCGAAGAAGGAAGCCCCCGCCATGCCGATGGGCGGCGGCGGAATGGGCGGCATGGGCGGCATGGACTTCTAAGTCCTTCCCCCGTTATGTACGAAATCGGAAAGCCCCGGCCCCGCGCCGGGGCTTTTTCGTTGCGACGGATGCTTCAACTCGACGCTTGCGCCGGGTCAATGCGCGGAAGCCGAGGGCCCTGCACCTTGCGTTCATCCTCGGAGGTCCCACATGGGCAAAAGGGGGCCGGGGAGGAGCCGAGCCAAACGGAGGTCTCAGATGCGTGCCGTTGAAATTCAGGACCACGCCCGCAAGCTCATGGACGCGCACGGGATGAAGGCGCTGGCCGAGGCCGCGCAGAAGGCGCGCGCCTTCGAGCAGCAGGGCGATGCCGAGCAGGCCGACACGTGGCGCAAGATCGAGGCTGCGCTGCGCGAGATGCAGGGACCCCGCGTGAGTTAAGATTCCCCTCTCCCCGCAAGCGGGGAGCTCGAACTACGTCCTCGCCGCCTTGGCGAGACTTGCAAGCTCGGCGGCCAGCAATGCCGGGTCGGACGGGAACTCGTGCCTGATCCACCAGTCCTCGAACGCGTGCACCACGCGTCCGACGGGGGGACCCTCCGGCACGCCGAGGGCGACCACGTCGGCGCCGCGGATCGGCAGCTCGGGCGCCCGCCAGCGGTGGGGCAGCTCGGCGCGGTCGCGGCGCGGCTTGTCTTGCGGAGCATCGGCGCTCTTCGCCCACGCGACCAGCGCCCCGTCGGTGAACGCTTCCGTGCCGTGCCGGTAGAGGAACTCTTTCGCCTCGCGCTCGGGCGCCGCCGGATCGAAAGCGCGGTCGGCGAGGCCCAGGCGGGCGAGGCGCTCGAATTCGGCCCCCGAGAGCCGAAGCCGGTCGCGCAGCTTGAGCGCATCGCCGGGCCGCGCGGCCGCCAGCGCGCCGAGACGCAACAGCGGGTCGGGCGCTCTATTCAAGGCCCGCTCGATGTCCGCCAGGCGCGCGAGGAGTGCCGGATCGCCCGCCTTGCCGAGCACGTGCGAGAGGATGCCGGCGGCGTCCATCTCGGCGACGGTCTCGACCGCGCGCGGCGCGGCGAGGAGGCGCAGGAGCTCGGCGCGCAGCCGCTCGCCGGAGAGTCGGTCGAGGCCGTCCCTCAACTCGACGGCCGCCGCGAGCCCCGCGGGATCAGGAGCGCCTTTGGAATATTCCGCCGTGAAGCGGAAGAAGCGCAGAATGCGCAGGAAATCCTCGCGGATGCGGTCGTGGGGGTCGCCGATGAAGCGCACGCGCCGCGCGTGGAGATCCCGGTAGCCGCCGAGCGGATCGAAGACCGTCCCGTCGAGCGCGCAGTAGAGCGCGTTCATGGTGAAGTCGCGCCGCCGCGCGTCCTCGGCCCAGTCGGTGGTGAAGGTCACCTTCGCATGGCGCCCGTAGGTCTCGACGTCGCGCCTGAGCGTCGTCACCTCGATCGGGGTGTGCTCGACGACGACCGTCACTGTCCCGTGCTCGATCCCCGTCGGGACCGCCCGCAGACCCGCCGCAGCGGCGAGGCGGATGACCTCCTCTGGCAACGCCGTGGTCGCGATGTCGATGTCCTTGACGCAGGCGCCGAGCAGCGCGTTGCGCACGGCGCCGCCGACGACGCGCGCGTCATGGCCGCCGGCGGCAATGGCGCGGATGACGGCGGCCGGCTCGGGCCGCGCGAGCCAGGGAGCGCCCGCGAGGCTCGGCGCGCGCAAGCCCTGGTCATTGGAGGACATGATCGGCGGAGCCTAATCGATGTGGCCGGGCTTGATCTTGCCGTCCTCGAGGGACGGCGGCTCATAGTGCTGACCAGGCTTGCCGCCGGTGGTCGAGCCGAAAGCGACGAGCGTGACGATGACGAGGAGAGCGCCCGCCCCGAATAGCCACAGCAGCGGCGCATCGTCGAGCACGCCCGCCGTCTCCGCCTTGTCGCCGCCCCCGTCCGCCCGCGCGCGCGAGAGCAGCACGTAGCCGAGGTAAAGCAGCGTCGGCAGCAGGAACAGGAGCACATTCTCGACGATGACGCGGATCATGTCCGGAAAAGCCTCTCGTGCATGTTCTTCAGGATACCGGCGGTCGCGCCCCAGATGAAGCGCTCGCCGTAGGGCATGGCGTGGAAGCGGCGCTCGCGCCCGCCAATAACACGCCCGTGGGTTTGATGATTGCGCGCGTCCATGAGAAAGGCGAGCGGGACCTCGAATGCGTCGACGACCTCGTTGCGGTTGAGGGAAAGCCTGAACCCCGGCTCGATCAGGGCGACCACCGGCGTGATCAGGTAGCCCGTCCCCGTGCGGTAGGGATCGAGCAGCCCGAGCGGCTCGACGAGGGCCGGGTCCAGTCCGATCTCCTCATGAGCTTCGCGCAGGGCCGTCGCGACGGGGCCGTCGTCGCCGTCGTCCATCTTTCCGCCGGGGAACGCGATTTGTCCTGCGTGCGCCGGCAGGTGGTCGGTGCGCTGAGTGAAGAGGAGCGTGACATCGCCCCGCGCGATGACGGGAACCAGCACCGCCGCGGGCCGCCCGGCGAGAGCGTGCGGGCGCAGCTCCGGGTTGAGGTCGAAATCGCTCGGACCTGACGAGGGCGGGTGCGCCCGTTTCCGGCGAGGCGAGCGCAATTAGGCGCCGGGCCGCAGCGCGGAAACCGTCAGCGCTAAAAGGGGCCTCGGACTCGTGCGGGACCGTGAGCTGCATGGAGAGAAATATAGCATCCGGGGCTTGAACAAGGCATACCTTCGTCGCTGAACGGCCGCGCTGGAACGAACATGCCTAAGATCGCCGCCGGCTTTCGATTGCCAATCGCCTGCGTGGCCCGGGCCGCCGGCGGTCCGCCATGTTTATGCTCGGGGCCGGTGCTACCAGAGGCCGGACGAGACGCAGGCTGGGGATTTGGCTTTGCCGGGTAGGGCAGGCAAGAGAATCAGGCAGTTCGGCTGGGCCCTCGCATTTGCGATCGCGGCCCTGGCGCCCGCGCCGTCCGTCTCGGCGGCGCGCGGGGCCAAAGAGTTCGCGGTCAGTCTCGCTGCGCCCGAGCGCAAGACCTTTGAAGAGTACATTGCGGCGCGTGCCGCCTACGACGCGAAGCTCGACGCCTATTGGCGCGCCGTCTCCGACAAGCGGAGCCTGCGCCGAGGCAAGAAGGCGCGCGGCGAGCCGCTCGGACCCGACGATTATGTGCTGACGTTTCCCCCGGACTACGACGGTCCCGGGCTTTCGGCCGACCTCGCCAAGCGCTGGGCCGTCTTTCAGGCGAAGCTGGAGGAGAAGCGCAAGGAGCCTCCGCGCGAGCTTCCGGGGCTCGCGGATTTCATCGCCAACGCCAAGGCGCATTACAACTTCGAGCCCGAGCGTATCTCCGAGCGCGAGTTCAAGCTCCGCTATGCCCGCGAGGCCCTTGCGCTGGGCCTGACCAAGGACCAGGTCCTGCGCGTCTATGCGCTCGAGACGAGCGGGCTCGGCACGGCCGACATGGTGTCCGGCATTCACCCGATCAAGAAGACCGGCAAGCCGATCTCGAGCGCGCTCGGCTATGCGCAGCTGCTTGCCGCCAACTCGTCCGACGAGCTGGTGCAGCACGGCAGCCACTTTCTCGAGCGTCTAACGGTCATGCGCAAGGCGCCCGACCTCGATCCCGCGCGCGCCGCGGCGCTCGACGCGAAAATAGCCGCGCTGCGCAAGATGCTCGCCGCCGCGCGCTCGGTGCCGCACAAGTGGGACGATCACGTCGCCTTCGCGCGGACGGGGCGCGGGCTCGGCATTCACGCGCTGAACCTCGACGCCGACATTGGACCGTGGCTGCAGGTCGTGAAGCTCAAGGGGCTCAAGGAGATGGCCGACCGCGCAGGAATGGGCGAGCTGACCGGGGCCGAGATCGAGCTCATGAACCTCGCTGGACCCGGAAGGGGACTCGAGATGATGCGGGGCGCGGCGCGCGACGCGCCGACGGCGAACTTCTTCGAGCGCGACGCCTATGGGCGCAATACGATCGTGCGCGGGAAAACCAGCGCCGAGCTGCTCGCCGCGCTCGACAAGCGCATGGCCGATAATATCGGCAACGTTGGCGCGATCGAGTTCGCCGAGGTCTTCGACGAGGCGGCGGCCGAGAGCCAGGCGGCCCAGTGAGGCAGAGACGGGTGGCTGTTTCGCAGGGGCAGGTGCTGCAAATTTGCAACGGGCCGGGCGGGACCTCGAGTCCTCGACGGCGGCGGCGACGGATGGCGCCGTCGTCCTTCGTCCTCTACGCGATGTCTGCCCCCCAAGCTGCAGGCATCCCGCGCTCGAGGTCCGGATGTCGGCCCCCCGGCAGGCATTCGGCTTCTGGCGCGGTCAGGGGGCGGTGATCTCCTCAGGAGAACGATATCTCTCGGCGCGTGCGAGCGGAAAAAGCGCGGGCCGGCGTCTCGCGACGCCGGCCGGTTGAACGGAAGCTCCGGAAGGCTCTAGGCGACCAGAGCCACCGAGGCCTCCTTCACCTTCTGGGTCGATTGGTTGGCCGAACGCGTCGCCTCGGCAATCTTGCCCATGTTCTCGGTGATGAGCTGAACGCCCGCCGCCGCCGTCTGCATGTTGGCCGAGATGTCCTGCGTCACCGCGCCCTGCTGCTCGACCGCGGCCGCAATCCCCGTCGAGATGTCGTTGATGGTGCCGATGATGTCGCTGATCTCCTTGATCGCGGCGACAGCTTCGTTGGTGCCGCTCTGGACGGTCGTGATCTGCGCGGCGATTTCGGCCGTGGCCTTGGCGGTCTGGCTCGCCAGCGCCTTGACCTCGGTCGCGACGACGGCAAAGCCCTTGCCTGCGTCTCCGGCCCGCGCCGCCTCGATCGTTGCGTTGAGGGCGAGCAGATTGGTCTGCGAGGCAATCGTATTGATAAGGTTCACGACCTGGCCGATGCGGTCGGCGGACGCCGCCAGGCCGGTGACGATGTCGTTGGTGCGCCGGCCTTGGTCCACGGCCTTGTTGGTGATCTGTGCGGCCTCGTCGACGCGGCGGCTGATCTCCTTGACGGAGGAGACGAGCTCCTCGGCGGCCGAGGCGACGGCTTGCACGTTGGTCGAGGTCTGGCTGGAGGAGGAGGCGGCGCTTCCGACCTGATCGGTCGTCTGGGCGATGGCGCTGGCGATCAGGCCGAGATCCTCGTCGATCGTCTTCTGGATTGCCGCCTTGCGGATGCGGTCCTGCACCTGCTTGGTGATGTCGGTGCAGAACTTCACGACCTTGAACGGCTTGCCGCTGAGGTCGAAGATGGGGTTGTAGGAGGCCTGGATCCAGATTTCCTTGCCGCCCCTGCCGATGCGCTTGTACTCGGCTGCCTGGAACTCGCCGCGGTTCAAGGCTTCCCAGAACTGGCGGTAGGCGGTGCTGTTCCTTTCCTGATCGGAGACGAACATCTTGTGGTGCTGGCCGCGGATCTCATCGAGCGAGTAGCCGACGGCGCCGAGGAAGTTCGCATTGGCCGTGATGACCGTGCCGTCCATATTGAACTCGATGACGGCGTTCGACTTGCCGATGGCCGCGATCTGGCCCTCGTAGTCAGCGGTCTGCATCTTGCGCTTGGTGACGTCGGTGCAGAACTTCACGACCTTGTACGGCTTGCCGTTGCTGCCGAGGATCGGATTGTAGGTCGCCTGGATCCAGATTTCCTTGCCGAACTTGCCGATGCGCTTGTACTCGGCTGCCTGGAACTCGCCGCGGTTCAAGGCTTCCCAGAACTGGCGATAGGCGGTGCTGGTCTTCTCCTGGTCGGAGACGAAGATGCTGTGATGCTTGCCCTGGACTTCCTCGAGCGAGTATCCGACGGCGCCGAGGAAGTTGGAATTTGCCGTGACGATCGTTCCGTCCATGTTGAACTCGATGACGGCCTGCGACTTGTCGAGCGCGTCGAGCTTGGCCTGGAGCTCGTTCGATTTGGACGTGAACATCAGAGGGTCTCCTGGGATAAATGGGATGGGTTAGGCGCGCGGGGCGGGCTGAGTCGGCTGAGAGTCCGGCGCGAAAGCATGAGAACCACGGCAAGGTGTCGCTGCGCCCGACGCATAGGGAGATGCACTCACGCTCGAGCGGCTGGGAAAAGCGACAAACGGGCGGGCCCAATGGACTGAAGAAATCGGGTCGTGGCCGATCAATGCGTGAGTATTAGCGAAGGTCATGTTAACAACGCTTTAAACCGTACTCACGCAGTCGGAAAAAACTCCCGCGGCGGCTTTGAAGCAAACGGCCAGCTCCAATCATGAAGCCACAGCATTTTACAGGGTACGCCGGGACCAAACCCTCGGGCTCGGCGGCAAACCTTCCCATACCGTTTGCGGAGTTCGTCGCGCTGATCGCGTTCATGATGGCGCTCACGGGCCTTTCGGTCGACGTGATGCTGCCGGCGCTGCCGCAGATCGGCCATTCGCTCGGAGTGGAGAGCGGCAACGATCTCCAAGTCGTGGTCATCAGCTACGTGGCCGGGTTCTCCGCCGGCCAGCTCGTCTACGGACCGCTCTCCGACAGGTTCGGACGCAAGCCGGTGCTGCTCGCGGGCCTTGCGATCTTCGTCGCAGGCACGATCGCGGCGCTTCTTGCGCCGACCTTCGGACTGCTGCTCGGAGCGCGCGTCGTGCAGGGCATCGGCGCGGCCTCGCCTCGCGTCATGGCGCTCGCCATCGTCCGCGACCTTTTTTCCGGCCGGAAGATGGCCAGGGTCGTTTCCCTGGTGATGATGGTGTTCATCTGGATTCCGGTCGTCGCGCCGGCGCTCGGGCAAGGGCTGATGTCGATCGGCACGTGGCGGTGGACGTTCGACTTGCTGCTCGGTGCCGGCATGCTCTGCGCGGCCTGGGCGAGCTGGCGGCTCCCCGAGACGGCGGACCTATCGCCCGCACATCGGCCGCGAAGTCTCGCCGGCTCGCTCGCGGCCGTGCTGGGGACGCGACAGACGACGGGCTACATGGTCGCCGCCGGCTTCATGTTCGGTTGCCTCATGAGCTACGTGGCGAGCGCCCAGCAGGTGTTCGTCGACGTCTACGATCTCGGCGACCGATTTCCCATCGCCTTCGGCGCCGTAGCCTCGGTCATGGCGCTTGCAGGGTTCACCAATTCGCGCATCGTCGAGGGCCTCGGCATGCGCCTCGTGTCGCACGCTGCCCTCACCGCCTACGCCCTTGCGTCCTTGGCGCTCGCCGCTGCGGCTTGGACAGGGACCGCGACGCTTTTCCTATTCTGCGCGCTGGCGGCCTTGACCTTCTTCCTGTTCGGGCTCATCGCCCCGAACTTCAATGCGCTCGCCATGGAGCCGCAAGGCGACAATGCGGGCCTCGCCTCGTCGCTCATCGGCTTCTACTCGACGGGCGCAGGAGCCCTCTGCGCGTTCGTCGTCGGCCATGCCTTCGACGGAACGGTCCTGCCGCTCGCGGCCGGGTATTTGGCGATGAGCCTCCTGGCGCTCGCCACGGTGCTCTTCGTCGAAGGGCCGCGCGGCATGTTCCGGCCGCATCCGCCGAGCGTCCCTACCTAGCCGGGCGTCGCAGCCTACGGCCATTTCACGACCGGGGGCATGGACGAGAGAATGCTCTCGACGTTGCCGCCGGTCTTGAGGCCGAACACCGTGCCGCGGTCGTAGAGAAGATTGAACTCGACGTAGCGTCCGCGGCGCACGAGCTGCTCCTCGCGGTCCGCCTCCGTCCACGGCATCGTGAAGTTGCCGCGCACGAGCATGGGGTAGACTCTGAGAAAGGCCCGTCCCACGTCTTGCGTGAAGGCGAAAGCGGCCTCTGAGCCCCCTTCGGCCGGAGGCGGAGTGAGATAGTCGTAGAAGATGCCGCCGACGCCGCGCATCTCGCCCCGATGCGGCAGATAGAAGTACTCGTCGCACCAGGCCTTGAAGCGGGGATAGTCGGCAATCTTGTGCGGCTCGCAGGCACCATGCATCGCCGCGTGGAAGGCGAGCGTGTCGGCATCCTCTTGCGTGCGCCGGCGGGCCAGCACGGGCGTGAGATCGGCCCCGCCTCCGAACCACCATTTGCTGGTCACGACCATGCGCGTGTTCATGTGCACGGCGGGAACGTTGGGGTTCTGCATGTGCGCGATCAGCGAGATGCCGGAGGCCCAGAAGCGCGGATCGTCCTCGGCGCCCGGGATCTGCTTTCTGAACTCGGGGGCGAACTCGCCCTGCACGGTCGAGGTGTGAACGCCGACCTTCTCGAACACGCGCCCGTGCATCAGGCTCATCACGCCGCCGCCGTCCCCAGCCGAGCCATCCTTTTGCGCCGGGCGCGTCCAGGGTGTCCGCACGAAACGGCCAGCCGGCTCCTCGGACAGTGGCGCACCGGCCGGAAGGTCGGTCTCGAGCCGCTCGAAGGCCGTGCAGATCTCGTCGCGCAGCGTTTCGAACCACAGGCGCGCACGCTCCTTCATGGGCTCGAGGTCTTGCGCTTCGTGGCTCATGCCTTATCTCGCGGCTTAGTCATGCTTTTGACCAGATGCACGGTTAGCGCATACGCGCATCCACGAGAAATAAGAAGTCGAGCTGGCGGCAAGGGGCCGCGGGCTCCCTTCGTGCCCAGGCGCCCCCAAGGAAAGGCCCATGTTCCGCTGGTTCGAAACCAGGATTGATCCCTTTGCGCGCAGCGACGGCAGCCAGCCCCCCGAGGGGCTCGCCGCCTTCTACTGGCATTACATCCGCCCGGTCTGGAAGCCCTTCGCCGTGCTGCTCGTGGTGGGCCTCTTTGGCTCGCTGATCGAGGTCGCGCTGATGGCATTCGTCGGCGGGCTCGTCGACATGATGCGCACGTCAGCCAACCCGGCGCAATTCTTCGACGACCACGCCTGGACGCTCGCCGGCATGGCGTTCGTGGCGCTCATCGCCCGCCCGGCCGTATCGACGATGCACGATCTCGTCAAGAACCAGATGATCACCGGGCCGATGACGACGCGCGTGCGCTGGCAGACGCACGGCTACGTCCTGAGCCAGTCGCTCGGCTTCTTTCAGAACGACTTTGCGGGACGCATCGCGACGAGGATCATGCAGACGGGGCCGGCGCTGCGCGAATCTGTCGTGCAGTGCGTCGATGCGCTCTGGTACATGTCGGTTCACGTCATCGGCGCGCTCGTCCTCTTCTGGCAGGCGGACGCGCGCCTCGTCGTGCCGCTTCTCGTCTGGGTCGGCCTCTACGCGGTCGTCGTGCGCATCTTCGTGCCGCGCATTCAGAAACTGTCGACGGAGGCGTCCGAGGCCCGCTCATGGCTCACGGGCCGCGTCGTTGACAGCTTCACCAACATTCTGACGGTCAAGCTCTTCGCCCACGCCGAGCGCGAGGAGGCCTATGCGCGCGAGGCGATGCTGGGCCATCTCGAGCGCCATCAGGCGTCATTGCGCAATCTCACGATCATGGAGTTCGTGCTCTACACGCTGAACGGCGGGCTGCTCGTTGCGCAGGCGGGGCTCGCGCTCTGGCTGTGGAGCTTCGATGCGGTGTCGATGGGCGCCATCGCCGTGACGACGACGCTCGCGATCCGCATCATCGCCATGTCGGGGTGGATCCTGTTCACGGTCGCCGGCATCTTCGACAACATCGGCGTCGTCCACGAGGGCATGCAGACGATCTCGCGGCCCTACGACGTGACCGATCCGCCCGGCGCCGAGCCGCTTCACGTGACGAAGGGCGAGATCCGCTTCGAGGGCGTGCGCTTCCACTACGGCAAGGTGAAGAGCGTCATCGAGGAGGTGTCGCTTCTGATCAAGCCGGGCGAGAAGGTCGGCCTGGTCGGCCGGTCGGGGGCCGGAAAATCGACTCTCGTCAGCCTGCTCCTGCGTTTTTACGATCTCGAGGCCGGGCGCATCCTGATCGACGGCCAGGACATTGCCGACGTGACCCAGGACAGCCTGCGGGCGCAGATCGGCGTGGTGACGCAGGACACGTCCCTGCTTCACCGCTCCGTGCGCGACAACATCCTCTATGGGCGCACGGGGGCAAGCGAGGCCGAGGTCGTCGCCGCCGCGGAGCGCGCGCACGCCCACGAGTTCATTCTCGGGCTCGAGGACGGCAAGGGCCGGAAAGCCTATGACGCCCACGTCGGCGAGCGCGGCGTCAAGCTGTCGGGCGGCCAGCGCCAGCGCGTCGCGATTGCCCGCGTTCTGTTGAAGAACGCGCCTATCCTCGTGCTCGACGAGGCGACGAGCGCGCTCGACAGCGAGGTCGAGGCGGCCATCCAGGAGCAGCTCATGAACCTCATGAGCGGCAAGACGGTGATCGCCATCGCGCATCGGCTGTCGACGATTGCCGCCATGGATCGGCTGGTGATCATGGACATGGGCCGCATCGTCGAGGAGGGCAGCCACCGCGAGCTCCTGGCGCGCGGCGGCATCTACGCCGAGCTGTGGGCGCGCCAGTCGGGCGGCTTCCTGGCCCGCGAAGCGGCAGAGTAGCGCGGGCGCCGCCCGCGCTTTGCCGTTTACTGCACGGCCTTCGGAAGCTTGCTCGAGAGCTTCTTGGGCATGCCGGAAGGCAAGCCGCTCTTGCCCGAGCCGCCGCCCGTCAGCGCGTTCTGGGAAAGCGCGCCGGAGGTGAGGTCGCCGCCCTGTCCGAGTGAGAGACTTCTTCTGGCTCTTGCTCAAGTAGCCGTTGCGCTCGGCGGTGTCGAAGCCTCCGCCCGTCCAAGTCCGCGCCTTGACGAGATAAGTGTCGGCGATACTCCGCCAGCTGTCGGCGAAAGCGCCGCTTGCCGGCGCAAGTGCGCTCGCCGCAACGACAGCAACAAGAATCAAACGGTGTGTGCTCTTCATAGATCTCTCCTGATTATCTCGACCCTGGACAGGCGAATGCTCGCGGGGGACTTTTTGCCCCAGCGTGCCGAGGAGAGCATCGGTGGTTTCCGGGTACGGAGCTGTTCCGCGGGGAACAGGCCCCTACAACGCTAGAGCACGACCGCCTGACGCGGAATCGCTTCCGCGATCCATATCAGGCGCTATCGTGCTCTACGCGTTGAACTAGGATTGCTGGAACGCTCGCGATCTAGCCGCAGGCGACGCGGCGGGCTGTGCACGAGGTGGTGAGCGTTTCCTCCTTGCACACCATCTTGACAGGCCCCTTCGCCGTCCAGCCGTGAGCCGCGATGGAGTTCTTCAAGGCGGCTTCCGCCATGAACTTGGCGAGTTCCGTCGTGACCATCGTGGCGCTGCCGCCGGCGTGGTAGCAGGCCGCATTGGCGCCCGTGGCCGCCAGCGTGACGGCTGCAACGGACGCTGCCGAGACGAGAATCGCTTTGAAGTGCAGCATGAGAATTGTCTCCCGAATAGAGGTGCAGAGACTCGGATTTTAGGCTCGCTCCTGGAGCCGAATACGACGGAAAGCGCAAAAACAGTTCACGGGCGGACGATTAGGTATCGACCGTTGCTCCGCGATCACGCTTTGCTTTTTTGAATAGTCGATGAGCCTGTTCTAGCTGCAACTATCGATTGGCATCGGTAGCCCGGTAATCTGCTAACGGAGGGTCGAGATCGTGTGCCGGCTGTCGTCAATGATCACGTCATCTACAATCCCGCGACGGGCGCGCTGATCTATGACGCCGACGGCAACGGTGCCGGCGCCGCGGTCCAGTTCGCCACGCTCGCCCACAATCTCGCGCTGACGAACGCCGACTTCTTCCTCGTCTGAACGTCACTCGTCGGGAGCCCGCACGCCATCGGCAAAGGCGCCGGTCTGGCGCAGCGCTTCGCCGAGGCCGATCGCCGCCGCAACGGCGATGTTGAGCGAGCGCAGTCGCTGGCGAATTGGGATGCGTACCTGCGCGTCGGCAGTCTCGCGCACGCGTTCCGGCACGCCGGCGCTCTCGCGGCCGAGCAAGAGGATGTCGCTCTGGGCGAACCGGAATGCAACGTGGCTCTCAGCGCCGAGCGAGGTGAGGAGCACGAGGCGCGGGCGAACGGGCAACCCGCGCCGCCACGCTTCGAACGCCTCGAAGCTTGCGTGCCGGTGAAGCTCCACGTGATCCAGGTAGTCGAGCCCCGCCCGGCGCAACGCCTTGTCGCTGAAATCGAAGCCTGCAGGCTCGATGACGTCGACCGCCACGCCGAGGCAGGCGGCCAGACGCAGGATTGTGCCGGTATTCTGCGGGATGTCGGGCTGATAGAGGGCGAGGCGCATCCGGCTTCCGAACTGGTTGGGGAGGCCAACGGCAAAGGGTGTGTCTGCGAGGACACCCTACCTTCGGCGCAAGAGTGTTAGTCTCTAGCCCAATGCGGAGCCATTTCGCCAGACTGCGCGTCCTCCGTCTGATTGTCACGGTATTGCTCGCCGTGCAGCCGGGCTTTGCCGCGGTCGGCCATGACGTGGTCGCTGGGCGCCGACGAGGGCGGATCTGAGATGATCTGCCACCACCTGGGCATGGCCAAGCCTGCCGATCCGAAGGGGCCCGCAAAGCACCAGTCGAAGTGCCCTTGCTGCGCCGCCGGGTGTCTTACCGGCGTTGCGAAGGTGCCGCCGCCTTCGGGCGTTGCGCCGGTTCTCAAGCCCGCCGAAAGCGTCTCGGGGATTCGAACTTTCTCCGTGGCCGAGGCCCCCGCGCGCTGCCATCTGGCGGCTGCGACGAGCCCGAGGGGTCCCCCGGTCTCTTCTCTCTAGACCCAGGCGATCGATCGGCCGGGCGCGCTTCCATGCGCATGCCCGGGCCGCATCTATTCTCACAAGTTTCGGGAGAACCCCATGCGTGTCATGCAGGGCTCGCGCGCCGTCGGCGCCGCACTTGGGCTCACCTTCCTTTCGTCTGCCGCTCTTGCGCACCACGCCGGCGGCATTGGCAACGCCCAAGGGGCAGGTCCAATCAACACGATCTCGGCCACGCCGCTCGAGCAGGGGCAAAGCGTGGCCGGCATCACGGTCGACTACACCTCCTACGACACTCTGAGCGACGCGACGCTCATCAACGCGACGGCGGCCGGCCTCGAGGACGTTCACGGGCTCGAGACGATTCAGAGCTACGCTCTGACCTATGCCTACGGAGTGACCAACGACTTCATGGTGACGGCGCGGCTGCCGCTGGTCCGGCGCACCGGAATTCGCGCCGCCGAGGAAGAGGGAGGCGAGATCGAGGTCGAGGACCACGGGTCTTCGACCGGCATCGGCGACCTCTCGCTGCTCGGCCAGTATCGCTTCTTGCAATGATCAAGCGAGCCGCACCGAGGCGGCACTTCTGCTCGGCGTTCAAGGCCCCGACCGGCAAGACCGACGAGACGGGCAACGGCGAGCTGCTTGGAGGCGGAATTTCAGCCCGGCTCGGGTTCCTGGGATGGCCTCTTCGGCGTCGCGTTGACCCATCGCGCGGGGCCGTGGTCCTATCGACGGGAGCGTGCTCTACACGCTGGTGACCGAAGGCACTCAGGACACCGATCTTGGCGACGTCTTTCTCTACAGTGCCGCAATCTCCTACCGGCTCACGAGCCTCTCCGGAGCGTCGCCGATGTTCCATGGCGCCCACTCCCACGAGGAGGGCGACGACGGACATCATCACGCCCATGGCGGTGCCGGCGCTCACGCGCACACCGAGGAGGCAGGCCCGGCGCTCGATCTCGTTCTCGAGCTCAACGGCGAGTGGCACGCCGAGCAGGAGACCGCCGGCGTGACGGACGTGAACTCCGGCGGGCACACGATCTACATCGCGCCGGGATTGCGCTACTCATACGAGCAGTGGTCCAGCTTCTTCAGCTTCGGCATTCCCCGTCCTCACCGACTTCAACGGCATCCAGGCCGAGCCGGACTGGCGCATCTCCGCCGGCAGCTCGCTCGCGTTCTGAGCCCTCGAACCGAATAGGAGGCCCCATGTCGACATTCACACGGATGTCGATTGCTGCGCTCTTTGCCTTCGTCTGCTGGAAGCGCAGAGCTCGCCCACGAGCTGGTGCACAAGGGTATCAAGTTGGTTCATCCCTGGGTGCGCGAGGCGCCCAAAGGTGCCGAAGTAGTGCCCGCCTTCGTCAAGATCACCAATACCGGCAAGAAGGCCGACCGCCTCGTCGCGGCCTCGCTCAAGGGTGCAGACAAGGCCGAGATCCACGAGACGATTGTCGAGCGGGGGCGCCTCCAAGATGCGTCCGCTGCCGGACGGAGTGGCGATCAAGCCCGGCGAGACGGTGGAGCTCAAGCCGGAGGGGGCTCACATCATGTTTCTCAACCTCAAGACTTCGCTCGACGCCGACCAGTATGTCGACGGCTCGCTCACGTTCGAGAAGGCCGGCAAGATCGATGTCGAATTCTACGTCGAGCCAGCGGCCGACGGGTGCGCACGCATCTGGCGCATAACTCATCGGCCTTTGCGCCGCTGCTGGTTCGGAGGGGCACACGGGTCATTAGGGTTTGCAACTGCGGGCACGCGAGACGTCGCGGCGCTCTCGAGCGCGGATATTCGGGCCGGTGTCCGAACTGCGGCGAGGGGGCGCTGTTTCGCAGCTTTCTCGTGACGCAGGAGCGCTGCCCGTGCTGCAACGAGGCGCTCGACCACGCGCAAGTCGGCTCCGCAGTGCCGCTGTTCGTAATTCCTCCCTCATTTGCGGCGGCGGCGGCGACCCTCTATCTTTTGGCTACGTTCGTGACAACGTCGGCGGTCGTGCTGAGCGGCGCGACTGTGGCCGTGGCGATGATCGTCTGCTTCGAGCTGTTGCCGCGGGTTGCCGGCGCCCTTGTGGCGCTGGAATGGGCCCTGTGGATGCATGGCTTTGATCCCTACGAAGATGCGCTGGCTTTCCCGGCCTCGTTGAAGACCGGCGCCGCGAGCAGCGTCGCGGCGATCCGCCCGGCATCGATCCGCCCGCGGCCTTCGGGGGCCGATCAAGCCGCCGTGCCGGCCGGGGCCGTTCACCACTTGAGCACGAGGTACTGAAAGGCGAGCATCGCCGCGAACGACAGCGTCACCGCGATGCCGACCGCGCTCGCGGAGGCATTGCGGTTGGCGTCGGGAATGAGCTCGGCGAACACCATCCAGATCATGGCGCCGGCGGCGATGCCGAAGCCCACCGGCAGAAACGGCGCGAAGCTCTCGACGATCAGGTAGGCCGGCACCGCCATGATCGGCTGGGGCAGGCTCGTAAAGATGCTCCAGGCCGCTGCCTGCCAGACGGGCGTGCCGCGCGGCACGAGCACGAGGCTGATCGCGAGGCCTTCGGGAATATTGTGGACCGCGATCGCCGCCGTGATGAAAGCCGCGAGCTCGCCCGTGCCGCCGAACGAGACGCCCACGCCCACCCCTTCCGCAAACGAGTGGGCCGTCATCACCGCGACGATCAGGAATGCCTTGCGGGCGTCGAGGCCGGAGAGATGGGCCATGTGAATCCCGTCTCCGGTGCCGACCAATTGCTTGCCGGCAATGATCCCTGCGAGCCCGAGCAGCATGCCGAGGATGAGCCGGGTCGGGCTCAGCGCAATTCCCTCCGCAACCAGGCTGTGAGTCGCGGCAAACATGAGCCCGCCGGCGACCGCGTTGGCCATCGACACCCAGAAGAGGCTCATGCGGTCGAGAAAAAGGAACGGCAGGGCGCCGAGGCCGGTGGCGAACGCCGTTGCGAGGGCGGCGCCGAGCACCGTCCACACATTGATTTCGAGCACGGTCGACCCTCCCGTCGATCGTCGCCTTGTGGGCTTGCGCCATGTGGTCAGCCCGCCTCACGCGATGTCAAGCGCGGACATGGTCCATCCGCCGTGCCGAAGCGGGGCGACCGCTCGGCTTGACGCCCCTCCCCGCCAATGGTCTACCCCGCTTCTGCCCGCTCGCATCGGATTACCACGAGCCCTCATGACCTCGACCGTCCTCATCATCGATTTCGGCAGCCAGGTGACGCAGCTCATCGCTCGGCGCGTGCGGGAAGCCGGCGTCTATTCCGAGATCGTGCCCTTCAACCGCGCCGAGGAGGCGATCGCGCGGCTCGAGCCGAAAGCCGTCATCCTCTCCGGCGGGCCGGCCTCGGTGACCACGGAGGGCTCGCCGCGCGCGCCCCAGGCGATATTCGAACAGGGCTTGCCGATCCTCTCGATCTGCTACGGCCAGCAGACGACGGCGGTGCAGCTCGGCGGCGAGGTCGAGGGCGGACATGCTGCCGAGTTCGGTCGCGCCGACGTGTTGATCAAGGAGAAGAGCGCGCTCTTCGACGGCGTCTGGGAGGTGGGAAAGCGCTATCCCGTCTGGATGAGCCACGGCGACCGGGTGACCAGGCTGCCCCAGGGCTTCACGGTCAAGGCGGTGAGCGAGAACGCGCCGTTCGCGGTCGCGAGCGACGAGGCGCGGCGCATCTATACGACCATGTTCCACCCCGAGGTCATCCACACGCCGGACGGGGCGAAGCTCATCTCGAACTTCGTGCACAGAATCGCCGGCCTTCCCGGCGACTGGACCATGGCCCACTTCCGCACGAGCGAGATCGCGAAGATCCGCGCCCAGGTGGGGAAGGGCCGCGTCATCTCCGGCCTCTCGGGCGGCGTCGACAGCGCGGTTGCCTCCGTCCTCATCCACGAGGCGATCGGCGACCAGCTCACCTGCATCTTCGTCGACCACGGGCTCCTGCGCGAGAACGAGGCCGAGGAGGTCGTCTCGCTGTTCCGCGGCCACTACAACATCCCGCTCGTCCACGTCGACGCGCGCCGGCTCTTCCTCGATGCGCTCGAGGGCGTCGAGGATCCGGAGGCGAAGCGCAAGACGATCGGCGCGCTCTTCATCGACGTGTTCGAGAAAGAAGCGAAGAGGATCGGCGGCGCCGAGTTCCTCGCCCAGGGCACGCTCTACCCGGACGTGATCGAGAGCGTGTCGTTCACCGGCGGGCCGTCGGTCACGATCAAGTCGCATCACAACGTGGGCGGGCTGCCCGAGCGCATGCACCTGAAGCTCGTCGAGCCCCTGCGCGAGCTCTTCAAGGACGAGGTGCGCGCGCTCGGGCGCGAGCTCGGGCTGCCCGAGCACTTCATCGGCCGCCATCCGTTTCCGGGGCCTGGCCTCGCCATCCGCTGCCCCGGCGCCTTGACCGAGGCGAAGCTCGCGATCTTGCGCCGCGCCGACGCCATCTATCTGGACGAGATCCGCAAGGCCGGGCTCTACGACAAGATCTGGCAGGCGTTCGCCGTGCTGCTCCCGGTCCGCACGGTCGGCGTGATGGGGGACGCGCGCACCTACGACTACGTGTGCGCGCTGCGCGCCGTCACCTCGACCGACGGCATGACGGCCGACTACTACGACTTCTCCCACGAGTTCCTGGGGCGCACCGCGACGCGGCTCATCAACGAGGTGCGCGGCATCAACCGCGTCGTCTACGACATCACCTCGAAGCCGCCCGGCACGATCGAGTGGGAGTAGGGGCCGCTCGGTTTCGGCGGCGCCAAGCGTGAGATGCTTCGACCTAGCGGTGCTTATCCTGTCAGCGCCTGGGTCGACGGACTGTTCTCACCTTCCCGCTGTTTCCGCCTCCGCAGAAGAACCGGTCGCCGCCATCGGACTCGAGCCCCGATATGCCCGTTCCTGATGGCATACTGAGTTCTTCCAGAACCTCTCCCGTTTGCGGATCGATGCGCCTCAGTTCGCTCTCGTCACCTTGCCAGGTGCCGTGCCAGAGCTCGCCGTCGACCCAGGTGACGCCGGTGACGAAGCGATTGGACTCGATCGTGCGCAGGACAGCTCCTGTCTCTGGATCGATTTGATGGATCTTCTTGTCCCGATACTGTCCGACCCAGAGCGAGCCTTCGGCCCAGGCGAGCCCCGAGTTGCCGCCGCCGGGCGTTGGGATCGTTGCGAGCACACGGCCGGTCTTCGGATCGATCTTCTGGATGCGATCCTCGGCGATCTGAAACAGGTGCTTGCCGTCGAAGGCGGTTCCTGCGTGCGCTGGGACATCGATCGCGCGCACGGTCTTGCCGCTCGCGGGATCGAGGGCGTTCAGCTTGTCGCCGGACGCAAACCAGACGTGATGCCCGTCGAACGTGAGCCCATGCACGTGGTCGACTCCGGGAAACGGTCCATATTCGCGGAGGATTTCGGCTGCTGCGTGCTTCATGCGTTCACCCTGTTGGTTGGATGCCTCCAACCTAATCGCCCGGCAGCGGGCCTGGGAGTAACAAGGTTGTCGTGAATCCCGGCAGCGGCGGGGTCATCCAGCGACGCGCACGCGCGCGACCGAACGACTGCACTTTGCCGGTTTCCGCAAGCTGTTCGAGCGCCCGCTGCACCGTGCGCGCGCTGCTTCCAAGCGCAATCGCCAAAGCCGAGCTCGACCACGATTCGCCGTCTGCGAGGAGGGCGAGCACTGCGGCATGCTCGCTCGTCGACAGGCCGCGCCAGCACGACGACCTCGCGTGCGCGGCGCGGCGCCAGCGCAAACCCTCGCTTCGTCGCGCTGACGTCGGCCAGCGTCCGAAGCACCCTCCGAAGCCGCCCCACTTCGACTCGCAACCGCGCGCGATGCGATTCATCGGCAAACTTCGATCCGAACGCGCGCGCGATGAGCGTGTCCCTCGCTACGTCTCCCGGCCACGCTTCGCCCAGCGAGCGTGCGAGCGCGAACAACACCGGACGCGTTGCGAGCGAGACCACCGTGCTCTCGACACGCACGACATGACGGCACGCGTCCACGATGAATGCATTTGACGCCAGCAATGCTTCGACCTGCTCGAGCAGGAGGGGTCGCTCCTCGCCACGCGCAATCAGGCGCGCCGCGGGCGTGTTCAGGGCGAGGGCTGCGCTTTCCACCTCCGCCGTGAGCGCAGGGATGCCTGCGTGGCGCGCGGCGCGCTCGGCCTGAGCGAGCGCAGCGCGCGCCGCCTTCGTCCTGAGGCGCCGCATCGCGATCCCCGCAACCACCAGCGCGTGGGCGGTCCTCGGTGCGGGCGGGAAGGGCGCGGGGTCGAGATCGCCAAGCATACGCTCGGCCTCGTCGAGACGCCCGATCAGGAGGAGGCGCCGGACCTCGAGATACCGCGCATGCGCGGCGTTGACGCGGTCGCCGTGCGCTTCGAGCGTTGCCCGCGCCGCGTCGAGCGCCTTCGCAGGCCAGCCCAGGTCGCGCGAGACAAGTGCGATCTCTGCCTCGGCGACGATGCACCTCGCGCGGGCCACCGACTCTTTCGGACCGAAGGCACGCGCCGCACGTCGCAGGAGCACCTTCGCTCGAACGAGATCGCCGAGCTGCGCCATCGCGATGCCTCGAAGCGCGAGCGCCGGAGCGTCGTCGCGCAGGGCGACCCGGTTCAGTGCGCCGAGAGGATCGCCCGCCGCGAGCGCACGCGCCGCGGCCGTGATCAGCGAGTCCATCGGAATCCCGTCACACTTGTCACTCCCGCCGTTCGGATACCCCGCGCTAACTGTTTCTCGTGACTGACAACCACCGACGGTATCGAGAAGGAGCCAAAGCGATGAGGACGCACATGACCGGCACAACTGCCATTTCCGAGCTGAGCACCGAAAACCATAGGGTAGTATCCAGGGACGAATGGGTTGGCGAGCGCAAGACGCTGCTCGCGCGCGAAAAGGAGCTGACGCGCCTGCGCGACCAGATCGCCCGCGAGCGCCGCGCGCTGCCGTGGGTGCGCATCGATAAGAACTACGTCTTCGACGGGCCCGAGGGCCGGCGCACGCTCGCCGAACTGTTCGACGGCCGCCGCCAACTGCTGGTGCAGCACTTCATGTTCGCCCCGGGGTGGGAGCAAGGTTGCCCGAGCTGCTCTTTCATGGCTGACCACAGCGACGGCATGAACGTTCACCTGGCGCATCGCGACGTCACGCTGGTGGCCATCTCGCGCGCGCCGCTGGCCGACATCGAGCGCTTTCGCCGGCGCATGGGCTGGCAGTTCAAGTGGGTGTCCTCGCATGGCAACGACTTCAACCATGATTTCGCCGTCTCGTTCACGCCGGAAGAACGGTCCAAGGGCGAGGTCTACTACAACTACGGCATGCAGCCGTTCCCGAGAGAGGAAGCGCCCGGCCTCAGCGTGTTCTACAAGGACGACGCGGGCGATGTCTTTCACACCTACTCGACCTACGGGCGCGGTGTGGAGGTGATGATGGGCACCTACAATATGCTCGACCTCACGCCCAAGGGCCGCGACGAGAGGGACGTGGACCACAAGATGGAGTGGGTGCGTCACCACGACCGCTACGAACCGGCTGCGCCGGCGGTCAGTTCATGCTGCAAGGCGCACGGCTAAGGCTGCCGCGCCTGACCAAAACCATGACGAGGACCATCTCGATGGTCGACGGGGACCACTCGGTGCCCTCAAGGATCAGCGGCGCGATAACGCTGTGTTGCAGGAGAGATGACATGAGCGAGGTCTATACCGGCGGATGCACCCGTGCCACGATCGGCTGTGAAGGCGACAACGTCGCAGGTGCAGTCGACCTTCTATCCCTCGCGGCCGCTCCGACCTTCGCAATCATGGCGCTGCTTACCGGTGCTAATGTCGGCCCGCCGGATATGCTCTGCTCGGTCACGCAACATGCGTCCCCGCTGAACGGAATGGTTGTGATGTACCTGTTGATGAGTGCTTTCCATTCGGCACCTTGGCTGAAGCTCATCTCCAGCCGACGAAGTGGTGCCCGTCAGTCCTGATCCGGCATTCGCCAAATCGAACAGTGTCTAACCTTCCTCGCCCGTGAACACTCTCAGGAGGTGGCGAGCAACGCCGCCTTGCGTTCCAGCCGGCGCCGTCCTGCGGAGTTCGGTTCGAGCGCGAGGGCCTTGCAATAGGCGGCGCGAGCCGTTCAACTTCGCACAAGGAATTCGCGCGGCAAGATCAGCGCGTTGATCCAAATAACCGAGGAGGAGTAGCGGGGCGCAAAAGAAAAGACGGGACAGGCGTGCGGGCACCTGTCCCGTCGATTAACGTCTCTGATCCCGTACGCAGTACGCAACCGAGACGCGAACGGCATTTCTCGCCGCCTACGCGGGGACGATAAGCAGCGAATGCCGCTGTCAGGGAGGACAACGCCTTCGCAGGAAATTTATTCCGCGAGGGAAAAGAAAAGCCCCTCGGCTGGGGAGAGGGCCGAGGGGCTAGAGCGCCGGGTGTGGGGGTCGGGGGGAGGAAGACCCGGCGGAGAAGGAGGAGAGGGGGAGGAGCGTGGAACCCGTCCCGTGCTCTCGATGGTTGAAGTATGCCGCCCCGGCGTGGTCTGCGCTGTTCCCTGCGGGACACGCCCTCAACGCACGCGGAAACTGCATAAGCGATTGAAATGGCGTAGGGCTTTTCGGCTGTCGGCCCCGGTGGGGCCTACTTGATGTAGGCGATCATGCGGCCCGCGATCAGGATCGAGACCCAGAGCGCGAGCGAGAGCGCGGCCGAGACGCGGGCGGCTCGCGGGGGCGGGCCGTCGCGGTCCCAGGCTGCGACGCTCGGGCGCACCAGCGTCTCGAATAGGCCCGCATTGAGCCCCGCAAGCAGGATGAGCGCGAGCTTGATCTGAACGGCCGGGTTGGCCGCAAGGTCGACGGGATCGCCGACGAAGAGGAGCACTCCGCTCGCGAATGCCACGACGAAGCCGAGCCAGATCCAGGGCTTCACGTGCTCCCAGAGCCGGGAGACGGAAAGCTCGGTGCTGAGGCCGAGGACGCGCAAGTCGAAGGCGGCGATGGCGCCGAAGAGGAGCGCAAGGCCGAGCACGTGCGCGGTTTCGAGGAAGGGGTAGACCCACACCGACTCGCGCACGGCGACGGCAAGAGCGGAGTCGGACAAACTTTCCCAAAGCTGCTCGCCGATGAGCCCCATGGCTAGCGCGCCGTGCGCCGCAGCGTCGCCGACGGGCCGCCCGCGATGCTGACCCTTTGCGCACCCATCGCGGCCGATCCGTCGCGCGCCCGCCAGCCGGTCACCGTCACCTTCGCCCCCTCCTTCAAGACGGCCGACGTGAAGCCGCTCGCTCTTGCGACCGAAATGCTTTCCGTCTCGACGGTCCACGTCGCGGAGCCCGTCGAGACATCGAAATGGATGTGCGGGTTCGTGTAGCTGACCGAGGTGATGGTGCCCGAGATCGTGACGAGCTTGGCGGGGTCGTATTTCACGACAAACGTGTGGTGCGCCGGCGCCGTCGTCGAATTGACGGTCGCGACCAAGATGGCGAACAGCGAGACGAGGATCGGACGCAGCATCGGCGAGGCTTGGGGGCTGGCTCTTGGTGTCCGGTCACGATTAGCAGGGAATCCGCCGTGCACCTGTGGCGGCCGTGCAACGAGCCCTCTGCATACCGAGCAAGACGGGGCAACCGCCTTCGCTTCCCCACGCAAGCGCGCTTGGCTGGCTCAAGGGCTTCAGGGCGTTACGGCCATGGTTGGGAAGCGGGCGGCGCCGGCGCGGTGCACTTGCGAAGAATCGAGAACGGCCTCCCGGCTGAGAAGCTGGGAGGCCGCGGCGAGACCTGTTCGTCCGTCGATTACCAGATGCCGATGCACTGGTAATAGGCGGCTTGCCACTTGAATTTGCCGGTCTTCATCCACTTCCAATAATAGAAGCTGCAGTCCGGCTGGCTGCGGCCGAGGCCGATGAAGAGGCCGCTTCTATGCTTTCCATGCGCTTCCGCCGTGCCGACGGCAGCCGTGAGGGCCGCCGCGGCGATCATGCTGCCGGCGATGAGGGACTTAAGGGACGTGCTCAATCTCAACTCCTGTTGGCTTGGCTTGCGCCAGGGCCTGAGGCCCGTGGCGGCCGGACGAAGGCCGGCAGCCTGAGCGTGGCAGGAAGCGACGGGTCGGTGCTGTTCCTGTAGGGACATCGACGGCCGCAGGCGCGACGGGGGCCGGCCGCTTACTCGATGTCCTCGACCTCGACCGGGCCGCCGCCCTTCATGCGCTGCGACAGGGTCGCTTCGATGAACGGGTCGATGTCGCCGTCGAGGACGGCGACGGGATTGGTGCTTTGCGCGCCAGTGCGCAGGTCCTTCACCAGCTGGTAGGGCTGGAGCACATACGAGCGGATCTGGTGGCCCCAGCCGATGTCGGTCTTCGCCGCCTGCTCGGCGGAGGCCTTCTCCTCGCGCTTCTTGAGCTCGAGCTCGTAGAGGCGAGCTTTCAGCCGCTTGAAGGCGATCTCCTTGTTCTGGTGCTGGGAGCGCTGCTCCTGGGCGAAGATGACGATGCCCGTCGGCCGGTGCACGAGGCGCACCGCCGATTCCGTGCGGTTGACGTGCTGGCCGCCGGCGCCGCTCGAGCGGGCGAAGCTCACGTCGATGTCGGCGGGATTGATCTCGACATCGATCGAGTCGTCGACGACGGGATAGACGGTGACGGAGGCGAAGCTCGTGTGCCGCCGCGCGTTCGAGTCGTAGGGCGAGATGCGCACGAGCCGGTGCACGCCCGCCTCCGTCTTCAGCCAGCCGTAGGCGTTGTCGCCTTCGATCTCGAGCGTCGCTGCCTTCACGCCCGCCTCCTCGCCCGGGCTCTCGTCGACGAGGCGCACCTTGAAGCCGCGCCGCTCGGCCCACCTCAAATACATGCGCGTCAGCATCGAGGCCCAATCCTGGCTCTCGGTGCCCCCGGCCCCGGCGTGGACCTCGACGTAGGTGTTCATGGCGTCGGCCTCGCCGGAGAGGAGCGCTTCCACGCTCTTCCTCTGCACCTCCTCGTCGAGGCGCGCGAGAGCCGCCTCGGCCTCGGCGACGGAGGCGTCGTCCTCCTCCGCCTCGCCGAGCTCGATCAGCGTCACGTTGTCGTCGAGCTCGCGCTCGAGGCGGCGAAAGTCTGCGAGCGCCCGCTCGAGCTGCTGGCGCTGGCGCATGACTTTTTGGGCAGTGGCCGGATCGCTCCAGAGGTTCGGGTCTTCGGCGCGCCGGTTCAGGCCGGCGAGACGGGCTTCGGCTCCCTCCGGGTCAAAGATGCCTCCTCAAGAGGACGAGCGCCTCTTGTATGGAACTGACAAGTTTTTGCGCTTCAGCGCGCATCGTCGCCTCCCGCTCGGCGAAAAGATGTCTGGAATGGCGTCACATATAGGAGGAGCAGGGGCCCGTGTAAACGCGGGCCTCACCAGACGCCGCCGCGTCCATTGCCGAAGCCCGGAGGACCGGCCGAAGGGCTCGGGCTCCAGGCGCCGGGATCGGCGTCTCCCTCGACGGCGCCCTCGGCTGCCGGCTCCGAGAAGCCGATGATCGAATAGGCGTCGTCGGGCTCCTCGTTGGGCTTGAAGGCTTCCATGATGCCCTCGGGGTCGCTCGGCGGCGCGCGCAGCCCCGTCCTCAGATTGACCCGCACCAGCTTGAGGCCGGGGGGGATGCGGAACGGCGCCGGCGGCTCATCGGCGAGCGCCATCTTGATGAAGTCGCCCACGACGGGCGCCGCCACGTGGCCGCCGGTGTTGCCCTTGCCCAAGGGACGGGGCGTGTCGTAGCCCATGAACACGCCTACCACCAGATCGGGCGTGTAGCCGATGAACCAGGCGTCCTTTTCCTCGTTCGTCGTCCCGGTCTTGCCGGCGAGCGGGCGATTGAGCGACTTGAGCACGCTGGCCGTTCCGCGCTGGACGACGCCTTCCATCATCGACGTCATCTGGTAGGCGGTGTGCGGGTCGATGATCTGCCTTCTGTCGTCGGCGATCTCGGGCTCCTCCTGGCCGGCCCACTTGTCGGCCTTGCAGCCCGGGCATTCGCGCGCGTCGTGACGCCAGACCGACTTGCCCCACCGGTCCTGGATGCGGTCGATGAGCGTGGGGCGCACGGCCTTGCCGCCGTTGGCGATCATGCAATAGCCCGTCGTCACCCGCATGAGCGTCGTTTCGCCCGCGCCGAGCGACATGGAGAGGACCGGCATCAGGTCGTCGTAGACGCCGAAGCGCCGGGCGTACTCGGTGATGAGCGGCATGCCCATGTCCTGGGCGAGGCGCACCGTCATCTGGTTGCGCGACTTCTCGATGCCGAAGCGCAAGGTCGACGGCCCCGCCGAATGCTCCTTCTCGTAGTTCTCGGGCTTCCAGATTTCCTGACCCGGCCCCTGCTCGATCTCGATGGGCGCGTCGAGAATGATCGAGGTCGGCTTGTAGCCGTTGTCGAGTGCGGCGGCATAGACGAACGGCTTGAACGCGGAGCCGGGCTGACGCTTGGCCTGCATCGCCCGGTCGAATTGGCTCATGGCGAACGAAAACCCGCCGGAGACGGCGAGCACACGGCCCGTATGCGGATCCATGGCAATGAGGCCGCCGCCGATCTCGGGGATCTGCATGAGGGTCCAGGTGCCTGCCAGATTCTTCTCGTCCTTGGGGGCGACATAGATCACGTCGCCGGGTGCGAGGATGTCGGTCACCGCCTTGGCTTCCGTGCGCTTGCCCAGCACCTTCGCCCACTTCACCTCTTCCAGCGTGAGCTCGACCGCATGGCGGTCGGCGACGAAGTTGCCGTCCTGCTGGCGCAGGGGCTTCAAGCCGACGACGGCTTTGCCTTTCTCGGCAGAGAGCACGACGCCTAGGCGCCAGGGGGCTATGTCGCCTGGACTGTCGACGGCCGCGAGCCTCACTCCCCAGTCGCCGCCGATATCGATCTTGGTGACGGGGCCGCGCCAGCCCTGCTTGCGGTCGAAGGCGGCGAGGCCGTCGATGAGCGCCTTGCGGCCGATCTGCTGCAGCCTTGGATCGAGCGTCGTGCGGACCGACATGCCGCCGGCATAGAGCTTCTCCTCGCCGTACTCGGCGAGGAGCGAGCGGCGGACCTCCTCGGCGAAGAACTCGGCGGCGAAGATATGCGCCCCGCCCTGGCGGAAGTTTACGGTGAGCGGCTTCTGCTTGGCGGCCTCGGCCTCCTCGCTCGTGATGTAGCCGTTCTCGGCCATCTGGCCGATGATCCAGTTGCGCCGCTCGGTCGCTTTCTCCTTCTGCTTGAAGGGATGATAGTTGTTCGGCGCCTTGGGAAGGGCCGCGAGATAGGCGGCCTCCTCGATCGTAAGGTCCTTGAGCTCCTTGTTGAAATAGGCGAGCCCCGCCGCCGCGACGCCGTAGGCCCCGATGCCGAGATAGATCTCGTTCAGATAGAGCTCGAGGATCTTGTCCTTGGTGTAGGCGCGCTCGATGCGGATGGCGAGGATGGCCTCCTTGATCTTGCGCTCGATCGTGCGGTCGCTCGTGAGCAGGAAGTTCTTGGCGACCTGCTGGGTGATGGTGGAGGCGCCTTCCGTGCGCCGGTCGCCGCCGCGCATCTTCGTCTCGACGAGCTTGAACAGCGCGCGGCCGATCCCCTGCAGGTCGAGGCCGCCGTGCTCATAGAAGCGTTTGTCCTCGGCCGACAGGAATGCGGCGATGACGCCCTTGGGGATGGTGTTGATCGGAACGAAAATGCGCCGTTCGCGCGCGTATTCGGCGATCAGCGACCCGTCATGGGCGTGAATGCGCGTCATTACGGGCGGCTCGTAGGTCGAAAGGCTCACGTAGTCGGGAAGGTCGCGCGAGACACGCCACAGCATGAAACCGGCCGCCGCCGAGCCGACCAGAAAGATCACGACGAAGGCCCCGAAGCAGAAGCCCAGGAAGCTCAGCAGCAGGCTCTTCTTCCGCCGCTGACGCGTACGCGGCTCGGGGGGAGGGGGAAGTATGGGGGCTCGCATGCACTTGGTCCGATCGACGGCCGCTGCCTGGTATCCATTGCAGGTATTAAATTATGGGTACTAATCGGTTTATTGCGCTGCAGCAACCGGGGATTTCGAAGCGGCAGAATAGCACGGAATGTGGCAGCACGTCGTCCAGGAAAAACCTCCTACTGGAAAGGCTTTACCTCGTCCAGACGCGCCGCGGAGGGCGGCGCAATCCGTGAACCGGACCCTTACGGCAGGCTCGCGCGGCGTTTTGCGAAATAGGTATCAATGGCAGCCCCGATCGAACGGGCCGCCTGCTTTTGCCAATCGGCCGAGCCCAGAAGCTTCAAGTCGTCGGGGTTGCTGAGATACCCGAGTTCGACCAGCACCGAGGGCGAATGGGTTTGCTTCAGCACCTTGAAGGCTGCCGAGCGCTGCGGATCACGCGAGAGCGCGACCGAGCGGGAAAGCTTCTTGACCAGCACGTTCGAGAAATCGGCAGAGAAGTTAGAGGTCTCGCGCTTCATGAGGTCGAAGAGGATGTTCTTGACCTGGTCGTCCGCCTCGCCTTCGGAAGTGTCGAGACCGGCGAGAAGATCGGATGCGTTCTCCTTCTCGGCCGCGAGCCTGGCCTGCTCGTCGGAGGCGCGCTCCGATAGGGTGTAGACAGTCGCGCCCCGGATCGAGCCGGCGAAAGTCTGCTCGCCGAGCGAATCTGCGTGGAGCGATATGAAGAGGTCTGCGTCGGCAAGCCGGGAGGCCTTGAGCCGGCCGTCGAGGGAGACGAAGACATCGGTTGTTCGCGTCATGCGCACGTCGTAGCGCCCGCTCGCCGCGAGCTGCCGACGCAACTCGAGGCCCACGCCGAGAACCACGGTTTTTTCCAGGAGGTTTCCGCCACCGGTGGCGCCGCCGTCGATCCCACCGTGTCCGGGATCGATCATCACGACCGGCCGCCCGCGGCTCTTGCGCTTGTCTGCAACCTTCTCGTCAACGGCGGGAGCAGGCTTGTGCTCGCGCTTGGCCCCCGTGCCGGCGCCGAAGCTCTCGGGGGCGACCGGGACGAGGTCGAAGGTGAAGACGACGCCTTTGCCTTTGGCCCCCGGCGTCATTGCGGCGTTTTCGATCCGCACCGGGCCCAGCGTGTCGAGCACGATGCGCGCCTTGTCCTCGGCGAAGAGGCCGAAGCGGAACGCCTTGACGAGCCCGCGAACTGTCTTGCCGGCATCGGGTGGAAGCCGGAACGAGAGATCGGGCAGGTCGACGATGACACGGTAGGGATTTGCGAGCGTAAAGATCTCCGCCGTGAGGCCCTGCGAGAGATCGAGCCGGAACGTGGTGCGCTGGTCGTCGCCGAGGAGGGCGGCGGCGCGTGCCTCGGTCGGCGGATCGGCCGCGCCGGCGGCGGGCCTCGGAGCGCCGCTGCCCGCGCCGGCCAGCACGATGAGTGCTGCGGCCGCCGCCCGCGCTCGCAAGTGCTTGTACATGGCCGGCGACACTCGACCCCTGATCCCCCCTCGAGACTCGGAAAGTCCTAGACGCAACATGAGCTTAGCACAACTGCTGTGCCTGTTGCGCACCAGGGAGCCGAAGAATGTCGGCCTCTCCGGCCCCGCCTCCTATAATCTCTTGCCTCGCGCTCGGCGAACCCGTACAAATCGGGCCGCATCCCGTTGAGTACGTCCTCTGGAAGCGATCGCTTTCGGCTGTTGGACGCTCGATCGGTTCCGATCGGCCTGCGCCAGCCCTGGATCGCTGTTGAGGAGAGACTGACGCGCGCGGATGCCGGTGCCGGCAATTAAGGCGCTCGCCTTCACTTGGCGACATCTCGCATGGGCGGCTCACGAGGAGCCGTGGCTTGGTGCGCCGGGATCGGTCCCTTGGGCCGCCATGAGCGAGTCTCGATTGCCATGCTTGCGGCTTGCTGAAGGTGCCGGCGAAAGGAGGCATCGCGAGCCCGAGGGGAGCAGCCCACCCGTCCCCCAGACGGGGCTCCTCGCCCGAGAGAGCTTTCCGCTTGGAGCGGCACCTAAATTAAAGGTTGCTGGCGCGAGCGGCACTTCCACGGTCTTGGACTAAACTGATCTATGCAGATCGATTGCACGTCTCACCCGGCCGGCCACGGGCTCATCCAAGCCCGCGGCGGACGTTGCCCGACGTCCCCGGCAGTATACGAGGCGTGCGCCCCGCATCACGACTTCACTTTCCCAACAACACATCCAACGAACGCGCGCGCCGTGAGCTGGTGGCTCGCCCCTACCGGTGTCACAGCCGGTCCCGGCAAGCCGCATCGCCGGCGCGCGAAGGACACTGAAAGATGGCAAACAACAAAATGCTTATTGATGCCACCCACCCCGAGGAGACTCGGGTGGTGGTCCTGCGCAATGGACGCGTAGAGGAGTTCGATTACGAGAGCGCCGCCCGCAAGCTCCTACGAGGCAACATCTACCTGGCAAAGGTGACGCGCGTCGAGCCGTCGCTGCAAGCAGCCTTCGTCGACTACGGCGGCAACCGGCACGGATTTCTCGCCTTCAACGAGATTCATCCCGACTACTACCAGATCCCGGTCGCCGACCGGCAGGCGCTCCTCGATGAGGAAGCCGCTGCCGAGGCCGCGGAGGAGGCGGCCGCCGACGCCCGCGCCGAGCGCATGGCGCGGCGCTACAGTCGCGAGCGCTCCGCCTACGAGCCTGCGCGCGAGAGCGATCAGGATATGGGAGGCGAGCCGGAGAGCGAGGCCGTCGACGGGGGCGCGGAGGCGAGCGAGACCGAGGCCGCCGAACCGGTGACAATGGCCGTCGAGGTCGAGCCCGCCGACGACGTGATTTCCGAGGAGCCGCCTCCGCCGGAGACGGTCGGCGGCTTCGAGCCTCAGTCTCGGGAGGGCAGCGAAGACCGCGAGCCGGCTGACGAGGAGGGCGAAGCGGAGGCGGAGGCCGACGAGTCTTCTGGCGAGGCGCCCGTGCGCACGGCCGACGAGGGCGGCGTGCAGGAGGTTGCGACCGCTGCCGGCGAGGCCGAGGCTGTCGAGCAGGTGGGCTCCGAGGACGCGCTCGAGGAGCTCGCCCAGCGTCCGCGCCGGCGTGTGCGCAGCTATAAGATCCAGGAGGTTATCAAGCGGCGCCAGGTGATCCTGGTGCAGGTCGTCAAGGAGGAGCGCGGCAACAAGGGTGCGGCGCTCACCACCTACTTGTCGCTCGCGGGCCGCTATACCGTGCTCATGCCCAACACCGCTCGCGGCGGGGGCATCTCGCGCAAGATCACCAATCCCCAGGACAGGAAGCGCTTGAAGGCGATCGCCGCCGAGCTCGAGGTGCCCGAGGGCATGGGTCTCATCATCCGCACCGCGGGCGCCGCGCGCACCAAACAGGAGATCAAGCGGGACTTCGAGTATCTCCTGCGGCTGTGGGAGAGCGTCCGCGACCTCACGCTGCAATCGACCGCGCCGAGCCTCGTCTACGAGGAAGGCAACCTCATCAAGCGCTCGATCCGCGATCTCTACAACAAGGACGTCGAGGAGATCATCGTCGCCGGCGAGCACGCGCACCGCGACGCCAAGGACTTCATGCGCATGCTCATGCCGAGCCACGCGAAGAACGTGATGCTGCACGCGGAGCCCGAGCCGCTATTTACGAAATTCGGCATCGAGCGCCAGCTCAACGCGATGTTCAGCCCTTACGTCACGCTGCGCTCGGGCGGCTATCTCGTCCTCAACCAGACGGAAGCCCTCGTCGCCATCGACGTGAACTCCGGCAAGGCGACCCGCGAGTTCTCGATCGAGGAGACCGCGCTCAATACCAATCTCGAGGCCGCCGACGAGATCGCGCGCCAGCTGAAGCTGCGGGATCTTGCCGGCCTCATCGTCATCGACTTCATCGACATGGAGGAGAAGCGCAACAACCGCGCCGTCGAGCGCCGCCTCAAGGACGCGCTGCGCTTCGACCGCGCCCGCATTCAGCTCGGGCGCATCAGCCATTTCGGCCTCATGGAGATGAGCCGGCAGCGGCTGCGGTCGGGCGTGCTCGAGGGATCGACCTCGCAGTGCCCCCACTGCCAGGGCACCGGCATCATCCGCTCGACGGAGAGCGTTGCGCTCGCCGTGCTGCGCGGTCTCGAGGATGCCCTCATGGCCGGAAGCCGCACCTCGCTCGTCGCGACCACGACGCCGAGCGTTGCGCTCTACATTCTCAACAACAAGCGCACCTTCATCAACGACATGGAGGCTCGCTACGGAATCTCGATCGCGGTCCAGGCGAGCGACAAGCTGCAAGGGGCCAATTTCCTGATCGAGAAGGGGCACGCCCCGCCGCTGGCGGCGCGTCGTCCCGAGCGCGCCGTCGTCAACATGGACTGGGGCTTCGAGGGCGAGGGCGCCGAGGCCGCCGACGGCGAGCCGGCTCCGGAAGAGGTGGCGCCTGTTCGCGAGGGTCGCGGCGAGGACGAGGGTTTCGAGGACGGCGGGCGCGGACGCGGGCGCCGTCGCCGCCGGCGCGGCCGCGGAGGGCGTGACCGCAGCGACGCGGACGCGACGCGCGGGCGCGACCAAGGGTTTGACCATGAGGATGGCGACGGTGACCGTGACGAGAGTGCGCCTGAGCCCGAAGCAATCGAGGCCGTAGCGGCCGAGCGCGGCGAGCCTCGGGAGCCGGACGCCTCCGAGGGCGCAGAAGCACAGCCCCGCGACGAGAGCGGGGCGCGTCGACGCCGGCGGGGACGCCGCGGCGGCCGCAGGGGACGCGACCGAGGAGACCGCCCGGCGGGTGCGCCCTGGCGCGAGGGCGACGCCGCGAGGGCTGCAACCGGCGAAGAGGATCAGCCAGAGCCTGTCGCGACGCGCCCCTTCGATGATTCCGCTTCAGCGCCGGGCGAGCGGGACGCAGAACCCTCGCGGGAGCGCAGTGCATCGCGCCAGAGCGAGGCGCGAGAGACCGAGCCGCGCGCGCCGGACGTCCGCGAAGCGCGGGTGGTCAGCGAGGAGGTAAGTCTCGTTGTCACCGAGGTGGCGCACGGGGGCGCGGCAGACGAGCGCCCCCCGCGCCGGGCACGGACGCGCAGCCACGCCACGTCGAGCGAGCCCAAGCTCGAGCGCGTCGTCGTGAAGCCGGATCAGCCGGCCCCGGTTGCCCTGCCGGACGCGGGCGATCCCGCCTCAGGGCCCGCGCGCCGCGGCTGGTGGCAGCGGCGGCTCGGCGGCGAATGATGCGCTTGGCGTAAATCCGAACTTGGCAAGGGCCGGAGCACGGAGCTCCGGCCCTTCTGCTCTGTCGCAACCGATGAGTGCGACAATGCGGTGCGACCCGACGCGAGCTTTCCGCGCCAATGGCCACACTTTGACCACATGCAGTTGGTGGTTGGCCGCGCGAGCGAAGCCGGTACCCGGGGTTGAGCATCGCGATCGTCGATGACCCCCGGAACGAACCGACTGGCGCGCTCGCGAGCGGTCACGCCCAGAGCAACGGCGCGAGAATGCGCAATTGCTCGCCACGGTCGTGGCCTTGGACGACGGGCAGGACGTCAGGATCGGCGTCGACGCTGCCCTGATCATGCCAATCCCACCATCCAGCAACGAAGGAGACCACATGAGCAAACGGCTTCATGGCGCCCTGCTTGGGGTTGCACTCGCCGCCACGACCCTCGCGACCGAGGCCGAGGCGCGGCTGGACAACGGCCCAATCGCTTCGACCTACGGCGAGGAGCGGGCGCGCCCATCGGCCAAGTCTGCCGCCCCGCGGCGCCAGGCGCGCGCCACGCCCTCTCGTCGCAAGTCCGCGCGCTACAACCAGGCGCGCCGCGGTGACCTCGGGGGCCGCGCGATGACCGCGGGCCACGGCGGCGGCGGTACCTCGCGCGATTGCCTCCAGCCCGAGGCACGCGCCCTGCTCGAGCGCATCGAATCTCAGTTCGGTCCGGTCCAGATCGTCTCTACCTGCCGGCCGGGAGCCGTCATCGCCGGCAGCGGCAAGCCGTCGAAGCACCGCTACGGGCTTGCGATCGACTTCGACGCAGGAGCGCGCAAGGGGGCAATCGTTCAGTGGCTGATCGCCAATCACAACGCGGGCGGCACGATGACGTACGCCGGCATGAGCCACATCCATGTCGATATCGGCCAGCGGTTCGTCTCGCTGAACAGCGGCGGCGGACGGGGCCGGCGCACGGCCTCGCTCCGCAACCGGGCTTCCCGCAGCTAACCGGCGCGACGCAACCCGAGGGCGGCCTTGTGCCGCCCTCCTTATCCAGTCAGCAAAATATTGGCTGCCCCAATGTCGCCCGGGCGCTCTCGTACTCGGAAGGTCATAGGGGCTCCAGGTCTTTCGGCCTGCGGCCGGGACGCCCGGGTTGCGTTGACGCAGGATGGCTCCCACTCTACCGTTCGGCCCCGATCGGCGGTACTTGAGCGCCTTGGAATGACGAGCGAATTCAGGACTGTGACGAAGCGGGCGGCGAACTCTCTCGGGGCCGGGCTGGCGGCGTTTGCCGTGGTCTCGGTCGCGAGCGCCCCCGCAGCGGTGGCGCAGGGCCTGCCGCTCATCCGCGACACCGAGATCGAGAATCTCCTCAACGACTACGCGCAGCCGATCTTCAAGACGGCCGGCTTCGGCGGGGGCCGCGTCTCGGTGCGTATCGTCAACAACGAGACGTTCAATGCCTTCGTCATCGATGGGCGCAACGTCTATATCCACACCGGCGCGCTTTCGCAGGCCGAGGTACCCAACGAGGTTATCGGCGTCATCGCCCACGAATCCGGCCACATCGCCGGCGGGCACATGGCGGCGTTGAGGGCGCGCATCGCCAAGGACCAGACCCGCGCCCTTCTGGTGCAGATCCTCGGCATCGGCGCGATGATCGGCGGCGCAGCCGCCGGCGGCGATTCGGGCCGTGAGGTCGGGAGCGCCGGCCAGGGCGTCATGATGGGCGGCAATGAGCTCATCATGCGCGGTCTCTTGGGTGAGCGGCGCGCGCAAGAGTCCGCGGCCGACCAGGCCGGCATCAAGTACCTCGAGGCCACGCACCAGTCGGGCCGGGGCATGCTCGTGACGTTCGAGCGCTTTGCCAATCAGGAGCTGTTCTCAGACGCCCAGAAGGACGCCTTCGCCCGCAGCCATCCCGTGGCGCGGGACCGCTTGGCGCGCTTGCGTCAGCTCGCCGAGCAGAGCCCCTACTACGGCGTGACCGATCCGCCCGAGCTTAGGCTCCGCCACGATATGATGCGCGCCAAGCTCTCGGGCTATATCGAGGCGCCCTCCGTCGTCTTTAATCGCTATCCCGTATCCGACACCAGCCTTCCGGCCCGCTATGCGCGGGCCGTCGCCAAGTTCCGCCAGGGGGGACAGGGCGGCGTCCAGGCGGCGCTCAGCGACGTCGACGGGCTCATCCGCGAGCAGCCGGGCAATCCCTATTTCTGGGAGATCAAGGGCGACTTCCTGCAGAAGGCGGGCCGGCCGGCCGAGGCCGCGGCCCCCCTGAGGAAGGCGCTGCAGCTTCTGCGCAACGATGCGCCCCTGATCAGCGTGCAGCTGGCACAGGTGCTGCTCGCAGCAAAGGAAGCCAAGGGGGCCGACGAGGCGATCGGCCTCCTGCGCAAGGCAATCCAGCGCGAGGCCGACAATTCGCTCGCCTACAACACGCTCGGTCAGGCCTACTATGACAAAGGGCTCATTCCCCAGTCGGAGCTGGCCCGCGCCCAGGGGCTATTCTACTATGGCGCCGTGAAGCAGGCCCAGGAGTTCGCCAAGCGGGCGCAGTCGGCGCTGCAGCCGGGAACGCCCGACTGGATAAAGGCCGACGACATCATCAATTACAAGCCGCAGACTTAGTCATGAGCCCCGCGCGAGCCCGGTGGGCATTCGGAGCGCGAGAAAGCTGAGCAAGGAGACGTAATGTCCTCGAACACTCCGAACGAGCCCGGAAAGGCCGCGGCTCTGCGCAAGGGCGCCCTGATCGTCGCCCCCCTTGTCCTCCTCCTCGGCCTCGGGCTGGTCCTGTTCGGCCGCAGCGCGACCTCTCCCGACCAGGGCATGGCCGCGCTCGTCGGAGCCAACTCGAGCGCCTTCACGCCCGAGCAGAAGCGCTCGATCGAGGCGATCGTGAAGGACTACCTCGTCGCCAACCCGGAGATTATCCTCGAGGTGCAGAGTGCGCTCGAGACCAAGATGGCCAAGGAGGAGGCCGAGAAGACGAAATCGCTCGTCAGCGAGCACGCGAAGGAGATCTATCACAGTCCCAATGCGCCCGTCGCCGGCAACGCCGACGGAGACATCACGGTGGTCGAGTTCTTCGACTACAATTGCGGCTACTGCAAGCGCGGCTTTCACGATGTTGCCAAGCTGATCGACACCGACAAGAACGTGCGGTTCGTCTTCAAGGAGTTCCCGATCCTGCGCGACGAATCCGAGCAGGCCTCGAAGGTGGCTCTCGCCGCAAGAATGCAGGGCAAGTATTGGGAGGTGCACCGCGAGCTCATCGCCATGAAGGGACTCGTCAACGAGGCAGCCGCCTTGAAGGTCGCTGAAAAGGCCGGCCTCGACATGGAGAAGCTCAAGGCCGACATGGCCTCGCCCGAGATCAAGGCCGAGCTCGATCGCGTCAAGGAGCTCGCCAAGAAGATGGGCATCCAGGGAACGCCGCATTTTCTGGTCGGCGACAAGGCGATCGGCGGTGCGCCCGATAACCTCTACGACCTCCTCGAGGGACACGTGACCGAGCTGCGCAAGACCGGATGCAGCTATTGCTAAACGTCGCGCGGGAGGCGAGAACCGCCTTTCCGCGCCGAGCGTTAGCGATCTCGACTGGGTCTGCTTGCCGCCCTTTCGCAGGTGCGGGAAAGCTGATAGAGGGAAATTCCCGCTGCCTCTCGAGGCTCGGGGCAGAGCGGTTTCTCCTCCGGCGCGCCCGCGGCGATCGCGACGCATCGTTCCCTTGTGACCTCATGGCCAAGCCAGTCTTCGTCCTCAATGGGCCCAATCTCAACATGCTCGGCGCGCGCGAGCCGGAGGTCTACGGACGGGAGACGCTCGACGACGTGCGCAAGAGGGCCGAGAGCCGGGCCAAGAGCGCCGGGCTCGCGATCGACTTCCGCCAGTCGAACCTCGAGGGCGAGCTGGTCGGCTGGATCCAGGAGGCGCGCGAGAAGGCATCGGGCATCATTCTCAATGCGGGTGCGCTCACCCACACGTCGATCGGCCTGCTCGATGCGCTTCAGGCGGCCGAGGTCCCGGTCATCGAGGTGCACCTGTCCAACATCTTCCGCCGCGAGAGCTTTCGCCAGCATTCTTTCGTTTCCCTTGCCGCCAAGGGTGTGATTTGCGGGCTCGGCGCCTTGGGCTACGAGCTCGCCGCTCGAGGCGATGGCGGATATCCTGGCGAAGGGCAGTCGTGGGTAAGCACAAGGCACGAGCGGCAAAGGGGCCGAAGAGGAAGGAACGACCGCGTATGACGGCGAAAGACGAGGCCGAGAAGCCGACCGGCGAGCAGCAATTGATCCGCAGCCTTGCCGAGCTCCTCAACGAGACGGGCCTGAGCGAGATCGAGATCGAGAAGAGCGGCCTCAAGATCCGCGTCGCGCGCACGCTTTCGGTCGCAGCCGCGGTCCCCCTGCCGCCCATCAGGTGGGAGGCGTCGGCGCGGCCGGGGCTCCCGGTGCTGCCGTGCCGGCCTCGGGTCAGGCCGATCTCTCGAAGCATCCCGGTGCCGTGAAGTCGCCCATGGTCGGCACCGCCTACCGGTCGCCCGAGCCCTCGGCGCCACCCTTCGTCGAGGTCGGGAGCCGCGTCCAGCAGGGTGAAACGCTGCTGATCATCGAGGCCATGAAGACCATGAACCAGATCCCCGCGCCGCGCGCCGGCGCGGTCACCGCCATTCTTTTCGAGAACGGCCAGCCGGTCGAGTTCGGCGAGCCGCTCGTCATCATCGAATAAAGGAGAAAGGCAATAGGCAGCAGGCAATAGGCAATAGGGGACGATCCGACATCACCTCGCTATTGCCCATTGCCTATTGTCTATTGCCCAAGACAGCGAATGTTCGACAAGGTTCTGATCGCAAACCGGGGTGAGATCGCGCTGCGCATCCAGCGCGCGTGCAAGGAGCTCGGCATCGCGACCGTGGCCGTCCACTCGACGGCGGACGCCGACGCCATGCATGTCCGCCTCGCCGACGAGAGCGTATGCATCGGCGCGCCGCCGGCCTCCGACAGCTACCTCAACATCCCGCGCCTCCTTGCCGCCTGCGAGATCACGGGCGCCGACGCCGTGCACCCCGGCTACGGCTTCCTGTCGGAGAACGCCCGCTTCGCCGAGATCCTCGAGGAGCACTCGATCACCTTCATCGGCCCGACGTCGGAGCACATCCGCATCATGGGCGACAAGATCGAGGCCAAGGTGACCGCCAAGAAGCTCGGCATTCCCGTGGTGCCAGGCTCCGACGGCGCCGTCGCCAACGAGGCCGAAGCGCTCAAGATCGCCAAGGACATGGGCTTTCCGGTGCTGATCAAGGCGACCGCCGGCGGCGGCGGGCGGGGCATGAAGGTCGCCCACTCGGCGGCCGATCTCGGGCTTGCCCTCTCTACCGCTCGAGCCGAGGCCAAGGCCGCGTTCGGCAACGATTCCTGTCTACATCGAGAAATATCTCCAGAAGCCGCGCCACATCGAGATCCAGGTGCTCGGCGACGGGCAGGGCAATGCCGTGCACCTCGGCGAGCGCGACTGCTCGCTCCAGCGCCGCCATCAGAAGATCCTCGAGGAATTGCCGTCGCCGGCCTTGAACGCCGCCGCGCGCGAGAAGATCGGCGAGACGGTCGCTGCCGCCATGCGCAAGATCCAGTACCGCGGGGCCGGCACCGTCGAGTTCCTGTTCGAGGACGGCGAGTTCTACTTCATCGAGATGAACACGCGCCTTCAGGTCGAGCACCCCGTCACCGAGGCGATCACCGGCATCGACCTCGTGCTGGAGCAGATCCGCGTCGCCTCGGGCGCGCCACTCGGCTTTTCCCAGGGCGACATCACGTTCTCGGGTCACGCCATCGAATGCCGAATCAATGCCGAGAACCCCCGCACCTTCCGCCCGTCCCCCGGACAGATCACCTACTGGCATCCGCCGGGCGGGCTCGGCGTCAGGGTCGACAGCGGCGTTTACCAGGGCTATCGAATCCCCCCGTTCTATGACAGCCTCATCGGCAAGCTCATCGTTCACGGCAAGAACCGCAACGAATGCCTGATGCGATTGAAGCGCGCATTGTCCGAGTTCGTGATCGACGGCGTCGAGACGACGATCCCGCTCTTCAACGAGCTCATCCGCCAGCCCGACGTCGTCAATGGGCTCTATGACATTCACTGGCTCGAAAAATTTTTGGGAAAGACTTAGATTAGGGGTTCGGTCCCCGCATGGAGCGGGGCCCTTTGCTGTCGGGAGCCCCAAATCATGACGTCGCGCGACGACATCATGATCGAGATCACGCCGCAGGTCCTTCTCAAGGCCTATAGCTGCGGCATCTTTCCCATGGCCGAGAGCGCCGACGATCCGGCCCTCTATTGGATCGAGCCGCAGCACCGCGGCATCCTGCCCCTCGACGCCGTCCACGTCCCGCGCCGCCTCGCGCGCACGGTGCGCACGGGCGATTTCACCGTGACGTTCGATCTCGACTATGAGGCGGTGATCGAGGGCTGCGCGGCCCAGCGGCCGGGGCGGCGCTCGACGTGGATCAACGCGCGCATCCGCAGCCTCTACCGGGAGCTGTTCACGCTCGGCCATTGCCACACGGTCGAGGTGTGGGCCGACGGCCGGCTCGCCGGCGGGCTCTACGGCGTCGCGCTCGGCGGCGTGTTCTTCGGCGAGAGCATGTTCTCCTACGTGCGGGACGCCTCCAAGATCGCGCTCGTCTATCTCGCGGCACGGCTCGTCCACGGCGGCTTCCGGCTGCTCGACACGCAGTTCGTCACCGACCACCTGCGCCAGTTCGGCACGATCGAGGTGGACCGCGACGAGTTCCACCGCCAGCTCGAGCGGGCGCTCAAGGTGAAGGCGGATTTCTCGCGCCTCGCCCCCGATGCAGCTCCAGAAATCGTGCTCGGGCTCCTCGAGGCCGCCCGGCACACGCGGCGCTGACCCGGCAGGAACCGGCATGGACGTCAAGGCAAGGCTCGAGGATGGCGCGGGGCCGCAGCTTGCGACCGGCAAGGCGGACACGTCCGCGCTCTCGGTGCTGGCGACGGCGGGACCACCAAGCTATGGGCTCCTCGACAGCGGGCACGGCCGCAAGCTCGAGCGCTTCGGCGAGATCGTCGTCGATCGCCCCGAGCCGCAGGCGCTCTGGCGGCCGCGCCTTGCGCAAGCCGAGTGGGCCAAGGCGCACGCCGTGTTCTCGGCCTCGGGCGAGGACGACGAGAAGGGCAAATGGCGCCTCGACAAGCCGGTGCCGGAGAGCTGGCCGGTCGATATCGGCGGCGTGACGATGCTCTGTCGCCTCAAGGGCCTCTGGCATCTGGGGCTTTTCCCCGAGCAGCTGCCGCACTGGCAATGGATGGGCGAGCGGCTGGCCGAGGTGAGAGGCGAGACGCCGCGCATGCTCAATCTCTTCGGCTATACGGGCGCCGCGACGCTCCTCGCGGCGGCGGCGGGCGCCGAGGTCACCCACGTCGACGCGTCGAAGCCGGTCATCCAGTGGGCGAAAGACAACCAGGCCGCCTCGGGCCTCGAAAAAGCGCCGGTGCGGTGGCTGCTCGACGACGCGGCGAAGTTCGCCGCCCGCGAGGGGCGCCGCGGGCGCACCTACCACGTGATCGTCGTCGATCCGCCGAAGTTCGGGCGCGGTCCCGCGGGCGAGGTGTGGGACCTCTTTCGCGATCTGCCGCCGCTGCTCGAGACCTGCGCCGGGCTTCTCGCGCCGGGGCGCGCGGGGCTCGTCTTGAGCGTCTATGCAATCCGGGCCTCGGCGCTCGCCTTTGAGCAGCTCGTTCGCGACGTGCTCGGCCACCGCGGCGGGACCTTCACCTCGGGCGAGCTCGCGCTCGAGCCGCGCGAGGGCGCGGGGCCGCTCGTCCCCACGTCGCTCTTCGTGCGGTGGGCCGCGGAGTGATGCGGACGCCGAAAGCGATCACCAGCCTCGCCAACGAGCGGGTCAAGGCGATCCGCGCCCTCGAGATGAGGAAGGAGCGCAAGGAGACGGGGCTTTTCGTCGCCGAGGGAGCCTCGATCCTGGTCACCGCGCGCGAGGCGGGCTTCGCCCCGGAGACGCTGGTCTATCGTGCGGGCTCGGCCGCGTCGGGCATTGCGAAGGGGCTCGTCGACTGGGCGCTTGCGGCCGGCGCGGAGGTGCTCGAGGTCTCGGAGGCAATCCTCGCCAAGCTCGCGTCGAAGGACAACCCGCAATCGATGCTGGCCGTCTTCCGCCAGCGCTGGGGCGATGCGCCTATTGCGGCGAAGGTGGCAAAGGAAGCGGCATGGGTTGCGCTCGAGGAGGTGCGCGACCCCGGCAACCTCGGCACGATCGTGCGCACCGCCGATGCGGTCGGCGCCGCCGGCGTCATCCTCGTCGGCACCTGCTGCGACGCCTACTCGCGCGAAGCCGTGCGCGCCACCATGGGCTCGATCTTCACGGTGCCGCTCGTGCGCACGAGTCGCGAGGCGTTCCTGGCCTGGCGCGCCGGCTGGCCGGGCGACGTCGTCGGCACGCATCTCGGGGGGCGCGACGATTTCCGCAAGGTTGTCTACAAGGCGCCGACGCTGCTCGTCATGGGGAGCGAGGGGCCGGGGCTCTCCGAGCCGCTCGCCAAGGCGTGCACAAAGCTCGTCAAGATCCCCATGGCGGGCAAGCTCGATAGCCTCAATCTCGCCGTCGCCACCGCCCTCGCCCTCTACCAGATCCGCAGCCCTTATTTGAAGCTTTGACTATTCCCGCGCCCCGATCTTACGGCGAGAGAGCTAGGGTGATGGGCAGCCGCAAGCAGCAGTGCAAGCACTCGCCCATCGCCCCCATCCCTCTCCCCATCCCCCAGGATGACGGGGAGAGGGGGCAGTGAACGATGCGCATCGAATACCACCGCACGCTGATCGCCGACCGCGTCCGCAACGAGGCGTTCCGGCGCGCGCTCGCGCGCGTCATCCGCAAGGGCGAGACGACGGTTGCCGATATCGGCGCGGGCACCGGTCTCCTCGGCCTCATCGCGGCCGAGCTCGGCGCCAGGGAGGTGTTCCTCTACGAGACGGCCGAGGTCGCCCGCGTCGCCGCCGACATCCTGAAGAAGAACCGCGCGCGCACCTGCCATCTGATGCCGTGCCACTCGACGGAGATGGACGATCCGCCGCGCGTCGACGTGGTCGTCTCCGAGACGCTCGGCAACTACGCGCTCGAGGAGAACATCGTCGCGACGCTGGCGGATGCGCGCCGGCGGCACTTGAAGGACGGCGGCGTCATCGTCCCGGCGCGGATCACGCAGCTCGTCGCCCCCGTGATCTCGGACCGCGTCCACCGCGAGCTCACCGCCTGGGACGAGCTCGGCGCGGGCCTCGACTTCGCGCCCGCCAAGCTGATGAGCCTCAACAACGCCTATGTGCGCACGCTGAAGCCCGAAGAGCTGCTCGACGGCGGCAAGAGCGCGCGCGCCTGGGACGAGGTCGAGCTGGGGCGCGACCGGCGCGGGGCCCGCAAGGGCGAGGCGAGCTGGAAGCTCGGCTCCGCGGCGACCATCTACGGCTTTGCCTACTGGTGGACCGCGGAGCTCGTCCCCGGCATCACGCTCTCGACGGCGCCGGACGCGCCGCGCACGCACTGGGAGCAGCTCTATTTTCCGTTGCTCACGCCAATTGGCGCCAAGAGGGGCGAGACGGTGATGGCCTCGCCTCTCCTCGCGCTCGTCCGAGGAAGCGGGCACGCATCTCGCCTGGACGGCCGTGCACTTCGACCGCGACGGCAAGCTCCCTCGCGCGCCAGGCCCTCGACCTCGACAAGGGCTGGTTGCCTTAGCCGAGGCTCGGCTTACACGTGCACCCACCAGAGTAGCGGCGGCACGGCGAGGAACAGAAAATAGAGCCCGTAGACGTCGACCACGTAGCGCGCCGTGACGACCACGCGCTCGATCACGTCGTCGCCCTCGTCCATCTTGGCGAACAGGTAGTCGATGCGGTTGTGGTTCACGGGGCAGGCCTTGAGCGCCTCGCTGTATCGGCGGCGGAACTCCTGGAGCACGACCGGGTCGGCGGGGCGCGCAATCCTGAGCTCCTGGACGATCTCCGACACGGCGAGCGCGCAATTGTGCAGGTGATGCGCCTTCATCTTGTAGTCGTTCATGGCCTCGAGCAGCCCGAGCATCAGCGTGAACACCGAGGAGACGAGCTGGATGAAGGTCATGAGCCGGTTGGTCGGCTCGTCGATCGCGCCGATGTAGACCGCCTGCCAGACGGCGAGGCCGACGAAGTAGAGCGCCACCATCGATTGGGTGAAGAGCGAGACGGCCTGCTTCAGCTCGAGACGCTCGGCGGCGTTGAAGCGCGCGGCCTTGACGAGGCGCATGGTCGCCGCGAGCTGGTCGGCGGCGCTGTAGTCGGGCTTGCGCGTGCGCGAAGCCGTCGCCAGGTGCTCGGCCGCGAGCCGCAGCCGCTCGGCGTTGGTAGGTACGGGCACCGGCAGCAGCACGGGCCGCACGCTCTTGCGATCGGCAGGGAGGGACATGGAAGGCGCCCGCTCTTCGTGGACCCCAAAGGGATCAGGTCCGAATAGCTGATTCGCGCGTTCGAGGGCTCAGGACGGGAAAAGCGCCGTCGGAACCGGGGCGAGAAAGTACCAGGCGAGACCGACGATGGCGCCGACGACGAAGAGCGTGGCAATCCACGCCCCCGCTTGCGCCAGGCGCTCGCGCCAGCGCGTGCGGCGCGCTGCGTCGACCCACCGCGGCGTCCGGCCGGCCCCCGACCCGGCAAGGCGTCCCGCCAGCCGCGGCAGGTCGTCCTCGCTGAAGGCCTGCGGCGGCGCGACGGCTACGGGGGCGACGGATACGGGGGCGACGGGTGTATGGGCCACGGCCGGCGACGGCGGCGGCAGCGTAGGCTCCGGCGCATAGCCGACCTCGCTCAGCGAGCCCATGAGCGTCGCGCGGCGCTGGCTCTTGCGTCCCGCGCCCCGCAGGTCGCTGACCGCGGGGTTGAGGGGGGAATCGTGCCACGCGCTTAGGCGCTGGTCCATGGGTCCGGACTCAATTTAGCTGACGGCGACGCGCCGGTGAGCGATCCTGGGCGCAATCTAGGCGACGATCGGGACGGCTTTGGGGCAGCGCGGAGCGCCTCGCCCGCGCCGATAGCCGCAACAGGAAGGGGAGACCATGCTGCCGCTCATTCTAGGGCTCGTCGTGTTCTTTGCGGTCCATCTCGTGCCGACGCAGCCGGCCCTGAAGCAGGGGCTCGTCGACCGGTTCGGCGAGACGGCGTTCAAGATCGGCTTCGGCGCGATCGCTCTCATCGGCCTAGCTGCGATCGTGTACGGCTATCACAAGATGCAGGTCATGCCGGGGAAAAATCCCGTGCTGTGGGACCCGCCCACGTGGACGCGCCACATCGCGTTCCTGTTGATGCTCCCGGCCCTGATCCTGCTCGTTGCCGCCTTCGTCCCCTCACGCATTCGCACGGCCGTGAAGCACCCGATGCTCGCCGCCATCAAGATCTGGGCTCTGGCCCATCTTCTCGTGAACGGCGATCTCGCTTCGCTGCTCCTGTTCGGGAGTTTCTTGGCGTTCGCCGTCTACGACCGCATCTCGGTCAAGCGGCGCGGCTATCTCGGCATGCTCGGCGCGCAGACGGGACCGCCGGTAAACGACGCGATCGTCGTCGCCGCCGGAGTTGCGCTCTATGCGCTGATGCTGTTCTGGGGTCACGGGGCGCTGATCGGCGTACCGCTCGTGAGCAGCACATGACCGACATGGCGCCAGGCCGCCTCATCGGCATCGCGCGCCGCCCGGCGCCGCGGGCTCCGATGGAGGAGGTCGCGGCCGGCCGCATCGGCATCGACACTGGTCTCGACGGCGACCACAAGGGCCCGAAGTTCGCGCTGCGCCGGATCACAGTCCTCGCGCGCGAAGGCTGGGAGGCGGCGCTCGCCGAGCTCGAGCCGCCGGCCGCGCTGCCGTGGACGACGCGGCGCGCCAATCTCCTCGTCGAAGGGGTGCGGCTGCCGCGCGCCCGCGGCGGTGTCGTGCGCGTCGGGACGGTGCTGCTCGAGGTGACCTATCCGACGCAGCCGTGCCAGCGCATGGAGGAGGCGTACGCGGGCTTGCTCAAGGCGCTCCATCCCGACTGGCGCGGCGGCATCACCTGCCGCGTGATCGAGGGGGGCACGGTGCGGCTCGGCGACGAGGTCCGCGTCGTCGTCTCGCCACCCGAGCGCAACATCAGGCTTCCAGGTTGAACGGCCTAGATCGCGGCTGCGATTCCATGTCGGAGGACCGTGCTCTAGCGCGTCAGAATGATGAAGTCGGTGTACTTGCCCGTCTCCTTGCTGATCCCATAGTCGGAGACGACGAGGGACGAGCCGGGCTTCATCACGTCGGCGATCTGCTCGCGCGCCTCCTCGGGAATGCCGAGCCGCTCGAGGGCGGCCGCTGCCGTCAGGGGCGCGCCCAAATCTGTCTGGACCGCAGGCTTCGCCTCGACCGTGGCCTTTTTCTTTCGCTTGCCATCGGGGGCGTCCGCCTTTGCCGGAGCGGCCGTCGAGATCGAGGCCACGCTCCAGTTCATCTCCGTCTTGCCGGGCTTGTAGTCGAGAGCGGTGAAGACGTGCGTTCCGATCGGCTTCTCCGGTGCCTCGATCGCGACCGGCATGTCGAAGATCGGCTCGTAGCCCTGGCGCACGTAGAGACGCTGCGTGGCGCGGCTGATGAACACCGAGACAGGCAGCGGTCGCTTGGCGTCGCGGCGCTTGGCGGCCTCGTTGGCGGCAATCGCCGCGACGTGCTCCGTCTTCGCCTTGGCGTAAGCGTCGGCTGCCGCGCGCTTGGCGGCAATGGCCTCGGCTGCCTTGGCCTCGGCGGCCGTGAGGGCGGCCTTGGCCGGGACGATGGCCGCGACCGCGGCCTCGGCCGCGATGCCGAGGTCGAAGGCCTTGGCCTCGAGCGTGTCCTCGGCGAGGGCGGCCTTTTGCAGGGCCTCGCTCGACATCTCCTTCGAAGTCGTGAGCTTGCGGGCGAACGCCACGAACTCCCGCTCGGCCGCCTGCTTGGCACCGGCCGCGGACTTTGCCGCCTGCTCCTTGCGGGCGACCTCGGCCTTTGCGGCCTTGACGGCGAGAAGCGCCTGGTCGGCGGCCCTGGCGGCGGCCGATGCCGCGGCGAATGCGTAGCCCTTCTCCATCTCGGTCACGCCGACGGCGGCCGCGAGCTCGGACATGCGGGCCTTCCAAATCTCCCGGAACGTCGGCTTCGGCGGCAGAACCGGGCCCGTCACATCCTCGGCCGGCACGGTTCTGTTGGCCGCGTCGGCAACTTGCGTGCCGGCGGCGAGACGGGCATCCGCGGAGGAGGCCTCGCCTTCGGGCGGCAGTGCCGCAAACAGCCGCTCGTGCTGGATGGGGACTGGCGTCGCCGGATCGCGCGAGACGATCACGCGCGTGCCGAGCGTGGTGAGCTCGAAGAGCTTTTGCGAGAAGCCGTGCGGGAGGCGGATGCATCCGTGCGAGGCGGGATAGCCGGGAAGCGGTCCTGCATGAAGCGCGACCCCGGACTGGGTGATGCGCTGCATGTTCGGCATGGGCGCGCTCCCATAGAGATTCGAGAAGTGCACCTTGTCCTTCTCGATGACCGTGAAGACCCCGGTGGGCGTGGGATAGCCGACACGGCCTGTCGAGACCGGAGCCTCCGCCAGGACGCCGCTCCTGTCATAGACGGTGACGCGCTGAGTTCTGATCGAGACGTTGATAACGAGCGGTCCGTTGGGAGAGCGCGCCGGAACGACTCGCGCGAACGTCGACTCCTCGGTGTCCTTCGACGGGCGCGGCGCCTTCGCCTTGCGGACCTTGCGGGGCTTCGGCGCATCCCAGATACTGAAGAAGCCCTGCGCGGCGGCCGGCGTCGGCGCCGTCACGGCAACCAGGGCACTCGTCGCGGTCCCAAGCACCACCAAGGCGGAAACCCCGAGGCCGGCGGCGAGCCTCCTCGACGGCGAGGTACGATTTACAACCACGATACAACCCATCCCGTGAGCCAATTGAAAGCGAAACACTATATTGGTGTAGCGGGCATCGACTAACTCTTGGTTATCAGAGTGATAGTCGCCGTTGCAACGTGAGACACTTGGCGTCCTGCCGGTCCCTATCCAAGTGTGGCCCATAGTCAACGCGAGGCCACTTTCACGTTCGTCAAAGGGAGAGCTGGCGCACCTTCTTTGCGCAGACTAGGCTCGCCTTCTTTGCGTCCCCCTGCGGAAACCTGTGCGCGTCGAGAGATGTCGATCCAACCGAAAAGCAGCCGCCTGATGGCGCCCGACATCGCCGCGCTGAAGGGGCGCCGTCCCATCGTCGCGCTCACCTCCTATCACGCCCACACGGCGGCAATCGCGGACAGGTACTGCGATTTTCTGCTGGTGGGAGATAGCCTCGGCATGGTGATGCACGGTTACGAGACGACGGTGCCAGTGCCGCTCGAGCTCATGATCATGCACGGGCAGGCCGTCGTACGGGGCGCCAAGCGCGCGCTCGTCGTCGTCGACATGCCGTTCGGCACCTACGAGGAGAGCCCGTCGATCGCCTTCCGCAACGCGGCGCGCGTCATGAAGGAAACCGACTGCGGCGCCGTCAAGCTCGAGGGCGGCAAGCGCATGGCGGAGACGATCCGCTATCTCGTCGACCGCGGCATCCCGGTGATGGCCCACATCGGCCTGACCCCTCAGTCGATCAATGTGCTGGGAGGATTCAGAACCCAAGGCCGGACACTCGGCGAATGGGAGGCGCTCGAGACGGACGCGCGTCTCGTTGCGCAGGCGGGCGCGTTCGCCGTCGTGCTCGAGGCGATTGCCGAGCCGCTCGCGGCGCGCATCTCGAGCGCCATCCCGATTCCGACGATCGGTATCGGCGCGTCCGCGGTATGCGACGGCCAGATCCTCGTCATGGAGGATATGCTGGGCCTCTCGCCGCGCGTGCCGAAGTTCGTGAAGCGGTTCGGCAGCATCGGCCAGGCGATCGAGGACGCGATCCGCGAGTACGCAGAGGAGGTGCGCGCGAAGTCGTTTCCGACCGAGGAGCACACCTACGCCATGAAAGCCGAGGACGCCGAGCCCGCCCGGGTGGCGGGCATGGCACCCGGCCGGGTCACGAAAAAGCCGAAAACACCAACCACTTAGCCCGTCGTCGGGCTCTCCGCCGGGGGATAACGCGGCGCGCATTTGCGCGGATGCCCATCGCTCGCTATCACTGTGCCCAAGAGTGGGGCAGAGAATCTACCAGCTCGGGGCGCGGACGATCCAATGGTCGACAAGAACGATCCCCTTCTGCGCGAGGTCGCGGAGGAGCTGCGCCGCGAGCAGTGGGAGAAGCTCTGGAACAAGTACGGCAATTACGTCATTGCCGCCGCCGGCCTCATCGTCGTCCTCGTCGGCGGCTATAAGTTCTGGGAGGCCCGGGCGCTCGCGCGCGCGGAGGCAGCCGGCGCCCAGTACGAGGCCGCGCTGACGTTGTTGCAGAACGGCAAGACCGAGGAGGCCAAGACCTCCCTCGGCGCCCTCGCCGCCGGCGGCCCCAAAGGGTACGCCACGCTGTCCGAACTCGTGCTCGCGGGTGCCGATCTCAAGGCCGGCAAGTCCGAGGACGCGCTGGCGATTTTCGAGAAGGTCGGCCAGGACGGCGGTGCCGACGACCTTCTCGCGAGCTTTGCGCGGCTGCAGGCCGCGGCGATTCGGCTGGGGAGCGCGGACTTTACGGAGATGCAGAATCGGCTCACGCCTTTGGTCGACGATACAAGTCCTTGGCGCAACAGTGCGCGCGAGCTGCTCGGGATGGCGGCGCTGAAAGCGGGCAAGATCGAGGAGGCACGTGCCGCGCTGAACCCGCTTCTCACCGATCCCAGCGTTCCCGAGGATGCCGTCGATCGCGTACGCCGGATGATGGCGACCATTGCGTCGACGGAAATGGCGAAGACCGCCGCGCCTGCGGCGGCAACGGAGGGGGCTCAGCCGCCCAACGCGGACGCGAGCGGCGGATCGGGCAAAACTGAACCGGCACCTAAATAGGAGACCGCCGGCATGAGGGAGGGGAAGAGCTTCGGACGCGGTGCGCTCGCGGCCGCCTGCGCCGGCCTCTGCCTTCTTGCGGGCTGCTCCGACAGCCTTCCCTCGCTGCCGAAGATTACCGAGCTCAATCCTTTCAAAGAGGTCGAGCCGCCGCTGCCCGGCAAGCGGATCCCCGTGATGCCGACCCAGCAGAAGATCGCGAGCGAGCTCGCCGACGCGTCGGCCCCGATCGCGCTACCGCCCGCGCGCTTGAACGACAGCTGGGCGCAACCGGGCGGTGAGCCGACCAACGCGCCGGGTCATCTCGAGTTGCCGACCTCGCTGCATCAGGCCTGGAGCGCGGATGCAGGAGCGGGTTCGAGCAAGGTCGGGCGCATCACGGCGAGCCCCATTGTCTACGACGGGCGAGTCTACACGCTCGATGCCAACGGCACCGTGAGTGCGTTCGATCTTTCCGGCGGCTCGGTCGTCTGGCACGCGACCCTCGAGCCGACCGTCGAGAATAAGGGGTCGAGCTTCAATGCCGGCAGCTTCTTCTCGCTCGGCGGCGACGACGGCGGCGGCTATGGCGGCGGGCTCGCGGCCGACGGCGGACGCATCTATGCGGCGAGCGGCTACGGCACGGTCATCGCCCTCGATCCGGGCTCCGGCAAGCGCGTCTGGGAGAAAAGCATCGGCGCCCCCGTGAGGGCGTCGCCGACCGCGTACGCCGATCGCGTATTTCTGGTCACGACCGAGGGGCGGTTCTTCTGCCTCGCGAGTGCCGACGGAACCGAGCTCTGGTCGGTGCGCGGCTTGCCGCAGCAGGCCAGCCTCGTGCTGAATTCGAGCCCGGCCGTCGACGGCGAGATCGTCGTCGTGCCCTATCCGTCGGGCGACGTCGTCGCGCTCAAAATTGCGGACGGCTCGCCCGTCTGGTCGGAAAATCTTTCGCGCACGCGCACCACCTCGCAGCTCGCCGCCATGAGCGACGCCGCGCGCCCGGCGATCGACGGCGGGGTCGTCTACGCCATTGGCCACGGCGGGCGGATGGTTGCGACCCAGGCGAAATCCGGCGAGCGCCTCTGGTCGACCAACGTCCCCGGTACGCAGACGCCGTGGGTCGCGGGCGAGAGCGTGTTCGTGGTCGATACATCGGGCCAGCTCATGGCGCTCTCGCGCCGAGACGGCAAGGTGCAGTGGACGGCGCAGCTTGCGGGGGCACGCACCTGGTCAGGTCCGACGCTCGCGGGCAATGTGCTCTGGCTCGCGTCCAACACCGGCAAGCTCGTCGGCGTCGAGGCGCAGACGGGACGCGTGATCGGCGAGCAGGACTTGGGCGACCCTGTCTACATCGCCCCCGTCGTCGCCCAGAACCGCATGTTCGTGCTTACCGACAACGCCAAGCTCATTTCCCTCAATTGACCGGCCGGGAGCCCCGCCGCGGGCAACGCGCTCGTTGTGCCGATGCGCCGTTTTCGGGCATAAGCGGCCGATGCCCATCCCCACCATCGCCATCGTCGGGCGCCCCAACGTCGGCAAGTCGACGCTCTTCAACCGGCTGACCGGCACGCGCGCCGCGCTCGTCTCGGACGTCGCCGGGCTGACGCGCGACCGGCGCGAGGGGGAAGCGGAGATCGTGCAGAGGCGCGTGAGGCTCGTCGACACGGCGGGCCTCGAGCAGGCGGCGCGCGGCTCGATCGCCGATCGCATGAGGAAGCAGACGGAAGCCGCCATCGCGGGCGCCGATCTCGTGCTTTTCATGATCGATGCCCGTGACGGCGTGATGGCAGCGGACGAAGTCTTCGCACGCGCGATCCGCGCGTCGGGACGCCCGGTGGTTCTCGTCGCGAACAAGTGCGAGGGGCCCGCTGCCGACGGCGGGTTCTACGACGCGTTCAAGCTCGGCTTCGGCGAGCCGGTCGCGGTCTCCGCCGAGCACGGGCTCGGCCTTGGCGATCTCGAGCGGGATATCGCCTCCGCCCTCGGGATCAAAGGGCCGAAGCGCACCGATGAGACCCCCGACGAGACCGAGCGCGCGCTGCGCGTTGCCGTCGTCGGGCGCCCCAACACCGGCAAGTCGACGCTGATCAACGCCCTCCTCGGCGAGGAGCGCATGATCACCGGTCCCGAGCCGGGGCTCACGCGCGACGCGGTCGCGAGCGACGCCGTCTGGGAGGGGCGCGCGGTGCGCCTCTTCGACACCGCCGGGCTCCGGCGCAAGGCCAAGGTCGAGGGCAAGGCCGAGAAGCTCGCCGTCGGCGACGCGCTGCGCGCGATCCGCTTCGCCGAGGTCGTGGTGCTCGTCGTCGACGCCGAGCAGGCCCTCGAGCATCAGGACCTCGCGATCGGCGATCTCGTGACCAAGGAAGGGCGCGCGCTGGTCATCGCCGTCAACAAGTGGGACCTCGTCGAAGACAAGCAGAGCCGCTTGAGAGAGATCAGGGCGATGGCCGCGCAGGGGCTCTCGCAGGTGCCGGGCGTGGCGCTCGTCACGATCTCGGCGCGGTCCGAGACGGGTCTCGACAAGCTCGTGAAGGCAGTCCTCAAGGCGGCCGAGACCTGGAACCGGCGGGTGGCGACCGCCGAACTCAATCGATGGCTCGCCGAGGCGCTGTCGCGCCACGCTCCCCCCGCGGCCTCGGGCCGGCGCATCAAGATCCGCTACGCGACCCAGCCGTCGACCCGGCCGCCGACCTTCGTCGCCTTCTGCAGCAAGCCGGCCGACCTCCCGAAGTCGTACATCAAGTACCTGACGAACAGCCTGCGCGAGGTCTTCGGGCTCGAAGGGACCCCCTTGCGCTTTTCGCTGCGCAAGGGCGAGAACCCCTACGACAAGGGCAAGCGCCGGTAAGGCGGGCCAGCCCGAGATTTGCCGTAATTGGGCTTTGCCTGTTCCTCGCCCGAGGCGGTAGCATGCCGCCTCCCAAGCGCGGCGCCGGGATTCGTCGCAATCGAAACGAGTAAGGAAACGACATCATGCGGACGTCATCCAAGGCCGCCCGGAGCGGGGCGCGTGTCTGGTCGCGGAGCGCTCCTTTGGATCGCGGCGCTCGGGGCGTTCGCGCTTCTTGCGACCGAGGCGGGCGCCGTGAGCGAGCGCGTCAAGAAAGCCTGCGAGCGCGACTACAAGAAGTTCTGTCCGTCCTACGAGGTGGGCTCGAGCGAGCTCAGGAGCTGCATGTCGAGCAAGCGGCGCGCTCTCTCCAAGCGGTGCACCGATGCGCTCATCGATGCGGGCGAAATGCCGCGACCTTCGAAGAAGCCCTGAACCTTAACGAGCCGCAGGAATCGCAGCGGGCGGGAGCAAGGCAGCAAATCCTAGGAGGCTGCCGAGCTCACCGCCCGCACGGGCGTCACCCTTGATGGCGCCGCACCGGACCGGCACAGATAGGGGACGCGCGGTCCGGTTGCAAGGGCCTATGTTGCAGAGCTCGGCCCGTTTCGGGCAGAACGGGTGCCGTCGAGCTCCGCGAGGGAATGTGAGCCATGTCCGAGACGACTGCGGAGGTGCTCTTTTACCATCTCGAGCGCGCCCCGCTCGAGGCCGTGCTGCCGGCCCTTCTCGAGAAGACGCTCGCGCGCGGCTGGCGCGCGGTCGTGCAGTCGGGAAGCGAGGAGCGGCTCGAGGCGCTCGATCTCACGCTTTGGACCTACGCCGACGACAGCTTCCTGCCGCACGGCACGCGCCGGGACGGCAACGCGGAGCACCAGCCCATCTACCTCACGACGAGCGCCGATGCGCCGAACGGGGCGGGCGTGCGCTTCCTCGTCGACGGCGCGCGCGCCGCGACGTTCGAGGGCGCCTCGCGCTTCGTCTATCTCTTCGACGGGCGCGATGCGGACGCGACGGCCGCGGCGCGCGAGGAGTGGCAGAAGGCCAAGGCCGCGGGCCTCGCCGTCACCTATTGGCGCCAGTCGGAGGCGGGACGCTGGGAGAAGCAGGGGTGAGGGCCTCAGTGCTCCTCGAGCTTGAGGCACACGGAATTTATGCAATAGCGCTTTCCGGTATCGCCCGGGCCGTCATCGAAGACATGACCGAGGTGGGAGCCGCAGCGCGCGCAGGTGACCTCGGTCCGCACCATCCCGTGCGAGGTGTCGGTGTGATACTCGACCGCGCCGGGGATCGCCTGGTCGAACGAGGGCCAGCCCGTTCCCGAGTCGAACTTGGCGTCCGAGGAGAAAAGCTCGTTCCCGCATGCCGCACAGGCGAACATGCCGTCGGCGTCGGAGTGAAGGTATTCGCCCGTGAACGGCTGCTCGGTCCCCTTTTCGCGCAGAACGCGATACTGCTCGGGCGTGAGCGTCTTCCTCCAGGTTTCCTCGTCGGTCATCGCAGGCCTCCGTGGGCGGCGACGGCATGGCACAATGCGCGAACCACGCCGCAGACAGCGAAGACTACTCCCGGCGCGCTTCGGAATCGACGTGGATCAGCTCGTGGATCGGCTAATGAGCAAGCAGGCCTGACGATGTCAGGCCTGCTTCCCAATTTCCGGTGTCAAGTGTTCGCTTAGGCGGCGCGCACCGTGGCCAGGAACTTCTCGACCTCGCTCTTGAGCTGCTGGCTGTCGCTCGAGAGCGCCTTGGCCGAGGAGAGCACCTGGGAGGAGGCCGAGCCGGTCTCGCCGGCGCCTTTGCTGACCTCGGTAATATTCGACGCGACTTCCGCCGTTCCCTTGGCAGCCTCGAGGACATTGCGGCTGATCTCCTTGGTCGTGGCGCCCTGCTCCTCGACTGCGGCCGCGATGGCGCCCGAGATCTCCGACATCTTGTTGATGGTGTTGGCGATCTGCTCGATGGCGCCGACCGCCTCCTGAGTCGCGGTCTGCATGCCCGCGATCTGCGTGCCGATCTCGTTGGTCGCTTTTGCGGTCTGCTCAGCGAGCGCCTTGACCTCCTGTGCGACGACCGCAAAGCCCTTGCCGGCGTCACCGGCCCGCGCCGCTTCGATCGTGGCGTTCAATGCGAGCAAGTTGGTCTGGCTGGCGATGGTGTTGATCAACCCGATCACATCGCCGATGCGCTCGGCGGAGCGCGACAGCTCGGTGACGCTGGCATTCGTCTTCCCGGCCTGCTCGACCGCGGTGCCGGCAATCGTGCTGCTCTCTTGCACCTGCCGGCTGATCTCGGCGACCGTCGAGGCAAGCTGCTCGGATGCCGCCGCCACGCCCTGGACGTTGGCCGAGGTCTGCTCGGAGGCCGCGGCCACGGCACCGGAAAGCTGTTGCGTCGAGGCGGCAGTGCCGGTCAGCGAGGTCGCGGCCGATTCGAGCTGGCTCGAGGCCGAGGAGACAGTGTCGACGATGCCGCCGACGGCTCTCTGGAAATCGTCGGCCAGGCGGAGCATGTCGGCCTTGCGCTGCGCGGCAGCGCGCTTCTCGGCCTCCTTTTGCTCCGCTTCCATCTTTTCGATGCGTAAGAGGTTCTCCTTGAAGATCTGGGCGGCCCGCGCATTCTCGCCGACTTCGTCACCGCGGTCGGCATAAGGCACGTCGACGGACTTGTTGCCATTGGCGAGAGCAAGCAGCACGTCGGCGATGGCGCGGATCGGCGTCGAGATGCCGCGGGCAATGATCCAGGCCATGAAGGCGCCGAACACGGTGCCGCCGATCGCCGACCAGAGCATCATCTGCTCGGTGCGGCCGATGAGGCTCATGGCATCCGATTCGAGTTGCGTCTCCTCGGCGCTGACCTTCTCGTCCACGGCCTTGGTGTCGTCGGCTATCTCAGTGGCGAGCTTCGGCATTTCGGTGGCCAGCATCTGATCGAGCTCGTGGTCGATCTCGGCGGCGCGCTCGTAGCCTGTATGGTAGGTCTCAGCCAGTTTGACGAGCTTCTCGTAGTTTTCGCGGGCGTCGGGCGTGGATACCACCTTGCCGAGCTGGGCCAGCACGGTCTTCATGTTGGCGAATGCTTTATCCGCGGCCTCGCGGGCGGACGTGTCCGCGATCCCCAACATGCGGTCGACGTTCTTGTTCGCGACCAGGAGCTGCCGCAACGCTTCATTGCCGAGTATGACGGCGTTGGAGTTGCCCGCGGACGCGCCTGAGGCAATGAGCTTGTCGAAGCTGGCAATGAGGTCGTCGTCGGAGGCGTCGAGGGTCTCCGCGACGAGCTTGCTCTTTTCGGAGTGTAGACCCTCGCTCTTGTGGGCGAGCTCCGCATATTCCGCGAATTGCTTCGCGAGCTCTGCAATTTTCTCCTTTTCTTCCGGATCCGTGGCCTGCTTCGACGTGCGCTCGATGGCGTTCCTTGACGCTCGCCTCGGCCTCGTGCGTCATCTTTGCGAGCTCGGCGTCATCGTGGGTCGCGATCTCGCCGGCAAGACGCCGGTAGTTCATGAAGTTGCGGTCGATCTCGGAGATGTCGTCGACGACGGTCACCTGCTCGGCATAACCCTCGAAGTCCTCGCCGACGTGCGCGATGCCTCGGTAGCCCGTAAAGCCGACGAACATCAGCGTCAGGATTACGACTGCGAAGCCGATCGCAAGCTTGGCGCTGATTTTGAGATTGTTGAAGGCGGTTGTGAGCGACTTCATGGGCAGGTCCTCTGGCAGGCGGAATTACGATCCGGTTTCGATCAGGAAGCGGCGGCCCTTGTTTTGCACGGGACGCGCGTTGTTCGGGAACAGAGAGGCAAACTGTCGGATCTGCTCGGGCGAGGCCTCGATCGGCTCGCGGAACACGGTCCACGTCAGGCCCTCGAGGCAGGGCGGTGTGGTGAGCGAGCCCATGTAGCGGAAGTAGCCGCGCGACTTGGGCAGGAACGCAGCAGGGTCGAACTGGCCCGAGGCGTTGACCTCTGGGCCTTCGCTTGCCGGCATCTGATCGAAGATCGGCTGCAGATCGGCATTGTGCGCGCCCGCACGGAAAAAGACACCCACGACCGCCAACGCTCCGGCCTGCGATTTGTGGACGAAGTGGACCTCCAAATCGAATGCCTTTCCGTCGAGCAGGTGCTCGCTCGGGTGGTGGAAATGGAATTGCAGAAGATCGTACTTCGTGTCGCCGATTGTGCACGCGCAACCGCGTTCCGCATTCACCTGGATCGTGTGACCGTTATTCACGATGCGAAGCGGCAACGGGCGATAGTCGAAAGAGATTGCCCCGGCTTCGCCTTTCAATCCGGCATCGAGATCGATCGGCGTCTGCTCGAGGCCCAGCTGGCATACTTTGAAATCCGGCGAAAGCTCGCCCCAATGCTCGGGACCGGTTTCGCCCTCGTAAGACCAGTGGGGTTTGTGCCCTGCCGCAGCCGGCCCCTCGTGTGTCGTCTGATTTGCACCGAGCCGTCCGCTCGCCAAGCAGCATACGCACCCGGCAGTTGCCATCCGAAGAAATGACCGTCGTGCAAGGGTCATTACACCCCCCCTAGTCGAGAAACCCGAGTACGCCTGTCAAACTCGCAATCTAAGGCCGGTTTGTTTCTTATGTATAAACACGTCATAAAATAGCTGACATATTTTTATTTGAAGAATTAGAGATGTTTTTACCGAAACATCTAAGGCCTTTCGCATTTGCATCGGCAAAATGGATCCGGCAATCTTTCTCCTTAAACCCATGGTAGCGGGCCTGGCGTGCAAGGGTCCTTGCAGTGGCGGATCGGCGCCCGCCTCTTTCAGCGTCACCCTTCTCGTCCCCGGTCCGGGAGGCTATAAGCCTTGACCGAGGCGGGCGCCGGCCCGCGACGGGAGGCGCCGGAAATCTGCCGCGCAACGGGGAGGAGAATGGGTGAGCACTGAAGCGGCGCGAGAGGCGGCCTCTGCCCGCGTCGCGGGACTTTCGATCTGGTTCGGCAAGGTCGATCCGAAGCCGCTCGCGGGCGGCATCACCAACCACAACTTCGTGGTCGAGGACCGCGGGCGCCGCTATGTCGTGCGCTCGGGTGCCGACATCCTGGTCCACGGCGTCGTGCGCGCCAACGAGCTCGCCGCGAGCCGCGCCGCCCACGAGGCCGGCTTGAGCCCGCGCGTCGTCCACGCCGAGCCCGGGATTCTCGTGCTCGATTTCATCGAGGGGCGCACCTTCACCCCCGACGACGTTCGCGATCCCCAAAACCTCGAGCGCCTTGTCGACATCGTGCGCCGCTGCCACCGCGACATCCCGCTCTACCTGCGCGGACCGGCGGCGATGTTCTGGGTGTTTCACGTCGTGCGCGACTACGGCCACACGCTCGAGGACGGCGCGAGCCGGCATGTGCCGCTCCTTCCCGCTCTGCTCGCGCGCGCGGCGCGGCTGGAATCTGCCGTCGGACCGATCGACGTCGTGTTCGGCCACAACGACCTGCTCGCCGCAAATTTCATGGACGACGGCAAGAAGCTGTGGCTGCTCGACTGGGAGTACGGCGGCTTCAACTCGCCGCTGTTCGACCTCGGCGGATTGGCGTCCAACAGCGAGCTTTCGCCGGGGCAGGCGGAGGAGGCGCTCGCCCTCTATTTCGAGACGGCCCGTAGACGATACGCTGCGCCGGCGCGCGGCGGCCATGACGGCCGCGTCGCTTCTGCGCGAGACGATGTGGAGCATGGTGTCGGAGATCCACTCGACGGTCGATTTCGACTTCGCCGCCTATACGGCCGAAAACCTCAAACGCTTCGAGGCGTCCTTCGCCAAGTTCGAAGCCATGGAGTCCTCATGAGCGAGCTGCCGTCCTCGGCCAAGATCGTCATCATCGGCGGCGGCATCGTCGGCTGCTCGGTCGCCTATCACCTGGGCAAGATGGGGCTCACCGACGTGCTGCTCTTGGAGCGCGGCAAGCTCACGTCGGGGTCGACCTGGCATGCGGCCGGCCTCGTCGGCCAGCTGCGCACCAGCGCCAACATCACGCAGCTCCTCGGCTATTCCGTCGCCCTCTACGATCGCGCTCGAAGCGGAGACCGGGCTCGCGACCGGCTGGAAGAGGAACGGCGGGCTTCGGCTCGCCTGCAATCCCGAGCGCTGGATCGAGGTCAAGCGGCAGGCGACGACGGCGCACGTCGTTCGGGCTCGAGATGCAGCTCCTGTCTCCCAAGGAGGCGCAGGCGCTGTGGCCGCTGATGCAGGTCGACGACGTGGTGGGCGCCGCCTTCCTGCCGACCGACGGGCAGGCCTCGCCCTCCGACATCGCCATGTCGCTCGCCAAGGGCGCGCGCCAGGGCGGCGTCACCATCCGCGAGGGCGTCGAGGTGACGGGCGATCGACGTCGAGGGCGGGCGCGTGCGCGCCGTCGCGACCGACAAGGGCCGCATCGCCTGCGAGAAGCTCGTGATCTGCGCCGGGCAGTGGTCGCGCGCGCTCGGGCGCATGGCCGGCGTCAACGTCCCGCTCGTCTCGGTGCAGCACCAGTACCTCGTCACCGAGCAGATCGACGGCGTCGACGGCCGATCTGCCGACGCTGCGCGATCCCGACCGCCTCACCTACTGGAAGGAGGAGGTCGGCGGCCTCGTGATGGGCGGCTACGAGCCCAATCCCAAGCCGTGGGCGGATGAGGGGCTGCCCGACGACTTCGAGTTCCAATTGCTCGAGAACGACCTCGAGCATTTCGAGCCGCTGCTGCGAGCTTGCCGCGGGCCGCGTGCCGGCGATGCAGACAGCCGGCATCAAGCAGTTCATCAACGGCCCCGAGAGCTTCACGCCCGACGGCAACTTCATCCTCGGCGAGGCGCCCGAGGTCAGCGGCGTCTTCGTCGGCGCGGGCTTCAACGCCTTCGGCATCGCCTCGGGCGGCGGCGCCGGCATGGCGCTCGCCGAATGGGTGGCGAAGGGCGAGCCGCCTTACGATCTCTGGCCGGTCGACATCCGCCGCTTCGGGCGCAACCACCTCGACACGCGCTGGGTGCGCACGCGCACCATGGAGGCCTACGCCAAGCACTACACGATGGCATGGCCGTTCGAGGAATACCGCTCGGGCCGCCCGCTGCGCCGCTCGCCGCTCTACGATCGGCTCAAGGCGCAGGGCGCCTGCTTCGGCGAGAAGCTCGGCTGGGAGCGCCCGAACTGGTTCGCCGACGCTGCGCTGCGGGCGAGACAGCCGGAGGACCGCTACAGCTACGGGCGCCAGAACTGGTTCGAGGCGGTCGGGCGCGAGCACAGCGGCCTGCCGCGAGCGCGCCGTCGTCATCGACCAGACCTCGTTCGCGAAGTTCCTGATGGTCGGTCGCGACGCCGAGGCGGCGCTGTCGTGGATCTGCGCCAACGACGTGGCGAAGCCGCCGGGCGCATCTCGTCTACACGCAGATGCTGAACGCCAAGGGCGGCATCGAATGCGACCTGACCGTCGGGCGGCTTTCGGAGAGCGAGTACTACATCGTCACCGGCACCGGCTTTGCCACGCACGATTTCGACTGGATCTCGCGGGCGATCCCGGACGGCCTCGACGCGCGGCTGATCGATGTCACCTCCGCCAGCGCCGTGCTCTCCGTCATGGGGCCGCGCGCCCGCGACATCCTGCAGGGCCTGACCGAGGACGATCTCTCGAACGAGGCTTTCCCGTTCGGCCGCATCCGGCGCATCGCGCTTGGCGGCGCGCCGGTGCTGGCGCTGCGCGTCACCTACGTGGGCGAGCTCGGCTGGGAGCTGCATATCCCGGTCGAGTTCGCGGCCGCCGTCTACGAGGCGGTGATGGAGGCCGGCAACGGCGCACGGTCTCGCGAACGCGGGCTACCGGGCGATCGAAATCCTTGCGGCTCGAGAAGGGCTATCGCGCCTGGGGCGCCGACATCGGCCCCGATCACTCGCCCCTCGTCGCCGGGCTCGGCTGGGCGGTGAAGCTTCGCTCCAACAGGCCGTTCCAGGGGCGCGACGCGCTCGAGGCGCAGGCGGCCAAGCCGCTGCCGCGGCTGCTCGCCGGCTTCACGGTCGATCCCTCGGTCGTGCTCCTGGGACGCGAGACCATCTATCGCGACGGCAAGCGCGTCGGCTGGCTCGCGAGCGGCGGCTTCGGCTATACCGTCGGGCGCTCGATCGGCTACGGCTACGTGCGCGATGCGGAGGCCGGCGTCGACCGCGAGAAGGTGCTCTCCGGGAGCTACGAGCTCGAGGTTGCGACCGAGCGCGTGCCCGCGACCGTATTCCTCGACCCGCTCGTCGACCCCGCCATGGCGCGCATCAAGAGCTGATCGCTTTGAATTTCCTGGTCTGACAACGGCGGCTTGCCTCTGGGCTTCGCGCCCGCAGCATCGATCCCGCAATGCAGGATCACGCACCCAAGTCCCGTTGCCGCGGCCGGGCGCGAGGACTAATATGAAATTCACCACAGTGGGCGGGCCGATGGCTGACTGTCGCGTCGCTCCGTGGCGAGCGCGTCCATGTCTGCGCTCGGCCTTGAACGGTGCCCCAGTCGCGCGTCAATCTGCCAGTGCGCCCGCAATGCGAGCGGACCGGAGACAAGTCATGGCTATCTCGATTACCATTCAGGAGTATCTCGACGATCGCTATCTGCCCTACGACGTCCTCACTCACGCAAAAACGCTGAGCTCGGCCGCCACCGCGCATGTGAGCGCCATCCCCGAGGACAATCTCGCCAAGGGCGTTCTCTTGCGGCGCAAGGACGGCTATCTCCTCGCCATTATTCCAGCCTCCCACCACGTACGCCTCGACAAGCTCGGCGAATGGCTGAGGCAGCCGATCGGACTTGCGACCGAGGAGGAGGCCGCCGCCATCTTCAACGACTGCGAGCGCGGAGCGGTGCCCCCGATCGCCGAGGCCTATGGCCTCAAGGCCGTCATGGACGAGAGCCTCGAGGGCTTCAGCGACATCTACTATGAGGGCGGCGACCACTGCACGCTGGTGCACCAGACCGGCCCCGCGTTCCATCGGCTCATGGCCAAGGTTCCGCACGCCCGCTTCAGCGAGCGCGATCACTGACTGCGCCCGATTTCGGAAACCGCCGTCTAGGCAGCGTCTGATTTCTGCGGCGAAGCGCCATTGCGGGCGGAACCGGCCGGCGGCAAGACCGTGGACGCGGCTGGGCTTACCCTACCGGTGCGCGTCTTTGGTGCCGATGGAGCCCCGAACCGATCATGAATAGCTTGAACGCACTCAATGAGATACGATGGGTCTGCGGCAATGGCATGCTCACTGAGATTGAAAAGATGTTATCCGGCCTGAGAAAAATGAAGTCTTAAGGGGGCTTGGAAATCTGTTATTGAGAATTGCGGTCGGCCCTCGTGCCGCGGGCAGCCACATTGTCATGAACCCGAGATATCCCTGAACGATACTGCGTCGCCGCCAATTCAGGGGGCTCACCGCATGTCGAGTGCAGCAGTCGAGACGTTTCACACTCCGGGCAAGCCGAAGCTTGATCACGATGCATCCGTGCTCACCGTGGGGTTGTTCATCGGACTGCTGATCGGCGGTCTCGTCTTCACCATCTACAGCCTCTACACCGACGTGGAGGCCGCCGGTTTGCCACCGACGACGACTTGGCTCCCCTTCGTGCTCCTCGGCGTCGCGCTCATAACCGCGCTTGGCTTCGAGTTCGTGAACGGCTTCCATGACACCGCCAACGCCGTGGCGACCGTCATCTATACTCATTCTCTTCCGGCCAATATCGCGGTCGTGTGGTCCGGCTTCTTCAATTTTCTTGGCGTGCTTCTGGCGTCGGGCGCCGTTGCCTACGGCATCATCTCGCTGTTGCCTGTCGAATTGATTCTGCAGGTCGGCTCGAGTGCGGGCTTTGCGATGGTGTTCGCGTTGCTGATCGCGGCCATCATCTGGAACCTCGGCACGTGGGCACTCGGGCTGCCCGCCTCCTCCTCGCATACCCTCATCGGCTCGATCATTGGCGTCGGCGTCGCCAACTCGCTGATGCGCGGCAACGACGGGACATCGGGGGTCGATTGGGGCAAAGCCCAAGACATCGGCTACTCGTTGCTCCTTTCGCCGCTGTTCGGCTTCTTCATGGCGGCGTTGCTGCTCCTGGTGCTGAAGTTCGTCGTCAGGAATCCGGCACTCTATGCGGAGCCGAAAGGCAATCAGCCGCCGCCGTGGTGGATCAGGGGCATTCTGATTTTGACGTGCACGGGCGTGTCGTTCGCACACGGCTCCAACGACGGGCAGAAAGGCATGGGCCTCATCATGCTGATCCTGATCGGCACCGTGCCCACGGCCTATGCCTTGAACCGCGTCCCTTCGCCGAACCAAATGGTCGAGTTCAAGGCCAATGCGGCGGCAGCGAGCAAGGTGATCGACAACCAGGCCCCGAGCTTCAGCGTTCCGGGCGACCCGCGGCCCGTCGTCTCGGCCTTCATCTCGGCGAGGAAGATCAGCGAGTCGACCTATCCGGCGCTTGCGAAACTGATCCGAGAGATCTCCGACGAGGTCGATCGCTACGGCACTCTCGCCAGCATCCCCGCTGCCGCCGTCGGCAACACGCGCAACGACATGTATCTTGCATCGGAAGCCGTGCGCTTCGTCCTCAAGGACAAGGCCAACCACCTGTCGCCCGACGATGTGAAACAGCTGACGGCATTCAAGAAGTCGCTTGACGACGCGACGCGGTTCATCCCGTTCTGGGTCAAGGTCGCGGTCGCAATCGCGCTCGGCCTCGGAACAATGGTCGGCTACATAGTTAGGGATTATGACTGTATCAATTAAAATAAAACATTTATTCAACTTCTCGTTATAGTGGTTTATATACGTATCAATTCGCTGTCCGAAATCATCATCTCTAATTCCCGAGCCAAAACGGCCTGTAAAAAATTCCTCCGCACTCTTTCTGCATCGTTCACGCAAATCAGAAATCTCTTCACTATCCTGTCCCTGATCCCTGGTGGCCGCATAGCAATTGTCAATAAAGAGAAAGATTATCCCCGTGAATAAAATCGATAGCAATAGCAATTTTCGCACGTGTGTCAACCTCCGAAGGTTTCTCGAGATATCGAGGCCACGTCAGTGGAGTGCCTACAAATCAATTTTTAAATCTTCGTTGACTAATCGATGCTCGACCGCATTTGATACCGCTTTAGAACCAATATAAACACTTCCGTCCTTACCGTAATATATTGCTGTTGGTATATTTTGCTGCTCCTCAACTTGAACCATTTGTGTTGAAGTAATAAAGAGATCTTTTTTCATTGTCCCCCTTGCAATAACGAGAGATTTAGGGTTGCTATTAAATGCAAGAATAGCGGCCCATACACTCCAAAAACAACTTGTTTTTTAGTATGGTATGAAAACATCAAGATTACAACAAGAAAATAATGTCAAACATATTATGCCACGAACCTTCTGTGAAAAAAACTTGGCACATTTCCTAGTAACATTTTTATCTTAAAAAAAAGATTACAGAACTGCTGTAACACCTTGATAAGTTTGTTAGCGCTGAGAGGATTTGGACCTCTGACCTTGGGGCTACCACACCGAAGGACAAGAATCTCATCCCCTCTACTTCTCCTATTTAAACCTCTGACCTTCGCAAGGAGTTAAGCATTTTGCTTAAGCTCCTTTTTTATTATGGTAACCTCTACGGCAACCTCTTTGTTTTTTTTTGAGCATTCAGATTCTTTCTGTTGATATCAATTATTCAAGGATATTTCTAATTTAATATGCCAGGTTGATTTCTGATCTTTCTTCTGTTGGTTACATGCTGAAGCAATTTGACGATTGCAGGTTTTGGAAATTGTAATATCCTTCCTGAAACATTGGAGTTTTCATTCTTATCAACAGTCAACACTTAATTCCGAATTTATTGACGTATACCCTTAAAATACCCATTCACTATTATCGATTAATATTGACAACTTAAGGATTATAGATTATATTACAAAAAATACCGACAAAGCCAAACTCTTCGTGTGGAGGGGATGGAAAGCTGAGGGTCTTGGAAGACAAGACAGCCCTGCAGCACTTTATCGAACGATTCCCCGGTAGCTCAGTTGGTAGAGCAGGTGGCTGTTAACCACCCTGTCGCTGGTTCGAGTCCGGCCTGGGGAGCCAATAAATCAAGGAGTTAAGCATTTTGCTTAAACTCCTTTTTTATTATGGTAACCTCTACGGCAACCTCTTTGTTTTTTTTGAGCATTCAGATTCTTTCTGTTGATATCAATTATTCAAGGATATTTCTAATTTAATATGCCAGGTTGATTTCTGATCTTTCTTCTGTTGGTTACATGCTGAAGCAATTTGACGATTGCAGGTTTTGGAAATTGTAATATCCTTCCTGATATTCCCTGTAAAAAAAATAAGGGTTACAGCTTTTGCCGTAACCCCTTGATAAGTTTGGTAGCGGGAAGGGAATTTGAACCTCTGACCTTGGGGCTATCAGCCCGAAGGACTACCTTGGGGCCTTCTAGCACATTACACAGCCCGGTGCCTTTTCGCTACTCTTTCATGTATCTGATTGCTTATAATAAAAAGAAATCAGCATCCCCTCCTCACCTTCTAGCAGTCTAACAGGGGATATAAAAAAAGGGCTACAGCACTTGCCGTAACCCCTTGATTAGGTTGGTAGCGGGGGCCGGATTTGAACCTCCGAGCTACACCCTTGACAGGAGGAGCATAGGATGTAGTTGATAATAAAAAAATATATCACACACAATGCAGATAGCAAACGGTATTTGTTATCATTTGGTGAGAAAAGAGGATTAGAAATTAGATCGATACAACTTTCTTTTTGACATCGCTCATGGGATAATGTTTTCCATTTCCAGTGACCAGAAGAGCCTGCTTGGCGACTGCTGAGGCCGCAACAAAGCAATCATCTAGCTCAAGCTGCTGGCTCTTAATGGTTCTTTTGTAATGCCCGGCTATTTCGGCAATCTTCGGCGTGATATCCACTGGAATAAGGCTTTCGAGAAGCTCGATGGTTTTTCTCCGTTCATGTTCTCGCATTCCCGCGTGAATCTCCGCAATGGTTACCACTGAGCAATGCAAGACTGACGTATCGAGGAGAGATGAAATCTCTTCCCGCGCGCGCGCGCTGCCCCTGAGGAAATTGATTAAAATGTCCGTATCGAGTAGCACGTTCATTTGACGGTTTTCATCCTTGTTGATTTACGCATACTCCTGATGTAAGCGTCCGTACCCTTTTTAAGTTCGGGATGATCCTTGTCCTTCCATGCGCCGAAGCTTGTTTGGAGGGACTTTTCTAACCTGATGCGTTTTAATTCTTTTCTGAGCGCTTCGGTTACAACCTTGCTCTGCTGCCGCACTGAGACTGTTTTTCTCAGATCGTCAAGCAGGTCCTCAGGCAGCAGGAAATTCGCCTGTTTCGTTGTGGTTGACATCACTAACCTCCATCAAGTATATAGTATACTATATAGTATATATTCTATATTGTCAACTGCGAAATAAAACGGCACTGAAAATTTTTTCTGACCCCTTGGGGCTTTCTCCCTCATTGCGACCCGCTAAGCCTTCCTGCTACTCTTTAATCTATCTGATTTCTCGTATTAAAAAGAAATCAGTATCCCCTCCTCACCTTCTAACAGTTTAACAGGGGGGATAAAAAAAGGGCTACAGCAGTGTGCTGTAACCCCTTGAGTTGTTTGGTAGCGGGGGCCGGATTTGAACCTCTGACCTTCGGGTTATGGGCCCGATTTCTTCCACGACCTGGGGCTGCCAACCCCAAGTGTTGGGTAAAAATCCAGATTGAAACATACACTTATTTAATTCATAAAAAAAATATAGGGTTCTTCCTGTATCTAACAGAGTTATCCACTCTTGAAACACATCAATTTTCAATCAGTAGTCTGCATAGACATTCCTAATCATTTTATTGACACCATCCCAATGAGGTGATACAATGTATATACATTGTAATCCGGAGGAAATTATGATTAAAAAAATGGTTTCACATGGAAATAGCGCCGCACTTATCATTGATAAACCCATCTTACAGCTGCTTAAAATAGATGAAGATACGCCACTTGAACTTACGACGGATGGTAGAAGTTTAATCATTTCACCTGTTGATAATGATAAGCGTGAAAAGAAATTTAGATTGGCGCTCGAACGAGTAAATAAGAAACACGGCAAAACATTACAGAAGCTAGCCGAGTAGGCCTTGATGAAGGATATTATTTTCCTAACCTTATCTGAGGTCGTAGATATTCATGCTGATCAGATTTAACGCTATGGCGGCGCTGGTGAAATACGCGATATTAACCTACTGAGCTCAGCAATCGCAGTGCCTTTTGTTTCTTTTTCAAGTGAATATCTTCACAGGGACATTTTTGAAATGGCAGCCGCCTATGCATTCCACATTTGTCAGAATCACCCTTTCGTCGATGGCAATAAACGAACAGCGCTGGCTTCCGCACTACTATTTCTCGATATGAACGGGGAGAGCATATCATACGATTCTGATAAATTGTATGATGCAATGGTATCGATGGCTGCAGGTAAACTTACTAAATCGGAGTTTGCAGACGTCTTACGCTCTTCATAGCTCATTTGATACTTCCTGTACTCTTGGAGTTTCTTTTCTTTGCAATAATCTCATTTTCAACTTGTATTCTTCAATCAATATCTACCCCTCTGTAACCACACTACATCCGCTTATCACGCCGCCGTTCCGTTGTTTACTAAAAGTTGGACATTTGTATATTAGTAAAATTGAGCATTTACATGTTAGGTGATGCTTAATATTACGTTTCTACTGTAGTGGCCATCTGTCGCAAACTCGTGATGTCACGCAACGGCGGTGCGCCGAACATGCGGCCGTACTCGCGGCTGAATTGGGAAGGGCTCTCATAGCCGACCTGGAACGCCGTGGTCGTCGCATCCTTGTTTTCGGCGAGCATCAACCGCCGCGCTTCGTTCAAACGCAGCCATTTCTGGTACTGCAGCGGGCTCATGGCCGTCACCTCCCGGAAATGATGGTGGAAAGTCGATGTGCTCATATTGACCTGCGCTGCGAGGTCATCGATACGCAGCGGCTGTGTGAAGTTACCCTTCAACCAATAGATCGCCCGCGCTATCTGCTGGCTCTGACTTCCCGCCGACGCCATCTGGCGCAGTCGTGTACCCTGATCGCCCACCAGCAAACGGTAGAAAATTTCCCGCTCGATGATCGGCGCAAGGATCGGGATGTCCTTCGGCTCGTCAAGCAGATCGATCAACCGTTGAAAGGCGGTGAGCAGCGGCACCGTGACCTCGCCGGTCGCCATTCCACGGCTCGATTGCTGCGGGCGGGGCGGCGGCAGGTTGCTGTCAACCATCAGTTGAGATATCTCGCGCTGATCGAGCTTCAATACGAGCCCCAGGTAGGGCTTCTCCCGGCTCGCATTGATGACCTGCACCACCGTGGGCAGATCCACGGATGTAAGCAGGAAATGGTGTGCGTCATATACATACGCGTCGTCTCCGAGCTGCACGCGTTTGGCCCCTTGCGCGATCACGCAGATGCGCGGTTCGTACAGGATGCTCACCGGCTCACTCGGTTTGTCCCGCCGAGCAAGTAACAATCCCGGGATCGCGGTCTCGACCCGGTCGCTTTTGTCGGTCCATCGGGCAATACTCTTTCCCAAGGTTTCGAGTGCACCTTCCAGTTCGTTATTCTCAATTACTCGCTTATGAGCTCCCTTTCGCATGCATGCCTCCTGTTCATATACTACCAGACACAACTTCGCTGTCAACCCAATTATGGTAGATTTCGGACGATTAGGCAAGAAATGAGCAGGATTGGTCTACCAACCTTTGCTCTTTCAGGGGTAGGATATGATCATCAAGAAGGGCAAAACATAGCTGAAAGGCTGTTTACGTAATAGTTTGGTCGTAAGGAAAGGAGAAACAATGCAAAAGCGTAAATTAGGAAAAAACGGCCTGGAGGTTTCGGCTCTCGGGCTCGGCTGCATGGGAATGACCTAGGCTATGGTCCTGGCTGGAGACAAGCAGGAGATGATCGCTCTTATACGGAAAGCCGTGGAGTTGGGCGTCACGTTCTTTGATACTGCCGAGGTCTATGGTGCCGACGAATGAAGAGCTTGTGGGAGAAGCGCTCGCTCCTTTCCGTGGGAAAGTGGCGATCGCCACCAAGTTCGGGATCAAGCATGATGCAAGCGGGCAGCAGTTCCAGGACAGTCGGCCCGAGGGCATCAGGCAGAGCCTCGAAGGCTCGCTCAAGCGGCTCAAGGTTGATGCCATTGACCTCTACTATCAACACCGTGTTGACGTGAATGTGCCGATAGAGGAAGTGGCAGGAGCGGTGAAGGACCTGATCCGGGAAGGCAAGGTCAAGCACTTTGGCCTTTCTGAACCAGGTGTGAAAACGATCCGTCGCGCTCACGCGGTCCAGCCGGTAACCGCGATCCAGAGCGAATACTCGCTGTGGTGGAGACGCCCTGAGGAGGAACTGCTGCCGACGCTCGAGGAACTCGGGATCGGGCTCGTTCCCTTCAGTCCTCTTGGCAAAGGTTTCCTCACGGGAAAGATCGACGAGAAGACGACGTTCGATAAGTCCGACTTCCGCAACATCGTTCCTCGCTTTACGCCGGAGGCCAGGAAAGCGAACCAGGCCCTGGTCGATCTGCTTAAGAAGATCGCAGAACGGAAGAAAGCGACGCCTGCTCAGATAGCGCTCGCCTGGCTGCTTGCTCAGAAGCCGTGGATAGTACCGATCCCGGGCACCAAGAAACTTTCTCGCCTGGAAGAGAATCTCGGAGCCAGCTACACTCGAGCTTACGTCCGACGATCTCAGTGAGATCGATAGCGCTGCTTCAAAGATCACGATCGAGGGGGCGCGGTACCCGGAGGCTCTGGAGAAAAGGACTGGACTTTAAGTGCTACATGGCATCGCTCATAGACTGATATATAATTATAAGAGTATGAACAACATCTGCCCACCACGCGTCGGTGGCGAGCAAAATTCATTACAGGGAGATATACCATGAAAGTATCTGTTATCCACGGGCCGCGCGATGTGCGTTTCGAGGAGCGCGAATACCCGAAAATCATCAAGCCGACGGATGCCATCATCAAAATTTCAGCCACCTGCGTGTGCGGGTCAGATTTGTGGCCCTACCGCGGCATCAACCCGATCACCCAGCCGACACCGATGGGGCACGAGTACTGCGGCATTGTCGAAGAAGTCGGCAACGCGGTCACCTCAGTCAGGCGCGGCCAGTTCGTGATCGGTTCGTTCTTCGCCTCAGACAACACCTGCCCCACCTGCCAGATCGGTTATCAGTCGTCCTGCCAGCATCGCGAACTTATAGGCGGTGCACAGGCGCCCTTTCTGCGCGTCCCGCACGCGGACGGCACCCTGGTGGCGACTCCGGCAGTTCCCTCGGACAGCCATATCCCGAGTTTGCTGACGCTCTCCGATGTTATGGGCACCGGCTGGTTCGCTGCGGACGCGGCCGACGTAAAGCCGGGCAAGACGGTCGTGGTCGTTGGTGACGGCGCGGTCGGGCTGCTCGGCGTGCTCTCTGCCAAACAGATGGGTGCCGGGCGGATAATCGCGATGAGTCGCCATGAGTCTCGGTCAAAGCTCGCGCGCGAGTTCGGCGCGACTGACATCGTAACCGAGCGCGGTGACGAAGGCGTGGCTCGCATAAAGGAGATGACCAAAGGAATCGGCGCTGACTCGGTACTGGAATGCGTCGGCACGAAGGAGTCGATGATGCAGGCGATTCATGCCACCCGCCCGGGCGGTCACGTGGGATTCGTCGGCGTTCCGCACGGAGTCGAGCTGAATAGTCAGGAGTTGTTCTTTGCCCATGTCCATCTTCATGGCGGCCCTGCGACGGTGCGCCGCTATTTGCCCGATCTGATCGGCCTTGTGCTGAAGGGGAAGATCGACCCCGGCAAGGTATTCGACCTGACCCTACCCCTCGACCAAGTAGCCGAGGGCTACCGCGCGATGGACGAACGCCGCGCAATAAAAACGCTGCTACGCCCCTAAATCGCTTTGTGCTTTCTGAAGAGGTAATGACTGATAGCAACGATACCAGCAAGGAGTGAAAAATGGACATCAAAAGAAGTGGATCACAGCCTTCAGCAAAAGGACCGGTTGATTGGTTTACCGGCAATGTACGAATCGACCCACTGTTTCCTGCAAATGATACGGCGCACTTTTCCGGCGCGTATGTCACTTTCGAGCCAGGGGCCAGATCCCATTGGCACACTCACCCGACAGGGCAGCATCTGATTGTTACTGCCGGTGTTGGCCGAACGCAGGAAGCGGGCGGTCCAATAGAGGAAATCAAATCAGGAGACGTGATCTGGTGCTCGCCAACAGTAAAACATTGGCATGGAGCTGCACCAACAACCGCAATGACGCATATCGCCATCACGGGAACACTCAACGGCAAGAACGTTGAATGGATGGAAAAGGTCACTGATCAGGAATACAACGGTCAATTAAGGAAGTAATTATGAAAAGACAGATCGTAGCATTTCTGGCCATTATGTCTGCCATTCTGTTTAGCTCTGCAGTCATAGCCATAGCGGAGGCGCATGATATGGACAAAAATCAGACTTTGAGTGCAGCACAGAAAAGTATTATACCCATCGCGGCCTCTACCGCCAACGGCGATATGGAGAAGCTGAAAACGGCGTTGAATGATGGCTTGGATGCAGGTTTGACCGTGAATGAAATCAAGGAAGTCCTCGTGCAGATGTATGCCTATTGTGGGTTCCCCCGCAGCCTGAACAGCATCAATACCTTTATGGACGTCCTGGAAGAACGGAAACAGAACGGCATCAAGGACAAGCTTGGCAAAGAATCTAACCCCATTCCTGCAGACAAAAGCAGCATCGAACTCGGAACGGAAATTCAGACAAAACTGATAGGAGCGCCGGCTACCGGGAAGTATATTACTTTTGCACCCGCCATTGATGCATTCTTGAAAGGACACCTTTTCGGAGACATCTTCGGACGCGACAATCTGGGTTTCCAGAGCAGAGAGATAGCAACTATTTCAGCCTTGGCCAGTATCGAAGGAGTCAATCCCCAGCTGCAGGCTCATATCACCATCGGATTCAATACGGGTCTGACTGAGCCGCAGATGAGGAGCCTGATATCCGTTCTCGAGGTAAAAGTTGGCAAGAAAGAAGCAGATAATGCCTATGAAATATTAGGCAAGGTTCTCAGCACTAGGGGAGGATGAAAATGAAACCGCTCGCGATGAACACCGTGTCACTTTCCCTGAATCGGTAGAATAAAGAACGATTATTGGAATAAGGATCTTGAGGAGTGTTTCATTATGAATGTAACTAATAAAAAATGCCTGATAGCCTATTATTCCCGAAAGGGACAAAATTATGTCAGCGGCAGGATTGTCGATCTAAAAGTTGGCAATACCGAAGTTGTCGCGAACATGATTCAGAAAATAACGGGCGGCGATATGTTTCATATTGAATCCGTCACGGCCTATCCCAAAGATTATACGGAAGCTACGGAAGTAGCCAAGAATGAACTGCGTGCCAAAGCCAGGCCGAAGCTGACGGGACAAGTTGAAAACATGGGGGCATATGATGTGATCTTTTTGGGATATCCGAATTGGTGGGGAACGATGCCCATGCCGGTGTACACTTTCTTGGAAAGCTACGACCTTTGCGGAAAAATAATTGTTCCCTTTTGCACCCACGAGGGAAGCGGAATGGGCCATAGTGAACAGGATATTGCCAAAGCATGTCCCAAAGCTACCGTGCTAAAGGGAATCGCTATTCACGGAACCAGTGCAAGCTCTGCGGTTTCAAATGTGTCGAGTTGGATTGATGAACTGAGTATTTCCTGATTTTGACAGCAGAGAGGAGAAAGGAGATCGCAATGAACAATGTTATCGTCGTCATCGGTGCCGGCTCGATCGGTCAGGCGATTGCGCGGCGGGTCAGCGCAGGCAAGCACGTCCTGCTGGCTGATCTGCGCCAAGATAACGTCGATGCGGCCGCAAAAGTCCTCAGCGACGCTGGATTCGAGGTGAGCACCGCTATCGTCGACGTCTCCTCGCGCAAGTCGGTCCACGCGCTCGTCGAGACAGCCACGGCAATCGGCACCATAACCGGCGTCATCCATGCCGCCGGTGTCTCCCCCACCCAGGCATCGCCGGCCACGATCCTGAAGGTCGATCTGTATGGTACCGCGCTCGTGCTCGAGGAATTCGGCAACGTCATCGCGCGCGGCGGAGCGGGCGTCGTTATCGCCTCGCAATCGGGGCACCGCCTCCCGGCGCTGATGCCCGAGCAAAACAAGGCGCTGGCGACTACGCCCGCCGACGAGTTGCTCGCTCTTCCGATGCTTCAGCCGGACCAAGTGACGGACTCGCTCTACGCCTACCAGATCTCCAAGCGCGGAAACTCGTTGCGGGTGATGGCCGAGGCGGTGCGGTGGGGCAAGCGGGGGGCGCGGGTCAACACGATCAGCCCCGGCATCATCTTCACGCCTCTCGCCAAGGACGAGCTGACCGGTCCGCGCGGCGCGGGATACCGGCGCATGATCGAGCTGTCCGCGGTCGGGCGCGGCGGCACCCCGGATGAGGTGGGGGCCGTTGGCGCTCTTCTGATGGGGCCGGACGGCGCGTTCATCACCGGCAGCGACTTCCTCATGGACGGCGGAGTCACGGCTGCCTACTGGTACGGCGAACTCGCTCCGAAGTGATCGAAAGACTAGCGCTTCTGGCCAAAGCCGGACGTCAGTGAGGTGATCAATCTTAGCGCGCTGATCACTATGCGTCGGTTCGGTGATGCAAGGTGTCCGGCACCAGCAAACACGGTGGTGGGCATAGCCATTCGCTCCAGCGGACGGCCCTGACGGGCCGCCGCTGAGCTCAAACGTTCACGTGCAAGATACAACCAGTATTCTTCAATGATTTTTTGTCAACACCACTGCAATAAAGTAGGTGGATCCGAGTTTCATATAATACAGCGAAGGCGCAGAATTCATTTTGTATCGTTGTATTTTGTGATAAAGTTTTCCTGTCAGCCAGCTACCTTCCTGAACTTGTTGAAGCTGCATTTCTTTGAAACACTTATAGTTTGAACCTGTATTCGATACATCCACCCCCAAAATACCCCATAGACATCTTTGACATCTCTTTGGATCAAGCATATATTTATGACAAGAAATAGCAATAAGGATTCTCATCCTGTATTTTTACGCATTTTGGCGTGTTGAGCAGTTTCTGCTCAATATATTGTTGAACTAAGCCGCTATGCGGCGGCGCTCTACACTCACCACTGATTTTACTGCAATCCCTTCACATTTATCTCCAACAGAAATTCACTCTCCCGCATCTTGCTTCACAACTCCAATCGTTCTACAATTTTCTTTCGCTTTACCACCGGCGTCATGCCGTTGGAATTTCTATTCAGCGGAAGGAGATTGTGCAATGGAGACGTTCAAAGAACAGATGCAGGGCGACATGGTGCTTCGGGGATTAGCCCCGAAGACGCAATCGTTGTATCACCGAGCGGCGCGCGACATGGAGCGCCATTTCAAAAAGCCGCCCGACCTTTTGGAAAACGGCGATGTCAAATCGTATCTGCTTTACATCGTCCGGGACAAGAAAGTATCCCAATCGACTCTGAAGATAACATACAGCGCGCTGCGGTTTCTCTTTGAGACGACGCTGGGCAAGGGCTGGGTGATGGACAATATCCCCTATCCGAAGACGACCAAGACACTTCCCATCGTTCTCGAACGGGACGAGGTGCAGTCCATATTCGAAGCCACTCCCAGCCTGAAGCAGCGCGCGATGCTGATGGTGACCTACTCCGCGGGGCTCCGGGCGGGCGAGACCGCCCGGCTCAAGATCACGGACATCGACAGCAGCCGCATGCTGATACGCGTGGACCAGGGCAAAGGCAAAAAAGACCGGTATACCCTCTTATCCCAGGTCGCACTGGAAACGCTCCGGGAGTATTGGAAAGAATATAGACCGACGCACTGGCTCTTCCCGGGAGAAAAGCCGGAAAACTACGTTTGCATCAGCACCATCCAAGTGGCATTCAAACGCGCGAAGAGAAGGGCCGGCATCACGAAACCCGCGAGCTGCCACACCCTTCGTCACAGCTTCGCCACGCACCTGCTGGAGTCGGGAGCAGATCTGCACCATATTCAGCTTCTTCTCGGCCATGCGTCGGTGAGAACGACCACCATCTACCTTCACGTGAGCAAGAAGAACCTCTCAAAGATCGTGAGCCCGCTGGACTTAGGCCCCTTCTTAAACCCTCCGAAAACCTCGTAGCCTGCGCACGCGATACCCGCCGTGAACACGCGAGAGAGCCAACAGGTCGAGGTGGCGGACATCTTCCGCCGATACGGTCCTGATTACCGGAACGCTCATCCCATGCCTCGGCCTCGGCTTCGCGCCATGCGGGCCATAGAATCATGTCGCACGGCCGAACTGGGCGGCCATGTGGATGAGTGCGATCACTGCGGTACAAAGGTGATCTCGTACAACTCCTGCAGAAACCGGCACTGTCCCAAGTGCCAGTTCTTGAAGAAAGAGCAATGGATCGAGGCCCGGGAAAAGGACCTGCTTCCCATACCTTACTTCCACGTCGTCTTCACCATCCCCGATCTGCTGAATCCCCTTGTCCTCCGCAATCAGGAAGTTTTCTACGCACTCCTGTTCAAGTCCGTTTCGGAAACCCTGACAGAGCTTGCCGCGAACCCGAAGCACCTCGGAGCGGCGATCGGGTTTATCTCCATCCTGCACACCTGGGGACAGAACCTCATGGAACATCCCCATATCCACTGCATCGTGACCGGCGGAGGGTTGTCCCGTGACGGACGTAAATGGAAGTCGTGTAAGAATGACTTCTTTCTTCCGGTCAAGGTCATGTCAAAGCTCTTTCGGGGAAAGTTCCTCGCTTACCTGAAACAGAGCCGTACTGAGAACGAACTTGTTTACCCCGGCGCCGTAAGTCACCGTGCGTCGCCGGTGGCTTTCAATGCATTGCTTACCGATCTGTACTATAAAGACTGGGTCGTCTACTGCAAACCGCCCTTTGATGGGACCAAGGGCGTTCTTGAGTACCTCGGCAGGTACACCCACCGTATCGCGATCAGCAATCATCGGATCGTGCGGATGGAAGATGACAAGGTCTCCTTCCGGTGGCGCGACTACGCCGACAACAGCAAAAGTAAGATCATGACAGTGGACGCCGATGAATTTATCCGGCGATTTCTGCTTCACGTGCTGCCGGATAGGTTTGTGAAGATCAGGCATTACGGCCTTTTAGGCAACCGATGCCGCAGGGAGAAGCTTGCCGCTTGTCGAGGGCTTCTTAACCACACGCGCAAAGAGAACGACAAAATCCCGGAGACGTGGCAGGAAGCGCTGCTCAGGTTCACTGGCATCGACATCACCAAATGCCCCGTCTGTAAAGAAGGCAAAATGCGGACGAGGGAATTACTGCGGCCCGTGCGATGCAACGGGCCTTGATACCGGGAACGGATAAGAGACAGGAGAACTCAAGCTGCCGCTCGTCGACTCCTCGCCGAAAACAGACTTGTTCTTCGCAACGATATCCTATTGCCCAAAAGCCCTCTTTCCTGTATAGTCGTGCCAGATAGGGGCTTGCGGAGCAGTCCACAATCGCAGCTTTTAAATCATACTTATCCCACATCAGTCAGCATGCCCCTCACGCAACACTCAGCACAATCATAAAAAGCAGGACCAATCATTTGAAATCCCATAGCCGTGTGGCGTGTACCGGCTTAGTCCAACCAGCTTCTTTCTGTAAAGATGCGCTCAGAAAGAAGCCTAAACATTAGGCAGCTGAGTTGGAGGCACACCTAATGAAAAGCATTATCGAACTCGAGATTGATGTGCCGCAAGCAAGGCTTGCGGAACTCTTCACTGATCCACAACAAAACACAAGGTGGATGGATGATGTCGACAGGGTGGAATCAATTAGCGGTCAACTTGGCATGCCCGGCTCTAAATATCGGCTTGTGCCAAAGAAAGGGAAAATGGTCTTTGTCGCGACAGTACTTGCAAGGAATCTTCCCACCGATGCTCACTTGAGTCTTGAATCATCAAACGTGACTGTCTCAGTGAAGGGATTTTTCGTCGCCTTGTCTTCAGGCAAAACGAGACTCACATCTGAAGAGGTGTTCAGTTTCAAGGGGCCACTCAATAGGGGATTTGGCTTCCTAGCGCGGGGAGCAATTAAGAATGCGCACCGCCGACATATGGAGGCATTCAAGCGCTTCGCGGAAGCCCATAGGTGAGAGTCGTGCGCGCCTAACTCTTTTCCAAGCCGAACGCTACTCGGCATGTGAACTCGTCGTTAGAGGGTATTCAAATGAAAATCAAAGCCATCGTTACCGGTTCCACAGGCATGGTCGGCGAAGGCGTGTTGCATGAATGTCTCGTCCATCCCGACGTAGAATCCGTCCTGGTCATCAACAGGCGACCTTGCAACGTGCTGCACCCCAAATTAAAGGAGATCCTGCATCAGGATTTTACTGATTTCAGTCCAATTGAAAAAGAATTGATGGGCTATAATGCAGGATATTTCTGCATGGGCGTGTCGTCCATCGGCCTAAGCGAGGAAATATACAGGCACCTCACCTACGACCTTACCCTGTCATTGGCCCGTACGCTTGCAAAGCTGAATCCCGGCATGACCATTTGTTACGTGTCCGGCGCAGGCACCGACAGCAGCGAAAAGGGCCGCATTATGTGGGCCAGGGTCAAAGGCAAAACAGAGAATGATCTGCTGCGATTGAAGTTTCGCCAGGCCTATATGTTTCGTCCGGCGTTCATACAGCCGACCAAAGGCCTGAAAAACACCCATTCGTTTTATCGCGTGCTTGCTCCATTTTCCCCATTGTGGAAATTATTATTCCCACATTCTCTTCTGACTCTCAAAGAGATAGGATTGGCCATGATCAAGAGTGTCAATAACGGGTACGACAAGCAGGTTCTTGAGGTCCGGGATATCGGGAAGTTGGCCAATCAGTAAACAAGTAGGGGGTAGGTCGGGTAAAACAAAGTAACGATAATTCTAGCCATTCGGCTCGAGAAGGTCGCTCGACGACGCGCCCTCAGGGCGGCGTTCTTGTGTAATTTACAACGGTAATTGACATAAGCTGTTTAAAATGATTAACTAGATATCATCCAAGCTCGGCATGAAGGTATCCTGGTTTTTCTAACCGCGCCAAATTGGCAAGAAAGAGTGAGGAAAGAACTATGAAGGCGACGAGGCATTTCCTTGACGTTACTGCAGCGCTGATCGTAATATTCACCATTCAGGGGTGCAGCCTTGGCACGCAATTACGGACCGAGTCCGCTGATCCGAAAGACATCGAAGGGACCTACGACCTTTTCACCTATGGATGCAGGTACCCCACAGACATCGAGCACGCCGCCTTCCTGATAGCGCCTGAAAAGGCTGGCATGGTGGAGCTCTATCTTCCGGACTCGTCCTACAAGGTCAAGCGGGGCATTCCAGCTGACCAGGCCCTTGCCGAGGCGGATAAGCACGTCCGATGTGGCGTCCGCAAGGTGATGGCGATCAGCGTTCACCGGATCCCGGACGGAAGCGGTGGAACGCTCGGGTTCGAGGTCCTTCCCCGCTATTCGGCCACAGAAGTTGGGGCGGTGGACCCACTGAACGTGAGTTATTCGCTGAAGGACGGAAAGATCACCGTTTATATTCGATTGTCCCCTGATGTGGAGAAGAAGCTGTACGGTCCCTCGGGAGGCGGTAGATAACACGAGGTGCATTACTACGGGATGGATGGGCGGACCTTGCTGGTGCAACAGGAGAGAGATCATTTCACTGCTTCGATCTTCACCGCGCGACCTGCTTTAGATTATTATGCCAATTCGAGAGTAGAACCTTTGGTGTTGAAAGGGCTCCTGTTGTGGCGCGTTTTGTGTAGTTTTCGACTGGCATTCTGCACCTCTTATTAAACGAGCACCTTTGCAAGCTTGAAGGTGAAGGCCGGATGACCAAAATCGACAGGAAGGTGAAGAATCCTGTTTGCATTATGGATATCATGGTATGGTTTTTCTAGCAACAGAAACTTCCTGTAGCTGTTGAAGTTTCGATTCTTTGCAATATTCAATGTTTCATTCAGTAATTAGTAATCCCCTCAACTACCAGTCTTCTAACATTTCTCTATCATCCTTTCAAAGCCTAGGATCGGTCTTCCGTATCCGAGGTAAAACTATCCGTTCCCATCTTCACATTTCCGCAAATGCAATAAAGTGAATAGTTGCCAATTTTGTAAATTGACGACTACTCCTATATGTGATTAAATATAATTCATATCCGACAAAGCCAAACCCTTCGTGAGAGGGGGACGGAAAGCTGCGGGTCTTCAAAGACCAAGATGGCCGAGCTGCCGAAGGATGAAATCTTTCGACACGCTTGGCCATTTGTTTTTAGAGAGGGGTGCGTAAAATGAAAAAAAACATATTGAGTAAATATAGCCTTTCCCTTGTACTATTAATAATCCTTACAGGACTTTTTTCCATTGTGCCCTCATGTAGCGGAGGAGGAGGAGGAAGCGGGGGTGGCGGAACGCCCTCTTTCACGGAGTTGACTAGCCGCTCCTGGAGCTTGCCTGCGGCAACAGAAGCTTACAAGTGCAAGGGAATCCAAGCCGCAACGGATTTGTACATCACGGGGTTTCGCGCCGTCCTGCCGCCCGGCCAGTTTCGGATGTTTGTGACCACGTCCGATACAGCGCAAACGATCGGCGATTACGACTGCAATGCCGCAACCGCGTTATTGAATACCCGCCTGATTTATGCGGCGGGCATGGGCACCGACGACGTGCTGTTTCCGAGCGGTATAGGGGTTCACGTCAAGTCCGGACAATACATCACCCTGCAGCTGCATGTCGTCAATGGCCAGAATAGCCCACTGAGCGGCGTTTCAGGAGTCATGGTCAAGATGGCGTCCGCGGCTGAGGTAACGACCGAAGCCGACATGACTTTGGTCGGCACGCTTACCTTCAATCTCCCGTCCGATGGCCAGGTTCATACCGCCACAGGAGGTTGTACGGCCCCGGAAGCCTGGAACGTCTTAGCGCTCTTGCCCATGATGAACGGACTGGCCACGCATCAGACGCTGACCGTGACGCATAATGGTGTTCCCCAAACGCTGCATGATGCGGCTTATGCCCTCGACCAACAGCGTTTTGACCCAAAGACGCCTCCCGTGGCGGTCCTGATACTCGATCAGGTTGGAGTCACGTGCTCTTACGTCAATAACACCGGACAGACGGTTACCTCCGGAACCACTTCGACCACGGAACAGTGCTTTACCGGGCTATATCGGTATCCGGCGCCCGCCCAGGGCTCAGTATTCGGCTGCGTAACGCCATGATGTACTCAGCGATCGCAAATGGCGGCGTCACCCGCTTCTCTGGATCAGTGACCTGCGGAGTCTCCGTAATACAGCTTGTCGGAGGAAACGGCAGTTGAATGTCCTACCCTCAAGATCTTCCCGTCCGACTGGACGGCAACGGTACGAACGGCATCAACAAGGATGTGACGAAGAATGCTTTTAATCCACAACTTACGGTGTTCAAAGAAAAGCTCCTCGCCACATGGTACGAATATAACAGCACTGCCTACCAGATTCGGGTGGTGGTGGGGCAATAAGGCGTGCCATGCTGCCGCCTGCGCGTTCATATGTAAATTACAAACAGAATATCACACTGTTTTCATACGACCGCAGGTGCATGCTTGTAGGTGAATCCGATGGGAGCACTTATCACAACTGGTTACGATATTCCATTTGTAACCGTGAATCCATCATGCATCTTCTCCCTCTTCTATTAATTCTGAGAATGGTATTTTCCATGGATCAATAATTTTCGTTCGAATCCTAGAAAACATAGAGATGATCCCGTAAATCGAAAAGCGCGATGACCTTGGGGCTACGAACCCCAAGTGCCTTCATCCATGCGAAGGTTTGGCAAGCAGCTTATCGCCGTGAAAGTAGAAAGAATTGAAAAACGTAACTGAACTGACCCCCTCCGTTTAGACAATTTATGTTAGACTCATCACCAGACAGGAATCTGGTCAAGATAATGTGCGTCTGATAACAAGCGGTCCTTATGGAGTAAACCTTTCCATTGTCAGCTCTTTTACTTTCCCGTAATCTCTAAGGTCCGACGTGACAACGGAGAAACCGAGAGCAATTGCAGTAGATGCGATCATAAGATCATGGGCGCCGATAGCAATTCCCTTTTTTGCAAGATTGGACCAGAGCTTGGCATAGATCCTCGCAGCGCCAAGATCAAAAGGATACAGAGGAAAGGTTTGTATAATCTTTTCGACGAACGCGCTTCTCGTGAGACGCCTTTTTTCAGAATCTGCCCGGTGAACTCCGTGTAGCAGCTCTGAAACGGTAACAACACTAATGCCGAAGGGCTCGCCTTCCCTCCCTTCAATGAGCGTATCAAGTCCATGCAAACCGCGTTCGAGGGAGATCAGTACGCTCGTATCGAAGATCACGCCCATTTGTCTTTCTCCGGCATAGAGGGTTGATGTTTAAGAGCTTCCTTGACATCCTTCTTGAAACGCTCTGCTTCCTCACCAAGCGTGGGAAGCGACTTGACCAACCCTGCGAAATCGCCAAGGGTCAAGGCCTTCGCGTGCGCCTCTGCCGGGCGGATCGTCGCAACCGGTTTTCCGCCGCGCATAATCGTATAGTCATTCCCTGTGTATTTTATGGAATTAAGTATTTCCGAAAACTTTCGGACCGCCTCGGTAGCGGTAATGGTTTTCGTCATGCGGCATACCTCCTTATCGTATTATATGATAATCATATTTTACACATTTTACATCAAAAGGTCAACAACAATCTCACTTGGACCTTCAAAACAGTTGAGCTATAACCTTCAGGCTAACAACCCGAAGTGCAAGGCAGAGAAACAGGCTAGTTTCTCCAAAAATTTTATATTGATTCATAGATCGAAATTAGGAAAGAACAGTATGTGAGGTGGCAGGTTTGCGTCGGAATGAGTGCAGAGGTTGTAACGGAATCGGCGGCAGGATTAAATCGGAACAGGCTGCAGGAATCTATCGGAACGGCCGGCAGTTATGATCTGGAATCTGTACATTCAAAGACGACATAGCCGGAAGCGCCGGTTCCGTCACGCATATTCCCCTGCCTGAGACCATACGCGTGATCGCTTCGACGATAACGAACACTATCCCCAGAACAGATGCGAAGAACGTGATCTGGTTGTAAATATGCTTTGTTTGAGATTGTATAGTTATAATTTACTGGGTAATGGCACTTATCATGCCGGGATTGTTGCTGTCTTTGATTATCGGAGGCAGATCATCCTCATGGTTGTTTACGGGTTTTTCGGGTGAAAATCCGGCTTCGCTGTATTTTATTTTCATCATAAGGCTGTCCCTTCCAATGGCCGACAGCTTTTCGATGCTTGTCCACAGACTTCTCCGGGTGCGCACTCCGAGGACAGCCGTGAAGAGCGGGCCGTTATCGGTATTGACGGCGCATACAAAGCAGTGACGCGCCGTGCCTGTATATCCCGTCTTGCCCCCTATCATGTTTTCATCCTGCCACAGCAGGTTGTTTGTGTTCTCGATGAACATGTCCCTGCCGCCCCCTGTGGTAATAACGGCAATCTTTTCACTGAGTATTTCACGTATGGGCGGATAGGTGAGCGCCGCCTTCAGGATGAGGACAAGATCGCTTGCGGTGGTGTACTGGCGGCCGTTCGGCAGCCCTGATGCGTTAGCGAACAGCGTGTTCGTTGCCCCTATCTCCCTTGCCTTGTTGTTCATCATGACGACAAAGTCGCGTTCGGAACCTGCGGCCGCTTCGGCAAGCGCGACTGCGGCGGAATTAACCGATTGCATGAGGGCAAGGCGCAGGAGGTCGTTAACCGTCATTTCCTCGCCCGCCAGGAGCCTTGGTCGTATGGAATGTACTTTTTCGGCGTGTATGCTTATCGTCACCGGCATATCAGGACACAATAAATCAAGGATCACCATGGCGGTGACCAGTTTTACTGTTGACGCAGGCGCCAGCCGCGCGTTGGGGTGCCTAGAGTCTATGATCGTGCCGCTATCGTCCATAACCACCCATGCTTTTGCGGGTATTGAAGGACCGGCGGATGCGGAATACGGCATCATTGCCAGCAGGCACAGGGTCAGACCGGCTATATATAAGGCCGTTTTTGACATCTTATGCCTACCCGAAGGAAGGTTGAATGAATTCCCACGTTACCTCCAAAAAATATTAATACTGAGATTTCTAATTAGTTATTGTCTGGATAAAACCGAAACTTTAAAAAAGTGCCAAACGTTATTAATAAACAACGGCAGCCGTCCCGGCAATGCATCTACAAGGAATTATCTTCGACGAATATATTCCCAATTCATGGTGATGTCAACAGTCGTGAATGAGTAATTATAGAGTAGAAGCTAATAGTTCACAATGTATGTCGGTTTTTTTATTATGGTATAAAATTATATGTTTCTCATAAAATCTCTACATACCTTTTCATGATTTACTTCTTATTTCTTGACACATTTTATTTATGAGTCCCAATGCCATTATGTTCATTTGAGGCACGCTATTGAATTCCAGTGCATTAAATTCAAAAGTTCCTTTCTTTTTATTAATAATAAATTGTATGGTAGCACTTACTGGTCTTTCCGCGTAAGTCATGTCACCTTCTATATTTACAAAAGTTTTACCGTCTGTGCTTTCACCGGATTCCCATGTTGGCAATCCCATAAAATTATCAATCAACTGCTCAACAGTTGCATCAGGACAGGAACTTAGCTTACCATTCTTTACCATCTGCACTTCCTTGGAGTCTGTACAACCACTCGCCATGATAATTAGCACCATTAAGCTGAAGATCTTGTACATCGCGTGATCCTCCTTTTATTTATACTACCGTCAGTTTGATCGCTTCACAAACTTAATAGCTCTTTCTTCTTGCTTCTTTCTTTGCCTGAGTTTGTATTCTCTCGCTTATTCCAAATCTCATACTCCCCACCTATAAAATGAGATAAAAAAAGCCGCTATAAAAAGCGGCATTCCGGAGGATTGAATATCACCTGCTATTTCTGTGTTACAAAACCGACAGACTTCGGTTTTTTTCTTAATCAATTCAGCGCACTTCGGACACTACCGCTTGTATTTTTCTCAGTTTCTTTTTTTCTTTTATTGCCAAGGATTAACATGTCTATAGTCATAATAAGGTGCTATGTTGTTGGTCTTGATGATATATTTTGCTTCATTTGCCATGGGTCTATGACATCGTTTGGCTTCTTTGTCCTTTTCCTGGAATTCACCCATAATTTCTCCTTCTTTCATTTGATTTCTTCATACTTGCTCATCTATTCGACACAACAGTGATTATTCTTTAATTTTTTTAAACTCTTAATGCACCGCCATAATTATGTGTAAAGGTTAATTAACTTACCGAACAGCCAGTAACTAACTTTCAAGACATAAGTCTTCAAATGACCCTTGGGTTTCGGGTGTTCATCACTATCCTGAGTCTCTGAGGTATTGCGTTGAAATTGTCAAAAAGGGCACAAGCCAAAGAAAAAGGGGTTCAGCGAATGCCGTAACCTCTTGAATGAATTGGTAGCGGAGAGAGGATTTAAACCTCTGAGCTTCGGGTGACCCCGTTGCCTCCAGCCATTGAGCAGACAGATCCTTGATGGGCTTCAAGTTTGCCTTCTTCCGAGAGATGCGCTTCTTCGCCTGGCGTATGTTCAAGGACACGGATGGAGTCCTGGTTGTGGATTTCTTCTTCACCATACTCTCCTTTCAGGACCAAGGATCTGTGTGCTATACTTATTTCAGATTCTTCTCCGTCTTGTCTAAAGTTCTGTTCTCTTTCAATTCCACAATTATTACGTTAGTATTCGTATCTCCTATGTTTTCGCCAATGTGGATATGCCCTTGCATCCAAACAACACTCCCCGCTTTGACGTCAACCTCATGCTTCCGACCATCAGGAAATGTCAAACGCCGCCTGAAAGAAGACTCCGCATACAATACGTAGTCAGGGTGAGCGTGTTGTTGAGTTCTATCCCCGGGCTTATCGTGATACCTGAGCACCCTCACGCGTTCGTTTTCTAGAACAACCGAATACTTGTCCCCATCTGTTTCAACAGCGTCACGTGCAATAGACGTGAATGTCATTTGTCACCTCCTTGCTTGTATTTGACTAACACTTGCACTGTTCCGGGAAAAGTCCACTAGGAATATCTACTCCTTTGTTTTTATTATACCCCGTTTTTGATAGCACCCGTTTCGTAAGAAAAACAACGATAAGTTTGGTAGCGGGGAGAGGATTTGAACTTCTGACCGTCGGGTTATGGATCCGTTTTGTTCGTTGACCTTGGGGCTACCGACCCGAATGCCCTTTAATAATTCAACCTTTTAGCACTTCTGTCCTCTTCTTATTGCATTCAGTCGAACATTAAGCTCTTGACATTCGTCATACAATGTCATACAATTAAATATGATTATATTTGATTCATCTACGCTGATTCTCCTTGCGCGTATTGATGTCCTTGATCTGTTCTTATCGAGTTTTGAAGGGACTGTTCTTATTCCTGAAAAAGTAAGATCAGAGGTAACAAACTCGGACACAGAGGACGCCGAATCGATCAACAGGCACATCGTGGACAAAAAGATCGGCGTCGTGAAAGTGAAGAATGTAGCTCTTGTAAAAAGGCTCATGGATGACTTCAGTATAGATGCCGGAGAGGCAGAGGCGTTAACGTTGGCCGGTGAAAAAAAGGCCGGCATCGTAGCTACCGATGATAGAAACGCAATTCGTGCATGTAAGTTGTTAAAGCTGGAATTTGTTACTGCTATTTCTTTTTTGATACGAGCTGTCGAAAAAGGCGTGCTGTCAAAAGATGAAGGCGTCATTAAACTAAAGAAGCTACAATCGATCGGTAGATACAGCAAACGAATTCTGGATGATGCCGCTCAGCAAATACGGGGAGGGTAAAGGGATGGCTACAAAGACATTGAGTATACGTATCGATGATAAGGATTACAAGTTTCTTGCTTCTTTGGCTAAGGAAGAACAGGGAGATATGTCCACGGCTGTACGTGAACTTGTAGATCTCGGAAGGATCATGCTTGCCGTTGAAAAGTACAAAAAATCCGAGGCATCCCTTGAAAAGGCTGCTCGCTTGGCAGGGGTATCGCTTTCAAAGATGATTGATCTCCTTGCGGAGTACGGAGTGGAATCGAACCTGGAATACGAAGATTATCTCAAAGGGCTGAAGACCCTCCGCAAGCAATGGCCATGAAAATGTCAACCTGCTTGGAAACCTAAAACGGGCGATTGAGGAAATCACTTTTGTCTATTGTTTTGACCCTGCCGGCTATCATGGGCAAAAGCCGGAATAGACCAGGTCCGGGTCCGTACCGGCAGGCTTGTAGCGATAGGTCCTTTCGTTTCGCCATCCGACCTATCTTTTACACACGCTGTCTTAGGGTTATGATCCGAAAACCAATTGTCCAATGACCTTCGGTGTAGACCCGATTTTTTCGATGACCTTGGGGTTACCGACCCCACGTGCTTTCATCCATTCGAAGGTTTGGCAAGCAGCTTATCGCCGTGAGCGTCGAAAAATTGAAAACGTAACCCTTGATGAACAGCCTGGTTTCCGTTTTGCCTTGGCAATAAAGAGGTTTCCGATACGCAGAAATGTGCCTACCTATTGTCGCGATCGACAACTCGAATTCTTCAGCTCAATTCTTCCTTCCAGATATTACTACGAGCCAGAACGGTTCCTTTACCACCCTATGGCCGACAAAACCCGCTCTTCCGGCCAAGGCGTCCTGCTCGGTGACCGTGTAAGAACGGAGCACCGACAATGGTCCGTCATGCCTGGTAAGCCTGTTCCTCGTAAAAATTCGCGTGAGTACCGTTATAAGCGACCATGCCACCCAACTCCGTCTGAGATCCTTGACAATATAGCCGATGGCAGCCACCCGCTGTATTTCCTTCAGCAGCCTGACCGCATCCTCTTCGCCGTAGTGGTGCAGAGTATTGGCGCACATTACTATGTCGAAGCTCCCATCCTCGAACGGAAGCGAGAAACCGTCGGCGACGGCAACGCTAATTTCCGGGTAACTCCGGGTAAAAACTATAGCCTCACGGACGGCCATGGGGTTTTTATCAATGGCGGTGACTTCGACCTGAATACCCTGCCTGCGCGCCCATTCCACGATTGCTGCAGGAATATCGGCCGATCCGGTTGCAACGTCCAATACCCTGATCGGTCTGGCCCGGGCCCCGATGTCAGCCGGAACAAGAGACAAAAAGTGCCTTAATGTCGCGTGACGGTTACCGAGATAACGATTGACCTTTCTTATGTCCGCGAGGTTCCCGGCATACTCGGACGGGCTATAGTTCTCATTGGGGAGGTCTATCAGCTCCAGGCCGCGCCTCCGTATAGGTAATAACGACAGCATAATCGATAAATTTTCCTATGAGGGGTGGTAGGCGGCGTGGACCTGGCTGTCAGGCCATGTACTTTCTTCCTACGGATCGCCTCCATTTATTCCTTTCCTTCACACCACGCTGCTCGAGTGAGAATGTGGAGTCTCGGCTGTTAGCCTGCATTGTGAGAGTCTCAATTTTCTCCTCGCTAGAAGTTGTCCACAAAGCCGCCCTCTATTTCTACGGCGTAAATGTGCGCGGTCCCGCAACAGCCTGGCCGTAAATGTTTTCCGCTACTATACGCCAATGATACGTAGTTCCTAGCATGAGCCCATCCGACGCCAGCACAGTATAGCTGTAGACTATACCTACTGTTTTATTAATTACGAATGGACCTGAAAAGGTACCAGTGGTATCGACCTGCACTCTATAGTCCGACGCGTTTGGCGAAACACCCCACGCAAATGTCGGTGTGGTTCCTACATTCATAGCCATGTCGGCCACACTTGGGCTCATTAAGCTAAACGCTCCCGGAGGTGAAGTTGACATCATTCCTCCTCCGCCTCCACCGTATCCGCCCCCTCCGCAGCTATAAAATACGACTGTCGACATGGCGAATATACCGGCGATCACCAACAGATTTTTTAAGTTATGTTTCATGGCCCTCACACTCCCTTGCTTCTCTTAACAGAGCGAAAAGTATTTTCTCTCCTGTTACATCTCACATTTTCTTTACATCGTGAATTTCTTCGGGAATTGTTTCACAATCCCCTCCGTAAGAATATCGGCAAACATCAACATATGCGCATGCCCCTTGTCGTACGCATCAATGTCCGCTGGCCAGTCCTTTTTAATCCTCGATACGACTTCGGTCGTAGTAAACGCAAGATGTTTGTAGAGCATGTCCTTCAATGTCTGCACCGGCCAATTGGGGTTCGCGCCGCTTAAGAACACAGCAATATCATCGGCATTTCCTATCCACTTCTTTTGCCCTTTTGCCACTCCCTCACTGTCTCCGGCCTTGGCGGCCTTCACGATGTCTGCGGCAATCAGTATATGCTCCCTGAGCAGAGCGGCAAGCTTATTGCCCGCCTCTTCCCCGTAGATCGGTTTAATGGCGTTGCCGATATCATCCTGGTTCCTGAGAAGCCGTTCGGCGATTTTTCCCGTGTCCTCTAGGTCTCCCACAGAACTGATGATGAAATTTCTCGTGTATACAATATGCTCCTCCCAGAGCTGGCGCATGGCATTCCGCAGGTCAACTTCCGATTGCGTATAAACGACTTTATTCATCTTCTTGTGTTCTGATGCCTGTACAGGCGCGGTAGAAACCATAATAGCCGCTGCAATAGTCAGCGCAGCGGAGATGAATATAAATGGGAATCGTTTCATGGGTGGGCCCTCCTTTTTTCTTTTCATTCTGAATTTAATTGAAGTGTAGCACAATAAACATAATAAGTCAAATTGTTATTTAATTTAATTGACAAATTGCCCTCGTTTCTGTATATTATGAATTAGAAAGGGGAATTCATTATGGTCGTGTCATCGTTGAATGCGAGATTAGAAAAACCGGCAGGAGCGAGAGACCGGATTGTCAGTCATTTGATCAAGCACCAGAGCACCATCGAGTCCCTTGCGACGAGGCTTGGCGTAACAAAAAACGCGGTCCGCGCACAGATAGCGCTGCTCCAAAGAGAGGGTATCGTAGAGATCCAGGGAGAAGTGAAAGGCACCCGCAGGCCGGCCGCCGTCTACGGCATCCGTCCGGGCGCAGACATTCATTTCTCAAGAGCCTATCCGGTTATCCTCTCCCATCTCACTCATGTCCTGGCGCAGAAGCTGTCGCATGCGGAATTCAGGACCGTGATGCGTGAACTCGGGCAGCGGCTTGCGAGCTCCGTGCCTCGGCCCTCCGGCGATCCGCGCGAGCGTATCACGGCTGCCCTCAAGTTCCTCAAGGCGCTCGGGTCTGTGGCTGAGGTGACTGAAGAGAGAGAAAGGATCATCATCAGCAGCTACGGATGTCCCATTGCGGAGGCAGTGACCGCTGATGTGCGTTCGTGCATTGCAATGGAGGCACTTTTACAAGACCTGACCGGACTGCCGGTTGCCGAGCGTTGCGATCACGGCGAGCATCCGAGCTGCAGGTTTGAAATCAAAATTCCCGCGAAGAAGTGAATGAGCAGCCCTAAAATTTCCGGCCATGACATCTGAAGCGTTTGCCGCAGATGCGAAACATATCGTTCATATTCCCAACCCGGTAAACTGGAACAAAAAGAATGAACACAAATTATTCATTGTGAGGACAGGAAATAGCAGGAGGACCCAAAAAGGACTTAGAAGATAACCCCAGAACCAATAAATAATGGGTTGCATCTGTCGATGCAACCCATCGAATTAGTTAGTAGCAGGGAGAGGATTTGAACCTCTGACCTTCGGGTTTTACGTCCCAAGTGTGGGGCAACAATTCAGCAGATTGAAATATACGCTTATTTAATTCATCTGCCAGCGGGACTTGTAAATCTGCAGCAATCGTAGTAGCTGCGAGCTTCACTATTGTTCGTGAGGAACGTCAGCGTCTTCTTGTTTCTCTTCATCGTAATATTTGATGAGTCTGAAGTTCTTTTGAGATATTTGGACTTTGTCACGTGGTCCGTTGAAGAGAAATCACGCTCATCGCTCAAGACCCTTTTACTGGCAGATCGGATGCTGTCCGGCAACCGACATAAACGATATTGGTCTTTGCCCTGAGTTACAAACCAGACCCCTTGTTCATCCAGTGAATTCAGCCATTTGTAGTCGATGTATGCCTTATCAACCGAAACGATGCTGTCCGGCGACAGTGGGAAACCAGTATGGTCTTTTAGCCACCCGCACATCATGCTTCTTGCCGTCGGTAATCAGTCAGAAATGTACGGTAGTGCTCCGGAGTGGTCATAGAGACAGTGCAGTTTAATTGCCCCTTTGGTCGTCCTGAACTTTGCCCATGGAAAAACTGACAGACACAGATCTATGGTCGAGGCAAATAAAACACAAGGTTCTTCCTGAAGATGTGATGCAGAGGTCTTCTGTAAAGATTACAGGTTCCAACTCGAATTCGAGCATCCTTGACCCATACATTTGGCCAGATAAGTATGTTCAATTGAAGGCCACTGTTATAGATTTTGCTAACTCCCTAGTACCTCAATTTGCGTGCCTAGGTAGTTTTTTCCCGCTCAATATATTGTTAACGATAAAGGAGGTAGTACAAATGAAGAAGGCATTGGGTATCCTCATAAGCATGTTAGTTCTTGTGACAGGCAGCAAGGTTATGGCTGGCCCACCATCCGGGTCTGCATATATCGATGGGGGCGCCAGCAAAGTGGCGGTGATTCTTTGTCATGGCCGGGCGCAGCATCCTCGCTGGAAAGTGGTCGACCCTCTGCGCAAGGAGATCAATAAACAATTGGGTTACCATACGCTGTCATTACAGCTTCCCGGGAAAGGCAAGGATTGGGAGAAATATGCGGAGGAGTTCCCTCGCGCATACGGGGAAATTCAGGCAGGCATCGATTTTCTACGTAAGGAGAAAGGCGTGACCAAAATATATCTTATGGGCCACAGCATGGGCAGTAGGATGGCTACTGCCTTTATCGTGGAACATCCCGACTCAGGTATCGCGGCTTTCATCGGGGTTGGTATTAAAAACGGTGGAAAGTACCCATTAGACAGTAATAGCAACCTTCGGAAGATAAGAATCCCCGTGCTTGATGTATACGGAGACGGCGGCGATGGCAAGGACAAAATTGAAGCTGAGGTTCGCTCTGACATGGTCTCTGATCGCTACAAACAGGTCTTAATCCCAAAAGCCGATCATCAATTCGACACGGGCGAGGACGAAATGGTAAAAGCCGTCGTCGAATGGCTCAAGAAGCAGGGGGAATAATCTTAGGTCGGATAGAGCAATGGGAACCCGCCACAATGATCCTAACCATTCGAGTCGATCGGGGAAACTGCTCATCCGTTCGTTCATGTGTAAGTATCAACCAGTATACTGCATTTCTCGTTTATTGAGCACCATTGCAGACTAGTAGGTGGAGTTCACAATTTTTAAAAAACTCAGATGTCATTGACTACTTTCTATAAGGATTGAGACGACATCTTCACGTCGTATCAATCCTTATAGAATTGAATGTTAATGAATATAACGAAAAAACTTACTCGCTGCTAAATGAGCGAAACGGAACAGCTGCCCGTGCAGCTCTGCTGACCTAAAACCTAATTGTCCGCCTTTTCCCTTCCGGCATTGACTTCCATCTCTGCCAGATAGTTTATGAATGCCTGGAGCAACGTTCTATCCTCATCCGTCAAATCTGTAAACTCCACCCCTATTTCATAGGGCGCTTGCCCCGTATCTCCCGCCATCCGGCATGAAGCAACTCTCCCAATAAAATTGACGGGGTTGTCAGCCTTGAGAGACAATCCCATGGGGATCATGCTTTCTATTCCCAGGGCCTCCTCGGTTTGGATGAGCATGCCGCTTAGGCTGATTTCTTTCACCTTGAACTGGGCAGGAAAGCTCAGGGTCTGCTCCCAGGGAGTGGTGATATAGAACCTGACCTCGAGCCTCCGATCAACCATCACCGGCACTTGCTCTTTCTTGTGCTTCTCAATCGAATTAAGAAAATCGGCGATCGTATCCGGCGAGACATCCTTAAACATCATACCTGCCGTGTATATCGAGACCCTTTGCCCGCTGCTCCTTTCTTCAATTTTGCTTAATTCGCAACGGACGATAATGCCCTTCACATCGATGCTTTTCCCCTTGTCTCCCAGCTTGATCAAATATTCTTTGCCGACATTCAGTCTCCTGTCTGTTTTCAGGGCGACTCCGCCGAGACTAATGTCAAGGATTTCCACTTTATTGGCTAAGATTATCTTGCCGTTTATTTCCATTAAATCCAATCTGAATCTCTTATGCCGCCTCTTGTCCTGCATCATATGTTACCTCAAGTTTCCTTATATGAATTACTGGTATTCCTCAGTTCTCCCTCGATCCTGGTGCCCGATCAGCACCTACAAAGCCGTAATCTCATCAATTTGAAACTATTACGAATTTCTAGTTGGAATATGCATAACGACTTGTCGCAGCTATAAGATGTGTACTCGCTGGTTGGTGACCTACTCTTGTTTGACTTTGACCATAGAACTTATCGGAATATCAGATTTCTTCATTCCTCTGATAAAGAAAGCTTCAATCTCATCCGACTGAGGTGTAGTTGAATGAAGGAGCCATTCCTTGAAGGCAACGCCCTTCAGGACATCTCCGTTCGGCGTGATGATTTCGATATCGCACGACTTGATTTCGAGAAAATCAGAAAATGCCTTGTCCCCCACGAGGAGTACACCATGTCCCTTGATATCAAGGGCTTCCATGACCTTAAATGTTGTCCTTGGCATATTCTCTACGAATGATGAAGCACAGGAGCCGCGCCGTGGCGTGTTCGCCTGGGGTGTAACGCCATGTTAAGCGCTTGATGAAATTGGTTGCCGGTTCCAGGGCGATTTAATTGAATCTCGAATGGCTGACCAACCGAGTGGCAGGTCAGTCAGTTCGACTACACTGGGGTCACGGAAGATGATTTCATCCAGTGCGACGACCTTGGCATCAGAGGCCGGAACTGTTTTCCCAGTGTGAAACTGCCACGCCCCATCGTCTTGATCGTGCATGACAAGCAAGATAGGCTTACCTCCTTCGATGACGTCCCGCGTTGTAAAAACTGCCGTATTGCGCGCGTCTGTAAAATGCCATTTTATTTTCATAATCTTGTCTGACGGACAGTTACACTATTGGCAGCCCTTACTCGACACCAATTACGCAATTATTGGTGCCGAAAGGATTTGGGGCCAATTCTGCGCAAGGAATATCTTGTGCCCACGTCCCGTCTACGAAATACTTATACTCGTACCTCCCGGCAGAAAGTTTGACCATGATTCTCCAGGTTCCATCCTTGCCTTTTTTCATAGGCATTGATTTCGTATTCCAGTCATTGAATGTCCCTGCGATAAAGATTTTTTTGGCTTCTGGAGCACGGAATGTGAATTCTATTTGCTGCACTGTTGCAGCTCTACCTATAGACTCTTTTATTTTCTTAACCGTCTCTAATGCTGCCATAACTATTTCCTCCTCCCCGTAATGTAAATTGATGAGTCCGTGAGCGTGAGGACATTGAAAAACGCGCACATTTTACACACAGAATGTCACCCCAGCGAGACACCATCGATCTTCAAGCTTCTTTGCCCATTGTACTATCCCCTCTTCAGTGTCTGCCTGACTAAAATGAAGCACCTGCCCTCGTTTGAGCGGATTAGATATCTTCAGGCAAATACCACAACTGCTTACGTTCACTGTTTGAGCGTCGATGTCAACAACTTCACCAGACAATCGAAACTGGACATGTTTGCTAGAGGCATGCCTGTTTGCGCGTCGCATAATAGCGAGTCTTTGCGTCAGGTCCATACGGCTTTCACAGTCTTTGACCCAAGCTGCAAATATGCCGAAATCGAGTGGATTTACAAATATGGTTATGCCCCGGGCAGTGATGTGATCAAGCCTGTCAGGGGCGATGGATCGAGTGATGATCGTTCTATTGCGGGATGTCAGTTTGCATCCCATCCGGAACTGCCGACTGAAGAGGTTAACACTCTTCCTCTGCTCTATATCTTGCACTGCGACCATGATATCACAGCAGAGAACGGGGCCGGCGCAGGCTTCCTTCTCCTTTTTACCGTAAATGGGACATGTTACAGATTCCGTTACAATAAAAGTCTCGTAGCCGTTATTATGAAAAAAAGTTGACAGCTCATGTTGAACGCGCTCACTATAATTGAATATGACAGCCCGTGGCTTTCTCATGACCAATCCTTCTATACTTGTAAATTGCAGTCAGCCAACGTTACAAAAATTCTCACGATAACGTGCACGTCAATCCTTAGAACCCACTGTTATTACAAGTCTTTGTTAGAAGCAGTACAGGTTGGTCACCCAAAGGTACGTTGCGGTTTTTTCTCTGTTAACCGTTATGACAATTATTATAATCAGTAAGGGAGAGGATACTAGGGGGTATTATTAACTATGGAATAACTAGATGAAATAATATTATAGGTTAGAAAGGAATGTTCTTAGGTTGGCTTTCCCCTTGGTAAGGCCGAGCTTTTTCCTGATGTTCCTTCGGTGTGCTTTAATTGTATTAATCGATGAGTTTAGCATTTCAGAAATATCCTTATCCTGTCTGCCGTCTTTAATAAGATTGGCCACGAGCAGTTCCTGTGGTGTCAACCTGTGTAATTTCCCTGACGCCGTCGTTGCTAAAGAGGACATCACCCCATGAAGATTGGCCTCGATAATATTAAGGTATGCGGCATCTTCTCCGGACTTGCGCTTCTTCAGCTTCTCGATATAGGGCAGCACAAGTTGCTTCACATTTGTTTGCACTTTCTCCTCAATTTCTTTCTTATCCTGTTCCCGCTGCTTAAGTAAGACCTTCAGTGCGCTGTTCATCTCCTCGAGCTCCTGCGAACGCACACGCAATTTCTCTTCTGATTGCCTAAGATTCTCTTCTGTCTTTTTGCGTGCGGTTATGTTACGCATGAACCCGACAATCCGCCCCCCTTCGATGTTTTTGAACTGACAGCTGACCTCGACGTTAAAAGTGCTTCCATCCTTGCGGCGTTGCATGCTCTCAAAGCGATCCTCGCCTTCGGAAACAACTTTTTGGATGTGTGATGCCGTTTCGACAGGAAGCTCGGTGGCCTCCAAATCGGAAATACTCATGGTCAGCAGTTCCTGTTCGCTATAACCGCTCATTCGGCAATATGCCTCATTGACTTCCAAAAGATGTCCTTGCGTGTCCACAAGCCAGAACCCGTCCATTGCTGTCCCAAGGATTAACCTATGCCGCTCCTCGCTGGCGCGCAACATCCACTCGGCCCGCTTACGCTCGGTGATGTCGCGAACCGTAGCCTGCATCGATACCTGTCCATCTACTTCCATACGGGTAAGCAGTACATCGGCTGCAAACGGTTCGCCGTGCAACCGCCGGTGTTCCCACTCAAAAAAGTAGGAACCTTCGCGCATGGCCGTCGCAATCATCTCCTGCGCCTTCTCGGCTGAGGGGCGTCCGTCAGGTTGCTGTTCCGGCGACACATCCCACGGTCCTAGCGTAGTGAAATCAGCTTCGCTCGCTACCCCAAACAATTGCAGCGCCGCCTTATTCGCTTGGGTGAACTTCCATGTCGGTGGCGCAATCGTCATCAGAGCATCGCGTGAACTCTCGAACAGCAGCCGATATCTGCACTTCGCTTTTCCGCAACACTTCTTCTGTTTTTTGTGCCGATACCGCACGGTTTTCACGGCTTTTCCGACTTTGTGCTATAGAACCGTGGTTGTCTTTTTTCATGCCTATGACCCTTTTTGTACAATGCAGCAGGGTTTATTGATAGCTAGGGCAATCATTAGATAAGTAACCTCCTGATTTGTTTTGCTGAAACCTTGACTATGCATCTGAACGATGTCCTGCCCATTGCCCGGTTCCTGAACTCAGTAACATTAAACTCCCCACGTTTACAACTCATGTTCAATGATATGCTCTGTATTGAACGGGCTCAGGCAGCAACTGCGATGGGAAGAAGCAAACGCTGCATGTTACAATAGGCAAGCTGCAGTTTCCAATAAATGTAACTTCCTTAGAATAGGAAGAATAAATTAATCTCAGACAAAGAACCGACGAAAGTCAATTATCAAGTCAGACCAAAACACCCTGGAAGCAGATCGCTCATTTGTTGCACTTCAGCGTTGCATGTGGCAAGCTTTAAAAAAAGATTTTTTAAAAGAAAGGTTTTATTTCGCGACTAATAAAAGAATTATATCATGCATTTCGATATTTATTCAAACCCAAGCTTTGATTTGAGCGGCATATTTTTAGGATAGTTGCAAAAGACAACAAAAAAAATGCTGTTTCAGAATTAGACAAACAACACAGCTGGTAAAAGGCAATGACTGGCTATTTTGTTCCGATATGCTTTACGCTGACATTGCTGGATCAACAATTCTGGTTGTAACTTACAATTTCACAAAGACTTAACTGTTGCGGACTTCAGGAAGAAGGCTTCACATCGACAATCGCTTGCCGATGTTATAGGCATAACGTTTCAGAGTCATGACTTTTTCATTGCGGTCTCTTTTTCACTAGCGATAAACCGGCATCGACGCCGCAATGGTATGATTGATGATCACAGCTCGATGATGGTCCAGTAGAGCCCTTTGATAACTTCGGCCATTCTGTCGTAATCTAGCGTATCTACCGTATCGCTCGGCTTATGGTAATTCTTGTTCCGGTAAAAGGCGCTGTCGGTAATCATGACGGCAGGATAATTGAATTTCCAGTAACTCTGGTGGTCGGAAAAACTGACACCGGGAATAAAGGACATCGCGGTCAGAGATTCGACCGGGACTAGTGATTGAGCGACTAATGACTTTTTCACCTTTTTAACGAGGCTTCCCTGCCCCCATTTTCCTACGACCGCAATGAAATTTCCCTTGTCGGGATAAAACCATCGCAAAAAGAATAGGGGATATTTTTGGGAATTGGGGCGATCGCTGAAATATCCGATCATCTCAAGACAGATCATGGCTCGTACAGATATACCGGCTTGGGCGAGAGATTTGGCATGGTTGTAGCTGCCGTAATGACGGGCAAACGGATGTTTACAAATCTGTCCTTCTTCCAGCGTATAGGCCACAAAATCGATCCGGCATTTTAGTTCCGTCTTCGGAGATTGAACCAGGCGGCTCAATTCCAGGAGTCCGGCCACACCGCTGGCATTGTCATCTGCACCGGGTTGATTACCATACACATCATAATGGGCGCCGACAATGATCCTGTCTCCTGTTTCCGGACCAAAGGAGCAGATCACGTTCTTGTACTCTTTGCCATCCTGAGTGAACCTCTGTAACTCGGCACGCCCTCCGGTTTTCCTGAATTCCTCAAGGATATATTCGGCGCTTTTATCGAGAGAGTCCACATTCTTGGCATTGCGGGGCGGAACTATAGCCGCCAGCGTTTGCACATCCTGCCGCAAACGCTCATTGTCCACCGGTATATTCATCAGCTTGAAAAACTGACCTCCCCATATTCGAGATGAAACATTGAATGTTGTTAAGATTCTTAACTACAACAGTTTCAGGAAGAAAGACTCGAGGTCAGCATATATTGTTCGCAGTGTCCAGATTGCCGTCTTCACTAAAAGCGCTGCCTCATGTATATATGTGCTCCCTGAGCTTTTCTCGATTTGATGGGCAACATTCTCTCTCCGCCCAAGGTGGGCCTTGAGCGACGCGAGCCGCAGGCGAGCGTCCGCTCTCGTTTTCTCGATTCATCCGGCCCAAAAGTCCGCACGTCATTCGCCGCGATCTATTCATCTCCGATCGCCTTACGCACCTTGGCGAGCCGATTGCGCAATTCGGGGACCGCACTCGCCGCCGCCGGGTTCGCTGACAGCTCTCCGATCGCCCGGTCAATCGCGTCTAGCCCGAGCGAAAGCCCGAAGCGTGTCGTGACCCGCCTGAGCGCGCTTTGAAAACCGGGATCGGATCGCAGCTCGGTCTCACCGAGCACCTGCGCCTTCGTTACTAAATCGGTAAGAACCGCGACTGCCCGGCGCGCGTTTTCAGGTGATGTCAGATTTCCCGATTTCGTGAACTGCTCGACCTCCGGCAGGCTCGTCACGAAACGCCGCAACGCCTCGGCCTGCTGCGGGTTGCGTGGGTGATCCTGATGCATCACCGCCTGCGCCGCGCCCATAATCGCGAACGGCGCAAGCGCCGCGTGCGTCAGCAACGGCCCACTCGAAACCACACCCCCCAGCACCAACCCGCCCAACGCCAGCCCGCCGACACCGTGCACCAGGTGCAGCAGCTTGCCTTCGATCACGAATAGCTCGCGCACCAGGGCGCGTACCGGTGCAAACCCGAAGCCAGCCGCTAGCAACAGGCTCACCATCGATTGCGTTGATTCCCCATGAAGCTTGAAATGCTCATACGCCCCGAGGGCAACGACGGCGATCAGGAGAAACCCGCAATGTAGAAGAGACCTGCCGACGATCAATCGCACCGTCCATCGACGTGCGGGAAGGTTCTCAGGCCCGGATTTCCGGGCGGGATCCATTTCACTGCTATCGATCTTCTGCATAGAATCACCCCCCTATACCCCTCGAACGGATGCAACAGAGTATGCAAAACTAATATCCGAAATACGATGTTAGAGATGATTTTATTCATTTATCGCGTATTTTAAATACCCAATAATCATATTTGAATACCAATAGCTGATATGTGCTTTGTCGTTCGAATCTATAGCTAACGAGCAAAAGCCGACACTACCAACACTATCCAGAGTTGATGCTTCCCAGCCGCCACTCTTATTCGTAGCATATTTGAGGTTTATATTGGTAGCATCTTCATAGGCGATATGCGCATTATTTTTAGAATCAAGTGCGATGGAAGACACTAATCCAGCGGAGTTGTCTACAGTTGATATATTCCATATACCTGCGGTATTCTCAGCATATTTGAGGGTATTATCGGTATTATCATAATAACTAATATGCATGTTGTTATTATTGTCCCTCGCCATAGAAACAGCCGAATAAAATCCAGCAACTCCGCCAGCGATAGTTGATGTTGTCCACGCACCCGATGAATTTGTTGCATACTGAAGATCCGAGTATGGGCCGCTCGTGTAAGCCCCGACAAAACTGATATGCACCCTATTATTTGAGTCGACAGCTATTGAGGAAATACCCCCGCTCCAATAAGTGGCAATAGTACTCGTCGCCCATGACCCTAAGGCATTTGTTGCATATTTTAATGCTGCGTTTGTATAGTCGAAGTAGCTTATATGTACTTTGTTGTTTGAATCTAGCGCAATAGAGGCACGATCGACATTTCCAGAACTGTCGATGGTCGTTGTTGTCCATGTTCCAGCTAAGTTAGTAGCGTACATCAGATTTCGATTAGTATACGCTACGTGAACGCCGTTGATGGAATCAGCGGCTATAGACATGCTGATATCCGCGCCGCCGATGTAGTTGTCTATCGTGGACGTAATCCACGATCCAGGAACATTCGTCGCATATCTCAGGCTTTGATTGTCTAAATCGTAATAGCTGATATGCACCTTGGAGTTTGAATCTGTCGCCAGGGTAGATAGTCGCCCTACCCGGCCATTACTGTCTATCGTGGTTATAGTCCATTTCCCCGAGGATATGGTAGGGCCGCTGTTCCCGGAGCCGGAGCCACCTCCGCTACAGGCTGTCATCACTATTGCGGCGAATAGGCCCAAAGCCGCCAAACTGAGCAATTTCCTTTTCATAATCTCCCTCTTTTTTGTTAGACTTCAATCTTGAGTTGCGCACCGAATGTTTTGGCTAATATACATATGGTTAGACATTGCTATATTCCAATTCAAAGTTACACATCCGGCCGCATCGTCAAAAGTGCACAGTACAGGAAGAAGTCTTTCTTTAAAGAATATATCATAAGATGCACAGTACAAAAAGAACTTAGAAGATGACCCCAAAACCAATCGGCATAGGGGGCGGCCATAAGGCCGCTCCCCTGCCACACCACCCGGCATGCGGGTCCGCACCGGGCGGTTCGAGAAGTTGAGGTTATGAGAGGTTCTCTCTCGTCAGCACTCCGTGCAGCAGCGCCGACCCTGTGTTCTCCGTGTCATGCCGCGGGGTGCCCGCTTCATCACTGCCTGGTTCTCTCCCGGCTTCACCGGGAGTTTCCCCCGACCGCTCCGCTCTTGCGGACTTCTGATGCCGTGCAGGTACCATCGGTATGCCTTTGAACACTCCTTCTCGTTCGGCCCTTCGCTCTCTATCGGCAGCTACTACGGCCTCGGCTGACTTATCGCTCCGTGTCGCCACGTCGGCCTTTCAGCCGTAAGGCGAGATCTCCCCAGGTAAAAACGCACTCCTTCGCTGCACAACCGCCAGATCTACGCCACTTCGCCTTGATCACAAGAGCTTTGCGGTTTTGTGCCCGCTCGCCCTACTCGGCAGCGCCTTGTATCCGGTTCTTGTTCATCGGCTCGCAGCTTCGCTCTGCGCTTCCTTCCCACACTCGGTCGCCCTCATGCAGTTGCGCTTCGCTTCGTTCGTTGTGATCAACTTACGGTGGGACTCTCACCCACAAGAGTGCGCCCATGCTGGGCGCACACAAAAAATGGGTTTCATCTGTCGATGCAACCCATTGAATTAGTTGGTAGCGGGGGCCGGATTTGAACCGACGACCTTCGGGTTACCAATTTCAATGCCTTTTTTTGATGTTTATTTTTTTGGTATGCGGAAAATCTGGTTGAAGTTGCAAACAAGATAAACTCTACATTATGCTTAAATCTTGGATAATGCGGTTGATCTATACTAGCGCCATGGATGTATCAAGCCCTTCTAGTATGTTGTCGCGCATGAGACAGTTAATAAACTGAACTTTAAAAAAAGAGCACCCCGTCGTATTCCAGCGCATAAATGATCAGCTGTATCCCGCCGGCGATCTCTGTCCCTTCGATCAGGTCTTCTTTCGTAAGGTTCCTGTTCTTCGCTACCTGCTCGCACAACTGGAACTTGACACCTGCCTCGAGGGCCTCCGCAAGGCGCTGTTCAAAGGTCGGGACACCCGGCGGCAGTACCCCTTCTTCCTTAATCACCCCTTTGACGACCGCATCGGCCCCATCCTGTACGCAATAGACAACAGTATCGCAGCCGGAATACTGGGCAAGGGCGGCAAACATAAGGGCCGACTTCACTTTGCCCACGTCCCGAATCCCGGTGGATAATTGCACGGCGAATTTTTTTCTTTCCTTTTTATCAGTTTCACCCATGTCGCGTTCCTCCTTCTACCATGTACGACTGTTCACACGTACCGGCAGAATAAGGGCAAACAAAGAGAATACCCTCACTTTTATACTTTGCCCTCAAAATATATGTTACTACGGACGGCAAAATTTATCCAGCAGAGATAAAGACTCTCCCGAGACGTGTGAATCCCAGAAGCGTGGTTTCTTTTGCCGGTCGATCATTTCATCGCGAAAAACCACTGGCGTTGATACCTGCGTTGCCTTGGTGGACAAGAGGGTTGGCCCTGTTCCCGGAATGCGAACGTTGCGAGCCGTTCGGAATCGCGCGCGGACATTCTCCCTGAGTGATATAATTTTAATAGGATGGTTTCTCTCGCAATTTGCGTGTGAAGGGTGGATACCGTCCGGCAGTCTGCCCATACACTAAAAGGTCCCAAAACCATGTGAAGAGCTCCGCAGGGCGGTTCCTTCAAGGAGGCGGAACATGGTATCGACCACAGCGTTTGTCATATCCGGCCTGATTATAGGCGCAGCATTCGGTTTCGTGCTCCAGCGCGGCCGTTTTTGCATGAACTCCGCATATCGGGAAGTCCTGTTCGGAGATTATACGCTGCTCCGCGCCTATCTTCTTGCCGTGGTGATTACCATGATCGGTGCGAACCTCATCGAGGACCTGGGCTGGCTCAGGCATGTGGATGAGACCGGCGCCGTGGTGACCGGTGAGCTCGAACGGCAGGCCTTCGTTCCGTGGGCCAATATCATCGGCGGGTATATTTTCGGCATGGGCATCGTGCTCGCAGGCGGATGCGGAAGCGGAATCGTCTATCGTATCGGTGAAGGAAACCTGGCATACGTCGTCGCCGTGTTCAGTTTTTTCTTCGGCATTTCCGCGACGAAATTCGGCACCCTGAAGCCGCTCTATGACTTGCTGCTGTCAGTACGGTGGCCGAAGGAAGGACCGGTCCCGACGCTCTACAGCGTGCTCGGAGTGAACAAGTGGGTCGCAATCGCCGTGATTTCCGCCCTGTTCCTGTTCTTCGTATTCCAGGGCAGGCCGTTCCTGAAGGCGAAGAAGGGATATTCCTGGTTCGTAGCCGGCCTTTTGGTGGGCCTCATTGCCGTGGCCGCGTGGTGGGCTGTCCGAGCATTTCGGCGGTCGGGCGCGCGGTCTCTCGTTCACCGGGCCGGTGCGGGAGTTCTTTTTTGCCGTGATCTTCGGCAACTACCAGAACGATCCCTCGGCCGTGGTCCCTGCTGAGTCAAGGTCCGTGCTCGGCGTGACGTTCTCCTGGAGCGCCGTCTACGTCGCGGCCGTCCCGGTGGGCGCGTACATCAGCGCCAGGCTTCTGCATGAGTTCGGGCTCAAGGTCCCGCCGGTCGGCGACCTGCTGAGGGGGCTCTACGGCGGGTTCCTGATGGGGGTCGGCGCGGAGATCGGAGGGGGGTGCAATATCGGCCACGGCCTCACCGGCATGTCGACCCTCGCGGTGTCGAGCTGGGTGGCCAACGCCTTCATCTTTCTGGGCGACTGGACGATGGTTTATTTCCTTCTTATCAGGCCGATGAGGCATAGTGATACACAATAAGGCGATGAGGAGTTCTGTAAGCATTCAATTTTGCTTAACCTTTTTCCTTAACTCGTCTCTCGACCATTCGTCAATGCGCATAGCCCGGTAGCTAAAAATATCCTCGAGTTGTCGCCTCACGACGAGGGCATGGACCGTGTTTCCGAGTAACCCAAAGGGGAGCTCGTACGTAACGGTGTCTCGCATAAGTGTGCCCTCCGGCGCATCTTCGAACGTATGTAGATGCTCCCAGGAACGATAGGGCCCAACAAGCTGGACATCCGTGAACCGCTCGGGAGGTTTGTAGTCTATTATTCTACTCTTCCATTCCAAGGTCACTCCGTACCACCGGATGGTGTAATCAAACTCCGCGCCTTCGAATACCTTGGACTTTATTTCCCGGTCCTTCATCACGAACTGAAGCCAGTCCGGCGTTATGTCGAAGAGGTTTTGCGGGTTCTCGAAAAAAGTAAAGGCCTGTCTTCGCGGCATAGGCAGGATCTGCGAAGTCGAGAGTTGATAGATGTTCCCGTCAATGCGCCGAACGTAGATGGTGAATGTTAGTGGAAGCGAATATGGCATTCGATGAGGGGTTCAATTCAATCAATACTTCCAGGTGTAATTTGCATGTTTACAAATATCTAAACAACTGCATGTTCCAGGAAGAAGAGCTCATTGCAAACTACAACCGGTAGCTCATGCGTAAAACATTCAAACAGAGCTTCTCTGTTTTTCCAGCTTTATCATGAAGTCATTCGGAATATCACCGGAACATGCACGATATTCAAGGGTGGCGCACTAGAATCTGGATGCATTGCCTTTTAGCATCTGCAGCCACTCCTTTTTCTCACCAACGAGGCTAAGGCAGATTCCTAACCATCTCGGCGAACTCTTTCTTCGTGAATGCTTTAAGCGTCGTTGTTCTGACGTTCCCCGCGGAGCCCAATTTCAGTAGGAAAGACGCACCGGTTTCGTCAGTGAGTCCCTCGACGATGGCTATGTAGTCATACTCACCCAAAGTGAAGTAGAAGCCCGTCATCTTGCCCCCTATTACTTCAATAGCCTTGGCGGCTGCTTCGATTCGCTGAGCTGAGTTCTTGACATCCTTGATTCCCTGATCCGTCAACTTCATCAAAACAATATGCGTTGCCATTACTCTCCCCTCCCTTCTGATCGGTCACGTGCTAGTGCGCCACCTTTATTCTCGCTACGGAATCACAAAAATATGCTAAGGGTATAATATTTCAAGGGTGAATTCGCGATCGTATTAAAAGACTATATATTATAGAATGATCAAGAATGCAGAAGAAGTCAAGAAGAAGGATGGGGTATTTTCGGAGGAGGCCCTAAGTATTATAAAGCCGGGCTGGGTCGGACCCGTTTTGATTACCAACCTGTATGATAAGATATTCTGCGCTATCTATGACATGATAGATGGAAAAATGCTTTCAGCAGTAATGATGAAAGGGCGAGCATTAGGTTCGTTGATAGCGCTTCCAATTACGAAATGTATTATACACGAGACCGTTAGCCGCACTCTGTGCAGACTTCAGAAAGGATAATTGACTAAAAACTTCAAACGGGATTCTTCATTTTCCCGGCGATTATGGCGTTCCGAGCTGCACCTACAAGTGCGCAGTCGCTTTTCTAAAAAAATATTGCGAATTACCAGTTGAAACATGCTAACGAAGAATCCCGTTCTGTGGAGGTAATTTCGCAGTTCATTCGGGCCACAACGTCCCCAAGGTGTTCCACACCGCGCAGATTCGGGAAAACAACGTCTTAAGAGAAGCGCATTCGTTGAGAAGATCATACAAACCTTTCCCCTCCATCCCTTTGACTTGAGCGCTGCGAGGATGTATATAAAGGTCTGGGCTAATCTGGCTAAAAAAGTAATACATGTCAGAGCTCATGACTTGATGATCGCCTCTACCACTCTGGCGCTCGGGTTTCCGGCGTTACCGCGGATATGAGAGACTACGGCAAGATCAAGGAAGTGACGGTCGAAAAATTCGGGGCTTAGGCGGGTATTTTCAGTCGGTGCCTTTTTTCATCCTCATGCTTTTCGCATCGTCTTCTTCACTTTCTCGATGCTCTTCATTTGAGGAAGCCAAAAAAGCTCATATCTTTCATACGAAAAAAGGTTTCCATAGCGTCGCAGCTACCGATGAGGTGAGGACGGGAACGATTGCTGATGACTTTAAAGGAGGACTGGAGTAACATAAAAACTAGATACCAATGAGGTCGTACCATGACGAACCTCCTCACCTTAATATCCAAAATATCCAAATCCCTCGCGGCGAAACTTATTATTGCCCTCATGTCGCTCATCATAGTCGGCGTGGGCATATCATGGTACACGTTGATCCATACGGGCAGGAAAAATCTTGTCCACGAAGCCGTGAAGGACGCCACCGAGAACTCCGATCTCATTAAAAAGAGTATACGATACGATATGCTCACATTCAACAGAGAAGCGATACAGCGGACCATAGACGACCTCAAATCGGCAAAGAACATCAAAGGGATCAAGCTGTTCGACAGCACGGGGAGGATTTTTTACTCTTCAACGCAGGTGGAGATCGGGCGACAGGTCGACAGGACTTCCCACGTATGCAAGGGCTGTCATATCGACGACAATAAACCTTCCGGCACTCTGGCCGGCACGGGCCAATGGGCGACCTACCGGGGAACGGACGGATATAACGTGCTGACGTTCATTGACCCGATCTACAACGAACCTTCCTGCTCGCAGGCCGCCTGCCACGTCCATCCCCCGACCCAGCGGGTACTCGGCATCCTTGAATCGGATTTTTCTCTCGCTTCCGTCGATAAAAGCATACAAGAGCAATTGGTGAACACGACAGTGTATGCCCTCGCATTAATGAGCGTCATCTCCATCATCCTCTACGTGGTTCTCAGGAAGTTTGTGCTAAAACCCGTATTGACCCTTTCGAAGGTCATGAGACATGTCGCGCACGGGTACCTCGGCCGCACCGTAACGGCGGCTTCACAGGATGAAGTAGGTCAGCTCGTCAGGTCTTTCAACGAAATGACACAAGAGCTCAAAACGGCGAGGGAAAGGATGAAGAATTGGACGGAGAGCCTCGAACGGGAGATAGCAAAAAAGACCGATGAACTGAAGAAATCCCAGGACAAACTGATTCAGGCAGAGAAGCTGGCAGCGCTGGGCAGGCTCACCGCGGACGTGGCGCACGAAATACGAAACCCTCTTACCGCAATAGGTGGGTTTGCACGCAGGCTCTATAAAAGCGCCGCAGGCGAAAAAGAGAAAGAACGTGCGGAAGTCATCGTCGCGGAAGTCGACAGACTTGAGAAGATATTGAGAGATGTGCTCACGTTTTCCCGTGATGCGCGATACCATCTTGAAAAGCACCGTGTAGAGGACTTTGTGTTTGATGTGGTCAACATGTATGAGCATACATGCAGCGAACAATCCGTGACCGTAGAGGTAGCGATAGAAAAAAATCTTCCGCCCGCTTTGATGGACATGGACCAGGTCAGGCAGGCGCTCATCAACCTCATCACCAATGCGCTCGATGCGATGCCCCGCGGCGGCGCCCTGAGGATAACCGCGGGGAATGAATTTCTCCACGGCGTACGATACGTTTACTTAAGGGTATCCGATACTGGGATGGGGATCGATGAAGATAAAATGTCCCTGATATTCGAGCCGTTCTTTACCACACAGGAGATAGGTCGCGGCACCGGTCTGGGTCTTTCCATAACGAGAAAGATCATGGAAGAACACGGCGGCTTCATCAAGGCGGAGAGCGCCAAAGGCAAAGGCTCCACTTTCAGACTGTATTTCCCCCAGCAGAGCGATAAGGAATCACATGAAATAAAATGCTGGGAATACATGAAATGCGGCAGAGATAAAGATGCTACGGCGAAATGTCCCGCATATCCGAATTTCGGAAGGATCTGCTGGGCCGTGGCGGGCACGTTCTGCGAAGGCAAAGTACAAGGGACCTTTGCACAGAAATACGAGGATTGCGTAAAATGTGACTTTTATCAGATGATACAAAAACTGAGAGAGTAACGACCTCCGGCATTTTCTTAGCCTTCATGCATTATTTTCTTCTCTTCCTCGATGCTCTTTATAAGGTCCGGGAGTAAGGCTTGAGAGACGTTGTGTCCCAGGTTGCCTATATGTGTCCTGTTACTCTCACTTTATTTGAATTTGCAATTCAGGACACAACGTCTCCTATGTTTTTAACTGGCGTTGGGTACGGTGAAGTATGTACGCAGCCTCCTTCATGACTTCTTCTCTGGTTTAATTACTGTCATCTACTTGATCTTCTCCGTGATGTAGTTAATAATGTCCGTCAAGGTAATGATGCCGGAGAGTCTGCCGTTGTCAACAACAGGTAGCTGCTTTATCCTCCTGAGGATCATGAGAGAACCTGCCTTCACGACGGGCGTGTCACCCGTTATAGTGATAGGCGGCGTCCCCATAAGGGCCCTCACCGTCAGATCGTACAGCTTGTGCGCCCGTTCTTCGAGGTACTCGAAGCTCACAATGGGGTGCTCGTCTTCCATAATGTCGGAATAGCTCGGCAGAATGGCCTTGAAAATATCGGCTTTCGTAATCACTCCTACGACCGTTTCTCCTTCCACCACCACGAGGCCGTTCACGTGGTGTTTCTTGAGAATCTCGGCGCACTCTTTTAAGGTTTGGTCCGGCCCGATGGTATGGATCTGCTTCGTCATAATGTCGGCTGTCTTCATGGATATATCTCCTTCGGAGAGCGTTCTATCTTGCTCCTTGAAAAGGGATGCCTTATATACCAGATTCAGGAAGGAATTTACGCTCAGCAACAATTCCATAAACTGAAAACTTCAGAAAGAAGTAACGGAACACGTTTCATTTGGTAGTTTTGACTCTCTACAACAAAGGGCGATCGTTTGAGCCACCTCCCTCATATTATCGGTCCTATCTTTAGTTTCAAATACTCACCGATCAATATCGCGGCAGGATAGAGTACTTCCTCTTCCATCTGCGCATGCAGCTTCAGCCTTTCGGCAAAATGAACAACTTCCGGCATTCTGTCGTTTTCCGCCGCTACCATGAGCTTATGGAGCGCTGCGATAACGGCCTTGTGCTCATGAAGCATAAGACTGAGCTCCGTCTTCAGTTTGTCGGTCATGGCTATGATGGCGGGAATGTCCGGGGGGAGCCTGCCTTCCGCCAGCATCGTCAATAAACCCAGTGGCGGCAGGGCGTATTCCTCCTCTTTCACAAAGTGCGGATGGAGAACCTGTGCAACTGATTTTGCGGCCTCGCCAACCTTTCCACCCGCTTTGGTCGCAGCAACGAGCTCTCCATGAAGTTCTTCATGCTCCGCTTTCAACGGTTTGGGGACCTTTATTTCCATAATTGTTGTCTCTCCTTACTCACTCCAGCTGATCGCCTGGACCGGGCAGGTGTCGACAGCTTCCTGGCAGTTGCAGGTACCGCACTTGTCAGGACCGATCACCTGGGATTTTTCATCTGCCAGCTCAAAGACCTTGGGACAGACTTCTGCGCAATGTCCACACCCGATACAGAGGTCCTGGTCCACTATCGGTGCTTTTGTCATCAACGCTCCTTTCCGGCCAGTAATCAGCCGATTTCGAGCGGTATCTCCCAGGGGCCTAGCGGAGCGCTAGGCCCGTTCTTTTAATTCCAGAAACGATCTCTGCCATGATTCCGAAAGGGCGGGAACCGCGAGAACCTTCTCGACTCCTTCGCGGTTTTTTCGCTCATGGTGATAGATGCGATTGGCAAAAGAGATCGATACCCGGCGTGGGTCCTGTTCAACGAGGAAGATCCCGTCACCGGCTTTTACCCTTCCCCCCTCAAGCACCCTGAGGTAGAAACCCGTTCGGCCGGATTCTACGACAAGCTTCACGAAATCATCCCTACCGTAGCGGGCTGCAAGCGTCGAGCAGGGCTGGCGTGGCTGGCTCACCTGCACCGTTGTCATGCCCACTCGGTAAATGTCGCCGATGCAGACTTCATCCTCTTTCATCTCCGTCACTGATAAATTCTCGCCAAATGCCGCATCAGGCATTTTTCTTCTTAGTATCTTTTCCCAGTACTCGTAGTGATCGATAGCATAGACACAAACGGCCTTGTCGCTTCCTCCGTGGTGCTTCAAGTCGCCCACGCCGTCTCCTTCAAAGCCCTGCTTCGTTAGCACAAGAGGGATTGCAACTGGTTTTTTGCACATGCCTGTAATGAATTTCTTACCGTGAAACAGCTCCTTCTTTGGGAGACCGATGTTGAGTACCTGGATTATCATTCAAGAACTCCTTTCAGGAGGATTATACTCTTCTTGAAAAAACGAACCGCGAATACACCCTTTGAGGAAAAGTATAATGGAATTTCTCCGCAAGATAAAGCAGAAAAGATGGGTATCTTATGATATACAGTTTTCGGAGAGAAGTTAGCACTGAATGTTCCAACTGATAATCTTCACTTCCCGCAATTACTGGCGTCCTTCGGCTGCACCTACAAGCTCACACATTTAATCGAGTGAGCGGGCTCACGAATACTGCTTGTATCATGTATAACGTCTGAGTTCAGCGGCGGCCATGCCCTCCGCTGGACGAATCGTTAGCCAGGGATTCTGCACCGATACCATGCTTATCGAAACGCGTCCTCATTTATGCATCTCTGGCAACAATGATAATAGAGGCATTATCAGGGGACGTCACTTTCTTCCCATATTATTTCCTTCATATCGGGCATGGCCGACAGGCACTTGACGATATCTGACCAGTGCTTCAGACTTTCATCTCCGTGATGCAGCCGTATCCGGTAAGTTACGGTATTCGCGGTGATATCCCGGTGATAATTAACGAACTGGAGAGACAGATCGTGATATTCACCAAGGACAGCTTTAATTCGGCCCAAGAGTCCCTCGGTTGTAACAGCCTTTACCGAGAGGATAGTATATATCCTACGATGGGTTAGGGCCTTGACCGGATAGGCAAGGTAGAGACTCGCGAGAATAACGACCGTCGTAACAATAGCAGGAACAATGTATCCTGCACCAATAGAAAGGCCGATGCCCGTCACGGACCACAGTCCGGCCGCCGTCGTCAATCCGCGTACAGAGCCCTTGCCCTTGATAATCGCGCCGGCTCCCAGAAAACCCATACTAGCGATAGCGTAAGAGGCAATTCTGCCGGGATCAAGGCGCACTACCGATTTGTCTACAGCAAGCTCTCTGAAAAGTTCTTCCATATGCAGCGAGAGCATCATCATTAAACAGGACGCGATACCGACGATAAGGTATGTCCTGAAACCGGCTGCTTGCCCGTGTGATTCTCGCTCGAAGCCTATTGCGCTGCTCAGAACGCTTGCAAGCAAAAGCTTGCCGATTACAGAGATTAACTGAGAGTCCATACAAAGACCTCCTTCGAATATAGTAGCTCTTCAGAGTCCGTAAAGAAGTGACCGTCTCATGAAAAATGACTAAACATAATACTAGGGACTGCTACTTGAATTCTGCACGTTTCAAAAGAACGTTACTTCAGCAGAATTAAGGAAGTACTCCTTGCAGTAACCTCATCCACAAGTCTTGCTTTTAGAACACTCCTGGAATCGGGGAGGATGACTTAATTCTAAACATATCTCTTCAATATTAAAATTTCTTACGAAGCCGTCATTCGATCCTGCTTGTAGGTCTTTAAACTGGGCAGAGTACTTCCGCAGAATGTTAATGGTACAACCGAAAACGTCATATGTATTATTGGGTTTATGAGATATCAGTATTTGAAACGATTGTTTATGTTTTCCTGAAATGGACTCATCTTTTACAAAAGTATCAGCGGTTTCTTTTCCTAACAACTTCTGCGTCACATTCCAAGCCTTTAAATTTGCATCTAATTCGGTGGGAATAGCGTTTTGTACTTTTGGTTCCTCTATTTCTATCAAGCCTAAAGTCCTAACAAGAAAATGTCCCGCCTTAGATAGAGCAGTGTTCCGTAAATTTTGTTCAAGATGTTGTATCTCATGAGAGAATGTCCACACAAAAATTATATCTTGAGATGCACAAGCCTGTTTTGAAAACCAGATGATTTGAGAGTAGTCTTGAGACACCATTAAATCCACCAGGTGTTGCGGACTCATTTCTTCGACGCCACCGACTGCAACGTTAATGTAAACAGCTTTATTTTCCCATGTTGGATTGGGATAGTTCTGGTAATCATCTTTTTCAAATACGAAAACAACTCCTCTAGCGGGAATATTGAATTTATGACAAATCTTGTCAATAAGGATTATTCGGTCTTCAGATAATCCGAAACGATCTAATACAGCAGTTGGTTTGTCCCATAAAGTCATCTGTGAATCCTTTTTTCCATGAGATACCCTTCGCTATAGATTATCAATTATAATCCTCAACATTTACCAGACCAATTAACTGAAGAGTGCAGGAAGGAGAGTTGACTAAAAACTTCGAACGGAATTCATCACTATCTTGGCAAGTCTGGCTGTCCGAGCTGCACCTACTACTGCGCAATACACGCTAACGGAAGTAAGTATTGATTACATGTTGAGACATGTTAACGCTTAGGCTAGCCCGCCGGGCCACAAACCTTTGAGCAAAAACGCAGCACGCCTATTCCAGGTTGGGTTGAGCAGGTTGTTAGGCGACCCTAATTAAGTCAATTCTCGACGATAAACGCACATTGTTCACCTTTCGGCAAGCGCAATAGACCTAAGGTAAAGGTGCCCAGTATTCGATATGTTCGGGGAGCTCACCTGGGCCCGCTATGTTATTCTATCGTCGTAATCTTGAATAACTTTAGGGAATTAATGGGGTATTTTAAAGGTATTAAATAGGTAGATATTAACAATTACTAAATGACACATTAAATGTTGCAAAGAGTAGCAACCACAACAATTACAAGAAGGACATCGCTCTACAAGTAACAACCTATATTCTTCACTCCTATTAGATACTGGTTCTTATGATGAACACCTACAAGCCTGTAATTTCAATTAGGCGAAACAATCATCAAATACATGAACACCTGGATCAGCTGCGAGGACTGCGCCGCCCAGCTGACGGGGCCCGCGCCTCGTCAGGCTTTTTTTAATCCTTGCTCCCCTTGAGTGGCTCCAATAGCTGGAGCGTTCTCACGTCCCCCTCGCCCTGGAAATACTTATCAAGGACACGGACAAATACGGAGTCCGGACCCGCTACAGACGCGAACAGTGTCATGGACGATTGAAGCTTTAGATCATCGGGGTAACCAAGAATGTCTGAAGCTGATCGTCCCTCAATGGCCAGGACTGCATCGGCACATTCCAACAATCTTGATCCAAGAACAGGGTGATTTAGGTATGCCCTAGCCTCTTCCATACTTTTTATGGCATAGTGTTTCGTGGTTGCACTGTATCCCAATCCATCAACCTGCGGGAATATGTACCACATCCAGTGCGATCTCTTCCGGCCGCTTTTTAACTCCTCGAGAACGCGATCATAGACGCTGTCTTGAGCGCTTATGAAGCGACTTAAGCCAAACGCATCATCACGGCCGATTGTATCGCTTGCTTTTATCATGCCTGACTCCTGGCCTGCAGTTAGATCGCATCGCTCATTAATATAATCAGACTGCTGAATTCTTCCCCTGGTTGAGGTTCAATTCAATGAAACATAAGTTCTCCGCGCCATGTGCATGCAAACGCCGTAAGTACGAGCAGATGCATAGACGCACCTGCTGCTTCCGATTATAAATCCTTTTTCTGATACACATCGGAATTACGGATTACCATGAAACGATCTAAGAACGGCGTCTCCGCCACTTTCTGGAAACCGTATTTCCTGTAAAGATCGTGAGCGTCTTTTGTTCCCAGCAGCCATAAACGCAAGCCTTGCAGCTCGGGGTGATCCATAATGGTTTTGACAAGCTTTTTCCCCAGCCCCCTGCCCCGATAGTGTTCGAGGATAAAGACATCGCCTACGTAGGCAATCGTAGCAAAGTCCGTCACTACCCTGGCAAATCCCACCTGTCTTCCCTGATCATATACGCCGAAACAAAGCGAGTTTTCGATGGATTTTTCCACCACCGAAAACGGAACGCCTACGGACCAATAGGAGCGGTTCGCGAGAAAATCATGGATCATTTCAAGATCGAGCCGTGTTTTGTCCGTGCTTATTTCGTAGTCCTCTTCATTCATGTCATGCACCTTCTCCAGCAGTGCAATTCGATTTTTTCCTGCAGTGAATATGGTAACTTTTCAACCCAAAAGTCTCATTTCTATCACGATCCGTGTTTTATCTTTGTAATGGACAGTCTCTCGCCTTGCCCAGCCGATATGTTCATAGAAAACTGGAAGTGTCCCCGAAGTGTACAGGTAGAGACAGTGAAAGCCGAGTTTCCTGCTTCGTTCAATATCGGCATGGACAAGTATGGAACCGATGCCCCGATTCCTCTCCGACACAGCAACATACAACTGAGCGAACCATGGTTTGAGTTTAGACCGAATAGCCATGTCACAATTAACAATATTGACAAAGCTGAGCAACCTTTTGCCGCTAACGGCAATCAGAGTCAGCGGCAAGTTCCTGGTAGACGCGTTTCTGGAAAGCAACGCTTCATAGTCGGATTCAGTTGATGCACCCGTCAAATCGCCCCATTGTTTAAAATGCCACTGGGCAAGAAGCGGTATTACATCAATTCGCGTTGAGAGGTCTTGTATTTTAGTCATTCTTTATTTTGTAGCTAACTATTGAGCGGACCACTACTCAACGCCGCAAAATGAGTGCATAAGTAGATAATCTGATAGTCATTTAATTTCTTTGCCACAGTTTGATACGAATATATGCTCGACCCAGCACAATGTCAACGACATCGATAGGGTATGTCAACCCAAAGTAGAAATGTCCTACTCTTACCAAAGTAGAAATGTCCGCTTTTAGGAAGCAACGGGAAGTTGTACGGATGCTCTTCTGAGTCTCTTCCAAGGGTGATCTGCCGGTTGATACCGTCTCGTCAATTAATACCGGTGCTTTTGGATTCTCTTTAACTGGCCGTCTCTTGATCTCCCGATATCTTAAATCCAGGCCTCTGTGAGTTATGTGCAGAGATCCATCCATTCGTTCTTCCACAGCGACCTTTTGGGTTTTTACGGCGTCTTTGATCTGGTAGAGTTTGCCATTGTAAGCGATGGTGAAATCGTTCCGCAGCGTACGCTCCTCTCGAATGCAGAAAATCTTGTCGAGTTCTCTCATGGACAGCGCGGGTTGGTGTACATCGACTTCAGAAACGGCCTTTACCTTGAATTTTCTGTTGTACGTTGGAAGATACTTTATCAGGAATTCGTTTGCCTGCTCGACGCTTTTAACCCCGGCAAGCCTCATCTCTTTGACCAATCGATCCTGGAGCGTTCGAAAACTTCTTTCTACCCTGCCTTTTGCTTGGGGTGAATTAGCATGGATGACCGTTACCCCGAGTTCAGAAAGACTCCTTTCAAACTGGCTCATGGGTTTTTTATCTTCCAACTCATCCTCGATGCTCTGCTTGGCCGTGGATTTATACGTTGTGTGCTTGTCCAAATAGACGCTCTGGGGAATGCCGTAGCGCTTGATATACCGCTTGAAGCTGTCCATGGCCGGCATGGTCCCCTCATAGTCATAAAAACGCCCATACACCGTTCCTGTGGCATCATCGATATATCCCATTAATACACATTCAGGACCCCGGCCTTCGAACCAGGCATGATGGGAGCCATCCATCTGGACCATTTCACCGAAATGATGCTTTCTCTCGCGCCACTGCCGGTGCTTTCGTCCTTTGCGCTTCTCATAGGGGATGTTTTCCTGATTAAGCCATAAACGAAGGGTTTCATCGCTTAGCTTGATTTCATGAACATCAAGAAGCTTCTCGCTGGCAAAGGTAGGGCCGAAATCGCTGTACTTCTCCCTAAACAGCTTAAGTGCTTTGTCTTTGATCTTTATGGGGACACGACGATTCGAGGTCTTGCCGCGGGATCGGTGGCTGATGCCATCGTCTCCGTCCTCCCGTACCCGTTTGATCATCCGGCGAAGTTGCCTGCTGCTCAAATTTACAAGCTCCGCAGCCTTCTTCTGGGTAATCCTCTTATCCAATGCCTGGTGGATAATGTGCAGTCTTTTTGTCTCTCTCCTGCTCATGGTGATCATGTCCATTTCCGTCACAGTACCCTCCATTTACGTCGGGGTATTGTAACTTAAAATAGGACATTTTCTACTTTGCCAGAAGAGGACATTATCATTTTGCCATTACACGACATCGATAGGGTATTTTTGGAGGAGATGATAAGTTCGGAATGAAAATGATTGTGATTCATAGAATGGCAACTTCAATAACTTCGGGAAGTTTTGTTCACTGAATGATTCAATCAATATCTTTCAATTCTGATAGATCACGGTTCCTATCGCAAACACCTACAACTGTGCACTGCCAATTTCGTATTATCTGAATTTTTTACGCATTCCTTGTTTGCTGGTCATACAACTCAAAATGCCGCTGAATCTGGTGATTCCGCCAACTCTCATATATGATGTGGCTTGCTGTTTTTTGTAACATATTGTTATTGCATGATTTTTATGCAGGCACCAGTGGTATAATCATTGCTAATACAAAAGTAGCATATATGCTGATTTTGTTTTCTTGATAGTGTCCAAATCATAATAAGTGAAACTTACCGCGACGGGGGTCGATTATTTTATGCGGCTTACTGAAATCACGCACTCTCAACCTCATTCCGATGGAAAGTAAGTTATCTCAAACGAAAGAGGTGTCACATGAAAATATTAGCGTACATATTTTTGATGGTTATGTTGTCCAGTATAGCTATCGCCCAGCAGAAACTCACCAAAGAGCAGCAGGGAAATAAGAAGATGGTTCGTTACTATGCAGAATTATTGAAGGTCGATGCAGATCTTTGTGATGCTATCGCACAAGTCGAAAGTAGCTACAAATCAAAAGCTTTCAATAACCCTAAGAAGCCCCTAAAGAACGAAGTTTGGATAAGTCGGGGAGTAATGCAATTAACATTCGACACAGGGAAGAAATTCAACAGGAAGATTCAAAAGAAAGACGATTTATATCACGCTGAAAATAATATCATTGCAGGAATTCGATACATAAAGTATTTAATTAGGAAATATCCTCTTTCTACTCTTGAAGACATCACACAGATTTACAACTTAGGCGAAACAAAATTCTTGCAGGGTACACGAAATCCGTCATATGCAAAAAAGTTTCAAGCTATCTATTGGGATATAAAAGAGAAACAATTGAATAATTTATCCTTAAGCTTGGGTGTTGAACCCACTGGGTTTTAATCTACATACTCCCCATAACCATCACGCGACTCTTGTCGCTGCAAGAATTTATCACAGGGTTTCTATTATCATTGTCTAATTGTAACGTGCGTATTTCATTTAGAAGCATTGAATCAAGTAGCCAGCGGAATTTTATCGACTTCACCTACAAACCTGCACTTTTGCTGAAGCGGAACAACTATCGATGTAGAGTAGAGCCCTGACGTAGTAGCTTCAGGTTGAGCCTATCTGTTTCTGCCCCTTTCGTCTGGCAGTGCCTCACTAGCCCAACCATACCCTATCTTCAGGACCCCCTCATCAAACCGGACATTCAGTTCTCCCGAATCCGGCTTTCCAATCATCTTCATCCAGAGGCTTTCGCAGGTGCTGTTCTCCAAGGAGTAGAGGTTGGCATCTTGTAGAGCCCGAGCTGTTTATACAGGTAGTGATAGGGATATTCCTTGTAGCCCCATCCACGCTTGTGTCGTTTCCGCCTGAGGTACTTCCTTATGCGATTCTCAAGAAAGCTTCTGACAGTCGCCAACTGGTTGCCGCAGTTTCGGTAATAGAAGTAGTTTGTCCAACCTCTTACTACGCTATTGAGGTTCCTGATAATGTCTTCTACTGGTAGGATGAGGTACGCTCTCGCAGTATAGCTCTTTATCGATGCCTTGACATGATTTATGGCCTTTTTCGAGGGCGAGATCAGTGGAAAGACGTTTCCCGTCCTCGGACTGCGCACGAGCTTTATGGTGAAACCCAGAAAATTGAAACTCTCTTCTCTGGCATCCACCACCTTGGTTTTCTGCTCGTTAAGAGTGAGGCCTAAGTGCGCAAGGACTGTTTCTATGCCTTGTCGCACCCTCTCCGTGTTCCCTCGGCACAACACCACAAAATCATCGGCGTATCTAATGAGCCGTGCCCCATATATCTCCTGTACTTGCCTTGTCTTCCAAAGCGTATCGAGTACGTTGAGATAAATGTTGGCAAGGAGCGGTGATATGACTCCTCCCTGAGGCGTTCCCTTGTCGTTGTCCTTGTACCTCTTCTTTCCGTCTTCTTCCTCTACGACTGGCGCCGTTAACCACATCTTGATGAGTCTCAGGATGTTTTTATCAACGATGCGTTTGGCAACTTCCTTGAGAAGTTTCTCATGCGGGATGCTGTCAAAGTACTTGCTGATGTCCGCGTCAATTACCTGCGTTCTACCCGCCCAGAGGTGAGAGGCTATATCATCTATGGCTTGATGGGCGTTTCTTTTCGGCCTGAATCCATACGAGTTTTCCTGGAAGTCGGCCTCGAAGATCGGCTCGATGACCAGCTTGGTTGCCATCTGGACAATCCTGTCTTTGACGGTCGGTATCCCGAGCGGCCTCTTGCCTCCATCTGCCTTGGGGATGTATACTCTCCTTACCGGCATGGGCTTGTACGTCTTAGCTCGTAACTCTTGTGCTATGTTCTCAAGATACTCCTGCGCCCCTCCTCCTGTCTCCTCTATGCGCTCAAAGGTCAGGCCGTCTACGCCCGCTGCTCCCTTGTTTGCTCTGACAAGATCGTAGGCGTGGCCCAGGATGTCCAGCCGATAGACCTTGTCGTAGAGAAGATAGAATCTGAACTTCGGTTCCTGCTTGGCCTTCTGGTATAGTTTCCTCTGAAGTTCCCGAATCTGCTCCGGAGTTTCAAGCATTACGCAATCTCCGCAATCCTTCCCTCCTTTGGAAACGTGATGAAGGTATTGCCCCTTCCCTCTTTCAAGGTTATGTTGTCCTTGAAATACAAGCGGTACTATGGGCAACTCCGAACCCCTTACCGACCCAATGGAATTTCGGTTTCACCTTATATCCACCGGTTGCTGCCCTGTACAGCATCGGCAAGGGCCTCCCGTGCTACCCCGTATGGCTTCCTCTACGTGTCACCCTTGATACCCCGGAAGTCCACCTATCGGTTCTGGCAGTTTTCGTTAAGATAGGTGCGGCGGCCTTCCCCATTCCGTAAGAGGGTCGGCAACTTCATGTATTCTCACGAGGCTACGTATAGGTTCGCTTGCGCTGCGACCCGCAGATTTGCTCGCCCCCGTTATGGGGCTTTGTCAGGGAACTTAGTGCTCTGGATTACTCCTCACACCTCCCTCGCGCTACGTGGTGAACTGCCGAATTCCCACGGTCGGACTTGAACCGACTAGTCATACGATATACACGGCATACTACGGATTGAAAGATGCTATCGAAGAACTCACAGATGAGTTGATTTCTCAAGTCCATTTCGATCACTACATTATATATAATTAATCGAATAGATGGAACGATCAGTATAGCCGAAAAAAATGTCTTATAAATTACCAAAAAAAACCTCCTGCTAAGAATAAGTTCATGCGGGAACTAAATTCAGGACAGGAGGTCTCTCATGAATGATTCAAATGGTATCAGGCTGCATGAGTTTTGTCAATTTAAGAAAGAGCTGAGCTCTGCGCTATACTCCTGGGCGTAGTGCGCGTTTGAGCGGAGCGGGGGTTTGCTCACAGAAAAAAGGGCCGGATTTCTCCGACCCTTTGAATTATCCTGGCATCTATCAGTGCAGGGCTACTGACCCAGCAAAGTCGTGAACGTATCGTGGTGCCGCTCTTCATCGGCAAGGATCTCCTTGAAAAGGCTCTCGGTGGTATAATCGCCCTCCGAAGCAGCTTGTCTGATAATATCCTTGTACAGGGTAATCGCCTCTTCCTCCGCCTTCACGTCCGCCTTGAGCATCTGCTCCGGTGTGCCGCCCACCGCAATAGGGGTAGGTTTGGTGGTAGGCGCCACGTCAAAATAGTAGAGACGCTCCGCGATCTTCTCAGCGTGCTTCATTTCCTCAACGGAAATACCATCAAACACTTCCATCAGAGAAGCGGAGTTCATGCCTTTCACCATGATATGGTGCCACATGTACTGAACGATCGCCTGGAGCTCTCCGGCTATTGCTTGATTCATCATTTCAGTGAGTTTGGGGCTTGCCTTTTGTACCATGCGTTTTCTCCCTCTTGGTCGTATATTCTCGCTTACTTAACAACACCACAAGCTACCCTCGCCCCGCCGCCGCCCAAAGGTGCAGGCTGATCGGAATAGTTGTCACCACCTGCATGGATCATGAGAGAACGGCCCTTGACGTCAGCCATCTTGAGCCGCGGAGCAGTGACGGCAGTTGATGCTGTCCCATCAGCCCCGACAGTGAGTGCCGGGAGATCGCCCAGGTGTCCTTTCCCCTCGGGACCTTCATGCTTACCCGCATTGGCAGGATCATAATGCCCGCCTGCGGCAAGACCGGGAACCTGCTTGCTGTCCTTCATGCCTGCCGCACAGTCAGGGTTCTGGTGAACATGGAACCCATGGAGCCCGGGCGTCAGATCGGTGAGCTTCGGGGTGAACACCAGGCCCGTCGGACCCTCAGAGATAGTAATAGTGCCAATGCTCTTTCCAACACCCTGTTCGTTCACCAGATTCATCGTTACCACCGCATCAGCGGCAAACACCGGAAACGCCGCCAGAAGTCCCACGACAACAACTACAGCGATACGTGATAGCTTCATTTGTGTCCCTCCTCGTCAGAATAGTAACGTTCATGCCTTAGCTTACTGTTTTTCCCCCAGTTAGAAGCCCTGCAGACCTTTATGCCACGATCAGATCAGGTCGAAGCGGTCTAGGTTCATAACCTTGTTCCAGGCTGCGACGAAATCACGCACGAACTTTTCCTTCACATCGTCCTGCGCATACACTTCGGCCAGGGCGCGCAGCTGTGAGTTGGAGCCGAACACAAGGTCAACTCGGGTGGCTGTCCACTTGGGTTTGCCTGTCTTTCGGTCGATCCCTCCGAACGTATCCCTGGCATCGGACGTGGGATTCCACACGGTATCCATGTCGAGCAGGTTGACGAAGAAGTCGTTGGTCAGCGTCCCGGGCCGTTTCGTGAACACGCCATGCTGCGACTGGCCCCCGTTGGCGCCCAGCACGCGCAGACCGCCGACGAGCACGGTCATCTCGGGGGCGCTCAGGGTCAGGAGTTGTGCCTTGTCCACCAGCATTTCCTCGGCCGACACGGTGAATGCCTTCTTCTGGTAGTTGCGGAAGCCGTCGGCGACCGGCTCGAGCACACCGAACGACTTCACGTCGGTTTGCTCCTGAGATGCGTCCGTGCGTCCCGGCGAGAAGGGAACGGTCACATCGTGGCCGGCATTCTTCGCAGCCTGCTCGACGCCTGCGCATCCGCCCAGAACAATCAGGTCGGCCAGCGAAACCTTCTTGCCGCCTGACTGCGCGCCGTTGAAAGCGCTCTGGATGCCCTCCAGGGTCTTGAGCACCTTCGCCAGTTGGGCGGGCTGGTTGACTTCCCAATCCTTCTGCGGCGCCAGGCGAATGCGCGCACCGTTCGCACCGCCGCGCTTGTCGGAGCCGCGGAAGGTGGACGCCGCTGCCCAAGCGGTCGACACCAGCTGGGATACAGACAGCCCCGAGGCCAGAATCTTGCCCTTGAGGGAGGCAATGTCCTTCGCATCAATCAACTTGTGATTGACTGCGGGCACCGGGTCTTGCCAGATCAGTTCCTCCGCCGGGACCTCCGGACCGCGATAGCGCGAACGCGGGCCCATGTCGCGGTGCGTCAGCTTGAACCAGGCGCGCGCGAAGGCCTCGGCGAAGGACTGCGGGTCGTCGAGGAACCTGCGCGAGATCTTCCCGAATTCCGAATCGAAGCGCAGCGTCAGGTCGGTGGTCAGCATGGTCGGCTTGTGGAATTTGCCGGGGATGTGCGCGTCGGGAATGATCTCCGGCGCGTTCTTGGCCTCCCATTGCTTGGCACCGGCGGGCGACTTGGTCAGCTCCCACTCGTACTTGTAGAGGTTCTCCAAGAAGTTGTTGCTCCACAGCGACGGGGTCTTGGTCCAGGTCACTTCAATGCCGCTCGAAATCGTGTCGGCGCCGTGCCCCGTGCCGTAGTCGCTCATCCAGCCCAGACCCTGCGCTTCGAGCGGCGCGGCTTCTGGCTCGCGACCCTTGTGCGATTCCGGGGCGGCGCCATGGCACTTGCCGAAGCTGTGGCCGCCGGCGATCAGGGCGACGGTCTCTTCATCGTTCATCCCCATGCGGCCGAAGGTGGCACGGATGTCCTTGGCGGCGGCCATGTAGTCGCCGCTGGCGTTCGGGCCTTCCGGGTTGACGTAGATCAGGCCCATGTGGGTAGCGCCGAACGGCTTATCCAAGTCGCGGTCACCGTGGAAGCGCTTGTCCACGCCCATCCACGCGATCTCCTCACCCCAGTTCACGTCCTCGTCCGGCTCCCAGACATCCGCACGGCCGCCGCCGAAGCCGAAGGTCCTGAAGCCCATCGACTCCAGCGCGCAGTTGCCGGCAAGGATGATCAGGTCGGCCCAGGAGATCTTGTTGCCGTATTTCTGCTTGATCGGCCAGAGCAGCCGGCGCGACTTGTCGATGTTGACGTTGTCGGGCCAGCTGTTGAGCGGGGCGAAGCGCTGCTGGCCCCGACCGCCGCCGCCGCGGCCGTCGTTGATGCGGTAGGTCCCGGCGGCGTGCCAGGACATGCGGATGAACTGCGGCCCGTAGTGGCCGAAGTCCGCCGGCCACCAGTCCTGTGAGTCGGTCATCAGCTTGAGCAGGTCCTTCTTGAGCGCCTTGTAGTCGAGGCTCTTGAATTCCTTCACGTAGTCGAAGCCCGGGCCCATCGGGTCGGACTTCGCCGAATGCTGGTGCAGCAGCTCCAACCGCAGCTGGTTCGGCCACCAGTCGCGGTTCGTCCTGCCGATGCCGGCGATGTGTTTGGGAGCCCCGCCCGTTACCGGGCACTTGCTGTCTTCATTCATAATATTTACTCCTTTCTTTCGTCGAAATGGTTTACATTGATTTTATTGATCCAACCGGCTCGTGAATGTATCGTGGTGCCGCTCCTCATCAGTGAGAATGTTCTCAAATAGAAGCTGCGCCGTCGCGGTGAATCAGCCTGCACGTTTTCGGCGGCACTCCTTACAATATCCATAATATTCGTATCTCATTGCCACAGGTTGAAAATCCGTCCCCTGCTGCACCTGGGTATAGGAATAAGGCAGCTCGCCGGGGAAGTCCTCGATCTTGCCGCACTTCTTACAGATCAGGTTGATATGGTTCGACACGTTGATATCGTACCGGTTGTCCCGGTCGTAGAATTCAAGTTCTTGAATCAACCCCTCTTTTTTCAGGATGTCCAGGGTGTAATAGACGGTTGACATGCTGACCTGTGGCAGGCTTTTCCTAATCTTTTTCAATATATCAGCGGCCCCGGGATGCGTCATGTCCTTTGACAGCAAACTGATGATCGCCAGCCTCTGAGAGGTCAGCTTATACCCCTGCTCTCTGAGCCTTTTTTGCAATAATGTTTCAATTTCCCGAGGTGTCAAGGAATGTTTCATATTATAGCATAATAGTTAGGAATGGTTCCGAATTAAATTAATTATAATGATGACTGTCCACTTTGTCAAGGTATGTCATCCCAAAAATGGCCTGATACAATAATGCGGTCACAATGAGTCTAACTCCCCGCGTACCTTTCCGAATGCTCCTTGTGCCCTTCCCAAATCGCAATATAGACCTTGGCCAGGTCCATGGACCTGACCACAAGTCTATCCAACTGGTTCAATAATAGGGGGCAGGTCATGGCAGAAAGAGGGCTACTTGTCAACGATAAAGATTTGTCCCTAGTGAATGCCCTTTGACCCCGCGAATGCCTCGCCTGACAATTCGGGGCCTCGACAGGACTGCGGGACCATGATATATTGTGACTATGGAGATGCGTATAGGGTGCAGTGCCGGTCTTCACGTGAATAAGATCGAAAGGGAAGCGACAATCGCCAGGCGAAGGCTTGGGAGAATTATCAGTGTGATCGTGGCGGTCACGATGGGTGCGTCGGGATGCGGCTTTGTGGGGGATACCGGGAGGTATGTGCAGGCCCGGTGGGTCGCTGGAAAGACAGAGATGGCTCTCCCCGAGGTCAAGCCGGGTGTAGAGGAGAACATCTCTTTCGAGATGAATATCACTCAGAACGCTTCCTCTCTCCGTCTCGAAATCGCTCATGGTAAGTTCAAGGAGATGGGAATTTCGATTCCGGATGTTGTCGTGACCACAGAGAGCGGAACGGTCTCGTCTACCGTTCGTTTTCTCATAAAGGCAAACACGCCGGCCCGGCGTTACGTGCTGACGATCCTGGCGAGAGACGTTGCGACCGGTCGCGTCGTCGCCAGGGCGGAGATACCCTTCGCCGTTTACCCCTATTCAATGCAAAGACTCTTCGACTGCTCTTGCTGAACAATATGGTACTGTGGTGAGAAAATGTAATTTTTTCGTCGGTGTTTTTCTAAGTCATCAACAACCCTTCCAGGGCTGTAGTTTCATGAGTTTGCGATGTCAGTTTTCACTGCACCATGCACCCATCAGGATTAAGGCCATTGGTGATGCGCTATATCCATGGACCTTTACGCCTTATGGCGGACCCCTCTTTGGAATAGAGGGGCAGGGTAGATTCTTTGAACATACATTAATGCGTTTGTATTAATAATTCTCCGCCGCGAGTTCATAGAAACTCTTCGGGTGCAGGCATGCGGGGCAGATATCGGGAACATCGGCCCCCTCATGATGGTATCCGCAGTTGCGGCATTTCCAGACGGCAGGTTTGTCCTTCTTGAAGACCTTTCCTTTCTCGACATTCTCGAGCAGTTTGCGGAAACGCTTCTCGTGCTCTACTTCGACCTTCGCGATGTACTTGAAGGCCTCGGCGACCGCGCGGAAACCTTCTTCATCGGCGATCCGATCAAAGGTCGGATAGAGGGTCCCCCACTCTTCTTTCTCGCCGTCCGCGGCTGCCTTGAGGTTCTGGGCTGTGGTGCCGATCCGTCCCGCGGGAAATGTGGCGGTGAACTCCGCCATTCCACCTTCGAGGAAATTGAAGAACCGCTTGGCGTGCTCCTTTTCGTTATCGGCGGTCTCGAGGAAGATCGCCGATATCTGCTCATACCCTTCTTTTTTCGCCGCGCTCGCGAAATAGGTGTAGCGGTTCCTTGCCTGCGACTCTCCTGCAAATGCCGCGAGCAGGTTCTTCTCTGTTTTGCTCCCTTTGAGTTTCATGTTCTCCTCCATTTATTATTTGTGGCAAAACTGCAACGATAGACATCAAAATAAATCCAATAACCCATAGATACCAAACTGCATAATAATAAAAAGCATATCAATTCCTTTCGTGCTTGTTCATCCTCTGCGCTATGATTCGGAATTCGGGCTGTAACCTTCACCACAGCCCCTCGATTTAGAACGACAAGTCATTTCTTCTTAATTATTCCTCATTGAAACTGATAGGGCGGTGGGAATTGAATAGTTTGTCCAATCCCGCGATATTCCAGCATTTTTTTCAGAGCAAATACGACATACCCCAAATAGATACCCCGAAAAGGCTGGATGTAATAAGACCCTCTTGGACTAACTGGTCATCATAGTACATCAGTATGCCGTTAATTCGGCTTTCGCTGAATGCGCGGAGTCCAAGCGGAGCAGAGTAGAGAAGCCGTGGTGTCGAAGCCGAGCAATCTCGTGCGGAGAGATGCGTTCTGCGCCGTGCTTCTGGCGCAGTCCGCGTTTGTCGCCGCTCAAAATTTGTCGTCGATCCTCCGACAGCGACGGGATTCAGCTCCGTTGTCCCGGTGACACATCAAAGAAGAAGTGCCGCTCGGCGATTTTGCTGCGTGCTTCATTTCCTCCACAGCGATCTCCTCGAACACTTCCATTTTGTGATGAGGAGTTCAGGCCATTTACCATGATATAGTGCCCCATAGTGGACAATGGCCTGGAGTTCGCTGAACGGTCCCTTGCGACCAGCTTTCCGTTATTTCCCCACCTGAGTCGTCAGAAATATCGGCAGCGTCATGTGCGAGATCTGGTCCTGGAGCTCCTCGATGCCATCGATATGCTCGTCTTCGTCGTTCAGGATGTGTTCGAGTATTTCGCGAGTGGCAAAGTCCCCCACTTCGCCGGCCAGCTGTATCCCCGCATTGTAGGCCTTGATCGCGCCTTCCTCCGCTGCGTGATCGTAGTCAAGCTGCTTGGGAATGTCGCTGCCGATGGTGATCTTCTTCAGGTTGGAGACCGTGGGGATGCCTTCGAGGAATAGAATGCGAGCGATCAGCTTTTCAGCGTGTTTCATCTCGGCAATCGCCCGCTTCTCAAAGTGCTCGTGCAGCTTCCCGTAGCCCCAGTTGGCGGCCATCTCGGAATGGACCATGTACTGGTTGATCGCTGTCAGTTCGTCAGCAAGCAGCGAGTTCAGCGTTTCGATCAATTTCGGGTTTCCTTTCACTGCTAACTCCTCCTTCGCATTTTAGAATAGAGAGCGTATGCCACCAGCCCACCCAAGGATCAACGCTCTCCCGTCGCTCAATCCAGCTTCGGCTTCGGCGTCTGACCAGTCGGAGCCGGCAGGATCGGGTGTTCGACTTTCGGCTGGACACCAGTCGTTGTTTTCAGGAATGCGACGATCGTGTCCGCTTCCGCATCGGTGATTGCTGCGCCTAACTGGGCGACCCCCATGATCCGCACCGCCTCCTGAAGACTCCAGACTTTCCCGGAATGGAAATAGGGAGGCGTCAACTCTATGTTCCTAAGCGACGGCGCCTTGAAGACGTATTCGTCCGATTTCGACTGCGTTATCTTATAGCGTCCCGTGTCACCCGCGATGATCTCGGCCCTCGGCCGCTCAACGAGCCCGAAGGGGAAATAGGCCTCCCCGCCCATGTTGATACCGCCGTGACAGGTGACGCAGCCTTTGTCCATGAAAACTTTTAATCCCTCTTTTTGCTGTGCGGTCAGGGCGTCCTTATTGCCCATCAAGAACTGGTCGAAGGGGGACTGGGGAGTCAGCAGCGTCGCCTCGAATGCCTCGATGGCCTCTGCCATATTGTCGAAGGTAACGGGGTCAGGTTGTGCGGGGAAGACCTTCTTGAATAGAGCCACATATTCAGGCATGCTCTTCAAAACCTTTATTGTCGCCTCAGGTGTGTTGTTCATCTCGACCGACGCCTGAACCGGTCCTTTTGCCTGCTGTTTCAGGTCTTCTGCCCTCCCGTCCCAAAACTGGGCCATGTTAAAGACCGAATTGAGTACCGTGGGGGCATTTCTCGGTCCCTTCTGCCAGCGATGGCCCGTGGAGGTTTCCTGAAAGTCAGCTCCTCCCATGCCAACATTGTGACAGGTATTGCAGCTGATGAGAGCGCTCGCCGAGAGCCTTGGCTCAAAGTAGAGCATCTTTCCCAAGGCAATTTTCTCCTGCGTAAAGGATTTTCCTTTTATCTCTGGGGTTGTCTTCGGGATTGGCTTGAATCTCCCTTGAGCCCTTGCCATAAGGTCGTCAGCGGCATATGCTGCGCTTACCACCAGACATAGAAAGACCGAAAGAAATAGTGTCATACCTTTCTTTTTCATGGTTCCCTCCTGTTATCAGGTTGTAATATTATGCACCGTGATTGCCTATCCGACTATGGTCACATGCACGACACATGGTACAATGATAGCATATAAAGAGGTATGTGCGATCAATGAAAGTAACTATATTTCTCACAAATTTTAAAAATAATAGATATGCGGGACAAGAGCCAATCTGTTCAAGATGAATAAAAACGGAGCGGGAATAACCCCGCTCCGCATTAGATCTATATTTCTACTTTTTCATTACACAGGTCCGCGAATCGCATCCCGAGCAATGCCCCTTTTTCTTCCAGGCTGAGCGGTATAAAAGATACAACGCTCCGGTGATGATCAGCCCCATCCATACAATATCTGAAAACGCCATGTCATCCTCCTATTCCCAGGAGTTTTCCCCCCTGGTAAATAACGAACGCCGCAAGCCACGCGAGGCCCATCTGATAAACAAAGGCAATGCCGAACCACTTCCATGTACCGAATTCCTGCCTCATAGCGATGGCAACCACGACGCACGGCATATAGAGGAGGACGAAGGTGATGAAGGCATAGGCGCTGAGAGGCGTGAAAGTGCCCTGAATCACGGATTTGAGCCCCGCCCTTTTCTCATCCTCTTCGGCAGAAAGACTCGAAATCCCAAAGGTCGAAAAGACATTGACTGCCGAGCCCTTGAAAGCGTTTGCAAAGGTCGTCCCGAATTCCTTGAGATCATCGGTGAATGCCGGTTGCTCAATCTTTTTTTCTTCTTCCGTCTTTTTAACATAGATCTCACCCATGGTCCCTACGACGATTTCCTTGGCGATGACGCCGGCCATGAGCGATGATGCAGCCTCCCAATTTCCGAAGCCGAGGGGTTTAAGCAATGGAGCACCTATCTGGCCGACCTTGCCGAGGTATGAATCTTTCTTGTTCTCGACGCCCCACGGAAGATTTAAAAGAAACCATACCAGGATCGAAACGGCCAGGATATACGTGCCCGCCTTGATCAGAAAGTGCTTTCCCTTTTCCCAGGTATGGATCATGAGGCTTTTGAAAGACGGCATTCGGTAAGGAGGAAGTTCCATGATGAATATCGGAGCCTCGCCTCTGAAAAGGGTCTTTTTAAAGATAATACCCATGATGATGGCCAAGGCGATGCCCATGACGTATAAAGACCACAAAACCGTCCCAGCATGGGCCGAAAAGAATGCGCCGATAAAGACCACATAGACTGGTAGCCGCGCGCCACAGGACATGAGCGGGACGAGCAAGGCGGTAAGGGCCTTGTCTCTGGGATTTTCGAGCGTGCGGGTGGCGTAAATGGCCGGCACATTGCAACCGAAGCCCAGCAGCATGGGAATAAAGGACTTTCCGTGGAGGCCGATGGCATGCATGGCCCTGTCCATCACAAAAGCAGCTCTGGCCATATAGCCGCTTCCTTCGAGGAAGGTGATGAAGAACATCATGGCGAATATGACCGGCACGAACACAAGCACGGACCCCACGCCCGCGATAACACCGTCGGTAACAAGGGAGGACGTCCAAGCAGGGGCATGGATAAGTCCTACGGTAGCCTCAGCCCATCTCTTGAAAGGCCCGGAGGTCATGGCGTTCAGCCAGTCTGCAAAAGGCTTTGAGACATCGAAGGTGAGTTTGAATACGAACCACATGGCTGCAAGGAATAGAGGAATACCGAGGAACCTGTTCAGTGCTATCCGGTCGATCTTTTCCGTAAGTTCCATTTTCCGGAGTTCCGGTCTTTTCAGGACTTCATGAGTGAGCCCCGCGGCCTGGGCATACCGCGCATCGGCCATGATGGATTCCATATCGTCTCCGTGCGCTTTCTTGAGATGGCGAACAGCGTCCTCTATCGGCAGCGCATCGATGTTGATCTCGATTTCGTCCCGCACGCCCGCGTCTTCCTCCATGAGCTTAAAGGCAAGCCACCTGAGCGGGTATTTCTCCGCAAGAGACGGATACCCGTTTTTTATCTGCTTCTCAACAGATTTAGCGGCTGATTCGATGTCTCCGCCATAGTTTAACTTCTTCGGATGATGGGAAGAGGGGTCGTCTACAAGGTTTACAGCGGCATTAAGCAGGTCATGCAATCCGTTTTTTCTGGTCGCTACGGTAGGGACGACTTTTATCCCGAGTGTCTCCTCTATTGCTTTTGTGTCTATCGTATAGCCCTTCTTCTCCGCTTCGTCATAAATATTCAGTGCCATGACAACGGGGATCTCCAACTCCAGGAGCTGGACCGTCAGATAGAGATTTCTCTCAATGTTTGTGGCATCCACGACGTCGATGATGACGTCCGGCGGTTCATGAACGAGATAGTCCCTGGTGATAATTTCCTCCTGCGTGTAAGGGCTGAGGCTGTAGGTGCCGGGCAGATCAACCAGTTTGATCCGTTTCCCTTCGTATTCGAACACCGCCTCCTTCTTCTCTACCGTAACCCCCGGCCAGTTGCCCACCTGGAGCCTCGTCCCCGCAATAGCATTGATGAGGGTGGATTTGCCCGAATTGGGATTGCCTGCAACGGCGATGGTGACCATCTTTTTTTCTTCGCGCAGGCTGAAGCCTGCGGCTACATCTGATTTCAACTCCGCATCTGGCACTCCGCACTCGACACTCATGAGACCACCTCCACTAATATGCCCTCCGCCTCTTTTTTTCTGAGAGAGAGTTTGTAATGTTTAATCGTCACCTCGAGGGGGTCTCCGAGGGGCGCGATCTTTTCCACTTTCACATCCTCGCCTACGAGCACCCCCATGTCCATCAGCCTTCTCTTGAGCGGGCCGATTGCCCCGATCTTCGTAATTTTCCCTTGCTCGCCCGGTTTCAACATCGATAAATTCATTGCTCTTTCCTCCTTACCATGATTTTCATAGCCATCCCGCGGCCCAAGGCAAGCCTTGATTCATCAACCTTTATCAGGAGTGGGCCCCGTCCTTCGTTGTTCAACATCTCTACGGTCTTTCCGACACGAAATCCCATGTCTTCAATCCGTGCCCACGGGTGCTTATCTGGAATGATCTCCACCACTTCAGCCCTATCGCCTAACCGTAATAATCCCAAAGGGACCATAACTACACCTCCTAAAATCTCACGGTAATCCCCGCAAGATACGAAATATCTGTCTCCGGCTTGTTGAGCCCGCCTTTAACGCCGAAATCGACGTCGAGATTCTCGGTAATTGAGTAGATAAAACCACCTAAAATAAAGGCGGGGTTGGTGTCAGAGGTCTTATCAGAATTTCTCTCCATACCGATATCTGCGACCGCCTTGAGATTCTTGACGACCTCCACCTGCGAGGCAAGCGAAACATGCCAGATATCCTTCACATTTGCGTCCTCATCCGCCTGAAGTTTATATTCGTTGCGTATGTAACCCAGATTCAGATGAAATGCCCAAGGAGCTATTTCTTTTGTCGTGATGAAAAACATGCTGTAGGACACCCTTCCGTTGCCGAGCCCCTTATTTTCATCCCCGGTAGGCAGAGTAACGCCCGGTTTCACCGCAAAACTCAACCCGTCTTTTTCGTAGAATCTCCATTTCACTTGAATGGAAGCGTCCGAGATTCCTCGTTCCGTAGTCGTAACACCGTCCTGCTTTGTCTCTATACGCTGGTCGGAAATACTGAGGACGAGATCTGCGGTATTGGCGATCCCGTAGGACAACACCGGTATAGTCGGCACCACGAAGCTGTTCGTCGTGGCTCCATCTTCTTTGTCGTGCCCGTACTCCCCAACTATCTCAAGCTGTACTTTCCCCTTCCCCTGTGTTCCTGTATCATCTGTTATGAGCGGGTGGGCAGCATTCGCCTTCCCTGCCAGTGCAAACAGGACAGCAAATGCTACCGTTAAAGTTTTCGCACCCATACCAATTCTCCTTTCTCCAAAAGTTCTGTACAACAACTTCCTAACGCCCATCAACTCACATATTTGATATTGATAATCATTATCACTAATACGGATAATAAAATGGCCGCTTTTTTACTGATCGGCGGCCTTCCATGGACCCCGTTTGATACTGCGAGGCGAGTTCAGATCCCTTGCCTTACGCTGGTCTCACCCCTTATGGTTTTTTCACGACTTCTGTCACCTGCTGCTTTGTCTTATTACTGCTGGCACGCTGCACACAGGCCGTAAAGCTCCAGTTTATGGCTCTGTACTTTGAACCCCTTTTTCCTCGCCACATCGTGCTGGAGTGCTTCGATGCGCTCATTCTCGAATTCGATGATCGCGCCGCATCTGGTGCAGATCAGGTGGTCGTGATGGGCGTCTGTTTTCTTATATTCAAAGCGGGTGAAGCCATCCTCAAACCGACGTTCCTCGGCTAGGCCGGCTCCAGCCAGCAGCCTTAACGTGCGATATATCGTTGCATAGCCGATACCGGGGTGTGTTTTTTTTACTCGGGCGTAGAGCTCTTCAGCACTCAGGTGCTTCCCGGCCTCAATGAATGTTTTGAGTATGGTATCCCGCTGGTTAGTGGACCTAAGTCCCCGGCCTGCAAGGTACCCAGACAGTTGTTCTACGGCTGATTTCTGCATACTTGATATTGATAACCAATTTCAATGACGCGCATAATACCATTCTGGCTCGGGAGTGTCAAGACATTTTTTATTCAGATTTAAAATATAGTAGACAAGGCAAACAAGCCGATCGGGGTTCAATGGTGTGCTTTATTTTCGGTATTTTTTATCAGGCAGATTAATGATTACTATGTGTATTCTGCAAATTTCTAAAAAATGCAACTGCAGCGGACTTCAGGAAGAAGTGTTGACTAAAAACTTCAAACTGAAACTTACACATAACCGCAGCAATGCAACAGGTCGGCTGCATTGCCTAGTAAGCTGCTCATTGCACCAGCGACCGTTGCAAGTCCACAGCCACAGCCTCCGCACTACAGTCGCGTGTGGGTTTTTGTCCTTTGGCGCGGACTGCTTCGAGTTCGGCCTTAGCGGCTTCCAGATCAGTGCGGAACTGAGGATTGGCGTGCAGTCTGGCCACGGTATCGGCGCCCATGTAAAGGCCCTGAAGTGTGTCGCTGTACCAATGCACGTTGCATATGATGCGGCTCAACCCAAAGGCCCTGCCCCTTGCGAGGATTGCATCGGTCTGCTCCGGTGAAATTTCGGTGAGAATAAGCGCCCAAGCCATGCCGACTGCGTTATGCCCGGACGGGTAAGACCCATTCTTCTCCAGCCCTGCTTTCTCTTCCGGGGTGCAGATAGGCTCTTTATTCAGTACGAAGGGGCGACTGCGCTTGTAGTGATCCTTTGCGGCATAGGTTGAAAGGCCCGCGTCCATCAGAGTTCGGCGCAGCAGTATGTAAAGATGCGGCATATCCTTTTCTGTGATCGGGGCGTTCAATGCGCAGGAAAATGTATCGGCCGCATGTGGAAATGTCAGGTCGGCATCCGAAGTCGCAAGCGTCCAAGCTGGCGTATCGCGTAAAGTAAAACTCCTTCGACTATACTCCTCGTCAAGAGCGAAGGCGACCGAGTCTGCTGCTGGAGGAGGCGGAAGCAGGACGAGACTATTCGGGAGTGTCTGAGGTGGAAGATAGCCTACAAGGTAGCCCGGACGGAACTCTGGCACAACAGTAAGCTTGCCCCCCTCATTGTAGCTGGCACAGCCCACAATGATCGCAGCGCACGTCAAGACAAGCAAAAGCCTGTACCGCCCACTACGGTAAATAAACTTTGTCACGAAATGATCTCCTTTCGTTCTTCGTTGCATTCACGGTGTAACTAATCTCAACAGTAGATTGCTGCTTTGGAAAAGAAGGATCTTATCGATTCGACGTGATAGTGGAGCGTATTTCTTAAAAAGTATGACCGGGTTTTATCTTTGTCATTCGTCCCCGTAAACCGACCTTGCCAATTTAGTGACAAGGGCAAAGAATTCCGTTTGTCATATGCACGTGAGCGAGCCGATCTTCCTCGCGAAGCGAGACGTCACAAATAGTGGTTTGCTCTTCTTCTAGGTATCAACGATATTGAACCACAATCTCCTTAAACATAACACAAACTTTTTTATGCCATTTAAGAAATCTTCCTGCCCGTGAGGCGACCGGTCGGCCATCCCTTGGAGAGTATAGATATCCTGATGCTTACGTCCACCAAACCTCAAGTGGTAACTGATTCCGGATTTCCTTCAGCCACTGATTCATGGCCTTGAGTTTTTGAGTGAATTTCTTCCGGCTGTCCGCCGGCCTGCCCGAAACTTCCCTTTCCTCGTCGTGGCGCAGTAGTGAGTAAATCCGAGGAAGTCGAAGGTCGCGGGCTTGCCCCCTTGTTCCTTTGCCTGTCGCCATGCCTCCCGACCATAGGCGATGGTCCTGCTCTTGGCCTCGGATATACGAAGCCCGAACTTGGCGAGACGCTCTCTTAATTTATCCCCGAACGCTTCGGCTTCTTCCTTGTGTTCGAAGCATACAATGAAGTCGTCGGCGTACCGGATCATCTGAGTGTAACCGCGCATCTCTTTCTTTACCTGTTTCTCATACCAGAGGTCCAGAACGTAATGGAGATAGATATTAGCCAGTACGGGGCTCACAACCCCGCCCTGAGGAGTGCCTTTGTCCGTCTCCATATAATTGCCCCCTTCCATGATACCCGCTTTGAGAAACCGGGCTATGAGGCGAAGAAAGTTCGGGTCGCTTATCCGCTGCTTCAAGCATTCCATCATCCACCGGTGGTCAACACTGTCGAAGAATTTCTCGATATCCATATCGACAATGTAGTTTACCGGTTCTCTCATGATGACCTTGTCAACTACTTCTAGCGCATCATGACAGCTTCGTTCCGGTCGAAAGCCATGGGATATATCTCTGAAGTCTACCTCGTAGATGGCTTCAAGAATTTTCTTGATTCCCATCTGGACGATTTTGTCTTCAACCACGGGGATACCGAGAGGCCTCATGCTCTTTTCGTCCTTCGGTATATATGCCCGCCGTCCAGGCTGGGGCCGGTATTTCTTGCGCTTCAACCGGCTGGTCAAATCCACGATGTTCTCATAGAGGTTTTCTTCATACTGCCGTACCGTTATCCCGTCGATGCCGGGAGCTTTGTTCACTTTAAGCTCCCGGAAACACGCCAAGAGAAACCCTTCATTCAGCAGATATGCAAGCGTGCTGAACTTACACTTCGGGTCCCTTCTGGCTCGCTCGGTTATGAGTCCCAGTTTCGTGAGTACCCATTGTCCATCTCTATGTATGGTGGATATTTCCCCGGAACTCATGGCGAGTCAACGACAGTTGCGCTTTTTAATAATTGCAATCTCCACCTACAAGTCTGCAGTGCCAATAATGTGACAAGGGCAAAGAATACCGATTGAATCGTGCATTGAACACGGGGGTGAGGCGCGCGGTTTTTGGGCGTCGTTCTTAGGCCGCTGGTTGGATTATTATGCTCAGGTTTTGCTTGTCAGCTTAGTTACCGGACTACTATTCTGATTTCTCATATTTCACCATTTATTTACCGGTTTTCTTGGCAGCATTCATAAGATCCTCGGCCACTTTGACCAGTTCATCTATGGTGTAAGCCGGGCTGTAGCAGGTAACAACATCTGTACGGAACGTTACTGGCCAGCCGTTTTTTTTCGCCATATCCAGAAGATGTTCCTGAACTTTATAAATGATAACGGTGGCGTTCTCATTCTGTGTTTCCGGCATAAGAATAGCGAATTTGGCGCCTCCAAGTCTTGAAATAATATCTGTTGACCGCAATGTTGACCTCATTACTTGTGCTGCTTCATGGAGAAGGTAATCGCCGGCAATATGGCCGAGGGTGTCATTTACGTATCTTAAATTATCTATATCGATATAAGCGAGAGTGAGGGGCCGTTTATCAGTAGTCGATTTACTGATTTCAGTACGTGCGTGCTCATAAAAGAATCTGATATTTTCTACGCCCGTCAAATCGTCGGTGTGAGCATGCTCACGTTCCTTTATTAATAGTTTCTTTATAGCTGTGATGGAATACGCAACGATCAAAAACATTCCGAGCACCATTGCGGCATTCCAAATGGGGACAGCGATACGAGAATAAGGATGTCCAGAGACCAGATCAGACAATGCCCAGGTGATAGCACTGAAAATTGATATTATGGCGGCAGGCACTCCTCCCTCGAACCAGGCAATCAGTATGATGGGAAGGAGATAGAGAGCTGAAACGGAAACATGATAGCTCGTAATGGAGTCAAGACTGCCGATTGCCAATACGAGGAGAAATCCGACAAACGTAAGAAATGGTTTGGGGAGTTTTCCAGGAAATTCTAGGATTGTCTGTATCCGCATAATATTCGATGCCTACATGCATAGAACATGCAACGTCATTTATTCTGCATACTGATGAGTATATTCCTGATGTGAAGTTAAGTCAATGCTGTCGTATAGGAATGTTGTGCCAAAGTAGAAATGTCCTATTTTTATCCATTAAAAGCGCCTCCAGCAGTGGTCTAAATGTACTTTTAGAGTATCTTATGGCAATCAAGCGAGTTCACGCTGCCTTTATGTCGTATACGAGACGTAGACCCTTTTCAGGTGCATTAATGCAGGATCCCATGACGTTTGATAAAATGTATCAGTCACTAGAAATGGGACATTTCTATTTTGGGATTACATGCTGTCGTATAGGAAAAAAATAGGTGGATATGGACTGAAGAATATGGTTTCAAAACTATCGTGTTGTGAATGCTCCCGCAACCAAAGGTAATGCTATTGGTTGGGGCTTCCAATAAGGAGGTTCCCTAAGGATTGCCTTCCTCTTGGAAGTTGCAGTGTCACTTGCTGCGCACCTGCAGGCCGCAGCAAAAGATAATTACAAATCGTATCTGCCGCATGCTCGTCTGCGTGTTGTTTGTTCCCGCATTGCGGACAAGAGAATAGTTCTCCCTGTCGCATATTCCCGTCGACCAGGGCGTGGACTGTACATGCAGATGAGGTATGATAGCTTTGGATAGCCAGTTCCGGGATACCATCCCATCGTAGCTTATCCGATGCCCTCTGCATATACTGCCCTTTAGAACCATTGTTGATCATCTTGTTGAAGGTACGGCCTTTATATCCAGATGACTTTTTCTCCGGGGTCAATATGGTCAGGTCTTCCCGGACAATTGCCGCATTGTATTTCTTTGCAAGAAGCGCTTCCTGATTGGACAGGAATCCGAACCATACCCGCTTTATAGATGCGATCCGCTTGTAGATTGCCAGGCGTACCCGTTTCATCTGCACGATGTGCTTGTACAGCCTGAAAAACTTCTCATGGATATTCTGGATGTATTGGTCTTCGAATAGCTGGTCTTCTGAAAACAGCTCAAGCTCACTGACACCGAGATACCCGCAAATAATGCCCTTCAACTTGTTCAGCCTGTTGTACCCGGTATCAATTTGGGATTTCAGACGGTCGATACGCAAACAGGAATCGTTTATGCTCCGTAGAAAGTTACGGCCGCTGAAACGGACTCGCAGGGCGATATTCGTATCCGGGTGATTGTAGCTGGAAAGATAGCTAAGCGCCTCATCCCTGGTAAAGTTTGAAATGCGCTTTAATTTCTGGGGATCGATCGGGTCATCTATTCTGGCAACCGACAAGCTGATGGTATTTACCATGCCGAAATCACGTCCGATCAAGTGCGTGACATGGCGCGTATCAGCCTGGTTGTCCGGCTTGGCGATGATCACCCTGACAAGGACTGAGTCCGGCTCAATGATAACGGCGAGCGCTGAAACCGATGACAAACGGTCAAAACGCCTTAAGGTACGGGAGGACATGACAACCGGTATCCGGATTGGCTCGCCCCGCGGGGTTGGATTGGATATCTCAAGAAAGTGGTAGTATTTCCGGTTTCCCCTGTCTACCAACAACCTGGCGCCTTTGTCCAGCTCGACTCTTGGTTCGCTCTTATTCCTTACGACCCGGTAGTCCAGATTGATCTGGCAGGCATACCGGCCGTCACTGCCGAATATGGGCTTCTGGTACTTAAGAAGACATTCACCGTGAATGGCGCGGACCACCATCGCTTCTTTCCTGGTGAGCCCCGTGGTACGTTTCCGCACCACCACGTCCCGAAACAATTGAGTGACGCCTTGGTATCCCAAGCCTGATGCTTTCAGTTCAAGGGCAGCAAGCATAGAAGCGGTAACTTTTGCTTGAATATTTTCCGGGATATTGAGGAATTGCCGTTTAGCCGGATCTTTCTCCCCGGTTCCTGTTGCACAATGGAGCATCCGTCCGAATAAGCGATTAAAGTATCTTTGCTCAACCTGGTCTATCGCGGCAGGAACGGCCAGCCGGGCCTTCTCGACATATGCTTTGTTGAATCCTTTCTCCATTATTTTCTGCAGATTGGTAAGGACCCTGTGGATATCTTCACTGGTTCTGGCAGATGCCAGCGGTTCGTCTTGAAAAACCGCGTCCACAAAGGCATTGGCTGCCGCAATATACTTATCACGGATAACGAGTACCTGGTTAATTTTTCCGACAGGCACAACATCAGGCGCAAGCATGGTTTTCCCGCTGGGGATAGAGCGTCGCAGCACGTTTTGAGGTCCCTTACCGTAAGCCACTAGACACCTTGCTCCTCAATATATTTCTTGATGACTTCCAGGGGCGCTCCGCCGGAAGTTGCAACAAAATAGCTGGATGTCCAGAACTTTTCCTTCCAGAGCTTCTTTCTTATATCCGGGAACTCCTTCTTTAATCGCCTTGAAGTAACGGTTTTAAGGGAATTTATCATTCTGCACAAATTAAAATCTGGCGGAGCAGACAGGAGAATATGGATGTGGTCCTTATCTCCATTTGCCTCCACAACCGCGGCATTGAAATCTGCGGCGATATCTCCGGCTATTTCCAAACACCGCGCAAGCACTTGCTCTGTAAACACGGCCCGGCGATATGCAACCACAAGAACCAAATGGTAATTTAAGCTAAATACACTGTGATAAGAATGAGTAAGCTCCATACAACCAATTATAGCGGATCAGGTGGTCAATGTCAACTTCAATATGTTCCACTCCCCAATTCATCCCGCAACCAATACGTGGTTTGGATGGGGTGTTCTTGGGTTAATGATAAAATTGGCAACGTCAACATCTATAGGAAGTAGTTCTTATCGTAAGACTATATCACAAAATCCATAATCCAAACTGTATTATACGATCACCTGAAGAAGCTAACAGCCCTGTTAACTCTGAACTGAAATGATTGGTTGATTTTGCGGATAGGGTGATGGGAAGAGCTAGAATACGCAGAGGCAGAATGAGTTTTTAATTTCATGGTTATTCCCCTGTGATAAACAGTCGCACTATTCTACCTACAAAAGTTATCCCTACAGTAATTCCTATCACTATTGCAAGGAAAATAGCAAAATAGAGAGCCAACTTGAAGACCAGATAAAATAGCGGGAATAAAACTACGCATAATAGTATCGTCAGGCAACCTGTAGCAAAATCTTTTGTTTCCAACATAGGGTAGCCTTCCTTTTTCCTTTTCATACGACGACAAATAGAATTCCTTCAAGAATAAAGATATCGTCTCCCTGCACCTACTTCCTGATATAAGCATTCAAACCGATAATCACAGGTTTACCATCAATCTTCACATCCGTTTCTTTGTTTCCCCTAGTGCTTGCTACCACGAGTGTTTTCCCTGATGCGCTGGGCGTGGGTGTTTCAAGGTCAGCCGTGATGATAAGTTTATTACCTTCGATTTTTGCGATGATTGCCATGTGAACCTCCGTTATTGGGATGGAGGATATTATATCAGAGTTTATGGTTGATGAGTAATTTCATAATCAGAGGCTATGGCGTGGAAGATTGAACTCAACGATTAAGGCAGCGTGGTCGCTAATACCTTTCTCACGATCACTATGCGAATAATATATGGTCGTTATAAGTGAATGTCTTGAGCTCACGGTCGCCCTGCAAGATGCGACTATCAGCCTTTAGGTCAGGGTTTTTGGATGCCGTTAAAAAAAAATCGGCGTCGGTGCTATGAATAATTCGGAATACGAATAGGAAATTCGAAAGGGAAATGAGAACTACAGTGGACAAGAGAAAGACACAAAGAATCGAGATAACCAGATGGAAGGTTGGTAACGCTCCGGAGTTCAAGTATCTAAATCAGGGAGATGATGTTTATATCGAATCAGACTCAACAGAAAATAACTAAACCGACACGAAATGCGTGAAGAATCAAATTCCCATCAAACGCCAAAAAGCCGACCGCATCCCCCATTCTTAAAATAACTCAAGCCTAAAAAAACGGGGTTACAGTTTTTAGCCGTAACCCGTTGATGAGTTTGGTAGCGAGGAGAGGATTTGAACCTTTGACCTTCGGGTTTTCTGACCCAAGTGGTCACAATTTGTTCACAATGGTTGAATACAAACATTCCATGCTATGGAAGGGTAGATGGAATGTAAAGCGCAGTCAATGTAACCGCTGAGATTTCGACCGTGGATGTATTGGACTGCCTAATTCCATTGAGATAGTATGTAAAAGGTCCAGTTGTGGTTTCATCATAAATCCTTGTGGAAGTAAATGGTCTACAAACACTCGTCGCCGCAGGGAACGAAGGCTCTGTGTCAGGTATCTCATAATACTGAGCAACTCCGGAGCCAGTTACGTCGCCACTGGTTTTTGAAATCATGAAGGCAGCTCCATCCCGTATACCCGAAGTATGACCGGTAACGCAAACAGAACCTGACGCAAATATCATAACCTTCCCGGCAGCAGGTAGCGTAACGGGCAAAGACTGAAGGGCACTGCCTGGGTTTGGCGGTGCAGGAGTCGTAGCAGAAATAGTGATTGGACCAGCTGTAGTTACAGACTTCGCAGCTGGCATGACATTGGCCAAAGCTTGAAAGTTTGCATTTACAGCACTTGAACTAATAGTGCTTCCGGCTGAAAATGTATTTGGAATTGTCACTTCTGCATAGAATGTTACACCGATTCCAATAAATGCACATACTAAGAACAATACTGCTTGCCGGAGAGAGAATCCTTTTTTAAAAAAATAATTCATATAACCTCCCTGCTGTATTTCAGGAAATTATGGGCCCCAAGTTGCGTTATCCCACGTTGAAGCATCCCATGTACCCTGTGCAGTAACCGGTGTAGTAGTACCACCTCCACCACCACATCCGGCAATGAATAGCAATGCGGCAACGACGGCATAGCATCTTAATTCAAGTATTTTTGGGGATTCACGGGCAATCCGTTCAGTCGTACTTCATAGTGGAGATGCGGTCCAGTGCTCGACCCCGTATCGCCTACATAGGATATGATATCTCCGCGCTTGACCTTCTGGCCCACTTTCACATTGAGCCTGGAGTTGTGCCCGAAAACAGTCTTGATTCCGTATCCATGGCTGATTTCAACCATATTGCCATATCCGGGACTGAAGCCGGCCTTGAGCACAAAACCATCGGCCGTCGCTGCGACCGGCGTTCCGGTCTGGGCTGCGATGTCCAGGCCTTCATGGAACGCGGGTATGCCGGTGAACGGAGAAATGCGTTTGCCGAAAGGAGATGTAACCCAGCCCCGGACAGGCCATACGGAAGGGGTCGATGCATAGAGAGAACGCTTGTCTTCGAAATATTCTATCAGCATCTGGAGGCTTGCTTCCTGTTTTGACGCCGCGCCTTTGAGTTGCGTCAGCTCCTGATGCATCTCTTTAAGCGCTTCATCCTGCCTTTTCTCTCCCATGCTCGTCAAGTTCTGCAGACCAAGCTCATCGGGTCCACCTATACCCAGCACCTGCTGGGCCTTGTCCCGGGGTGCCAAGCTCACAACGCGACGCAGCTTGGTATCAAGATCACGGAGGAGAAACATCTGGCGCTTGTAATCGAGGATGTTGAGTGCGAAATTCTGGACCTGTGCTTTTTGCTGCATCAACTCCTCGCGCATCGACTGGAGTTCCCATACCTTGTCTTTCACATCATTGTATTCGTAAATTAGATAAACAGAAAGAAGAATGACGGCTGCCACAGAGAGGAGCGCTGACTTTACGACGGACTTTGATATGCTTAACGTTCTTACCCTGGCATTAGGCCCTGGCAGAAACATGAAGGTAAAGTATTCTTTTTTATTGAGCCTGCTGAGTTTTGTTAACATAATCGTACCTTGGGCAAGAAATCAACCACAATCAATAACAGGTATATGCAATAATAATGAAATGCATATCAGATGCCAAAATAAAAATAAGCTTTTTCAATTAGTTTGTAAAAAGCCAATCTATTGAGTGTCAATTTTTTGAGAATCAATGCACAGGTAGTGCCGAATTCTGTCTACGCGGTGAGCATAATGATCATGACGATGGTGCTGCTTGCAGGGGAGTGATTCGAGGAAATTACACCTTTTGAGAAATTTTGCCCTTTTTCCTTCTCATTACACGATAAACGGAAAGACTTCATGTCCCTGCACCTACTTCTTAATAAGCATTCAAACCGATAATCACTGGTTTACCATCGATCTTAACAACTGTTTCCTTGTTCCCCCTTGTGCTTGCTACCACGAGCGTTTTTCCTGATGCGCTGGGCGTGGGTGTTTCAAGGTCAGCGGTGATGATGAGTTTATTGCCTTCGATTTTTGCGGTGATTGCCATTTGGATCTCCATTGATAAAATGGAATTCAGTCTTCTCTCTAACCAGTTCACGACCATCGATCTAAAAAGAAAAAGGACTTACGGAATACCGTAAGTCCCTGAGTTGATTGGTAGCGGGGGCCGGATTTGAACCGACAACCTTCGGGTTATACTCCCATAAACATCATATTATATATATCTGTCAACATCTTTGATCAAACGCAGGCGACTAGAGCGCACTCCTTCTTGATGATCTGCATAACCTCAAATGCTTGAGGTATCCTTACACACATTTCTAAATTCGGATGATGTAGTCGCGACACCCCGCAGCTAAATATTAGGGGTATTCGTAATATGGCGTGGATGGGAAATCAAAAAGCTCCGGACTCGAGCATCTGCATTCGTTAAACAAATGCGATAGAATCGTAAGAAAACACCCGATTGCTTTAGCGTTTGTTCACGAATTTTACACCCTCAACACCCTTTAAGTCTGAATCTTGTGTCCAAATAACAGCATTAAGAATCCTGGCGGTTGCTACGATCACCGCATCGGCCAGAGGCAGTTTTATTTCATGGCTGACCTTTGCGGCGGTTACGGCGATCGCGCTATCGAGGTCAATAACCTGTCCCTGCTGCATCAAAGCGGCTGCCTGTAGTGCGGCATCCTCTCCCTTCTGTTGTAAGACCCGCTTGAACACTTCCAGAATGCAAAGCGTTGGGACAATAAGATCATCGGTGTTTTCGATGGCAGGAGCGAAAAAGGCCGCATTCGGTCCATCTGCGAGGTATTCCAGCCAACCACAGGAATCGACCAGGTTCATACTCGGTCCTTCTCCCGGACTACCGTGGTATCGATCCCCTTCAGAAACCCGCGCATAGTCTTGATCTTTTTTACAGGCACAAGTTCAATCCGGTTCGCGTAATTGATTACTTGCATTTTCTCACCTGGTTTGATCCTGAGCATTTCCCGTACATCGCGCGGGATGACGACCTGGTACTTCGGAGAAACGGTAACCGTTTTCATGATGACCTCCATCGATAGGCATCTTGTAATACTATATCACTATCGATCCAATATGGCAAGCAAAGAATAAGTGGAATCGGCTATACTTTTTATCATGTTGCACGAAGTACATGGGATGCCAAATCGTGGAAATCCCCGCTACTTTACGAATACCCAATATCAGTTGCATATCTGGGTGTCGAGCGTTGATCTTTTTTTCGCCATTCGTTATGGTGCCCTAAGCAGTTCGACCGCATAGCATATTCAAGCCCCCTTACTGATAAAGAACGATGCAAAACGGCATTGGTTGATTACCTGGGTGGCGTAAGAGCCCGTACCATGCGGGTCTGACATGAAAGTTCGCGGTTTAAGACACGGGACTTCCTGCTGGCGTCCGTTAAAAAATGGGGTTACAGCTTTTGCCGTACCCAATAGCGGTGGCCGATTTGTCCGCTTCGGGGTGTTCACCCCAATGCTTTTTGTTTTAGAAGCCTTAGGGTTTAATACCCCAAGGTCAACTATTTAGCTTGTTAACTATACAATAATGTCAAAATTCTCATGTAACCGGCCGGACATGATATGATCGTTCGGAACGGGCGAGCGACAGGAGGCCGATGTCAGGCAATCACATAAAGGCGTGAGGACAGAGATAATAGCAGTCCATTAAAAACCATTCGGGGGTGTAAACCGATTGATCAATGGCCTTCCGGGCGTGATTTTGATAGACTCAACATTGCATGCTTTATCCTTTTGTGATTAGATAGAAGTACGTGAATTGTTTCATTCTCCACAACTTGAATAAAGATATCTTTCTTGCCAATTTTTCAGGAAAATTCTTGTCAGATCGCGCTGTCTCAATTCATCCAATCATCTGTACCTTTGGAGTGAATTTATTGTTTATATTTGTGCTTTTTAAGCCAGAATCAATTGACAAAACAATATTGACCATGCTAAAATAAATTGACTAGTCTGACCAGATTGAGGAGGTCCTCATGAGCACATGGCAACTTCAGGAGGCAAAGGCTCGTTTAAGCGAGGTTATCAAGAAAGCCACAAAGGAAGGTCCGCAGAGTATCACTGTGCACGGGCAGCCGAGCGTTGTTATAATTTCTGACAAAGAGTATAAACGTCTGAAGCATCCTCGAGAGAGCTTCGTGAAATTCATGCGGCGCTCGCCACTTTACGGCGTTAAGCTTGATCTCAGCCGGAACCAAACTCTCACGCGCGAGGCATCGGTCGAATGACGTATCTTCTCGATACCAATGTTGTGTCGGAAACCATCAGACACAACCCGAACAAAGCAGTCATGGAATGGCTCGATCAAATTCCTGGTGAAGCCCTTTTCGTAAGTGTCCTCACTGTGGGAGAGATTCGCAAGGGCGTTGAGGCCTTAGCGGACATAAAACGGCGTGAGAAGCTGCGACTGTGGATCGATCATGAGCTTCCGCAATGGTTTGAAGACCGCGTATTACCTGTTGATCTCGCCGTGGCCGATCGTTGGGGACGGCTATTAGCGGAAGTTGGCAGGCCGGTTCCTACCATCGACAGCCTGCTTGCAGCGACTGCACTGCATTTTGATTTGCGCCTGGTAACACACAATACGAAAGATTTCGATTTCCCTGGCCTCGAAGTGATCAATCCCTGGTTAATGGCCCCATAGCGCATTTGCAGAGTAAAACCTTTTTTTTGGAACGTGCACTTTTCAAATAAGCTGTTTAGGTATATATTTCAACTGGAAGTCTGAACTCTGTGTGGACTCTAGGTTTTGTCTTCATCGTTCGATATTACTGTCATTAGTGGTATATCAGATGCAACAACCTCAGGAATACATACCTGTCACGATTGACAAGAGCCACATCACGACTATCGGCGAACGGCTTTATGCTGAAAGCATAGAATTTGTACGCGAGCTTGTAAACAATGCTTATGACGCCGATGCTGAACTCGTAGAGATCATAATGACTGACGATGCAATAGAGATCCGTGATAATGGCTCGGGCATGGACATTGAAGGCCTTAAACAGTATTTTAACATCGGTTCGCAGCAGAAGCTTTCGTCCCCCAAATCCCCAAGATTCAACCGGGACCGAATAGGCATGTTCGGCATCGGCAAATTCGCCAGTCTTTCGGCTTGCAAACGATTCGAAGTGATTACGAAACGCAACGACTTCGTGGGCCGCGTCATCTTCGACAAAGAACAGTGGGAAAATGCCAGGGATTCGTGGCGGCTGCCGTTCGAACAGTTGCCGGCCGATTTCCGCAAACAGGACGGTACGACAGTGGTGCTCACTGGCCTGGATCGGGCATTCGATGCGAAAGATATCGAGGCCAAGATCATCGAAGGCACGCCAATCAAGGCGCCACACTTCAAGGTTAGAATCGACAACCACACGGTTCAGCCCCGAAGTCTCACAGGCCACAAAGTGACCGTGATCGACGGAACCCCTTTCGGCCCGGTGACCGGAGAGATCGTAATTTTGCCCGAGACGGCGGCACAGACGAAGGACCTCGGCATCGAGATCAAAGTGAAGCAGGTTACCGTGCGAAGAGAACTTTTCGGAATGGAGACCTGGGGACGGGCAATGGCCAGGATCTCCGGCGAGGTAAACGCGGATTTCCTCCCTGTCACAAGCGACCGGACAGGATTTCTCAGGGACTCTGACGAATATAGGGAATTTCTTGCAGTAATGGATAAAGTGATGGATGATGTGAAGGCGTTCCTCCAAAAACTTATTACCAAAAAGGAAGGAAAGCGCGTCAGCCGGGCATTGAAGGACGCTCTTCAAAAGATCTATCGTTCTCTTGCTTTAAATCCGGACCTTTCTCCATTCGGGGCGCTTCCTTTAGGTGATGAGACCAAGGGCGTCGGCAGCGCGGCTTTAGTATCTCAGAAAAAGGAAGTCTCCTCAGAGACCGACGTTAAACCGGAAGGTCGGACGGAAGGAGAGCAGGTACCGCTGCCGGTGAAGAAGCGAAAGAAAAAGCCAAAAGTGAAGAGACTAACACCGAACGCCATCATCAAGCGAATGAAATTCGGTGAAGCTGGCGTGAGCTGTGTCGTGGACAGCTTTGGCGAGGACGGTCCTGAGGTTTTTTCTGAAGAAACAACCATCTATATCAACCGTGATCATCCCCTGTACAAACGGGAGTCAGGAAAAATTGAAACCCACACCTTGAACCTCGCACGCCTCATTACCCAAGAGATAGCTCTTATGAAGGATCCCCGTAATCCCCGGCAGGCATTCGAGCGCCAGAGCAAGCTCTTAAAGGACGCGTTCATCGAGAAGGAGGCATAGGCGCCTTAATCCTCTATACGGTCTATTTTTCATTGGTGTTCCCCTTTCTCCGCCTTCGTTTCTTCCGATCCTTCAGTTTGCGTCCAGAAATAACGACTTTAATTAAAAATCTCTCAAGCGCAATACGAATGCGCTATGTCTACCTCTGACCTTCGGCGTGCGTACCCCGCTTTTTTATTTAATAAGACCTTGGGGTTCCCTACCCGTACCTTGGGGCTACCAGCCCCAATTGTGCAATGACCTTCTGTGCGTGAACACCAAGCGGCCTCACAAACCACCCTACACGTACAGGCAAATCAAAGGTTTCTCCAGGACACAAAGAGGACACTAATATGACAGATATAGATGTCTGCGTTGACCATAAGACGATGTAAATATTTCCTCCACAGGATTTTAGGAGTAATCAACCGCTGCGGCTGTCTTGGCGCTGGACGCAGCGATGATGCATAATCTCTTCAAATGTTCTTTCAGGATATCATCGATTGTGGACAGATAGATACCTTTGGGTTTTCCTACGCATTTATCCTCCCTAGGTAGCATCAATGTGCAGAGGCTGACAACTTTATAAGTTTAAAGAATTTCAATAAATTTTCCGACTAATATCCCTCCGTTAATCGAACATATGTCATTCTGTAAAGGTGTAACTTCGATGTCAAAAAATCCCTCTCTGTCTGTAATTGCCGATACCCACATGACCGGGATCTTTGTGCTCAATCGAATAAGGCCATGTGTTGTCTCTATTGAAGATATTCTGAAATGTTTCGCAAACTCCTCAGTAGATAACTTTTCAATACCCGCCTTATCAGCCCATAAATAATCAGAGTAATTTGTAATATTGATGACGGATAAGGCAATATTGATTTGGTCTGAAAATACTCGTGGTTTTAAGCAGGGATTCTCAGGAGGCTGCAAAAATAGTGAGGAGATATTGTTTTTTTCTTTTTCAATCAACTGGAAGTATGGTTTAATTATTGCATTATCATCGACTAGAAGTCTACCATCTCTGCCAAAATCCAAGTTGCTCTCCGGGTTATCTTTATAGGCATTGTATAAATAAAAAGATGAACCAACAGCCACACATCCATTAACCTGAGCACTTCTGGGATAACCGGCTGTGCCAAAAGCGATGCAAATATCTGAGTTCACATTCGCAAATAATTTAGGTAGTGCTATGTTATATTTATATTTAGAACTTGATTCAAATTTATCGTCTTCAACGTAATCCTGGATGCAGCACACCGTTACTTCGTGTTTATTGGTTTTGAAGTAACGTCTATGTGTAAGTATTTTCTCCCTACCTATAGAGGGAATATTTTCTTCTATTGCATACGAAAAGGATGGAAATAACTTTCGTAATGAAAGAGCGTGAAGCAGCGGTTCAACTTCCCAGTTCTTGTTAGCGATTACTGCGATCTTCATGCAAGCTCCTTTCCCAGCAATATGGACCCGAAGTTCTTCGGCTTACCCAGCCGCTCAGAGAGCAGTGGCGCTTGTACGATCGCGACAAAAGACATGCGCTAGTAAAGTCCGAGTGCCTCGGCCGCAGACACTCGCCGGTATCCGGCCGGCGTGGGCACGCCCTTTGGCGCAAGTTCGATCCCGCCGACAAGCTCCTCGGACTCCTGAACCGCCAGCGTCTGCCAGTCATACTCGAACAGCTCCTTGAAGTATCTGGACACCTCTGCATCTCGTACTAACAAACTCGCGTCTCGGTTGAAGAGAGCACCTGAGTTCGTCAGGTTGTGGCTTCCGAGCAACACCTCTTCTTCATCAATAATGATCCCTTTGGTATGGCAGCGCCGCTGGACCTTGATCTTGTCAGTGTCCAACCCGAAGTCTTTGATAATTTCCAGCAACTTGTCCAGCTTGGTCGCGTTGCTCAGTCCGAACTCTCGAGGATCCCGAAAGATAATCCGAACGTTCACACCCGCGTCCTGTTTGCTCTTCAGCCCAGAGAAGAACTCCTCGAACTCATCTACATTGTCACGCAACAGGTCGAACGACTGGTTCTCGATGCAGATGGACCTATTCGCACGTTTAAGCATGGCGATGGCAGTGGAGATGTAGAGACGCTTTCCCCTTTCGTTTTGATCTGGCGTGAGTAAGGGCTCAATGTCAATCATGCGGTCTAGCTCCAGCGGAGCGAAATACTTACCCGCCCCCCGTGCCTCGAGCTCCGCAAACGCAGGCTCCGGAACAAACAGGTCCGGAAGTTCGATCTCGAATGCCTCTTCCACGGGTACAAGCTGGGCCTCACGGAAATCCCACTCGATGAACTTTTGAAACACCGTTGCCAATTTCTGGCTGCGGACAATGGCATGCCATTCCCGGTTATGATTTCGAAGCGGCGCAATCTGCGTTGAGTGATCGCCGGTGGGATCGATATCCGGCTGGTTCGAATCCTTCCAGTTGCCGCTCGAAAGCCAGACTTCCTCACCGTCCCTCGATGCGACTTTGATGTGGTAGGCCATTGGAATGAGCTTGCCGCTGCCGACCGAAGCCCAGACGTGCTTCAGTTTGTTGCCAATACGCTGACGCATGTCGGCGATTGCTTCCTCAGTGCCCTTCTTCTGAGTGACCATCGTAAGCGTCCGGCCGGGGCCGCTCATCGCGGCTTCGATTGCGTCGCTGATGTGATTTGGCTCCCATTCATACATCGTGGCCGTCAGGGTTCCTTTCACGCGTCCTAGGAACTCCTTCAGACGAGGGAACCCGCAATCAGGGCTGGCGTGGAAAACCGCGTGCATCTGCTCGTTGACGCGCTCCAATTCGAAGTCTGGAGGTTCCCGATACGCCCCCGGCCTCGGCAGCGCCTCTAGGCCTTCCAGCGAAATTCCTAGGTTCTCGAGCTGATCCTGCAGAGACGCGGTTCGGACGTCCACGCCGACGCCGCCAAACTGCGCAGGAATCGGCTCAACTCCCATCGCGCGCAGCTCGGACTTTCCTAGTTTATTCCGGACTTCGACCACAACAACACGTTCATCGGTAATCCATCCACGCTTAAATCTGTAACCCAGCCGCACCTCCACGACGTCGTCTCGATGCTCGACCGCCATCCTCGCCATGCGCAAGGCAGTCTCAAACTGGTTTTCGCCGCTGCTACCGGGTGGTATGGCGCCTCCACCGCCTCCTACGGAGGCGATGACCGGAGGCAGAGTGATTCCGCCCACGCGCACGGTGATCTCGATGGGGATACTCATCTTCAGCGTGCAGGATGAGTCCCTGCCGACGTCTAGAAGCAGGTTGCTTGCCAAGCTCGATTGACCTGCCGCGGCAACCGGCGGCGGGCTTGTTACGATTGGCCGCATTCCAGGAAGCTCGGATCGCAGCGCCTTTCTGAGTAACTCGGCAATTCGAGGTCCGGGCACCGCAAAGTTCGCTTCGAGAAACACGCCCGAAAAGTGCAGGCCGACGGCTTTCCCGCTCCCAAGACTGACCACAGGCGACCCGGAGTTGCCACCCAGAGTCGAGCAGTCGTGCTCCAGATCCTCCTCGTGCACGAGTTTCACCTGGCCCGGCGCCAGCCGTTTCTTCTCGTATACGTCTCCGAAAATCCGCCTGACCAGATCCTGGTCCGGAACGCGCGCGTCCTTCGCCGGGTACCCTATGGTCGCGACGATCTCTTCCTCGATTTTGTCCTCTGCCAGTAGGATTGGCGGTGGAAGGGGTGGACCGAAGGTTGACTTGCGAACGCGCAGGAACGCGACATCCGGCTCGCTCGGCTTTGCGATCCACAGCACTGAATCAACCGTGAACTCCAGTGACTGCGAGCTGCCGTATTCTTCCAGGAAATCTACCCGTGGGATCTGCGGTCCACCGTTGAGTCCCGAGCGAAACACAAACCCTTCGGGGCCTTGCTTCGCGAACTCCCGTGCCACATGCCTGTTGGTAACGAGGACGTCTTCGGCCACCAGCCATCCAGTGCCTACCCACAAGTAGTCCGGGTTGTTGCTCACTTCAACGCGCCCGATCGACGGAATGACCAGATCCAGAATACCCTGCGCGCCGGTCACTCGGTTTGCCCAGACTTGACTGTCGGGACCGACGAACTCTGCTGTTGCCCTGTTGTCTCGAATAATCATCACGGGTCTGGCATTTCGGCTTACGATCGTCTCAACGACGCGGGTGCCGGGCGTCGTAGCCAACCCTGCTGCATCTACAAGGGGTTCGTCGGGAGTATGGATGATGGCCTTCGCGATCCACTCCTCGTCCACCCGCTCGCGTTTTAGGAGCTTCTCTTGAAGCTCGTTGTACAGTTCCGGATCCCGCTTTGCATACTGCCTGATATATTTCTCAAAGTGTTCGTTGCGAAGTTCCGCCATGACCATTCCTCCCTGTTTGACGCCTTACATACCTCGACCGCCATTTACGGACAGCCAAAATAAAAAGCGCAGTAATAAATGGTTTAATTATTCCGCTCTAAAGTTGGCTATTGTATCAACATCCATCCTCACGGAAACTGGCAGAGGGTCATGCTAGCCGGTCGGATCAAACGAATCTGATGATTTTCAAATATTAACTTTCTGAAAATAGACTTTGTGAAAGTCTTATTCTAAGGATTCAGCATTATGATGTATAAAATTACATTCGCGGAGAAAATGGAACAACTTAGGTATAAAGATACCGATTTTCGCATCAAATGTAACTACCCATTTGGGGAGGTATTTTCACTCGTATTTTATTGGTAGATAATGTTAACAGTAACGGAATATAACTTGATGTGTTTCAAAGAATGGCAACTTCAACAACTTGCAATGTTGGTGAAGAGTAGTGAAAGTTAGTTTAGGAGGCCATACTCTTTCTGAACTGCACCCCTGAGTTTGGACAGTCAAGTTAGAGAAATCAGACAGGGGTATTTCTCGTTCTGGATTGTCAGCATGGCCTCATATTCTGATGGTGGTCGGTATCCGAGAGAGGCATGCAGCCGTTTTTGATTATACACTGACTCAATGAAGTATGGAAGCCGTCTGAGAACGTCCTCCAGAGTACGGTATTCCCAGAGATAGACCTCCTCGGTCTTTATGGTCTTCATGAAGCTCTCGGCAAAGGCGTTATCGTACGGGTTGCCTTTCCGAGACATGCTGATGTTGATTTCGTGGCTTTTGAGTACGTCAACATAGTCATGTGCTGCGTATTGCACGCCCTGGTCCGAGTGATGGATCAGTCCAGCACGTGGATTCCTTGTTTCGATGGCCATCTGAAGCGCAGCAAGGCTTAAGTCCGTATCGATAGATCGGGAGATGGCGTATCCAATCGCCTTCCTTGAGCACAGGTCCAGAATGACGGCAAGATACACGAAGGCCGCAACGATTCGGATATAGGTGATATCGGCAACCCAGACCTGATTGACATCTGTCACGTTCAGGTCTTTGATCAGGTTCGGGTATACGGGATAAGAGTGGTTGCTGTCCGTGGTTTTGACGAGCCGTTGGGTCTTCTTCGCAAAAAGACCCTTTTCCCGCATGATCCGCTGGACTTTCTTGCGGTTTACCACAATGCCGTCCCGGCGGAGCTGAGCCGTTATTTTTCGGTAGCCGTACGTGGCAAAGTCTTCGGCGACCTCTTTGATCCGGGCGATAATTGCCTGGTCCTCAGGAGATATCTCCCGGGGCTTCGGCTTGTAGTAATAACTGTTACGAGGGAGGTTCATGAGTTCGCACCCCCTCGTGATGGTTTTGATAAGGTCTCGGTTGTCGGTAATGAACTTCCTTTTTTCCGGGACTGTTCGAAGCTTTGATGCAGAGCTTTTTTTAAAAACTCAACCTCTAGATGGGCTTTTCCCAGTGCCTGCTCTAGTTGGCGAATCCGTTCTTCCTGGGCAGCTTCCCGGGCTGAATCGGCTTCAAAGCTGTTTTTAAGATATTGCCTTCACCAATGATACAAAAGTCCGGAAGAAATACTATGTTTCCGGCAGAGCTGGGCTGCGGTACCGGCACCGCTCAGATATTCTTCAACAACTTGACGTTTGAATTCGATGCTGAAACTTCTCTGTTTTCTCATGACAAGATCCTTTCTGCCCGTCCCGGGCCGGGGATCCTGCCTGATAGTCTAACATAAATTGTCTAAACGGAGGGGGTCAGTTCATTCTCTATTTAAAAACAGCTGACGAGTTGGTAAATCAGAGAAAGGAGCATCGCCTTGAACATGGATAAAACAAAGAAGCAACGGATAGTCAATGGGAAAACTCTTATTGTACCCGTTGATATGGGCAAAGACAGATATTTTGGAAGTGCCAAATTGCCAGCAATTCAAGCAATTATGGAGTCTATATGCACGTGTAGCTCCTTATAAATGGGCAATCTTCAGAAATTTCTTTGATGACTTGATTCTAAGCATACCTACCCAAACGGGTAGTATCAATATTTGAATTAAATCGGTATATTCTGTCATAAACGGCAAAACAAAGGATAAAATTACGACTTTTGGGCAATAGGATGATTTCCCAGGTCCCCGTATAAAGCACATAAATCAGAATAACATAGGGGGTATGCATAAGTAGTGGCGTCCCTTGATGGTGAGAATTAAGAAGGGTTTGAAACCTATCGATTCCCATTACGTTGATATAAAGTCGGATCGCAAAGTTATTAGCTGCGCATTCCATGAAAGGAAATTAGAAAATCACATTCAGGAGTATCGGCGTGTTATTGCTTGACAATGCATAATGCCGCCAATATACTCGCAGTTACCGGATTATAATAACAGCCGCATATAGGCGAATATACATCATCTAACGACGCGCAAGATTGGTGCTGTTTTTCACACAACACACAGATTACACGTCTCCACACCAAAATGACCATGGTTGGATTCACATTCCCCAATGATTAAATTATTACGCCTCATATGTATTTACTCTATTGTATCTTCCCCGCTCCTTGCAATAGCATCTCGTGCCTACGCACAGTCTGAAGAAGATAGAAGAATTCTCCTCATGTATTATAAAGAAGATGAACTCACTGTAGAGTCGGCTACGAGAAGCCGGAAGTCCATAACCCAAACGGCTGAAAATGTCACCGTAGTCACGGCAGAAGACATTAAGCTGATGAACGCCCATACTGTCGCGGATGTCCTGAATACGGTGCCCGGCGTACAGGTATTCATGACCGGGGGCCCGGGCAGTATTGCACTGGCATCCATACAGGGTTCGGACAATCGCCACGTTTCTGTGTTCTTTGACGGTATTCCGCTCAACAACCTCAGCGATAATGTTACGGACCTCGGATTGATCCCTGTACAGAACATCCAGAAGATCGAGATCATTAAAGGTCCGGCATCGTCTGCCTGGGGTTCCGCCCTGGGCGGCGTGATCAATATCATCACGAAATCGGGAAGCACAGACAAAACTAGCGGAATGGCATCGGTGTCGTATGGCGAGAAAAATACCGGAGATTTTAGGCTTGAAACATCCGGAAAACAGGATCGTTTCGGATACTATGTCGATGCCGGGAGGCTCCAGACCAACGGTTTTAGGCCTCATAATGACTTTTCCGGAAATAATGCTTATGCAAAACTGACTTATGATCTCACCAGGGACACCAGCGTACTTTTCAGTACCGGTTACGACACAGTCAAGAGAGGGGTAGTAGATATCCCGGACTTTGACCTTTTTATCAACAATAATGTAGAGACGGTGAAGTCGACTTTGGCATTACGGTCAGCGATCAATAAAGAGACAGAATTATATTTTTCATTATGGCAATTGCACAACATATATAAAGTTTATAACTATCAGCGCAGTACCGGGGCAGAACTTTCCAATAACAGATATGAAGATAATGGATATGGCTCAAGTGCAAGGATAACATGGACGCTTCAGCAGCATACTATTGTACTGGGTGCGGACTTCGATTTCAAAAAGTTGGAATCGAATGTAATTACCAACGGTGAGCAGACATTAAGAGAATCGGCATATTACCTTAATGATACGATGACATTCGGACGACTTTCCATAATTCCCGGAGTCCGTTTTGATGAAACCAACACGAATGGAAATTTCACCAGCCCCGGACTCGGGATGACATACAAATTGACAGATACAACACTTATTCGGGCCTATACTGCCCGGGGTTTCAGTATCCCTCCGTTCTCCTTCACCTTCGGTGACAATATTTTTAATATCCCGAACCCGATTTAAAAGTGGAACAGGTATGGTCGTATCAAGGGGGGGTCGAAACGACGGCCCTACAATATCTCTGGTTGAAATTGTCCGCATTCAGGAATGATATAAAAGATGTTATTGAAAACGAGCCGATTTCTGCTTCGCAGTTCATGGCCGTGAACAATGGGAAGGAAAGAAGGCAGGGGCTCGAAATTGATATGAAAACCGTTCCCCTCTTTAATACTTCCCTCACTGCCGGGGCTGTATTTATGAATTCAAAAGACCTGTCTACCGGCGAAACGATACTGAATTCTCCTCAGCGAACTTATGACCTTGGCCTTCAATATAATAATAAATCATTAACAGCGTTACTTCAGGCTCATTATATAGATTGGAATGCCGATCCAGTCTTGGCGGGAAAGTATGATACATTTACCTACGACCTTCATTTGTTGAAACTGTTAAGTTCTCATGGTGAACGAAAATTCGAAGCTTTTTTCGATATTCACAACATTTTCAATACTGGTCAATATCCTGTGGCCATTTATAAAAATCCGGGAAGATGGATTGAAGCAGGTGTGAGGTACACATTCTAAATGCAGGTGTTCCCTGTAAGTAAAATCTATTAAAAAAAGGAGGTGGAAAAATGAAAAGGAAAATCGTGATTGTGAAAAAGGGTGTAGACAAAAAGGATATGGCCGGAGGGTTTTGCTGTCATGGAGCGATGATTCCGCTTGCATGGGCTCCGCCGATGTAGTTGTGATGTCTGTCGGAGGGAGGGCCTAGGCCCTCCCTCCCGGGATCTTACAAAAAAATGTATACGCTAAAAAAGGCAAAATCGAAGCCAATGGTGCTATCCAAATATACGAAAATATATCCCTCCGCTGAAGGCGTTGATTCCCGGATTCTGTATTCCACGAAAAATGCCGCCACGATCATAGTCCCTTTAGGCATGATCGATGAAATTGAAAGAGGCGGTTTGTCGGACGAAGAGAAAGAAACGCTTGCGGGTCTCGGATTTCTCGTGGCTGGCCTTGAGCAGGAAAAACGGGAAATGCTCGGTTTTATAAACGAATTGAATGCATTGAACAAGTCATTGAGATATATCGTCGTTCTGAACCTGGACTGCAATCTCGGCTGCAAATACTGCTTCGAGGGGTCACGGAAGGGGAAGTTCTATTTAACCGACGAAGTTGAAGCACGATTCATCGATTTCGTGAAGCGAAGCGATCTTTCAAACAGGGAAAACATACAGGTCACCTTTTACGGCGGCGAGCCACTTTTAAGCACGGAGCGTATCGTATCCATTTCTGATAAGATGCGGTCCTTCGCCGACAGCAGAGGGATTCAATACAGTTTTTCGCTGGTGACCAACGGGACCCTGCTGACACCCGAGGTTGTTCGTCGTTTAACGCCGCTTGGCCTGAACAGTGCGAAGGTCACGCTGGATGGACCGAAAGAGATCCACGATGCATTCAGGCCCTTCAAATCCGGTGCGGGTTCCTTCGATATCATCGTACGGAACATCGGGGCAGTGTGCGACAGTCTTCGCATCCAGGTCGGCGGCAATTACACGCGGGGGAATTACCGCAAGTTTCCTCTCCTACTCGATTATCTCATGGACCGGGGGCTCACTCCCGGAAGGATCCCCGTGATCAAGTTCGACCCGGTGGTGAATGAGAGCAGCGAGTTCGCGCTCCCTGATTTTCATGACGGCTGTGATTCGACAGAGGAGCCCTGGCTTGTGGAGGCGGCGATCCTGCTTCGAGAAGAGGTACTGAAGAGAGGATATCGCCAGCCGAAGGTAGTCCCTTCACCTTGTTTGATGGAACTCGACGACAGCTTCGTCGTAAATTACGACGGGACACTCTACAAGTGCCCGGGCATGATCGGCAGAAAAGAATTCTGCATCGGTGACGTTGCGAGCAGTGTAAGCGACAGCCGCACTTCCCACGGGCTCGATGACTGGAAAAATGAAGATTGCCTCGCCTGCTCCTATCTTCCCCTCTGCTTCGGTGGCTGCAAGTACACCAAGGTCGTCCGGGACGGTAAGATGCGGGGAGTCAATTGCCGAAAAAAGTATTTCGACGGGGCCCTCGAAGAACTCGTTGCCCAGGATGTCAGATACGACCTGTAACATGAATGAAGCCTTCTCTAACCGACCTTTCATGGTCCCCTCATCCCGTTCTCTGTCCATTCGCCGTATCGCTCTTCTGTTCGTGACAGCAGCCCTTGCGGTTTCCGTAGCGGGAAGTCCCGGTTATGCAAACGCATGCAGCGCGATCATCGTGAAAAGCGCCGATTTAAAACCCTATCGGGACGCTATGCGAGGCTTTGAGGATGCGTCGCAGTGCGACGTTCGGGAGGTGCAGTCCGGAGACGCGGATCAGCTGAAGAACATGCATTTATCTTCAAACGACATTGTTGTTGCGATCGGGACAACAGCGTTCAAAAAAGTCAGGGCAATGAAAAACCAGACAATTGTTTATGTCATGGTGATTTCGTCGGAATCGGACCGTGACCAGTCAGCCAATATTTCGGGCGTGAGCATGGACATAGCTCCCGCGACAGTCCTTAAAAGCATAAAAGAGGTCATTCCGACCGCAAAAAATATCGGACTTTTATACGATCCCCGGTATACCCTTCCCTACGTTAATGAAGCGATACAGGCCGCACGCTTGGCAGGGATCGATCTGACAGCCGAAAAGGTGCAAGACCCTTCCGGAATCATGGCGGCGCTCAACGAGATGCATGACGGCATGGACGTGCTTTGGATGCTGCCTGATCCGACTGTCGTTTCAGAGGAGACAGTTGATTACCTGCTCCGTTACTCCATCCATCATAACATTCCGATCTTCACTTTTTCAAAAAAATATGTTGAAATGGGCGCCATAGCTTCCCTGGACATGGATCCCTACGATATGGGGGCCCAAGCGGCAGAAATCGTCAATCGGATAGCAAAAGGCGAAGGCAACGGCAACGGAGTTCGCGTTTATCCGCGCGCCGCACGCCTCTCCATCAACGTTAAAGCCGCGGAAAAAATGGGCCTGAAAATCAGAGATGCGGTGCTGAAGAAGGTGGGAAAATTTGAATAAAAGAATTCCGTTTGCCATAAGGAAAAGCTTCGGGCTCAAGGTGCTGTCTGCGTTCGTGATAGTTATCGTCGTCTCCTTGACGGTATATACCGTTATAGTCGCGGTCCGCGAAGGCGACAAAATAAAGAGGGGCCTTGTCGAGAAGGGCGAACTGTTCGCAGGCATTCTTGCTCACAGTTCCGTCGTGGGAATATTCGCTGAAAATACTGATCTGCTCAGAGAAGCGGCGGCAGGAATTTTGGGCCAGAAGGACGTTCTATACGTTTCGATGTATAACGCCAGGCTCAAATTGCTTTATGCCAGTGGCGGTATGGTTTCAGACAATAATCCGTCCCCTGTTGTGAAACAGGACATGGTTCTATCCGGAGATGCCGCATTGCCGAAACTGTTGGAAACATCGGATTCCCTGGAATTTATTCAACCTGTATCGAGAAGATCGTTACCTGGCGCCGACGAATCCTTGTATCTCGGGACTCCTAACCCTGATGAAGCGGTCAAGGTTATCGGATATGTCCGGATCGTATTGAGTAAAGACTCTTACCGGAGGGAGATCCTTTCCCTTGCCAGGCAGAATGCCGTGATGATGCTTCTTTTCATCGCTTTCAGCGGCGTTATCGTGTCGGTAGCAGTAAAAAAGGTCATGCGGCCGCTCGAAAAGTTGACGGGAAACGTGAGGGCTTTCGAAAAAGGCCTGGCTGCAGAGCCGACGTCCATTGATTCGGAGGACGAGGTGGGGAACCTTGCGGTGGCATTCAATGAGATGATGGTGGCCCGCAGACAGGCCGAAGGATTACTTCGAGAGAGCGAAGACCGCTACCGCAGGCTCGTGGAACTGTCTCCGGACGCCATCTACTTGCAGCAGGACGGCAGAATCATATTTATCAATGCAACGGGAGCGAAGCTGCTCGGGGCATCGGAACCTTCACAAGTTCTTGGACGTCCTATTCTGAAATACATCGCTGAAAACATCCGCGTATCCACAGGCCGAAGACTGCAACAGGTTCAGGAAGAAATGGTCACCGACCATCTTATTCCGTTACAGTATGTGCAACCCGGAGGCGCGGTAGTGGACATCGAGGCGGTCGCCGCACCGTTTACCTTCAAGGGTCAACCAGCGGTGCTCGTGATCGCCCGCGATGTCACGGAACGGAAGGGCTTGGAAGCAAAGATCAGGAACTATCAAAAAGAGCTGTATTCCGTCGCAGCGGAAATGTCCGCACTGGAGTCACGGGTCGAGGAACGGGAACGTCATCTTATTGCCGCGGACCTTCACGATTACGTCGGACAAAATCTAATCGTCCTGAATTTCAAATTAAACACTTTGCAAAAGTCCCTATCGGGAACCGATGTTGTCCGGCATATCGATGAAATCCTGGAGATCCTCGGAAAGATCATAGAATATACGAGATCTCTGACGGTCGAACTTAACCCGCCGGTCCTGGTTGAAATCGGTTTTAAAGCCGCTGTTGAATCTCTCGCCGAAGGATTCGAAAGAACGCATGGCATCGTTATCGATGTTGAGGATGACGGCCAGCCGGAGCAGTTTGACAAGAATACCCGGTACCTCGTTTTTCGGTGCGTTCGCGAACTTCTTATGAACGCTGTCAAACATGCCAAGGCGACCCGTGCGGAAATATTCATGACTAGGACCGGCGATTCCATGCGCGTTATCGTTTCGGATAACGGCATCGGGTTCGACGTGGCATTAATCACGCATGGAAAAAGAGGGTTCGGCCTTTTTACAATACGGGAGCGTATGAAACGGCTGGGAGGACACTGCGATATCGAGAGCAAGCCCGGTCTCGGTACTAAAATAACTCTCGACTTTCCTCTAAAACAGGAGCAACAGGAAGTTGGAAAGGATTGATATGGGCATAAAAATTCTTCTTGCAGATGATCATAAGCTGATGCGCGAGGGACTTCGAAGGTTGATCGCGGAACAGCCCGATATGTCCGTAGTTGCCGAAGCCGAGGACGGCGTAACTGCGGCACGGCTGGCATCGGAGCTGTCGCCCGACCTCATCATCATGGATATATCGATGCCTGGACAGACCGGCATTGAAGCGGCCCGCCAGATAGCGGCGGCAAACCCGGGTTTAAAAATCATAGCCTTGTCCATGCATCTCGACAAGCGTATGGTGCTGGAAATGCTCGGTGCCGGTGTAGCGGGATATCTTGTGAAGGATTGCGCCTTCAACGAAGTCATACGCGCCATACAGTCGGTGATGTCGAATGGCGTCTATCTGTGCTCGAAGATAGCCGATATCATAGTCAGGGACTATATTCAAAGTATAGCAAAGATCGGACTGCCTCCGAGATTGGATCTATCGTCCGATGAGAACAAGATCCTTCAACTCCTATGTGAAGGCAAGAATGCGCGGGACATTGCCGCGAGTTTTCAGATCAGTGTCACCAAAGCTGAAAATTTTTGCCAAGAGCTGATCATCAAACACATAGTGCCGCAACTCCATTTGGCCTGCCGATTTCAAAGCAATGATAAAGATGCACGAACCATCTGTCTGACGTCCAGGGAAAAAGAAATCCTGATGTGGGTCAAAGAAGGCAAAAGTACTTGGGAAATATCATCTATTATCGGGGTGAGCAAGGATACGGTAAAATTCCACATGAAAAATATCTTTCATAAGCTTAACGCGAGCAGTCGGTCTCAGGCCATTTCTGTGGCCATCGCGAACAAGCTCATAGACTTGTGACCGCAGCAATTAAATAGTACCTGTCGATTGATCGAACTCCTCATCTGATAATCCTTCCCCAAACGCGTGCTGGGAGTATGGTTTCAGCCTTCAAACTTCAGTGAAAAGATACCTACCCAAATGTGTAGTTTAGCTTATCAATAATAAACCTACCCGAATGGGTAGTTTCTTTTGATTAAAATTTATTGTATCCTTTTATATTAGATGAACCAATCTACGAAGGAGAAAGCCTGAAACTACTCCTAATGAAGGGAGCATTTATGAGTTACATGGAGTTATTATGCTAAGCCTTAAGAAAGATGCCCGCCAGACTAGAGTCAGGATTACCAAACGTCGCCTCGGCCGCATCCTATTTGACGGCGGTTTCATCACCGCTCGTGAACTCGAGACGGCGCTATCAAAGCAGAAAGACACGAATGACCAGATCGGCGAGATACTCGTGGGGATGGGGGCTTTGGACCGGAGGGAACTCAGCGCGGTCCTCTCCATTCAAAAGGACCTGTCATCCTACGAAGATGCCGTGAAAGTCGCTGCGGGCGTCCGTATGCTGCTCGGCGAGCTTTTGGTCAAGGCAAAAAGAATCACAGCGGAAGAGCTCGACCTTGCCCTCCGGGAACAGAAGAGCACGGGCGAGAAACTCGGCGAGATACTGGTTCGCCGCGGCTTGCTGCCAGAAAATGAGCTGGAAACTGCGCTGGAATTCCAAAGAGGTCAGCAGAGCGACGCTCCAGGGTCCGAAAAGCTCCGACTTGGGAAGCTCTTAGTGGCCACAGAGCAGATCAGCCCGGAACAACTCGAAGACGTCCTTAAACGCCAGAAGCTCTCCAAAAAGAAAATCGGCGAACTCCTGGTCGAGGCGGGCTATGCGGAGCCCGACCAGATCCACCACGGACTGATGCTCCAGCAAAAGCTTGTAACCGCCGCGCTTGTTGCCGCACTGTCCATGTCGAACCTTATTGGCGTTGTTCCGGAAGCGCATGCGGGAGGCCCGGCGCTCAGCACGACAATCCAGATTAGCGCGCGCGTCCTTCCGCGGACGATCATAAACGTCATCTCACAGGCCCCTGAGCTGGTCGTTACAAACAGCGATATCCGGCGAGGCTATGTGGACGTCCCCCTCGCATCCCGTGTGAGCGTAAAATCGAATGATCCAGCCGGTTACCTGCTAGCCTTCGAGGTCATGGACGGGGCCGACAGCGTTTTCCGTGGAATCAATGTGCAAGTAGGTGGAAGACAAGTCCAGATACCGTTACACGGCGGATGGGTGCCTCTGCCTTTTGTCCGCGGCGGGACGATGCTGGATATCAGCTACCGCTTTAAGTTGGCCGAAAACGCCCAGCCGGGTACTTACAACTGGCCGATCATGGTTTCGGCAAACACACTTTAAGCCTAAATTTGGAACGTGCATCTCCAACTTGTCATATATTTCGTATAATGTCGTAGAATCAATCGATACTTTTTTATAACCTTTTATTAGCTATTCCCCCAATGGGAGTTAAATAGCATATCATACGTGATCATATGCATGCTGGATATCTGCACTTTTTCACGATCGACACTATTATGGATTGGTAATGGATGTAGACATCCTTTGCTCGCATGTCGTATCGCCCGCCGGTACACCTGTCCTCGATGAAGGCGATCCCTACTCCGCTGTTCACTCTGAGAACGAGAGTCTGCTTAACACTATGCCGTTAGAGTACCATCTACCACTTTACGGAACATGCGGAAATACTTAAATGGCCACTGACAAATGCTCGGTACTATAATGATGTTCGTTTAATATCGGAAAAGGCCTTCTGCCGTAAGACATTGTCGATACATGTGGAAATTCTGGGAGGTGATGAATGTCTGAGAAAAAAAATGTCTTAGTAATCTGCCACACGGCAGTGGGACAGATGTTCCTGGGGATTTTGCTCAACCGTATTTGGTATACTCCGTTCATCGTCAGGACAGCGGAAGAAGGCATTCACCTGGCACAGAAACATGCCTTCACTTTGATACTCTTTGATGGTGACGTGCCCGAAAAAGAGATGTTTGCCGCGCTTTCTCTCTTGAGGACCGACGAGTCTGTCCGACACCTGCCAGTGATCGCTTTCATTATGAACGCACGTTCGTCTTATACGGCGTCGATCCTTTCGATGGGATGCTTAGCAGTTATTACGAAACCTATCGATCTTGCCGTGGCATACAAAGAACTCGGACGGCTAAGCGGCCAGCCGAGAATTACTCCGCGCATTTCCACCCGCTTCCGTGTGGAGATTGCGGAAGGAAGCCCCGAAAAAGTCATGACCTGCATCAACCTCTCTGAAGGGGGGATGTACCTGCGCACTCACGAACCTCTCCCTGAGAAGTCGGTACTGCGCCTGAAGTTCTATCTCCCGCATAGCATAGAGAAAATAGAGATGACCGGCGAAGTTGTTCGGACATATCCGCTCGAGACTCAATTAGAAAACGAACCGGGAATGGGCTTGCGTTTTATAGATGTACCCCAACATATTCAGCTACAGATCAGAAATTATGTGCAGTGGGAATTAACGGGCGATCTGGAGTGGGAAGCGACCATATGATCATTCGAGCACCGGCAACTGTAGCAAATGCGACGTAGCCGATGGCTTGATATTAGGATCATAGGAGCATTTTGGGGAGACTTTGAATTTGACCATCTTGGTGATTTAATATGAAGCCTCTCCCGTGGAACTCACACATCTCCTTTCTCGACATCTTGCAGATACTTGTAGTAAAGTTTAAATATATGTGGAAGTATGCTTACAGGCAACCGTTCCTTTGTTCGAAGAGATATTTGATCAGCATCAATAACAAAGTTGTGGTCATTGACAAAGCAATGGCCACCATACCGCAGCCATAAGGGACCAATGTCATCACAATCAGGAAGTTCTAACGAGCGGGAAGAGAACTCATGGTAAAAGGATATCAAGAATTGATGTTATCGTTTTTTATTTCCGTAGAGCTTAAGCTCGCCGAACTGTACAGCACTCTTGCGGACAGTTTCCCCGTAGAGGCCTCTTTTTTTAAGGACCATCACGCGGAGGAATTAAAACACGCTCAGTGGATTGAGTACTTTAAGGATAAGGTTGAACGGGGAGATGTCCTGTTCCATGAAAACAATACGCGCACTGAAGCGATCAAAACCTTCCTGACGTACGCCCAAAAAATCTTGGATGATGCTAAATCGGACAAGCTGACGCTCCTAATGGCGCTATCTTTGAGCTTCAGCATGGAGGAATCGCTCTTAGAGCGGAATCTCTTTGATCACTTCAGTGCAGATTCCCCGGAGTTTCAAGACTTACTAAAACGTTTGAAGGACGAGACCAGGACGCATGCTACCGAAATAAAAAAGCTCAGGTTAAAATATTCAAATCTTACAGCCAGATGAGTTGAGGCAACCGTGAGAGCACCGGCATCTAGAGCAACGCTATCCCCTTTTGATTTTTTTTACATTGCCAAAAACGAGGCTATAAGGCGTCTCTCAAGTAACGGCCCACAAAGCACTCCACGCCGACCGCTTCGCGGTGTGTGAGCTCGTCGTTATGTGTACGCAATGTCAGTCGTTTCTAACAAAGCATTAACAAATCAAAGATGAACGCCGTTGTCCCGATACGAGCGCAACTGAAGCCGCCTACAACAGCCGGCGATGCTAGCAGTAACAGAGGTCGAAGTTCAGCGGGGTTACGTTGAAGTCGGCGGCGCCTCGCTCTTCGAGATCTGGACCAAAGGTCCAGCCGAATGTGTTCTCACCGTCGAGTCAAGCGATTTTCTCTTCCGGGAAGCGGCCGTCACTGTCATGGCGGAGAAATTATTATAAATCCGACGGGTGGCATGATCGTTATCCCGGTCAGGGTAAGACAGCAGACCGCTCTGGACTCCCGGTTTATCCTTACCACCGAAGCGCGGCCCGACACCTACGCATGGGCCTTCTCCGTTTCCCTTATTCCGCGGTGAAGGGTGGATCAGATGGTCGCGAGGTCAACGCCCTGAAATGCTCCTCTCCTGTTTCCTGCAGGAGCTTGTTAACTAGACTGGCTCAGCCAATGTTGCATGTAACTGGAAAAGCTAGAGCCAAAACGGATAGGTGCTGCGAACATTGAGAATTTTTAGGAAGTAGATAAGATTGGAAGGTGCTATAATTGAAACAATGCCTCAACGGTCAAGAACCCCTCTCTATTCGACAGGAAGTGAACAGCCCCGCCAATTCATCCGGCTCCAGACCCGACTGAGCGTCAGGGCGGGAGACGAGAAGTCTGCTGCAAATTCCGTGATTGAAGACTATATCCCGCGCTTTCGGAGCAAAGCATGTTCGTGAGCACATTAAAACCAATGGGTGTCCAGATATCCATTTCGATCTTTTTTGAAAACTCATTTATCAAGTTTGAGGGTGGTGATCTACAGTTTTCTACGCGCGAGCAAGTCTCGTTGAAAACCCCCGGCATAGGAATAATGATCGTTCCATCAAGCCGGACGACCAGAGGATGATCAGAACCATCATCACAAATGAGATTACCAAGGGCTTGACCTGGCGGGGCAAATCGGAGGAACGGTCTTCTCAGCCGATGTTTTTTTGCTAAGGATCGTATGATCGCCCCTGCCAAAGGGGCAGTTGTAAGACGATCGATTGACAGTATGAAAGACGTAAATGAACGGATTAAGATACGCCGTTTACTCCTTCCAGCAACCCGCACCGATGATGTATTGAGTAGCACTGTGGATATCGTTTAGAAACTGGGAAGAAGGGAGAGCAATGAAGCTATCCGACATAATCAGGCAGGCAGTCGAAACAAAGGGTTTCCGGAACCTGAAGGACGCATCGAAGGCTCTCGGGATCAGTCCGGAGATCCTGCGAGTCACCATGAATGGGGAACATATCCCGAAAGACAGGACCCTCAGCATCATAGCGAAAAGACTGGGCCTGGACGCGCCGACATTGATCCTGGCTGCGCACCAGGAGAAGGTTCCTGTAGAGGTCAAAGGTTACTTCCTTTCTCCCTCACAATCGAAACTGAAACACGGGAAACGGATATTTCCGCTTTCCCAGGAGCAGTGCGATTATCTTGAGAAGATCATGAGTCCAGTGGAGATACAGATGGTGAGAAAGTTTCGACAGGTTTCCGAAGAGGCGAAGAATCAGATCGTCGGCTATATCGATTACATGTTCACGCAAAAGAGAGGTGGATGATTGCACGTTTCTCTGGTGAGAACAGCTAGGCATATTCGTGATTTGAGATGTTGGAAGGCCATACCGCGCCGTTTATGCTGCCATGCCATCTTACAATCAGCAACCATGAATTGTTTCGACTACATATGATTCGGCACCGGTCATCTTGAATATTTTCCATCACTGAAGGCTGTAAGGCTGCCTCGACCAGTCTACGGGTCGTCGGATCTCTTCTCATACTAATAAGAGAGCGTAAGCGTCACCGTGTCCGAATAGTCGGCATGGGCAAGGGCGGCCTGGGCATTAGCAGCCAGGACCTTTATACTGATGCCGAGAGCCTTCGCGGTGGTGTTTCCTGCGCCTGTGAAATGGCCCGCGCCGTCGGTGTTGCCTGCGCACATAAAGGTGTATGCGATCGTGTCTCTCGGCGCTCCCGCTGATCTGAGTGCCATGCTGCTTACACCGCTCGACGTGCAGGCCTGGCCAACGGCGGTCCCGTTGGCGCTGGACACTTTAACGTTGAAGATGGTGCCGTTGGAGCATCTTACGGCCTCATCGACGGTCGGTAAAAATGTCTGATCGGAGCCCGCCAGCGTATCGATGGTGATCGGATTGGGGAAAGAGACATGCGAGGCTTCCTGGCACACCGCTGCTATCTGAGCGTTCACCACGATGGCTGTGGAAGCGAATCCCGACGGAGGCGCTGCCGAAGCACTGCCAGCAACAGCGGTGATCATCATGACTATAACCGCGGTCAAGAGAATATTTTTCATGCATTGCCTCCTCTCGTCGTCTGATCAGAATCCGAAAGGTGCCGCCGGCTTTTGCCGGGGGCACCTCCCTGACTACAATGACTTTTACCCCTGAGTGCTGCCGCTGCCTTCCCTCAAGACAACTGAGGTTTATTCTGCGATACAATTAATAGGTGATCGTCAGCGTTACCGTATCCGCATATGTGGAACTTACTGCAGCATTTATATATGCGGCTGACGCAATGGAACCGGCAAGGCTGAGGGGCCGGTCTTTGCCAGCACCAAACCCTTGGCCGGCGCCACCAGCGGCACCGCAGGTAAATGTGTAGTCCATCGTGTTACTACCAGCATCTTTCAGGGTTCCGATGATTCCGCCCGGAGATGCACAGCTAGCTGTAGCGCCGCCCTTATTCAGGCTGGCTGCTGTAACAGTAAACGCTGCATTATTTGTGCAAAAAACAGTCGCATCCGTTACTGTCGCAGTGATCGGGCCAGGTGCAGAAGGATCAGGAATTGAAAACGCCATAACGCCAGCTGTACCCGCCTTACATATGCCGCTTACCGAGCCCGTTACGGTCACCGTTGGTGAAATACTTCCTGCTGCATAAGCACCGCCTGCCATGGCAAGAACAATCGCTACTGCCGCTACTATCAACATTATCTTTTTCATAACTACCTCCCTTTGTATTTGCGTGACTCGTTCACGCTTATTTTGGTTCGTATCAACTAATATTATTAGTTCTATCTAATATTATTAGTTGATACTATCATATTAATTGCATATTGAATACCAGAACATAACATATTGAAATATTAAATAGATAATTTCATGTTGCATGCAATTGTGTACGTTTTTTGTCAACTATTGCCTGCCTTAGTGTCATTTTTTGTCACTTATGAGATCACTGACTTCCCTTTCGATCGCCGCGAATTTGATACATTCGTTCAGTTTCAAATAATTCAAAATGGGCATCAATTTAACTTTCCCCACTCAAAAAAAGGCAGGCGCCTTATCCATTGGCACCTGCCCCTCGCCTGTTTCCAAATCCCCTTCTTCGCAGCCTTTCTAGACCTTTCTATATCCAGCCCGGCAAACTCCGCCCGCTCCTTGATGAACACGAACCGGGCCTTGAGGTCTTTGCCCATGAGCTGCATAATCACGTCCAAATAATCGGCCCCCGTGATATGAATAATTCGGAATACTCGAAAAAGGAAATGCGAACGTTAGTAGACAATAGTAAGACGAAAAGGATTGAGATAACCGGATGGAAGGCCGGGGATGCCCTGGTGTTCCAGTGTCCGAATCAGGAAGGAGATGCGTATATCGAACCATCCAGGCCAGAAAATAAAGAAGCCGGCATGGCATCCGAGAAGAACATGTTTTTCGTTAGACGCCCAAAAGCCGGCCGGCTACCCTATTCTTAAAGGTCACCGGCCAACAAAATGGGGTTACAGCTTTTTGCCGTAACCCCTTGAGTTATTGGCCGGATCTGAACCGGAGACCTTGGGGTAATGTACCCCAATGTCAGT